>JANRIW010000027.1:0-196337 GCA_033764505.1 Gemmatimonadales bacterium
TCCCATCCCCCTTCCCCCCTGGTTGCGTCGGCCGCCGGGGGGTTATAATTTTCGCGGCGGCGGGCTGCCACAGCTCCATTATAGTATTATAACTCATTGCACATCAACAACTTATCTGCCACAAATACAAGGAGTAAAATCTGGAGGTTTGGCATCCACTGCCACCGCAGGGCTTATAATAGTCCGGCATTGCGATTATTATAATCCTCATGGACGACAAGGGGATTGAAGAAGCACTCCAGGCCACCGGCGAGCTGCTCCGGGCAGCTGGTCGGTCCACCTCCGTCGTCGTGGTCGGCGGAGCGGGCCTTGCCATTCAACGGTTGGTCCCTCGGACCACCAACGACGTGGACATCATCGCGCTGGCGGAACAGACCGGCACCGGCAAACTCGCATTCACGAATGCCAAGCCGTTGCCGGCATTCCTCGAGCAGGCGGCGAAGACCGTCGCACGCGACTTCGGATTGCCAGCCGACTGGCTCAATTCGGAAGTGGGAGCGCAATTCTCGACGGGTCTGCCGCCCGATCTGGAAGAGGACCTCACCTGGCGAAGCTACGCGGCTTTGCAGGTCGGTTACGCTGGTAGAGGTGCGTTGATCAAGCTCAAGCTGTTCGCTGCAGCCGACAACTCACCGGGTAGCGTCCACACCCAGGACCTGCTGGCCTTGCGGCCAACCTTGGCTGAATTGGAGGATGCGGCTGCCTGGGTGGTCGGACAGGACGCCTCGCCGGCATTCACCGACATGGTAAGAAAGGTGGTCGAGTATGTCGCTGAATCAGCGAGCTAACATCCGAAAGACCATCGAGGAGCTGCTCGTCGATGTGGCATGGGGGCAGTGGGCGAAGATGTCGTCCCTGGTCTCCCGCCGGTCGGTCGATGCGCAGGCGATCATCGATCCGGAGACCCTACTGCTGAGCTCGATCATTGGAAGCAGCAGAGAAAAGCGGCTACTCGACTTGGCCGCAGGTTGGCTGCAACAGGGCGCCCGCCTGGTCAGCACTCAGCGTACCCGGACGTTGGCCTCCCGGCTGCCAGCCGATCAGAAGAATGTGTTTGCCACGATCGCAGCTCTGGCTGTCCAGGCCGGCGATCACCGGTGGAAGCCATATGCGATGCCACAGTCCGGTGCCGATGTCTCGACAGCAAGGGTCAAGGATCTCGGTCCGCTTCGGTTGGACGTACCGCAATCACTGATGCTCCGTCTGCGCGCTGGTTTCGGAATGGGAACCAAGGCAGATGTGTTGGCGACGTTGCTCGGCATGGACGAGCCGATGACGTTGCGGGCGATATCGGAGAACTTGAGTTATGGTGTCCGGCCGCTCCGCCTGGCATTGGAAGACATGGTCCTGGCAGGTTTCGTCGAGCGGGTCGCGTCGACACCAGCCGCATTTCGCATCACTGACGCTCAATGGACGTCGCTGCTGAACGGCGGGTTCAACTCGATCCCCAAGCACCCGAACACCCCCCCTACTTGGCAGCCGTGGAGCGATGTGATGCTGCTGTGCAGCCACATCATCTCCTGGAGTCGCGATGCGGACCTGCACGACGCCTCGCCGTATGTGGTAGCCAGCCGGTCCAGGGATATACTGGATTCGTTCCTGACCCCTACCCTGGTGGGCAGATTCGCGTTGAAGGGGGCGACGGCTTCGGAGCGGTGGGAACTGCAATCGCTGGAAAAATTCGTGTCTGAGTTCGACGCCCAGGTTCGGAAGGTGGCCTAGGATGGAAACACAGCCGTGAACTTCCTCCTCGCCTCCACCTTCACCGACTCCGTCGCCCGGCTCACCAGCGACGAGCAGAAGGCCGTCAAGACAACCACCTACGACTTGCAGGTGAATCCATCGGCGCCGGGGCATTCGTTCCACAAACTCGACCGCGCCCGCGACAAGAACTTCTGGTCGGTTCGCGTTTCGTCCGATATCCGGATCATCGTCCACAAGAGCGCCGACTCGCTCCTCCTCTGCTACGTTGACCATCACGACAAGGCGTACGACTGGGCCGAACGACGCAAGGTCGAGGTCCATCCCACCACCGGCGCGGTCCAGATTGTCGAAGTCCGCGAGAAGGTGGTTGAGATTCCGGTGCCGTTCTACGTCCCGGAAACACCCGATGCTGCTCTACCTGCACCACTTGCACCACCACTCTTCGCCCATCTCCCCCGTGAACAGCTGCTCGGCTACGGTGTGCCGGAGGAGTGGCTGGACGATGTGCTCGCCGCGACCGAAGCGACACTTCTCGATCTCGCTGACCATCTCCCGACAGAGGCCGCCGAGGCGCTGCTGGAGCTGGCTACGGGCGGGACACCGGCTGCTGCGGCAGTGGCTGAGCCCGCGGACGATCCGTTCGCGCACCCTGACTCGCAGCGCCGCTTCCGGGTCATGCAGAACGTCGAGGAACTCGAGCGGGCGCTCGACTACCCGTGGGAGAAGTGGTCGGTCTTTCTCCATCCGGCGCAGCGTGAACTGGTCGAACGCCGCTTCGGTGGTCCCGCGCGCGTGGCCGGAACAGCAGGCACCGGCAAGACGGTCGTGGCACTGCATCGGGCGGTACACTTGGCCAGGAGCAATCCGGATGCACGGGTCCTGGTGACCACCTTCTCGGTCACCCTTGCCAGGATGCTGCGCCAGAAGCTGGCACGTCTGATCGGCAGCGACGCCGATCTCGCCCGGCGAATTGTGATCGAGCCGATCAACGATGCCGGTGTCACGCTGTATGAGGAATATTTCGGCAGGCCGACTCCCGCGACTGACGGAATGGTGCGGTCGCTGATCGCGAGCTGCTCGAAAGAGGTTGGCGCACATCCCTTCTCCGAGGCGTTCCTCTTCCACGAGTGGACCGATGTGGTTGACGCCTGGCAGCTCACCTCCTGGGAGGGGTACCGCGACGTGCCCAGACTCGGCCGCAAGACCCGCCTGGGCGAGAAGCAGCGGGCGGTGCTCTGGGAAATCTTCGCCAAGGTGCGCACTCGACTTGAGGAGGGGGCGCTCTTCACCCCCGCGATGGTGTTCGCTGCCGTGGCCAGCGAGCTTGACCGTACCGGCGCGGTGTCTTTCGACTTCGTGGTGGTCGACGAGGCGCAGGACGTGAACGTTCCGCAGCTCCGCTTCCTCGCTGCCCTCGCCGGCAACCGCCCCGACGGACTCTTCTTCGCCGGTGACCTCGGTCAGCGGATCTTCCAGACACCCTTCTCGTGGAAATCACTCGGCGTGGATGTGCGCGGCAGGTCGCGTACCCTCAAGATCAACTACCGCACCTCACACCAGATTCGTCGCCAAGCCGACCGCCTCCTCGGGCCGGAAGTCGCCGACGTGGACGGCAATATCGAGGATCGTCGGGGAGCGGTCTCGGTCTTCAATGGTGCCGAGCCCGAGGTCCGGCTCTTCGCCACCGAGGCGGAGGAGATCGCCGCAATCGGCGAGTGGATCATTGACCGGCTCGCCGAGGGGATGCTGGCGGAGGAGATCGGGGTGTTCGTCCGTTCGGCGGGCCAGGTGCCGAGGGCGCGCGACGCCATTCGCGCTGCCGGGCTGGAGCCGACTGCGCCGGTGCCCGGTGTGGATCCGGAGCCCGCCAGGGTAGTGCTGATGCCGATGCACCTGGCCAAGGGGCTCGAGTTCCGGGCCGTTGTGGTGGCCTGCTGCGACGATGAGGTGCTGCCGCTCCAGTCACGAATCGAGGAGATCACCGACGATGCCGACCTGGAGGAGGTATACAACACCGAGCGGCACCTGCTGTACGTGGCGTGTACTCGCGCCAGGGACCGGCTGCTGGTGACGGCGGTGGGCACTGGCTCGGAGTTTTTGGGGGATATGGGTAGCGGCAGGTAGGGAGTGGTGGGGGTTCCGCTGGGGCGCCGGATGAATGTCCGGTCTTCCATGCCAAGAACGCGCAGTTCGTGTCTGGACTGTCATGCCGCCATCGGCGGAAGAGATCGCCGCGCTCGTCGAAGCACAGGTGCTAAAACTGCTTCGATAAACCTCAGTGTCGACACCATCGATCCCCCCCCCTACCGCCGCTTCCCCCGCCCCTCCCGCTTCACGGTCCCCTCCATGTACGAGCGCAGCACCGCGTTCATCCGCGTCTGATAGCCGCTGCCCTGGGCCCGGAACCAGGCCAGAACATCGTGATCCACCCGCAGCGAAATCGCCTCCTTCGGTGGCGGAATGACCAGCACCGCGTCATCCCAGAAGTCGTCGGGCAAGTCGGCGAGTTCCGGCGGGGAGGTGGCCATGATCTCCTCTTCGGTCATGGCGTGGACGCGGGCCCAGTCGGTCCGGTCGGCCGGCAGCTTGTCAGCGCGATAGGATCGCGTTCTCGTACGCTTGGCGCTCACGGCGGTTGCTCCTCCGGGCTGAGATGATGCGGCGGACGTGTCGTCCGTCGGCGCGGGCTCGATCGGTGTATACCACGGTCAGGCAAGTGGCGGCGTCCGTCAGCCCGATGGCGACCTGTCGATGCTCACCGTATTCCCGCCGCCGATCGGGTCGCTCGAAGGTCGGACGGTTGAAGATCAGTGCCGCCCGCACAAAATCGATCCCCCTCTCGGAGAGCGTCCGCTCCCTTTTGACCGGATCCCATTCGAATCGGTTCGGCGTGTGTGTATTGTATCGTATATACATGCAGGCGTCCAGTCCCAGGAGGCCTGCAACATCCCTGATTCCCCACTCCGCTGAGGCGCAATCGAACGACGAGTGGGACCTTTTGGTGCGATATAGGGGCTACTTTTCGGCAATTCTCCCACCAGACCACCCCGTGACGCACACCCGCCTCACCGCCATCCTCCTGGCCGCTCATGACCCCTCGCCAATCATCCTGTCGCAGCAACCCGGAAGAGGTAGTGGTGCATGGCGATGAACAGCGCCATCAAGCCGAGGCAGAAGGAAGGCAGCATCTTGATGAGTGGATTCTTTACCCGAAGGTGCATCATCACGGCGCCGACCATGAAGACGCCGATCATCGCGGCTCCGATTCCCTCGAGGCCATCACCAACTCCCAGCAGCAGGGCGACGCCGGTGAGCTTGAGCGCGCCCACCAAATCACGGAGCCAGTCGGGAAGCTGGAAGGCGGCGAAGTCAGCCAGCACAGCTTGGTAGCGCACGACCCACACATAGAACACGGACATGGCCACAAAGGCCTGCATGAGGGTGATGACCGTGGGGCTCATCTGGATGCTCCGGTGGCAGGGTGAATGGCATGAAATGCTTCCTGGTGCCTGCAATTTTGAAGCTGGATTGCCGGGAAACGGCAGAAAAAATGTAACCGGCTGTCACCCGACTCCGAAGCGAGGGTTCGAGAGGGGGCCGTCATGCTGCCCCCTCCCGATGGCGATACGGACGATCGAGAAAGCGCAGCGCCGGCGTCTTGATGCCGGTCGTGGTGCACCCGGGATGCAAGATCTCGAGGATCATGTAAGCGGCCGCCAGCGCCTCCTCGCTGCACACCCACACCCCGCCGGTGCTCTCGCAATGCGGGCAGTCTCGTGTGCTTCCGCTCGCCAGTTGCAACGCCCCGCGTCCGTCGCAGGCCCGGCAACGTTCGCGCAACTCACCGAGGAGCAGTCTGCTGAACGGCACATGCTTGCCCGGTACGCGGACTCCGTAGTTGCACTGGAAACGGTGCATCTGGTAGAACCTCTGGGCTAGGAGGGGGGCAGGCACCTCCCCCGGAATCACGCCACACCCCCGGGCGACTGCGCGATCATCTTTTCGCTGCGCGCGAGCAAGGTTCCCTCAATCTTTCCCACGAAATAGATGCGATGAATAGTCGACGTCACGGCGATCGCCAGCATTCCGGCGTCGAGGTGGTAGCCCAGCAGCGCGAACACGGCCGGGGCAAGTCGGAATGGTGATGGCATGGAGGGCCAACCTTTCGCTGTCAATGCCGTCTTGTGCGCGCATCCCCCGAATGTGGGGAGCCACCGTGACCCGCGAGGCGCGGGGTCGGTTGGCAGGCAGCTTCGTGCTGCCTTCAAGATGCCCGAGTCGCCAAGACGGAAGCGGCTCGTGGTTGAACCATACGAGACCGGGAGGGGATGGTCAAGGGAGTCGGCGGTACATTGTCGGTATGCCGGAAAAGGTTCGGTACGCCCGGACAATGATTCCCCATGCAGGGAGAAGCCATGGATGAATTCCTGTTGGCCGCGATCAGCGAGGCAGAGAAAGGCCTCGCCGCCGGCGGAATCCCGATTGGTTCCGTCCTGGTGATCGACGGCCGAATGGTGGGCCGCGGCCACAACCAGCGAGTGCAACGCGGCAGCGCGACACTGCATGCCGAAATGGATTGCCTGGAAAACGCCGGCCGGATTGCGGCGGCGGAATACCGGAGGGCGACGTTGTACTCGACTCTCTCTCCGTGCGACATGTGCAGTGGAGCGGCGCTGCTGTACGGCATCCCCAAGATCGTGGTGGGGGAAAACCGGACTTTCATCGGGCCCGAGGAGTACTTGCGCTCGCGCGGCGTGGAGGTCGTGGTGGTGGACGACGCACGCTGCATCGAGATGATGAAGCGGTTCATCGCCGAAAAGCCGGAACTGTGGAACGAGGATATCGGGGTGTGACGACTGGCACTCAGGTCGATCGGTCGATGCCGCGCCCGGCACCGATCGTCCCTCCTGATCATATTTCCGGCATGCCCCATCCATCCCTCAACCGCCTCCGCGAGATCTGTCTCGCGTTGCCCGACGCGCATGAGGTCGAGAGCTGGCAGGCGCCGACCTTCCGGGTGAAAAACAAGATCTTCGCGATGTACTCCGACCCGAGCGACGCCCAGCACAGCGGCGGTCGACCGTCGGTCTGGCTCAAGGCCGCACCGGGCAATCAGGGCTTCCTGATGGACGCCGATCCGGACCGCTACTTCTCGCCGCCGTATGTCGGGCCGAGCGGCTGGGTCGGTGTTCGCCTGGACAAGCGGCCCCGCTGGAAGGAGATCGCCGAGATGGTCGGCGAGGCGTACCAGTTGGCGCTGCCGAAGCGGAAGCGGCCGACGCGATAGCCACTGGGCGGGGCAGGCCTTTCACCCCGCCCCCCGTTTCACCTTTCACCCCGCCGCCGCAGAGCGGCGGCCCCCCTAACCGTTCACCTCTCCCCCCCACCCCGGCCGCCGAGTTAGCTTTCCCGCCATTCCGACAACTCAGGACCTCTCTTGGACCTCCGCCAGGAACTGCAGACACATCTGGGTGAATCCTTCCGGATCGAGCGCGAGCTCGGTGGCGGTGGGATGTCGCGCGTCTTCGTGGCCGAGGAACTGCGACTCGGCCGCCGGGTCGCGATCAAGGTCCTGACCCCCGAGCTGGCCCAGGGGCTCAACGCCGAGCGGTTTGAGCGCGAGATCCTGCTGGCGGCGTCGCTGCAACAGGCCAACATCGTCCCGGTGCTCTCGGCTGGAGAGTTCGCCGGGCTGCCGTACTTCACGATGCCGTTCGTCGAGGGTGAATCGTTGCGGCAGCGGCTCGGCGAGGGGCGACTGCCCATCGACGACACCGTCGCCATCCTCCGCGACGTGAGCAAGGCGTTGGCCTATTCGCATGCCCGGGGGATTGTCCATCGCGACATCAAACCCGACAACGTGCTCCTCTCCGGCGGCACCGCGGTGGTGACCGATTTCGGCATCGCCAAGGCGCTGGCTGCAAGCCAGCGTGGCACTACAATTCCCGGTGCAACACTGACCCAGGTCGGCACCAGCATCGGCACGCCGCCCTACATGGCGCCGGAGCAGGTGGCGGGTGATCCCAACCTCGATCATCGGGTCGATCTCTATGCGCTGGGATGCATGGCGTTCGAGATGCTCACCGGTCAGACCCCGTTCGGCAATCTGTCTCCGCAGCGGATCCTGGCGGCTCACCTGAGCGAGAAGCCCGCGGCGGTCGAATCGCGCCGGCCCGACTGTCCGCCAGCGCTGGCGCTGCTGGTCGCTCGCCTGCTGGAGAAGGATCCCGCCGATCGACTGGCGAGCGCCGCCGAGGTGGTGCAGGGGCTGAGCGGAGTCGGTACCTCGTCGTCGGAAGCCGACGCGCTCTCGCCCAGTGGCCGGATGATCGGGGCACTGGTGGGGTGGAGCGTGGCGACGCTGGTCGTCTGGATCGTGGCGAAAGCCGCGGTGGTCGGGATCGGGTTGCCGGAATGGACCGTGCGCGGCGCCGTGGGGGTGATGCTCCTGGGGCTGCCGGTCCTGGTGGTCACCGGTTGGGTCAAGTGGATGGCACGCAAGGCGGCCACCGCAGCACCGACACTCACCCCCGGTGGGACGAACGTGCCGCGGCCGCTGTCGGGCACCATGACGAACATCGCGATCAAGGCCAATCGGCACCTCTCGTTCCGCAAGGCGCGCCGCGCTGGTGTTGCCGCGATGGTGGTGTTCGTCGCACTGGTGGCGACCTTCATGATCACCCGCAACCTCGGCATCGGTCCGGCGGCGTCGCTGTTCGCCAGCGGGTCGCTCAGCTCGCAGGACCGGCTCGTTCTGGCTGATTTTGCCGCCGATGACTCGAGCTACGTCCCGATCCTGGCCGAGGCGGTGCGATCGGCGATGTCGCAGTCGAACGCGATCAAGCTGGTCACCCCGACCGACGTGGCGGTGACGTTGGTACAGATGCGTCGGCCCGCCACCACTGCGGTTACTGATCTCGTCGCTGCCGAAGTAGCACAGCGAAGTGGGGCGAAGGCGATTCTCGGCGGCAGAATGGTGTCGGCCGGCACCGGTTTTCTGATCCAACTCGAGCTCAGGAATGCCAGCGACGGGGCAATGCTGGCCTCGTTCCAAGGTACCGCCGATGCGCCGACCGACCTCCTCAAGACGGTCGATGAGCTGACCCGCAAGCTGCGCAGCAAGATCGGCGAATCGCTGAAGAGCGTGGCCAACACGGTACCGCTCGAACGAGCAACCACCACCTCGCTCGAGGCGCTGCGGCTCTACAGCGAGTCTGTTCGGGCCAACGATATCGAGCAGGACTACGACAAGGGGATCCGCCTCAATCGCCAGGCATTGGCACTCGACTCGACGTTCGCCCTGGCCTGGCGCAAGCTGGGGATAACCATCTCCAACGCCGGCGGATCATTGGCCGCTGTCGATTCGGCATTGGAGATGGCGCTGCGCTATGTCGACAAGTTGCCGCCGTTCGAGCAGGCATTGGTGCGCGCCTCCTACCACGACATCCACCAGACCGGCTGGGACCGGGCCGCCGCGTTCCGGGAATACCGCGAGGCGTACCGACTCGACTCAACCAACGCCGTGGTGGCCAACAATCTGTCCCTGAACTTTGACCAGGCCGGCCAGTACGACTCGGCTGTCCACTACAGCCGGGTCCTGGCTCGCGTGCAACCCGGATTGGTCTCGACGCTGAAGCTGGCGGTCGGCCTGCGTCAGGCAGGGCAGAGGGAAGCAGCCCGAGCTCTGGTCGATTCGGTTCGTGGCGCGTTGGGCGCCGATACAACCTCGGCGATCTTCGCCACCTTCGAGGCACTCAAATCGATCGCCGGCGGCGAGCTCCGTCGAGCGAGAGAGTTGAACAGTGGACTGCAATCAGCCGTCGGCCTCTCGGACCGAATAGCCGGACTCGGTGGCGGGGCCATCACGGCTTTTACCGCCGGCCAGCCGACGGAGGCGGCCCGGTTGCTGGCCCGGGGCGACTCGCTGCTCGGTACGCTCGACTACACCGCGGTGATCCCCGGTCTCGGGACAGCGACTGCGGAGATTCTCTACGGCGCCGATCCGGCCGGAGGGGTGGCGCGTCTCGACCGGGTGGTGTCGGGCGAGGCATGGCGGCGTGCCGCGTCGGCCGATCGGCCGTGGTTCGATGTCGCCACCCTCTATGCGAGGGGCGGTGCCCCCGACAAGGCGACCGGCATTCTGGCCGCCTTCCGTCGCGAGTGGCCCCAGGCGGCCGCCAGCGAGGCGATGGTCTCCCGCATTGCGATGGTCGAGGGCGAGATTGCCATGGCACGAGGCAACGCCGCCGCCGCGGTGGACAAGTTCCGGATCGCGACGACCCGCATTGACCAGAATCGAACCCTCTGCCCGGCATGTGCCCTCGAGGCGATGGCGCGCGCGTTCGACGCGGCGCGCCTGCCCGACTCGGCGCTGAGCTACCTCGAGCGCTACCTGGCGATTCCGGTCGAGGCCCGGATGTCGAACTACACGAACTGGGAGACCGACGCCACTCGATTGGCGGCGGTCCGCAAGCGCCTCGGCGAGCTGTATGACGCGGCAGGCGAACGCACCAAGGCGATCGAACAATACCAGGCGTTCGTGGACCAGTGGGCAGGCGCCGAGCCGGAGTTGCAACCGACGGTGGCCAGCGTGCGGAAGCGCATCGAGGAGCTGCGGCGGCAGGGAGGGTAGGGGCGCGGCCTGCGGCCGCGCATCCTGCCCTTTCACTTTTCACCTTTCACGACCCCCCCGTTCGCCCGTTCTCCCCCACACTACCTTCCCCTCATGAAGACCCTCTCCAAGTCCGACTTCAAGCTGGCCCGCGACTGCCCGGCCAAGCTCACCTGGCGAGAGCGCGGCTATCCCAACACCCTCGATGACAATCCCTACCTCGCCCTCCTGGCCGAGGGGGGATACATGGTCGAGCAGTTGGCGCGGCTCCTCTTTCCGGGCGGCGTGGAGCTGGAGTATGACCCGCGTCGCTCCCGGGACGCATGGGAGACGACTCTCGCCGCGATCAGCAGCGGCGACGGCACCTGGTTCGAGGCCACCCTGCTCGCGGGACGCCAGCTCGCCCGGGTGGACATTCTCAAGCGACGCGGCAATCGCTTCGACCTGTATGAGGTCAAGTCGAAGTCGTTCGACGGCGATGATCTCGATGAAGGTCCCGGTGGTCCGTTCCGCCAGAAGCGGAAGCCGTACGCTATCCGCGTCACTTGGCGGCCGTACCTCGAAGACATCACCTACCAGGTACATGTGCTGCACCGCCTCTTTCCCGAGGCCGAGGTGCATGCCCACCTGATTGTGGTGGACAAGTCATCCACGGCGAGCGTCGAGGCGATGCCGCGGCTGTTCACCATCCGGCGCGGACGGAATCCGGGGGAGCCCGATCTCGATGTCCGCTTCACCGGCGATCCGGCGGCGATCGATCCCGGCGAACTGCTCGGCGTGATTGCAGTGGACGCCGAGGTGGACGAATTGTTCGACGAAGTGCGCGCCTTTGCAGATGCCCAGGAGTCGCGATACACCGATTCGGCAATAGCCCATCAACCGGCGCCGCTCGGGCTGCACTGCGCCAAGTGCGAGTACCGGGTCGCCACCGACGAGCCGCTGAACGGCTTCCGCGAATGCTGGGGTTCGCTCGCTCCCGATGGTCCGTCGGTGCTCGATCTCTACATGTTCGGTCTCACCAAGCACGACGGCGAGAAGCTCGGCGACGTGATGATCGCCAACGGGCGCACTGGGCTCGACGAGGTTGATCCCGCCCGGCTGGTCAAGAAGGACGGCACTCCGACCTCCTACTCGACCCGGCAACTGATTCAGATCGAACACACTCGGCGCCGCGAGAGCTGGCTCGATCCCGCTCTGGCAACTGCGATTGCCAACGTGAGCTACCCGCTCCACTTCATCGACTTCGAGACCAGTGCGCTGGCAGTTCCCTATCACCAGGGGATGCGACCCTATCAGTCGATCGGCTTCCAGTGGAGCTGTCACACCATCCGCGCGCCGGGCGCGGTGCCGGAACATCGCGAATGGCTCAATGTCGTCGATCTCTGGCCGGCCGTGGAGTTCATCGACTCGCTGCGCCGCGCAATCGGCGACGACGGCACGGTGCTGATCTGGTCCAAGTACGAGCGGACCATCCTGCGGCAGCAACGCGAGCAGCTCGAGGCGCGTGGCTTGGCGACACCAGAGCTGATGCAATGGCTGGAACCGCTGGCCGACAAGGATTATCCCGACACCCGGCTCCTCGACCAGCACAAGCTCTGCGAGCGACACTACTTCCACCCGGAGATGCATGGCAAGACCAGCATCAAATGGGTGCTCGACGCCATCTGGCAGAACGACCCCGAGGTCCGGCGGCAGTTCGCGGAGTGGATGGGCGGCGATGCCTATGACGTGGCAGCGGGGCTGGGCCCCTACGACGCGATGCCCAGAGTGGTGGTCGGCGACACGGTGCTCAACGTGGCCGACGGCACCGGGGCGATGCGCGCCTACCAGGCGATGCTCTACGGTGATCCCATAGACCGGGACCGGCACGCCGAGCAGTGGGCCGAGCTGCTCCGGCGCTACTGCAAGCTGGACACGCTGGCGATGGTGCTGATATGGGAGCATTGGCGGCGAGGGACGGCGCGGTGAAAGGTGAAAGGTGAAAGGGGGGCGCGGCAGGGCCGCGCGGGTGAACGGTGAACGGTGAACGGTGAAACGGGGGGCGGGGAGCTGCGGCCTTGGGTGCCAGGCTGCGTCAGGTGGTACCGTTCCGATTGTACCTCCCTTGCCATTGTTGGCGGGATCCCGGTTGTGGGGGAGCTGTCGACAAACCCATCTGATAGGTTATGCTTCAAGTGCCAGTGGTCTTCCGGCAAGGCAATGTGGTGGTGCGGATCTACCCGCCACCTCGTGAACACCATCCGCCCCATGTGCACGTCTGCTTTGTCGGGATTGGCGAGGTGGTGATTGAGCTTGGTACGGCTGTTGCCGGCCCGCGCATTCATCGGGACTACGGCGTGCCTGCTCGCATGGTCCTGGCGGCGTACCACATCGTCGCGGATCACCAAGAGCTGTTCCAGCATGAATGGGAGAAGTTGCATGGCACTCCACCGACTGACTGACGCCGAGATACTGGCACAGCTTCCGGCCGCTCGCCAACGCGCGAGCGATGCCCGTCGTCGCGAGCCACATGGTCGAGCGGTACGCTACGCGCGCTCTCGGAGGCAATTGGTGATCACTCTGATCAACGATGTCGAATTGCGGATTCCGATCGCCCGACTGCCCGTGCTGAAGGGAGCGACTGAGGCACAGCTCGCTCGTGTCGAATTGAGCCCGGCAGGCGTTGGCGTAGCGTGGGATGAGCTGAACGTGGACTTCACCGTGGCCCAGTTGGCGACGATCGCCGTGGGTCCAGCGACCGTCGTCCGGGCAGCAACATCGCTCGCTGGTGCCACGCGCTCACCCGCCAAGGCCGCCGCCGCGCGCCGCAATGGCTTGAAGGGCGGACGGCCGAGGACTACCCCATGACCACTCGCCTCGCGTGCTTCGCCTCACTGCTCGTTGCCTGTGCCCCGGTGGCCGACGAGGCCGCCGCACCCGACCGCCACATATATGTATGGGCCGGGGCGATGGACAGCAGCGTGAACGACGCCCTCATCGTCATCGATGTCGATACCTCCTCCGCCACATACGGTCAGGTAGTCGGGCAGGTGGATGTCGGCGCGAGTGGCACGATGCCGCACCACATCCAGCGCAGAGTCAGTTCCGACGGACGCCTGATCGCCAACGGATGGATGTCGGGGAAGAATTGGATCTTCGACGTCAGCAACCCGCGAGCGCCCACGATCCTGGCCGACCTTGCCACGGCGGGCGATTCGATCGGGTGGGCACACGACTTCGCCCCGATGCCGAACGGCCACACGCTGGTCGCCTTCAACGCCAGTGCGGGAGAGTATGCTGGCGCGGGCGGACTCGCGGAGGTGGATGCCGACGGCACCGTGGTGCAATGGGCAATGGCCCGAAGCGACGCAGCCGGCGACACTGCGATGACTCCCTACACCGTGGCGATGGTACCGGGTCGGGATCGCGCTCTGGTCGGGCTCGGCGAGATGGGAATGGGCAAGGACTATCCCTATCACTACACCAGTGCGCTGCAGCTCTGGTCAACGGCCCCCCTCGCACCACTGGAGCTGATTCCGCTGCCAGCCAATGGCGCCGACAGTGGCCATGTCGCCGCATCGACCGTGGCCGCCACTGCCAACGGAGAGTTGTTCGCAAACACCTTCTACTGCGGACTCTATCATGTGACCGGGCTGATCGGCGAAGCGCCGAGTGCCACGCGGGTGTTTTCCTTTCCGGGTGGCACCGATGACGACACGCTGTGCGGAGTGGCGACCACGGTCGGCAATTACTGGATCCAGGCGGTGGCGGCACTGCCGGGGATCATGGTGGTGGATTTGAGCGATCCGACGGCGCCACGCGAGGCGGCGCGCTTGGTACTCGATGGCAGTCGCTTTCCGAATCCGCATTGGGTGTCCGTCAACAGCGACGGCACCCGGCTCGCCATCACCGGAAACATGGGGCTGTGGCTGGCGATGGCCCGACTCGACCCAGAAACCGGCACGCTCACTCTAGATCAAAGCTTCAAGGGGGCGGAGGCGAGCAGCGCCGGGATGATGGTTCGCAACCGCGATGGGAAGATGATGTATCCGCACGGGGTGGCCTGGGGGCCGTGACACTAATCCAGGGGCGGAAGAGCGGGAACCGTTTCCCGCCCCCAGGACTACTATTCTGGTGATGACTCACCCCATCCTGCTCTACGACGGCACCTGCGGTTTCTGCGCGGCGAGCGTGCAGTTGGTGCTGCGCCACGACCGGACCGGGACGCTCCGCTTCGCATCGCTGCAGGGTCCCACCGGGCAGGCCGCCATTCTGAGACACCCGGAGCTGGCTGGCGCCGATTCGGTGGTCTGGGTGGAGCCGGCCACGGCCGACCACCCGGAGCGGGTCTATCTCCGTTCGGCTGCGGCGCTCAGGACTTCCCGCTATCTCGGCGGTATTTGGCATCTGATGCGGATCGGCTGGCTGGTGCCAAGGCCGCTGCGGGATGCCATCTACGATTTTGTCGCCCGTCATCGCCACCGCATCCCGATCGGCGCCGATCGCTGCGACCTGCCAGCGCCAGAGGCCCGGGAGCGGTTCCTGGACTGATGGGTGAGGGGTGAAGGGCCTGCCCCGCCCCGCGAAGCGGCGGCGGGGTGAACGGGGCCGCCGCTTCCCCGCCGCCGCTTCGCGGGGCGGGGCAGGTGCGGCGGCGGGGTGAAAGGTGAAACGGGTCGTAGTTGTGGCGTGCTTCCCTTTCTTTAATTGATCGTTTAATCTACTACGATGAATGACACCTCTACCCGCGACGACATTCTCGCAGCCGCTACCGATCTCTTTGCCCGACAAGGAGTTGAGGCCACCAGCATCAAGGCCATCGGAGCCGCCGCCAAGGTCAACCCGGCACTGATCTACTACTACTTCGCCGACAAGGCCACCCTCTACGACGCGGTGCTCGACCGAATGGTCCGGGCGTTGCCCGGCCGACTGGCCGACGCGCTGGAAAAGGTCGAGTCGCCCTCCGAAGGGCTGGCCTTGGTGGTGCGGCTTCAGGCGGAGGCGTTCCTGGCGGAGCCGTTGTTGCCGAGGTTGCTGGCGCGGGAATTGGCCGACCACGAGGCGAGTCATGCCACCCAGCTGCTGCGGGAGCACGCCGCACGGTTGATCGGTGCCATGATAAGGCTGATCACAGCCGGCCAGGCGAGCGGCGAGATCCGGAGCGACCTCGACCCCACCATGTTGGCCATCTCGATTCTGTCGCAGGTCAACTGGTTCTGCATCGCCGCGCCGGCAATTCAAACCATCCTGTCGCGTCCCGGCGTCAGTCATGCTCCGGAGGCGGTGCGTGCCTTTGCCGACCATGTGGTCGCCTTCTCGATAAACGGATTCACGCCGACGCGGGGGGGGGATAAATGAGGCAATGGATGCGCACATTCGGCGCGACCTTGACGGTGCTGGCAATGATCGGCTGCAACAACACCGATGACAACGTACTGCGTGGCACGGTCGAGGTACGGGAGGTCGATGTAGCGCCCTTCTCAGTCGGTCGAGTGACCTCCGTGACAGTCGACGAGGGCGCCACCGTGCACCGCGGTGACACGTTGGCCGTGATCACCGCACCGAGGCTGGCGGCGAATCTCGATCTGGCAGAGGCCCGCCTGGCAACGGCGCGGGCGGTGCTCCGGGACCTCGAGGCAGGGAGCGATCCAGAGCAGATCGAGATGGCCATGGCCGACCTCGTGGCGTTGGAGGCGGAAGCAGCCCGCCTCACTCGGGATCGCGACCGGGTCGATGGCTTGCTCTCCTCGGGCGCAGTATCGGTGCAGGCGCGCGATGCCGCTCAGACCGCGGCAGCGGCGGCTCAGGCGCGGGTGGAGTCCGGCAGGGCGCGATTGGCATTGATGCGTGCCGGCACCCGGGCCGATCAATTGGCGGCGGCGCGCGCGGAGGTGAGGCAGGGGGAAGCGGCGTTGGCCTCAGAGCGGGCCAGCAATGCCGACTATGTCCTGCTCGCCCCGATCGACGGGGTGGTGCTCACCCGTCTGCTGGAGCCGGGGGATCTGGTCTCGCCGGCCGGCGCCGTGGTGCGTCTCGGAGACGTGACCGCGCCGTGGGTGCGGGTGTTCGTTCCCGCGCGAATGCTGCCGGGGATCACCGTCGGAGATACGGCAGCCATCATCCCGCCCGGAGTGAAGGAAGGCGAGGGCGATCAGATCATCGGGCGGATCGTGGCGATCAATCCACGCGCCGAATTCGTGACTCGCGCGGCGCTCACCGAGGAGGAGCGAGCGGACCTGCTGTTCGGGGTCAAGGTCGAGATTGCCGATACCACCCAGCGGCTCAAGCCGGGGATGCCGGCGACGGTGCGGCTTTTCCCACGCGTCGCGACGCCATGACGGCAGCGATATCGGCTCGCGCTTTGCGAAAGACGTTCGGCGACCTGGTGGCAGTCGAGGGTCTCGACCTCGACGTCGAGCGCGGGGAAGTCTTCGGCCTGCTGGGTCCCAATGGCAGCGGCAAGACCACCACGATCCGGATGTTCTGCGGGCTGATGCCGCCGACCTCGGGGACAGCGCTGGTGGCGGGAGTCGATGCGGTGGCCGACCCCGAAGGAGTTCGCCGACGGATAGGCTACATGTCGCAACGATTCGGGTTGTACGATGACCTGACTGTGCGCGAAAACTTCACCTTCTACGCCGGACTCTACGGGCTCAACGGTGCCGCCCGGAAGAGACGTGAAGCGGAGTTGTTCGCGAGTCTGGGGCTTGATGCGCGCCGCAGTCAGCTCACAGGGACACTCTCTGGTGGCTGGAAGCAGAAACTCGCCCTGGCCTGCGCCATGGCGCACCGGCCTGATCTGATCTTCCTCGATGAACCGACCGCCGGTGTCGATCCGGCAGCGCGCCGACAGTTCTGGACGATGATCCGCGGCTACGCGGCCGAGGGGGTGACGATCCTGGTCACCACGCACTACATGGACGAGGCGGCTCGGTGTGATCGGCTCGCCTTCCTCTCCCGCGGGCATCTGATCGGACTGGGCACCCCCGAGGAAGTGACGGCCCAGTTCGGACAGAAAACAGTGGAGGATGTCTTCGTCGCCCTGCAGGCCCGCGACGAGGCGGAGGGAGCACCGGAGTGAGCCGGGCTTGGCGGTGGCTGCATGGCTTGAGCGTCTGGCCGATGCTGGTCAAGGAATTCATCCAGTTGCGGCGGGACCGTCCCACCGTCGCCATGATGGTGGGGATCCCGGCGATCCAGTTGATGCTGTTCGGTTTCGCGATCCGCACCGAGGTGCGGAATCTCCCCACCGCGGTCTACGACGAGGCCCGCACCTCCGATTCGCGCGCCCTGGTGCAGACCATCCTCAATACCGGCAATTTCCGCTTTCATGCCGATGCCACCTCGCGCGATGAGATCACCCGGTGGATCGAGGCAGGAACGGTGCGCGCGGCGATCGTCATCCCGCCCGAATTCACGCGCGACCTGGCGCAGCGTCGCACCGCGCGGGTGCAGGTGATCGTCGACGCCTCCGATCCGCTCGCCTCGCAGGCGGCGATGAGCGGGGCCTCTCTCGGCGGCCAGCAGCGCGCGCTGGAGATCGCAACCGCGCGGGGCGGCAGCTCATTGCCGCTCGAGGTGAGCGTTCGGCCGCTCTACAATCCGACCCTGCAGAGCTCGACCTACATCGTGCCGGGGATCATCGGGGTGCTGCTGTCGATGACTCTGGTGATCGTGATGGGGATGTCGGTGGTGCGCGAGCGGGAGCGCGGCACCCTCGAGCAACTGGTGGTGACCCCGATTTCCAGGATCGGGCTGATGCTCGGCAAAGTGCTGCCGTTCGTGCTGGTGGGATACGTGCAGATGACGGTGATCCTGCTGCTGGGCCGAGTGGTCTTCCACGTGCCGCTCCGCGGCTCGTTGTTGCTGCTGTACGTGGCCGCGGCCGGATTCATCGGAGCCAATCTGGCCATCGGGTTGTGGCTCTCGACCATGGTGCGGACCCAGGCCCAGGCGATGCAGATGGGATTCCTCTTCCTGCTGCCCAACCTGCTGCTCTCCGGCTTCATGTTCCCGCGGGAAGCGATGCCCGAGGGGGCTCAATGGCTCGGCGCCGCGCTGCCGCTCACCTACTTCCTGGAGGTCCTGCGCGGCATCCTCCTCAAGGGAGTGGGCTTGGCGGCCCTCTGGCCGCAGATCACCATTCTGGCGGTGTTCGCGGTGCTGTTCGTGGGATTGGCGGTGCGCCGGTTCCACAAGACGGTGGAGTAGGGTGGGCGACTGGTTGCATCTCTCCGTCAGTCGCATGACATTTCGTGACCAAACCGAAAACCAGATGGCACCGCTCTGCAGTCCCGAGGTCAGGACCGCAGCCACTCGCAGGCTCCGAGGGACCGACGATCGCACTCGCAACACTCGCCCGCCTCGCGATCCGGATCTACTACCGGATCCGTTATGGCGGGGAGCCCATCCCCGCCACCGGCCCGGCGCTGCTGGTGGCCAATCACCCCAACTCGCTGCTCGATCCGGTGGTGGTGATGGCGGCGGCGCGCCGCCAGGTGCGCTTTCTCGCCAAGGCGCCACTCTTCGCCGACCCGAAAACCGCCTGGTTCGTGAAGCTTGGTGGGGCGATTCCGGTGCACCGCGCCAGCGACGATCCTGCCAAGATGGCCGACAACGCCGCAATGTTCCGCGCCGTGCATGAGGCACTGGGTCAGGGCGACGCGGTGGGCCTCTTCCCGGAGGGGATCTCCCATGCCGCACCAGCGATGGCGCCGCTCCGCACCGGTGCGGCGCGGATCGCGCTGGGTGCCGCGCCACTTGTGGGGGGGGGATTTCCGGTGGTGCCGGTGGGACTCACTTTCCGGCAACGCGATGTGTTCCGGAGCGAGGCGCGGGTGGTGATCGGCGCGCCGATCGCCTGGGACGATCTGGCCGATCGCGGAGTGGACAACCCGGAGGCGGTGCGGGAGTTGACCGCTCGCATCGCCGGGGCGTTGGCAGCGATTACCCTCAACCTCGAGCGGTGGGAAGACGAACCGCTGGTGACCTGTGCCGTCCGCGTGTGGGAGGCTGAGCATCAGCAACCACCGGCCACCGCGGAGCGTGCCCGCCGGATCACGATCACGACCCGGCTGCTCGCCGCCATTCGGGCGAGCGGTGATCCCGAGGGAGCAGCGGTGGTGCGCGCGGTGGGCCAACATCACCGCCGACTGATGCGGCTCGGGCTCAGACCGGTGGACCTGACCGTGACGCTGGGATGGTGGCATGGTGCCCGCTGGGCAGCGCGCCGATTGCCGGTCGTGCTGCCGCTCTGGGCGGCGCTCGGCGTGACGGGGTGGCTGTTGTTCGTGATTCCGTATCGACTGACCGCGTGGATCGTGAACCGCTTCACTCTCGAGACCGACACCCGCTCGACCTGGCAGTTCCTGATCGGGAGCGGGGTGTACCTGGCGTGGGTGGTCGGCTGGGGAGTTGTGGCCGGGCTTGTCTGGGACCTCTGGGCAGCGTTCGCGGTGCTGATCGCCGTGCCGGTGGTCGGCATGGCCGGGCTGCTGGTGCGCGAGCGGTGGCGTGGTGCGTGGAACGACCTCAGCCGATTCGTCCTGATGCGTTCCCGAGATAGATTGCTGACCACTCTGCGGCAGGAGCAGCACGACCTCGCCGAGCGACTCGATGCCCTTTATCACCGCGCTTCCGCGGGAGAGACCGCATGACGGCGATCGCCTCCGACCCACCGGCACCGTTTCAGCGGGATGTTCCCCGGGTGATCTGGTCGTGGGCGCTGTACGACTGGGCCAACAGCGCCTTCACGACGCTGGTGGTGACCTTCATCTACGCCACCTACTTCACCAGGGCGATGGCACCCGACGAGGTGACGGGAACCGCCTGGTGGTCGCGTGGCGTGGCGATCAGCGCGATCCTGATCGCGATGCTGTCGCCGCTGATGGGGGCGATCGCCGACCGGGGCGGGATGCGGAAGCGTTTTCTGGCGCTCTCGACGGCGGTGTGCGTGGCGGCAACGGCGGCACTCGCCTTCATTGCTCCTGGGGGGGGGACGGCGGCGTTGGTCGCGATCGTGCTGTTCGTGATCGCCAACATCGCCTTCGAAATGAGCGGACTGTTCAACAGCGCCTTTTTGCCGAGCATCGCCTCTCCCGGTCGGATCGGACGGATCTCCGGCTATGGCTGGGGACTGGGATACGTGGGTGGTCTGGTCTGCATGGTGATCGCGCTGGTGGGGTTCGTGCAGCCGGAGGTGCCATGGTTCGGGATGAGCACCGAGGCAGGATGGAATGTGCGCGCCACCAACCTGCTGGTGGCGGTATGGTATGCTGTGTTCGCACTGCCGATGTTTTTCAACGTTCCCGAGCGCAAGGTGGTGGGCGGCAAGGTGGATGTTGCAGGGGCTTTCCGTTCGCTGGCCCAGACGGTGCGCGACGTCCGGCGCTACGGCGAGGTCGTCAAGTTTCTGGCGGCGCGACTGATCTACAACGACGGCCTGGTGACGATCTTCGCCTTCGGAGGGATCTACGCCGCCGGTACCTTCGGCTTCGCGCTCAGCGAGGTGATCATTTTCGGAATCGTGCTCAATGTCGCCTCGGGAATCGGGGCGGTGCTGTTCGGGTTCGTCGATGACCGGCTCGGCGGGCGCAACACGGTGCTGATCACCCTGGCCGGATTGATCCTGGCAGCCCTCATCGCGGTGCTCGCTCCCACCGCCACCTGGTTCTGGGTAGCCGGGATCCTGGTGGGGATCTTCGTGGGCCCCAACCAGAGCGCCTCCCGCTCGCTGATGGGGCGGCTGGTCCCCGAGAAGCACGAGACGGAGTTCTTCGGCTTCTTCGCCTTCAGCGGCAAGGCCACGGCGTTTCTCGGGCCGCTGCTGCTCGGAGTGGTGACGACCATGTTCGACTCGCAGCGCGCCGGAGTGGCGACGGTGGTCGGATTCTTCCTGGTCGGCGGATTGGTGTTGCTGACCGTGGACGAGAAGAAGGGGATGGCGGGGAAGGAGATGTGAAAGGTGAAAGGTGAAAGGTGAAAGGTGAAAGGTGAAAGGTGAAAGGTGAAAGGGAAGCCCGCCTGACAACCCGTTTTACCTTTCACGTTTTACGTTTTACCTCTTACGTTTCCCCAGTTCCCCCGCTGCGAGTCGCACCGGTCACCGTGCGTCAACAGTTGATCAACGTTCTTCGACACCGAGGCCACCATGTCCGTCCGTCCGGTTCCTGATGCAGTGCGTGTTGGCATCATGCTTTCCCTGGCAGCGATTCTGTTCGGTTTCTTGTTGGGAGGGGCATTTGGCGCATTCGAGCCCGTACTCAAGGGCCGTCTGGCAGCATCGGCTGATGCAGTATTGGCTACGGCATACAACGGCGACGTCGCGGCGAAGGACGCGGTCGTGGCCAAGTCGTGGGAATACCTCAAGCGCGCCCATCTGCATGGCGGTGGCATCGGCGGGGCGTCGCTGGCGGCGATCGCGATCCTTCTGCTCACCACCAAGCTGGGACGGATGGCGCAGTACAGCGCCGTGGCATTCGGCGCGGGGGCATTGATCTACGCGGTGTTCTGGTTGGCGGCAGGGTTCAGCGCCCCCGGGATGGGAAGCACCGGTGCGGCCAAGGATGCGTTCGAGTGGATCGCGGTGCCCGGGGCTGGTCTGGCGATTTTAGGAGCGCTCGGTACGATGATCTCCGTGTGGCGGGATCGTTCGGCATAGCAGCGTTGGTTGAGTTGAATGTTTCGCTCTGATCGTTTCAGCGGTGCTGTGTTTTCTGGTGCGATGACCCCGGGGACGATCACTCTCTCGGCGGCCTGTATGTGGCCGCCCATTCCGCCATATCCCAAACCGGGCACCGGCCACCTAACGGCCGCCATGAGAGCGATCGCCCCCGAGGATCCAACATCCAGCATCCAACATCCACTAACCATTCACCACCCTTGCCACCGCCTCGAATCTCTCCCCATCAGTCGCCCGCAAGTGAATCTCAGCCACGCCAGTAGTCGCGACCAGCTCGGCGGCGTGTGAGGCGACGATCCCTCCGCCGGCCATCACCGCGAGTCGTCCCGCCGCCTGCTGCACCAATGAAGCGATCTGCCCTCTTCCTTCCCACGCGGACTCGGCACCGCCGCTGGTCAGCACCCTTGAGATACCAAGTTCGATGAGGGTGTCGAGTGCCTCGACCTGATCACGCACGGCATCAAATGCCTTGTGGAAGGTGAGGTCGATCGGTCCGGCCGCATCGCGAAGCCGCGAGACGGTGTCGCGGTCGATGGTGCCACGCAGCGTCAGCGCGCCGATCACCATTCCCGGCACCCCGAGGGTGCGGAGCTGCGTCACGTCGTGCAGCATGGCCCGGACATCGTCGCTGCTGAATACGAAATCTCCGCCACGGGAGCGGACAATTGGGTAGACCGGAATGCTGCATCGGCCCAGTGCCACAGCCACGATTCCGTGACTGGGTGTGGTGCCGCCGACGGCAAGATTGGAGCAAAGCTCAATGCGGTCGGCGCCCAACCGTTCGGATCGGAGAGCCTCCTCTGGAGATTCAACGCAGGCCTCGATCAGGATCGGCATGGTCAAAAGCTACCCACTTCCCGGGAACAGTCGAGGCGCGCGGAGCGTTCGGACTGCAGGGTCAACAGTTGACCCATCCACATCACAGGTTGCTTTCACTGCCCACGCTGCAATCATGGCGCATTTGAGACGTGGGCATCTCACAGAAGGAACGAGACCGATGGCTGATATGCTGCTCCTATCTCCGGTGACACTCGGCGCACTGGAACTCCGGAACCGCCTGGTGATGGCGCCGATGACCCGGAACCGGGCCACTCCCGACGGCCTGCCGACCCCGATGATGACCACCTACTACACCCAGAGGTCATCGGCGGGGCTGATCATCACCGAGATGACGCAGATCACCCCTGAGGCGGTCGGCTACATGAACACCCCCGGGATCCACTCTGCGGAGCAGGTCGCGGCCTGGCGCACGATCACCGAAGCGGTCCATGCCGCGGGTGGGCGAATCGTGATGCAACTGGGCCATGCGGGCCGGATCTCCCACCCGTTGCTGATCGGTGGCCTTACTCCGGTGGCGCCCTCGGCGATTCGTCCGGAGGGGAAGTGCTTCACTCCGCAGGGGCAGCTTCCCTACGAGACGCCGCGCGCGCTTGCGACCGAAGAGCTGCCGACCATCGTGGCACAGTTCCGCCACGCGGCGGCGATGGCCAAGGAGGCGGGCTTCGATGGCGTCGAGCTGCACTCCGCCAACGGTTATCTGCTCGATGAGTTCCTGCGCAGCGGGACCAACAAGCGCACCGATGGCTATGGTGGATCGGTGGAAAACCGCACGCGTCTGTTGCTGGAGGTCGCATCGGCGGCTGGCGAGGTTTGGGGACCGGGACGCGTCGGCGTCCGGGTGTCGCCATTCAATTCTTTCAATTCCATGCACGATGACCAACCGTTGGAGACCTTCCCCGCAGTGGCCCGTCTGCTCGATGCGCTCTCACTCGCCTACCTGCACATCAGCTACGGCGGCAGCAGCGTGGAGCAACGGCCGGAGATGATCGCCCGCATGCGCTCGGCGTTTGGTGGTCCTATCATCGCCAACGCCGGCTACGATGTCGAGCGGGCCGAGACGGCGCTCAAGGCCAAAGAGGCGGAGGCAATTGCGTTCGGCGTGCCGTTCATCGCCAACCCTGATCTCCCCGCCCGATTCGCTCGTGGGGCCGAGCTGAACGCAGCCGACCCGGCGACCTTCTACATGGGAACCGAAGTGGGATACATCGACTACCCGAACCTGTAAAAGAGAGAAAGAGAGAAAGAGAGAAAGAGAGAAGGAGAGAAAGTCCCTCGTCCCGATCGCAGTGAGGGACGAGGGATGCTGGGCCGCCCCGCCTCTCTTTCTCTCCTTCTCTCTTTCTCTCCTTCTCTCTTTCTAGAGCGTCCAGCCGTCGCGATAGGTGGAGTCGATGTACTCCTTCGGGACCGAGGTGCGGACGGTGCCGTCGGGTTCGAGCTCGATCATCCGCCCGGTGCGGACTGCCAGGCAGCCGTAGAGCACCATCTCGGTGAGCGGTCCGGCGTGTTCGGCGAAGTTGCTCATCGGTGCCGGTCCCTTGCCGGTGATGGCGTTGATCCACTCGACATACACTCCCGGGGAGCGCGGGTAGACGATCTTCGGCGGGTTCTTGGTGAACTGCTCGTGGCGCTTGGGGTTGAGGATGCGGGCGTTGTCGCCATAGGCATCGGCGACCATGGCACCTTCGGTACCGACCCACATCTGGCCACCGACCTCGCCGATCGGCCACTCGTCGTATTCGCCCAGCTCGGGCGGCTTGGCCGGCCAGAGCGAGCCGTCGCGCCAGACCACCTTCACCGCCGGCCGCTTGCCGCGGGCCGGGAAGTCATATTCCACGCGCGACTGCTTCGGTGCGGTCTCCTCGTAGCTGGTGCTGCCCTCGGGGGTGATGCGGGTGGGGTTCCGCAGGTCGAAGGCCCAGAAGGCGGCGTCCATCGCATGGCAGGCGATGTCACCCAGCGCGCCGGTGCCGTAGTCCCACCAGCCGCGCCAGCGGAACGGGGCGTACACCGGCGAGTACGGACGCTCCTTGGCGGGGCCCTGCCAGAGATTCCAATCGAAGGTGGGGTGCGGGTTGTGGGCCTCGGTGGGGCGGTCTAGTCCCTGGGGCCAGATCGGGCGATTGGACCAGTAGTGGACCTCGCGAATCTCGCCGATGGCGCCGGCCTCGTACCACTCGCGGATCGCGCGCGTGCCGACACCGGCGTGGCCTTGATTCCCCATCTGGGTGGCCACTCCACGCCGTCTGGTCTCCGCCATCAGGGTGCGCACCTCGTGCAGGGTACGGGTGAGCGGCTTCTGGGTGAACACTGGCTTGTTGAGCCGGAGCGCTGCCATCGTCGCGGTGGCATGGACATGGTCCGGGGTGGAGATGCTCACTGCGTCGATCTCGCTCCCCATCTGGTCGAGCATCTCGCGGAAATCCTTGAACCGGCGCGCGTCAGGATGACGACCGAAGCTCTTCTTGCCGGCGCGCCAGTCGACATCGCAGAGCGCCGCCACCGAGGCACCGGCCTTGACGATGCCGGTGATGTCGCTCTCGCCTTTCCCCCCGATGCCGATCGCCGCCAACCGCACCATGTCGCTTGGCGCCGTGAAGCCCCGGCCGAGAACGTGGCGCGGGACGATGTGGAAGGCCGCCCCGGTGGCGGCAGCGGATGCGAGAAACTTGCGGCGAGAGGACATGGGGAACTCCGTAAAGAGAGAAGGAGAGAAGGAGAGAACGAGAGAAAGAGAGACAAGGCGTAGAGGCCAGCTCCAGGCTTCAGGCCGGAAGCGGATCCTCTCTTTCTCTCTTTCTCTCGTTCTCTCCTTCTCTCTTTGGATTGAACAGCACCGCAAACAACACGAAAATCACCAGCGCTCCGGTGGCCGGGACCTGCCAGATGGCGGTCCAGTCGTGGCCTCCACTCGGGAGGGCGTAGTGGTCGACGATCCTGCCGCTGGCCCATGATCCCACGAAATTGCCGAGCCCGAGGGTGACCAGCGCGATGAATCCCTGGGCGGCGGCGCGGATCTTCGGTCCGGCCTGTTGGTCGACGTAGATCTGACCGCTCACGAAGAAGAAGTCGTAGCAGACGCCGTGGAGCAACAAGCCTCCATACAACATCCAGACTCCCGGGCCGGCGTCGCCGTGGGCAAAGAGGAAGTAGCGGGCGGCCCAGGCGAGCATCGCCACCAGCAGAATCGTCTTGATGCCGTGTTTCCGGAGGAGGACTCCGATGAACAGCATGAAGAAGACCTCGCTCATCTGCCCCATCGTCATCTTGCCGGCCGCACTGGCCACGCCGATCTCGTTCAGGAATGGGTTGGCGAAGGCGTAGTAGAATTGCAGCGGGATCGAGAGCAGGAACGATCCCGTCACGAACACCGCGAATGAGCGGTCCTTGAGCAGTGCGAGGGCGTCGAGCCCGAGGACGTCGCGGAGCGCGAACGGCTGGCCACGTGCCGGGGGCGGAGTGTGTGGCAGCAGGAACGCAAAGCCGCCGAGCAGCAGCGAGGCGGTGGCGGCGATCCGGATCGGCAGGGCAGTGTCATCGACGGCGAGCCAGCCGAGCAGCAGGCCGACCGTGATCCACCCGAGAGTTCCGAGTACTCGCACGCCGCCGAACTGGCCGGCCGGGTCGCGGAGGTTGCTCATCGAGATGCTGTTGGTGAGCGCCAGGGTCGGCATGTAACAGAGCGAGTAGGCGAGCATGCCGAGGTACATCGACTGGAAGGTGGTCAGCGTCGAGACGTACCAGAGCAGAGCCGCTCCCACGAGGTGGAGCAGCGCGATGATCTTCTCGGTGGCGAAGAAGCGGTCGGCGATCATCCCCACGAAAAAGGGCGAGACGATGGCAGCGACCGCCGTGGTGCCGTAGATCAGGCCGATCTGGACGCCCTCGAACTGCAGAGTCTTGCCAAGGTAGGTGCCGAGGGTGACTGCCCAGCTCCCCCAGATGAAATACTGGAGGAACATCATGATCTGCAGCCGGAGGCGCGGACTCACTGGGCGGGCCGGATCTTGATGTTCTGATACCAGACCGAATCACCATGATCCTGCAGCCCGATATAGCCTCGGCGCGTTTTGCCGAAGGTGGGCCATTCGTTGAACTTGCTCTCGGCGATCAGCGCCTTGAGTTCGGGAGAGTCGAAGTCTGCCTGCACCACCCGGACTCCATTGAGCCAGTGCTCCACCTTGCCGCCCTTGGTGGTGATCCGCGACTTGTTCCATTCGCCCACCGGTTTCACCAGCCCCGGATCTGCGGGTGCCAGCCCGTAGAGCGATCCCGCAGCGGTTAGCGGGGTCAGGCCATCGCGGTGCGCGATGTTGTCGAGGACTTGGTATTCCGGGGCGTTGTGGTAGATCCGTTCACTCGCTTCGTGCGCCCAGAAAAACACCCCGCTGTTGCCGCCCTCACTGACCTTCCATTCAAACTCCAGCTCGAAGGTGTCGAACTGGTCGTTGGTCACCAGATCGCCGCCCTCCCCGGTGCGCACCAGCATTCCCTCGATCACCCGCCAGCCCTCGATCGTGTTGGGCTTGGCGTAGATATGCCAGCCGCTGGTGGTCATCCCGTCGAACAGAAGTCGCCATCCCTCGCGTCGCTCGGCAAGCGACAGGGTGTTCGGCATCTGGGGACCGATCGGCTCGAGCGGTGGCGGGGTGCGACCGCAAGCGGCCAACATGGCGATCGCGGCAGCAGCGAGGGTGGCACGTGGGAACGCGCACGAAATCATCAGCAGACCTCGGAGGAGGAGATGGGGAGTGGCGGGAAATCTATATCCGATCCGGTGACGGTGTCATCTGCACGCCTCTCACCTTTCACTCGTCGTCGCCACCCTGACCCCGCCCCTCAACCAGCACCCGCACCGCCTCGCCGCCCACCGGCCGGAGCAGCCCGAAGCGCTTGCCGACCGTGCGGGCCAGAGTCGAGTCGGCTCCGGCACGCCAATTCCCATCTGCGACCGTGCCATCGGCGCGTCGTTGCAGTGCCGCCTCGCCAAGGGCGCCGAGCTCGGCGAGCGCAGTAGCTACGGCAGCTCCTTCCAACGCCACCGGGACTCGGTCCGTCATGCTGCGGAGTGCCGGGGCGAAGCGTTGCATCTTCTCGAAGTGCCCTCGCAGGGCCGCCACCGCGTTCGCGTCACCCGATACGGCCTGAGCGGCAAGTTGCTGCATCCGCCAGCCGAGCCACGGATCGGGACGAGCAGCATCGACCAGCCGGGTCATCGGCGTCAACTGGTTGGTGCCGTAACCGCCGAACCCCTTGGGACGAGCGTAGTCGAGGAAGGACGCGAGCAGCTCCAGATCGGTGCCGCCGGCGTGCCTCCGCAGCATCCTGGCGGTGTGATCCTCGTGCCGGAGCCCTAGCTCGGCCAACTGTCGCGACACCACCTCGAGGCGGCGATACATGTCGGGGACATCGCGCACCTTGGCGGGCGACCAGAATCGTTCTGCCACTGCACCCAGCCGGGGGAAGATGCGCGACTCGATGGTCTCGGAGGTGACATACTCGCTCCACATCGCCGCTTCGCCACCGAGCACGAGCCGTTGCTGGTCCTCGGCAAGGTCATGTCCTGCAGGGAGCACGTCGGCGAGGTACATCTCGCCGGCGGTCTTGATGTGATCGAGATACCACGGTGCCGAGAGGATCGTCTGGCGACCCTGCTTTGCCGCGGCGAGCAGCCCTTCCGGACCGCGCCAAGACTGGATCACCGCGCCGCGGGGAAGGTCGGGTTGCAGGATCTCGTCCCACCCCACCGGCTGCCGTTCATGGCGGGCCAGAATGGCAAAGAGTCGCTCGTTGAAGCGGGTCTGCAGTCCGTGCGTGTCGGTGACGTTGTTGGCCCGCATCCACGCTTGGATCGCCTCACTCTCCCGCCAGTGGGTCGGGTCGACTTCATCCCCGCCGATGTGCCAGCTCCGGTCCGGAAAGAGCGGCACCATCTCGGCAATGAATGTCTCGAGGAAGCGATAGGTCGATTCACGGGTCGGGTCCATCGTCCCCTTGAAGACCCCCCAGCCCCGCTCGATCCGGTACGGCCCGGGAGCACTGCCGAGCTCCGGATAGCCGACCAACCACGCGGTGGTGTGGCCGGGTACGTCGAACTCCGGCACCACCCGGATGCCGCGCTCGGCGGCGTAGGCCACCACCTTCCGGATCTCGTCCTGGGTGTAGAAGAGACCGTCGGAGCCGAGCTGGTGGAGCAGCGGGAAGGCGCGGCTCTCGACCCTGAACCCCTGATCCTCGCTCAGATGCCAGTGCAATACGTTGAGCTTGAGTGCGGCCATCCCGTCGATGATCCGCTCGATCACGCTCACCGGTTCGAAGTGCCGGGCAACATCCACCAGCAGACCGCGCCAGGGAAAGCGCGGGGCGTCGTTGATGGTGGCTGCCTGGAGAAAATGTCCCTCGCGGTCGGCACCGTGCAGTTGGAGCAACGTTTCCAGGCCGCGAATGGCACCCACCACGGTGGCGGCATGGAGTCGCGCCTGTGTGGCGGAGATTTCGAGTTGGTAGCTCTCGTCCTCGCCGAGGTCGGGGACGGTGAACCCGGCGCCATCGACCTCGATCACCAACCGGGCTGCCTCTGGACTTGCCGCGGTGCGCGGGAGATGGCGGGCGACGCGTCGCTCCAACCGTTCGAGGGTCCGCTCCACGGCGCCTTCCAGGCGGGCGTCGCGGTGGCCGATCCAGGCCAGGGTGAACGAGGAATCGAGTCGCAAGCGCGCGTCAGTGAAGAGTGCGGATTGCGGGGTCGGCAACAACGTGTTGCTCGGCGAGCTCTGGGCGGCGAGCGATCCGGTGCCGATCATGATGGCAGTGATGAGTTTGCGCATGGGGAATGTATGTCCCGGTCGGCACAAAAACGCGAGTGATGCGGTGCCGCTGACTATCTCTCCCGGAGCAACGATCGGAGAGATATACTTCCAGCCATGCAAATCATCTCGCTCCACCGCTACCCGATCAAAGGGTGTCACGGCCAGACAGTCGATCGCGCGACCGTCGATGCGCTGGGAATGGTCGATGATCGCCGTCTGATGCTGGTGGACGACGAGGGGCGCTTTCTCAGCCAACGCCAGATCCCCTCGCTTGCCCGGATCAGGCCGATCCTCGACGGCTCGCGGCTCACCGTGCAGGCGGAGGGGATCGCGACTCTCGAGATGGAGGTCGATCCTCACGCCGCCACCCGTACCGTGTCGATCTGGAACGACCAGGTGGAGGCGGCCGATCAGGGCGAGCCCGCCGCGGCATGGTTCAGCACGGTTGCCGGGCGGTCGTGCCGACTGGTGGGGTTCGGCGTCGGGGCGGAGCGGCCAATCGACCCCCAGTTCACGCCGCGACCGGACGCCCAGACCGCCTTCACCGACGGCTATCCGCTCCTCGGCATGCTGCAGGAATCACTCGACGACCTGAACAGCCGTCTCGCGGTTCCGGTCGCTATGGCATCGTTCAGGCCCACGGTGGTGCTAGCCGGTGCGCCGGCGTGGAGCGAGGATGGCTGGACCACCCTCCGCCTGGGCGAACTGGTGGTCGATGCCGTCAAGCCATGCGCACGCTGCGTGGTCACCACCATCGACCAGGAAAGCGGGACGCGCCATCCGCGGCAGGAACCGCTGCGGACCCTGGCGACTTTCCGGACGGTCGCCGGTATGGGCGTGCTGTTCGGGCAGAATCTGGTGCCCAGGACCGGGGGGGAGATCGTGGTGGGGATGGAGGTGAGAGGTGACAGGTGAAAGGGTGGACGGGATGTGGTCGAATCGTGAAACGTGAAAGGTGAAACGGAAGGTGGGGCGACAACCCCTTTCACCTTTCACCTTTCACCTTTCACCGTTCACCGTTAACCCCCAGCCCCATCCCCGCAACCAGCCGACATGGAGTGCCTGATCAGTGACGATCCGCCTGTACCACGACTCGCCATCACTCGCGTTTGACGCCGTCGCGGTATCACATCCTGGCGGTGATGCCACCCGCGTGGTGCTCGACAGGACGGCGTTCTATCCCACCTCCGGTGGTCAGCAGCACGACACCGGGATTCTGGGGGGGGCACGCGTGGTCGATGTGATCGATGGCGACGATGACGCGATCATCCACGTCTGCGACGCACCGGTAGCACTCGGTCCCGTGCATGGTCAGGTCGATGCCGCCCGACGACACGATTTCACCCAGCAGCACACTGCCCAGCATCTCGTATCAGCTCTTGCTGCCGATCGGCTCGGCTGGTCGACCGAGAGCGTGCACTTCGGAGCGGAGCATTCGCACATCGAGTTCGGCGTAGAGACGGCTCCGGTCGAAGCGCTGCAGGCGCTGGAGCAGTGGGCCAACGGAGTGGTGAGCGATGCGCTACCGGTCACGGCGGGGCTGGAGGAGGCCGAGCAGGCGGCGGGTCTCCGCAAGCCACCGGCCCGAGGTGGCATGATCCGGGTGATCACCATTGCCGGCATGGACCGGAGCGCGTGCGGCGGCACCCACACGGAGACCACCGCCCGGATCGGACCGATCCTGCTTCGTGGAGTCGAACGGATTCGCGGCCGGGTGAGAGTCGGCTTTCTGGCCGGTGACCGGGCCCTCGCCCACGCAGGTTGGCAGCACCAGCTCGTGATGGAGGTTGCCCGCACCCTCTGCTGCAGACCGGAACAGGTGAGCGGACAGCTCGGGCAGCGAATGACGGGATGGCAGGCCGCCAGCGAAGAGGTTGCCCGGCTGCGTGGGCGATTGGCACGGGAGACGCTGGCCGCCCTGGCCGGCGCTACCAAGCCGGGTGTCGATGGCATTCGCTGGATCGAGCATCTGCTCCAGGCAGAGGATGCCGCTCTCTTGCGACCCCTGGCTCAGGCGGCCACGGAGCATCCGGGGGTGGTCTTCATTGGCCGGGTCGACGGGGAAGCCACCGTGGTTATCTCCTCTCACACCGGCACCGGCGTCGATGCCGGAGCTCGGCTCAAGGCAGCGTTGGCGGCAACGGGTGGGCGGGGCGGGGGTTCGCCACGATTGGCAGAGGGCAAGGTGACCAAGGCCCCTGACGCAGCCACCGTGGTCGCTGCGCTGATGGCGCGGTGAGCGGGACATCGCAGTAGTCGATTGGTCTCCTCCTGAATCCGGTTACTTTGCGGTCGGTTACAGAAACCTGCCACCACCCATCCCGAGGATTCAAGACCACGATGATTGTCGCGATGCTGCCGCTGTTGCTCTCCCTTGCCACTGACGCACACGGACCCGATACCACCCTGGTCAAGTTCACCAGTGACGTCGGTTTCGTGAGCACCTCCGGCAACACCTCGGTGCAGTCGCTCAATTTCGGCAACAGATTTTCGGCGGAAAAACGGGATGTGACCTTCAGTCAGACCTTCAACGGCGTTTATGGACGCAGTCAGGGAGAGGTCGTAACCTCCAGTTGGCGAGGAGGGTTGCGGGCGGATCTGCGGACCTCGTCGAAGAAGATCTCGGTCTTCAACATGCTCAACTACGAGCGCAACGTTTTCGCGGGCATCGCCTCGAGAATCGCCGATGTGAGCGGGCTGAACTTGCTGGTGATCGATCGACCCCAGCATCGCTTGAACTTCGATGCCGGAATCTCCTATACCCGCCAACGCGGTGCTACAGCTTCCGGGCGCGACGTGGATTTTCTGGGCGGTCGCGCCGCCACGAATTATGCCCTGCAGTTGAGCACGAACGCGCAGTTCGTCCAGTCGGTAGAGCTGTTGCCCAATTTCCGCGAATCCGACGATCTTCGCGTGAACACCGAGAGCACGCTCACCGCGCCGATCAGTCGGCATATCGGGATCAAGCTGTCCTATGTAATCCGCTATGATGGACAGCCTCAGCAGGACTTCAAGACTACCGATCGCCTGTTCACCTCAGGCGTGCAGGTTTCCCTGTGAGAGTGTCTCCTCTGCTGCTGCCCGCGCTCTTGGCGGCATTTGGCTGTACCGGCGGCGATGCCAACTTCAGGGTTGTCGAGGAGGCGGGGGTGCGAACCGTGACCTCGATCGCGCCAGCCTGGTCCGGCGGGGCGAAGTGGCGCGTGGATACCTTGCCGGAGCGTGTGGCGGGAGATGCGTCCAGGGCGGATGGCGCATTGCTGGTCAACGTGACCGGAGTTCATCTGCTGGAGGATGGCAGGCTCGCCGTGGTCTCAGGCGAGGATCGTCAGGTTGTGTACTTCGACCGGGATGGGGCGCTGGAGCGCCGCGTCGGTGCCCATGGCGATGCCTCGGGGCAATTCCAGCGTCCCCGGTTGATTGGCACCCGCGCCGATTCGCTGTGGATCTGGGATGCCGAGTTGCAGCGGGTGACCGTGATGGCACCGACAGGTGAAGTGGCCCTCACTGTACCGGTGCCGCCCGGTTACTCGGCCACTGGAGTATTCGGTGATGGTTCGTTGCTGTTGGTCAGCGCGCGGGTCGTGCCGGTGCCCGGCGGTCTCGGGCTGCAGCGGGACAGTCTACTCCTCCATGCGGTAGATGACGGCGGCCAGCCCTCGGCTGACGCCCTGATGACTGTCCCGGGCGACGAAATGGTGGTAGCCCGGACAGCGGCATTCCAGACTGCGTTTCCCAGGCCTTTCGGGGCCCAGACGACGGTGGCCGCAAATGGCGACTGGCTCCAGGTGGCAGTTGGCGACAGCGAGGATCTGCTCAGGGTAAAGCGCGAGGGGGCGCGGCGTGAGGTCTGGCGGATAGCGCGGGCGCGACGAGCGGTTCCATTCGAGGACCTGCAGTCGCATGGAATGCGCCGCCGTGCGCAGGTGGCCCAATTGCCGCCGCTGGTGGCGAACAAGGTGGCCGATGCCATCGTCGCTGCAGGTGTACCCAACGCCTTGCCGGTGCATGATCAACAGATCGTCGATGCCACTGGACACACCTGGCTACGCGAGGATGTCGGTCCCGAGAAGCGCGACTCCGTCGCCCAGCGCTGGGACATTCTTGCCGAGGATGGCCGCTGGCTCGGTCAAGTGACTACGCCTGTGAGTTTTGCTGTCTGGCAGATCACCAGGGAACGGGTTGTCGGCGTGAGGCGCAACCAGTACGGTGTCGAGGAAGTACACATCTATTGGTTGCGCCGCTGATCGCCACAGCATGCACCGTGCGCGCTGATGCCGGTTCAAGTGCCGCTGATCCGGCTTGTGGGATCATGCCGTCCGGCGTAATGTCAGGGAAAGTGTGGATCCTGATCGGGAGCAGATTGGACCGATGAAAAAGGTGTCTGCCAAGGCATCGGAGCGATCGACTCGACCGGCGATCGTTCTGCCAGCCGACGCGGCGCGGGAGCTGACCCGGCATCCCGCTGCGCGGGCGGCCTTCGAGCGCCTTTCCTACACCACTCGGCGGGAGCTGGTCGAGGGAATAGCTACCGCCAAACGGGTCGTCACGCGAGAACGACGGATTGCCCGGATGATCGCGCTGCTCTGTTCCGACCAGCCGGCCACCCGGCCCGTCAACAGCACCAAGCCGATGATCACCAAGATGGGGATTGCTGCGGGAGCCAGGATCCTGGTCATTGATGCCGACGAGGCTGCGTTGGCGAGCTGGCGGGATCTGCCCGAAGGTTGCCAGCTCAGTCTGCGCCCGGGACGATCACCTCACGACGTGGTGGTGCTCTATCCCGCCAACGCGGCCGCCTTGGCACGACGGCTCCCCGTCGCGTTGCGCGCCTGCGGCTCGGCCGGTGTACTCTGGGTGGCGTATCCAAAGAAGAGTTCCGGCATCGCGACCACCCTGACTCGTGATACTGGCTGGGAACCGACTCAGCGCAAGGATATGCGTGCCATCGCGATGATCGCCCTCGACGACATCTGGGCGGGTGTCAAGTTTCGTCTTCTGCCGACGTGAGGTTCCGATGGGTCGATGGTCGCTCGTTTTGCTCGTGCTGGTCGCATGTGGTCCGGAAGCACAATCGCCTGACACCGGGACCGATTCCGCGGTGACCGAATCAGCGACTGTGCCACCAGCAGTCTCGGTCCTCGGCACCAGCCAGATGTCGGGGTGGGAGGAGCCGGTCGATGCGATCGTTGCCAATGCCACCAGCTGGACCGCTGCATGGGCGTACCAGCACGACGGGGTAGCACCGGTTCCGCCACGCCCGGAGGTGGATTTCGAGACCGCACGAGTGCTCATGGTTGCAGCCGGAATGCGGCCGAGCGGCGGTTTCGACCTCCAACTCACCAGTCACGCCATTGTCAGTGACACCATCACGATCGATGTGCTGCTGACCACGCCGGGACCAGAATGCGCCGTCACCATGGCGCTCACCTCGCCGGCTCTCGCCATCCGAATCCCCTTGAATCCGGAAACCGTGGTGGTTCGCCGCACGGAACGGGTCGGCGAGTGCGCGCCGTGATATTCCCCTGCCCCCATTCCTCCTCCCCAGTCTCAGGAGTGCCTGCATGAATCGTCCGAAGGTTGCCGGTCTCGGTGGAGTCGTCCTGTTCGCTGATCGCGCTGATTCCCTGGCGCATTGGTATGAGCAACATCTGGGAATCTTCTTCACCCGGGAACCCGACAGTCATGAATGGTGGTCAGGAGCGGAGGGCGGGGTGGCCTTCGCGATCCATCAGGCCAAACATCCTCTCGGTCACGACCGACGCCACTGCGAACTCACCTGGCGAGTCGACGACCTCGATGCCCTGATAGAGTACCTCTCGGAGTCGGGAACAACGGTCGAGGAACGGCAGGAATCACCCGACGGCGACTTCGCCTGGCTGGACGACCCGGAAGGAAACCGGATCGAGTTGTGGCAGGCGCGATAGCCGGTACCTGGCAATACCCCCCAGCTACCGCTGGGGGATCCGGGTCCGGTCGGGAAACTCGCTCCGCAATTGCGCCGTGCCGACCAGCATCACCCGCATGGCAGGCTCGGCGAGGGCGTCGACTCCAACAATCGTCAGCGCAAGAGGGGCGGTGGCATCACCCATTTCCAGAATGGTCGCCCGGACGCTTTCTGCCGCCTCGGGGGTGAGGTCTCGCACGTAGGCCGTCATCTGGATGATGTCGCCCGGGACCCCGCGTGCGGCAGTGATCACCGCCAGAAAATTGGTCATCGCCTGACGAACCTGACTCTCCACGGTCTCGCCCACCACTCGTCCGGCAGCATCAACCGGCACCATCCCGCTCACGAACACCGTCAAGCCGATGCGCACCGCGTGGGGCACCCCCGTGAGCACGGGGACGTCGGGCGCATTGATTCGTTGCGGCACCGGCACCGGAGCCGGCGAGGGGCGCTGTGGTGGTGCGGCACAGGCAGCGAGCAGGAGAAGCAGAGGGAGTGAGAGGCGTGACATGAGAATCCGGAAAAATGATGGATTTGGTGTAACGGCGAATTTGGGTTGTGTTGATGCCTACCTGCCGAACTGTCGTTGCAGTTCGTCGATCACGGCGCGTCGGATGTCGCGATACATGGTAACGGCGCCGACGCCGGCCTTGCCGGGCGCGAGATAATCGAGCCCCCGTTCCCGACCAGTGACGAGAAAGTCGGTGGTCGCCACTACATACGAGCCGCTGGGGTCAATCGGTTGTCCGCCCACCAGCCAACGATCGCCGTCCCGGGTGGCACCGTCGGCGTGCAGAAAGCCGCCACTACCCCGGTTGGCGACTCCCTGGTCGAGCACGCGGACGAGCGTGGCTCCGCTCAGTGTCACCCGGGCGACCCTACCACCGAACGGCAGCACCCGGATCACGTCGTACTGGGTCAGCGGGCCGGTGGGGAGCATGTCGTCGAGCCGGATCGAGCCACCGTTCATGATCCCCACGGCGGCATCGGGAACCTCTGCCCGGAGCGCTCTGGCAATCAGGGCGGTGAGATTACCATCGCGCACCCGCACCGTGGCCTCCCGACCATCGAGTGGCTCCGGCAGTGTCGCCACCACGGCCCTCGGGTCCAACCCCTCGGCCACGTAGGCGGCGAAGACTCGATCGACCCAACCCTGGACCCGGGCTGCTACCTCGGGGGATTCGGGGGTGGTGCTGTCGACCGCGACAAAACGGATCTCGCCGACGGCCGGGGTGGCGTCGGGGTTGAGGGTGATCACCGCCACGGTCCGCACGTTGGCGTCGGCCTTGATGATCGGGGTGAAGCGCGGGCCGCGTCGCAGCAGATAGTTCTCATGCTCGTGGCCGCCCACCAGCAGCGCGATCTCCGGAAAGAGCTCGACCGTCCGCTGATCCTGGGCCAGGGTCTGGTGGGTGAGGGCGATGATCGCATCGACCGAGTCACGCAGGCCGTCGATGTCCCGACGCAGGGTGGCCATCGGGTCGTCAAACCGGACCCACGGCGGCCGATTGGAATTGATGGTGACACCCACCAAGCCGATCCGGACCGGGCCACCGCTGGACATCAGGGTGACCACGGCCCGGCGCGCGGTATGGGGGAACAGCTCGCCGCTGGAGTCGCTCACGTTGCCAGTGAGATGGCCAAAGTGCGCCTCACCGAGCCGGGCCAGAAATTCGGTACGGGTCACGTCGAACTCATGGTTGCCGAGCACCGCCCAATCGACCCCCACCGCGTTGAGCACGTCGACCATCTGCCGACCGGCCAGCCGGGCGCCATCGATCTGGGCCAGCCCCATCGCCGAGGGCGAGTAGAAGTCGCCTCCCAACAGGGTGAGGACCGGGGCTGGGCCGCTTGCCAACCTCGCCCGGATGGTGGCCACTCGGGCCAGCCCCCCGCTCTTGCCGGCCTCTACGGGGGTGATTTCGTAGATGTCGTTGAGGTGCAGGATGGTGATCGAGCGATCTCGATTGTCCCGGAGCGGATTCGGGGCAGCCGCTGGCGGGGTCGGGCTGCAGGCGAGTATCATGACGAGCAACGGGAATGATCGGCGCATCCCCCAATCTACCAGCCCAGCCGCCCTCAGGTCGCGGGTGGGACGGCGGGGGCGATGTTGGCCGGTTGTGTTGGTCGTGGTCCCCGGGTCGTCATAGCGAGCAGAACTCAACCAGGATGTGAACAATGCGATACCCCTTGCTGGCCCTTATCACCATCGGTGCGCTCTCCGGCTGCGTCAGCAAGAAGCGCTACGACGACATGGTAATCGAACAACAGCAGCTCAATCAGCAGAAGGATTCCCTCGTCTCCGATGTCCTCAGTGCCACCCAGATGGTGACCGAGATCAACGCCGATCTGGCCCGGGTGCAGGGACTGGGAGTAAGTCCGGTTTCCTCAGGCGAGCAGCCCGTGACCGGTCGCGCCGAGGAACGCGCCATCGTCCTCGGCAAGATTCGCGAGCTGATCTCGCGCCTTGAGGCCGCCGAGGTCCAGGTGGGAGAGCAGCGCAAGCGGGTCAACTCGCTGACCGGTGAGCGGCGCAAATTGCTGGCCCAGCTCGACACCTTCCAGAAGACCATCGAAGAACTGCGGGCGACCGCGGTGGCTCAGGAGGCGATCGTCACCGAGCAGCGGGAGCAGATCAAGGTACTCACCTCACGCGTTGATACCCTCTCCCAGCAGACCGAGCAGCTCGAGGTCGCCCGGGTGGCGCTCAGCGACACACTCGGCGCGGTCACCGACAAGGCCAACACCGTCTACTACGCGGTGGGGACTGAAAACGAGCTGATCGAGCGCGGCATCCTGGTCAAGGAGGGGAGCAAGTTCCTGGTCTTTGGCGGCAAGACCCTGCAACCAGCCCGTGAGTTGCAGCCGGAACTCTTCCAGAAGCTCGACAAGCGATCTGACACGGTCCTCACCGTGCCGGAGCCGACCAAGCGGTACCGGATCGTGACCCGCCAGAATCCGCAGTTCCTGTCCAGCGAAGTCAATAGCGACGGCAAGGTCAAAGGTGATCTCCATATCGCATCGGCGGAGTTCTGGGCGGGTGGCCAGTTCTTGATTCTGGTGCGGGATTGAGGAGATAGCGGGACCTGACTTGGGTTGCTGGATGTTGGATGTTGGATGCTGGGAAAGGGGGCTGGCGCCTCGATGGGTACTTGTCCCTGCTGTGTCCAACATCCAGGATCCAATATCCAACTTCCCGCATTATCTTTCCCGCTGACACTCGATCCAGAGAGGTCCAGCAATGCTCAAACGCTCAGTAGCCATCATCGCCGTCCTCACCGTCACCGCCACGGTTGCGGTTGCCTGGCGGGCCACCCCTGCCAATGAAGCGCTTCCCGTCGTCCATGTGGTCAAGTCGGCATCATGCGGCTGCTGCCAGGCGTGGGTGGACTACATGAAGGATCAGGGCTTCACCGTCACGGTGGAGAATCGTGACGAGTTTACCGCTTTGAAGCGTTCCAACGGGGTCACTCGCGAGCTGCAGTCCTGCCACACGGCGTTCGTTGACGGTCTGGTGCTCGAAGGCCATGTCCCGGCCGATTTGGTGAAGAAGATGTTGGCCGCCAAGCCCGCCGGCGTGAAGGGTCTCGCGGTGCCGGGGATGCCGATGGGGTCACCGGGAATGGAAGGTCCGACCAAGGACCGCTACACCGTCTACAGCTTCGATGCGGCGGGGAAGGCCACGCCCTGGGCCGAGCGGTAACGCTGCACTGATCGTCAGGGGTCCGTGAGGGGTCAGTTTCCCCCGCGGACCCCGTCCTGCCGCAATTCCTCCCGCAGTCGATCCCGCGCCTCGCCGATTCGCTGCCGCACCCGCTCCTTGAGCTCCGGTAGGTCTGCCAGGGCAAGGCCGTCGGTCGGTTCCGGGGCGAGGATTTCGAGAATCGCGTGGGAGCGCCCGATTCGCCAGTCGTTCTTGGCGATCGCCTCCCGCGTGCCGTAGATCGCCATCGGCAACAGCGGTACCCCCGCTTCGATCGCCAGCCGGAACGCGCCGTCCTTGAACGGCAGCATCTCGGCGCTGCTGGAGCGGGTTCCCTCCGGAAAGATCATCACCGACACCTTGCCGTCGAGCCGCTTGCGGCTCTCTTCCATCGCCGCCTTGGCGCTGGCCGCCTTGCCCCGATGGACCGCGATGTCGCGGGCGGCCCACATGTGCCAACCGAACACCGGGATCCGGAAGATGCTCGCCTTGCTGAGCCACTTCATTTCCCACGGCAGCAGGGTGAGGGCGATGATGTCGGCGAACGACTCGTGGTTGGCCACCACGACGTAGGGGTGGCGCGGGTTGGTCGGCGGGGTGCCGCGCACTTCGAATTTCCACCGAGCCGTGCCGCGGACGACCAACCAGCCGATGTGGCGGAAGAGTCGGCCGCCGTAGTAGTTCCACCGGTCAACGGGCCAACCGATCACGCGCCAGAGCAACACCAACGGCAGGAAGAGCACGGCGAAGAGTGCCAGCAGGCCCCAGGTCCAGAGGGATGCCATGGTCAGTCGAAGCGGAGCGGAAGCAGCCATCGCGGAAAAGTAGGGGGGCGGACCCAGGAGCGAGCCCCCGGCTTTGGGGCTTCTGGGTTTGGTCTTGGCATTCGCTGTCGATCCCCTAGATTCCTCGACCATGACCTCAGAACAATTGCGCCTGCTCACCTCCCTGCTCGATGCGGCAGGTCCCTCTGGCTTCGAGCTTGCCCCTGCCCGGTTGTGGCGTGAGGCCGCAACCTTCGCTGACGACGTTCACGCCGATGTCAGCGGCAACTCATTCGCCACTCTTTTCCCTGCCGATGGCCAGCGGGAGGGACCCCGGTTGATGTTTGCCGGCCACATCGACGAGATCGGCTTGATGCTGATCCACGTCGACGATGACGGCTTCTGCTGGTTCGACCCGATCGGTGGCTGGGACCCTCAGGTGTTCATCGGTCAGCGAGTCACCTTGCTGGGCCGGGACGGTCCGGTGGCGGGAGTGATCGGCAAGCAGGCGATTCACACCATGGACCAGGCCGCACGCGAGAAGCTGACCAAGCCGCACGAACTGTGGATCGACATCGGCGCCCGCACCCGCGCCGAGGCGCTCGAGAGAGTGGCTGTCGGGACCGCCGGTGTGCTCGGCTCGACGGTGACCCGGCTCCCCAACAACCGGCTGGTCTCCCGTTCGCTCGACAACCGGGTTGGGGCCTTCGTTGTTCTGGAGGCGTTGCGGCAGCTCGCCGTGGCGCGCCCTCGTCTGTCGGTGACCGCGGTGGCGACCACCCAGGAGGAGATCGCCTACTCCGGTGGCGGTGCTCGCACCTCGGCCACCGCACTGCAGGCGGTCGCGGCAATCGTGGTGGATGTCACCCACGCCACCGATTCACCCGGTATCGAGAGGAAACGTCATGGCGACGTGAAGCTGGGAAGCGGGGCCGTGATCACCCGTGGCGCGGCAGTCAATCCGGTGATGTTTGAACGGCTGGTCGCCACGGCCGAAGCTGAAGGGATTCCGCATGTGGTACAGGGGGCTGCGCGCGTTACCGGGACCGATGCCGACGCGATCTTCACCAGCCACCGCGGGGTGGCAACCGGACTGGTGTCGGTGCCGCTGCGCTACATGCATTCGCCCAACGAACTGGTGGATCTCGACGACGTGCTCGCCGCCGCGTCGCTGCTGGCCGCGCTGGCCCGCAGTCTCGATGCCGATCCGGATTTTGTGTCGCGCTAGCTGATTGTCGCGGTGTTGGGGGGGGGGAACTACCTGGTCACTTCAGCGCTGCGAGTGCAGCAGGGGTGCCGATCTGCTCCAGCGCTCGCCAAGTGGCGGCGCGCACCTTCTCGTCGGCGTTGTTGAGGCGCTTGATCAGTTGAGGGATGGCCCGTTCCATCCCGCGGCGACCGACAACTTCGGTGATGTCGGCCAGCAGTATCGGCGCCGTTGTGTTGAGCGCGCGGAGCAGCAGTTCGTCGGCGTCGCGCGCTGCGATCAATGCCTCGATGAAGACACGACGCTCGACACGGCTCGGCCCCTCAGACAGCAGCTCCAGCAGCGTTTCGACTCCATCCCAGCCGAGACATGATATCGCCCGGGCGATCGGCGAGCCGACACCGACCGTGGGAAGCGTGCAGATGAACCTCCGCATGATGTCAGTGGGGATCACCCGGCGCCGTTCCTGCAAGATGATCGACCGGGTTCCCGCATCCGACGCCTGCTCCAGTTCGTGCAGCTGCAGCACCCCTTCGGCGAGCCGCGCCCAATCCCACGCCTGAGCGGCCTCGTCGCAGAGGTCGAGCAGCGGGTCGAGCTTGACACTCAACGCAGCCCGGTCGGTGTTGCTGGAGGTGAGACCGGGCGCCGTTTCCCGTTCGGGGACGCCGATCATCGTTTCCTGATTGAAGTCGGTGATGGCCACCCTCAGCGCGCTGCTCGCCGATTCCGCAGGCGCGGGAATGAGCTCGGTGCCGGGGGCAATCTGGTGAAAGGCGTGGAGCAACTGGGAGGGACCCGCATAGACACCCGGGGCCGTGCCGAGCAACAGCACGATATCCTGCCAGTGACGCGGACTCAGAGAAGGGGGCAGCACCAGTCGGGCGATCCGGTGTTGACGGAGCGCGGTCCGAACGGTGGCTACTCCAGGCGCACTCGCCGGTACCGGAGTGCCGTTGACCAGCAACCCCTCGCCTTCCAACTCCCACGTCACCCTGCCCGGCGGAGTGGCGTGTGCCAGCAACTCGGCCGCACGGGTCACCGCAGCAGGGTCGGCCGAGACCATCCGGACCTGATGCAACGCCGCAGCGAGGAGGGCTGTCAGGGGAACTGGCATGGTCAATATCTCTGGTGACGGATACCTGATAACATAGTCGCAACCTCGCGTCTTCGCGAGATCCAATCTGAAACGCGCAACTCCCGCGCCACTGTCATTGAGGCGGTTGGTGATAGTCCTGCCGACTCCAGAGTATCGGCCAGCGGGCCTGATTCCAGAGTGGTGCCGGCCTCGACCAGAATCGCCCTGTCGAGCGCTTCGTGGGCAAAAATTGCATCGTGCGTGACCGCCAGGACGGTGGCGCCATTCTCCACCGCCAACCGGATTCCAGCGATGACCAAATCGCGCGACCTGCCGTCGAGTGCTGCCGTCGGTTCGTCGAGCAACAGCAGCTTCGGTGATGTGACGAGCACCGAGGCAAGCGCCACCAACCGCCGGAGCGGGAGTGGCAGATCCCAAGGATGCTCATCTGCCAGTGCACTAAGGGAGAGCTGCTCCAGAACAGCCGCTACCGCCTCGGCAATCCGCTGCTGATCCCAGCCGGCCAGCGTGGGTGCCAGGGCAGCTTCGGCCCGAACCGAGGACGCAAAGAGTTGGCGCTCGGGCTGCTGAAAGAGAAAACCGACTGTCGGCGCCAGATCTTCCGGCCCCAAGCCCACGGTGGGTCGGCCGATGGTATGGATCGTTCCGGCGCTGGGATGTTCGAGCGCCATTGCCAGCCGGAGGAGAGTGGACTTTCCCGCGCCGTTGGCCCCCAGCAGAGCGTAACTCCGGCTCTGGGCCAGAGTCAGCGACAGGTCGCGGAGCACCGCTGGCTGGCCCGGATATCCGAAGGTCACCCCCGAAAATGAGAGTGTGGTGGTCTCGGAATCGGCAGGAGACTCATCTTTCCCTGAGCGGAACTCCGGTTGCAGCGGTTCCGGCGCTGGCCGACACTCAGCCAGCACAGCGGCAGCGGTGAGTGGCCGCGGTTCGTCCCAACCAGCCAGCGCGGCCAAAGTGGCGGCGTCGGTGGCGGAGGCGCCGGTTCGCCTCAGCGCGTCCCCGGCCAGCAGCTCGGCAGGCGGACCGTCCAGCGCGACTCGACCGTCCTTGAGCACCACCAGTCGATCGGCAGAGAGTGACATCGTGTCGGCATCATCACAGGCAACGACAACCATCAGGCCGCTGTCGGCCAGCTCGCGGAGGAGAGCAGAGACCTGTTCCCGGCCCGCGCGATCGAGCGCCGAGAATGGTTCGTCGAGCAACAAGAGCTGTGGTTCCGCAGCCAGCAGTGCGGCCAACAGCACCCGCTGCGTTTCGCCGCCTGAAAGGAGGTCGGGGGCGCGGTCGGCGAGCGCCGAGATTCCGACACGCTGCATGGCGTCAGCCACCGCGGCGAGGATCCGCTGGCGCGGCCAGCCCAAGTTCATCGGGCCGACGGCGATCTCATCCTGAACCGTGCGGGCAATACCGCTTAGTTGCAGGGTTGGTGACGGCCCCAGGTAGCCGACTCCGAGGTCGAGGGGAGTCGAGTCGGCGGGATCCACCCGTGACAACAAGACCTCTCCCTCGCGGGTGCCACCGGTAATTCTTGGCGCCAGTCCCGCCAAGGCCAGCAACAGGGTACTGGTGCCAGCCCCCAGTGAACCGTGCAGCCAGGTCAGCTCTCCCGGGGCGAATTGCAGGGTGATGCCGTCGAGTGCCCAGCGTTCCTGAGCCGGCCAGGAGAAGCGCAGGTTCCCGGTGCCGAGCGAGATCATGCCCAGATTCTCCAGGCCAGCAGGAGCATAACGGCCAGCAAGGCGAGCCAGCGGGTCAACCGATCGAGCGGCGCGTCAGCGGGAGGATCCAGTGCGGTGCGACGCCCTCGGCGGGTGAGGCCACGAGTCTCGAGCGCCAGGGTGTGTTCGTCGGCTTCGGTGAGAGCAGCGAGCATGAGCGGAAAGGCCAGTGCCGGAATGGCGCGCGCCCGGGTGAGCAGCGAACCGTGGACTTTGAGTCCGCGGGTCCGCTGCGCCTCTCGCAGGCGCCGGGCCTGCCCGGCGAACCGCTCGGCCGCATCAAGTGTTGCCACCACCAGGAACGCGAGTGGCCAGGGCCAGCCACGATCGATGGCGGCCTGGAGAAAGCGGTGCGGGTCGAACACCGTGGCAAAGGCGAGGGAGGCGGTCACGATCGCCGCCAATCGGGCGCCCTGCCCGATGGCCCACCGCATTCCCTCGACCGCCAGCGTCCCCCCCCCAATGAATGGCGCCCGCGGACCCTCGCCGAGTATGCCGTGCATCACGAAGAGCAACAGCCAGAGCGGCGCCGAGACCAGAATGCCAAGCCAGACACCGCGGCCCGCACCGGTGATGATGGCGAGCATAATCGTCACCCCGTAGACCACCACGCTGCCGTTCGGCGCGGGGGCGATCACCGCCGCTGCCACCAGCGCCAGCATCACCGCACCCGGGGTGAACGGATGGGCTCGGCGGGCCCAGTTGGTCATCGACCCACCGCCCGGGCGGCCAGCGGGAAGCGCCCCAGCACCCGGCGTGGCAGCGCCCTGAGCAGCATGCCGACAACCACGAAGGCCATGATCTTGTCGATCACGTCGGTGCTCACCGAGGCCAAGGTCACCGCCGACTCAAGGGAAAATCCCAGAGCACGAAGCCCGGCGCCTATGGCGGTCACCCCGCCCGCCGTGACCCCGCGAAAGAGCACAAACGAGATCACCGCCGACAGCGCTCCTCCCGCGAGACCGCAAGCCGCTCCCCAAGCGGCGCTCCGCCAAGGGGTGGAGAATCCGCCCCGCGATGCCGCCAGTGAGGCGAGCAGGGCGATCAGCCACTGGATGGGTGTGAAGGCGAGCCACTGGTACCCCGAGAGCATCCCCGAAAGCAATTGACTCACGGTGCCCACGATCAGGCCGCCCGAAAGACCGGTCAGGACGGCAACCAGCATCGTCCCGAGAGTGTCGAGGTAGACCGGCAGCGACAACTCCGCGACCACCCGGCCAATGACCAGGTTGATGGCGACCGCAGCAGGAATCAGGGCGAACAGGCGTGGTGACACTCGAGACCGCGTGGCAGAAGGTGAGGGAGATTAGAATGATAGGGTCATCAACCATGGAAATCCCGATGCGCTATCTCTCTGTTCTTGCTGCCGTGCTCACCCTCGGCACACCGATGGCGGCCCAATCGCCGTCCCAGCCCAATCCAGCGCCGAGCTCGGGGTATGGTGCCTGGTTCGGCTCAGTTCCCAACATGGACCAGACCGGGGCGGGGATCGTCCTGAGCGACGTCACCGCCGGCTCACCGGCTGCCAAGGCCGGCCTCAAAGGTGGTGATGTGGTGGTGGAGATGGCTGGCGAGGAGACCCCGTCGCTGGTCGAGATGGTGGCAGTGTTGCGCGCCCACCAACCCGGAGAAACGATCGAGGTGGTCTTCTACCGGGGCGACGAGCGCAAGACAGTCAAGGTCACTCTGGCTCATCGGCCCGGCGCCTGATCATGCCGATCCTCGATTCCGAAAGGGTCATCACCCGGCTGAGAAGTGCTTTCAATCACGGTGCCGACCGGGCCCGGATTCTTGCCATGGCTGCGGAACTGATCCGCGAGGCGGGGGCACCATACACTTCCGTCTATCTCTACATGCTCCATGGTGACATGCTGGTGCTGGAGGGATGGTCGGGCAGGGAGACCGAACACGACCGTATTCCGGTTGGCAAGGGAGTCTGCGGCACCGCGGTGGCGACCGGTCAGGACCAGAACGTCGGCGACGTGCAGGGGCGCGAGAACTACATCGCCTGCAACCTCTTCACCCGCTCCGAGCTGGTGGTGCTGATTCGTCGCGGCAGCGCGATCCTGGGACAGATCGACGTCGACTCGGATCAGGTCGATCCCTTCACGGCCGACGAGGAGCGCGAGGTGCGTCACGTGGCGGACGCCCTGGCGGCGTTGCTCTGACCGGCGTCACGACCCATCTCCGGCAGCTGCCGGGCGCGACGCTGTTCGAGCGCCGCATCGGCACTGGTCCGGAGGTGATCGTGCTGCATGGCGGTCCCGGGGCACACCACGATTATCTGCTGCCCGGTTTCGACGCTCTCGGCCACGGCCGCACCCTGGTCTATTACGACCAGCGTGGGGGGGGGAAGAGTGCGGTCGCCCGCGACGTCCCCGTCGGGTGGCGCGAGCAGGTACACGACCTGGAGGCGTTGCGCGACATCTGGGGGCTCTCCCGGCTCCACCTCTGCGGCTACTCGTGGGGTGGCCTCCTGGCGATGCTCTACGCGGTGTCCTTTCCCGAGCGGGTGGCTTCGCTGGCGCTGGTCTCCCCGGCGCCGGCCGCCCGTAGCGAACGGGTCGGATATGAGGCCGCGCTGGCGGCCCGGAATGCCACTCCCGAACTGCTTGCCGCACGCGAGCAGCTCCACGCCAGCGGGCTCCGCGGTGAAGATCTCGGGGCCTATCAGCAACGGCTCTTCGAGCTGGCAGTCGCCGGATACTTCCACGATCCGTCGCGCGCCAGCGAGCTGACTCCGTTCCGGGTCACCGGCCGGACCCAGCAGGCGGTGTGGGACTCGCTCGGTGATGACTTCGACCTCCGTCCCGCACTCCGCAAACTTGAAATTCCGGCTCGCGTGGTCCACGGCGACGACGATCCGATTCCGCTCGCCACCGCCGCGGCCACCGCTGAGGCACTCGGCGCCGAATGCGTGGTCCTCGCCGATTGTGGTCACGTGCCCCATGTCGAGGCGCTCGACGGTCTGGTCGCCGCCCTCGACCCGTTCCTGCCGCACGCCCGATGAGCGTTCCGGAACCGCGCCCGCATCCCTTCGATCTGGTTTTCGGCGACTTGGCTGCCGAGCGCTTCCCGGCCATCGACGAAGCCGTCGGTGATGCGACCACCCTCGATGCATTCCTGATGGCCACGCCGGCGGTGGAGTTGCTCCACGACTTGCGCCCGGACGAGGGGCTCGGCGAGGCGGTGGATGATTTCGTGGCCTTTGTTCACGCTGCCTGGCGCTTCCGGGCCGATGGCGGAATCACCCGGGTTCTCGATGCAGCTGCCACCCGGAATATCTGCGATGACTCTCCGGGAGCACCCCGGATTCCGGCGGGGACGGCACAGTACATTCAGGTGGCTCCCCGGTTGGTCTGGGGACGCCTGGCCGATGGCGAATCGTGGGAGCCGCTCGACGGCTGGTTTGTCGTCCCGACCCCCGGCGCCATGAGAGTGGTGGCGTGCTTCGGCCTCCACCCATCACGTCCCGGGCTCTCGGTGGTGGCCGCGGAGGCGGAGTTGTTGGGGGGGGGAGAGCCGTTGACTCGCGCCGATGGCACGCCGCCCTTCTCGCCGCTGATGGAAGGTGGCGACCGGGCGGGACTGCATGCCGTCCAGACCATCGGAGAATTGCTCGAGCTGGCGTGGCGCGCGATCAACCTGCAGAGCGGAAGATGAGGCGGCAATGACGGTGATGGACCGTACCGAAGTGGCAGCGGCCCTCGAGCGGATCGCCTCCTATCTGGAACTCCGCGGCGAGAACCCCTTCCGGGTCCGCGCCTTCCGGACGGCGACCCGGACGGTTGAGGGGCTCTCCGGTGACCTCGCAACTGCAATCGCCGATGGCACGCTGGCCGAGGCGAAAGGGATTGGTCCGGCGATTCTCGAGGTGATCACCGAACTTGCGAGTACCGGCCGCTCGGAGTTGTTCGAGTCACTGCGCCACGAGGTTCCACCCGGGTTGGTCGAGATGCTGGGGATTCCGGGACTCGGGGTCGCCCGCATTCGCCAGATCCACACCACGCTCGGGCTGGAGACCCTGCCGGAACTGGAGGCGGCCGCCCGCGATGGCCGCCTGGCGCTGTTGCCGCGCTTCGGGGAGCGCACTGCCCAGAACATCCTCAAGGGGATCGCCTTTCTCCGCCAGGCGAGTCAGTGGCGCCTCTGCCACCACGCCCGGGAGGAAGCCGAGGCGCTGGTGGCGGCGTTGGGCACAGTGCCGCACGTTCTCCAGGCCCACGCCGCCGGCGAAGTGCGGCGCCGCACCGAGGTGGTGAGGGAACTGGTTGTGGTTGTGGTGGCCGACGTGCCGCCGGAAGAGGTCTTTCGCTCGATCAGCGAGGCGGTCGGGGTGCGCGAAATTGCCGGTGAGGACGAACGCCGGGCGACCCTGCGGATGGGGGGGGGGACCACTGTCCAGGTCGTCGTCACTCCGCCGCAGAACGTCGGTGCGGTGCTGGTCCAGGCCACCGGCAGCGAGGCGCATCTCGCCGCCCTGGCGAGTCACGCCACCGCCCGCGGTTTCACCCTGGCCGGCACCGCACTCTGGCAGGGGAATCGCTTCATTCCCACCCCCGACGAAGAGACGCTCTACCGCGCTCTCGATCTCCCCTGGATCCCGCCCGAGTTGCGGGAGGATGGCGGCGAAGTGGGTCGACCGGTGCCGCCGCTGGTGGAGCGTGGCGACATGCTCGGCTTCCTCCACTGCCACACCACCGCCTCCGACGGCAGCAACAATGTGGCCGAGCTGGCGCGGGCGTGCCGTGCGGACGGGTATCGCTGGCTCGGCATCACTGATCATTCGCGAGCGGCCTCCTACGCTGGAGGGCTGGGGCCGGATGACGTGCGCAGGCAATGGGACGAGATCGATGCCGTCAACGCCGCCAACCCGGATATCCGCGTCCTCAAGGGAGTCGAGAGCGACATCCTCCCGGATGGCTCACTCGATTACCCGGACGAAATTCTGGCCGGCTTCGATTTCATCATCGGCAGCGTGCATTCCCGCTTTGCGATGAGCGAGGCGGAGATGACGGCGCGCTTCCTCCGGGCAATCGAGAATCCGTATCTCACTCTGATCGGCCACCCGACCGGCCGGTTGCTGCTGCAGCGCCAGGCCTATCCGCTCGACCTCGACGCCGTCTTTGCAGCAGCAGCAGCGGCCGGAGTGGGCATCGAGATCAACGCCGATCCGCATCGTCTGGATCTTGACTGGCGAGTGCTGCCGGCGGCTCGCAAGGCAGGGGTGATGATCAGCATCGGTGCCGATGCCCACAATATCGCCGGACTTGCCAACGTCGATTACGGTGTTGCGATTGCCCGGAAGGGCGGCCTCGGCCCGGAGGCCGTTCTCAACAGCCGCGATACCGATGGCTTCCTCGCCTTTGCGCGAGCCCGGTCGCGCTGATGCCGCGTGAAAAGCGGGCCGAACTGCTGGCCCGCACCAATCGCATCCTGGCAATCCTCTCCGCACAGCATCCCGATGCCCACTGCGAGCTGGTACACCGCAATCCCTATGAGCTGCTCTGTGCCACCATCCTCTCGGCGCAGTGCACCGATGTCAGGGTCAATCTGGTTACCCCGGCGCTCTTTGCCCGCTACCCCGATGCCCACGCACTCGCCGCCGCGCGTCAGGAGGACGTCGAAGAGCTGGTGCGCTCCACCGGATTCTTCCGCAACAAGGCCAAATCGCTGATCGGCATGGCCGGTGCGCTGGTGGCCGACCACGGTGGCGAGGTCCCCGGCACCATGGAGGCCTTGCGGGTGCTACCCGGTGTCGGGCGCAAGACCGCCAATGTCGTCCTCGGCAACGCCTTCGGGATCAACGCCGGGATCACCGTGGACACCCACGTCAAGCGCATCAGCCGGTTGCTGCACCTCACCCGGGAGACCGACCCCGATAAGGTGGAAGCAGACCTGATGCGATTGGTGCCCCGAGATGAGTGGACGGTGGTCAGTCACCTGCTGATCTTCCACGGTCGCCGCACCTGTATCGCCAACCGGCCAAAGTGCGGGGAGTGCTGCATCCGTCTGGAATGCCCGTTCGGAAAGAGAGAAGGAGAGAAGGAGAGAAAGAGAGAAAGGGAGGGCTGATTTCGTTGGCATCTCCTGCTAGATTGGGCAGGAGTGGATGGCGAGTCATTTTCTCTCCTTCTCTCCTTTTCTCTTTCTCTCTTTCTCTCTTTCTCTCTTTTTCCGGGCCTGTTGAATGACCAAGATCGCCACCATCGTCACCGAACGCGGCACCATCACGGCCGACCTTTTTCCCGAAGCGGCACCGGGTACGGTGGAGAACTTCGAGAAGCTGGCCAACAGCGAGTTCTATGACGGTACCCGATTCCACCGGGTGATCCGCAACTTCGTGATCCAGGGCGGCGACCCGCTGTCGAAGGATCCCGCCAACCCGCGGGTCGGGACGGGTGGACCCGGTTGGAAGATCAAGTGCGAAACGGCCGGCAATCCTCACAAGCACAGCGCCGGTTCGCTGTCGATGGCTCACGCCGGCAAGGATACGGGGGGGAGCCAGTTTTTCATTGCCCACTCGCCGCAGCCGCATCTCGACGGGGTTCACACCGTCTTCGGCCAGGTGACCGAGGGAATGGACGTGGTCCTCGCGATCGCGCAGGGTGATGTCGTCACCTCCATCCGGGTGAGCTGAACATCAGGATCGACCTCGCCCTGCTGGCTGACCATGCCCTGGTCGACCAGCAGGGAAAACTCTCGGTGATCGGGATCTGGCGCCAAGTGATGCTGGGGCAGTTTCCGGGCGTCCACGCCCGGGCGCATCTGGTGCTGATCCTGAGGGGGGGGCAGGCCGATGTCGGAGTTCACCGGGTGGCCTTCCGGCTGGAGCAGGCCGGCGGTACCGTGCTGATGGAGCACGGGGGCGAAATCCAGTTGCGCGAGCCGCCCGCCGGCCTGAGCGAAGTGGAGGCACCCGGCATCATCGTGATCGACCTTCCGTTCCAACACCCTGGAGAGCATGCTGTCGTCGTCCAGATCGATGGCCGGGAGGCAGCTCGTCTGCCGATCACCGCCGTACGCGTGCCGGCCCAGCCTCCGGTCGGCGGACAGCTGCACTGATCGGCTCGGCCGACATCGGCGAGCCATGCCGCAGTGTTCGCTTTCGCGGTCCCAAGAGGTAGAATTCCGCCATGTCTGATACCACATCCTGGCCGCGCGAGCGCGCCTTGGCACTGCTCGAGGAATGGACCGTCTCGCCGGCGCTCAGGGTCCACATGCGCGCGGTCGAACTGGTCCTTCGCCACCTGGCACCGCGCTACGGTGGGGACCCCGAGTGGTGGGGCGTGGTGGGGCTCCTGCACGACTTTGACTACGAGCGGTTCCCCAACGAGGATCGGGCAGCCGACCGGGAGCATCCCACCGAAGGGGTGAACCATCTGCGCTCGCTCGGATTTCCCGAAGAGGGTTGCCAGGCAATTCTCGGTCACGCCGAGTTTACCGGCACGGCCCGAACCACCGATCTGGCACGAGTGCTGTTCGCCGCCGATGAACTGGCCGGCTTCGTGGTGGCGTGCGCCCTGGTGCGTCCCTCGCGTTCGCTGGCTGACCTGGCCGTGCCGTCGGTGCGAAAGAAGCTCAAGGACAAGGCGTTCGCTCGCGGGGTCAGTCGCGACGATGTGTACCTGGGAGCGGAACAGCTCGGGGTTCCCCTCGATGAATTGATTGGCGAAGTGATCAGTGCGCTCAGCCCTCACGAGCGGGAGCTCGGGCTCGGCGGGAGCTGAGATGCTGGTCCGCCCGCTCCGGGTGGCCTCGGCGCTTCCGTTGGAGCGGGCGGCCGACCGGATCGCAGGTACCACGGCCATCCCCGGCAACCGGGTCGAGCCGCTCTTCGATGGTCCCGACAACTACGCTGCCATGCATGCGCTGATCGCCGGCGCACGCACGCGCATTCACCTGGAGAATTACATCATCCGGGATGACGCGACCGGCGAGCAATTTGCCAGGGCGCTGATAAACCGGGCCCAGGCCGGTGTGGCCGTCCGGGTACTCCATGACTGGCTGGGGTCGTTCGGTACCAGTCGTCGCTACTGGGACCGACTGCGGGCCGCGGGGGTGGAGGTTGCCTCTTTCGGGCCGCCGTCTTGGCGTGATCCGCTGGTGATATTCGCCCGCAATCACCGCAAGCTGCTGGTGGTCGATGGCGAGCGGGCGGTAACCGGCGGCCTCTGCATCGGCGACGAATGGGTTGGTGATCGCGACCATCATCGACTCCCCTGGCGTGACACCGCCTTGGCCGTTGATGGTCCCGCCTGCCGGATGTTGGAGGGGAGTTTCGCCCGCGCGTGGTCGTTCGCCGGCGGTGCCCCCCCCAACGATGCAGCAGAGCTTGCGGCCGACGTCCCTGCCATGGGCGATGTGGCGGTGCGGGTGGTCGCCACGGAACCCGGGCGCGAGCGCAATTACCGGGCAATAGACCTGCTGCTGGGGGTTGCAGCCGAACGGCTCTGGATAACCGAGGCCTATCTCGCCGCGCCGCAGCGTTTGTATCAGGGCATCATCGACGCGGCACGTGATGGGGTCGACGTCAGACTCCTGCTGCCCGGAACCAGTGATCTCTCCGCCGTCCGCAATCTGTCGCGGGTGGCCTACCGGGGACTGCTGCGTGCTGGAGTGCGGATCTGGGAGTGGCAGGGGCCGATGCTCCACGCCAAGACAATGGTGGTCGATGGTCGCTGGGTGCGGATCGGGTCGAGCAACCTGAACCCATCATCGCTGCTCGCCAATTGGGAGCTGGATCTCCTGGTGGACGATGAGCGGCTGGCTACCCGGCTCGAACACCGCTTCCTGCAAGACCTCTCCCACGCCGGCGAAGTGGTTCGGCGGCCGCGCCAGCTGCCCGGTTTGGGGGTGCCAGTTCCCGCCGCCATCGAGCGCCGTCGTCCGGCCGATAACACCCCGCTGCCGCGACACGACCCGAGCGGCCTCGAACGCCGCCGCCGGTTCCTGGTCACGGCGGCCTCCTTTGTTCAGGGAGCCCGGGCTGCGGTCTTCGGTCCGCTAGCGGGAGTGGCTCTCCTGGCAGGGCTGCTGTTTCTGCTCTTCCCCGTGCCAGCAGCCTACACCGCCGCGGTCCTTTCACTGGCCTTCGGGGCGGCGCTGGTGGTGCGCGCGGCAGGACATCGTTCCCGTGAATGACCTCAACCTCCCCTCCCGAGGCCGCGTATGACGGGCGTGGATGAGACCGAGCTCGCCGCGAGGGCAGCAGAGGGCAGCGAAGAGGCCTTCGGGGAGCTCGTGGCGATTCACGCGCCGATGGCGCGACGGGTCGCCTACACCATCCTGGAAGATCAGGAGGACGCCGATGATGCGGCACAGGACGGCTTCCTCTCGGCATGGCAGGCGATCGGGCGGTACGATGCCAGGCGGGCCTTCAGGCCCTGGTTGATGCAGATCGTGGTCAATGCCGCCCGCGATCTCCGCCGACGCAGGCGGGTGAGGGCGGCGGAGCCACTCGACCACGTGGCGGCCGCTGCCCGGGACAACCCGGCGGGAGAGGTGGGTGCGCTCGACCTCGGAGAGAAACTCCGGGCAGCGCTGGCCACCTTGCCGGAGCGGCAACGGCTGGCGGTGGTGCTCTTCGATGCCGAAGGGTATCCGCAGGCCGAGATAGCCAGGATGTTGGGGATCCCGGAAGGGACGGTCAAGTCGGATGTGTTTCACGGTCGCCGGGCACTGCGCAAGGTGCTCGAAAGCGTCAAGGAGGAATGGGATGAGTGATCTGTCGCCGTTGGATGCCGTAGCCGACCCCAAACTGGGCCGGGTATTGCGCATGGCGCTGGACCGGCCTCACGACGGCGCCTTCGTGGCGCGGGTGCGGGCACGACTGGGACGGACCGATCGCGGCTGGGACGAGGTGCTCGCCGGCTGGTTCTGGCAGGGCCTCGCGGCGGCGTCGCTGGTCGCGGCCTTCGCGGCCGGCTGGGCCGCGATGTCTACCGGTGCGACTGCGGGTGAGGTCCAGGAATCAATGGCGGTGCAACTTCTCGACGGACAGAGCCCCGGATCGGATCTCCTCTTGACGTCGCTGGCGGGGAACCGATGAATACCTCGACTACCCGCGCCGTCGTCCTGCTCGGGACGGCTTTCGCTCTTGGCGCGATCGCCGGCGGGGCCGGGATGGCGGCGGCAGCCCGGTCCGGCAAGGTCGAGATCGACCGTCGCGGCCGCGGTGGCCGGGACGCCATGGGGTGGCTGCGTGAACTGCAGGTCACCGAGGCGCAGCGCGACACCATAACCTCGATCTACAAGCGCGATGGCGCCGGAATTGATTCCCTGATGGCCCTGATCCGGCCCCAGACTGACTCGCTCTTCGAGTTGATCCGCCCCCAGGTCGAAACTCGCCGCGCCGAGACCCGTCGTGAGGTGCGCACGCTACTTACGCCGCCTCAACAGGAAAGGTACGACAGTATGGTACGAGCTTATGACGAACAGCGCCGCAAGACGCGAGAGACCAACCGATCTGGCTCCGGAGGCTCCCGTGCGCATCGGTAACGCGCCGTTTGTCCTTGCCGCTGCCGCTCTGGTCTCTGTGGCGCCCTTGGGTGCCCAGGTACCCCGGGCGATCTCCCTGCAGGAAGCGCTGCAGCGCTCGCTGGCGGTGCAGCCCAACGTGATCCAGGCAGCCAACCAGATCCGGACCGGCGAGCTGCGTACCCGGAGCGCCTGGGGCGCCTACCTGCCTACCCTAACGGGCACGAGCAACGGCAGCCGCAACTTCTCCGAGGGCGTCTCACGTATCGACCCCGCCACCGGCCAGCTCATCAGCGGCGACCGGACCACCCAGAACGTCGGATTCGGGCTCAACGCCGGGATCGAGCTCTTCGACGGTTTCCGCCGCAGCAATGAGCTCAAGTCGGCTCGTGCCGCCGAGGATGCCCTGGAGGCCAATTATGTCGACATCCAGTTCCAAAATGCTCTGACCACCACCGAGGCGTTCTTCGCAGCTCTCAGTGCCCAGCAGCAGCTGCGGGTGCGGACGGCCGCCGTCGAGCGCGCCGAAGAACAGTTCAAGGTGGCGGTGGCACGGCTGCAGGCCGGGGCGGCCAACCGCTCCGACTCGCTGCGTTCCTTCGTGACCCGCGGGCAGGCGCAGTTGCAGCGGTTGCAGCAGGAAGTCACCCTGGCCACCGCCGAGGCCAACCTCGGCCGCCTGGTGGGTAGCACGGAGCGCGTGGCCGCGCTCGACGACTCGGGGTTCTATAGTCCCCCGGTGATGCTGGACACACTGGCGCTCAGGCAGGAAGCGCTTTCGGTCTCGCCACGGGTGCGAAACGCCGAGCTCTCCCTGCGCGCAGCCGAGGCCTCGGCCAGGCAGGCCCGCTCCACCTACTGGCCCACGCTGAACCTGGCGCTGAACCAGAACTGGTCGGGAAACAACATCAACGACTACCAGCTGTTCCAGACGCGCAGTGCGTCGCTGTCGGTCAATTGGCAGTTGTTCAATCGCTTCGGTCGCGAGCAGCAGGCGGAGCAGGCGTCGCTCAACGTGATCAACGCCGAGGCGACCGCCGAGGAGGCGCGCCGTCAGGTGGTGGCCAACCTGACCCAGCGACTCGCCGAACTCGGTTCGGCCGAACAGCAGGTGGAATTTGCCCGGACCAACGTGGAGGCCGCCACCGAGGATCTGCGCATCGTCAACGAGCGCTACAAGGTCGGTGTCGCCACGATCGTCGATGTGGTTACCTCGCAGGAGCAGCTGACCACGGCCGAGGTCCAGCTGGTCGATGCCCGTTTCGCCTTCCTCCGTGCCAAGGCGCAGCTCGAGGCGATCCTCGGGAGGACGCTGCAATGAGCAAGGACATCCTGACCACCGCCGAGCGGATGGCGAAGCTCCCGGCAGACGTCCCTCGCGACGCCGTGATCGTCACGCGCAATCTCAAGCGCGAGTACGTGATGGGAAGCGAAATCGTCCATGCCCTGCAGGGTGTCGATGTGACCATCCGCCGCAACGAATTCGTCGCAATCATGGGACCGTCCGGCTCCGGCAAGTCGACGCTGATGAACATGATCGGCTGCCTCGACACGCCGAGCGAGGGCGAATACTGGCTCAACGGCTATCGCGTCAGCGAACTCGATGACGACGCCCTGGCCCGGATCCGGAACAAGGAAATCGGTTTCGTGTTCCAGACCTTCAACTTGCTGCCGCGGGCCACTTCGCTCGCCAATGTCGAGTTGCCGATGGTGTACGCCGGCGCAAGCGCCAAGGAGCGTCGCGATCGCGCCCGCGATGCACTCACCCAGGTCGGCCTCGGCGACCGCATGGACCACCGCCCGAACGAGCTCTCGGGCGGCCAGCGGCAGCGGGTGGCAATTGCCCGTGCGCTGGTCAACCGTCCGTCGATCATCCTCGCCGATGAACCGACGGGCAACCTCGACTCGGCCACCTCGGTCGAGATCATGGCGCTGTTCGAGACCCTGCATGGCCAGGGCCAGACCATCATTCTTGTCACACACGAACCCGACATTGCCACGCACGCGCATCGCCAGATCATCCTCCGGGATGGGCTGGTCGCCAGTGACGGCAGTACCCGGGTGGGGGTTTCCGCGTGAAGTTCGCCTGTGCCGTTTCGATTCTTCTGCTTGCCGTCGCGTGCAGCAAACCCGAGCCCGCCCCGACCTACCAGGCGGTGCCGGTGCAGACGCGCGACATTGTCGTGACGGCGCAGGCTGCGGGGTCGATCCTTCCCGATACCGTAGTCGAGGTCAAGTCCAAGGCATCGGGAGAAATTCTCGAGTTCAACGTCCAGACCGGCCAATTGGTGCAGCGCGGCCAGTTGCTGGCCCGCATCGATCGCCGCGCGCCGCAGAACCAGTTGTCGCAGGCGACAGCGCAACTGGAAGTGGCCGAGGCGCAGCTCCGCAATGCCGAGTCGCAATTGCGGCGCTCGCAGGAACTCTATGATGCCAGCGCCCTCAGCCAGCAGGAGCTGGAGACCGCTCAGTTGGCCGTGGCCAATTCCAGGGCATCGGTCGTGAGTGGCCAGGTGCAGGTGGAGAACGCCAAGATCGCACTTGACGATACCGAGGTGAGGGCGCCGATGACCGGCACGATCATCGTCAAGAATGTCGAGCGCGGTGCTGTGATCTCCTCGCCGGTGAGCGACGTCGGCGGCGGCACGGCGCTGGCCCGGATGGCCGATTTGTCGCTGGTTCAGGTCAAGACTTACGTGGACCAGACCGACATCGGCAAGATCCAGCCGGGGTTGGAGACCAGCGTCCGGGTCGAGGCCTATCCGAACAGGCCATTCCGGGGCGAGGTCATCAAAGTCGAGCCGCAGGCCGACACCATTTCGAGCGTGGTGATGTTCGCGGTGCTGGTGCGGATCGACAACCGCGAGGGATTGCTCAAGCCCGGAATGTCCGCCGAGGTGCAGATCTCGGTGGGTGACGCCAAGGGAGTGCTGTCGGTCCCCAACGCGGCACTCCGCACCGAGCGCGATGCAGCTTCCGCAGCTGGCGTCCTGGGCATCAGTCCCGAAGATTTTGCCCAGCAGTTGGCTCAGGCCAAGGAAGCTTTTTCCCCCGCACCGCCTCCCGGAGACACCGGCGCGCGGGCGGCTCTCGGCAACGGCGGAGCGGGCGCTGATCGCAATGGTTCTGGCGGTGTTCGACCAAACGGCAACGGCGGCGCTGGCGGCGCGCGGCCCGGCGGTACGGGTGGTCGTCCACCTGCCGGCTTCCCCGGTGGCCGCGGTGGGATGGGTGGTCAGCGCGGCGGAGCCGGACGCGCCTCGACCGATGCGCTGTTCGGGGGGACATACATCGTCTTCGCAGTACGCGATGGCAAGCCGACCCCGGTCTATGTTCGCACCGGAATAACCGACCTCGATTGGTCGGAAGTGCGCAGCGGATTGCAGGAGGGCGATTCCGTGATGCTGCTGCCGAGCGCCTCGCTGATCCAGGCCCAGCAAGGGCTGCAGGAGCGGATCGGCCGCAATTCAGGATTGCCGGGCCAGGGCAGCGGAGGGGGACGATAAGATGCTGATCGGCGAAACCGTACGGGTGGCGTTCCAGAGCATCCGGGCCAACAAGCTGCGGGCCATGCTCACGATGCTGGGTGTGATCATCGGGGTCGCCGCCGTCATCACCGTGGTGGCGATGGGAACCGGCGCACAGCGTTCCGTCGAGGCGCGCATCAACGCGCTCGGCGCCAACCTGATCCAGATCAACGCCGGACAGGACCGGATGGCCGGCGTGGCTCGTGAGGGGGGGGCACCGCTCACCACTGATGATGCCGAGGCGTTGCGGCGCGACGTGGCGTCCCTGACGGCCGTGGTACCTGAGATGTCCCGCAACCAGCAGGTGGTCAGCGGCAACAGCAATATCAATGTCAGCGTCGTGGGAGCCACCGCCGGCTACCTCGAGGCACGCAATTACACCATCACCCAGGGCCGGATGTTCTCCGTGGGTGATGATGCCTCCCGGCAACGCTATGCCGTGGTCGGCTCCGACGTGCCCAAGATGCTGGACATCCCGCCCGCCGCGATCATCGGACGGACCATCACCATCCGGGCCATTCCATTCGAGGTCATCGGGGTGTTGAGCGAGAAGGGCTCGCAGGGATGGCAGAACCCGGATGAGCAGATCCTGATTCCGCTCAACACCGCCCGGTACCGGGTGATGGGCACCGACCGGCTGCGGACCATCTCGGTCACCGTGGCCGACGGAGTGCCGCAGGAACAGGCGATGGTAGATGTTGAGCGGGTGATGCGGCGCGAGCACAAGATCCGCCCTGGCGGAATCAATGACTTCCAGGTGCGGTCGCCCAAGGAGTTCCTGGCCACGGCCGAGGAGACCAGCAAGACCTTCTCGGCGCTGCTCCTCTCCATCGCTGGAGTTTCGCTTCTGGTCGGCGGCATCGGCATCATGAACATCATGCTGGTATCGGTGACGGAGCGTACCAAGGAAATCGGCATCCGCAAGGCACTCGGAGCCACCAAGATCGTGATCCTCTCCCAGTTCCTCATCGAAGCGCTGGTGCTCTGCCTAACCGGCGGCGGACTCGGTATCCTGCTCGGCTGGGGCACCTCGCAGATCGTCAGCGACAAACTCGGCTGGGTCACCGAGATCTCGCCAAGTGCGGTGGTCGTCGCTTTCGGATTTTCGGCATTCGTCGGTCTCTTCTTCGGACTCTGGCCGGCCCGGCGCGCAGCCAGCCTCGATCCGATTCAGGCACTCCGCTACGAATGAGGGCGAGCGGCGGAGGCGGGTGAGGGGTGAACGATGAGGGGTGAGGGGTGAGGGGTGAAACGTAAAAGGTGAAACGGAGGACGGTGAACTGACCACACTACCGTTTCACCTTTCACCTTTCACCTTTCACCTTTCACCACTCGCCATCCACCACTCGCCATTCACCACTCGCCATCCACCACTCGCCATCCACCGCTTCCCGTTCACCCGGTTCCCCTTATCTTGGTCGCCATGAATCGTCTCGCGCTTGCCTTGCTGCTGCTCGTCCCCGCCGTCGTGTCATCCCAGGAGGCACCGCCAGACCTGCCGATCCCCGGCTCGGAAGTCGAGATCGCCGTTGATGGCGTGCTTGACGAGCCGGTCTGGAGCAGGGCTGCACGGGCCGGGAATTTCTTCCAGTTCCGCCCGGTCGATTCGCGCCCGGCCGAGGACTCGACGGTGGTGCTGGTCTGGTACTCCCCGACCGCAATCCATTTCGGAATCCTGGCATACGATCGTGAACCCGGCACGGTGCGGGCGACGTTGTCTGATCGTGACAACATCGGCAGCGATGACCAGGTGATGATCTATCTCGACACCTTCAACGACCGGCGCCGGGCCTATTTTTTCGGAGTCAACCCGTTCGGCATTCAGGACGACGGGGTGCGCAGCGAGGGCGGTTTTTCAACCTCGAGCGGCGGTTCCGGAAGCACCGACCGCAATCCCGACTTCATCTGGGAAAGCAAGGGGCAGCTGACGCCGTTCGGCTGGTCGGCTGAAATCAAGGTGCCGTTCAAGACCCTGCGTTGGGGGGGGGAGAGAACCTCACATGGGGCTTCAACGTCCAGCGCACCACGCGGCGGACCGGCTACGAGGACACCTGGACCGACGTGCGGCGCGCCAACGCCTCCTTCCTGGCACAGGCGGGAACTATTTCCGGCATCAGCGGCATTCGCCGGGGAATCGTGACGGAACTCCAGCCCACCCTCACGATGGATCTGAACGGGATGCGGCAGCCGGATGGCTCCTTCGATCGTGATGACGTCGGGGTCGATGTGGGCGGCAACGTCCGCTTCGGTTTCACCAAGATGACGCTCGACGGCACCATCAACCCGGACTTTTCCCAGGTCGAGTCCGATGCCGGTTTGGTGACCATCAACGAGCGATTCGCGCTCTTCTTTCCGGAGCGGCGTCCGTTCTTCCTGGAGGGGATCGAGCTGTTCGCCTCGCCCAACAGTCTGATCTACACCCGGACCGTGAGCGATCCGCTGGCCGGCGCCAAGCTCACCGGCAAGCTCGGCTCCTGGTCGGTGGCCCACCTCACCGCGGTAGACGAGTTCGGGCAGGCTCGCGACGGCGGGGTGGACAGTGACACCAGGGCATTCGTCAATCTGACCCGGCTCCGGCGCGACGTCGGCGAGAACTCCGTTGCCGGCCTGACGCTCACCAATCGAGATGAAGACGGTGACTACAACCGGGTTCTGGCGGCCGACACTCGCCTGGTCTTCAAGAAGCTGTACTACCTCCAGGTGCAGGCCGGCGCGTCGATCACCCGGGACGGTCGCGATGACGACGTCCGGAGCGACCCGATCTGGGAGGTGGAAGTCGACCGTACCGGTCGCGCCTTCGGCTTCAACTACAAGGTCACCGCGCTCGGCGAGGACTTCGAGAGCTGGAGCGGCTTCGTCAACCGGACCGGGATCGTCACCGGCCGCGCCTCCAATCGCTACACCGCCTACGGTGCCCGTGGTGCTCTGGTGGAGCAGGCGACCGTATTCGGCAGTCTGAACCGGATCTGGGACGACGGCGAGCTCTTCGGCAACCGCCCCATCGAGGGGAGCAGCGGCGGCAACTGGTCACTCAGGCTCAGGGGTGGCTGGAATCTGAGCGGCACGCTGAACAACGACTTTGTCCGCTTCGATCCCGATGACTACACCCGCTACAGTGTCGCGGCTCCCGGCGGCAGTATGCCCTTTGATCTCGCCGAGGGCAGCTTCGACATGTGGAACGGCAATGTCAGCGTCAGCACCCCGACTTACCGGCAATGGGACGCCTCGATCCGGCTCCAGACTGGCCGGAGCGCCATCTTTCCGGAGGCGGCCAGAGGCACACTCAATTCGGCCACCGCTTCGCTGACGCTCCGCCCGAGTTCGGCTGTGCGAGTGTTCGGGACTCTGCGGGTGCAGGAATTGAACCGAGCGTCGGACGGCAGCGAGTTCGGTCGTACCATCCTGCCCCGGCTCAAGGTGGAGGTGCAGCCGGACCGCTTCTTCTTCTTCCGCCTGGTGGCGGAGTACCGGAGCGAGCGGCAATCGGCACTGCGCGACCCCACCACCGGTTCGCCAATCCTGATCAACGGTCTACCCGGGGCCGCCCGGCAGACCGACCAACTGCGGATGGATTGGCTCGCCTCGTATGAGCCGACTCCCGGAACGGTGGCGTTCTTCGGCTACGGTGCCACACTCAACGGCGACTCCCCGCTCACCATCAGGGGCCTGGAGCGGACCGATGACGGCTTTTTCGTGAAGCTGGCGTATCTGTTCAGGAATTAAAGAGAGAAGGAGAGAAGGAGAGGGCTCTTCCGGAACCTCAAGCCGGGGTTTCAGCGTACCGAAGATCATGACGAACTTCATTCCTGCCCTGTCCCGCCTTGCGGGGTGTTGCGTGTGTGCCCTCTTCGTTGCCTGTGGTGAGGGCAATTCCCCGGCGCCCGGTGTGCCGGTTCCGGCTGCCCCGGTTTCCGCCACGCCTGCCAAGACTCTGCGTATCGACATGACCGATCAGATGACCTACGCTCCGATCCATCCGACCATTGCCGTGGGCGATACGGTCGAGTGGGTCAACGTCGGAGCGATGCCGCACACCGCCACCGACTTTCCCGGCGCGGCTGCTGTTGCAGTCAATCAGGTTCTCCCGGATGGGGCGACGCCGTTCGACACTGAATCGGTCATGGGCGGCGAGACTTCGCGGATTGTCTTCACCACACCCGGAGAGTACACCTACCTGTGCATCTTCCATGAGGGAATGAAGATGGTCGGTCGGCTGACAGTGAAGTGAGGAATGCACTGCGGGAGCATTGGCCTGAGTACCTGATCGAAGGATTGGGAGTCGCGGTGCTGATGCTGGTCATAGCCATGGGGGGGACGCTGCTGCATCACCCTGCCTCGCCGGTGTTTGCCGCCCTGCCATCGGCTTGGCTGCGCCAGGCAATAATGGGGCTGCTGATGGGCTGCATTCTGGTCGTGATGATCCGCTCACGCTGGGGCCAGCGCTCCGGTGCCCATTTCAATCCAGCGCTGACCATCACCTTCTATCGGCTCGGAGTGGTTCATCGCGCCGATGCGATCTGGTATGTCTCAGCCCATTTTGCCGGAGGAGTTGGCGGTATCGCCTTGGCAAGGCTGATCCTGGGGGATATGCTGCTGCACCCGGAGGTCAATTCGATGGTGACCGCTCCCGGTACAGCCGGTGCGGTCGGCGCCTTCCTGGGCGAGCTGGTCATTGCGGCCATCCTGATGTTCACGGTGCTCTGGTTCACCAATCGACCGCATCTCAACCGATGGACTGGGGTGGTGCTCGCCTCGTTGCTGGTCCTTTTCCTGTTGCTGGAAGCACCGCTATCCGGGATGAGTCTCAATCCGGCGCGTTCCTTCGCCTCGGCCACGTCGGCCTGGGTGTGGACCGCGGAATGGGTCTACTTCGCGGCACCGCTGATTGGAATGTCGCTGGCGGCCGCGGCATATCAACGGCTCTCCAGCGCCCGGCGGGTGCTCTGCGCCAAGCTGCATCACGACAACCACGAGCGCTGCATCTTCCGCTGCAGCTACCCAGTCCCGACCAACTGAACTACCATCCCGTCACGTCGGCAGCGTCCGGCGGTGCACACAAACTCATTCCCACGGATCGCCATGTCTTCACCGGTTCGACCACGCACCATTTGGATCGACGCCGATGCCACCCCGCGTGACGTCAAGGAAATCGTCTTCCGCGCCGCCAAGCGACTCGGCATTCCGACCATCCTGGTCGCCAATCAGCGGCTCGACCCGCCGCTCGGCAATCCGATGATCACCGCTGTCAGGGTGGATGGCGGCCCGGACGTGGCCGATCAATACATCGTCGATCACGCCGTGCAGGGGGACCTCGTGGTGACGCAGGACATCCCGCTGGCCGCGCTGCTGGTACCGATGGGGGTCACTGTGCTCGATCCGCGAGGCGAGGAGCACACCGAGGAGACGATCGGTGAGCGACTCTCGGTCCGCAACCTGATGGAGTCATTCAGGAGTGCCGGCGTGGTGACCGGTGGCCCGCCGCCCTGGCACTCTCGCGACAAGCAGGCGTTCGCAGGGGCGCTCGACAGAGTCCTGACCCGGCTCCGGCGGAGCTGAGGCGGCGATATCTTTCGGAGTCCTCGCGCTGGAGCAGTCATGAAGAGACGACTGGGTGAAGAGCTGGTGGCAGCAGGTCTCGCCACCACCGAAGAGATCGAGTCGGCAGCGGCCGAATCTGCGGTGAGCCACCAGCGACTGGGCGAAGTGCTGATCGCTCATGGCGTCCTCGAAGAGCGTGATGTCTATCGCGCGCTCGCCACGCTCCATGGCGCGGAATACCAGAGCAGCGACGACCTCCTGCAGGTGATCGATCCGAAACTTGCCATTGCGGTGCCGCAGCGGTTCCAACAATTCCACCAGGTATTGCCGGTATCCCTGGATGGTGACACCCTGACGGTGGCCACCAGTGATCCGCTGGCAGAGGTTCCCGAACTCGGCCGGGCATTGGGCGCACGGTCAATCCGGCGTGTCGTGGTTACCCCTACCGACCTGAGACGCCTGCGAATGGCGATCGAGGCGACCCCCAATGACGCGCCGAACGCAGAAGCAGCATCTCCCCGCCTTGCCGATGATCTGCTTGCCGCCGACCCCGGTACCACCGAATCGGCGCAGAAACTGCTCGATGTTCTCCTGCTCGACGCCGTCGCCGAACGGGCCAGCGACATCCACATCGAGTCTTATCGCGGGCAGACGCGCATCCGGATCCGGGTCGACGGTGACCTCCGCAACCTCAATCACTATCATCTGACCGACCTGCAACGACTCGGCCTGATAAACGTGATCAAGGTGCGGGCACGCCTGGACATCGCCGAACATCGGCTGCCGCAGGGCGGCCGCTTCGTGACGCGTGCCGGGAGCCAGGCGTTCGACATCCGCACCCAGACGCAGCCGTGTCTGCACGGCGAGCATGTGGTGATGCGCCTGCTGCCGCAGGACGCCACCCTGGTCGGAATTCACGAGCTCGGCTTCCCCGCGCCCATCGCCGCCATCTATCGCCGACTGCTCGATTCCCCCGGTGGGCTGGTGTTGGTGGTCGGTCCGACGGGATCAGGAAAGTCAACCACGCTGTACGCTGGGCTGCAGGTGCTGGCGGCCGATCCGTCGCGCAAGGTGATCACCGTCGAGGATCCGATCGAGTATGCCCTCGACGGGATCCAGCAGACCCAGGTCCGCCCTGAAATCGGCTTCGAGTTCGCCAACGCCATGAGGGCCTTCGTGCGCGAGGATCCCGACGTGATTCTGGTCGGCGAGATCCGCGACGGAGAAACCGCGCTGGAGGCGCTGCGTGCCTCACAAACAGGTCACCTGGTCCTCTCGACCCTCCACTGCAACGACACCGTTGATGCGGTGCAGCGCCTGATCGACCTCGGCATGCACCCGAACTCGATCGGCAGCGAACTGCTGGCGGTCTTCTCGCAGCGGTTGGCGCGACGCATCTGCGAATCGTGCCGCAGTCCGACCTATCCGCCGGGCGACCTCGCGGCGGAGGTGTTCCCCGACGGGATTCCCGATTCGATGGAGTTCTTCAAGGGCAGCGGTTGTGATCACTGCCGGGGAAGCGGCTGCTATGGCCGGATAGCGGTGATCGAATATCTGCCGGCGTCACCGGCACTCCGGATGGCGATCTCGAGGCGCGCCTCGGTGGACGAGCTCAGACAGTTCGGACTCGGGGCCGGTCTGATGCCGCTCCGCGAACACGCGCTGGCACTGGTCTCGGAGGGAATCATTCCGCTCGAGGAATTGCGGACGATGCTGCCCCCCGAGCGACTCGCTCCCGAACACCGGGAAGTTGTTCAGCCAATGGCGGTCCAGCCGTAGCGAAGCAGGGAGGTCGACTCCTGATCCGTCGCAGTCGGCTCAAGGGTGAACCCGAGTTGGCCAAGCAGGCGGATCGAGCGGCTGTTGTCGGCATTCACGATCGCCAGCAGGTGCCGAATGCCGAGTTCATCGGTGGCGTGCTGCATCACCGCGGCGGCGGCCTCCCGGGCATAACCATGCCCGGTGTGCTCCGGCAGCAGCGCGTACCCCAGGTCGGGGGACGGCAGGGTGTCCCGCTTGAGGATGCCGCACATTCCGATCGGCTCGCCGCTCTCCCGGAGCTCTACGCAATTGAGTCCATGGCCATGGGCAGCATAGCTCGCCATCGGTCCATCCCGCAGATATCGCTCGGCATCCGCCACCGAGCGCACCTGGCGATCGGCGATATTGTCGATGAACGACCGGTCATTGAGCAGGCGAAGAATGAATCCGGCATCGCCGGGGACGAAGTGCCGGATGCAGAGTCGTTTTGTGGTGCAGAGCGGCATGGGGCGGCTTCCGGCGATTGGTGACGGGCGACTCCCTGAAGGATCGGTGGAATTGCCCGCTGGCGGTAGTGGCCCTTTCCCTTGTCGCGGTTCAGGTCAATATTCCGACATCCCCCAGTCGCCTCCGCTTCCGGCACCAAGGGCCCTCAATGCGCATCAATCGTCGTTTCTTTTCACACTCCGTACTGCTCTTCGGCTCGCTGGCACTCACCACCGGACCTGACCCGGTCGACTCGGTCATGGTCGCCAAGATTCGCGAGGAAGGGCTCCAGCGCTCGCGGGTGATGGACATAGCCGGTTACATGACTGACGTGCTGGGTGCCCGTCTCACGGTCTCCGAGGATATGACCCGCGCCCAGGCATGGGTACAGGACGAGATGCGCCGGATCGGACTGACGAATGTCGCAGCCGAACCGTTCATGGACTTCGGGGTTACCTGGGACAACACCTTCACCTCGCTCCACATGGCGGCACCGGACTATCAGCCGATGGTCGGCTATCCGGTCGCACACACTCCCGGCACCGACGGCCGCCAGGTGGTCGATGCGGTGATCGTCGATCCGCAACTCAAGCAGGATCTCGAAGCACTGCGCGGGACACTGCGCGGCAAGGCGGTGCTGGTGACGCCACCAGTCGAGATCAGTCTGGCGCCGCTCACCAACGGGGTGCCCCGCCGCACCGAGGCCGAGCTGGCCGCGATGGAACAGGTGACGATCGCGCCGGCGCGCCCGGCGCCACAGCGCACCATCCGCCATCCCGATCTCCTCTCCGCACAGGAGAAGATGGCCTTCTACAAGGCCGAGGGCGTTGCAGCAGTGCTGCAGTCGGAGAGCGGCTGGCTCGGCGCGGTGCGCGGCTTCTCGCGACCGGGATCGCGCGGTGACGGCTGGTCCCGCGCGGGGAATCTGGCATCGCCACCGATCATCGCCATCACCCCGGAGCATTACAACCGGATGTACCGGATTCTCAAGCGCGGCATACCGGTCCGTGTCGACCTCGAGGTCCACAACAAGATGGGTGAGCAGGTGGTGCAGGCGAGGAACATCGTCGGCGAGATTCCCGGCAGCGACCTCAAGGACGAGATCGTGATGATCGGGGCGCACTTCGACACCTGGCACGCCTCGCCCAACGCCAGCGACAACACCTCCGGCGTGGCCGTGGTGCTCGAGGCCGCCCGGATCCTCAAGGCGGTCGGCGCCAAGCCGCGCCGCACGATCCGGATCGCGCTCTGGGCCGGCGAGGAACAGGGGCTGTTCGGCTCGCGGGCCTATGTACGGCAGCATTTCGGCGATCCCCGGGATGCCGCCATCGGCACCCGGCCGGGCTACCAGAAACTGTCCGTCTATTTCAATCAGGATTACGGCGCCGGACAGTATCGCGGCATTCACCTGCAGGGCAACGAGCATGCGCGCACCCTTCTCACTGCCTGGATGCAACCGTTCCGCGACCTCGGCATGACCGCGGTCTCCAATCAGAGTCTCGGCAGCACCGATCACATCGCCTTCGACGAAGTCGGTCTGCCGGGGTTCCAGTTCCTGCAGGATCGCATCCCGGGGACGGGCGGGCACACCAACCTCGATCCGCTCGAGGCGATCGTGCCGGAGGATCTGATGAAGAACGCCACCATCATGGCGTCGTACGTCTACCACGCGGCGATGGCGGATGAGCGGGTGCCGAGGAAGCCGTGATATCTGGGTCGTGAGTCGTGAGTCGTGAGTCGAGAGAGGATCAGATGACCGGTCGACGTGAGTTTCTCAGCGCTCTTGGGGCGGCCACCGCCCTGCCGATGTTCCGTCCCGAGGCGATGCAGCGGGTGGCGCGCGCGGCGGGGTCGAGTGCCGGTGCGCCGGACGACGAGTCGTACTGGGGCGAGATCCAGCGGGCGTTCGACCTCGATCGCACGATGATCAACCTCAACAACGGCGGCGTCTGCCCGTCGCCGACCCACGTCCTCGAGCAGATGATCCGCGACCTCCGGTTCAGCAACGAGCTCCCGGTGCACCACATGTGGGCGGTGCTCGAGCCGCGGATCGAAAGCGTGCGGCGCGAACTGGCCCACGACTTCGGCTGCGACCCCGAGGAGATGGCGATCACCCGGAATGCCTCCGAGTCACTCGAGAACGTGATCCTCGGGTGCAACCTGAAGCCGGGTGACGAGGTGCTGGTCACCAACCAGAACTACGGCCGGATGCTCACCACCTGGGAGCAGCGGGTGCGGCGCGAGGGGATCGTGCTCAAGCAGGTCTCCTTCGACGTGCGGAACCCGTCACCGGCCTACCTCGTGGACGTCTTTCGCAAGGCGATCACGCCGCGCACCAAGATCCTCGAGGTGACGCACATCACCAACCTCACCGGACAGATCTTCCCGGTGCGCGAGGTGATCGACATGGCGCACGAGCGCGGCGTCGAGGTGTTCGTGGACGGGGCACACGCGTACGCGCACTTCCCCTTCACGCGCGACGCCCTCAACGTGGATTACTACGGCACCTCGCTGCACAAGTGGTTGCTGGCCCCGATCGGCACCGGCTTCCTCTACGTGCGCAAGGCCAAGATCGGCGGCATCTGGCCGATGATGGCGGCCTCGGCCGCGATGAACGACAACATCCGGAAGTACGAGGAGATCGGCACCCATCCCGCGGCCAACCACAACGCGATCGCCTCGGCCCTCGCCTTCCATCACAGCATCGGCGGCGAGCGCAAGATCGCGCGGCTCCGCTTCCTCCGCGATCGCTGGGCCAAGCGCCTGCTGGCTTTCAGCCCGCGCGTGCGCGTGCCGACGCCGCTCGAGGGAACCTCGGCGGGAGCGATTGCCCTGATCAGCGTCGAGGGACTGGACGCGAGCAAGTTCGCCGCCTGGCTGCTCGAGAAGCACCGCGTGGTGACGGTCGCGATCAATCACCCGGAGTTCTCCGGCCTTCGGATCACGCCGAACGTCTACACGACCCTCGACGAGATCGACACGTTTGCCGGCCTGGTGGAGCGTGCCATCACCAAGGGAATCGCCTGAACGCGGTGGCGATCAGCTGGCACACGAACGGGCGGCGAACCACCAGCATCACCGGTGAGTCGCCGCCCGTTTGCCATCCCCCGGCGCGAGGCCGGGGCATGGCGGTCTACCGCAGGTAGAGGTAGAGCCCGTAGAGCCACACCGCCGCGCCGACGAAGGTGATCACGCTCTCGTCGAGGAGCAGGCCGGTCACGATGCCGGCGCCGCCGACGATCATGAGCGTCGAGCCCTGTCCGCGAGCGCGCATGGCGGCGACTGCCCCGGCGGCCCGCGCCGCTTCGGCACGATCCTCGGCGACCACGAGTGCCGGCGCCTCGACCGGTGCGGCCAGGCGCACCGGCAGCGGCTTCACGGCAAAGGACGCCGCAGGGGCGACCGCGGCGACCGGTGCACGATCCGCCGTGACGCCCTGGGCGCCCGCGGTCCCGACCAACAACAGGAGGGCGCTACTCGCTCCGACAACGCGCTGGATCATGGACATGTGCTGCTCCTGAATCGAGTTTCGAAAACGGGTCATCACGCGCTGCTAGTGACCAAGCGTGAAGTTGAGGCCGGCCGAGAGCTGCATCGTCGAGCCCGAGCCGAGGATCGCCCGCAGTTCCGCGAAGGGGTGGACGCTTCCGCGCAACGATTCGACACCAGCCAGCAGGTTGGCGCGCGCCCGCGTGTTCGACTCACCCCGATCAGGCTTGTTGCCCGAGAGGTTCAACCCGCCGCCGACATAGAGCCAGTTCCGCAACTCGCTGCTGACCCGGTACTTGAGGTCCATGTTCAGCGCCCAGGAACTGCCCTGGTCGGGAAAGAAGATGTCGAAGGAGGGATAGAACTCGAGCTGGCGCGCGACAGGGACACCGAGCTGCGCACCGACACCGAGCATCTCGGCATCCACGTTGTAGGAGAGCCGGGGGCCGAGGTGGAGGGCGGACGTCTGGGCGTGGGCCGGCACGGCGCCGGCCAGGACCAACGCGGCGAGCACGAGGAGCGTCGAACGATTCTTCATCAGGGGTGACCTCATTTGGGACAACGGCACGTAGCGCAGCGGCATCAATGACGTGGAGTTCCACTGCACACCGAAAGCTCGCGGGAGGTGCACCGCGAGCCCATCGCCCAAGAGGTTGAAATCGGGACTAGTCCGAGAGAGCGGCTCGTCAGAGCCCGTGCGCAAATCCTTCACGAAAGGACGGATAGTCGGGACGCCATCCGGTGGCACGCAGGGCCGCCGTCGCGATGCGCTGATTGGAACGTGCCGGTGCGCCCTCCCCCTCGAAGGTGAGCGCGTCCGCATCGCGGCCCGCGCTCGCGGCGAGCCAGCGGGCAATGTCGGCAGCGTGGGCCGGGGCACCATCGGCGACGTTGAGCACGCGGGGCGTGCCGTGGTGGTCGAGCGCCCCCACGATCGCGGTCACGATGTCGGCACGGTGCGCGAAGTTGACCCGGTACTCACCGCGCATCGCCAATTGCCCCGCGAACTCGAAGCGCGGACGGGGATCGCGCCCCGGTCCGTAGATCCCGGCCACGCGCAACACGGTCACCCCCGAGAGTCCCGACGTCAGGAGCAGCTGTTCCGCCTCGATCAGCGCACGGTTGCCAGGCCCCTCACCACGCAGCACGGTGGTCTCGTCCACCCAGCCGCCATCACGTTCGCCATAGACGCCGGTGCTCGACGTGTAGACGAGTGCGCGGGCCCCACTGGCCTCGGCGAGGGCCACCGCGGCACGTGCCGCGGGAGGATAGACGCGATCGTACCCGTCGAGGGCGCTGCTCGGCGCCACCGCGAGGACCACGGCATCGAGCGAGGCGGGGAGCTCGGCCACTGCCCCGGTCGTGACGTCGCCGCGAAGCCATGTCACCCCCGGGTGCGGTGGGTGGTCACGGCGACGAACCGCCCAGACCAGGTCACCGCGGCTGGCGAGCGCCGTGGCCACCGCACCGCCGACATAGCCCGCGCCGAGAATGGCGACGCGACGGCGCACCGGACTCGACAGATCAGTTTCCCCGGGCGTACGACTCGAGATAACCGCAGCCGGTGCAGCGGAAGGTGCGCACGGGAAGTCGCTCGCGATCACGCGTCTTCAATCCGGTCCAGAACGAGTTCTCGGGGGCGCCCTCGAGCCACTCGGCCGTCGAGGCGACGTTCATGTGTCCCTTGTCGAGGAGGAAGCCCTCCTCCATGGCACGCTGGCACTTCGGACAGGTCGATACCGACATGGTACAGGCACTCCACGCAAAAGGTGACGAACCGACTACAGCATCCCCATCGCCATCCCCGAGAAGAACGGCACGAGCCAGATGGTCCACACCACCACGCTGACCCGATGGAACGTGGTCAGCGCCCGCGTGTCCCCGCGACGGAGCACCACCGTGGCCCACACGGCGTGGCAGAGCATCAGGGTCAGGGCCAGCAGTCCGGTGAGGGTGTGCACGCCGAGGGTGAGTCCGCCGGCGTAGCGGCGCATCAGCTCGGTGCCCCCGGTGTCGGCCATCAAGCCGACCCAGAAGAGGACCGCGTACCAGGGCCGCAGGCGTCCGGCGATCCGCTCCCCCCACACACCGGCGGTGTAGCAGGTGAGGGCGATCAGCATGAGGAGCGCGGCGAGGCGAATGGTCGCGGGCATCAATCCCTCTTCCGAACCGGTGTCCTACTGCGCCGCACCGGTCGCGTAGCGCAGCACCGCGGCATAGTGACAGGCGCTGCCGGCGAGCACGAAGAGATGCCAGACAGCGTGGCGATAGGGCCGATGCCCCTTCACGTAGAACACCACCCCGATGGTGTAGCAGAGGCCGCCAGCGATCAGCCAGCCGAGACCCGCGGCCGGCAACGCGCGCGCGAGTGGGCCGATGGCCACCACGGCCAGCCACCCCATGCCCACGTACATCGCCGTCGACAGCCGCGGGAAGCGGAAGCCAAGGAGGGTCTTGTGGAGGATGCCGAACGCGGCAAGCCCCCAGACGATGCCAAAGAGCGTCCATCCCCAGGCGCCGCGGAGCACGCCGAGGGCGAAGGGCGTGTAGGTCCCCGCGATGAGCAGGTAGATGGCCACGTGATCACAGACGCGCAACAGCTGCTTGGCGCGTTCTCCCGGCACGGCGTGGTAGAGCGTCGAGGCCGCGTAGAGGAGGACGAGCGACGTGGCGAACACGCTCGCGGCGACCACTTGGCGCACGTCGCCGTGCCGCACGGCCACCGTCACCAGCAGGGGCAATCCAAGGAGCGAGAGGGCAAGCCCGACGCCATGTGTCAGGGCGTTGGCGAGTTCCTCGCGGCGAGTCTGGGGACGGTCGGGGCGCATGACGGGAAGATAGCGGTGCGACTCGGTGTGCGTGGCGCCACCCAGCAGGCGTCCCAAGGCTGTCCCCTTCCGGAGCGCCACCATGCCGATCTACGTCGAATCCGTCGAACCAGCGGTTGTCTCGAGCCCGGGGCCGCGCCACGGCCTCGCGCGCTTCTCGCAGTTCGTGGACTATGCCTTCCTCCTGCTCTACTCGATGCTCTTCCTCCGCGTCCTGCTGATCTTCTTCAGCGCGCGACAGGGCGTCGGCTTCGTCCGCTTCGTGAACGGCGTGACCGACCCGTTCCTCCTCCCGTTTCGCGGCATCGTGCCGACACAGGAAGTCGCCGAGGGATTCACGCTGGCCGTGCCGGTGCTCGTGGCCCTGCTCGTGTACGGCCTGTTGCACCTGGCCATCAATCGCCTGCTGCGGGTGATCGTCTACCGACGCACCGGGTTGTAGCACACTGACGCCGTTCGCCTCCCCCATGGTGGGGGAGGCGTTGCGGCGGTGCTAGTGATCGTCCCCACCCTCCCCACGCTCCTCCCCCTCGCCACTCCCCCCGCCCTTATGACAGCGCACGCAGTCGTTCAGGTTGGTGGTGTTCACTTCCCCACGATGCTCCGCCTGTATCCGTGCGGGCGTGTGCTCATGGCAGCCGTAGCAGGTGTAGAGCTTGTAGTTGCTCCGGTCCTGGTGGCAGGTCTTGCACGGCACCGGCCCATCAGAACCATGGTCGATCGGGAAGACGTCGTGGTCGAACGTCGCCCCCGTCCAGGTCGCGGTCGTGTGACACGAGGCGCAGTCCTCGCCGAGTGAACCGCGGTGCGTGTCGTCGTCGCGATGGCAGCCAACGCAGGTCTTCGGGACCTTGCTGAATCCCGCGCCGCTCGCAGTCGGCGTGTGGCAGTCCCGACACGCGACGCGCTCGTGCGCCCCATCGAGTGGGAAACCAAACTGGGCATGGGCGCTGCCGAGGCCAGCCATGCGTGTCAGCTCCCCCGCAGGGCCGAGGTGCTCGTCGTGGCACCCGCGGCATCCCGTCGCCTCCGGGAAGCCAGCGTGGAGGGCACTGCTGTCGCGCAGCTCCGCCTGAATGTCGTCATGGCAGGCGAGGCAGCGAGCCGCCATGGGCTCACCGCCCCAGGGCGCCGCGTGGCAGGCACCACACTGATTGACCAGTTCCGCGTGCGAGGTGACGCCGCCTCGGCTCACGAGCGTGCTGTCGCCGGCATGCAAACCGCCGGGGGAGAAGACTGCTCCGCCGGTCGAGGTGATCGCCGCCACTGTCGCGGCGACGGTGAGGAGGGCCGCGGCGATGGTCAGGCGCGAAAAGAGCGGTGCGGGCACGGTGCAGCCCCCTACCGGCCGAAGGTGGCGTAATAGAGCGACGCGACGACATGGACGCCGGCCAGAATCCAGAGGGCGGCGCTGACCGGCACGTGCAGGAACCACCAGATGCTGAAGAAACGACGCCAGCTCATCGTCCCGCCGGTCTGTCGCCACTCCGAGCGGAGCAGCTCCTCCTCATGATGCAGCGCCGTCATGGCACGCCGGAGACGCTGGCGGGCCACGGGATCCGGATCACCTTGACGCAGCAATTCGGCATGCTCGATCTCGAGTCGGGCGAGGTCGGCGTCGAGCATCGCCGCACGCACCGGGTCGGCGGCCACGACGTCCCGAGGGAGGGCGGAGTAGATCGCCCGTCCCACGACGCCGCTGGCCACGATCAGGACCATGACCAAGGTGAGCACCCCGGCGAGGCCGCGGAATGCCAGGCCGGAATGGAGGATCACCAGATACGGGCCGACGAGTCCGGCCACCACGTGGGACTGCATGGCCACCTTCATGGCCACGTCGCCCGAGGCAGGATGGCGCTTGCGCCAGCTGTAGCCGAAGCCGGCCCAGAGCATCAGCGCCAATCCGGCGATGCCAAGGAGGTGGCCTGGCCAGGTGCCAGCCCACCGAGTACCGACCTCCCGCCAGGTGACATAGGCGAGGGTCGCCAGGAGCGCGGCGCTCAAGGCGCCGACGAGCTCAGCGGTGTTCCGCCGCATGATCCCCCACGTGCGCGTCGCAGAACGCCAGCAGCAGGTCCATGGCATCGTCCGGTGAGGCTTCCAGCGCAGGGCGAAGCGCGGAGATGTCCACTTCCTCGCCGATGAGGTGGGCCAAGGGCTGCGAGACACGCTGATCCCCCATGACCACCGCGCCGACAATGGCGCGGCCGCTCACGACGACGCGCAGCCGGTCGCCGCGCCGAGCGGCCGCCACGCTCCACGCATGGGGATCTCTGGCCCACCGTTCGCTCTGGCCGCGCGTGAGTGTCAGCAGGTCCGGATCGTCCGCGGTCCCCACGGCGCCGATGATCGTGACGGTGATGCCCGCGACCCGGGTGACGTTGATTGGCGGACGCTTGCGATGGGCCACGCGCACGCCGACCATGTTCAGTCCCGCGATCCGTCCTTGCTGCAGCGCGCTCGCCCAGAGTGTGTCGAGCAGCGCCCCACGGGTCACCGGGTCATAGACCTGCGCCGCGTCGCCTGCGGCATAGATGCCGGGCACGCCGGTTTCGAGGTACTCGTTGGTCAGGACGCCGCGATCGGTGGCCAGACCGCCGGCGACCGCGAGGGTGAGGCTCGGACGTACACCGACCGCCACCGCAAGGAGATCGCACGGCAGCTGCCGTCCGGCGGTGGTCGTCACGCCAACCAGTCGGCCCCCCTCTCCCCTCGCCTCGCGCACCGCGGTACCGCGATGGAGTTGCACGCCGTTGGCAAGCAATCGTGCCTCAACGATCGCAGACTCCACCGGGTCGAGCACCTTGGACCAGTAGCGATCGCCACGCAGGAGATAGTGCGTCGTCACCCCGCGTGCGTGCAGGCCGTCGACCAGTTCGAGCGCGGTGCTGCCGCCGCCCACGACCACTGCCGTTCGGGTGCGACGACTGCGGGCCACCATGTCACGCGCGTCGGCCAGGCTGTCGAGTTGGATCACGCCGTCCAGCTCGGCTCCCGGGAAGGTCGCGGGCACGGAGGAGGCCCCGGTCGCGAGCAACAGGCGGTCGTATCCGATCCGTCGGCCGTCCTGCGTCAGCAGCGCAGATCCACCGGTGTCGATTCCCGTTGCACGACCGATGATGCGTTCAACCCGCAGTGCAGCGAGCTCCGCGGCAGACCGGATCTGGAGCGAGGCTTCGGGGAGCTCGTTGGTCAGCAGGTAGGCAAGCCCGGGACGCGAATAGAACGGCTCATCCTCCAAAGACACCATGCTGATGCGGGCCCACGGGTCGGCCCCGCGGATTGCTTCCGCTGCGCTCAACGCGGCGATCCCCGAGCCGACGAGCACATGGTGGAGCGCGGTCATGACGCCTCAAGCAGCTGAAACGACAGGGTTCCGCGCGGGCACCGCAGCACGCAACTGCCGCAGAGGAGGCAACGTCGATCGGTGACCGCGCGCCCCTCGCGCGCCACGGCGCGCACATCAATGCCGCTCGGGCAATTCTGTGAGCAGATGCCGCACTGCACGCAGCGCCCGAGCTCTGCCACCACCAACCCCCGCCCAAGCAGGCGCACGCGCTCGGCGTCCACCGGGAGGGTCGCGGTGACGTGGCTGCGGGTCTTGGTCCAGCGTGCGCTCGGCGACATCGGCATCTCCTGTCTGTGCGCAACGTAGCGTGACCAGGTGAATGCACGATGAACGGACGGGGACCGCCGACACCCGGCCGCAACGGGGAGTCCGGGAGTCGGCAATCACCAACGGAGCGCATGATGTCAGGCGCGGCGTCGCAACTCGCTGACCGGGAGCAGCACCGCGTCGCCGAGCGGCGTGCTGCGTCCGGCAAGATCGCTCAGGTCACTGCCGTGGTACGCCTCCTCCCCGTGCTCGGCGAGGTCGATCCCCATCACCTCGACGTCGAGCGCCACGCGCAGCGGCATGACGCGCCGCAGGACGGCGAGAATCGCGAGCGAGCCGACCGCGGCAAAGGCGATCGTCGCGGCCACCGCGCCGACCTGCACCGCCATGAGCCGGACATTCCCGTACAGCAGGCCGTCCGCGCCGTTGGGGTTCACCGCGGTGCTCGCGAAGACGCCGGTGAGCACCGCGCCCGCGATACCCGCGACGCCATGACACGCGAACACGTCGAGCGTGTCGTCGAGCCGCGTGGTGGCGCGGTAGTGCAGCGCGTGGAAGGAGCAGGGCGCGGCGAGCGCTCCGATCAGCAGGGCGGCCAACGGGGTGACGAAGCCGGCGGCGGGCGTGATCGCCACCAAGCCGACCACGGCCCCGGTCGCGGCCCCGACCGCCGTGGCGCGACCGCGCGTGCGCGCTTCCAGCGCGATCCACGCGAGCAACCCGGCCGCGGCGGACGCGTGGGTGGTGAGCAGCGCGTTGGCCGCGATGCCATCGGCCGCCAGCGCCGAGCCCGCGTTGAAGCCGAACCAGCCGAACCAGAGCAGGCCGGCCCCGAGCAGCGTGAAGGGCACGTTGTGCGGAATGGTCGGCACGCGCTTGAAGTCGCGTCGCGGCCCCAACTCACGCGCGAGCACCAGCGCGGTGATGCCGGCCGAGATGTGCACCACCGTGCCGCCGGCGAAGTCGAGGGCGCCGAGTTCGCGGAGCCAGCCGCCATCACCCCAGACCCAGTGCGCGAGCGGATCGTAGATGAGCGTGGTCCACAGCACCGCGAAGGCGAGATACGAGGCGTAGCGCATCCGATCGATCACCGCACCCGCGAAGAGCGCCACGGTGATACCGGCGAACATCCCCTGGAACGCCGTGAAGAGCAGCTCGGGCAGCGCCGCCGCATACGTCGGATTCGGCTCGCCCGTCACCCCGCGCAAGCCGAGCCACGCCATCCCGCCGATCCATTCGCTGCCGGGCCCGAAGGCGAGGCTGTATCCCACCAGCACCCATTGCACCGTGACGACGGCGAGTGCCCCGAGGCACATCAGCATGGTGTTGAGGGTGCTCTTGTTGTGCACCAGTCCACCGTAGAAGAACGCGAGCCCGGGCACCATGAGCGCCACCAGCGCGGTGCTCATCAGGATCCACGCCGTGTCACCGCTCATCGGCCGTCCTCCGGGCGGGCGACCGGCATCTCGAGCTGCGTCAGGCGCATCACGTCATCGGCGTTGATGGCCGTCAGCGCGTCGTTGTCGCGCTCTCCGGTCCGGATACGCACCGAGTGGTCGAGCGGCATCACGAAGATCTTGCCGTCGCCGACATCGCCGGTGCGGGCCGCCTGGCAGATCGCCTCGATGGTCGGTTCCACAAAGGGCTCCGAGCAGGCGAGCTCGATGCGGATCTTCTCGTGGAACTCGAGCACCACGGTGTCGCCGCGATAGTGCTGCACCGTGTCGCGCTCGCCGCCGTGGCCGCTGACGCGCGAGAGGGTCATCCCGGTGACCCCGGCCTGGAAGAGGGCGCGCTTGACGTCGGCAAGCTTCTCCGGGCGGATGATGGCAACAATGAGCTTCATGCGGCTTGGCTCCGGCAGGGGACCAACGGCGGATTGGGGGGGAACTTGAGTAGGTACCCATCAGGCTCCGGGAGGTTCATCGACCGGTCCGAGGGGGGCGAGCGGGGCGCTAGATTTCCCGGATGACGACTCCCCGCCCCGCCATTGTCCTGCTCTCGGGTGGGATGGACTCCGCCACCTGCCTGGCGATCGCCCAGGCCGAGGGGTTCGCCCCCCACGCCCTCTCGTTCCGCTACGGCCAGCGCCACGCCATCGAGCTCGCCGCGGCGTCCCAGGTCGCCGTCGCGCTTGGCGCGGTCGAACACCGGGTCGTGGACATCGACCTCCGCGCCTTTGGCGGCTCCGCCCTCACGTCAGACGCTGCGGTGCCCAAGGACCGTGATCAGGCCTCGATCGGCGAGGGCGTGCCGATCACCTACGTCCCGGCGCGGAATACCATCTTCCTCAGCTATGCCCTCGCCTGGGCCGAGGTGCTCGACTGCCGTGACCTCTTCATCGGGGTCAATGCGCTCGACTACTCGGGCTACCCCGACTGCCGCCCTGACTTCATCGCGGCCTTCCAGCAGATGGCCCGCCTGGGCACCACGCTTCACGACCTGACGGTCCACACGCCCCTCGCGGCGCTCACCAAGCGTGGCATCGTGGAGCGTGGCCTGGCCCTCGGCGTGGACTTCTCGCTCACGCGCACCTGCTACGACCCCGCACCCGATGGCGCGGCGTGTGGCCGGTGCGATGCGTGCTTACTCAGGCTGAAGGGGTTTCGGGAGCTGGGGCTGGAGGATGGGGCGCCGTACGTGAGTCGTAAGTCGTAGGTCGTAGGTCATAGGTTCGTAGGTCCTCGCTTCTCGCTTCTCGCTTCTCGGTCCTCGGTCCCCCCTCACCCCTCACCATTAACTTCCCCGCATGTCCTACGCCGTCAAAGAGATCTATTTCACCCTCCAGGGCGAGGGGCGCCACGCCGGGCGGCCCGCCGTCTTCTGTCGTTTTGCGGGGTGCAACCTCTGGACCGGCCGCGAGGCCGACCGGGCCACGGCCACCTGCCAGTTCTGCGACACCGACTTCGTCGGGACCGATGGTCCTGGTGGCGGCAAGTTCGCCACGGCCGAGGCGCTCGCGGCGGCCATTGCGGCGGCGTGGCCGGCCGGCGATGACGGGGCGCGCCGCTACGTGGTCTGCACCGGTGGTGAGCCGACGCTGCAGCTTGACCAACCGCTGGTCGGGGCGCTGCACGCCGTTGGCTTCGAGATCGCCATCGAGACCAACGGCACCAACGCGGTGGTGGACGGGGTGGACTGGATTTGCGTCTCGCCCAAGTCGGGCACCACGCTGGTGCAGACGCGGGGCGACGAGCTCAAGCTCGTCTTTCCGCAGCCCGCCGCGATGCCGGAGCAGTTCGCGGCGCTCGACTTCCGTCATCACCTCCTGCAGCCGATGGACGGCCCCGACCGCGAGGCCAACACGCGCGCCGCCGTCGCGTACTGTCTGGCGCATCCGCGCTGGGGGCTCTCGCTCCAGACGCACAAGTATCTCGCCATCCCGTGAGCGTGCCGATGCATGGATACAGTGACCGGATCAATCATGCCCTCGCCTTCGCGGCCAAGCATCACGCGCCCCGCGCCCCGGTCGACGGCGCCATGCACTTCGTGGCCCATCCGGCCAACGTGGCGATCATCCTTGCCCGACACGGGGCCGACGAGACGACGCTGGTCGCGGGCATCCTGCACCACGTGCTCGAGGTGACGCCCACCGGCGAGCGCGACGACCTGGCGCGCAAGATCGGCGAGAAGTTCGGCCCGGTGGTGCTCGGCGTGGCGAACGACGCCGTGGAGCCGCTGGTGGACGACCGCGGGGCGCCGCTGCCCTGGGCGCATCGCAAGCGTTGCCTGCTGGCGGCCCTCACCACCATGGAACCGCGCGCGCTCGACATCTGCTGTGCCGACGAGATCCATCAATGTGGCACCGCCATCACCCTCGTCGAGCGGCTTGGCCGGGAGTACCTGCAACCGAGTGGACTCGCCGCCGCCCCCGTGCTGCACGCCTGGTACGGCGACCTCGACGCGGTCCTCGGCCGGCGGGATGACTGGCCGGGTCGAGCCCTCCGCCACGAGCTGGCCGCCTTGCGACGCCGCTTCGCCGGCGCCGTGCAACTCGAGGCGTAGCACTCGGGTATCTTTCGCCCATGCCGGTTGAGATTTCTGACTCCCTCCTGTCGCGCGTCACCGCCGCCCTCGGCGAGCGCTTTCGCCTGGACACGGCGATCGCGGCCTCACCGGAGCGGTTGCTCTTCCGCGCCCAGGATCGCCGACTCAAGCGCACCGTCTCGCTCCGCGTGAACCTCGACACCAGCGACGCCCTGCGCCGCTGGTTCCTCAAGGAGGCCGAGGCGCTCGCGCGGCTCGACCATCCGGCGATCCGGCATGTCTACGAAGCCGGGGTGATCGGCGACCTCGCCTATCGCGTCGGCAACTGGATCGATGGCGAGTCGCTGGCCGACGCGATCCAGCGCGGCCCGCGCCCGATCCCCACGGTCCACGGCCTGGCCCGCGACATCCTCGGCGCGCTCGAGCACGCCCATGCCCACGGCATCATCGTGCGTCGCATCGTCCCGGCGTCGCTGCTGCTCACGGCCACCGGGCGCGGCACCGTGACCGACCTCCGGTACTGCAACCTGACCCTCGGGGAGATCCCGCCAGGGGAGCAGCCGACCGGCTCCCCCTTCCTCGCGCCGGAAGTGCGCGACGGACGCGTCGGCGATCCGACCAGCGACGTCTACACCGCCGGGGCCGTGCTCTACTTCGCCGTGACCGCGACCACGCCGCCGCTCGAGGCGCGCGATCTGGTCCCGCCGCGCGAGATTCGCAACGTGATTCCCGGGGCACTCGAGCGCGTGATCCTGCGCGCCCTCGACCCGGAACCGGACGACCGCTACCTCACCGCCGAAGAGATGCTGGAGGACTTCGCCTCCGAGGCGGGCGCCTACCAGACGGTGACCGTGGCGCTCCCGACGCTGTCGATCGAACTCGCCGACGGTCCGCACTGGGAAGCGCGCATGCGTCGCGCGCTCGGCGACGACTACGAGCTCCTCGGACAACTCGGCCAAGGCGGCTTCGGTCGCGTCTATCGCGTGCGCGACCTGCACCTCGAGCGGCAGGTGGCGCTCAAGGTGTTGCACCCGCACCTGACGCAGGACCTCGCCACCGTCGAGCGCTTCCGTCGCGAGGCGCAGCTCGCCGCCCGGCTCAACCACGTCAACATCGTGAACATCTACGACATCGCCGGACGCTCGGGGCTGCTCTGGTACACGATGGAGATCGTTGACGGGCCGAACGTGGCCCAGCTCGTGGAACGCGACGGGCCGCTGCCGCTGGAGCGGGTGCTCCGCCTGTTGCGCGAGGCGCTGTCGGCGCTGGGACACGCGCATGCCCTTGGCCTGGTCCACCGCGACATCAAGCCCGAGAACATGCTGCTCGAGCGCGACGGGTCGCTGCGCATCACCGACTTCGGCCTCGCCCTCGCGCTGCGCGGACAAGGCCGCTTCGGCGGGGCCACCTCGCAGAGCGGCACGCCGCAGTTCGCGTCGCCGGAGCAGCTGCTGGGGGAACGGGTGGACCAGCGGACCGATCTCTATTCGCTCGCCGCGGTGGCCACGTACGCGCTGCTGGGCCGCACGCCGTTTCCCGGCACCACGGTGGAGCAGATCCTCGCCAAGCAGACGACGGACCTGATGCCGAACCTCAGCGAAGAGCGGCCCGACATCCCCGAGGGGATCGCCGACGTGTTGAGTCGCGCGATGCGCAATGACGTCGAGGCGCGCTACGGCTCGGCGGGAGAATTCCGCAGTGCGCTGGAGGAAGCGGTGTTGAAGGGGGCGCGGCGGCGAGGCAGCGAGCTGGCGCGCCTGGCGGCGCGCATCCTGGGCACCTGATCGGCGGGCGAGTCGCCCGCCGACGCGGCACTACTTGTGGCGGTAGACCACCCGACCGCGGGTGAGGTCATACGGCGAGAGCACCACGGAGACGCGGTCGCCCTCAAGCACGCGGATCTTGAACTTCGACATCTTCCCCGCCGCGTAGGCCAGGATGGTGTGGCCGTTCTCGAGGAGGACGCGATAATTGCGATCCGGCAGGACCTCCTGCACCACGCCCTCCATTTCGATCCCTTCTTCCTTCGCCATCCAATCTCCGGTCCGGTGGGATACCTGCAGTGGGCCGATTCGGGCCCAACGGCCAAAAATGGCGTCCCGACGGGGCGGGCGCAATGGCACGCGCCCACCCCGACCGGTCCAGACAACCCAGCCCGCTAGGGCCGCGCCCCGGCCGACTCGACCTCGTCGGCCAGCCGCGCCGCGCCGTAGACCTTCCGGAGCGCCTCGCTGATGCCCCGGGTGTGGACCGCCACCGACCGGGCCACGTCATCGGTGTAGATGAAGCGGTTGGGCAGGCTCTCGATGTTGCCGTCGAAGATCAACCCCACGACCTCGCCGGCGCGATTGATGACCGGACTCCCCGAATTGCCCCCGATGATGTCGGCGGTGAGCACGAAGTTGATGGGCGTGGTCAGGTCGAGCCGGTCGCGCGCGGCCTCCCACCGGGGCGGCAGCCTGAACGGCGGCTGGTTGTCGAATTCGGCACTGCGCCCGAAGAGGCCGTACAGCGACGTCTTGTACGGGGCGACGGTCCCGTTGTAGGGAAAGCCCTGGACCACACCGTCGCTGATGCGCAGGGTGAAGGTGGCGTCGGGGGGGAGGCGCTCGCCGTAGGCCGCGTACATGGCCTGCCCCACGACTTCGGTGTTGGCGCTGATGGTGGTCGCGAGCCGCTGCGCCCGCATGGCGTGTCGCGTGGCCATGGGGTTCACGGCCCGCGCCAGGACGACCAGCGGATCGGTGCTCGCGCGGACGGCCGCCGCGCCACCGGTGAGGAGCGCGACACGCGCCTCGACCGATCCGAGCGTGGTGCCACCGACCAGGGCCGCGGCGGCCGCCTCGGGCGTGCGTCCGCGCAGTGCCGCCGCGAGGAACGGATCGCCGGGCGGGAGCGCCCGCTGCGCCAGCGTGAACTGCATCGCGAGGAGCCGTGTCTCGAGCTCGACGTCGATGGGGACGGCCTGCCGCACCTGGGCCTCCATCCGCGCGAGGCCTGCCTCGCGGAAGGCATTCAGCCGCAGGCTCTGCGGGAGCTGCGCCTGCTCCGGCAGCCGCACGATCGTGGCCGCGAGTCCCAGCAAGGTCGAGCCGCCCCCGAATCCCTGAAACTGCTGGCGGACGGCGAAGCTCCCGAGTTCGCGCTGTGCCACCGCGATGCGCGACCATGCCCCGCCATACTTCGCCGCCAACGCCGGCTGGGCCATGACGCGCGCGCGGAAGTCGCGCTCGAACGCGGCCTTGCGGGCCATGATGGCGGAATCGACGAGACCCGCCCGGTAGCCGAGGGTGGCCTTGCGCGAGTTCTCGAGCCCGAAGACGGTGTTCTCGTACTTCCGCTGACTGGCCGCATCACGCGCGGACAACTGCTTGTAGAGCGCAATCTGGGCGTCAAAGTTCTTCAGCGACGCCGGATACTGCACGTCGCGGAGATATTCGAGCTGGGCCATCGTCAAAAGGCGTCCGGTGCTGCCGGGGTTGCCCACCACGAAGGTGAGATCGCCCTCGGTGGCCCCCGTCGCGTTCCACCGCAGGTAGTGCGGCGTCACCATCGGTCGGCCGTTCTCGTAGACGCGGAGCAGCGTGAGGTCGAGGTCGTACCGCGGATAGGTGAAGTTGTCGGGGTCGCCGCCGAAGAAGGAGATCCCTTCCTCGGGGGCCATCACGAGGCGCACGTCGGCATAGCGCCGATAGCGGTAGAGCGAATACTTGCCGCCCTGATAGAAGGTGACGACCTGGCAGACCACGCCGCCCGCCGCCTGGCATGCGGACTGGAGCTCGCCAATGGCGCGGTCACGCTGCTCCACCTGGCTCGCGGTGGCCGTGGCGGTCACCGCGGCGCGGACCTTCGCCGTCACGTCCTCGGTCGAGAGCAATTGATCGGCGTAGGCGCCTTCGCACGGTCGCTCCTCCTGTTCCGTTCTCGCCACGAAGCCAGCCACCTGGTAACTCGTGTCGCGCGGGGAGGCGCCCGAGATGCAGGCCCGCGCGCAGTGGTGGTTGGTCATCACCAGGCCGCGATCCGAGACAAAGGAGGCCGAGCAGCCCGGGATGCGCACAGAGGAGAGCCGCACGTGCTCGAGCCACGCGGCACTCGGTTCGAAGCCGTAGCGCGCCTTCCAGTAGTCGAGGGGCGGTGCGTCGAAGGTCCACATGGTGCCGAATTCCTTGAGCCACCCGCCGGGGCCGGCTGGCAGGGGCGCAGCGACGACCGCGGCCCGTGGCGCGGCTTGCGCCGGCATCTGCATGGGGAGGATCGCAAGGAGCAACAGCGCGGAACCGCGCATGGGACGGAGCAGGCCTGCGTGTGGCATGGGGCCCTCTACTGCTGCGCCGGCTCCGGGGGCGTGGAGGGGGCGATAGTGCGAACCATGCAGCCTGTGCACCGGGACGACGGTTCGCGAGTCGTCCCGCGAGAGATAGCGAAGCCGGCCAGCCTCGTCAATCCATCGTTGGGGGCGGCAGGTGCGCCCGCAGGACCGCCATCTCCTCCTCCACCATCGCCACCAGATCGGCCAGCAGCTGCGTGTCGAAGCTCAGCTCCACACCCGCCTCCCGGTAGAGCTCCGGCAGCGGCCGCGTGGCGCCGAGCGCGAGGAAGCGGCGATAGGCCGCCACGGCCTCCACCGGATCGCGGCGCGCATTGCGCCACACCTGGAGTGCGCCGATCTGCGCGAGCCCGTACTCGATGTAGTAGAACGGATAGAGGAAGATGTGCAGCTGCCGATACCAGCGCGCGACGCGCTCGTCGGTGAGGCCGCTCCAATCCATCCCCGGCTCGAAGCGCTCGCGCAGGCGCAGCCACGCCGCGTCGCGCGCCGCCGCATTGCCACCCTCCGGCGAGGTGTAGATCCATCCCTGGAAGGCATCGACCGAGGCGATGTGCGCCAGCGAGAGCAGGATGTCCTCGAGGTGCTCGAGTTGCGTGGAGATGGCGTCGGCCGAGTCATAGTAGCCGGTGGGCCGACCGAGATGCGGCGCCGCCAGCAGCTCCATCGACATCGACGCGAGCTCGGCCGATTCCGCGCCCGGATGCCGCTGCCAGATGAACGGCAACTGGTGCGACGCAAAGGCATGGAAGCAGTGCCCAGCCTCGTGGAGCAAGGTGGTCACGTCCTCCGGCACGCCCGCGGCATTCATGAACACGAACGGCCGGCCGCGCGCATGCAGGGTGTCGCAGTAGCCGCCCGGCGCCTTGCCGTTGCGCGACTCGAGGTCGAGCAGGCCTTCGGTCATCATCAGCCGGAACTGCTCGCCCAGCACGGGATCCACCGCGGTGAAGATCCGCGCCGCGCCCTCCTGCAACTCGGCGATGTCCCGGTACGGCACCGGCGGATGCTCCCGCCAGGGATCGACGGCCATGTCCCACGGGCGGATCGCCGACAGCCCGAGTCGCTGGCGGCGTGCCTCGAGCGTGCGCACCAGCGCCGGCCCGACCGTCTCCGCGATCGCCTCGTGGAGCCGCTCGCAATCGGCGGGGGTGTAGTCGAAGCGACACTTGGCCGCGAAGACATAGGCGCGATAGTCGGGGAACCCGGCATTCGTCGCCATGGTGTTGCGCAGCACCACCATGCGATCGAAGAGCGTGGCGAGCTCGTCGCGCGCGGCCACATAGGGGGCGGTGGCCGCACGCCACGCGGCCTCGCGCACGCTGCGGTCGGCGCTCTTGAGAAACGGCGAGAGGCGCGGCAACGGGACCTGCTCGCCCTGCCACGGCGCCGTCATCGTGCCGGTGATCTGCTGGTACTTCGCCGCCAATCCCTCGGCCTCGGCCACGAGCGGGACGTTCGCCTCGCGGAAGATCTCGATCGCGGTCCGGAAGCGACGCAGCGTGGTGATCATGTCGGGGCGGTCGGTGCCGACGGCCACCAGCCGCTTGGCGAGGGCCACTTCGGCCTCCTCCAATTGCGGCAGGATCTCGGTCGAAAAACGGAGGTGGGCGGCTTCCTTGGCGGGATCGGTGGTGTCGCAGGTGTAGGCGATCATCGCCAGCGACGCCGCCTCGGTCACCAGCTCGTCGAGGCGAGACCAGCGCGCGAGCCACGGCTCGAGGGTCGCGGCGTCGAGCGGGGCCAGCTCCAGTTCCTTGTAGCGCGCGGCCAACTCGGTCCACGTGGCGTCGGCAAAGCCGGCCGCCGTTTCCGGGAGGGGGGTATAGGGCATCGGGGGATGATAATCGCCGGTCCGGCCAACGGGAGGCGTCAGGCCACGACTCGCGGAAGGGGCCGCACGAAGCGCCACGAGACCCAGGCCACGCCGAGCATGGTCAGCCCTCCGAGGAGGAAGGGCGCGTTCACCCCGATGCGCTGGAAGGCAATCGTGCCGGCGATCGGCGCGATGATCCGGGCAATGCCGGCAAAGGTCTGCGCCACGCCCATGGTGGTGCCCAGTTCGCTCGGATCGGTCGCGTGGGAGAGCAACGACGTGGAGGCCGGGAAGAGGAGTGCCGTCCCGATCGGGACGAGCGGAATCATCGCGGCCAGCACCCAGAGGTTGGGGGCGACCGTGTACAACATCAGCCCGACCGCGAGGATCAATGCCCCGAGGCGCATCGCGCGCATCTCGCCGATCCGGTCCACCACCGGACCGAGGAAGAGCGAGCGCAACACCAGGGACAACATCCCGTTGTAGACGAAGAACCACCCGATGGTCTTCTCCGTGACGCCGAAGCGTGCGTCGAGCCAGAGGGCGAGGATGGACGTGAGCAGCGAGAACGCGAGCATCCCGGTGCCGTAGATCCAGATCAGCCGCGCCGCCTTGCCGGCGGGGTGACGCAGCACTTCGTACGCCGCATGCCAGATCGGCTTCCGCGGGCGCGGCACCGCGCGGTCCTCGGCGCTCCGCGATTCGGGCAACCACCGCCAGGCCGCGAGGGCGTTGAGGAAGCAGAGCGCCGCGGCGATGAAGCCGGGGGCCGCCCGCCCGAAATGCGCGGCGCCCGAGCCGATCGCCGGGCCGACCATCACGCCCGCGGCCGTCGCGGCGGAGAGCCAACCGAGGGCGCGCGCGCGATCGGCGGGGGCGACGGTGTCGGACACGTACGCCTGCGCCACGCCCGTGGTGCCGCCTCCCGCGCCCTGCACGATGCGCGAGAGGAAGAGCAGCCAAAGCGAGTCGGCCAACCCGAACACGAGGAAGGCGATGGACGACGCGGCGAGGCCGATGATCAGGGCGGGACGTCGGCCGTAGCGGTCGGAGACGCGACCCCAGATGGGCGACGCGATGAGCTGGGCGATCGAGAACGATGCGATCATCCAGCCGACCATTTCCGGCGTCGCATCAAGGCGCAGCGCGTAGAACGGCAGCAACGGCAGGATGATCGCGAAGCCGAGCATGTCGACGAAATTGACGGCGATGAGCACCCAGAGCTGCTGCAGCTGCGCCCGCTTGGGGCCGGTCGAGGCCGACTCGTTCACGGACGCCGCGTGGTGGCCGGATCGCCCACGGCGAGGAGGTTCATGAAGAGCCGCCACGCGCCGGGCACCGCCGCCGGCAGTTGCCGGAAGAAGGCCACGCCCGTGTACACGACCGTGCCCCGACCGCGACGCCCGACGAGCAGCGACCCTTCGCGGGGCTGATCGCCCTCGTCGTGCATCTCGAGCAGCGGTGTCCACGCCGGATCCCAGCTCCGGGCAAAGTAGAGTCCGCGCTCCTGCACCCAGCCATCGAAGTCCGTGGCGGTGATCCGATTCGGTCGGCGCAACAGCGGTGACGCGGGCTGCAGCAGCTGTACCGGCGCCTCTTCGTCGGTGACGCGGTCGTGCGGCGACGCGATCGTGAAGGGCAGCGGCGCGAAGCCGCCGCGCAGGAACGGATACTGCTGGTATTGCACGATCAGCGTGCCGCCGCGCTCGAGCCACTGCATCAGTCGCCCGTGCGCACGGACCAGCGAGGGATCGACTTCATACGCGCGGGGCCCGATCACGATCACCCGGAGGGAGTCGAGCGCGCCGGACTCGAGCGCGTCGCCCGTGAGCAGCCGCAGCGAGACGCCCGTGTTGCGGAGCGCCTCGGGAATCCGATCGGCGGCGCCGCGCACGTAGCCGATGGCGGCAGTCCTCGGCAGCACCACCGGTTCGTAGACCACCACGGCGAGCGCGGGGATCACGATGTTGCGCTCGCGCACGTGCGGATAGCGCAGCCGATAGAGGCCGAGCGAGGACGTGTCGTTCCCGACGACGACCATGGCCGCGATGTCGTACTCACCGGGCGGTGCCTGCAGCGGCACCGTGACGACGAAGTCGCCGACCGCGCGCTCCCCTTCGGCGCGGAAGGCGAGTCGCTGCGGGGCGACGGCCGGCCACCCGGGCGGCAGGAGGAGTGACACCTCGGCATTCGTCGAGTCCTTCGCCAGATGCTCCAGCGTCACCCGGAACGTCCGGCGACGCGTCCCCACTGGCCAGAGCAGCTTGTCGGGTGCGAGGTCGATCGCCACGCGCGGCACCACCTGCACCGGGCGGCGCACCTCGCCGAGCCCCTGGTCGAGCGATCGGGCCTCGACCTCGCGCACGGTGCGGACAGTGCGCCCATCGGCGAGGGTGACGACGAACTCCGCCTGCACCGCCGGCGTCTCGAACGGTTCGCCGCGAAGGTCGGCATCGGGTCCCCAGCGATAGACACCGAGGTTCATCCCATGTCGCAGGTAATCGGGCGTGGACGGTGCGGCGTCCGACCAGACTTCGGTGGTGTATTCGCAGCGCCGCAGTTCGCCGGGCGCCACGGTCGCGAGCGCCCCCACGCACCCCTCGCTCCGCGCCGTCCACCCCCGGCGCCGCACCGGGCGCACGTCGGCCTGAATCGGCGTGCGGCCGCCATTGAAGACCGTCACCGACACCGTGAGGAGTTGGCCGCGCACCACTTCGTCATCGGTGGTGGTCACGTCGAGGACCACCCCGGCATCTGCCAGGGCCACGGCATCACGGTGGCGATCAGTCGTCGGGCTCGGCTCGGCGGGAATGCCGGCGAAGAGCGAGTCGCTGGTCGCGACGATCCCCGGCGCGGTTGCCTCGAGGATGACGCGAACACGCGCTGGGCCGAGGGTCTCGAGCTGCCCCATGTCCTGCGACCGATGGCGCGAACGGCTGCGCATGGCAATCTGGCTCAGCGTCTGCCCTTCGGCCGGGTCCAGCACGCCGCCATCGAGCACGTGTGCCGGGGCGGCGGCATCCTGGCGACCGCTGCGATAGAACTTGGCCGGCTGCCATGGTGCCAACCCTTCTTCGCGCAGCAGCTCGGGAAAGCGGGTCGAGTCGCCGGCCACGTCGAAGGCCTCGCGGGCAATCAACCCCGCGGCTTGATGGTGGCCGTGTCCATCGCGCGGCGTGCCGGACCAGACCGAGACCACCACCTGCGGGCGGAAGCGGCGGATGATCCGTACCGCATCCTTGACGAGCGAGTCTCGCGCCCAGAAGCGAAAGGTCTCCTCCGCATCCTTCGAGAAGCCGAAGTCGTAGGCGCGCGCGAAGAACTGTCGCCCACCATCGAGGGCTCGCGCGGCGAGGAGTTCCTCCGTGCGCAGCACGCCGAGGGCGCGACCCAGCTCGTTGCCGATGAGGTTCTGGCCGCCTTCGCCACGCGACAGCGAGAGATACGCCGTCTCCACTCCCTCGCCCCGGGTGAGGATGGTGAGCAGCCCGGTGTCTTCGTCGTCGGGATGCGCGCCCACCATCAGGACGCGGCGCCACGTCCCGGCCAGTCGCGCCTCCTGGGCACGACGAATGGCACCACCGGTGCCGGGCCCGACCCCTTGGGCGGGCAGTGGCGCGACAATGATCTGGGAGCAGAGCAGCAGCAGCGGGAGGAGCGGGCGGTGCATCACTCCTCGTCGTGGTGGTGCGTCGGCGGGGGCGGCTCCTCCCGTCCGACGGCGAAGGCAAGGACGAAGGCGATCAGGGCAGCGAGCAACAGGGTCTGCCCTGCCCCTCCCCCCGTGCCGTGGAGCAGCAGCAGCATCCCGGCCGAGACGGTGATCGTCCCGATGCCGCGGAGCACCTCATCGAGGTTGCGCCATTTGGTCTTGCGGCCCCAATCGAGCGCCGCCAGCAAGCCGACGACACCGATGGCCATGATGGCATACCAGATCCAGATCCAGTAGCGCTTGCCAATCATTCGGGGTCCGGGGGGAGAGACGACGCACGGGGGAACGTTGCCAAACGGTAGCGGTCACGAGCGGTGCCGCCAAGGGGTCAGGAGCGTCCGGCGGCACATCGGGCACAGGGGCAGCGCTCGCGCAGGAAACGGAAGGTGTAGATGCCGGTGCTGTGCCCGTCGCTCCAGCGCACCCGCAAACCGTACCCCCCAACCAGCTCCAAGGCTTCGGCGGACACATCGAGCGGCACGCTGGCGGGGTCCAACAACGGGCGGCCCGTCATCTCTTCGACGCAGCCGGCACAGGGGCACGCGAGGCGGACGCTCCGGGTCGCGAACTCCGCCACGTGCCCCATTCCGTCCCAGTCGACCTCGAGAATCGGGCCTTTGCGGCGGATGGCCTTGGGCATGACCGCACCGCCGGCACCGATCTGGTTATTTTCAGGGCTCATTGCTGAATTCTACCCGGGAAGCCGACGAATATGAGCCATCCTGATCCGTTCCAGAGCCGCACCACCCTGACCCTCGGTGGTCGCCAGGCGGTGGTCCACTCCCTCCCCGCCTTCGCCAAGGCCGCCGGAGTCTCCCTCGACCGCCTCCCCTTCTCCATCAAGGTGCTGCTCGAGAATGCCCTCCGGCACGTCGGGCGCGGCTTCGTGAACGAGGCGCACGTGCGGGCCCTGGGTACCTGGACGCCTGCCGCCGCCGGGCAGGGCGAGATCCCCTTCATGCCGGCGCGCGTGGTGCTGCAGGACTTCACCGGCGTGCCCTGCGTGGTGGACCTCGCCGCGATGCGCGACGCGATGGCCCGGATGGGGGGCGACCCGGCACGGATCAACCCGGTGGTGCCCTGCGACCTGGTGATCGACCACTCGGTGCAGGTGGACCACTACGGCAGCGCCGAGGCGTTCGCGATGAACGTGGCGCTCGAGTTCGAGCGCAACACGGAACGCTACCAGTTGCTCAAGTTCGCGCAGCGCGCCTTCGAGAACTTCCGCGTGGTGCCGCCCGGTCGCGGCATCGTGCACCAGGTGAATCTCGAATATCTCTCGCCCTGCATCCAGCTTCGCGATCAGTACGGCGAACTGACGGCGTATCCCGACACGCTCGTGGGCACCGACTCGCACACCACGATGATCAATGGCCTCGGCGTCATGGGCTGGGGCGTCGGCGGGATCGAGGCCGAAGCCGTGATGCTCGGCCAGCCGTACTTCATGCTGATGCCCGAGGTGATCGGGATGAAGCTCACCGGCACGCTGCCGGCGGGCTGCACCGCCACCGACCTCGTGCTGACCGTCACGCAGCGCCTCCGCGCGCGCGGCGTGGTGGACAAGTTCGTCGAGTTCTTCGGCCCGGGGCTGGCCCAACTCCCGCTCGCCGATCGCGCCACGATCGCCAACATGGCGCCCGAGTACGGCGCGACCATGGGCTTCTTCCCGGTGGACGCCGAAACGGTGCGCTACCTCGAGCGGACGGGCCGCGACGCCGAGACGGTGGCCATGGTCGAGGCGTACTCGCGAGCCCAGGGGATGTGGCACACCGCGGATGCGGCCGACCCGATCTTCTCCGACGTGCTCGAGCTCGACCTCGGCACCGTCGTGCCGAGCGTGGCCGGCCCCAAGCGTCCGCAGGACCTCGTGGCGCTGACCGACCTGCGCCGCAACTTTGCCACGTCGCTCCCGGGCCTGATGCAACCGACGGTGCCCGCCGAGCGACGGGAGCAGGCGGAGGCCGCGCTGCAGGAGTGGAGCAACGAAGGGGGCGCACCGGCCGTGGCTGTCGCGCCGGCACCATGCGCCACCTACGGATGCGAGCTCGATGGCGAGCACTTCGACCTCCACGACGGCTCCGTGGTGATCGCTGCCATCACCTCGTGCACCAACACCTCGAACCCATCGGTCATGGTGGGCGCGGGGTTGCTCGCCAAGAAGGCGGTCGAGAAGGGGCTGCGTCGGCGGCCGTGGGTCAAGTCGTCCATGGCGCCGGGCTCGCGCGTGGTCACGGACTACCTCGACCGCGCCGACCTCACCAAGTGGCTCGACCAGCTCGGCTTCCAGACCGTGGGCTACGGCTGCACCACCTGCATCGGCAACAGCGGTCCGCTGCCGGAGTCGGTGGCGAAGGCCATCGAGGAGCACTCGCTCGTCGCGGCCTCGGTGCTCTCGGGCAACCGCAACTTCGAGGCGCGCGTCCACCCCGCCGTCCGCGCCAACTACCTGATGTCGCCGATGCTGGTGGTGGCGTTCTCGCTGCTCGGCCGCGTCAACGCCGACCTCGACCGCGAGCCGCTCGGCATCAGCGACGACGGCACGCCGGTCTTCCTGCGCGACATCTGGCCGACCTCGCAGGAGATCAGCGAGACGCTCGCCACCGCGCTCGGTCCCGACCTCTTCCGCCAGCAGTACGGCACGGTGTTCGAGGGCGACGCCGAGTGGCAGGCGCTCGAGGTGCCGGGCGGCTCGCGCTTCGCGTGGGCGCCGGGATCCACCTATGTGCAGGAGCCGCCGTTCTTCCAGGGGCTCGCCCCCGAGGCGCGGCAGCTCACCGACATCACCGGCGCGCGCGTGCTCGCAGTGCTCGGCGATTCGGTCACCACCGACCACATCTCGCCGGCCGGCGCCATCCCGAAGAACGGCCCTGCGGCCAAGTACCTGCGCGAACACGGTGTCGAGCAGCCCGACTGGAACACCTTCGGCGCGCGGCGCGGCAGCCATGACGTGATGATGCGCGGCACCTTCGGCAACGTCCGGATCAAGAACCGCCTGGTGCCCGAGAAGGAAGGCAACTGGACGCGCTTCCTGCCGACCGACGAAGTGATGAGCATCTACGACGCCGCGATGGAATACGCGAAGACGGACACGCCCCTCGTGTTGCTCGTCGGCAAGGAGTACGGCACCGGCTCCTCGCGCGACTGGGCTGCCAAGGGCACCACGCTCCTCGGCGTGAAGGCCGTGATCGCCGAGAGCTATGAGCGCATCCACCGCTCCAACCTCGTCGGCATGGGCGTGTTGCCGCTCGGCTTCGAGCCGGGACAGAGCGCGGCATCGCTCGGCCTCACCGGCACCGAGGTGATCAGCATCACCGGCATCGGCCAGCTGGTCCCGGGTGGCCGCGTGTCGGTCACCGCGACGGACGCCGCGACTGGGAATGTCGTCACCTTCCAGGCGGTGGTGCGCCTCAACTCGCCGGTGGAGCTCGAGTACCTGCAGCACGGTGGCATCCTGCCGCGCGTGCTGCGGATGTTCGCGAAGGGGTAACCATGACTCGGCACTGGATCGTCTCCGACATCGATGGCACGCTGCTCGACCCGTCGGAGCGCACTCCACTGCCGCAAGGGTTTCTCGACGAGGTCAGGGCGACGCATCGCGTCGTCCTGGCCTCGAGTCGCACCCCGGAGGAGATCGCCGACGTCGGCGAGCACCTCGGTTGGCCCGCGACGCCATGCATCGCCGAGGATGGCCAGTTGGTGGTCGACTCCGAGGGAACGATCGCCCTGCTGGGCACGGCGCTCGACGAATTGCTTGCGCGCCTCGACGCGCATCGCGTCGGTGCGCGTGTCCGCGCACTGAGCGCCGAGGCCCCGGGAGGTCGTCGCGCGAGTGTGCTGATTCCCGCGGAGCGCGCGGCAGAAATTTCCTCCGGGGTGGCGGATGTCGGATTACGGGTTACCATGGGAGGACGCTGGGCAACGATCACGGATGCAGGTTGGAACAAGGGCCGCGCCGCTGCGCGATTGATGCACCAACTCGGCGTCACCTCGTGGGCCGCCATCGGCAACGCCGCCAACGATGCCGCGCTGCTTCGCGGTGCCACGCAGCGCTTCGCGATTCGCGAAGACGACGGCCATCACGATCCCGAGCTCGCGACCATTCCCGGGGTCGTCCTCCTGACGCAGTTCGGCCCGCGCGGTTGGGCCGAGATGGTGTCACTGCTGCCGACCACGCCGACGCTCCCTCCGGAGCCGGAGGGCCGACATGCCCCACCCTCGCTGGACCATCAGCGCCCTCACCATCCCGGGGCGTGAGAGCTACCTCCAACAACTGATCGAGTCGCTTGACGCGCTCCCGGTGCCGGGAGGCGCGCGCGTCACCATCGTGTACAACAAGCCGATCCGCGAGGGCCAGGAGGCGATTGAGCGGCGAGTGCGCGGCTGGTCACGTCGTCACGACTGCGAGGTCTATTTCAACAACGGCGATCCGACCATCAGCGGCGGGCGCAACTTCCAGCTCAACATCTGCAAGACACCGCTGCTCTGCTTTGTCGACGACGACGTGACCATGCACGGCGCGCTCTTCGAGGGACTCGAGCAGGCGCTGCGCACCGTGCCGGCCGGGATCGTGGGCGCGCGCTCCTATGTCGAAGACAGTGATGTCCGCTTCAAGCCGCGCGACAGCACGCCGCACGCGGTGGTCGGCGGCTTCCGCTACATGACGGTCCAGGGCATGCTGGCGGCGGGCTACACCAACCTCTTCCGTGACGTCGGCGGTTTCAATCCGCGGCGACGCTTCTGGGGTGAGTGGACCGAGCTCAACCTGCGGATGTGGCGTCACGGCTTCCCCACGGGCTACGCCATGGACGGCGGCTTTCTTCGCCATTGGGAGAAGGCCCCCGAATCGCCCACGCGCAACATGGTCGGCCGCGCGCGCCACGTGCTCTGGGGACTGCTCTGCACCGCGCTCGAATACGACGCCGTGGACGTGAGCGAAGCCACGGCGTCGTTCTGGCAGCTGGTCGAGGAGCGTTACCTCCCCTACTCCTTCGGCGAAACACTCACCAACGGCGAATTGCTGCGGGCGACCCTCGAACTGCTGCCGGAACTCGCCGAATCGATGCCGGCCATCCTGGCCCAGCGCCGGGAGGCGGTCAGCCATCCCTTCGACTTCAAGCCGTTCCACCCGATCGGCGAGAAGGATGTGCAACGCGTGCTGCCCTTCGCGCGGAAGGGGATCGAGCGATACCGCGACAGCGCGTGGGAGCGTCCGAGGGGCGCACAGCGGCTGCTGGGAGGGCTCTGGCGGATGGTGGCGAGACGGAAGTGAGGGGTGGTAAGGGGTGAGGGGTGAGGGGTGAGGGGTGAGGGGTGAGGGGTGAGGGGTGAGGGGTGAGGGTGATGGCTGGCGTTACAATGGTGCAACCTGAAACCAATCACCGTCGCACGTCGTTCCGGTGGGGGTCTCCAATCCGGACCCCGATATGCCCTCGACTCGATCGCGTCTCCGCAGGTTGGCACCACTTCTCTTGGTTCCCGCCCTCGCCGCGACGGCCTGGCTCCTCGCCGACCGCGTTGGCTACGACCCCGCCCCCTACCTGCAGGACCTGCACGCCCTCGAGGACTCCGCGGCGGCCGGCTACGCCAACCTGGACTGGCAGGTGCAGCGCGGCGTGGTCGACCCGGTGGCCCTCCACCAGCGCACCGAGGCGCGCCTGCGCGCGGCGGGCTCTCGTGCCGCCGCCCGGAAAGCGCTGACGGCGTTCGCCGCGGCATTCGAGGACGGGCACTTCCGTGTCGGTCGGCCGACCCCCGCCGTGGTGCAGTGGATCGAGGCCCGCGTCACCGGCACCCGGAGTACACCACCCTCCGTCTCCGATGGTGCGGCCGCCGGATGCGCCGCCCTTGGCTACCGCGACGACCGTTCCCCCTCCCCGCTCGCCAAGCATCCGGCGTACCGCCCGCTGGGTGGGCCGGACGACGCCTTCGCCATCGGCACGATCGAGGCTGCGAGGGAGCGCATCGGCGTCCTCCGCCTGGATGCCTTCGGCGTGGACCGCTTCGGGAGCGTGTGCGCCGCGGCCTGGCCAGAGGCGATCCGCGAGGCGGTGGACAGCACCTGCCTGGAGCGCTGTCAGGATCGGCTCTGGCTCGCCACCTCGGACAGCCTGCTCGCCGAGCTGACGCGCAGCATCACTCGCCTCGCGGACGCGGGCATCGGCACCCTGGTGGTGGACCTGCGGGGCAACGGCGGCGGCAACGACTGGGTCACACCGGCCGCACGGCTCTTCACCGAGAGACCCCTGCACGGCCACCACGCGGGCGTCGTGCGTCACCCGCACCACCTCGCCCCACTCGCCAGCGCCATTGAGGAACTGACCCGAGCCGCAGCGACCACGACCGACACCGCGTGGCGGGCAGTGCTCGAAGGCGCCCGGCGGCGCGCGGAGGCGCAGCTCGCGGAGGTCCGTACCCCGTGCGATCGTCGAGCGCTCTGGCGCGAGGGGATGACCGCGGCGCCGTGCAGTCCACTCGCCACGCTGGCGTTCACGACTGGCTTCGTGGAGTATCTGCCCGCGACCATGCGTGGGAGGCCCGGCGCGGTGGACGCCTTCTCGCCACTCCGTTTCCGCTACCGCGAAGGCGTGTGGCGGGGGCCGCTGGTGCTGCTCATGGACGGCGGGACCGCCTCGGCGAGCGAAGACTTCGTGGTGGCACTGAAGGATGGGGGCGCGGCCCAATTGATCGGGCAGCGAACCTACGGCGCCGGCTGCGGCTTCACCGATGGCGGCATCGGCTTCACGCTTCCCAACAGCGGACTGCGAGTCGAGATGCCGGACTGCGCCCGGATCCGTCGCAACGGCATCAACGAGGTGGCCGGGATCGAACCGGATGTGGTGGTGCCGGCTGATGCCACGGTGGAGGAGTGGGTCGCGGCGGTTCTGAGTGGGGTGAGGGGTGAGGGGTGAGGGGTGAGGGGTGAACGGTGAACGGTGAACGGTGAACGACAAAAGGTGAAACGGAGTGCATCCCGTCTCACCTTTCACGACCTACGACCTACGACTTACGACTTACGACCTCTAACTCAAGTCGCCACAAGGTCCTTGAGCTTCTCCCCCGTCTCGCCTTCACGGAGCCGAATCAAGGCGCGGTCGCGCAGCTGGCGGATCCGCTCGCGCGTCACGCCCATCATCCGGCCGATCTCCTCGAGGGTGCGCGGCTGGCCGTCGTCGAGGCCGAAGTAGAGGCGCAGCACCTTGGCGTCGCGCGGCGGCAGCGAGTCGAGCGCCGCCTCAATGTCGGCGCTCTGGGAGCTCGCCATCGTGTGGGCATCGGTCCCTTCCTGCTCTGCCAGCGCGAAGCGCTCCATCCGCTCGTTGCCATCGCCATCACGCGTCGGGTGGTCGAGCCGCACCGCCTCGGTGTTGAGCGACGAGAGCGAACGCACCGCTTCCTCGGTCAGACCGGTGGCGCGGGCCAGCTCCTCGGTGGTCGGCATCCGACCCAGCTTCTCCTTGAGGAGCGTGGTCGTCTTGCCGAGGCGCGAGAGGTCGGCGGTCCGGTTGAGGGGCACCCGCACCGGGCGGCCGTGACGGGCGATGGCCGCCTGGACCGCCTGACGGATCCACCACACGGCGTACGAGATGAACTTCACGCCGCGATCCGGATCGAACTTGCGGGCAGCCGTCATCAGGCCGAGGTTGCCCTCGCCGATCAGGTCCACCAGCGGCACGCCGCGATTCTGGAACTTCTTGGCCACCGAGACGACGAACCGCACGTTGTGGCGGGCAAGCCGCTCCTGGGCCAGAACGTCGCCCTGGAAGGCGCGCCGGGCGAGTTCCATTTCCTCTTCACGGTTCAGCAGGGGGACGCGGGAGATCTCGTCGAGGTACAGATCGAGACTCTCCCGCCCCTCGTCCACCGCCCGCGCAATCTGCGCCGGGCGGAGGGAACGCCGCTTCCCGCGAGCACGAATCGTCACGTCACACTCCTATTGCTGCAGCCCGAACGCCATCCCGCAACGCGAGGAGGGTCCGGCGGGTCAAAACGATCAATAAACCGCAGAAATCTAACGGTTGAGACCGTTTTACGCAATTAGCGCTACAAGATGTTGTGAAACATGGGGTTGCCAAGCCGTCTCAGCCGTGAAACATGCCTGCCCCTATCTGTTGAACCGCCGGAGCGGTGGATCGGTTCCCTGGCGGGACAAACGGAAGCCCCGGACTCCCACATGCTTAGGGGACGCCCGGGGCTCCGTTTTCGTTACACCAACCCTGCAGTGACGCCTAGAGTGCCTTGATCTCGGTCACCAACTTGGTGAGGGAGGCCTTGGCGTCGCCGAAGAGCATCGCCGTCTTGGCGTCGTAGAAGAGCTCGTTCTCGATGCCGGCAAACCCGGCGCTCATCCCGCGCTTCATGACGATGATGCTCCGGGCCTTGTCCACATCGAGGATGGGCATGCCGTAGATGGGCGACGCCGTGTCCGTTCGCGCCGCCGGGTTGACCACGTCGTTGGCGCCGATCACCAGGGCCACGTCACAGCTCTCGAACGACGGGTTGATCTCGTCCATGTCGTAGAGCCGGTCGTAGGGGATGTTCGCCTCCGCGAGCAGGACGTTCATGTGGCCCGGCATCCGGCCCGCCACCGGGTGGATGGCGTACTTGACCTCGCCGCCGTTCTTCTCGATCAGCTCGGCCAGCTCGCGCACCACGTGCTGCGCCTGCGCCACCGCCAGCCCGTAGCCAGGGACGACGATCACGCTCTGCGCATAGGCCAGCTGGATCGCCGCATCCTCGGCCGAGACCGAGCGAACGGTGAGGCCCGCCGCCGACTTGGCCCCTGCCCCGGTGCCGCCGGCGCCGAAGGCCCCGAAGAGCACGTTGGCGAGTGAGCGGTTCATCGCCTTGCACATGATCTGCGACAGGATGATGCCGGACGAGCCCACCAGCGCGCCCGAGATGATCAGCACGTGGTTGTTGATGACGAACCCGGTCATGGCCGCGGCCACGCCCGAGTACGAGTTCAGGAGCGCGATCACCACCGGCATGTCGGCGCCACCAATCGGGATCACCAGGAGGACGCCCAGCAGCAGTGAGAGCGCAATCACGGCGTAGAACGGGCCGAGGTGGGCCTCGGGCGTCATCACCTGGTAGGTGGCGAGCCCGGCGATGGCGAGGAAGACCAGCGCGTTGACCACCTTCTGGAGCGGGAAGGTGATCGCCTTGCCGGTCATCACTTCCTGCAGCTTGGCCCAGGCGATCAGCGACCCGGTGAAGGTCACCGCGCCGATCAGCAGCGACAGTTGGATGACGATGCCCGTCTCGGTCGGGATGACCTCGCCGGCGAGCTCCGCCTTCAGGAACTCGGCGCCACCCACCAGGAGCGAGGCCAGCCCGCCGAAGCCGTTGAGCAAGGCCACCATCTGGGGCATGCCGGTCATCTTGACGGTGCGCGCCTGCCAGAGGCCGATCGCCGAGCCGACGACGAGACCGACCACGATCTCCCACCAGCTGAGGATGCTTCCCTCCAGCAGGGTGATCACGACCGCGATGGCCATGCCCCACGCCGACAGGTTGTTGCCGGAGACAGCGGTCGCGGGCGAGCCCAGGCGCTTGAGGCCGACGATGAAGCAGCCGGAGGCGATGAGGTAGCCCACCTCCGCGACGGTATGCGGGAGCTGGATCACTTGGCCCCCTCGTCCTTGCGGAACATGTGCAGCATCCGGTTGGTCACGGCGTAGCCGCCGACGACGTTCATCATCGCGAAGATGACCGCACCGATGCCGAAGACGGTGGAGATCCAGCCGTAGCCACCACCCGCCACCACCAGGGCACCGACCACGGTGATGCCGCTGACCGCATTGGCGCCCGACATCAGCGGCGTATGGAGCGTGGGCGGCACGCGCCCGATCAGTTCGATGCCGAGAAACGTGGCCAGCGTAAAGATCACGATCCCGACCATGATGCCTTCACTCATGCGGCCCCCTGCTGGCGCAGCGCGCCGTCATGGACGAGACACATTGCGCCGGTGATCTCATCGGTGATGTCAAGGACGATCTCGCCCTCCTTGCGGAGGTGCTCGATCAGCGTCTGCACGTTGCGGGCGAACATCTGCGAGGCATGCAGCGGGAGGGTGCTCGGAAGATTGAGCGGCCCGATGATGGTCACGCCGTGGTGCACGACGGTCTCGCCCGGCACCGTGAGCTCGCAGTTGCCGCCGGTCTCGGCCGAGACGTCCACGATCACCGAGCCGGCCTTCATGGTCTCGACCATCGCGGCCGTGATCAACCGCGGCGCCGGACGTCCCGGAATCGCGGCGGTGGAGATCACCAGGTCGGACTGCGCAATCGCACCGCCGACCGCCTCGAGGACCTTCTGCTGCTGCTCGTCCGCGAGTTCCTTGGCATAACCGCCCTTGGTCTCGGCATCGCCGGCAACGGCCTCGGGCGCCAGGAACTTGGCGCCGAGGGAGAGCACCTGCTCGGCTGCCGCCGCACGCACGTCGAACCCGGTCACCACGGCGCCGAGTCGACGCGCCGTCGCGATGGCCTGCAGCCCGGCCACGCCGGCGCCGAGCACCAGTGCCTTGGCGGGTGTCAGCGAGCCGGCCGCGGTCGTGAGCATCGGGAGGAAGCGCGACGCCGCCGAGGCGCCGAGCAGCACGGCCTTGTAGCCGGCCACCGTGGCCTGCGACGAGAGGATGTCCATCGACTGCGCGCGCGTGATGCGCGGGACGCGCTCGAGGGCGAGGAGATTGACCTTGCGCTCGGCGCAAGCGGCGAGGGTCGCGTCGGCGCCCTGGCCGACCAGGGCGACCAGCGTGGCGCCCGCACGAAAATCGGCGAGGGCAGCGGGCTCGGGACGCTGGACCGCACAGACGAGGTCGGCGCCGCGTGCGACCGAGGCCTCGACGACCTCGGCGCCAGCCGCGGCATAGGCCGCATCGTCGCAATGGGCGGATGCGCCAGCGCCGCGCTCGACGACCACCGTGGCACCGGCCTTGACCAACTTGGTCACGGCATCCGGCGTCAGGGCGACGCGTCGCTCGCGGGGGGCGGTTTCCTTCAGGACTCCGATTCGCATCGTGGGGAACATCCTCCGGGGAGGGACAACATCCGCAGGAAACGGCCGAACGGGCCCGCCAAGGGGGTCCTGCGCAGGGGCAAGCTACCGGAGGTTCCGTGGACTTTCAACGGAGCCAAGGACAGGATTGAGGCAATGACCGCGCGTCCCCCTCGCCCCTCGGTGCACAAATTCGGTGGTGCCTCGCTCGCCGATGCCTCGGCGGTGCGGGGTGCCGTGGCCATCATCGCCAGTCGGCCGGCTCCGCGCGTGATCGTCGTGTCGGCGCTCGCCGGGGTCACCGACCTGCTGCTCGACGTGATTCGCCTGGCGACCAGCGGGGATACCGAGACTGCGCTGGCCCGCGTAGCCGCCTTCCGTGCGCGCCATCTCGAGGTGCTCAACGAGCTGCTCCCCGCCCGGCTTCGGGGTGACGTTCGGGTTGCCGTCACCCAGGCCGCCGACGAGCTGCAGGGGCTCGCCGCGTCACTCGGCGTGCTCCGCGAAGCCTCGGCACGGGTGCGCGACCACATCGTGGGCCGCGGCGAGCGGCTGAGCGCCCTGCTCGTGGCCACCGCGCTCGAGGCCGCGGGTCATCCGGCTGTCTTGGTGGAGCCGAGCGAGGTGGTGATCACGGCCGGCCCCTATGGCGGGGCCGTCCCCGATCTCGACGCGACCCGGCGGGCGGCACGACGCACCCTCGCCCCGCTGCTGGCGCGTGGCGCGCTCCCCGTGGTGCCCGGCTTTCTCGGACGCGCCCCAGACGACGGCACCGCCACGCTCGGCCGCGGCGGTTCCGACCTCACCGCCACGCTGCTTGGTCGCGCACTCGACGCCCCGTCCATCACGCTGTGGAAGGATGTGCCCGGGTTGCTCACCGCCGACCCGCGCGTGGTGCCCGATGCACGCCTGCTGCCGCATCTCCACCTCGAGGAGGCGGCGGAGCTGGCGTACTACGGGGCCAAGGTCCTCCACCCCAGGGCGCTCCTGCCGCTGGTCGGGCAGCGGACGATGCTTTTCGTGCGACCCTTCGCCGATCCCGAGGCCGCGGGCACGGAGATCTCGGCGCGGCGTGACGCCGAGCGGTCGCCGGTGCGCGCGCTCTCCGCGATCCACGATCAGGCATTGGTGACCATTTCCGGATCCGGCATTCTCGGCGTGCCCGGCATGGCTGCACGCACCTTCGCGGCATTGCAGGACGCGGGGATCTCGGTCTCGCTGATTGCCCAGGCCTCGTCGGAGTACACCATCGACTTCACCATGCCCGCGACGGTGGCGAACGATGCGGTACAGGCCCTGCGACGCGCCTTCCGCGCCGAGATCCGCGCGGGCGAGATCAACGGGGTCGAGGTGCGTACCAGGATTGCGATCATCGCGGTCGTCGGGCAGAGCATGGCAGGTCACCCGGGCATCGCCGCCCGCGTCTTCGATGCGCTGGCGGACGGACAGGTCAATGTCATCGCGATTGCGCAGGGCTCGAGCGAGCGCAACATCTCGGTCGCCGTGGACGAGCGCGCGGTGCCCGAGGCGCTGCGCCGCATCCACGACACCTTCCAGCTCGGCAAGGTCGGCGGCGGCCGCCCGCGGCAACACGCCGGTCGCGACGTGGTCCTGCTCGGCGCGGGCACCATCGGCTGTGCCGTGCTCGACCTGCTCGCCGCCCATCCCGCGCGCTTCACGCGCCTGCGGATCGTCGCCGTGGTGGATCGACGGGGCGCGGCGATCAACCCCGACGGCTTCTCGCCGGATGCGCTGCGCGAGCTGGCCGCAGCCAAGCGTGGCGGCGCGTCGCTGCGTGACCTGCCGCATGGTCGCAGCGGATCACCGCGCGAGATTCTGCACGAGCTCGCGCGCCGCGCGCTGGTGCGGCCCATTCTCGCGGACTTGACCGCCGACGACACCACGGCGTTGCTGCGCACCGCCGCCGAGTCCGGCTTCGACCTCGTGCTGGCGAACAAGCAGCCGCTCGCGGCCCCGATCGCCGACATCGAGGCGCTGCGTGCCGCCCTCGCGGCGCGCGGCGGCGCGATCCGCTATGAAGCCACCGTCGGCGCGGGCCTCCCGGTGCTGGCGGCACTCGAACAATTGACCGGCACCGGCGATCGGGTGCGACGCGTTGAGGGGTGTCTCTCCGGCACGCTCGGCGTGGTGCTCTCGGCCATCGAAGAGGGCACGCCCTTCTCGGTCGCCGTGCAGGATGCGCTCACGCGCGGCTTCACCGAGCCGGATCCGCGTGACGACCTCAGCGGCCTCGACGTCGCGCGGAAGGCCCTCATCCTCGCGCGCCTCATGGGGCAGCGCCGGGAGTTCACCACGCTTGACCCGGAGTCGCTGGTGCGCCGCGGTGCCTCGCTGCCGGTGAGCAAGTGGCTCGCCGGGCTTGCCCGCGACGACCAATGGTGGGCCGATCGAGTCGCGGTCGCGCGCGCCGAGGGTGCCGCGCTGCGCTATGTGGCGAGTGTCACGCCCACGACCATCACCGTCGGCCTGCGCGCGGTGCCACACGCATCGTCGCTCGGCCAACTGCGCGGCGCCGCCAATCAGTTGGTGATCACCTCGGACCGTTATCACGACTCGCCGCTCGTGATCACCGGGCCGGGGGCCGGGCCGGACGTGACCGCCACGGGCGTGCTCGCCGACCTGCGGGCACTCGCCGGATGAGCGCGAGCGAGGTGCGCATCTATGCGCCGGGGTCGGTGGGCAACGTCGGGCCGGGGCTCGACATCCTGGGCCTCGCGGTGGCGGGCGCGGGCGACACGGTCGCGGCGGCGTGGCACGAGGGCACGGCGATCGTGGTGCTCGATGCCGGACACCCGGAGCTGCCGCGCGATGCGTCGCGCAACACCGCGGCGATTGCGGCAGACGCCGTGCGGCGTCGCGCCGGCGATTCGCGCGGGGTGGCCCTGCGCGTGACCAAGGGGCTGCCACTCTCCGGCGGGCAGGGCGGCAGTGCGGCATCGGCCGTCGCCGGTGCCGTGGCCGCCGACGCACTGCTCGCCTCGGGACTCGATGCAACGGCGCTGCTCGAATGCGCCATGGAAGCCGAAGCCACGGTGGCGGGTCGGCACGCCGACAATCTTGCCCCGTCGCTGCTCGGCGGTCTGGTGCTGGTGCGCAGCGTCGCGCCGATGGACGTGATCCGCCTGCCGGTGCCCGACGCGCTTCGGGTCGTGCTGGTGCATCCGGACCAACGGCTCAACACGCGGGATGCCCGCGCCGTGTTGCCGACCACCGTCTCGCGCGACGTGGCGCTGCATCAGGCGGCACACGTGGCAGCGATGGTGGCCGGCGCCTGTCTTGGCGACCTGGCGTTGCTCGGGCGCGGACTCGACGATCGCATCGCCGAGCCGGCGCGCAGCGCCCTGCTGCCGGGGTTTGTCGCGGCGCAGTCCGCGGCGCGAGCGGCAGGCGCGCTCGGTGGTTCGATCAGCGGCGCCGGCCCGACCGCATTTGCGCTCACCGATGGCGACACCGTCGGCGACGAAGTGCTGGCGGCAATGCTCGCCGCCTACGCGGCCGTTGGCGTGCGGGCGACCGGGCGCGTGGCACAGGTGGACCATCTGGGAGCGAGGCGCGTGTGAGCGAGCAGCGAGCGAGTTGGCAACGGTGTGACGCCTGCGGCGCGGAATTCGACGAGCTCGATGCGGCGCCACGGTGCCGCGCCTGCGGTGGCCTGCTGGCGATCGTGCATCAGGCACCGTCGGGTGATCCCGCGCAATGGCGCGCGCGCTTCGCGGCGTCGTGCTGCGCCCGCCCGAGCGCGACGGCGTCCGGTGTCTGGCGATTCGGCGAGGTGGTGCTGCCGACTGCGATGGGCGTCGCGGTCACCCATCCGGAGGGGAACACGCCACTCATCGTGCGCCCCGCGCTCAGTCGGTGGGCCGACCTCGAGGACCTGCTGCTCAAGCACGAAGGGCACAACCCCACCGGCTCGTTCAAGGATCGGGGGATGACGGTGGGCGTCACGCAGGCCAAGCGCATCGGTGCCACCGCCGTGGCCTGTGCCTCCACGGGCAACACGTCGGCATCGCTCGCGGCCTACGCGGCGCAGGCCGGACTCCCGGCATTGGTCTTCGTCCCCGACGGACAGATCGCCCTCGGGAAGCTGACGCAATCGCTGGCCTACGGCGCTCGCACGCTGCTGGTGGAGGGCGACTTCGATGCCTGCCTGCGGCTGGTGCAGGAGTCGAGCGAGGCGCTGGGGATCTACCTGCTCAACTCGATCAACCCGTTCCGACTCGAAGGCCAAAAGACCATCGTCCTCGAGATGCTGCAACAGCTGGACTGGCAGGTCCCCGACTGGATCGTCCTCCCGGCCGGCAACCTCGGCAACACGGCCGCCTTCGGGAAGGCGTTGCTCGAGGCGCAATCGTGGGGACTCATCTCGCGGCTCCCCCGGATCGCGGCGATTCAGGCCGAGGGGGCGTCACCGTTCGCCCAGTCCTTTGCCCGCGACTTTGACCGGCTCGTCCCGATGGCCGCACATACCGTCGCCACGGCCATCAAGATCGGCGCCCCGGCGAGTTACGACCGCGCCGTTCGGGCCATCCGCGCCAGCCGCGGCGTGGTGCGCTCGGTCCCCGATGCGGAGATCCTTGCTGCCAAGGCGGCGATCGATGCCGCCGGCGTGGGGTGCGAGCCGGCGAGCGCGGCGACGCTGGCGGGGGTTCGCCGACTCCGCGCGGAAGGGGTGATTCGCCCGGGCGAACGGGTGGTTGGGATCCTCACCGGCCATGTCCTCAAGGACCCGGGGATCCTCCAGACCATGCACCAGGAGACCAAACCACCGCCGTCCTGGGCCAATCGTCCGATACGGATCGCCCCGGAGGTCTCGGCGGTCCGAACAGTTCTTGAGGCGGCTCTGACCACAAAATGACCGCAATACTGTTGCACGGATGCGACAAGTAACTACTTTTTCGCGGAATTCGCGCAACATCATCGGCGGATCGGTGGTTGCTGACAAGCAACAGGTGTGGCGGAAGTGGCGCGATCGCATCGATTTGCCACATTGGTCCGCGGGTGGCCCCTCCTTTGCTTGGGAGTAGGGCATGGTGCCATGACGGCACCGAGATCCGAGGTTCCCATGCGCATCACGTCAATCAACAATCTCCTGCTCGCCCTCGGGGCCGTGGTCGTCACGGCCACTCCGCGGACGGCAGCCGGGCAGCTCCCCGCCGACTTCGGCAATCCGTCGCCGATCATTGCGACCGGCGACCCGATGATCGTCTCGTACTATGGCTGGGAGAACACCACGGTCTATGGCCACACCCTGTGGGCGATGACGGTGGCGGACTACACCTCCAACCTCGGCCCCAGCAACTGCTACGCCTGGGCCGGCGGCGGCAGCTGCGCCGGGACCGCGATGTTCACCAAGAGCTACGGCGTCGCCACCAATCCCTACCTCGCGCAGCCGACACCACTTCCGCCGCTCACGTACAACCTCAGCTGGGCCGCGGGGACGGAGCTCGTGCTGGCGCTGCAGGTGAACATGAACAACAACTGGATGTGGTTCTTCTCCGGTGCCCCGGTGCGCAATGCCGATGGTCGCGCGCACGTCGCGTACTTCGGCAATGGCGGCGTGGCGGGCAACACCGGTGTCGGGATCATCCCTGGCACCGAGGGGCTGCATGCCTTCGGCTTCGAGGACGTGTACTACAACAACAGCGACTGGGACTTCGACAACGCGATCTTCGCGATCAACGACGACGGCATCTCGCCGCCGACCGAAGTGGTGCCGGAACCGGCCACGATGACGCTGATCGGCTCCGGCTTGATCGGATTGGCCGCCGCTCGTCGGCGCCGTCGCCTCGATCCGGATGCCTGAAGACGACACGTCGTCCCCCCGCACCATGAACGGCCTTCGCACGAGGCCGGCCCTGCAGGCCGGCCTCGTTGCCTTGGTGGTCGGCGCGGTGGCGCAATGGATCTCGCACCAGCAGCACATCGTCTTTGCCTTCTGGGACGCTCAGGCGCACCTCGACATCGCGCGACGCGTGGTCGACTCGGTGACGCCAGGGCTCCAGATGCTCGGCACGGTCTGGCTCCCGGTCCCGCACCTGCTCCTGCTGCCGTTCACGCTCGTGGACGCCTGGTGGTGGAACGGCCTCGCGGGGGGCCTGGTGGGGTTGCTGGCGTTCGTCGTGATCGGTGCGGCCGTGCACGACCTGCTGGTGCGCCGCACGGGGCACCCGGCCTTGGCGTGGTGTGGCACACTGCTCGTCCTCGGCAACCCTTCCCTGCTCTACCTCCAGACCACGGCGATGACGGAGCCGGTGCTGCTCGCCTTCCTCACCGCCTCGGTGGCTGCCCTCGATCGCTGGGCCGAGGCCACCGACGGGCGCACCCGCGCGCTGGGCGTGGCGGCGTGGTGTGCGGCGCTCGCGGTCGGGACCCGCTACGACGGCTGGTTCTATGTGATGCTGGCGACCCCGGTCGTCGCGTGGCTCGCCCACGTGCGCGGTGCGGGGTGGTTCCGCGCGGCATGGCGCTTCGGATGGCCCAGTGCCCTGATGGTTACCGCATGGTTGGGGTACAACGCCCTCTACTTCGACGACCCCCTCGCCTTTCAACGCGGGGCCTGGTCGGCGCAGAGTCAGCAGGCTGCCCTCGCAGCGCAGGGCCTGCTGCCGACCAAGGGCAATCTGCTGACGGCCACCACCACGTATCTGGGTGCCGTCGGCCTGACCGTGGGGATGCTCGTGGGTGCCGCCGGACTGCTCGCCTTGGGAGTCCTCCTCCGGCATCGCCACCGGTTCGCCGGGGCGCTCCTCCTCTATGCCGCCTTGCCGTTCAACATCCTGGCGCTCGTGGGAGGCCAGAGCGCCCTCTCACTCCCGTGGAGCGACCCCCCCGGGGTGGCCAACCTCCGCTATGGGCTCATGCTGCTCCCTGCGGCGGCCATCGGACTCACGCTGGCGGCGTCTCGCGCCATGCGCCGGGGTGAGCGCTGGCGGCGGGGCACGCTCCTCGCTCTTGGAGTGCTCGTGGTCGCCCAAGTGGGGCTCTGGACCATCGGCGGGACCGCCCAGATTGGCGCCCTGCGCGAGGGACTGGCGATCCGCGACGGCGATCCGCGGCAGCAGGCCGCCGCCGATTGGCTTGCGATGCATTACGACCAGGGGCGGGTGCTGGTCGACCCGGCGATCAACGTCTCGCCGCGCAGTCGGATCGCGCTGCGCGATCGGATCTACGCCTGGACGTGGCAGTTGGGACCGGCCGCGCTGGCCGCCCCGGAAGATGCGGTGGATTGGGTCCTGGTGGATCAGCGGGCGAATCCCAATGCGGTCGCGGCCGCCATCAAGGATCGCCCTCCCTTTCTCGCTCGATTCGACCGCCGTTTTGCCCAGGATGGCCTGGAAATTTGGAGGCGTCGCTGAATCGTCCTGACGCCATGGAGGAAGCCGTGATGATGACCCGATGGACCCCGACTCTCCGTGCCGCCAGTTGCGTCCTTGCCGTGTTGGCAACGGCGTGCGGCGCGGACCGCCCCGCCCAGCAGGTCGAGGGGCCGGCGGCCCCGACCCCCGCGATGGCCGACTCGTTGGCCGGACGCCCGGACACGGTGGCCGGCGATGCGGCAGGCGCCGAAGCGCGCCCGACGCTGGTGGTTGCCGACAGCGCGTGGCGTGACGCGGCGGTCACCGGCCTGCGGCTGCCGCTCCAGTCGATCGGGTATCGCGATGGCGTGACACTGCTCGGCTCGACCGACGAGGTCACGCTCACCATTCCGGTGAACAGCGGCCTTGCCCCGGCGACCCTCGCCCTGAACGTGATCCCGACGCCCGGGATGCCGGCCGCGACGCTGGTGCTCCAGCAGCGCGATCGCATCCTGGCGCAGCGCGCCCTGACCGACACGACGACCCTGCTCACGCTGCCGCTCGGTGACGCGCTGGTGGTGGATGGAAAGGCCTCGGTCACGCTCGCCCTCACCATCCCGGGCCGCGACGTCTGCGAGGCCCAGCGGTACTACCGCACCGTCTTCACCGGGGCGAGCGCCGTCAGCTTCAGCGGCGCCCCGAGCGCGCCGGCCACGATCAGCGGCTTCTTCGAGCCGTGGCTGGAATCGGTGACGTTCTACCTCGCCGATCAGCCCTCGCTCGATGCGGCGCAGGCAGCACTCGATGCATCCGCCTTCGTCGCCCGGCGCTACCGCGGCATGGCCACGCGCTTCGAGATCAAGCCGTTGCCGCCCGCCGGCACGCCGATCCCCGAGCCGGGTCCGTACCAGCGCGCGCTCACCTGGTCGGCCACCGGGGCCACCGAGATCATGCGCAGCGACAGCACGCGCGGCACCATGCTCGCCCTCGCGGCGCGTCGCGACGCCCGGCAGCTCTTCACGCTCGTTGATGGCGACGCGGTGGTCGCGGCCAACGGCTTCCGCGGCACGACCGTCTCGCTCGGCCGCAACACGCCGGTCGGCGGTCCGGGGAGCGTGACGCTGCACGAGCTCGGGCAGTCCAGCCGGACCATCGAGGGAAGCGCGCTGCTGGTGAGCGCCATCCCGTTCGCCCTCGCCGATCTCGGCGGCAACACCCTGCCCAGCTCCTTCCGCCTGGTGGCGCAGCATTCCGTGCTGCCGCCCGACGGCGATGGCTCGGTTCGCATCCACCTGAACGGCAGCCTGATCCAGTCGCGCGCGCTCGACGGCTCCGCGCTCGACATCACGATCCCGCTCCCCGCCCACCTGCTGCAGCGCGACAACGTGCTCGAGGTCCGCTTCCAGGTGATGCTCGGCGAAGGCGCCTGCCGGCTCGGCGGCGCGGTCTTCACGGCCACCATCGACGAGCGCTCGACGCTCGTGACGGATCGGGGCACGCCGATCGCGCCGGGATTCAACAGGTTCCCCTCGGCCTTTGTCCCGGCGTTCTCCGTGCTGCTCGAGCCGCGCGATCGCTTCCGCGTCGAACTTGCCGCGACGACCATCGGCGCGATGCAGCAGACGACGCGCACGCCGCTCGCCCCGGCGCTGGCTCGTGACGCGGCGGCGGCGGTGGGTCCGCTGCTGGCCATCGGGACGAGCAACCTCGCCGACGTCCTGACGGCGCCGATCCACTCGGCCGGCTTCCGCCTGCGCGACAAGGATGGGCGCATCTGGGATGAGTTCACCCCCGATGCCTCATATGCCACGATGCAGGGATGGACCGCCGATGGGCGTGACATTCTCCTGCTGCACCACACGGGTGACAACGGCTTGCCGCTGCTGCAGCTGCTCGACGAGACGCTGGCCCCGTATGGCTGGTTCGGGACGCGCGGTGACGTGGTGATCCGCGGCCTGGCCGGGCCGTCGCGCCCGCTCACGCTCGCGAATGGCGGATGGCGCCTCGAACCGCTCCCCGCCTCGTCGGGAAGCTGGCTCGCGCGCTACCGCACGCCCGCCTTCCTGCTCGCCGGCGCCCTGGTCCTGGCGCTGCTCTGGTTGCTCTACCCGCGAGTGGTGAGGCGTGAGCTCGACCCGGCTGGGTGATCATCTCGTCCAGCGTGGGCTGATCACCGAGATGCAGCTCGCCGTGGCGCTCCAGCAGCAGGAGCGCACCGGCGAGCGGCTGGGACGCCTGCTCCTGATCCTGGGGAGCATCCGGCGGCTCGACCTCGGCCGCGCCCTGGCCGAGCTGTGGAAGCTCCCGTTCATCATGATCACGCCCGAGGCGGTGACGCCGGCGGTCGCCCAGCGCTTCCCGCTCGAGGCGACGCTGCGCTTCCGCGCCGTCCCGATCCGCGATGACGGGACCACGCTCACCGTGGCGATCGCCGATCAACCCACGGACGAACTGCGCGACACGCTCCGCGTCGTGTACCCCGACCGCACGCTCGACATGCGGGTCACCACCGAATGGGACATCGACCAGGCGATCGCGATCGCCAACCGCCGCAAGGTGGTCGACACCTCGATCTACGGCCTCTACTTCCGCGACCAGTCCGAGAGCGCCTTCACCGTCTTCACGCTGCCGCAGTACCTGCTGCTCGGCGTGGTGCTGCTCGCTCTGCTCGTCGGCCTCTGGGCCGCGCCCACCACGACGCTGTTCGCGCTCAACGTCCCGATCACCCTCTTCTTTCTCACGGTGGTGATCTTCCGCACCGTGGTGGGAATCAGCGGCGCCGCGGCCGAGACCACGGTGACGATCACCGACGAGGAACTGCAGGCGCTGCGCGACCGCGACCTGCCGACCTACAGCATCCTGGTGCCGGCCTATCGCGAGTCGGCGGTGATCGGGCGGCTGCTGCGCTCGTTGCGTGCCCTCGACTATCCGGCCGACAAGCTCGACATCCTGCTCCTCCTGGAGGAAGACGACACCGAGACGCTCGCCGCGGCCAAGGCGGCGGCCCCCGGGGCGAACGTGCGCCTGATGGTGGTGCCCAGCGGCCAGCCGCAGACCAAGCCGAAGGCGTGCAACGTCGGCCTGCTCTTCGCGCAGGGCGAGTACCTCGTGATCTACGACGCCGAAGACCAGCCCGAGCCCGACCAGCTCAAGAAGGCGGTGCTCGCCTTCCGTCGCGGACCGAAGGAACTGGTCTGCCTGCAGGCCGCCCTCAACTACTACAACTGGAACGAGAACTTCCTCACGCGGATGTTCACGCTCGAATACTCCTTCTGGTTCGACTACCTGCTGCCGGGCCTCGACAAGCTGCGGCTGCCGATCCCGCTCGGCGGCACGAGCAACCACTTCAAGACACAGATCCTGCGCGAACTCGGTGGCTGGGACCCCTTCAACGTCACCGAGGACGCCGACCTCGGCATCCGTGCCGCGATGCACGGCTACCGCGTCGGCATCGTGAACTCCACCACGTACGAGGAAGCGAACAAGAAGCTCGGCAACTGGATCCGCCAGCGTTCCCGCTGGATCAAGGGCTACATGCAGACGGCGCTCGTGTTCTCGCGCAACCCGGTGTCGCTGGTGCGCCGCGCGGGCCTGCGGCAAACGCTCGGCTTCGCGCTGCTCATCGGGGGCACGCCGCTGATCTTCCTCTTCCAGCCGATCTCGATCCTGCTCACCATCGGCTGGTTGATCACCCGGACGACGGCGCTCGACCCGCTCTTTCCGCCGGTCATTCTGTACCTGTCGCTCTTCAACCTGCTGATCGGCAACGCGCTGGCGATCTACATCAACATGTTCGCGGTGTTCAAGCGGCGCCTGCACCCGCTGGTGCTCTTCTCGCTGCTGAATCCGCTGTACTGGCTGCTGCACTCGATCGCGTCGTTCAAGGCGCTGGGCCAGCTGTTCACGCGACCCTACTACTGGGAGAAGACCACCCATGGTCTCACCCGGCACCCCGCCGCTACCCACTGAGCCGCGCGCGGCGCGGTGGGTCCGCGCGGTGCTCGCCGTGCTGGCCGCCGCCCCGCCGGCGGTCGCGGCGTGGTTGCTGATTGGCCAGGGATGGCGAAGCGACGCGCACGGCGCCTTCCTCCAGCGCGTGCTCTTCGCCGCCGACCGCGGCCGCCTCGAGCTGCTCGGCTTCGAGTATCCGCCGCTGCCGTTCCTGCTGCTGTTGCCGTCGCCGACCGACGGCTGGACCATCCTGCTCGGGGCGCTCGGACTGGCGGGCCTCGCCTGGTGCGTGGTGGACGAGTGCACCTCGCGGCGGACCCTGCTCCCGTACCTGCTCCTCCTTTCGGTGCTGTGGACGCCGCTCGGGCTGCACTTCACCGCCTCGAACTTCAACGAGGCGCTCGGGCTGGCGGCGCTCTTCGTCGGCTGGCGGCATTACCGTCGCTGGTGGGCCACGCGCAAGACGGTGCACGGCCTCTACACCGGATTGTGGCTCGGCCTCGCGTTCTACACTTCGCCCCTCGGACTCGGCCTCGCGCTGATCGCGGGGGCCGTGTTGCCCATCCTCTTCCCGCGACTGCAGATCCCGCCGTTTGCGTCGCAGATGGTGCTGCTCGTCTTCCCGGGCTTTGCCGCCACGGTGACGTGGGCGTACCTCTCGCTGGTCTTCACCGGTCGGGTGGCGTTCCCGTTCACGCCATGGGAGCGCGACTCGCCGACGGTGGTGCAGATCCTCCAGTGGACGGTGCCGTACCTCGTGGTCACGGCCATGGCCATCCTGCGCCCCAAGGTCACCACCGCGGGCATGTTGCTGCCGTTCCTGCTCCTCGCCGCGGCGACCTTCACGGGCTGGCACTTCTCGCTCGCCTTTGCCGCGACGATGCTGATGCTGGTCGCGATCGTGGCATTGCCCGCCGACTTGAACCGGCCACAGCGCTGGATGCTGGCCGCCATTGCCATCATGCAGGCGGTGGCGGCGTGGTGGCTGCTGCCGTGGCCGACGCCGAGCGATGCCGACCGGCGCGATCGCGCCGTGGCGCAGGCCCTGGCGGTGGCGCCCCCGCGAAGCATCCTGCTCGACGACCGCTGGGCCTCGGGGCTGCTCAAGTGGACGCCGTCGTTCGCGCCCTACCTCACGACCCGCGACACCGGTTTCGACATCGCCTTGGCGCTGCCGAGCATGGCCGTACAGTACATCCTGGTGACCGCCGACGATGACGGCCTCAGCCTCGACATGGATCGGCGGCCGCCGGTCGGCTTCGTCGAGGAATGGAGCTGGAGCGGGTACACGCTCTACCGTCGCCCGGCCGCGCCGCGATTGCCGGTGCGATTCACCTCCACGCTCACGTCCGAGACGCGGGGTTCTGCCCAATGACGTATCGCCTCCTTGTCGCGTTGTGCGTCGCGCCGTGCCTGCTTCCCTCCGCGGCACTGCCGGCGCAATGGACCGTGAAGCCGGGGGGCTGGTTCATGTCGCACGGCTTCAATACCGGCCGCTTTCCCGATCGCTTTTCGAGCGGGCCGTTCGCGACCGAGAACGCGCTCGAGAAGCGCGACTGGGGGATGTACTTCATCTACGGGTGGAAAGAGGGATTGAGCGTCGGCCTGGGCCAGGGCTTTGCCCGCCTCGAAGACAAGCGCAACGGCCAGTCCACGACCACGACCGGCTTCGGGGCCACCGGTCTCTTCGTGATGAAGCGCCTCGCGCAAGGCAAGGGCGGCATCCTCTCCATCCAGCCGCGCGTGGACCTGCCGCTGCTCTACGACACCGAGGCGCGGCCGGTGCTCGGACCGGTGAGCACCGACGCCGAGATCCGGTTGCTGTACGGCAACGGCTTCGGCGCCCTTGGCACCCGCGGCTTCGTGAGTGCGTCCGCGGGAGCGGCCGCCTGGCGGCGCGGCGCCGATGAAATTCGCTACGACCTCACCGTGGGACTCGACGCCGGCCCCCGGTTGCTGCTGATGGCCCAGGCCTTCAACGTCGCCGCCTTCGAGGCCGGCGACCTCGCCTACAGCGCCACCAAGATCGGCGGTTCCGCCGTCTGGCGCGTCTCGAAGGGTGTCGGCATCCAGGCGGGCTATTTCGGCGGCGTGTCGGGCAAGAACACCGCCCGCGAGCGGACGGCGTCGGTCGGGATCTGGCTCAACCGCGAGGCCCCGGTGGGGGCCACGGCGGCGGGACCCCGCTAGCTTCCTGCTCCTCCGCCGCGCCGCGACCCCTTCGTCGGCGCCCGGATGCCCACCGGAGTTGGACGTAGTATGGCTTTGCTGGCACTGCAGGACCTGACAATCGCCTTTGGCTCCGCCCCCCTGCTCGATGGCGCCAATCTCGTCATCGAGCGGGGCGAGCGCGTCTGCTTGCTCGGGCGCAACGGCGCCGGCAAGAGCACCGTGATGAAGCTGCTCGACGGCTCGCTCGCCCCCGACAAGGGCGTGTTGGTCAAGCAGACCGGCGTGAGCGTCACGCGGCTCGAACAGGACGTTCCCGGCGACGTGGCCGGGACCATGTTCGACATCGTGGCCGAAGGCCTGGGTGAGGCCGGCCTCCTCCTCGCCCGCTACCAACGCGCCTCGCATCGCATCGCCACCGACCACAGCGAAGCCGCCCTCAACGAGCTCGACCGACTGCACCATGCCCTCGACGCCGCGAATGCGTGGCAGGTGAAGAGCCGCGTCGAGACCGTGCTCGAACATCTCGGCCTCGATCCCGAGGCCCTCTTCGCGGCCGCCTCCGGTGGGCGGAAGCGTCAGGCGCTCCTCGCCCGCGCGCTGGTGCGCGAGCCCGACGTGCTGCTCCTGGATGAGCCGACCAACCACCTCGACGTCGAAGCGGTCGAGTGGCTCGAGGAGTTCCTGATCGCCAAGGGGATCACGCTGGTCTTCGTGACCCACGATCGGACCTTCCTGCGTCGCGTAGCCACGCGCATCGTCGATCTCGATCGCGGCCAGCTGATTGACTGGGGCACCGACTACGACACCTACCTCGAGCGGAAGGAAGCGGCGCTCGAGGTGCAGGCCAAGGAGTGGAGCGAGTTCGACAAGAAGCTGGCGCGCGAGGAAGTGTGGATCCGCACCGGCATCCAGGCGCGCCGCACCCGGAACGAGGGACGTGTGCGCGCGCTCGAGGCACTCCGCCTGGAGCGCAGTGCACGGCGGGAGCGCGTGGGCACGGTCCGATTGCAGGCGCAGGAAGCCGAGCGGTCGGGGCGCCTGGTGATCGAGGCGAAGGGCGTCTCGTTCAGTTATGGCGAGCGGCCGATCGTGCGCGACCTCACCACCACCATCACCCGCGGTGACCGCATCGGCCTGATCGGCCCGAACGGTTCCGGCAAGACCACGCTCATTCGCCTCCTGCTCGGCCAGCTCGAACCGCAGGCCGGGACGGTGCGGCTCGGCACCAACCTCGAGATCGCCTACTTCGACCAGCTGCGCGAACAGCTCGATCCTGAGCAGACCGTGGTGAACAGCATCGGTGACGGCACCGAGTTCATCGAGATCAATGGCAACCGCAAGCACGTCCTCGGCTACCTGCAGGACTTCCTCTTCTCGCCCGAGCGCGCGCGCACGCCGGTGAAGGTGCTCTCCGGTGGCGAACGCAACCGGCTGTTGCTGGCGCGGCTCTTCACGCAGCGCTTCAACGTGCTGGTGCTCGACGAGCCGACCAACGATCTGGACATCGAAACGCTCGACCTGCTCGAAGACCTGCTGCTCAACCTCAACGCGACGTTGCTGGTGGTGAGCCACGACCGCGCGTTTCTCGACAACGTCGTCACCAGCACGCTGGTCATGGAGGGCGCGGGTCGGGTGGGCGAATACGTCGGGGGCTACTCCGACTGGCAGCGGCAACGCGCCGCCGCGGTGCGCGAGGCGGCCAAGCCCTCGACTCCCAAGGCGACGGCCCCGGCACCCTCGAAGAGCAGCAAGAAGAAGCGCCTCTCCCACAAGGAGGCGATGGAACTCGCCGCGCTGCCCGACCAGATCGACGCCGCCGAGCAGGAGCGGCAGCGGCTGCTCCTGTCGCTCGCGACGCCGGCGATGCTCCGGGACGGGGACGCGATGGCCCGGGCCAAGGCCGAGTTGGTGGGCCTCGACGAGCGGATCCATGCCCTGACCGGGCGCTGGGAGGCGCTGGAGCTGCTGGCCGCAGGGGAGGAGGGGTGACGTTTCGCGATGAAACCTTCACTCCCGCCCTCACGTAACTTCCGGGAACGCTCCATCACGGAGCGCGGCATCACGGCGGCCCACAGGGGGCCGTCGGCATTTTCCCGGAGACGACGTCATGCGATTCACCCCCGCTGCCCTTCTGCTCACGCTGCTCCCCGCTGCCCCGATCGCCGCCCAGGCGCAGGAGCGGCATGAATTCCAGCTCCACGTCGAGCCCGTCGCCGTCGGCATCCGCTCCGCCACGCCAATCGGCAAGGGATGGCGCGTCGGTCCCACCCTGATCGCCGGCCCCTTCGAGGGGGTCGACCTCAACGAATCCACCTCGGGCGACCTGCAGGAAATCCTGAATGGCTTCCTCACCTTCGGGTATCGCTTCACGCCCGGTGCCGAGCTGGTGATCTCCCCCATTGGCGCCTCGCTCGGTACGGGCGACGACTACGCCGCCGTCTACCCGAGTGCGCAGGCCGGCCTGCAGGTGAAGGTGGGTCGGGCGTGGATCGGATCGGATATTCGGGTCATCCGCATCGCCGAGGGCAACAACCAGGGCACCTACTGGACGCAGTGGATTCCGCTGCGCGTCGGCCTGACGCTCGGCAAGGGTCGCTGAGCCGTTGGTGCGCATCGGTCGCCGGGCAGCGTCTCCATCACACTGACGCCGCCCGGCGTCCGATGGCCCAATCCCCGGAGTTGCCCGTGTTCACCTCGCCTGCTGCCCCACGATCGCGTCGCGCCCGTCTGCTCCTGGCCTCGCTCGCGACGCTCGTCCTGACCGCGTGCCCTGGCGCCACCGACATCAAGAAGCTGCTCGACGATCCCTCGCAGTATGAGGGCAAGACCGTCCGGATCGCGGGGGAAGTGACGGAGTCTGCAGGCGCGCTTGGCTACGGCGTCTATCAGGTCAAGGACGAGACCGGCACCCTGACGGTGGTGAACCAGACCGGCAGCGGCGGCGTGCCTCGCGTTGGCGCCAGGGTCGGGGTCGAGGGCACCTTCCGCTCGGCGTTCACCGTGGGGAGCCGAACGGTCGCTGTGGTCATGGAGAAGAAGCATCGAACCGAATGAGAGGCCCCGCATCAATTCCTGCATCTCCCTGACCATCCAGACGAGCGCGCTTCTCCTCCTGCTTGGATGCGGCAACACTGCACCGCCGAGCCGGGAGGGGAGGCTCACCGTCCCCGCGGCCCAATTGTGGTATCGCGTCGTCGGGACGGGTGACGCCGTGCCGCTGCTCGTGATCCATGGCGGTCCCGGCGGACGGAGCTGTGACCTCGCCCAACTCGAGGCGCTCGCCACCGACCGTCCGGTGATCTTCTACGACCAGCGGGGCAGCGGCCGATCTTCCCTGGCGACCGACACCGCCTCGTGGAACCTGCCCCGCTTCGTGGCCGACCTCGACACCTTGCGCCGCGCCCTCGGCCTGTCGCAACTGCACGTGTATGGCCACTCCTGGGGCGCCGCGCTCGCGGTGGAGTACCTCCTCACGCACGGCACCGAGGGCGTCCGGTCGTTGACGCTGGCATCGCCCCTGGTGAGCGCGCCGCGCTGGGCGGCCATCACCGACTCCTTGCTCGGCGCGTTGCCTGCGGGCTCGCGCGACGCGGCTCGGCGGCTCGAGGCGCAGGGCGCCACCGATTCTCGCGAGTATCGCCTGGTCGTGCGACGCTTCGACGAGCGGTGGGGACGTCGCGTCGCGGAGCCGTACGAAGTGAGCACGGCTTGCGCCTCGGGCGGCGACCGCAACGATCAGCTCTACCAATACATGTGGGGACCGAGCGAATTCGCGGCGACCGGCACGCTGCGCGACTTCGACCGCTTCGAGGCGCTGCGCGGACTGCAGGTGCCGACGCTGGTGATGGTCGGCGAGCATGATCTCGTGGTTCCGGCGGAGGCGGAGCAGATTGCCGCGCAGATCCCGGGGGCAGAGCTCGCGGTGATTCCAGGAGCGGCGCACGTCGCGATGCAGGACGCGCCGGGGCCGTATGTGGAACGGCTCCGGCGCTTTCTGGCGAGGACGGGTGGGCACTAGCCCCTACTGCAACCCGCCCGGCAACCGTGGCGACGACAAGAGCTCGCCGAATGCACGCCAGCGTGCGGCGGGGTCGGCTCCGGCGCGCTCCACGTACGCGGCCACCAGGTCGCGTCCGAGGTTGTAGTTGATCACGTAGCTGCGATACGTCTGGATGAAGCGCAGGGTCTTGGCGGCCGCCTCCGGCGACTGCAACCACCACCGCTCCATCAGCGCCACGGCACCGGCCGAGTCCACCGCCCCGTCGAGGTAGCGGCGAGCCACCGCGTTGCGCGCGTGGTTGAGTTGCTCCATGACCTGGCGCACCTCGGCGTTCTGTCCTGCCATCGCGGGATCGAGCCCGGCGAGCGGAAAGAGCGAATCGCGCTCGAAGGCGGTGCGCGTCTCCCCCGGAAATGCCATCTCGATGCCGTAGTTGGCACTTCCCTCGGCGATGAGTGATTGCGGCGAGAACAGCGGATACACCGACATCTCGACCCACCCGCGGCCGCGCACCAGCGCCTCCTCAAGGCGGGCGTTGTACACATGGTGCCCGGGATATCCCTCGTGGCAGGCCAGGTCCACCGCGCGATCCACCGGGATCGGAAAGTCGAGATTGACCTGGATCAGCGAGTGATACTCGCCCTTGTACCAGTTGTAGGCATTCCAGGAGGTCCCCTTCACATACTCCAGGTCGAATCGCTCTTCGGCGGGGAGCGGCATGTGCTCGAGCGTGCGCGCCCGACACGCCGCGATGGCGACCTTGAACACCGTGTCCACCTTCGCGGCCGGGATCATCGCGCCATCCCGAAACTGCTGATAGCGTGCGGCGAGCGGGCCGGGCCCCGGGATAAGCATGTCGAGCCGATTCACCAGCGAGTCGAAGTGCGCATCGGGGAGCGTGGGCGGCGTCACATCGTAGAGTGCCTTCGCCTCTTCATCGAACGTGAAGCGCTTGCCGCCGAGCATCGCGGCGCGTGCCGAGAGGGCGCCCAACTGGGTGCGGAGGTATCGGTGGCGCCACTGCACGAGTGAATCGGCGTAGGCCGGCACGCTGTCGCCCAGGATGGCAAGCAGCGAGTCGGCGGTCGCGCCGATCGTGGCCACGGGCAGCGAGTCGCGATCGGCCGCCGCCTTGAGCGAGTCGGGGCCGTAGTAGGCGTCCACGTAGTTGGCGTCGTGGTGCCCGAGACGCAGCACCAGCCCGACGTAGCGGAAGGCAATGGCATCGAGCGCTGCCGGGTCCGGCGCGGTCGGCGCGCATCCCGTGGCGAGGGTGGTGCAGAGGAGCAGCGTGCGAAGGTGGCGCATCAGAGCACTCCGTGGATGGAAAGAGGCTTCAGCTGGCGCTGGTTGCACCACGCGCCGTCAGTCGAGCGAGCACCTCGCTGCGTGCTTCGAGGCCATGCACCGGCAGCACCAGCAGATCACCGGGCTGCGCCCATGCGAGCGCCGCCTCGACGGCCTCGACTTCATCGAGCACGGTGACCAGTTGCTCGGGTGATGCACCGAGGCGAAGCAGTTCCGCGCCCAGCAGCGCCGGCACTTCTCCTTGCTCGCGCCCACGGCGATAGCCCTCGAGTTCCTTCAGCACGATGCGATCGGGACGCGCACTCCATGCCACCTCGGCCAGCGCGGCGAGGGCATCGTCCTCGCGATTCCCCGCCTGCCCGAGCAGCAGCAGGAGTCGGCGGGGGGCCAGGCCTCGTGCCACCGCCAGCAAACCCGTCAAACCGGTCGGGTTGTGGGCGTAATCCACCAGGACCTCGAAGCCCGCGAGCCGGAAGTGACTCAGCCTCCCCGCGTTGTCCTCAGGTCGGGCGCCGAAGTGCGCGACCACTTGTGCAATGGTCCCCGCGGGAACCCCGAGTGACGAGGCGGCGAGCGCGGCGGCCAGGATGTTGGCGATGTTGTAGGTCGCAGTCCCACCGATGGTGAGGGGCATGGTTCGCAGGCCACCGAGGTCGTGGATCCCCTCGCGGTCGCGCAGCCAGAGGTGATCGCCCTCGCGCCACGCATCCGGCACGACTCCAATGTCCGCACCGCTCGCCGCAAACCATCGCACCCGCACTCCCTCGGGGAGCGGGACCGCACGCAGGGTGTCATCGTCCGCGTTCAGGACCAACACGCCGTTCGGGCCGAGCCCCTTCGCCGTCACCAGCTTGACGCGGGCGAGATCGGCGAGGTTTCGGACGCCATACTCGCCGAAGTGATCGGCCTCGACATTGGTGACCACGGCCACGTCGGCATCGAGCACGCCGAGTCCCCGGCGGAGGATGCCACCGCGGGCCGTCTCCAGCACGGCGGCCTCAACGACCGGGTCGGACACGACGCGTTGGGCGCCGCCCGGGCCCGACCAATCGCCGTGTTCCACGGCCACACCCTCGATGAAGACGCCGTCGGTGCAATTCCAGCCGCTCCGCCAACCGTGCGCCGTGGTCATCGCGGCGATGAGGCGGGTGGTGGTGGTCTTGCCGTTGGAGCCCGTGACGAGGGCCACGTGTTGGGCCGCCGCTGCCCGGACAGCGAGTTCGCTCGAGGGAGCCCGTTGCTCGATCTCGGCGAGGACGGCCAATTGCACCATGGCCGCCGCCTCATCGTGCGGGAGGTCGCCCGGCGCGAGGCGCGGGGGGTCGGTCGGGAGTCCGAGCGCTCGACCGGCCGCCTCCCACGCCCATTCGTTCACTTCGGTGGCGGTGAGGAGGCGGTCACCGGGTGCGGTGAAGGCGAGCACCAGGTGGTCATCGTGCTGCTGGACCGCGATGGTGGGCACTGGCCACCCAAGAGAGGCAGCCAGCCTCCCGACCACTTCACGCCAGCGCGACGCCATCTCGGTCGCACGCTCCGCGTCGACGTGCCCCTCGAGCACGACACCGGGAGCGTCGAGCCAGCGGGACGGTCCGAGAAGCCGCCGGGAGTCGCTGAACTCGGGCGCGCGAACGGCAGTGCGAGTGGCGGTCAGTCGTCGCTCTCACGGGCGAGGCGCACGCCCCGCTCGTCGCGAATCAATGTGGCACCGTCGAGGGCGAGCCCGGGCTCGCGGCGCGGCGTGGCGGTCACCACGGGGAACTCGCCGGTGGTCCGCTGAACGGGCTCGCTGCCATCGGCACGGAAGTTGGTGATCTGCTCCCACGACCGCTGCAGCGCATCGGCGAAGATCAACACGAGGTCGCCGGCGCGCGCCGACCGCAGCGCATGCTCGATCGCGGCCTGCTCGTCGGGAATCTCCGCCACCCGCTCCGCCGGCACGCCCGCCGCCACGAGCGCTCGCGCCAGCATCCGCGGCACTTCATCGCCGTCGCGACCGCGGAGACCGTCGTCGCGCCGACAGATGTAGGAATCGAAGTGTCCGGCCACGGCCTCGCCGATGGCGCGCACGTCCTCGTCGCGGCGGTCACCAGGGGCGGCCACGACGACGATGCGCCGACCCCGCACTTCGAGCCGTCGGGCAAGGTCCACCATGGCGGAGACGGCGTGGGCGTTGTGGCCGTAGTCGAGGATCACGCGGAAGGGATGGTCCGAATAGACGTTCATCCGACCCGGCGCCTGGAAGAACGAGGGGTCGAAGGTGCGGAGCCCCGTGCGAATGCTGTCGAGCTTGATCCCCATCGCGAAGGCCATCACCGCGGCGAACATCGCGTTCTGCACGTTGTGCATGGCGCGCCCTTCGAGCGTGGCGGGGATCAGGTGCGTCCAGAGCAGCGGGATGTGGGCGCCGTGATCGTAGAGGGTGATCATCTCGCCGTTGACGCCCGCCTCGAGGGCGCAGGCGCGCCCACCGGCCCGGATGTGTTCGCGCACCAGCTCGTGCGCCGGGTTGGTGGTCACGTAGCAGAGGTGTTTCGCCTCCGTCGCGTCGGCCATGCGGAGCACCAGCGGGTCGTCGGCATTGAGCACCGCCGTGTCACGGGCCACCTCGGCGACGACCTGCTTGACCTCGGCGAGCTGCTCCAACGTGTCGATCCCCTTCAGGCCGAGGTGATCGGAACGCACATTGAGCACGGCACCGACGTCGACGTAGCGCGTCCCCATGCCGGCGCGCAGGAGGCCGCCGCGCGCCACCTCGAGCACGGCGACGTCGATGCTCGGATCGCTCAGCACCATGCGCGTGGACGCGGGGCCCGTCATGTCGCCCTCGACGGTGCGCTGCCCGTTCACGTACACGCCGTCGGTGGTCGTGAGCCCGGGCGTGAAGCCCGCCATCTGGCAGATGTGCGCCAGCATGCGGGCGGTCGTGGTCTTGCCGTTGGTGCCGGTGATGGCCGCAATCGTCACCACGCTCGGGCTGCCCTTGGGGAAGAGCATGTCGATCACCGGGCCGGCGACGTCCCGCGGCGTCCCCTCGCTCGGGGCCGAGTGCATGCGGAAGCCCGGGGCAGCGTTGACCTCGCAGATGCCGCCGCCGTGCGTCTTGTACGATTGCGTGATGTCCCTCGTGAGGAAGTCCACGCCGCCCACGTCGAGCCCGACCGCCTTGATGGCCCGCACCGCCATCTCGACATTGTCGGGATGGATGATGTCGGTCACGTCGGTCGCCGTGCCGCCGGTGGAGAGGTTCGCCGTGGCGCAGAGATAGACCACCTGCCCTGCCTCGGGGACACTGGACTCGGTCATGCCGACGGCGGCCAGGAGTTGCAGAGCCTTGGCGTCGAGCTCGAGACGGGTCAGCACCTTCTCGTGCCCGATGCCGCGGCGCGGATCGCTGTTCACCACGGCGACCAGTTCGGCGATGGTCGAGCGACCGTCGCCCACCACGTGGCCCGGCGTGCGCCGCGTGGCGGCGACGAGGGTACCGTCCACCACCAGCAGGCGATGGTCGTCGCCGGTGACGAAGCTCTCGACGATCACCGAGCGCGACACTTCCTGGGCCAGGGCAAATGCCTGGGTGACCTGCTCGTCGGTGGTCAGGTGGATCGAGATGGCGCGGCCATGGTTGCCGTTGTACGGCTTGACCACGACGGGAAAGCCGATCCGGCGCGCGGCGCGCACCGCGTCCTCCGCGCGCTGCACCAGTTCCTGGCGCGGAACCGGCAGGCCAAGCGTGGCCAGCAGCTTGTTGGTCTCTTCCTTGTCGCTTGCCAGCTCGACGGCGATGTGCGACGTGCGCCCCGTCACCGTGGCCTGGATCCGCTGCTGGTACTTGCCATACCCGAGCTGCACCAGCGAAAAGCTGTTGAGACGCATCCACGGGATGCCGCGCGCTTCGGCGGCGTGCACCAGCGACGCGGTGCTCGGACCCAGCGCACGGCGCTGCGCGAAGCGGATGTAGCTGTCGCGCTCGCGCGCAAAGTCCCAGTCCACCGGCACGGCATCGAGCGGGCGGCACTCCTCCGGGAGCAGTGCCGTCAACAGGCGAAGCGCAAGTTCGCCCGCCTCGAGGCCCTCGTCGCGCTGCTCGTACTCGTACACCACGTCGTACACGCCCTCGGGCCCCGCGCCGCGGGTCTTCCCGAAGGTGACCTTGATGCCGGCGATGTTCTGGAGCTCGATGGCGACATGCTCCAGCACGTGGCCGAGCCAGGTGCCCTCGTCCTCCGTCATGCGCCGGACGAAGCCGCCCGGCTCGCCGTAGCTGCAGCCATGCTCGTGCAGGCCCGGCAAGGCAGCCAGCAACCCGTCCACGAAGCGGGGACCGAGGCGGCTGGTGGGCCACGCCTCGAGTGCACCGAGATCGAGACGGAGCCGGATGACGGGGAAATGCGCGTAGAGCGAGGGGCCGACGTAGACCGCACGATCAAGAATCTTCATGTCGTCCCCTGAGGTGGATCGCTAGGACTTGCTGGTGGCCAGGTCGCCGGCGGAGGCTTCCCGCGTGTGCAGGTTGAACTGCGCACCGCGTGTGAGGATGTGGAGTTGCACGCCAAGCAGGGAGACGGGCTCGTTCTCCGAGACACGATCCATCGACGAAAACTTGAGGCCGCCGCAATCGAGGATGGTGACCGAGCCGCTGCCCTCGACCTCGACCGTCTCGTCGGGACCGATGAACGCCGCCGTATCTTCGTCGAGGCCGAGGCCGATGGCGAAGGGGTTGTAGGCCAGCGCACTGAGCAGGCGGCCGAGGCGGTCGCGCTGCCGGAAGTGCTGGTCGATCACCACGCGGTTGGTGAGCCCGAGGCCGGGGGCAAGCGTCACGCCGCGCGCCGTGGGCGATGCCCCTTCCGCCCCGAAGGCGATCATGTGCTCGGAGAGGAAGGCCGCACCCGCCGAGGTACCGGCCACGTGCACGCCGCTCGCGTTGAGGGTGCGGAGCTGCCGGGACACCGAGGTGCCGCCCAGCAGCGTGGACAGCCGCAGCTGGTTGCCGCCCGTCAGGAACACACCATCGCATCGGCCGAGGTTGGCGAGGCGACCAGGCTCTTCGCAGTCACGCCGGGTGTCGAAATCCATCACCAGCACTTCGGCCGCACCCAGCTCGTGGAAGAGCGCGTGATACCGCGGCCCGGTGTCGAGCAGCTGGGACGCGGTCGGGATGACGCCGATGCGCGCATCGCGGCCGCCGCAGAGATCCACGAAGCGCTGCAGGATGGCCACGTCGCCGACCTTGGCCTCGGCACCGCCGATCGGAATGATCCAGCCGCGGGTCTCGCCGTGGGGCACCTTCGCTGGACTCACGACCGCTCCGATTCGAAGGTACCCTTCACCTGCACCTGCCCCGCGCGCACCTGCCACCGTCCGCCGCACATCACGTCGTGAATTCCCCCATTCGAGTCGAGCACGACCAGGTCGGCGTCAGCGCCGACCGCAATATGGCCCTTGCCCGGAAGCCGCAACAGGCGGGCGGGGTTGCTGGTGAACGGCAGCAGCGCGGTCGCCAGCGGAACACCGCGTGCCACGAGTTCCGCCAGCGTGACCGGCAGCGAGCCGGGCTCGCCCACGCCCATCGTCGCCACCCGTCCCTCGGCATCAAAGGTCGGCAGACAGCCGCCACCGTCGGAGGAGACCGAGAGGCGCTCAGGCGGCGCGCCGCTGTCGAGGTAGCGGATGACCGCCGTCGCGGCGTCCCAGGCGTCCTCGTCCTCGGCGACGGGAAAGGCGGTGACGTCCACGTGCGACCCGCCCTTGGCGAGGGCGATGGCCTCGTCGAACAGCGCGCGACGACGGTTGACATGCGTCGGCTGGAAGACCCGGGGTGGCAACTCGCTCGCGGCCAGCGCCTGACGAATCGGTTCGAGGCCGCGCGCGCCGTCGCCAACATGGAGGTGCACCACACCAGCCTTGTTGGTCATCAGGCCACCGACGTGCGCTTCGCTGCCGAGCCGCAACAACTCGTCGAGCGTCGGCTGCGATGAGCGATGGTCGCTGATCGCGGATTTGACGCCGATGATGCAATCGATCGCCGCGATGTCGCCGCGCACCGTTCCCGTGAGTGTCACCGGCGGCAGGTGATAGCCCGCCGTCCAGCACCAGGCGCCGAGCCCTTCCGCGCGCAGCCCATGCACGGCCGCGACGAGTTCGGCAGGGGAGCGCGTCGCGTCATCGGTGCCGAGCAATCCCACCACCGTCGTCACGCCATGGCGCGTGAAGCGCGACAAGCCGAGCGGCGGGACCTTGGTGCCGGGGCCCGCCTCGCCGCCGCCGCCAGTCACGTGGACGTGGCCGTCGACCAATCCGGGGATGAGGCGCCGGCCGTCGAGGTCGTGCACGGCAACGCCGAGGCCGCTCGGCAGCGACGGCGGCTCGGTGCCGAGCCACAGCACCTGGCCGCCGCCGATGAGGAGATGGTGGTGCCCCAGCGAGGCCGGGGCATGCAGATCTGCGTTGAGGAGGAGGTGCATCACGTGCCAAATCTAGTCCGTGATGCCGCCTCCGCGCCCTCCCCGCCCCCTCAGACCGACGCCTGGGCGAGGGCGGTGGCGGCCACCCGATCGAGGGTGCCGAGGAGGTCGGCCACCAGGTCGCCCGGGTCCTCGATGCCGACGGAGAGGCGCAGCAGGGCATCGCCGATTCCCGCGGTGACTCGGGTCGCCGGATCCATCGCGGCATGGGTCATCGTGGCGGGATGGGCAATGAGGCTCTCGACGCCGCCGAGCGACTCCGCGAGCGTGAAGAGCTCCAGCCCGGTGGCGACTGCCTCGACCGCAGCCGGACCGCCTCGCACCGAGAAGGAGAGCATCGCGCCGAAGCCCTGCTGCTGGGCCGCGGCGATGGCGTGCCCCGGATGATCGGCCAGTCCGGGATAGTGGACCGTCTCCACCAACGGATGCGCCGAGAGCGCCGCGGCGACGGCATGGGCGTTCTCCTCGTGGATGCGCATCCGGGCGTGCAGCGTGCGCACCCCTCGCAGCGTGAGAAATGCGTCGAAAGGCGCGCCAGTGATCCCCAGACAGTTGGCCCACCAGGCGAGCTCTTCGGCCAGCACAGGCGTGGCGGCGACCAGCGCACCGCCCACGATGTCGCTGTGCCCGTTGAGGTACTTCGTGGTGGAGTGCACCACCAGGTCCGCGCCGAGCGCGATGGGCTGCTGCAGTGCCGGGGAGAGAAAGGTGTTGTCGGCCACCACCAGGGCGCCGGCCGCGTGGGCCGCATCCGCAACGGCGCGAATGTCGGTGATGCGGAGCAACGGATTGCTCGGCGTCTCGATCCACACCAGCCGCGGTCGCCGTGCGAGCGCTGCGGCCACCGCATCCGGATCGGTGAGGTCCGTGAACGCCACGTCGAAGTGTCCTCGCCGTGCGAGGTGCGTGAGCAGTCGATGCGTGCCGCCATAGCAGTCGTGCGTGGCGACGATCACCTCGCCAGGCTGCACCAGCTGGACCGCGAGCGTGACGGCCGCCATGCCGGAGGCGGTGATGATGGCACCGGCTCCCCCCTCGAGTGCCGCGATGGCCTCGGCGAGCTGATCGCGCGTCGGATTGCCCGAGCGCGAATAGTCGTAGCGCCCCTTCACGCCGAACGCCGGGAAGCGATAGGTGGAGGAGAGGTGGATCGGCGGCACCACCGCGCCGTGCTGGCCATCGGTGCCGATGCCCGCGCGCACCGCACGCGTCGCCGTGGTCAGGGACTCACGCGGCATGGCGCGCCCTCCGCTCGAGTGCCGTGGTCAGCAGCTCGGAGACGGCCTCGACCTCCTTGAGGAAGGCATCGTGCCCGTAGCGCGATGTGATCTCGACCACGCGGCCCGGCCCCCCGAGGCGCCCGAAGAGCTCGTGCACCTGCCAGACCGGCACGAGCTGGTCGCCCTCGACCGCCAGCAGCGTGATCGGCGTGGTGATCTCGGCGGGGTCGATCCGATGCAGGTCGATCGACTCGGAGAGCGCGAGATAGCGCTCCGCTTCGCAGCGGATGGCGAAGCGCGTCCCGCCATGTTCGAGGTACTCCTCGACCGGGAAGCGATACCCGGTGGCCGTGCGCACGGGCGCCGCCGCGAAGCGCTCGGCGAACTCTTCCGCGGTGCGGTAACTGGCGATCCCGAGCGCGCGCGCCAACGCGATCGCCTCGTGCGCACGGCCACTCTTGATGCCGAGGCGGACCACGCCGCGCTGGATGGTGCGGAGCGCGGTGGCCATCGGATGGCTCTCGTGCGCCGCCGAGAGGACCACGAGCTGGCCGACGCGGGCGGGAAAGAGCGTGGCGAACGCGAGCGCCACCATGCCGCCGTACGAGGCGCCGATGATCGCCTCCACGGACGCGATGCCGAGTCGGTCGAGCGCCACGGTGAGTGCGTTGGCCTGATCGCGGGCATCGACCGGATGCCCGGGCACCGTGAGCCAGTCGATGCTGACGATGCGATAGCGCGCCGGATCGATCACGCGACCAGGACCGACGATGGCTTCCCACCATCCCGGCGTGGGATCGTCGGCGTGGGCGGCCACGTGCGCCGAGGCCGAGATGCCGCCGAGGACGACGAGGACGGGGGCGTCGGGGGCCCCTTGGACCTCGACCCGCAGGGTCGATAGCGGGACGATGCCGCCGTGGAAACCGGCGAGTGTGGGACTCTCCGCCTCGACGGTGGTGGGGGAGCGACGGAACAAGGTGGTCAAGCTCACTGGAACCTCTGGTGCGTCGGGGGTGAACAGCAAGGCGCCCCGGCGATCTCCGAAGAGAGGGCCGGGGCGCCGCGCCGACTGTCGTCGGCTGGTCGTGACTACGCAGGGATGCGCAGCGGCCCGTCCGTCTCTCCCGTGGGAGTTCCGGTCGCAAGAAGTCGGCGCATGAACATTCGAACGGCGCGCGCGGGCTGTGGCATTCCCTGCTCCTCTGGTAGTTCAGGACCCCCGAACACGAAAAAACGCCGGGGGCAATACTGCCGCCAGGCGTCCTGTGCACTTTAGCATTTGTTTAACGTGGCTGCAAGCAGCGGCAAATCACCACGGGGGCAAGACGATTGTGGAAGCATTGTACGCGAAGGGCAGATGGTCGTCAAGGGATCGAGAAGCGAGAAGCGAGAAGCGAGGGGCGGAGACCGGGAGTTGACGCGAGCGATCCAATCACCGAAACTCGAGTGGTCCCACGCTTCTCGCCTCTCGCTTCTCGCTTCTCGGCTTTCTGACTCTCACCGCCAGGCCACCCCATGTCTGCCATCCCCCCCTTCCACCTCGCCTTCCCCGTGGACGACCTCGATGCCGCGCGCCGCTTCTACGGCGGATTGCTCGGCTGTGCCGAGGGACGTTCGTCCGACCAATGGGTGGACTTCAACTTCCAGGGGCACCAGATCGTGGCGCACCTCGCCCCGGAGGAGCTCGGCCGGACGGCGGCCAACCAGGTGGACGGTCACGCCGTCCCGGTGCGGCACTTCGGCCTGATCCTCGAGTGGGAGGCGTGGCACCAGCTGGCCGATCGGCTCCGCGCGGAGGGGATCCACTTCATCATCGAACCCGGGATCCGCTTTGTGGGGCAAGTCGGGGAACAGGCAACGATGTTCTTCCTGGACCCGGCGGGCAACGCCATCGAGTTCAAGTCGTTCCGCGATCCCTCGCAGACGTTCGCGCGGTAGGGCGGCGACGTGACCGCCGCCTACCTCCTGGCCACGATCCTCGGCGTCGGGTTGCTGCTCTTCTCCTCGTTCGGCGGAGGCGACAGCGCGAGTGACGGCGGCGACGTGACCGACCTTGCCGGAGACGGCGCGGTCGGTCACGACCTCGACGCCGGCCCGGGCGGCGCGAGCCACGTCCTCATCGGCCTCTTCAGTATCCGCAACATCACGTTCTTCCTCGCGGCGTTTGGCAGCACCGGCCTGCTGCTGACCGCGCTTGATGCTGGCGCGAACCGCACCGCCGTGCTGGCCACGTTGCTCGGCCTCACCGGGCTCGGCCTGTCGCACGCCGTCTTCACCTGGCTGCGCCGCAGCGACGCGTCGGTGGAGGCGCCGGGTGACCGCGACTTCGAGGGAGCCCTCGGACGCATCGTGCTGCCGGTGTCCGCGGAGAATCGCGGCCAGGTGGCATGCGTGATCGGGGGCCGCGAGTGCTACCTGACCGCCTCGCTCGCCGACGGCGTGGACCAGCCGCTCGCGATTGGACAAGAGGTTATCATTGTGGCTTCCCATGACGGCGTGGTCCGCGTCATGCCCGCCAGTTCGCTCGACCTCCCCTCCACCACGTGAGGCCGGACATGGATCTCGCCGTTGCCGCCGCGATGGGTGCCGTGTTTCTCGGCATTCTCCTCGCCATCACCATCGCCGTCAAGACGCTGATCGTGATCTGTCTCCCCAACGAGATGGTCGTGATCACCGGGCGTCGGCGGATGATGCCCGATGGTCGGGAGATCGGCTACCGGATTCTGCGCGGTGGTCGGACGCTGCGCATTCCGCTGATCGAGCGCGTGTCGCGCATCGACCTGCGGACCATCCCGATCGAGGTCGCGGTGCGCAACGCCTACTCGATGGGCGGCATCCCGCTGCTCGTGCAGGGCATCGCCAACGTCAAGGTGAGCGGCCGCGACCCGACGTCGCACAACGCGGTGGAGTGCCTGCTCGACAAGCCGTTCGGCGAGGTGATGCAGATCGCCAAGGACACGCTCGAGGGGAACCTCCGCGGCGTGCTGGCGACGCTCACGCCGGAGGAGGTCAACGAGGACCGCCTCAAGTTCGCGCAGCGGCTGATCGAGGAGGCCGACGAGGACCTGCGGAAGCTCGGCCTCGAGCTCGACACCCTCAAGATCCAGAACGTCACCGACGAGGTGAACTACCTCGGCTCGATCGGACGGCAGAAGACGGCGGAGATTCTCAAGATCTCGCGTGTCGCCGAGGCGCAGCGCGATGCCGAGGCCGAGCAGACCGAGGCCGCGTCGCGGCAGGCGGCACAGGTGGCATCGCTGCAAGCCGACCTCCGCATCGCCGAGGAGAGCAACCGGCTTCGCGTTCGCCGGGCCGAACTGGAGGGAGAGGCCGTGGCGCGCGAGGCCGAGGCGGCGGTGGCCGGCGAGAAGGCACGCGTCGTGGCGCAGCAGGCGCTGCAGCAGGAACGCATTTCGTTGGAGCAGCGTCGGCTCGAGGCCGACGTGCTGTTGCCGGCGCGCGCCGAGCAGGAGGCATCCGAGGCGCGGGCACGCGGTGCCGCGGCCAGCATCGCCGAAGACGGCAAGGCCAAGCTCTACGTGCTCGAGCAGACCATCAAGCTGTATCAGGGCGCCGGGACCGACGCCGAGCGGATCTTCATCCTCAACATGCTGCCCGAGATCATTGCCCAGATCAGCGGGTCGGTCGGCGAGATGTCGATCGACAAGGTCACGGTGTTCGACTCCGGCAATGGCGCGACCGGCGTGGCGAATGCCGCCGGTCAGCTGCCGACCGCCATCATCCAGTTGACCAAGCAGATCGAAGCGGCCACGGGGGTCAACATCCTCAGCCGACTGCAGCAGACCCCCCCGCCGGCGACTCCCGGCGCGTAACCGGCCCGCGTCTTGCTCCCTCCCCTGTCCCTCCGGCAATTCAAGCCCACCTGACCGAAATCCCCCCCAAAAGGGGGGGGCTGGTGGCGTGAGTTGTTGGGCGGGGCCCACGGCGCTGTGGCACATTCGCCACGCTTGGGTGTTGCCGGACTTCGTCCGATACCCGAAGTTGGTCCCCCGGGGCGGTCCTCGCCCGGCCATTCCAGACATCTCCTCAGGAGTCCCCATGCGGCGTTCCCTCCGCACCGTTGTCGCGGCATCCGCACTTCTCGCCGCGGCATGCGCCGACGGCACCGAGCTGCCGACGGCCCCGTCGGCCGCCCCACGTTTTGCCGCGCAGCGCGACGCGCTGGCCGATCGCTACATCGTGGTCTTCAAGCGAGGCACCGGCAGCGCCGATCGGCTCACCGATGAACTCTCGCGCGGTGGGTCGGTGCACTTCCGCTATGGTACCGCGCTCCTCGGCTTCGCGGCCACGCTGCCGGCCGCCGCCCTCGAGGGGATTCGTCGCAACCCGAACGTGGACTACGTGGTGGCCGACGGCGAGGCCACGGCGATCGCGACGCAGACGTCCGCCACGTGGGGCATCGACCGCATCGACCAGCGGGCACTCCCGCTCTCCACGACCTACAACTACGACCAGACCGGCGCCGGCGTCCGCGCCTACATCCTCGACACCGGCATCCGCGGCGATCACGGCCAGTACGCCGGCCGGACGGCAGCGGGCTACACCGCCGTCGCCGATGGTCGCGGCACTGAGGACTGCAATGGCCACGGCACGCACGTCGCCGGCACGGTCGGCGGGACCACCTACGGGGTGGCGAAGGGCGTGACGATTGTCCCAGTCCGGGTGCTGGACTGCGCGGGCTCAGGCACCTGGTCCGGCGTCATCGCCGGGATCGATTGGGTCGCGGCCAACGCGGTGAAGCCGGCGGTGGCGAACATGTCCCTCGGCGGCGGGGTGAACACCGCGCTGAACGCGGCCGTGACCAATGCCATCAGCAGCGGCGTCGTGTTTGTCGTCGCCGGCGGGAATGAGAGCACCGATGCGTGCAGCCGGTCGCCGGCCAGCACGCCTGCCGCCATCACCGTCGGGGCCACGACCAGCAGCGATGCGCGCGCCAGCTATTCCAACTTCGGCACGTGTCTCGACATCTTCGCGCCCGGGAGCAGCATCACCTCGGCGTGGTACACGTCGAGCACCGCGATCAACACGATCAGCGGCACCTCGATGGCCTCGCCGCACGTCGCCGGCGCCGCGGCGCTGGTCCTCGGCGCGACGCCGAGCGCGACCCCGGCCCAGGTGGCCGCCACGCTCACCGGCAACGCCACGCCCGGCGTCGTCACGTCGGCGGGTACCGGGTCGCCCAACCTGCTGCTGTACACGCTCGGTGGCCCGATCGCCCCGCCGCCGCCGCCGCCGCCGGCTGAGGTGGACACGGTGCACGTCGGCAGCATCACCAATACGGCGCCAGTGGCCAAGGGGAAGAACTGGTCGGTCACGGTCACGACCCGGGTGGTGGATGCCGCAGGTGCGGGCGTGAGTGGGGCCACGGTCTCGGGGAAGTGGAACAACGGCGCGACCGTCTCCTGCCTCACCGGCTCGAGCGGGGCGTGCAGCCTCACGTCGCCGACGTACAAGAGCAGCATGACCAGCACCACCTGGGCGGTGACCGCGATCTCCGGAAGCAACCTGGCCTACAAGCCGTCGGCCAATGTCCTCACCAGCCTGACCATCACGAGGCCCTGAGCCGCGCGGCAGGCATCACGACAGACACGACAACGGGGGGCCGCGCATCGCGGCCCCCCGTTGCTCTGTCCGGTGTGGCTCCGGCTCAGGACACCGGCGAGCCCTTCATCACCAGGTTCTCGATGAAGAACTCCATCATCCGCTGCTGGTTCACGGCGGTGTGCCCGGCATCCGGCCCCACCTGCACCTCGAAGCTCTTGCCCGCGGCCTGCAAGGCCTTGATCAGCTGCATCGAGTTGTTCGGGTGCACGTTGTTGTCGGCCGTCCCGTAGTAGATCAGCAGCCGACCCTTGAGGTCCTTGGCGTAGGTCATCGCCGATCCGGCCGTGTAGCCCGCCGTGTTCTCCTGCGGGATCCACATGTAGCGCTCGGTATAGATCGTGTCGTAGTGGTTCCACGCGGTCACGGCCGAGGACGCCGCGGCCGCGGCCACGAGATTCGGGAAGCGCAGCAGCATCATCGCCGAGGTGTAGCCGCCGTACGAGGTGCCGAAGATCCCGACGCGCGCGCCGTCGATGTACGGCCGCGTGGCGAGTGCCTTCAACCCCTCGGCCATGTCGTCCATCTCGGTGGTGCCGAGCTTCTCGTAGAGCGCGTCGAGCGTGCGCTTCCCCATGCCCGGCGCGGCGCGCGAGTCGAGATTCACGACGATGAAGCCATACTCGGTCATCGACGAGGGAACCGACCAGGTCTCGCGCGCGGTGCTGCTCGCCGAGGCGGGACCACCGTAGACCGGCATGAGGACCGGGTACTTCCGGGCGGGATCGAAGTTGGACGGGTAGTGGATCAGCCCGCGCAACGTGGTCTTCCCGTCGGCCGCGAGGAAGGTGAACATCTCGACCTTCTTGAGGCCGAGCGCGTTGAACTTGGTGAGGTCCGACTCCGCCAGCGTCGCCACGGGCTTGCCGGAGGCGTCCAGCACGCGGGTGACGGGCGCCATGTTGTGCGCCTGGGCCACGTCCACGATGAACTTGGCATCGGGCGAGAGATTGACGGTGTGATGGAGCGTCGGATCGGTGAGGCGCACGTTGCCCTTGCCGTTGAGCCCGACGCGGTGCAGCTGGAGCTTGAGGTAGTTGTCGCCGCTGCGCGCCATGTACCAGAGCACGCCGGCCGCCTCGTCGAGCTTGACGATGTTGGCCACCTCGAACTCATGCTGGGTCAGCGGTGCGATCAGCTTCCCCGAGAGGTCGTAGAGGTAGAAGTTCCTGAAGCCGTTGCGCTCCGACACCCAGAGGAAACGGTTGTTGTCGGCGAGCCACGTCATCTGCGGCCGATTCTCGACCCAACCCGTCGGCCACTCCTCACGGATCACCACGCGGCACTTGGCGGTCTCCGGCGAGCAGGCCGCGAACTCCATCACGTTCTGGCGACGGTTGGTGCGGTTGACCAGCAGCTCCTTGCCGTCGGGCGACCAGCGCACGTTGTAGACGTAGTGCCCCACGACATCGTTGCTCCACGGCTTGCCGTCGCGGATGTCGAGCTTGACCGACTGCTTGCTGACCACGTCGTAGACGAAGATGTCCACGACCGGATTGTCCACGCCGGCCTTGGGGTATGCCTCGACGTCGAGCGTCGACTGCACCTTGGTCTGGTCCATCTGCAGGAAGAAGTCGGGCACCGGCTTCTCGTCGAAGCGGTAGTACGCCACCTTGGTGCTCGAGGGATTCCACCACATCGCCGTGGTCTGGCTCAGCTCCTCGCCGTACACCCAGCTCGCGGTGCCGTACTTGATCCGCTCCTTCTCGCTGCCATCCGTGGTGATCGGGGTGGCGTTGTTGCCGGCGCTGTCGGCCATGAAGAGGTTGCGGTCGCGGTAGATGGTCTTGAGCTGGCCGTTCGGCGCCACGGCCTCGGTCGCCTGCCGTCCGCGCTCGACGCCCGCCATCCCGCGCCCGCCGGCGCCGCGCCCGCCCGCGGGGGTCGCCGGCGTGCCGGGCGTGGTCACCTCGGCCACCTTCCGGGTGGCGGCGTCGAAGCGGAAGCGCTTGCCGTCCCACGCATACTCGAAGCCCTTCCCGCCGTCCACCCACTGCCCGTTGACCTGGCCGCTCTTCACGCTGCCGGCGATCTGGGGGGCCATCCGGGTGTACTGCTCGTACCCCGGCATGTTCTTGAGGCGATCCTGCGCGGCCAGGGCGCCGGGGAGCGCCAGTGTCAGCAGCAAGGCGGAACGGATGTGCCGTGTCGTCACGTCGGAAACTCCGGGAGCGGTGGACTGGGGGTTGGGGAACAGTGGAGATACGCGCGGGGGAGGGAAAAGTTTGGGTGAACGGTGAACGGTGAACGGGGGTGCTGGTGAGGGGTGAGGGGTGAGGGGTGCTCAGTCTCTCCCCCCTCACTCCTCACCCAGCGCGGCGGTTGGCCGCGCCCCGTTCACCGTTCACCGTTCACCTGCCCCGCTACTTCGCCAGCTGAATCGCCGCCTTCAAATCATCATACGCCGTCGGGTCGATCTCGCGGAACGGCCGCATCACCTTGGCGATCTTGCCATCCTTGCCGATCACGAAGAGCACCCGGCTGTCCACGGTCCCGGCCGGGTTGGCCACGGCAAACGCCCGCCCGATGTTGCCGCCCACATCCGAGCCGAAGCGGAACGGGAACGCCTCGTCCTTGGCCCACGCGGCCAGGGCCTCGGGGGTGTCGGTCGAGATCGCGATGAGCTCGGCGTCCTTGCCGAAGAGCTCGTCGAAACGGTCGCGGTACGCCTTCATCTGGATGGTGCACCCGGAGGTGCGGGCCCGCGGGAAGAAGGCCAGCACCACGACCTTGCCCTTGAGCGAGGCGAGCGAGACCGGCTTCGAGGCGACACCATCCTTGCCCGCAACGGTCATCGAGACCGCCGGCGCGGCGTCACCCACGACGGGGCCCTGGGCCGTCAGCGCGGCCGGGAAGAGAAGCAGTGCAGCGAGGGAGAGGGAACGACGCATCGTGAGTGACCCGAAGTCGGAGTGGGGGCCGTGCGGACTGCCGCAGGAACCCCCAAAGATACCCCCGTCAGCGCGGCTCGATCCGGATGATCCGGGCATGGTCGTCGTCCGCCACGTACACCACGCCGTTGGGGGCGATGGCGACCCCAGCCGGCCTCAGGGAGCCCGGCTTGTCGGTGGTGCGCAGGAAGATCCGACGCTCCCCTGCCGGCAGCCCGGCTGCGTTGAGGGGCTGGAAGAGCACCATGTGGCCCGCCTCGGGGAGCGGAGCGCGCGTGCGAGACCCGTGGAAGGCCAGGAAGAGCCCGTTGCGCCAGGCCGCGGGGAGGGCCGCCGTGGCCGGCGCGATCGCCATCGGCGACCAGTGGCCGGGATACCCTGCTGCAGGCTGACTGCGCCGGTCACAGGCCGCTCCCCCCTCCTGCTTGTCGTACTCCGGCGCGACCATCAGCGTGGTGGCGCTGTCCCGCCACCGCCCCATGCAATAGGGCCAGCCAAAGTCCGCCCCCCGGGTGACCCGCAGCAGCAGCTCGGCCGGCTGATTGGCCGACTCCTCGGCGCTCCAGCCCCAGGCCCGATTGAGGAAGTCCCGGCCGTGCGAGGCGGCCCAGAGTGTCCCAGTGGCCGGGTCGTGCGCCAGCGCCATCGCGTTGCGGAGTCCGGTGGCGTGCCGACTCCCGACCCACGCTGCCCCGGCCTTGGCCGGCGGGGTGAAGCGCCAGATCCCGGCGCGCGTCGAGAGTTCCGGGCACGGCCACAGCCCCTCCTGCGGCATGATCTCGGGGGAGGGCTGGCAGTTGTCGGTGGCTGAACCGATCGAGACATAGACCGCGCCGTCCGCGCCGACGGCGATGCCCTTCATGGTGTGGGCCCAGCCGCTGCTCCCCGCGGCAGGAAGCCCTTGGGCAATCCACTCCCCCTCGCCGGTCGGTGCACGCGCCGCCGCAGGCCAGGGAATCCGATAGACCCCGACGTCGGCCGCGAAGTAGACCCATCCGCCGGACCAGGTCACGCCGGTACCCCCTTCCCCGGGCCCGAAGCGGGTCACCACGTCGGCGATTCCGTCGCCGCTGGTGTCGGCCAACGCGACCAGTCCGGGGGGCAACTTGGTGGCGGCGATCACCACCCCGGTGGGGTGCACCACCAGCTGCCGCACCGGCCCGACCTTCTCGGCGAAGGGGCGGACGCAGAAGCCGGCAGGGACGACGAGGGGGGTGAAGAAGCCGTCGCAGTCGCGTGACTGGGCCGGGAGGGGAGCGGCGATGAGGAGGAGCAACAGGGGCAAGCGTCGCATCGGGCCTCGCTGCAGGGTCGTAGGTCGTAGGTCGTAAGTCGTAGGTCGCCCGACTATTTTCTCCTCCATGAGCCATCAATACATCTTCACGATGCGGGATCTTCGCAAGATCGTCCCCCCCCAGCGCGAGATCCTCAAGGGGATCTACCTCTCCTTCTTCCCGGGTGCCAAGATCGGCGTGATCGGTTCCAACGGCAGCGGCAAGTCGTCGCTGCTCAAGATCATGGCCGGCGTGGACCAGGATTTCCTCGGCGAGGCGAAGCCGGCCGACGGCGTCAAGATCGGCTATCTCCCGCAAGAGCCGGTCCTCGACGCCTCCAAGGATGTCCGGGGCAACGTCGAGGAGGCGCTGGCGGAGACGCGGGCGCTCCTGACGAAGTTCGAGGAAATCTCGATGAAGTTCGCCGAGCCGATGACCGACGACGAGATGACGGCGCTGCTCGACAAGCAGGCCGCGTTGCAGGACAAGATCGACGCGGCCAATGCCTGGGAGATCGACCGCACCCTCGACATCGCGATGGACGCGTTGCGGCTGCCGCCAGCCGACGCGAAGGTGGACACGCTCTCCGGCGGTGAGAAGCGGCGCGTGGCGCTCTGTCGCCTGCTCCTCTCGAAGCCCGACATGCTGCTGCTCGACGAGCCGACCAACCACCTCGACGCCGAGTCGGTGGCGTGGCTCGAGCGCTACCTGAAGGACTTCCCCGGCACCGTCGTGGCGATCACCCACGACCGCTACTTCCTCGACAACGCGGCAGAGTGGATTCTCGAGCTCGACCGCGGCGAGGGCGTGCCCTGGAAGGGCAACTACTCGTCGTGGCTCGACCAGAAGGAGAAGAAGCTCGCCACGGAGGAGAAGCAGGCCTCGGCGCGGAAGCGCACCCTCGAGCGCGAACTCGAGTGGGTGCGGATGAGCCCCAAGGCGCGGCAGGCCAAGAGCAAGGCGCGCCTCGGCGCGTACGAGGCGCTGGTCGAGGAAGAGGCCAAGGCCGACGTGGCCGGCCACGAGATCCTCATCCCGCCCGCGCCGCGCCTCGGCGATGAAGTGGTGATCGCGAAGAAGCTCACCAAGGCCTTCGGCGACAAGCTCCTCTTCGAGAACGTCGACTTCGCGCTGCCGCGGTCCGGCATCGTCGGCATCATCGGCCCGAACGGCGCCGGCAAGACGACGCTCTTCCGGATGATCATGGGCCAGGAACAGGCCGACGGTGGCGAACTGATCGTGGGCAAGACGGTGGTGCCCTCATACGTGGACCAGTCGCGCGAGGCGCTCGATCCGGAGAAGACGGTCTACCAGGAAATTGCCGGCGACTACGACAACCTGCAGTTCGGCACGCGCACGGTGAACTCGCGCGCCTACTGCGGCTGGTTCGGCTTCAAGGGGTCCGACCAGCAGAAGAAGGTCGGCACCATGTCGGGCGGTGAGCGGAACCGGTTGCACCTGGCCAAGCTGCTCAAGAGCGGCGGCAACATGCTGCTGCTCGACGAACCGACCAACGACCTCGACGTCGACACGCTCCGCGCCCTCGAAGACGCGCTGCTCACCTTCTCGGGCTGCGCCGTGGTGATCTCGCACGATCGCTGGTTCCTCGACCGCATCGCGACCCACATCCTCGCCTTCGAGGGCGATTCGGAAGTGGTCTGGTTCGAGGGGAACTATCAGGACTACGAGGCCGACCTCAAGCGCCGCAAGGGGATGGCCGCGAATGAGCCGCACCGGATCAAGTATCGGAAGTTGACGCACTAGCGCGAGAAGCGAGAAGCGAGAGACGAGAAGCGAGCCCGCGCGCAAAGATCCTTCCGCATGAGCTCGCTTCTCGCTTCTCGCTTCTCGCTTCTCGCTTCTCGCTTCTCGCTTCTCGCTTCTCGCTTCTCGCTTCTCGCTAGACGACCTTCCGCCCCGAAATGAGCCGCACCAGGAAAATCACGATGGCGATGACGAGCAGCAGGTGAATCAGGCCGCCGAGGGCATAGCCGGTGCCCATGCCGAGGGCCCACATGATGATCAGGATGATGGCGATGGTCTGCAGCATGGGACGTTCCTCGTGTGTGGTCGTGGCGCGGTGCGCGAGACCGTGGTGAACCAACGAAGCCTGACCGGACGGCCAAAGGTGGCGTCCAGTCTGCCCCGGGTGACGCGCCGCCGGGGGCGGTGGACACACCGTCCGGGAGGCTGTTCCGCTCCAGCGTGACGACGGCAAACACCCACTCCATCTGAGGATGGACGTTTCCGGAGCGCCGCAATCGCGAGGCAACGTTCCCTCCATCCGCCTCAGGCAGTAGCTTCCTCCGTCCCCATCCCGTTCCTCCGATCCACCGGAGTTCTCCGACATGCCGCTGCCTTCTCCGCGCCCCTCATTCCTTCGGTTGATGCTGGTTCTGCTGGCCGCCGCTCCCCCACTCTCGGCCCAAGCGGCCCAAGGCACGACGCCCCCGAAGTCGTGGGCCGACGAGACGATCAGTGCCGAGCGCTACGTGGCGCCGCCGGCCGAGGTGGCTCGACTGGTCGGGGCCCCGCGCGAAAGCAACGCGAGCTACGCCGCCGCGAGTCCCGTCAATCGTCGCTGGTTCCCGCGCACCATTGGCGACGGCATGCCGACCCTCGCGATGATGGCGAAGCCGTACCACAATCTCGGCGGATTCCAGGTGGACATCCGGGGCAGCCGCAGCCGCGGGCTCACCACGCGCAGCAATGCCGGCTACGAGCTCTACGACCGCACCACCGGGAAGAGCGTGACGGTGCAGGTGCCGGCCGGCGCGCGCGTCGGCACCACGTCGTGGTCGCCCGACGGGACCACGATGGCGTTCCTCGCCCTCTTCGACGATGCGACGCACATCTATCTCGCCGACGCCGCTACGGGTCGCTCACGTCCGCTCACGCGCACTCCGCTCCTCGCGACGCACGTGACCAACTTCGAATGGACCGCGGGCGGCAAGGCGATCGTCGCGGTGCTGCTCCCCGAAGGGCGCGGTCCCGAGCCGAAGGCGCCGCCCGTGGCGACCGAGCCGATGGTGCGCGTGAACGAGGGCAACAAGCTCAAGACCCGCACCTACGCCGATCTGCTGGAGTCCACCCACGACAAGGCACTGCTCGAGTACTACAGCATCGGGCAGCTCGCCGTGATCGATGCCAGGAGCCGGGCGGTGACCAAGGTCGGCGCACCGGGGATGATCCGCGCGCTCAGCGCCTCGCCCGATGGCACGATGTTCCGGGTGACGTACCAGGAGAAGCCGTTCTCGTACGTCCTCCCGGTCTCGTCGTTCGGGTCGCGCGAGGTCATCATCGACGCGGCCGGCAAGGAGATCCGCGAATTGAGCAAGCGGCCGCTCCGCGAAGGGGAGTCCACCGACAGCATCGCCGCGCGTCCGCCGGCGCCGCCGGTCGGCACCACGCCGGCAGCGGGCGCCGCCAACGCGGCCGCCGCGGCCGACACCGCGAAGCGGTCGTTGACCTGGCATCCGTTCAGGTCGGGGATGACCTATCTGCAGCAGGTCCCCGCCCCGCCGCGCGCCGCGCGCACCGCCGGTGACAGCACCGCGCCCGCCGCAGCCGCCCCCGGCGCGCGTGGCACCGGTGGTCGTGGGGCGACTGGCGGCGCCACGGCCTCCACCCAGCGCCCCGATCGCCTGATGCACTGGGCGGCACCGTTCGACTCGACCTCGGCGTCGGTCATCTACCAGTCCGACAACCGCATCCTTGCCACCCGCTGGTCCGAGGATGGCAGCATCCTCTTCACCACCGAGACGGCGACGCGTGGCACCTTCGAGTACGCCATCTTCCTCGCCGACAGCAACAAGAAGGTCGCGCTCGTGACGCCGCCGGCTCGGGCAGCGAATGACTCGACCGCCGCCGGTGGCCGTGGCGGCGCGGCGCCTGCCGCTGCGCCCGCCGGGCGTGGCGGTGCAGGCGGTGGCCCGGCGCTGGTAATGCGTCCCGGCAGCCGCGGTGGCTCGGTCGTGATGCGTTCCAGCGACGGGAAGTCGGCCTTCCTGCAGGGCAGCACCACCGACACGGTCACCAAGATTGCGCGGCCGTGGGTGGATCGGGTGGAGCTCGCCACCGGCACGCGCACCCGGATCTACGAGGGGAAGGGCGACGTCACCGAGTCCATCTCGACCGCGCTCGACGACGACTTCACCACCGCGCTGGTGCAGCGCGAGTCGGCGACGCAGGTGCCACAGTCGTATCTGCTGACGCTCGCGACCGGTGCGACCAAGCAGTTGACCAACAATCAGGAATTGATGCCGGAGATCCGGAACGCCATCACGAAGACGGTGACGGCGCGTCGGGCCGATGGCTACTCGTTCCGCGTGAAGGTCACGCTGCCGGCCGACTACAAGGAAGGGACTCGCCTCCCGGCCATGTTCTGGTTCTACCCGCGCGAGTATGCCACGCAGGAGGCGTACAACCGCGGCATCGTGAACGCCGACGATCCGCCGACCCGCTTCCCCTCGTACGGCCCGCGCTCGATGTCGTTCCTGACCACGGTCGGCTACGCCGTCGTGGAGCCGGACGCACCGATCTTCGCGTCCGAAGGGCAGCTCCCGAACGACAACTACGTCGTGGACCTCCGCAACAACCTCGCGGCCACCATCGACGCGCTCGACTCCCTTGGCTACATCGACCGCCATCGCCTCGGGATCGGCGGCCACTCGTACGGTGCCTTCTCGACCGTGAACGCCATGGTGCACACGCCGTTCTTCAAGGCGGGCATTGCCGGTGACGGTGCCTACAACCGGACGCTCACCCCGAACGGCTTCCAGAGCGAAGGGCGCGACCTCTGGCAGGGACGGCAGACCTACCTCGAGATGTCGCCGTTCCTCTACGCCGACCAGCTGAACGGGGCGCTGCTGCTCTATCACTCGACCGACGACCAGAACGTGGGCACCGACCCGATCAATTCCACCAAGCTCTACCACGCCCTGCAGGGCCTCGGCAAGACGGTCTCGCTGTACATGTACCCGTACGAAGATCACGGCCCCGTGGCCCGTGAGACGGTCATGGATCAGTGGGCCCGCTGGGTGGCCTGGCTCGACAAGTACGTCAAGAACGCCAACAAGCCGGCCGCCAAGGACGAGAAGAAGCTGGCCTCCGAGGAGTAGCCCCCCAGTCGGCCGGTAACGGAACCATGGCGGGGCGCAAGGACACCTTGCGCCCCGCCCTGTGTTTCGCCTCTTTCCCCGGATGACACCCCTGCGCCAGAAAATCCCTGCCCTCCCGCCGCGGCTCGAGGGCCTTGCTGCACTCGCCACCAACCTCGCCTGGAGCTGGCATCGCTCCGCCCGGGCGCTGTTCCGCCGGATCGACGACGCCGTCTGGCGGTCGTCGCACCACAACCCGATCATGGTGCTCCAGCAGGCCGCCCCGGAACGGCTCGAGTTGCTGGCGCGCGACCCCGATTTCTGCGCCCACTACGACGGCGTGATGGAATGGTTGGCGGTTGAGCGGTCGGCGCCGAGCGGCTGGTTCCTCGACCAGTACCCGGGGCTCGATGCCTCGCGTCCGGTGGCGTACTTCTGCGCGGAGTTCGGCCTCCACGCCTCGGTGCCGATCTACTCCGGCGGCCTCGGCGTGCTCGCCGGCGACCACTGCAAGACGGCATCGGACCTGGCCATCCCGCTGGTCGGGATCGGCCTCTTCTACACCAAGGGCTACTTCGACCAGCGCATCCGCCCCGACGGGTGGCAGGAAGACTCGGACGATGCCGTGAAGCCCGAGACCACCCCGCTGATCCCGGTGCTCTCGCCCGACGGGACGCCGTGGCTCACGGTCCTGCAGACGTTCGACCGCCCGATCCACATCCGCGCCTGGACGCTCGCCGCCGGTCGCACGGTACTGTACCTGCTCGACACCAACCTCGAGGCCAATCACCCCGACGATCGCGAGCTGACCTCGAAGCTCTATGCCGGGGGGCTCCCGATGCGACTGCGCCAGGAGTGGATCCTGGGCGTCGGCGGGGTGCGCGTGTTGCGGGCGCTGGGGATCACGCCGGGCGCCTGGCACGCCAACGAGGGGCATGCCGCCTTCATGATGCTGGAGCGCGCCCGTGAGCTGGTGCTGGGCGGGTCCTCGTTCGACGAGGCCGTCGCCACCGTGCGGGCCTCGTCGATCTTCACGACCCACACCCCGGTGCCGGCCGGCCACGACGCCTTCGACGTGGGCCAGGTGGTCTCCTGCATGGGGATGGGGTTCCTGCAGGATTTCGGCGCCGACTTCGAGCGCGTCCCCGCCCTCGGCATCCATCCCGCGCGCGAGCCGGGGCAGTTCCAGATGACGGTGCTCGCCATCCGCCTCGCCGGCCATGTGAACGGCGTGGCCCAGCGCCATGGCGTCGTCTCGCGGGAACTCTGGGGCGACATGTGGAGCGAGCGGCCAACGGAGCAGGTGCCGATCGGGGCGGTCACCAACGGCGTGCACCTCGCCACCTGGATGGCGAACCCGATGATGCGCCTGCTCGACATCCACCTCGACAGCGATTGGGGGAGCCGCCTCGACGAAGCCGAGACCTGGGACGCCGTGCTCGGCCTCGACGCGCGTGAGCTCTGGCACACGCACGAGGAATTGAAGGGGACCCTGCTGCGCTACATCCGTGAGGAGGCGCGTCGTCGGTGGACCGGCAACTGGCACGAGGCGGCGCAGGTGGTCGCGGCCGGCACGCTGCTCGACCCGAACGCCTTCACCATCGGCTTTGCCCGGCGCTTCGCCACCTACAAGCGGGCCAACCTCCTGTTCCGCGACACGGAGCGGCTGCGCGCGATGCTCACCGATTCCAAGCGCCCGGTGCAGCTGCTGATCGCGGGCAAGGCCCACCCGGAGGACACGCCGGGGAAGGAAGTGTTGCAGTCGCTCTATCACTTCGCGCGCGATCCGATGTTCGAGGGGCGCGTGGCCTTCCTCGAGGGCTACGACATGCACCTGGCGCACGTGCTGGTGCAGGGCGTGGACCTCTGGCTCAACGTGCCGCGCGTGCCGCTGGAAGCCTCGGGCACCAGCGGGATGAAGGCCGCGCTCAACGGCGTGCCGCAGCTCTCCACCCTCGACGGCTGGTGGGAGGAGGGATACAACGGTCGCAACGGCTGGGCGATCCCGAAGGCCGACCCCGACGCCGACACCGCGACCACCGATGCGGCCGACGCCGAGCACCTCTATCGGCTGTTGACGGAGGAGATCGTCCCGCTCTGGTACCAGCGCGATGAACGGGGCATCCCGCGCGGCTGGGTCCAGAAGATGAAGGCCGCGATCCAGGTGGCGGGCCGGCGCTTCGACTCGCGGCGGATGCTGCAGGACTACGCGATCCGCTACTACGCGCCGATCCTCCGAGGGGATCCCTTCCACGACGACCCGCCACTCGGATGACACCATGAACGCCTCCACGCCGCTGGTGCTGCCCTCGATCGAGGGCGCCGCACCGATGCTCGTCCATCTCAGCGCCGAGTACTACCCGTACGCGCGCACGGGAGGGCTCGCCGAGGCGGCGTGGGGGCTGCACCGCTACCAGGCCCGCCGCGGGCTGCAGACGGCGGCGATCGTGCCGCTCTACCGCGTGGCGCATCAGCACCTCAATGCCATGGAACAGGTGGGCGAGCCGTACACGCTCCACTTCGGCGACCGCGCCGAGACGTTCCGGCTCTGGCGCGACCTCGACCCCGCCTCCGAGACGCCCACCTGGTTCATCCAGCACGACGGCTTCTTCGACCGTGCCGGCATCTATGGCGAGGGGGGCCGCGACTACCCCGACAACCATCGGCGCTTCGCCGCCTTTGCCGCGGCCGCGGTCGCCGCGCTTCCGAGGCTGACCGACGGACCAGTGTTGTTGCATGCACACGATTGGCATGCATCGCTCGCAGCGGTGTACTTGCGCCGCTGGTTCGCCGGGCAGGCGTGGTTCGACCGGATTCCGGTGGTGCTCTCGGTGCACAACGGCGGCTACCAGGGGCACTTCGGTGCCGAGGTGATGCCGGAGCTCGGGCTGCCGTGGTCGCTCTTCCACTACGAGGCGCTGGAGTGGTACGGGAAGGTCAACCTGCTGAAGGGCGGCCTGACGCACGCCGACATGGCGACCACGGTCTCGCCGGCGCACGCCGTGGAGCTCTGCACCGACGAAGGCGGCTTCGGCTTGCAGGATGTCTTCCGCAGCATGGGGGATCGTTTCACCGGCGTCCTCAACGGGATTGACCAGGACGAGTGGGACCCGCGCACCGATCGCCACCTGGTGGCGAGGTACAGCGCCGACGACCTGGCCGGCAAGAAGAGCTGCAAGGCCGACCTGCAGCGCCGCTTCGGACTGCCGGAGAATCCGTTCGTCCCGGTGATCGCCCTCGCGGGTCGGATGGTGATGCAGAAGGGGCTCGATCTGGTGGTGCACAACTACCCGCTCTTCCAGCTCCCGGCGCAGTTCATCTTCCTCGGCAGCGGCGAGGCGCGCTACGAGCAGGCCTTTGCCCAGCTGCAGGCCGCGATGCCGCACCGGATCGGCGTCTCGACGCGCTTCTCCGACGAGCTCGAGCACCTGCTGATGGCCGGCGCCGACCTCTTCCTGATGCCGTCGCAGTACGAGCCGTGCGGCCTCACGCAGATGCGCGCCCAGCGCTACGGCACCATCCCCGTCGCCCGGCGCGTCGGCGGCCTGGCCGACACCATTGACGACAGCGTCACCGGCTTCCTCTTCGACGCCTTCGAGGAGCGGGCCGCGGCCGGCGCCGTCTGGCGCGCGCTCACCGAGATGCGCTCGCCCCGCGCCTGGCAGGAAATGCAGCGGGAGGCGATGTCACGCGACTTCGGCTGGGATCGGGTCGCGGAGAAGTATCTTTCGATCTACACCGACGCCATCTCCCACCGTGCGAGGCACTCCGCGTGAGCCTGGGCTTTGTCCTGACGCTGCACAGCCACCTGCCGTGGGTGCTCCACCACGGGCGGTGGCCGCACGGCAGCGACTGGCTCTGCGAGGCCGCGCTCGACACGTACCTGCCCCTCGTCGGCGCCCTGCGCCGTCTCGAGGCTGCGGGTACCGCCGCTCCGATCACGCTCGGCGTCACGCCCATCCTTGCGGCACAGCTCGCGCACCCGTCGTTTCGCGAGGAGCTCGAGGCGTACTTCACCCATCGGCTCCAGACACTCCATGAGGCACCCGCCTCGCTGCGCGAGACCGGTGACCAGGCATTGTTGCCCGTGGTGCCGTGGTGGCAGCAGCACATCCAGGAATTGAAGCGGATCTGGCAGGCCATTGATGGCGACCTGATCGCGGAGTTCCGTCGTCACGCCCAGGCGGGGCGCCTCGAGCTCATCTCGTCGGCGGCGACGCACGGCTTCCTCCCGCTGCTTGCCCGCGACGAGAGCATCCGGCTGCAGTTGCTGGTGGGGCGCGCGGAGCACCTGCGGCATTTCGGCGAGCTGCCGCACGGCTGTTGGGTGCCGGAATGCGCCTATCGCCCGGCGGGCCCGTGGCATCCGCTCCCTTCGGCGCCGGCTGTCCCGATGCGCCGCGGGATCGAGGATCACCTGCGCTACGCCGGCTTCCGCTGGTTCTTCGTGGACGCCCACCTCGCCGAGGCGGGCGAGGCCTCGGACCTCTACGGCGGCATGTCCACGGGCGTGCGTCGTGGCGGGCCGCGGTCGCCGTATCGGGCCTATCAGCTCGGCACGCCGGCGCGCGGCCGACCGCTGCACGTGCTGGTGCGCGATCCGCGCTCCACCACCCAGGTGTGGAGCCGCTATGGCGGCTATCCCGGCGACGGCCGCTACCTCGAGTTCCACAAGATCCGCTACCCGGGTGGACTCAAGCTCTGGTCGGTCACCGACATCACCGCCGACCTCAGCGAGAAGCAGCCGTATGTGCCCGAGGCCGCGCGAGTCGCGGCGTCGGCGCATGCCCAGCACTTCGCCTCGCTGCTCGACTCGGTCGATGCCGCCGCGCTCCGGGGTGACTCGGCCATCGTCGCACCGTTCGACACGGAGCTCTTCGGGCACTGGTGGTTCGAGGGGGTGGACTTCATCGAAGACCTCTTCGGTGAGCTCACGCAGAGCAGCGCCGTACGCCCGATGACCGCCGCGACCATGCTGCGCGACACACCGCCAGACACCACCATCCGCCTCGGTGCCGGCTCGTGGGGCGCCGACGGCGACTTCTCGATGTGGCTCAACCCCGAGACAGCGTGGACCTGGGAGCGGCTCTGGCCCCTCGAGCATCGCTTCTGGGAAGCGGTGCCGACCGCGCTGGAGCAGCCGCTGCTCCTGCCGGTCCTGGAGCAGGCGGCTCGTGAGCTCTTGCTGGCGCAATCGTCGGACTGGCAGTTCATCATCTCGACGGGTGCGGCGGGCGACTACGCCACCAAGCGCTTCAACGAACATTGCGAGGCGCTGGAGCGACTGCTCCCGGTGCTCGAAGATCCGAACCTCGAGAGCAGCGGGGCCCGGGCACTCGCGGCATCGCTCGAGCGCATTGACGGTCCCTTTCCCGACTTGGTTGGCGCCATCGCCGCCGCCTCGGACGTCACCGCGGCATGAGCACGGGACTGCGCCACGTGGTGGTGCACGGACACTTCTACCAGCCGCCACGCGAGGAACCGTGGCTCGAACTGGTCCCGCACGAGAAGAGCGCCGCCCCCGACCACGACTGGAACGCCCGCATCACGCGTGAGTGCTACGCCGCACTCGCCAAGGCGCGCGTGCTCGATGCACAGGGGCGCCTGCGGCGCACGATCAACGCCTACGAGTGGTGTTCGTTTGACGTGGGGCCGACGCTCTTCCACTGGTTCGATCATCACGCGCGTGAGGTCGGCGCGGCCATCGTGGCGGGTGACCGTGCTGCGCGCGCACGCCTTGGTTACGGCAACGCGCTGGCGCAGCCCTACCACCACGTGATCCTTCCGTTGGCGTCGCGACGCGACAAGGTCACCGAGGTTCGCTGGGGCATCCGTGACTTCCAGCGGCGCTTCGGACGCGACCCGGAAGGAATGTGGCTCCCCGAGACCGCCGTGGATCACGAGACGCTCGAGGTGCTCGCGGCGGAGGGGATTCGCTTCACGGTGCTCTCACCGCATCAGGTCACCGCGCCGCCGCCACATGGCCGCCCGGGACGGTGGCAGCATGCCGGGCGCGAGCTGGCGATCTTCTGCTACGACGGCCCGCTGGCGCATGACATCGCCTTCAGCAGCGTGTTGCGCGAAGCCCACGGCTGGCATCGCCGGATCGCGGCCGTGCCGATGGCCGACGACGGCGTCACCATCTGTTCCGTGGCCACCGATGGCGAGACCTTCGGCCATCATCATCGGCAGGGCGATCTGGCGCTCGCCTCGTTGATTGATCGCCTCGAACGTGACCCCGAAGGGCGCTGCACCAACTTCGCCACCATCCTCGCCGACCATCCTCCCGTCCACGACGTGACGCTGGTCGAGCGCACCGCATGGAGCTGCCCGCACTCGCTGGGGCGGTGGCAACACGACTGCGGCTGCCGGATGAATGGCGGGTCGTCGCAGGCGTGGCGGGCGCCGCTCCGGAACGGGCTGCAGCAGTTGGCCGATGGCATTCACGAAGCGGTCGAGGCGCACTGGCCCGCCGACGCCGGCGATCCCTGGGCGCTCCGCGATGCGGCCGGTCCGATGCTCGACGAGGCAGGGGCATTGCCTGGCGCGGTCTCTCGACTGCTCGAGGCCGAGCGGCATGCACTCGCCATGTTCACGTCGTGCGGCTGGTTCTTCGACGACCTCGAGCGGATCGAGCCGCCGATCGTGCTGCGCCATGCGGCGCGCGCGCTCGAGCTGCTGCCGGCTGGCGTGCGCGAGCCGCTCGAGTCCGCGCTGCTCGAAACCATCGGGCAGGCGCAAAGCAACGACCCCGCCAAGGGCAACGGCATCGCGATCTGGCAGCGCGAGGTGCTGAGCGAGGCCTCAGGTCCGGCGCGCCTCGCGGCGGGGATCGCCGCGCTTCGCGACGTGGTCCCCGATGCCATCGACGACCTGCTCATGCCGGCACACCTGGTCCGGCTCGAGGGCGACGAGATCGTCCTCGAACACCGCCGTATTGCCGAGGTGACACGCTGGCGTGCCGAGACGGTGGTGGCTGGGGTGGTGCCGGTGCGCGTGCACGTCCGGCGCGTGGATGCCGCAGGCACGGCCGCGGAGCACTTCCCGATCAGCATGGTCCCACGGCCGGTGCGCGAGCTGCTCCTGGCTGCGGCGCGTCCGATGGTCTTCGACGCGACCCTTGGCGATGCCCAGCGCGAGGCACTGCGGGACGGCCTACTGGCGCCCGATGCCGCGCGGATGGCGGCACTTGATGGGGCGTGGCTCCTCGTGGGACGCGACGGATTGGACGAGGCCGGCGTGGTGGTCCACGCCGCCCTCGACCTCTTCGACCTCGATCAGACCACTCCACCCGATGCCGCCGTGGTTGCGGCTTTCGAGGCCCTGGCCTCGCTGCCTCAATCACCGATGCGCGATGCACTCGCGTCGCGCCTAGGCCTGGCGCTCCCGGAGTCCTAGCCGAACTGCCCGACCGGCGGACCGTCCATCGGTCGCCGCGGCACCACCACGCTCAGCACCACGCCCACCACCAGCACCGTCACCGCCCCCACCACGTTGTGCCAGAGGAACGACACCTCGGGCATCCCGAACGACACCGCCGCCACCGTCCCCATCCCCGCCAGCAATCCGAAGAAGGCCCCCGCCCCGCTGGTGCGCGGCAGCATGGCCAGCAAGAAAACGCCCAAGATCGAGCCGTAGAAGAAGGAGCCGAAACGATTCACCACCTCGATGAGTGAGCCAAGGTTGGCGGCATAGGTGGCCACCACGCAGGCGAAGAGTCCCCAGAGCCCGGTCGAGAGCTTCGAGACGCGCAGCAACTCCTGTTCGCCACCATCAGGCCGCCACCACCGCCGGTAGAAGTCGATCACCGTCGCGGTGGAGAGCGAATTGAGCTCGGCGGCAATGCTCGACATCGCCGCCGCCATCACCCCGGCGATGAAAATCCCCGCGAGGCCGAGCGGGAGGAAGTGCAGCACGAAGTGCGGGATGATGTAGTTCACGTCGCGAGCGGGGGCTCCGGTGACCTTGGTGACCAGCGCCAGGGCTTCGCCGCGAACGGTGTTCACCTTGGCCTCGGAGGCGAGCAGCGCCTCACGGTCCGGACTCGTGCGCTCGGCACCGACGCCATGCTCCCCCGAGACGGCAAACTGCGCGTCCTGGCGCCGTTCATTCACCGCCGCGACATAGCGCCCCTGCAGCTCCTGGTATGCCGCGGGCTCGGCGGCGATCACCTGTTTCTCGGCCGCGGGATTCCAGAGCAGCGGTCCACCCGCGAAGAGATAGAAGACCCAGACCAGGATGCCGACGATCAGCACCAGTGCCTGGAGCGGAATCTTCCAGTAGGCGCTCATCAGCAACGACGTGCGGGCGTCGTCCACCGACTTGGCGGTGAGGTAGCGCTGGACCTGGCTCTGGTCGGTGCCGAAATAGCTCAGCATGAGGAAAGTGCCGCCGAGGATGCCCGACCAGAACGTGTAGGTCTTGGTCAGGTCCCAGGAGAAGTCGAACACCTTCAACCGCCCGGTCGCACCGGCCAGCTCGAAGGCGTCGCTTGGCGAGACCGGAATCTCCACCAGCAGCACGATCACGATGGCCACCAGCGCGAAGACGATCAGCACCATCTGCTTCACATCGGCCCAGGTCACCGCCTGCACGCCACCGAACATGGTGTAGAGCACAGTGGGGATGCCGATCAGCGCCACGGACCAGGTCATGTCCCAGCCGAAGATCGCCGAGAACACCACGGCCGGCGCGGCGATGATGGTGCCGCACGACATCCCGCGCGAGAGCAGGAAGAGAAAGGCGGTGAGTGACCGCGTCTTCGCGTCGAAGCGCTTCTCCAGAAACTCGTAGGCGGTGAACACCTTGGCACCGTGGAGGAACGGCACCAGCGTCACGCCGAGGATGACCATCGCGATCGGCAGCCCGAAGTAGAACTGGACGAAGCGCATCCCGTCGGTGGCGCCCTGTCCGGTGGTGCCGATCATGGTCACGGCGGAGAGCTGGGTGGCCATGACCGAGAGCCCGACCGCCCACCAGGGGAGCGATCGGTTGGCGAGGAAGTAGCCCTCGATGTTGGTGGTCTCCTTGGAGCGGCGGAGGCCGTCCCACACCACGTACACCAGGTAGGCGATCACGATCGCCCAGTTCAGCGGATGCATGCGGCGCTCCTCAGCTGGTGAAGTGCCGCTGGAACCACCAGAGGAGGAGCAGCGTCACCAGCTGCACCAGGAGCACCTGGGCGGCGGTGCGCCGGAAGCGCGACACCTCGCCACTCACTTCGGGAATCCTGCCTTGGGGAGGCCGGGGATGATCCGCAGCGCGTTCCGATAGTAGAGCTTCTGCAGCACCACGTCGGAGAGCCCCATGCCGTACATCTTCCAGAAGGCGTGGTAGCCGCGGTAGTAGTCGAAGTACTCGTCCTCTGTCTCGAAGACGCGCCAGTAGTAGGGATACTCATCGGGCTGGAAGGCGTCCTTGCCGAAGAGGATCCGGTCCTGGTACTTGGTGAAGAAGGCCTTCGCGGCGCGCGGCTGGCGGCCGAGGTCATACAGCACCGCCCCCACCTCGCTGTGGAGATTGGGGAAGCGGTCGAAGAGCCTGCCCAGGCGCGCCAGGTCGTTGGCGTGCCAGCCGAGGTGGGCGATGATGAAGGTGGTGTTGGGATGGCGGGCGAAGAGGCGGTCGCGCTCTGCCATCAGCGTCTCGAAATCAGGCGCGCGGCTGCGGTCCTGATAGCGGCGATCGCTGAACAGCGCGAGTTCAAGCCAGCGCTCGTTCTGGAAGTCGAGCGGCGCCCAAAACTCCGACGGATCGGCCACGTGGATGAAGATCGGAATCTTGAGGCGCGCGGCCGTCTGCCAGACCACGTCGAGCTCCGGGTCGTCGATCTGCAACCGCGTCCCGTCGCGCTTGCGCGTCGAGATGCCGAAGCCCTTGCCGATCTCACCCACACCCACGGCGCCCGCCTTGACGTCGGCCTCGAGCTGCGCGGCGATCGTCGCCCCCGAACCGGGCGCGATGTCGCGCAGGTTGAGCGTGGTGAAGAAGGCGAAGCGATCGGCCTTCCCCGCCGCCTTCACGCCGGCGATCTGCTGGGTGAGTCGATCACCCGAGCTTCCCGAGGCGTTGATCATCATCCGCACGTTGAGCGAGTCCATGGCACCGGTGACCCGCTCGATCACCTCGGGGAGCACCAGCGTCGGCGGATGGCCGTGCAGGTCAATGGCCGGGTACTTGGCGCGAGGAACGGTGTGAGTCGGCACCACCAGCGTCGAGCGCGGCTGGTAGTCGAGGATGGATGGCGCCGGGAACTCCGGGGCGCGGAACTGCCCCGGCCGGACCTCGGCCTGCCCGGCGGGCTTGGTGGTGCCCTGGGCCATCAGCAGCGTCGGGGCGGCGAGCAACGCCGCAAGGAGGAGGCGGCTCATCGGGGGCTCACGAACCAGAGCTTGGCCGGCACCGGCTTGTCGAAGCGCGGGCGGACGTCGCTATTGGCCACCATCCATAGGGTCACGTAGGCCATGCGGGCGGCGTTCTCCATCTTGACGGGGTCGAGCTTGATCACTTCGTCGGTCTGCCGGTGATAGTCACCGTGCAGGCCGGTGAAGAACTGGATCGCAGGAATGCCGTTCTCCATGTAGGGCGCCGCGTCGGTCCGCGGGTAGAAGAACTCGTGGTTGGCGTCCTCGTAGCGGCGGTTGATGCTGGCGTACTTGTAGTCGCGCATCACCTGCCCGAGGATCTGTTCGTGCACCGTGCTCATCAGGCCGGGGCCGACCACGTAGACCTCGCCCGGCGCCGAGAGCTCCTGCTCCCCCTGGACGTCGCTGCCCGGCGCCTTGGTGCGGCCGATCATGTCCACGTTGATGTAGCTGACGGCCTGCTTGGCCAGCGGTCCATGCGCGAGGAAGCGCGAGCCCCAGAGGCCGGTCTCCTCGCCTGAGTCCCACACCATCAGCACCGAACGCTTGGGGCGCGGCCCGGCCATCAGCGCGCGGGCGATCGCCATGTTGCCGGCGCTGCCGGTGGCGTTGTCGTCGGCGGCGTTGAAGATCGAGTCGCCGGCCGGGTTCGCGCCGCGGCCCACCGAGCCATCGAGGTGCGAGCCGATGATCACCCACTCGTTCTTGAGGACCGGGTCGCTCCCTTCCACGAAGCCGACCACGTTGTAGGGCATCACGGTGTCGGCGGTGGCGGCGACCAGGTCAATCTGGAGCGGCCGCGACGGATCAAGCGCGACTGAACTCGGGAAGATGCGCGTCGAATCGGCCGAGAGCACCGCGTCGGCGGTCAGCGTGCTGCCGCTCAGCAGCCGCACGATCATCGAGCGCGACGCCAGCAGCTGCGGCAGCGGGTACGGCGCGTACGCACGTCCGACCGTCTCGCGCAGGTCGCGCCCCATCGGCGCGCGACGGCGCGTCACCTCCCAGCCGTTGAGCGACGCCGTGGTCGGCACCGTGATGATGCCGAGTGCGCCGCGACTGCGGGCTTCCTCGAGCACCGTGGTGTAGTCCACGCCGATCGTGCCGAGCTGGGCGCGGGTGATGCCATCGGGGAGCGCCATCCGTCCGTGCGCCACCACCCACTTCCCCTTGATGTCCACACCCGCGTACGGATCGAGGCCGAGCTTGGCCGACCGGATGCCATGGCCCACATAAGCCACCCCGCCCGTGCGGCTGCCGGCGGTGACGAACGACGTCACCAGGAAGTCGCTGCCCCACATCCAGTGCGAACTGCCGAACATCGCCATGGTGCGGGCGGTGTCGAGCGTGTTGCGCACCAGCGGGTAGTGCTGGAAGTAGCCGCCGTTGTCGCCCATGGGGCGGATGCCGAGCGCCTTGAGCTGCTTCGCCACGAAGGCGGCGGCGGAGTCGTAGCCGACCGATGGCGTGGCGCGCCCGGCGAAGGCGTCGGAGGCGAGCACCGAGACGTCGCGGAAGAGGTCGGCAGCGGTGATCGTCTCGGCGGCTTTCGCGACGGCACCCTGGCCGGAGAGCGGCGCCGCGGCGAGCAGCAGGGCAACGAGGCTGGAACGGAGTGGAACGGGCATCAAGTCCTCTGGGGGGGAAGAACCCTTGAGGATAGCCCGGAAGGGCCGTGACGGGGAGGGTCTGCCGCTGTAGACTTACCCAACTTCCCCCTTTCCGGAGTTGCTCATGCGCCGCCCCCTCGCCCTCCTGCTCGTCGCCACGCTCGCCGCCGGTTCCCTCGCCGCCCAGGACGCCGACCGCTCGGTCAAGGACGGCGGGATCAAGGCCGCCGGCTGGAAGGGACGCATCGACCGCCGTGCCGCCACCCAGGGCAAGACCATCAACGACTCGAAGTTCATGGCGATGGGGAGCATGCTCCACCTGAGCGTCGGCCCTGCCGGCAATTTCTGGCGCGACACCGACGTGGCCAAGGGCGACTACGAAGTGAAGGCCACGTTCACCGAGGCTGCGATGGTGGCGTCGCACCCGCACTCGTTCGGCATCTTCATCGGCGGTGCCGACCTTGAGTCGGACACCGAGACGCTGATGTATTGCATTGCGTATGGCAACGGGACCTACGCGGTGAAGACCTTCCACGGCGCCAAGGTGACCACGCTGGTGGCCCCGACGGCGCACGCCGCGCTGGTCAAGGCCGATGCGGCTGGCAAGTCCACCAACACCATCGGCTGGAAGGTGCAGGGTGGCAAGCCGTCGTGCGTGATCAACGGCACCGCGGTCAAGACGTTCGAGCGCGCCGAGGTGATTGGCGCTGACAAGTTGACGTCCACGGATGGCGTGTACGGCATCCGGGTGAGCCACAACGTCGAGCTGACCGCGTCCACGCCGACGATGACCAAGCTCGGCGCGCGCTGACGTGACTCGCCATCCCGGTCGCCTTGTCGCGCTGGCCCTGCTCACCCTCGGCTCGGCCTCCTGCGCCATCCTCTCGCAGCTGGGCTCGCCGCAGGGGGTGGAGGTCACCGCGGTGACCTACAACATCCGGCACGGCGCCGGGATGGACGACTCGCTCCGCCTGGAGCGGACAGCGGCGGCCCTCCGGCCGCTCGCCGCCGACTTCATCGCGCTGCAGGAAGTGGACAGGAACGTCAACCGCAGCAACAAGGTCGACCAGGCGCGCCTGCTCGGCGACCTGCTTGGCATGAAGTCGGCCTTCGGCGCCTTCATGGACTACCAGGGCGGCGAGTACGGGCTGGCGATCCTCTCGAAGTGGCCGATCGTGCGGAGTACGCCGCTCCGGTTGCCCGACGGCAACGAGCCGCGCGTGGCGCTGCTGGTGCAGGTCACCCTCGCCGACGGCTCACCGCTCACGGTGGTCTGTGTGCACTTCGACTGGGTGAGCAACGACAACTTCCGCTACGCCCAGGCCAAGGTGCTTGCGGCCACGCTCGACACCCTCTCGACGCCGTACCTGCTGATGGGTGACTTCAACGACGAGCCGGGCTCGCGCACCATCCGGCTCTTCGAGCGCGGTGCGATGGAGGCGGAGAAGCCGGCCGCCAATAACTTCACCTTTCCGGCCGCGCCGGCACCAGAGAAGGAGATCGACTTCATCTTCGTCTCGCCGGCCAAGCGGTGGCGCGTGGACAGCGTGGCGGTGGTCAACGAGCGGATGGCGTCGGACCATCGGCCGGTCGTGGCGAAGGTGGTGTTGCGGAAATAGCGCGCGCGACCCTATCCGCCGTACGCCATTCGGCCGCGCCCGTCAGGGCGCGGCTGAATGATTACCGCGACAGCACCACTCCGATCCCTCCGAAGAACTTCCCCGCATTCGGGTTGTTCTCGGCGTAGCGCGTGGTGAGCGCCAGGTTCGAGCCGACCTGGTAGCCGCCCTCGCCGACGAGGTGGAGCGGACCCACGTGGAAGCCGAGGTTGAGCGCGGTGACGATCCGCATGCCGGAGAGCTTCGGCTCGAGGACCTCGCCCACGGTGCCGGTGCCGGGATCGCGGTAGGCCACCTCGCCCTTCCCCGAGAGCAGATCCGCTCCCGCGCCGGCCGCGAACTCGAACCAACCGAAGCGCTTCCCCGCAAAGAGCCGCACGTCGATCGCCGAGGCGTTGAAGGTCCACGCGGTGGTCTGGCCGTTGGTGGTGCCGCCCATCTGCACCGTCGGGGTCGAACGCTTCATGATCGAGAGCGAGACCGTCGGCAGCTTCGCGCTCGTCATCCCGGCGCGGATGCCCCAGTCGAGCGAGACCGTTGCGTCCTGGATGGTGCGGCTGCCCGGCACCGGCGTAAAGAGATCGGTACGGTTGCGGGGAATGACCAGCGCCGAGAGGAGGAAGTCGACGCCGACCACGCCCATCGGCATCTGCTTCTGGAGGATCCCCATCGCGAGGTCCACGCGCGGGGCGTAGAGCTGCACGCGGCGGCCGACGGGGACGGTGTCGGTGTTGCCGGCCCAGGCGAGGTCGGGGACCACGGCCATCGCCGTGGTGGCTCGGAGCCCGAGGGCAATGTGGCCGAAGCGGCCGATCACGCCGGCGCTGCCGAGGCGGGGGTTACCGCCGTTCATCAGGAGCGCCGCAATCGGGTGGATCATGGTGATGCCGTCGAGGGCCGCGGTGCAGACCTTGGCACCCGCCGTCGAGAGCCCGGTGGGGCAGACCACGGCGGCGGTGTCGGTGGTGGTCTGGGCGGCGGCCCGGCTGACAGGCACCAAACACGCGGCAACAGCGAGCAGGAGAACACGACGCACGGCGACTCCGATCAGAGGTCGCCGTGCGAAATCGCAAGAACTGAACCGCGGGTGGCGGGGTCTTAACCCTTGCTATTGCAATGGGTTATGCAGCCCAGCGGAACCCGGGAAACCGGCCATCCCTGCCGGAGCGGCAAGAATGGCCGGGGGTCTGGCTACTTCGCCAACTCGCGCACCGCCTCGGCGAGCATCGCAACCTTCCCCTTGTCACTCGACGTCTTGGCATCGGTGTCCACCTGCCCTGCGATGCGCGTCAGCGCCGCAGTCCGGGCAGCACCATTGGCACGCTCCGCCGCCGTCAGGCCGCTCCGCAGCGCCGCAATCCGCGCCGCCGAGACGCCCTTGGACCGTTCAAGCTGATCCACGAACGACCGCGCCTTCGCGAAGCTCGCCGGCCACACCATCATCGGCTGCTCCTGCGGATTGAGCTCGGCCCAGACCACCGTCTTGGCGGCATCAATTTCGTTCTGCGAGATGAACTTGCTCGGGGTAAGCTCGAACACATCGAGGCCACGCGCAATCTCGGAGTTGACGATCACGCCGTTGTACCAGTACACCGACCACGAGCCACCGCTGGTGAGCTCGCCATCCTTGAGCGGGCCGCGGTCGTGGAAGGCGATCTCGAACGGGTTCGACGGATCGGTCCAGTCGAAGATCGAGATGCCGCCCTGGTACCACCCCTGCACCATCACCTCGCGCCCCGGGATCGGGATCGGCGAGCCGTTGTGCGCCACGCAGTTCTCCCACTCGGTCTGGCGCGACGGCATCTTGTAGTAGCTCTTGAACACCATCTTGCCGTTCTCGATCGTGAAGAGCGCGTTGGCGCCCCACTCGTACTTGTCACTCGCGCGACAACGCGGCGCACGGCCCCCGCCCCACTCGTCGGTGAAGAGCACCGCCTTGCCGTCGTTGTGGAAGGTGGCCGAGTGCCAGAAGGAGAAGTTGGTGTCGGCCACCGCATCGATGCGGCGCGGATTGGCCGGATTGCTTATGTCGAGCAACAGGCCGTAGCCGCCGCACGCCCCACCCGCCAGGCCAACCGCAGGATAGACCGTGATGTCGTGGCACTGGCTCGGACCGGTCCGGACTCGCGGCGCCCCACCCGCCGCACCACGGCCACCACCAGCCCCACGGCCGGCCGCAGAGGTCGAGTCACCTGCGGCACCACGTCCCGCACCCGCGCCACCACGAGCCGCCGCGTTCGGAGCCGGCGGCGTGCTGCGCGTCGGCGCCGGACCGAGGTCGGTGAAGATCCGCGGCGACGAGACGATCGCGGCCTTCGACGGATCGGCGAGCGGGACCTTGATCACTTCGATGCGGAAGAGCGCCGAGTTCGGGTCCTGGTCCGGTGCGAGGTTCGAGCAGCCCGGCAGCTCGTCGGCGGAGCGCACGCCTGACGAACCAGAGATGTACACGTAGACGTTGTCCGGGTCGTTCTTGTCGGTCACCACCGTGTGGGTGTGCGAGCCGCGGCAGGTCTGCACGTTGCCCACGTACTTCGGCCGCTGCGGATCGGTCATGTCGAAGATCCGGATGCCGCGCACCCGCTCCTTGCTGACCGGCTCGGGCACGCCCTGGGTGCCGCAGTCCATGCGACCCGTGAGCCCCTCGGCCGAGACAAAGGCGAGGTGTTTGTAGACCGAGACGTCACTCTGCGACGCCGGGCAGTGGGCCCAGTTCACCAGGTGCGGCTTCGCCGGATCGGCGATGTCCCACACCAGGAAGCCGTTGTAGTTGCCCTGATAGACCTTGGTGCCTGAGAAGGCGAGGTCGGTGTTGTTGGCCAAAGCAAATGGCCCAGGCGACGGCGTCGCCGAGAGGAGCTTGAGGTTCCAGATCGCCTCGCCGGCGTCGTGCATCCCCGCCTTGAGCCCCTCGCGCGGATCGGGCGACGGCGTGGTCTTGACCTTCTGCTGGGCAGCAACCGGCAGCGCGGTCGCGGCGAGCAGCAGCCCGAGCAGCGGCAACGCTCGGCGGAACGAAGGGACAGCAACGGTCATCGTGGCATCCTCGGGAGGGTCAGGGTGATGCGGGGCAACCTACGGACGAGACGGGGGTGGCAAGGCGTCGAGCATGGCCTGGAGAAATTCGATTTCGGTGGTCTGGTCGGCGTACACATCGGACGCAAAGCGGAAGACAAACTCATCCTGCCCTGCCCCGTGCGAGGCGAAGAGCTCGTCCACCATCGCGACGGCCCCCTCGTGGTGCTTGATCATCGAGGCGAGAAAGAAGCGATCGAACTCGACGCCACGGAGCCCATCGAGCTTCTGCATCTCCTCATCGGAGAGCATGCCGGGCATGAGCATGGCATGCTCCATCCCGTCCATCTTCATCATGACATGCGTGGCGTTGGTATCGGGTACCGGCAGCCCCAGCCCGCGGAGCCAGGTGCGCATCGCGGCGATCTCGTCGCGCTGCGCCACCGCGATCCGCTCCGCGAAGCGCCGCAGCGCGGCACTGGCTCCGTGCGTCGGCGCCCAGCGCGCCATCTTCACCGCCTGGGCATGATGCGGGATCATGCCGGTGATGAACTTCACGTCGGCCGGCGACACCGGCGCCTGGGCCGGGAGCGCGGGGGCTGCAGTGACCAATGTGAGGAGCGCGAGCAGGGGCAAAGCCTTCATGGGGACAGCTCCAGCAATGGCGGCTTGGGGATAAGCCTTGAGAATAGCCCCGCGAGCGGAGATGCGGGAGGTGCGCAGCAGACCGCGGCAAACCGCGGCCTGACGGCCGCGGCTGAAAACGGCCGCGGCTGAAAACGGCCGCGGCTGGGACGGCTTGGGGTGGCTACCGCCGCACCACCACATCAATAGGCGCCCGCACGATGAAGCGGTAGCTCAGCTCCCAGGGCGTGTTGAAGAAGGCGATGCTCTCTTCATCATCGATGCGGTGCCAGCGCGCCTCGGCGTCGAAGGTCGCGCCACCGCCGATCCCGGTGCGCCGCAGCAGGCCGAGCTCGGTGTACTTGCGTCGAGCACGATAGAAATCGGGATCGAGCCCGGTCGAGTTGTAGTTGTTGTCGCCGGCCGCGGCCACGAAGTCGCGCCCGCGCCAGTGAATCGCGAACACCTCGACCCATCCGCGCGGCGTGATGCCTGCGCGCAGGTAGGTGCCGCGCCCCTTCGAGGCGCGCTCCGCCGGATAGTCCGGGTCGATGTTCCCGTCACTCCAGAGCCGCCACGCCGCCAGCGACGACGCACCCACCACGGGCAGCGTCCGCCGCACTGTTGCGCCGAGCGCGGTGACGCGGTTGTTGCTCACCGGCACGCCGGCGTCGAAGAGCTGCCCGCCACGATGCGACCAGAGGTGCTGTGCCTCCACGCTCGCCCACTCGACCGGGTCGAGGCGCACCGTGGCCCCCATCTCGAAGGCCTCGCGCTGCGTCGGCGTGTTGAGCTGCTGCCAATTGACCCAGGCCTCGCCCCGGAACGCACCGCGCGTCTCGATCCACTGGAGCCCCGACTCGACCGGCGTGGTCAGCTCGCGGGTAGTGACCATCAGCGGCTCGAGGAGTCCGTGGCGCCGGACCGTCTCCAGGGTCCCGACAATGCCCTCCGAGTGCCGTGTGCGATAGCGGAACGACACGATCGGCAGCAACGAGTCGGTGAACTGCTCGCTCCCCAGCCGACGATCGGCGTAGAGGCCGAGACGCAGTTCGGTCCGCCGACCCGGCTTGGCCGCCAGCCAGGTCTGGACCTGGGTGCCGAGGATGGTCTCGCCGGTGCGGTAGGGGGTGAAGAACTCGGTGTTGTCGCCGTAGAGCGCCGCGCGGACGCGCCAATCGAGCCGTTGCGCCATGGCCGGTCCGGGTGCCGCCAGGACGAACGCGAGGGCCAGAACAGTGATCGGGACGCGGATGGGAGCCTCGGGGCCAGAGGACGGTTCCTCCCCGGGCGGATGCCGTCACCCGGGGCCAGCACTATTTTAGTCGCCATGACTACTTCGCGAACCGTTCGGGTCGGTCTGGTCCAGCAGAAGGTGGGGCCCACCCCCGCCGGCAACCTCGACCGCGCCATCGAGGGGATCCGGGCCGCCGCTGCCAAGGGTGCCCAGATCGTCTGCCTGCAGGAGCTCTTCGGCTGGTACTACTTCTGCCAGCGGGAAGATCACGACTTCTTCCAGCTCGCCGAGGCGATCCCCGGCCCCTCGACCGACCGTCTCTCCGAGGTGGCCAATGAGCTCGGCGTGGTGATCATCGCCTCGCTCTTCGAGCGGCGCGCCCAGGGGCTCTACCACAACACCGCCGCCGTGATCGATGCCGACGGCAGCTACCTCGGCAAGTACCGGAAGATGCACATTCCGGACGACCCGCAGTTCTACGAGAAGTTCTACTTTACCCCCGGCGACCTCGGCTTCCGCAGCTGGGACACCAAGTTCGGCAAGATCGGCGTGCTGATCTGCTGGGATCAATGGTATCCGGAGGCCGCGCGTCTCACGGCGATGAGCGGCGCCGAAATTCTCTTCTATCCGACGGCGATCGGCTGGCTCCCGCCCGAGAAGGCGGAATACGGCGAGCGGCAGCAGGCAGCGTGGGAGACCATCCAGCGCAGCCACGCCGTGGCCAACGGCTGCTACGTCTGCGCCGTGAACCGCACCGGACTCGAGATCCTGCCCGAGAGCCGCGACGGCGCGCCGGGGATCGAGTTCTGGGGCGGGTCGTTCATCGCCGACCCGAATGGCCGCATCCTGAGCAAGGCAGGACAGGACGAGGAGATTCTCGTGGCCGACTGCGACCTCGGCAACGTGGACGTGGTGCGCACCCACTGGCCCTTCCTGCGTGACCGCCGCATCGACGCGTACGGCGACCTGACGAAGCGCTACCTTGACTGAGACGCCTGCCGCGCGCGGCTTCCGCATGCCGGCCGAGTGGGCGCCGCATCGGGGCACCTGGCTCTCGTGGCCCCACCGTGAGTCGAGCTGGCCGGGGAATTTCTTCCCGGTCCCCTTCGTGATCGCCGAGATGATTCGCCACCTCGCCCCGGGCGAGGAAGTGCACGTGAACGTGGCCGATGACGTGATGGAGGGCGAAGCACGCGCGGTGCTCGCCGAGGCGAAGGTCGCCACGACCAACGTCTTCTTCCATCACTTCCCGACCAACGACGCGTGGTGTCGCGATCACGGGCCGATCTTTGTGCAGCGTGAGCACGGTGGTGCGCGCGAGCAGTTGATCCTCGACTGGGGCTACAACGCGTGGGGCGGCAAGTACCCGCCCTTCGATCTCGACAACGAGATCCCGCGACTGGTGGCCGAGGAGTACGGCATCGAACGCGTGTCGCCCGGGATGATCCTCGAGGGCGGTTCGATCGAGGTGAACGGCGAAGGGATCCTGCTGACCACCGAGGCGTGTCTCCTCAATCCGAACCGGAACCCGGAGCTCAACAAGGCGCAGATCGAGCAGCGCCTTCGCGACCACCTGGGCGTGCGCAAGATCCTCTGGCTCGGCGAAGGGATCGTCGGCGATGACACCGACGGCCACATCGACGACATCACCCGCTTCGTGGATCCGCGCACCATCGTCACCGTGCTCGAAGACGACCCGGCCGACGAGAACTACGCGCTGCTCCTCGAGAACCTGATGCGCCTCGAGGCGATGACGGACGAGGCGGGCGAGCCCTTCCGGATCGTGACCCTGCCAATGCCGCGGCCGGTGATCTATGAGGATCAGCGCCTCCCCGCGTCGTACGCCAACTTCTACATCGGCAACGAGGTGGTCCTGCTCCCGGGCTATGACGCCGAGCGGGACGAGATCGCCCGGGCCACGTTGCAGACGCTCTTCCCGACCCGCCGCGTGGTGGTGATCGACTGCACCGCGCTGATCTGGGGGCTGGGGGCGTTCCACTGTTTGACGCAGCAGTGGCCGGAGTAGACGGCGAACAGCGAACAGCGATCGGCGAACGGCGGGTTGTCGGGGTATTTCCCCATGTGTGCGTTCCCTGAGGTCGCGGACCGCGGTTCGCTGTTCGCTGTTCGCCGTTCGCCGTCCCCCTGCAACCCTTTCGCCCCCCCGCCCCGTCTCAGTTGCGTGACCGCCACCATGACCCTTTCGAACCCTCTGGCCGGTGTGCCGGCCCTCGACATCGAGGTCTCCCTCGCCCGGGCGGCGGCGGGTGGCGACGAGGGGGCGTTCGAGCGTCTCTACCGCCGACATGTGGCCCGGATCCATACCCTCGTGCGCCGGATGGCCGGCGACGATGCAGCCGACGACCTGACCCAGGACGTCTTCATCCGGGCGTGGCAGAAGCTGCCGACCTTTCGGGCCGAGAGCGCCTTCGGCACCTGGCTGCATCGGCTGGCCGTGAACGTGGTGCTCTCGCGGCATCGCAGCGGCCAGAGCGAGCGGAAGTGGATCCAGGACGACGAACTCGCCCTCGGTCAGGCCACGGGGCACCAGCCGCACCCCGCCGTGGCCATGGACCTGGAGGCGGCGATCCGCCGCCTCCCCGATGGCTCGCGTCAGGTCTTCGTGTTGCACGACGTCGAAGGGTGGACGCACGAGGAGATCGCTGACCGGCTCGGGTTGGTGGTCGGCACGTCGAAGTCGCAGTTGTCGCGCGCCCGCGCCGCGCTCCGGAGGATGCTCGATGGCCACTAATCAGGACGATCCAATCGACCCGCGCCTCGCGGAGGCGATCGCCACGCTGCGCGACACCCCGCCGAGCGACGACCTCTGGCCCGAGATCGCCCCACGCCTCGCGCCGCGGCATCCGGCGGGAACGCTGCTGCTCCGCTGGCCCACCGCGATCGCCGCGGGCCTGGTGATCGCGACCGCCTCGATTGGCGGCACGCTCCTGCTGCTCCGCGGCGATGCGGTGACGCCTGCGCCGAGCGCGACGCAAGCGTCACTCGCCACGCCGGCGAACGCCGTCGCGGCCGCACACACGCCCGCCGACCAGGCGCTGCAGCGCGCGATCGGTGAACTCGAGGGTCGGCTGGCGCTGGCCGAGGGTTCGTTCGATGCCACGACGCGCGATGGCATCCGCGCCTCGCTCGATGCCCTGGACCGCGCCATTGCCGATGCCGCCGCACGCCAGCGTGCGACCCCCGACGATGCGCGGAGCGCCCACTACCTCACCTCGGCGTTGCAGAAGAAGCTCGAGGTGCTGCGCACCCTGACCCGACGCACTGCCATCCGGACCTGATCCGGTTTCGAGGATAAGCCCATGCCCGCCACGTTCCTGCTCGCCGCCGCCGCCCTGAGTGGCCTCGCCACGCCCGACACGGTGGTCCGCCTTCGCAGCGGCGCCTCGATCGAGATCCATTCCGCCATGTGCGGCATCATGGTGCGCGTCGGGACCGAGGAGCGACTCAGCGTCACCGGCGGCTCCATTGAAGTGGACGGCGGTACCGCCGAGGTCAATTGCGCCTGGGGGCAGTCGAGTGTCATGAACATCACGGTACCACCGAGCAGCCGACTGGAGGTCAGCAGTGTCTCCGGCGCCGTGACACTGAACGGGGTCACCGAGCGACTGGAAGTGAACACGATGAATGGCGCCATCCGCCTCACCAACGGCGGCGGCCGCACCACGCTCGAGACGGTGGCCGGGACGGTGACGGTCACCAACTACCGCGGCGTGTCGCTCGCGGTGGATGCCGTGGCCGGCGTGGTGAGTATGGAGGATGTCGAGGTCACGGGACGGCTGAGTGCCGAGAGCATCAACGCCGGGGTGCGACTGCGCGGCGTGCGGGCGCAGTCGGTCAGCGCCTCGTCGGTGAATGCCTCGGTGGATTTTGCCGGAAGCCTGCGGCCCGATGGCAACTATGCCTTCGAGAGTCACAACGGCAGCATCACCCTCACGCTCCCGGGCAGCACCAGCGCCCGACTGCGCGTCTCGTCGGTGATGGGCGACTTCGAGACCGAGATCCAGGGCACCCTGGCCTCTGGCCCGCGCCAGGCGCCGACTGCGAACCCGGAGCCGCCGCGGCCAGGGCGTGGTCGCACCACTCCGCCCGCGCCGCCGGTGCCCCCGCGGCTCGACGAGTCCGACTTCACCATCGTCTACGGCAAGGGCGAGGCGCGCGTGACCGTGGATTCGTTCAACGGCCCGATCCGCGTCAAGGTCGCGAAGTGACCCTCAGCTGAAGCGTGGCGGGCGACGCAGGTGGATGTCGCTCGCCCGCTGCCACACCGCCGCCAATCGCAGTGCCAGATCTTCCCGCCACAACGCCGCGACGAACGTGATCGCCCGCGGCGCCCCCTGCTCCGAAAAGCCGCTCGGCACCACCACCGTCGGATGGCCGGTGAGGTTCGTCGCGGTCAGCACCGAGCCGGCGTTGGTCGGCGCCACCACCACGTCCACCGTGGCGTAGAGTTCGGCGAGCTGCTGCATCAACAGCGTGCGAGCCCGATTGGCCTGGACGTATTGCACCGCCGAGATCAGGTGCGCCGAGCGGAAGGAGTTGGGCCAGGCATTGCGGCCCTGCTGCACCATCTGGTCGTCACGATTGCTGCGCGTCAACTCCTCGAACGCGGCCGCGGCCTCCACGGTGAGGATGGTGCGCATGGCATCGGTGGGCAGCGTCTCGGGCCAGACAATCGGCGTGAGCGTGGCACCGGCGCGGATCAGCGCGTCGAGCACCGGACGCTGGGCATCGTACGCGGCGCGCTGCTGCGCGGTGGCCGCGGCCGATGGTGCTGCCAACGAGGGGTGCACGCCGATCCGCAACGACTCCAGCGGGCGATCGGGCTCGTAGCGAAACGGCATGCTGCGCGTGGACGGGTCTCGGGGATCGCTGCCGTGCAGCGCCTCGAACACCAGCGCGAGGTCACCCGCATGACGCGCAATCGGTCCGACCTTGTCCATGGTCCACGACAGCGCCATGGCCCCGTGGCGCGAGATGCGGCCGAAGGTGGGGCGCAATCCGCTCACGCCGCAGCGGGTGCAGGGCGAGACGATCGAGCCGAGCGTTTCGGTGCCGATGGCAAACGGCACCAGACCGGCGGAGACCGCACTCGCCGAGCCCGCAGACGAACCGCTCGAGCCCTGCTCGATGTTCCACGGATTCTTGGTGGTGCCACCGAACCAGACATCGCCCTGGGCGAATTCGCCGAGCGAGGTCTTGGCCACGAGCACTGCACCCGCCGCATCGAGCCGTTCGACCACCGCGGCGGTCTCCTCGAGTCGCTGCTCCTTGAAGAGCGGCGACCCCCACGTGGTGGGATAGCCCGGCACGGCGAAGAGATCCTTGGCCGCGTACGGCACGCCGTGCAGCGGGCCGCGGAAGCTGCCGCGGCGCGCTTCGGCATCGAGCTTGTCGGCCTGCGCGAGGGCGCGCTCGCGCGTCAACGTCACCACGCACTTGAGCACGCCGTCGTGTTGCTCGAGGCGCGCAAGCGAGCGCTCGACCAGTTGACGGGACGTCACCATCCGCTGCCTGACCAGTCGGCCGAGCTGCTCCGCCGACGCGAAGTTCCAGTCGCCGTCGGCCGTGGGGAGCACCAGCGGGTTGGGGCGCCGCATCGGCTCCCGTGCGCTGATCGGCTGGGTCGGCACCGCGACGCCTGCCGGGACCGGATCGAAGTGGAGCGCTGGGGCCACCTGGTTCTTGATCGCCAGCCCAGGGAGCTTGGCCACCGCGGCGAGCGAGGCTTCGACCGTGGTCAACATCAGCGCCCGTTCGGACTCGCCATAACTCAGCCCCAACACCGCCTCGGCGGCCGCAATCTGCTCCACGGTGATGGCCCGGAGCGCCGCCGTCGCCGTGACCTCGTCGGCCTCGGCGGGGACCACGTCGGCCCAGAGCTGGTCGGCGAGGATGAGCGGCACACCGGCGGTCGTGGCCAGGCCAAGGAAGGCGCGGCGGTCGAGCATGGCAATTCTCCTGAGGTGGCAACCCTGCGGGGGGGAAACAGCGTCGAAGGGGAATCATCGCCGGGGAGAGAGGCCGCCGCCAAGACGGCTGCAACCTTTGGCGAGTCCGTCACGTCTCAATCAGGAACACTCGACCACCCTTACTGGAGTCTCCCGATGCGTCGCACCCTCCCTGCACTTCTCCTGCTCGCCGCGGCCCCGCTGTCGGCCCAGGAGACCCGCTTCACCCCCAGCATGTCGCCGGGGAATCGTCTCGAGCTCGAGAACATCAACGGTGCCATCGTCATCACGCAGGGGAGCGGTCGCACGGCTGAGGTCGTGGTGACCAAGCGCGTCATCAAGGGCGACGGCTCGTACGTCAAGGCGATCATGGAGGAGGCGGATGGAATGGTCCGCATCTGCACCATCTACACCAACAAGGATCCGAACCGGAAGAGCTGCAAGGGCGACAACTCGAACAACTCACGTCGCGGCGAGAACTACGACGAAGTCGAGATGCGCTACGAAGTGCGCGTGCCGGCCGGCGTGATCGTGAACGCCGAGAACGTCAACGGCACCATCACGGCGACGGGGCTCGAGGCCGAGGCCTCGCTGACGACGGTCAACGGCGGCATCACCTTCACCGGCAACAGCGCCCGGCAGCTCGAGACCGTCAACGGCAAGGTCCAGGGGACCTTCCTCAAGCCCTCGTGGAGCGGGACGCTCGAGGTCTCGACGGTGAACGGCGGCGTGGAACTCACCTTTCCGGCGAACTTCGACGCCGAGCTGAGCGGCGAGACGGTCAACGGCGGCGTCTCCAGCGACTTCCCCGTGACGATCGAGGGGAAGTGGGGCCCGAAGTCGTTCACGGGCCAGATCGGCCGGGGCGGGCGTCGGTTGAGCGTGGAGACGGTGAATGGCGGGATCACGCTGAAGAAGGGGTGAGGAGTAACCTGTGACCTGTGACCTGTGACCAGGCCTCAGTCACTGGTTACTGGTCACTGGTTACGTCACCTAATCGGCGGCCGCAGCGAGGAGCTCGGCCGCCGCCTTCGCATGCGGGATCAGGGCAAAGAGATCGCCCTTCTCGAGGTGCAGCCGGCCGGTCATGGCAGCCATGGTGGGCGTGGTCCGGGCCGCGATCAGTGCACGCCACGTGGTCGTCGTGGCCGACAGGACGAAGTCGGCGGCATCAATATCTGCGGGGCCTGCGACACGCGCCTCGCTGCAGCGGCCGTCATCGACCCGCACCAAGGTGTGCGCCTGCGGCTCGATGTCGGACGCAATCAGGACGAGCGTCCCGAACCATCCCGCGGCCGCCTCGGCGAACACCGTGGAGCCGTTGAGGTGCTCCCGCCAGCGCACAATGCCCTCGGGCGTGAACAAGGAGGGCATCGAAGCGGGCTCAGTTCGCGGTTCGCCGTTCGCGGTCATCCGTGTTTGGTCGGCAACGCATCAAACGCGATCGGCGCCGCCAGCACCTGGTCGGGGATCGCGAACGCCTGCGTGATCTCCTCGGCGATCGGCCGCATCTCCTGGATGCAGTTGTTCACCAGGTAGCGGATCGCCTTGGCCTTCGGCGTCTCGACCACGCCGTTCATCAGGAACCAGCCGATGTCGCGCTCGACGGCCGACGCCCAGAAGGTGTCGCGCACGAGCGCAAGCAGCGGCCGGAGCGATGGCGCCGCACGCTCGACCTGCTCCTGCACGGCCTCGTGCGCCACGCGCTCCACGTGCGCGGTGGCGAGGTGCATCAGGTGGTCCTGCACTTCCTGCATCGCGGTGAGCGGATCGGTCTTGAGCCCGGCCCGCAACCGGCGTGCGGCCGAGTCCAGCAGGCGCTCCTCGCGGTAACGCAGCAGGTCGAGCTGCTGGATCGGGTCGCGCAGGTGCTCCTCGTCGTCGCGCCGCGCGGAGACGGGGTTCATCGCCTTGAGTGCCGCGCGCGCCCGCCGGGTCAGGAGGCGGATGACCCCGCCCATCTCGGCGAACTCCTGCTTGTATCCCGTCAGCAATCCCTTGGCGAGCAGCTGCATCAGGACGGTGTTGTCGCCCTCGAAGGTCGTCCAGACATCGATGTCGCCGCGAATCACCGCGATGCGATTCACCGCCAGATAGCCCTGTCCCCCACAGCACTCGCGCGCCTCGGTGACGGCCTGTTGCGCCATCCACGAGGTGTAGGCCTTGAGCCCGGCGGCGAGTCCCTCGACCTCGCGACTCTCCCCCTCGTGGCCGCCGCCGTCGTGGAGCGCTTCGAATCGGTCCACCAGCCGCGAGAGCGCGATGTCGAGCACGATGCTGCTCGCCAACGCCGGTAGCAGGCGCCGCTGGTGGGTCCGGTAGTCGAGCAACTTGGTGACATTGCCGCCATCCGGGCCGAACTGCGCGCGTCGATTGCCGTAGCGGATCGCGATGGTGAGCGCGCCCTTGGCAGCCGAGAGTGCCGAGAGGCCGATGGTGATGCGGCCGCCGACGAGCGTGCCGATCATGGTGAAGAAGCGGCGGGCCGGGCTCTCGATCGGCGAGGAATACACCCCCTCCGCCGATACCTTGCCGAAGCGGTCGAGGAGATGGAGCCTGGGAATCCGCACCTGGTCGAACCAGATGCGGCCGTTGTCCACCCCGTTGAGCCCTTCCTTGATGCCGGTATCGCCAATGCGGACACCGGGGCAGGTGCGGCCGTCTTCCTCGCGAATCGGGACGAGCAGGGCATGCACGCCGTGGCGCGTTCCGCCCACGATCAGCTGCGCGAAGACGGTGGCCATCCGGCCGTGGACCGCGGCGTTGCCGAGCCATTCTTTGTGCGCGCCGCCGTGCGGCGTGTGGATCACGAACTCCTGCGTCGCGGCATCGTAGGTGGCGGTGGTCTCGAGGTCGCGCACGTTGGAGCCGCTGCCGAGCTCGCTCATGGCGAAGACGCCGAGGATCTCGCCGGTGGCAATGCGCGGCAGGAAGGTGCGGTGGTGCCATTCCGTGCCGAGCAGCAGGACGCTGCCCTGGAAGAGGCCGAACTGCACGCCGAACTTGATGGTCAGCGAGAGGTCGTGGAACGCCAGCGTCTCGAAGGCCGCGAGGAAATCGCGCGGCCGGCCGGCACCGCCGTACTCGGGCGCGACCGAGAGGGCGCCGAGGCCGTCCTTGGCGAGCTCGCGCAGCCATTCGAGCACGAGCTCGCGGTACTCGTGGTGGGACAGCCCGTACTGATGGGCGAATCTCGGATCGGTCAGTCGCTGCCGGACAAAGTCACGGACGCCGACTTCCGGGCCGTCGAGAAGCGTCTTGAGGGCGGCGACGTCGACCGTGGGCGAAGGGCGGACGGGTGCTGGAGCGGGCCGCAGGGGGCGAGCGGGTTCGGTCATGACCAGAAGAATAGCATCCCACGTGGCTAGCTTTCGCCGGTGTCCACTTCTCCTCCGCTTGTCGCCGTCCTTGGCGCCGGCGCCGCCGGCCTGCTGGCTGCCATCCATGCCGCCACCGCCGGGGCGCGGGTCGTCCTCCTCGAACGCACGGCCGACGGCGGTCGCAAGATCCTGATCTCGGGGGGCGGGCGCTGCAACGTCCTGCCGTCGCACCTCGACACGACCCGCTACGTGACGGCCTCGTCACCGAACTCGCTTCGGAACATCCTGCGCGGCTGGCCGCTCGAGGAGCAGCGGGCCTTCTTCGAGCAGGAGGTCGGCCTCCCGCTGGTGCTGGAGGAGGAAAGCGGCAAACTCTTCCCGCAATCGAACAGCGCGCGCAGCGTGCGTGATGGTCTGGTGCGCACGGCACGCGCGCGCGGCGTGGAGTGGCTGCCCAACACCGAGGTGACCGCGCTCGATCCGCTCACGCCCGGTTGGGGCATCCAGCTGGCCAATGGGCGGACCATTCGCGCCGAGGCCGTGATCATGGCCACCGGTGGTCTCTCCGTGCCCAAGACCGGGTCGGATGGGCTGGCCTATCGGGTGCTCGCCGGGCTCGGCCACACCATTCATCCGACGTATCCGGCCCTGACGCCGTTGACGCTCGAGCCGTCGATCTACGCCGACCTTGCCGGCGTCTCTCTGCCGGTGACCATCGAAGCGCGCAATGCCACGGAGCGGCGCGAGGCGAGCGGTGGTTTCCTCTTCACCCATCGTGGCTTCAGTGGCCCCGCCGTGCTTGATGTCTCCCACGTCGCGGTGCGGGGCCGACTCGCCGGCGAGCCACCGGCCACGCTGACGGTGCAGTGGACCTCGTACGACGCCGCGACTTGGGAAGCATTCCTCGCCCCCGCCGCGCACCAGGTCGGCACGGTGGTGCGCCGCGAGTTGCCGACTCGCCTGGCCGACCGACTCCTCGCCGACATCGGGGTGGACCCCGCGCGGAAGCTCTCGCAGTTGCCGCGCAACGGGCGCAAGGCCCTGGTGCTCGCCCTGACCAAGTACCCGCTGCCCTGGACCGCCGACGAGGGCTACAAGAAGGCCGAGGTCACCGGCGGCGGCGTGGCCCTGGGCGAAGTCCAACCCGGTACCATGGAAAGCCGTATCCATCCCGGACTCTTCCTGGCCGGCGAACTGCTGGATGCCTTCGGTCCGATCGGCGGCTACAATTTTGTGTGGGCGTGGGTGACGGGGCGCCTGGCGGGGTTGGGTGCCGCGTCGCGAGAAGCATGAGGCGAGAAGCGAGAAGCGTGGGCTCCCAGGCGGAGCCGGCCTCCGCCTGCTCTCTCCGGCTTCTCCCTCCCCGCTTCTCGCTTCTCGCTTCTCGCTTCTCCTTCTCCTCGAGCTCCCCATGCGTCTCCTCTCCCTCCTGTTGCTTGCCCTTCCGCTGTCGCTGTCGGCGCAGACTCGGCTGACGACGCCCGAGCAGGCGCTCGGCTTCGGGATCGGCGCCAACTACCGGCTGGCCACCTACACGCAGCTGCAGCGCTGGTGGGAGAAGCTCACTGTCGAGTCGCCGCGGATGGAGCTCGACACCATCGGCACTACGGCGGAGGGGCGGCCGCAGCTGATGGCGATTCTCTCGTCGCCGGCCAACCTGGCGAAGCTCGAGGAGTACCGACGCACGTCAGAGGCGCTGGCGCGCGGCCGCGTGGACGAGGCCACCGCGAAGCGGCTCGCGGCCGACGGCAAGGCGATCATCTGGATTGATGGCGGGCTGCACGCCACGGAAGTGCTCGGCGCCACGGCGCTGATGGAGCTCGTCTGGCAGTTCGTCTCCCAGGACGACGCCGAGACGCGGCGCATCCTCGACGACGTGATCATCCTGGCGGTGCATGCCAATCCGGACGGCATGGAGCTGGTGTCGGGGTGGTACATGAGCAACCCCGACTCGCTGCGGCGCAGCTACGGCGGGATCCCGCGACTCTACCAGAAGTACATCGGCCACGACAACAACCGCGACTTCTATCGCAACGCGCAGGCGGAGTCGCAGAACATCTCGCGGACCATGTATCGGCAGTGGTACCCGCAGATCATGTACAACCACCACCAGACCGGGCCCGCCGGCGCGGTGATGTTCGCCCCGCCCTTCCGCGACCCGTTCAACTATGTGTACGACCCGATGATCCCGACCGGCCTCGACTTTGTCGGCGCGGCAATGCACCGGCGCTTCACGCTCGAGGGAAAGGGTGGCACGGTGTCGCGTGACGCCGCCAACTACTCGACGTGGTGGAACGGTGGTCTCCGCACCACGGCCTACTTCCACAACATGATCGGCATCCTCACCGAGACGATCGGCTCGCCGACGCCGATGCAGGTGCCACTCCGCTATGAGCGGCAACTTCCCGCCGGTGGCCAGGTGCTGCCGGTGCAGTGGGGCACGTGGTACTTCCGTCAGTCCATCGACTACTCGATGACCGCCAATCGTGCGATCCTCGACCTCGCGTCGAAGCATCGCGAGGAACTCCTCTTCAACATCTGGCGCATGGGCCGCAACTCGATCGAGCGCGGCAGCCGCGACAGCTGGACTCACACCCCGGGCCTCATCGAGGCCGCGCGCCTCGCCGCCGGTGCGGCGCAGGGTGCCGCCGCCACCCGCGCGGGCGAGGCGGTGCTCCGCGATCCGGCGCGCCGCGACGCGCGGGGCTACGTCATTCCCGCCGGCCAGGCCGAGATGGGCTCGGCCGTGGATTTCCTCAACGCGATGACCACCTCGGGTATCGAGGTCCAGCAGGCCACGGCCGACTTCACGCTTGGCGGCAAGCGCTACGCCAAGGGATCGTTCGTGATCCGCGGCGATCAGCCGTTCCGCCCGCACGTGCTCGACATGTTCGAGCCGCAGGATCACCCGACCGACCTGCAGTATCCTGGTGGCCCGCCGAAGGCGCCATACGACAACGCGGGGTGGACCCTCGCCTATCAGATGGGCTTCGACTTCGATCGCATCCTCGATCCGATCACCGCGCCACTCACCCCGGTCACCGAGGAGCGGGTGCGGCCCGAGCCGGCGCCGTTCGACGCCAAGGCGAAGGGGTGGCTGGTGTCCCCGTCGGCCACCGACGCCTTCCTGGCGGTGAACCGCTTGCTCAAGGCGAAGCAGCGCGTCGAGCGCACCCCGCAGGGCAACTTCATCGTCCCCGCCTCGAAGCTCTCCGCCACCATCCTCGGCGATCTGGCCCGTGATCGTGCGCTGCCCACGACCCCGACCACGGCACGAGGCACCGCAATGACGGCGCTCCGGGTCGGCGTGTGGGACCGCTACGGTGGCTCGATGGAATCGGGATGGACGCGCTGGATCTTCGAGCAGTTCGAGGTGCCGTTCCAGCTGGTGTTTCCGCAGCGGCTCGATGCGGGCAACCTGAACAAGGATTTCGACGTCCTCGTCTTTGTTGATGGCGCCATTCCCGTGGCCGACCAACTCGGCGGGCGCGGCGGTGCCGGTGCCCCCGACACCACGGGCGTCCCCGCCGAGTATCGCAGCTGGCTCGGTCGCGTCTCGGTGACGCAGACCGTCCCGCAGCTGAAGAGTTTCCTCGAAGCGGGTGGCCGGGTCATCACCATCGGCTCCTCGACGACGCTCGCGCAGCACCTCGGGCTGCCGATCGAGAACCACCTCGCAACCAGGCAGGCCGATGGCACCATGCGCCCGCCGACGCGCGACAAGTACTATGTCCCCGGCTCCATCCTCGAGGTCGCCGTGGACACCACGCTCGCCGTGGCCAAGGGCGCCCGCAGCACGGCGATGGTGATGTTCGACAACTCCCCGGTCTTCCGGCTCGGTGCCGATGCCGCGAGCCGCGGCGTGACGCCGATTGCGCACTTCGCCAGCGAGACGCCGCTCCGCTCCGGCTGGGCCCACGGCCAGCAGATCCTCAAGGACGGCGTGGCGATGGCACAAGCCCAGGTCGGGCGGGGTATGCTCTACCTGTACGGTCCCGAAGTGCTGTTCAGGGCGCAGCCGCACGGGACGTATCGGTTTGTGTTCAACACCTTTTACAGATAGTCGAGAGACGAGAAGCGAGAAGCGAGAAGCGTGGTGCAGCGACGAGATCCACGCGCAGCACCACGCTTCTCTTCGTTTCTCGCCTCTCGCTTCTCGCTTCTCGAGGCACAAATGTCTGAATCGCTCGGAGTTTCGCTCACCTGGCTCGGCCACTCCGCCTTCCATCTGCAGGCGGAGGGCGGCCCGTCGATCCTGATTGACCCCTGGCTCGGCAATCCAAAGGCTCCGGCGAATGCGCGGGAGCTCGCGGCCACCGCGCAACTGATCTGCGTGACGCATGGCCACGACGACCATATCGGCGACACGGTGACGATTGCGCGGGAAAGCGGCGCCATGGTGCTGGCGAGTGTCGAGGTGGCGATGGAAGTGGTGGCAGCCGGCGCGCCCGAGGCCCAGGTGGTCGGCTTCAACATCGGTGGTGCGGCCAAGGCGCACGGCGTCACCGCGACGCTGGTGCAGGCGTTCCACTCGTCATCTGCCGCCGGCCCGGACGGCCGCCCGCGAGAGCTGGGGACGGCGTGCGGCTTCGTGCTCGAGCTGCCGAATGGCACGGTGATCTACAACACCGGCGACACCGGCGTATTCGGCGACATGGCGCTCATCGCCGAGCTCTATCGGCCGAGCATCTTGATGCTGCCGATTGGGGACTTCTACACCATGGGGCCACGGCAGGCGGCGAAGGCCTGCGAGCTGGTGCGGCCCGAGTGGATCGTCCCGCAGCACTACGGCACCTTCCCGGGGCTCCCCGGGACCCCGGACGCCTTCAAGGGCTATCTGCCGACCGATCTGCGCGACCGCGTCCTCACCCCGGCACCGGGCGTGACGATCCGGTAGCTTAGGGGATGGCTTCCATCTCCCTTCTGGGTGTGCCCCTCGATCTTGGCGCCGCGCGACGCGGCGTCGAGATGGGCCCCTCCGCCGTTCGACTCGCCCAACTCGCCCCGCGCCTCGAGCGCCTCGGCCACGACGTGGTGGACACCGGCGACGTGCCGGTGCCCACCCGCGAGACCCTGCAGCTCGGTCGCGGCATCGACTACCTCCCCACCATCACGGCGATCTGTCGCGACGTGGCGTCGCGCACCGCGTCCATCGTGCGTGCCGGCCGCATCCCCGTGGTGCTCGGCGGCGACCATTCGCTCGCCGCCGGTTCCGCCGCAGGTGTTGCCACGGCGCTGGCGGAGCGCGGTCAGCGCCTCGGCGTGATCTGGCTCGACGCGCACGCCGACCTCAACACGCCGGAGAGCACGCTCAGCGGCAACGTGCATGGCATGCCCGTGGCGCACCTGCTTGGACATGGCGACTCGGCCATGGCCTCGCTCGCGTCGCCGGCCCCGGCGGTGCGGCCCGAGCACGTGGTGATCATCGGTGCCCGTGACCTCGACCAGGCCGAGCGCACGCATGCGCGGCAATTCGGCGTGACCGTCTATACCATGCGCGACATTGACGAGCGTGGGTTTCACACCATTCTCGCCGAGGCGATCGCCCGGGTGAGCGATGGGACCGACGGACTGCATGTGTCACTCGACCTCGATTTCGTGGACCCACACGACGCCCCGGGCGTGGGCACGCCGGTGCGCGGTGGCGTCACCTACCGCGAGGCACACCTCGCGATGGAGACGCTGTGGGATACCGGCCGGCTTATCTCGATGGACCTCGTCGAGGTGAACCCGGTGCTTGACCGCTTCAACCAGACCGCGGAGCTCGCCGTGGAATTGATGGCGAGCGCGTTCGGCCAGCGCATTCTCTAGGAGTTGTCCCCGATGGAGCATCCGAACAGTCGTCCCGCCCTGATTCTCGGCATCGCGATCGTGCTCTCCGCGCTGGTGGGCGCGGGCGCCATCAGCGGCCTCAAGCGCGCCAACGATGACATCACCGTCACCGGCTCGGCCAAGCGGTCGGTCCGCGCCGACCTCGCGGTCTGGCGCCTCGACGTGGCGCGGCAGGCGCCGACGCAGGCCGAGGCGTCACGCATCGCCCGCGAGGGGGCCGAGCGCACCAAGGCCTTCCTCCTCGCGGAGGGGTTCGCCGACTCGAGCGTCACAGTGCGTGCGCCGTTCACCATGGTGGTCAACGAGTACTTCAACGGCAACGAGACCGGCCGGATCCTCGGTTACCGGGTGCAGCAGCAGATCGAGGTCCGCTCATCGGACGTGGACAAGATTGCCGCGCTGGCGGGCGACCTGAGCGCGCTGCTGGCTCAAGGGGTGGGGGTGGTCGGACAGGCACCCGAGTACCTCTATGCCAAGCTGCCGGAAATCCGGGGCCCGCTGCTGGCTGAGGCCACCAAGGACGCCCGGACCCGCGCCGATGAGATCCTCGGGGCCGTGGGGGCCAAGACGGGACGCCTCAAGGCGGTCCGGGTGGGGGTTTTCCAGGTCACCCGGCGGAATTCGACCGAGGTGAACGACTACGGGATGTACGACACGAGCGATCGGGACAAGGAAGTCACCGGGGTGGTCCGGATCACCTTCGCCGTGAAATAGCCAACGGTTCAGGTCGAAACATCCGTTGGGGTGGACGATCCCTGCTTCCGACACTAGAATGACCCGTCCGAACGAACCCGTCCTTCTGTCCGTGAGTGCCCGTGACGCGTCGCCGCACCCTGATTGCTCCCGCCCTGCTCGCCGCCTCCCTGGTGGCGGGCATGCCGGCGTCGGCGATCGCACAGGGTGCGACCTTTTCGCGCAGCGAGAAGCCGTTCACGACCATCTCCCGGATGTTCGCGAAGCCAGCGCCGACGGACTCGATCGTGACGCTGGCCAAGTCCCAGCTCGGCACCCGCTACAAGCTCGGCGCGAAGGCGCCCGGCAAGGCCTTCGACTGCAGCGGTCTGGTGCAGTGGGTCATGGCGGCGTTCAACCTGGAGCTGCCGCGCACCTCGCGTGAGCAGGCCAAGGCTGGCATCGAGGTCCCGAAGGATCCGACCAAGCTGCTGCCGGGTGACCTGCTCTACTTCGGCAAGGGGAAGAGCGTCACGCACATCGGGATCTACGTCGGTGAGGGGCGCTACGTCCACGCCTCGAACCCGAAGACCGGCGTGATCGAGGCGCCGCTGCCGACCGGCAAGCGTGCACAGACCTGGTGGAAGGGCGCGCGTCGGTTGTTCGATGAGCCGACCGATGCGCCGCCGATCACTTTCCTCGACTCGCTGCTGGTCCGCCGCACCACCAGCTGAGCCTCACCCCTCGTCGGTCGGCACCGCCGCCACGAGCCACGTCAGCAGCGCCGCCACCCCCAACGTCACCACCCCGCCCACCGCCTCCATCGGGCGATCACGCACGACCACCAACAGCGACCAGATCGAGAATGCCGCGAAGAAGAGCGGCGTCCATGGATAGCCCCAGACGCGGTATGGCCTGGGGAGCGCCGGCTCGCGTCGCCGCAGCACCAACACGCCCACGACCGCGAGCACGAGGAAGAGGTTGAGCGTGAAGCCGGCGTAGGTGAGGATCCCCTCGAACGAGTCCGTGAACACGAACAGGAGCGCCAAGGCGCCCTGCAGCAGCACGGCGCGACGCGGACTGCCCGTCGCGGTCCGCTCCGCCAGCGGGCGAAGTGGTGGATGCTCTTCGGCCATCGCCTCGATCACGCGCGGACCGGCGAGCGTCATGGCCGAGATGGTGGAGATCAGGAGCAGCGCGATGACACCGCTCATCAGTCGACCACCGGCGGGCCCGAAGATCCGCTCGGCCGCGATGGCGCCGACCTCGACCTGGCCGGCGAGCTCGGTGATTGGCGTGGTGCGCAGGAAGACCCAGTTGAGTCCCATGTACAGCGCCGTCACCAGCAGGGTCCCTGAGACGAGCGAGCGTGGCACGTTGCGCTCGGCGTCGGTCACTTCGCCCTGGAAGTAGGCGGCAGCATTGAAGCCGGTGTAGGCATACGACACAAAGATCAGCGAGATCGCGAAGGAGCCGCTGGTCATCTGACCCAGCGACTCGGCACTCGGGGCGAAGGCGAGGTCGGTGGACGGCGCGGCGAGCCCGACCGCCACGAAGGCGACGATCAACAACACCTTCAGCGTGGTGACCGCCACCTGCACCTTGCCGCCGACCTCCGGGGCCAGCAGGTGGACACCCGTCGCGGCGACAATGGCGGCCACGGCGAGGGGTCCTGCGGGGATCTGCAGCAACGGCCCGGCGTAGCGCCCGAGTGCCATCGCCGCGAGCGCCACGGGCGCAGCGAAGCCCACGGCCACGGAGACCCATCCTGCCACGGTGCCGACGGCCGGCGAATAGATCCGGCCGAGGAATCGGTACTCGCCCCCGGAGCCGCGGATGGCGGCCGAGAGCTCGCCGTAGCAGAGCGCACCCGCGAGCGCGATCAGTCCGCCGACGCCCCAGAGTGCGAGCAGGGCGAAGCCGTCGGTGGTGCCAAGCACCTGGAAGCCGAGCGTGGTGAAGACGCCGGTGCCGACAATGTTCGCCACGACGGTGGCGAGGGCGGCGGCGAAGCCGAGGGAGGAGCGCGGTCGGGGCGTGGTCATGGGATCCGCGAAAGATAGAGTCGTCGCGGGTCAACGTGGCACCTCGCGCCGAGCGCGGCGTGCCGCTACAATCCCTGCGGCCCCGCGGCACCATGCCGGGGCGTCCCCTTCCCGACCGAGATCTGCCCATGTCGCACGGATCTGCCGACGCGCCGCTCTCCCGGCGTGACCTGCTCAAGGCCGCTGGCGCCGCGAGCGCCGCCCTCGCCGTCACCCCCACCGACAGCCCTGCCGCGGAGGTGCCGCCCGCGCCGACCCTCGCGGCCGCGCCGACGATGATGGGTGTCCCCTTTGCCCGACATGCCACGGTTCGCGTGGCGATCGTGGGCACGGGCCTGCGAGGGCGCTCGGTGCTCAACGAACTGCTCGCGGTCGATGGCGCGCAGATCACGGCCCTCTGTGACATCGACCCCGCCAAGGCGGCACGTGCCGCCAAGATGGTGACCGACAAGGGACAGCCGGCCCCGGCGCTCTACACGGCCGGAGAGCGTGACTTCGAGCGCCTGGTCCAGCGCGACGACATCGACATCGTTTACACCGCGACGCCGTGGGACTGGCACGTGCCGGTCTGCCTCGCCGCGATGAAGGCCGGGAAGCACGCCGCCACGGAGGTGCCGGCGGCGAGCACGCTGAAGGATTGCTGGGCGCTGGTGGACATGTCGGAGAAGACGCGCAAGCACTGCCTGATGATGGAGAATTGCTGCTACGACTTCAACGAGATGCTGGTGGACACGATGGTGAAGAAGGGGCTGTTCGGCGAGATCCTCTACGCCGAGGCGGCCTACATCCACGACCTGCGCGGCATCCTCTTCGAGGACAAGGACGAGGGGCTGTGGCGCCGGAAGCCGCACACCACCCGCGATGGCAACTTCTATCCGACGCACGGGCTCGGGCCCGTGGCGTGGTACCTCGACATCCACAAGGGTGACCGTTTCGACTACCTCGTCTCGATGTCCACGCCGGAGCGCGGCCTGACGCAGTGGCGCGAGGCGAAGGTGCCGAAGGACTCGCCGAAGTGGCAGGAGCGCTACGTCGCCGGCGACATCAACTCCTCGTTCATCAAGACCCTGCGCGGCAAGACCATCCTGGTGCAGCACAACGTGACGCTCCCGACGCCGTACGACCGCCTCAACTCCGTGCGCGGCACCAAGGGCGTCTTCAAGGACTACCCCGGGCGGATCTACCTCGAGGGGCAGCCGGGCGGGCACAGCTTCAAGCCGGTGGATGCCTACAAGGCGGAGCACACCCACCCGCTCTGGCAGCGGGTCGGCGAGATCGCGCGGCAGAAGGGCGGGCATGGCGGCATGGACTACCTGATGGCGTTCCGGCTGATCGAGTGCATGCGCGAGGGCACGGCGCCGGACTTCGACGTCTACGACGCGGCGGCCTGGAGCGCGCCATGGCCGCTCTCCGAAGCATCGCTCGCCAAGGGGAGCGCCCCGATGAAGTTCCCCGACTTCTCCCGCGGTGCGTGGCAGCGTCCCCGGACGGGCGCGTGAATCCGAACGGGCTCGACTGGGCGATCGTCCTCCTCTCGATCGTGATCTGCGCCATCCCGCCGATCCTGCTCGCCAAGCGGGCGGGGTCCAGCACGGCGGAGTTCTTCACCTCCGGCCAGTCGGCGCCGTGGTGGCTCATCGGCGTCTCGATGGTGGCCACCACCTTCAGCACCGACACCCCGAACCTCGTCACCAACTTTGTCCGCACCGGCGGCGTCGCCAGCAACTGGCAATGGTGGGCGTTCCTGCTCACCGGCATGGCCACCGTGTTCTTCTTCGCGCGGCTCTGGCGGCGCAGCGGCGTCCTGACCGACCTCGAGTTCTACGAGCTGCGCTACAGCGGGCGCGCGGCCACGCTGGTGCGCGGCTTCCGCGCGGTCTATCTCGGGCTCTTCTTCAACTGCTTCATCATGGCCTCGGTGAACCTCGCCGCGGCCAAGATCGCGTCGATCGTGCTGGGCTGGCCGATGTGGCAAACGCTGGTGATCTGCGGGGTGATCAACATCGCCTTCGCCGCGAGTTCGGGGCTGTGGGGCGTGCTGGTGGTGGACTTCATCCAGTTCGGCATCGCGATGACGGGCGCCTTCGCGGCGATGTACTTCGCCCTGCAGCAGCCGGAAGTCGGCGGGATGGCCGGACTCGTCGCACGACTGCCCGAGTCCACCCTCTCGCTGGTGCCCGACTTCAGCAACTGGCCGCTGACCCTCACGCTCTTCGTGATCCCGCTGACACTGCAATGGTGGTCGGTCTGGTATCCGGGCGCCGAGCCGGGCGGCGGTTCCTACATCGCGCAGCGGATGCTTGCGGCCAAGTCGGAGCGTGATGCGCTCGGCGGCACGCTGCTCTTCAACATCGCCCACTACGCGCTGCGCTCGTGGCCGTGGATCATCGTGGCGCTCGCCTCGATGCTGGTCTTCCCCACCCTGGAATCCATCCAGGTGGCGTTCCCCAACGTCGAGCCGCGGCTGATCGGTCACGACCTCGCCTATCCGGCGATGCTCAAGTTCCTGCCGCACGGCTTCCTCGGCGTGATGATCGCCGGCATGTTGGCGGCGTATGTCTCGACCCTGGTGACGCACCTCAACTGGGGCTCGTCGTACCTCGTGCATGATTTCTACCGGCGCTTCGTCCGCACCGATGCCACCGAACAGCACTACGTGGGCGTCGGGCGCTGGATCACCGCCGGGTTGATGGTCGTGGCGGGCTTCCTGACATACGCGCTCGACACGGCCGCCGAGTCGTTCCAGCTGCTGTTGTCCATCGGCGCCGGGACCGGCCTGATCTATCTGCTGCGCTGGTTCTGGTGGCGGATCAACGCTTGGTGCGAGATCAACGCGATGATCGCGTCGTTCGTGGTGGCGCTCGGCTTTTTCATCGCGAACAAGATGGAGATGGCGATCCCGTCGCACATCACCCTGCTGCTCACGATCGCCACCACCACCCTCGTCTGGGTGATCACCGCGATCGTCACGCAGCCGACCGACCGCGCGGTGCTGCTCGCCTTCTATCGCAAGGTGCGACCGGCGGGCCCGGGTTGGGCCTCGATTCGCGCCGAGACCGGGCTGCCCCCCTCACCCGACTCACTGCCACAGGCGTTCCTCGCCTGGATGTTCGGCTGCCTGATGGTGTACGGGGCGCTCTTCGGCACCGGCTCGCTGATCACCGGGCACACCACCACCGCGGCCTTCTGGATCACGGTGTTCGTGGTGAGCGCGGGCGTGCTGCTCCGGATCGTCCCGAGGATGTGGAGCGGGGACTCGGCCACGGAATGAGCGCCCCCGACGCCACCGGCGCGGTGATCCTGGCCCGCGGCCTCGGCTCGCGGATGCGCCGGGCCGCCGAGGGCGTGGCGCTCGATCCGCGGCAGGCCGCCGCGGCCGCCGCAGGTCTCAAGGGGATGATTCCCGACGCGGCGGGACGTCCCTTCCTCGACCACGTCCTGTCGTCGCTCGCCGATGGCGGCGTCACCGACGTCTGTTTCGTCGTGGCGCCGAATCATGAGCCGCTGCTGGCCCACTATGCGGCGCACCCGCCGAAGCGGGTGCAGCTCACCTGGGTCGTGCAGCAGGAGCCGAAGGGGACGGCCGACGCGCTGCTCGCCGCCGAGTCGTGGGCGGCGGGACGCGAAGTGCTGGTGCTCAACGCCGACAATCTCTATCCGGTGGCCGCCATTCGTGCCCTGGTGACCCTCGGCGGTCCCGGACTGGTGGCATTCGAGCCCACGGCCCTGGTGCGGGATGGCAACATCGAGGCGGCGCGCCTCGCCGCGTTCGCCATTCTCACGCTGCACCGCGACGGCACGCTGGCCGCCATCGTCGAGAAGCCCGACGCCGCCACCCTCGCCGCAGCGACGGCCGATGGAGCCACGCCGTGGGTGAGCATGAACTTGTGGCGTGTCGGCCCCTCGGTCTTCGCGGCGTGCCGCGACGTGACCCCTTCGCCTCGCGGCGAGCTCGAGTTGCCGCAGGCCGTGATGCTCGCGGTGCAACGCGGTCACCAGCTCCACGCAGTCACCATCGCGGCGCCGGTCCTCGATCTGTCACGGCAGGACGACATCGCCGCGGTCGCGACGCTGCTCGCCACGAGGGAGTGCGCCCCGTGACTCGCCCGTGGCGCGAGCGGCTCGCCGACCTGGACCTCTCCGAGGCCGCGATCGAGCATGCCGCGCGTCAGTTCGGCGTGGTCAGCACGGCCTATGCCCGTCGGGTCGGCAATCCCGACCTGGCCCGCGCATGGTGGGTCCCGGGGCGGATCGAGGTGCTGGGCAAGCACACCGACTACGGTGGCGGGCGCTCACTGCTGACCACGGTGGAGCGCGGCTTTCATGTCCTCGCCACGCCGCGTCGCGATGGCGTGATCCGCCTGATGGATGCCTCGCGCCACACCACGTTGCGGCTGCCGCTGCGTGCCGACGTGCCGCCGCGACCCGGGGCCTGGGCCGACTATCCGATCTCGGTGATCCGGCGCGTGGCGCGCGACTTCCCCGCCGCCCGCACCGGCATGGATGCGGTCCTGATCTCGTCGCTCCCTTCGGCCGCCGGGTTGTCGTCGTCGAGCGCATTGGTGATCGCCACCTTCCTGCCGCTCGCCGCGTTCAACCGCCTCGACACCCACCCTGCGTGGCGTGCCGCGTTGGCCGATACCGATGCACTCGCGGGCTATCTCGGGGCGATGGAGAACGGCAAGGTCTTCGGCCCCTTCCCCGCCGATCGCGGTGTCGGCACGCACGGCGGCAGCGAGGATCACACCGCGATCCTCCGGTCGCGCCACGGCGAGCTCGCCCAGTTCCGCTTCCTCCCGGTCGCCGAGGAGGCGCGCGTGGCGATGCCGGCCGGGTGGACCTTCGCCATTGGCGTCTCCGGCGTGCACGCCGCGAAGGGCGGCGCCGTGCAGGAGCACTACAACGGCCTCGCGCGGCAACTTGCGCTGCTACTCGCCGAGTGGCGCACCCTCATGGGCACGCCGACCGAGTCACTCCTCGACGTGCTCGACGCCGGCCCGACCGGGCGCGACGCATTGAGTGCCGCCATGCGGCGGGCGCACCCGGACGAGGCGGAGGCCTTGATCGCCCGATTGGGTCAGTTCACGGAGGAATGCCAGTCGATCATTCCGGCGGTGACGGCGGCGTTGCGCCGCGGCGCGCCGGAGGAGATCGGCGAATTGGTGGATCGCTCGCAGGCGCTGGCGGAATCGGTGCTGGCGAATCAGGTGCCGGAGACGGTCCATCTCGCGCGAAGTGCCCGCCAGCTCGGAGCGAGCGCCGCGTCGGCGTTCGGGGCGGGGTTCGGAGGAAGCGTCTGGGCGATGGTGCGCGTGGCGGAGGCGCCGGCCTTTCTCGAGGCGTGGCGCAGCTCCTACCTCGCGCTCTTCCCGGCACGTGCCGGCCGGGCGACCTTCTTCACCTCGGCGCCCGGCGCGGCCGCGAGTGAGATCGCGTCGTGACCGGACTCAGGGTGTGAGCAGCGGCCGCACCAGCAATTCGCGAATGGTGACCATCTCGACGATCGACGGCAGCGCGCTCCCTTCCGGCTCCAGGTGTTCGATGGTCAGTGTGTCACCACGCTCCGCGATCCGCGAGCGCACCGCCCGGTAGACGACTCCGCGCGCAGGATCCACCAGCACCAGATGCGGCATCCCCGCCCCGCCATCGACCATGGCCACGGCGAGGAGCCGGCGCCCCTCGCGGTCACGCAGCTCTTCCACTGCCTCGATCATGAAGGGCTCGCGGAGCGTCAGCCGAGGCGACGCGGTCGAGTCCACCACGGCCAGACGCAGTGCGTGGCCTTCATTCTCGAATCCCCCGCCCCCATCACGACCGCTCCACGCGATCTCGGCGCCGTCAGCGAGCCGCCACGCGCGAATCGCCTCGACGGCGACGGTGTCGATCCGACCATCCGCAGCCGTCAGTTGCAGCGGCCCAGTCGTGAATCCGGCCGTGTCGCGCAGCACGCGTACGTCCGTGACCGGCGATGCGGCTCGTGACGTGGTGGACTCGTCCGCGCCGCACGCCATCAGGACCACGGTGCACAGCATCAGGACATGGCGCATCGGTCAGCTCCGGGAGGTCGTAAGCAGCGCGGAATCGATCGCCGCGACGAGTTCATCGCGCGCGACCGGCTTGTACAGGACGGCCGCTGCGCCGAGGGTCGCGATCCGCTCTGGCGTGAGGACGTGGGAGAAGCCCGTGAGGATCATCACGGGCAGGTCCGGGCGCAGCAGCTTGGCTTCCGCGAGGAGCTTGTCACCCGTCATCCCCGGCATGGTCTGGTCGGTCAGCACGAGATCGACGGCGTATGGGGCAGCCACGATCTGGGCGAGCGCTTCGGCGCCGCTGCTGCACGCGGTCACCGCGTACCCGAGCCGAGTGAGCAACCGCTCCGTGACGGCGAGCACCGCCGGGTCGTCATCCACCAGCAGCACCCGAGCCCCGGGACTCCGCGGGACGGACGGACTCTGCGCCCGGCGTTCCTGCGCGGGGGCGCCCTGCGCAACGGGCAACAGCACTTCGATGGTGGTCCCGCTGCCCGGGACGCTCGCGACGGCAACACTGCCGTGGTGTGACAGGACGATGCCGTGCAACACGGAGAGACCCAGGCCGGTGCCCTCGCCGACCGGCTTGGTCGTGAAGAAGGGCTCGAAGATGCGCGTCTGGATTTCCGGCGCAATGCCGACGCCGGTGTCGTGCACCATCAACTTCGCGTAGCGGCCGGGGGGCAGCGTGGCGTGCCCCTCGCGACCCGTCGCGGTGACCTCGACTTCCTCCAGCGACATCGTGAGCACCCCACCCTCGTCGCGCATGGCGTACTCGGCGTTGACGCAGAGATTGAGGAGGATCTGCTGCAACTGCGTCGCATCGCCCAGCACGGTCAGTGGTTCCGCCGGCGTGCGCACCTCGACCCGGATCGTGCTGGGCAGCGTCGGGCGCAACAGCGATTCGATGTCCTGCATCAGCCGCCCGAGCGAGACCATCGCCTGCGCGCGCGGAGAACGGCGGGAGAAGGTGAGGATCTGGCGGACCAGGTCGCGCGCGCGATTGGCCGCGTTGCGGATCGTCTCCAGGGCCCGATGGTCCGCCGGCCGCGTGCTGGCCTGCTCGAGCATCAACTCCGTGTTGGAGCCGATGACGGTGAGCAGGTTGTTGAAGTCGTGGGCGATCCCGCCGGCGAGGGTGCCGAGAGATTCGATCCGTTGTGATGCGCGAACCTGCTCCTCGAGGTGCTGCCGTTCCGCCGCGGCACGGCGCTCCTCCGAGAGATCGCGCAGCACGACGTGGAGCAGCGTGCCGCCGCCTTCGATGGGCACGTCAATCAGCCCCACCTGGACGGGGACCACGGTGCCACTGCGCCGCCGGACCTCGAGCGGGAGGCCCCACGCGCCGTCATGCGCGGTCATCCCGGGCGCGAGGGGGACGAGCTCGGCGAACGGGGCGCCGACGAGCTCCTCGGTGGTGGTCAGGTCGAACAGCTTGGCGGCTGCATCATTGGCTGCGGTGATGCGCTCACCATCCACGAGCAGGTGGGCGTCGAACGCATGGTCGAACAACGCGCGGAAGCGGCGCTCGCTCTCGAGCGCCAGCCGCTCGCGTTGCTCGAGCTCGGCGGCGCGTTCACGGGCGGCGGTCGTGCGCCACCGGACGAGCCACCAGACACCGAGCAGGGCAAGCACCGCCTCCACGAACAAGGCGGGCGGCGTCTGCCACCATGGGGGCGCGACCGTGAACTGAAAGACGGCGGGTCCCGAGACCTGCCCCCGATAGTCCCTCGCCCATACTTCGAAACGGTAGCTGCCAGGGGCGAGCGCACTCAGCGCCACCGTATTGTCCGTCGTCCACGCCGAGAGGCCGGCGTCACTTCCCAGCAAGCGGCTGCGGTACCGCGTCTCGCCCTCGCGGACGTAGTTGAGCAGCGAGAACTCGAGCATGACCGATCCGGCAGAATGGGCCAGCCGCGCCCCCGGCGGGAGCGCGATTCCGGCAGCCCCAACGGTGCGCGCCACGATTCGCAGCGGTGCGGCCGTTTCCGGGGACGGAATGATCGGCCGCAACCACCCCAATCCGTCCCTGGTTCCGACCAGCATGTCGCCCGTGCCCAACTCGAACTCGATCTTGAACACATCGGCACTCGGCAGGCCGTCGTCCGTTCCGTAGACAGTCTCGAGCGCCATCTCCCCGTCCGCGAGCACACGCAGCTGCACCAGGCCCCGCGGCGTCGCGGCGTACACGCGTCCATCGGGGCCCAGGGCGAGGTCGCGAACAAAGTCACTGGGCATGGCGTCCAGCAGCTCTTCGCCAATCAACTGCCACGCCGGCTTCTCCGCATCCAGATCGCGATATTTCAGTCCACCAAGCCCCGTGGTGGCCGCCCAGAGCCGGCGCCCGCCACCGGGAAGCATCTGCACGGAGAGGTCCACCACCCGGGCCCTGCCAACCGGATCCGTCCCGGGGATCGTCCCGACCGCCGAGTCTCCCCGCACCAGCCAGACCTGCCCCCCTTCAGAGGCAACCCAGAGCGAGGGCGATCCGTCAGGTTCGATCACCTGCACCAGATCGGTGACATCGGCGAGCACGGGGACCTTGAGGCGATCCCAACGCCCCGCGCGCCACTGCCAGACCCCATCCGCGGCACTGGCGTACAGCATCGGCGCCCCGTCCGGCATCGCCACCCGAATCAGCCGACGCAAGGTGGTGTTGCCGAGGCCCGCGGTCGCCCGACGCCACACGCCATCGACCCAGTGCGCGACGCCGTTGTCTCCGGCCACCCAGACCGTATCGCCGAGTCGGGTGATCGACCGGACCTGCCCGAGCCCGATCGCGGGGGCGGTCCCGTCGAAGCGACTGCCGGCATCGGTGACGCGGAGCACCCCCGAATGGCTGGTCCCGATCCAGTATTCCGTGCGGTCGCCAAGGTGCACCGTCCGCACCATGCTGATCTGCCGGTCGGTGAGGCTCTCGGGGAGCGGCAGGGGTCGGGCTCGGCTCAGGACCACCCGGGTCAGGCGCTCCGACTTGTAGCCAACCCAGATGATCGGTTCATCCCCCGGCCGTGGCATCGCCGTGAGCGACATGATCGGGGTGCCGCTTTGGATGGTCGAGGGCTCCACCCGTTCCCACACCCCGGTTGCCGTTCGGCGCATGAGGAGGCCATCGGTCGTGCCAACCCACAGCTCGACCGTCCCGTCGGCCCGCTCGACTTCAAGCAGCCGGAATGCCCCCGACGGGGCGCCCGGCACCTGACGGAACGTGTCGCCGAACAGTGCGAAGACGCCGTCCGCGCCAACCACGTACAGACTCGGGGCGATGGTGCCGGCCGGCCTCGGGCGGCTCGCGACGACCGCTTCGAAGTTGTGTCCCGGGAGCCCGCGATCGACGCCAATGGCCTCCCAGCGCCCATGCTGCAGCCGCCAGAGTCCGAGGTTGGGGGTCGCCACCCAGAGCGAGGGCGTGCCATCGGCCGCGATCGTTTCGGCCGTGACCGTACCGTGCGGCGCGAATCCATCCGGCATCGGCACCCGCTGAAACCGGGTGCCATCGAAGCGGGAAAGGCCGGAGTACGAGGCCGCGAGGATCTGCCGACCCCCGAAGACCGTCACCTCCCGCAGGTCGTAGATGTTGTCGTCCACCAGCCCATTCCGGGCTGCCGTGAAGTGCGTCGTGTCGCTCCCGCGGATCCGGACCACGCCGGCCCTGGTCGCGAACCAGAGGGTCCCGTCCGCCTGGGGCAGCACCACCCGCACATCATTCCAGCGTCGCGTGATCGGGGTCGTGACCCGCTGCCAGCGGTGGCCGGTGAAGTAGGCCGCCCCCTCCTCGGATCCGATCCACATCAGCCCATCGCGGTCGCGGGCGACCGAATACACGGTCGAGGGAAGCAGGCCGCCACGCTTGTCGAATGCTTGAAAGGTGAAGACGTCACGCGGGGCCACCGCGGACTGCGCTCCGAGGGACTCGGCCAGCACGATCCCGACGACCCAAAGCGACCGACACACCGGACGGCTCAACGTGGCCTCTGACGCAGGAGGGTAGTGCCCGGGCGCGGGGCGAGGGGCCGTACCGCGCAAAACCGGAGGGGAACGATCACACACGCCACTGGCGGATGCAATGCCGCTCATCGGCCTGTTCCGCGCCATCCACTTTGAGCATGGCTCAGGACGCCATATCTTGTGAGACTGATTCCCGAGCCAGAGCCCCCATGAGCCAGCCCACCCGCGCATGCCCGACGTGCCAGACACCGCTCCCAGGAATGGCGGCGTATTGCTACGTGTGCGGCACCGAGACGCCGGTCGGGATGATGAAGGAGACGGGTGAGCGGGTGGCGGTGGGCCACTCCGGCATCAGCCCCAAGGATCTCCTCAAGAAGCTGCAGCGCGCCCTCGGTCCTGGCTACGAGCTGCAGGATCGCATCGGCGCCGGCGGCTTCGCCGAGGTCTTCAAGGTGCGCGACCTTCGGCTCAAGCGCGATCTCGCCGTCAAGGTGCTGCGTCCCGACCTTGGTCTCTCCCCAGACTTGGTGATGCGCTTCCGTCGCGAGGCCGAGACGATTGCCAACCTGCGCCACCCGCACATCGTGCCCGTGTACGACGTCGGTGAGGCCGAAGGGCTGGCGTACCTGATCATGCCGTTGATCGCCGGCGAGAACCTGCGGACCGTGATGGAGCGCGAAGGCGCGATGCCCGTGGCCGAGGTGCAGCGGATCCTGCGCGAGGCGTGCTCCGGCCTGGCGGCCGCGCACGATGCCGGCATCGTGCACCGCGACATCAAGCCCGAGAACGTGATGCTCGAGGGCGTCGAGAAGCGTGTCCTGCTCATGGATTTCGGAATCGCCAAGGTGGTGGGCGGCGGTTCGGGCGAGGATGGCGATCCCAGCGAGGGGCTCACCAGCACGGGCATCATCATCGGTACGCCGCAGTACATGAGCCCCGAGCAGGCATGCGGCGACAAGTCCATCGATGCGCGGAGCGACCAGTACTCGCTTGCGGTGGTGGGCTATCGCATGCTGAGCGGCACGCTGCCGTTCGATGGCGAGTCCACGCGTGCGGTGTTGTATCAGCAACTCGTTGGCGAGCCGAAGCCGTTGATCGAGCGGATGCCGGACCTTCCGGGCCCCGTGGCGGTCGCCATCCAGCGCGCGATGGCCAAGGAACCCAACGAGCGATTCGCGTCGATGCGGGAGTTCGCCACGATGCTCGACGGCGACTCGACCCTCACCACCGCGCCGTCCGCGGCGGCGGTCGCGGCCCACAGCTCCTCGCGGCGCGTCACGGTGCTGATGAGTGCGGTCGCCCTCCTGGCGCTGGTCGGCTGGTATCTCTCGAACCGCAGCCCCGCACCAGGCGAAACCGCGGTTGCCCCGGCTCCGGTGCCCGAAGTGACCGGTGATTCCGCAGCCGTCCCGCCAGGCACCCCGCTGGCGACCGCGCAGCCGGCCACCACGCCGCCAGCGGCAGCCGGCAAGCCCGCAGCCGGCACGACTCGTCCGACCACCACCGCCAAGCCGCCAACGGTCCCGGCACCGACCCCCAAGGCCGCCACGACGGCCGCGGCCCCGACGGGGGTGAGTTGCACCCGTGCCGCCTCCAACGGCGACTGGCTCGGCGCCGCCGGTGCCTGCGCCACCGAGGCGGCGGCCGGCTCGGCCGTGGCCCAACGGATTCTCGGCTCACTCTACGACCGGGGGAGCGGCGTGAACGCCGACCCGGCCAAGGCGGTCGAGTGGTACCGCAAGGCGAGCAGCGGTGGCGACCTCGAGGCCAAGTTGGCGCTCTCGCGACTGCTCGAGATCGGCCGCGGTGTGCCGGCGAATCAGGGCGAGTCGATTGCCCTGCTCCGCGAGGCGGCCGCAGGCGGACTCCTTCGCGCCCAGCAGACGCTGGCGTTCCGGCTGGAGAATGGCGGCGGCATCAAGAAGGACGAGGCCGAGGCCGCACTCTGGTACCGGCGCGCGGCCGAGCAGGGCGACATGGCTGGCCAGGAGAAGCTCGCCGACTTCCTCGCCCGAGGCCGCGGCGTCACCAAGAACGAGGCCGAAGCGCTCGAGTGGTACAAGAAGGCGGCCGAGAAGGGATCAGCCGAATCGGCCTGGCAAGCGGCGCAGGCCTACTTCCGTGGCCGCGGGACCGCCAAGGACGAGGCGGCCGGCATGGAGTGGCTCAAGCGCGCCGCGGCGCGCAACCATACCGAAGCCAAGAAGGAACTCGCCAAGCGCGGCGGCTGACATCGCGCGCTGGCCCACACGACAATGCCCCGCCGATCAACGTGATCGGCGGGGCATTGGTTCATCGGGACGGCGGGATTTGAACCCGCGACCCCTACCACCCCAAGGTAGTGCGCTACCGGACTGCGCTACGTCCCGGACTCCACGCGGTTGCCCACGAGGAACGGGGCAAAGCTAGTCGGCCCCTGCGCCCCGCGAAAGGCGGCTGGCTTGGCCATGGCGTTCGCTCCTATCTTCGGCGCGTCCCTTTCCGAGGTGCCACCGTGTCCGCCATCGTCCCGCTGCATTCCATGATTCTCGAGGGCGATCACGATGCCCCGGCGCTGGTGCTGCTCCACGGCCGCGGCAGCGATGAGCGTGACCTCTTCCCCCTCGGCCGGATGCTGCATCCGGAAGCGACCATCGTGTCGGTGCGGGCGCCCTTCCCAGCGGCCCCGTGGGGCTACGGTCCGGGCTACGCCTGGTATCGCTACATCGGCGGGACCACCCCGGAGCCGGAATCGTTCGAGTGGGGCCAGCAGTCGCTCACCGCCTTCCTCAAAACGCTCCCAGAGCGCTTCGGCGGCCTCCCGGGCGGGATGGTCCTCGGCGGCTTCTCCCAGGGCGGCACGACGGCGCTGGGACAGCTCCTGCGCCATCCGGGGAGCGTCAGGGGCGTGATGGTCTGCAGCGGCTTCCTCGCTGACCATCCGACCGTGGCCGCGACCCCGAGCACGGTGGGCGAGACGCCGATCTTCTGGGGCCACGGCACCGCCGACCAGGCCATCCCGCACCGCTTCGGCGCCGAGGGCCAGGAAGCGCTTCGTGCGGCGGGCGCGCGGCTCACGGCCCACTCCTATGAGGGGATGGGCCACACCATCGGCTCGGCCGAAGTGGCGGACCTCAAGGCGTGGCTGACCGCGATCGACTGACGCGACACCGCATCGGCCAATGGCTCAGGGGCGAACCAGCCGGACGAGCCGGCCGCGCAGCTGCCAGGCCACCACGAGTCCGAGGAGCGCGGGAAGCACGGTGGCCCACCACCGCCACGCCATCAGCAGTCCAAGCTCGCCCCTGAATTCTCCCGCAGCCCCACCGAGAAAGCCGAGCTCGACGAGGCCCACGCCAGCCGGTGTGGGGAGCACCAGCTGCCCGTACGTGAGCAAGAACGAGCCGAGCCACACGGCGGCCGGATCGGGTGGCGTGGGGAGGCTCAGTGCCAGGATGGGCAGCATTGCGGTGCGGGTCGCCACGTTCAGCATCGAACAGACGACACTGGTGACGAGGGCGCCGAGTGGCATGCCTCGCCACGGTGCCGTGTACGCATCGAGGCGACTCGCGACCGCCCCCGACATCCGGGTGCGGAGCCGTTGGGCTGCGATGAGGGACACCACCCCCAGCAGTGCCGCGATCACCAGCACGGGCCACGCCTGAGTTGCGCGCGATGCCACAATCGGCCACGTCGTGACCACCCAGTCGGGCGCTGTCACGACCAGGAGCGCCGATGCCATGACGAGCAAGGTCGGCCAGGCCGTGACGAGCTCCCACCCGATCGTCGCCGCGATTGCTGGCATGCGCACGCCGGCGCTGGCCAGCCCTGCCACCCGTGCGGGCTCTCCCCCAAAGCGCATCGGCGTGATGGCCGCTCCAGCATCCGCGAGCAGGTTGATACCCAGCGCATCGATCGAGGTGAGTCGGGATCCTGCGCCTGCGGTCAGCGCCATGAGCCGAACGCTTCGTGCCGCGAGGTCGGCGGCAAGGAGCACCCCGCAGGCTCCATGTCCGATCATCGGCAACGTCAGTTCAGGCGCGGGCATGGCCCCTCACGCCGCGCGGTCGAGCCGTGCCAGCGTGAGGGCGCGCTCGTACTCCGCAATCACGCCGGTGAAGATCGACCGCCAGTCGCGCGCCGAGGCGGTGGCCACACCTCCCTTGGCGAGGCGGAGGTGGAGCGCAGCGTCGTCGAGCAGGCGTGTGAGGCCCTCAGCAAACGATGCGGCATCGTCCGGCGCCACCAGCCATGCATTGACCTCGTGCTCGGCGAAGTCGAGGACGCCGCCAGCGCCAACGGCAATTGAGGGGAGTCCCGATGCCATCGCCTCGAGGAGCACGTTGCCGAAGGTCTCGGTGCTGGAGGGAAAGGCGAAGAGATCCGCCGAGGCGTACGTGGCGGACAGCTCGGCCCCGGTGCGCACGCCGGCGCAGATCACCCCTGCGGGGGCGCGCATGCGCAGTTCCGCCTCGAGCGGCCCCGTGCCGACCAGCACGAGTCTGGCGTTGGCCGCGCGCTCGCCGAGCCGCTGCCACGCCTCAAGCAGAACGGGAATGTTCTTCTCGGCTGCCAGTCGCCCGACGCAGAGCACCATCAGCTGGTCGGGGGTGATCCCGAGCGCGGCGCGGGTGGCTTCCGATCGGTGTGTGGGGCTGAACATCGCCGAGTCCACACCCCGGCTCCAGATCGCGGTGTGCCGCACGCCGCGACGATGCAGGTGTCGCTCGTAGGGGCGCGAGGGCACCAGCACGCGCGCCGCGTGCCCGTAGAACCAGCGGAGGTAGCGCCAGCCGGCGGGCATCAACCAGTCGAGTCGGTAGCGCGACGAGTAGCGTTCGTAGTCGGTGTGGGCGGACGCGATCACCGGCACTTCAAACTCCGCCGCGAGACTCACGCCGGTGACCCCCATCGCGAACTCGGTCGCCACGTGCACGACGTCCGGCCGGAAGGCCGCGAAGTCGGCGCGGATGGCCTCGCGCTCCGGAAAGCCCCACTGCACATCCGGATAGAGGAAGAGTCGCCGCGATGGAACGCGGAAGACATGGTCGCGATCACTCGCGTCGTGCGGGAGCGCGTACGACGGGGCGTACACCCGGACAAGGTGACCGCGCTGCTGCAGCGCGCCCACCAGGCGCTGCAGCACCAACGACACGCCGCTGACCATCGGCCAGTACACTTCCGAGAAGATTGCGATGCGCATGATCGAGTCTCGCGCCCGACCGTCACGAACGCGCGACGAGCAGGGCACGACTCCGCCGCAAGTCCGCTTGCGTCACATGACTCCGGAGACGATGGCCACCGTTGCCACCGCGATCAGCTGCCCCATGACGACGTCCCCGGGATAGTGCACCCCGAGCTTGACGCGACTCCAACCGACGATAAGCGCGAAGCCCACCAGCGGAACGGCCACCAGTGGTGCGGCGAGCGCGTAGGTGAGCGCCACCGCGAGCGCCGCCGTCGCGTGGCCCGATGGAAACGAGAAGCAGTCGGGACACGGGATGTGCGCCGTGGTGTCGGGGCGGGCGCGATTGACGCTGCGCTTGACCAGCTGCACGATCAGGTGTGAGATGGTGAGGCTGACCGCCGCCCGTGTGCTCAGCGCCTGCGACCAGAGGTCGGCGATGAACGGAAGGATCACCGAGGCGATCGTCACCACCGCTCCGCCGGCGTGGGTCACGACGATCCAACCCCGGCGGTGCCGCGCGGCGACCCCTTCGGCGAGTGCCATCCGCGCGAGCAGGCCGCGATCGTGGTGATCGAGCCGACGCATCCAGCGCACGGCCGCGGTCACGCCGCCACCTCCAGTGCGGCCGCACCCGGCGTCCCGGTGCGGAACGCTGCGGCGAGCGGCCGCCCGCTCCATTCGGGTGGCGCCGCGATCCCGAAGAGCCAGGGAATCGTGGCGCAGACATCGAGCGGTGAGCTGCCGGAAGCGAGGACGGTCGGCTGGACTTGTCCCCCGGCAACCACGATCGGAATGGTGGTGTCGAGGGGATGGTCACTGTCGTGATCGTGCGTGCTGTGCCCGCCGCCGCCGTGATCGGCCAGGGCAATGCAGACCGTGCCCGGATCGTCCAGTGCTCCCGTCACGCGAAGCAGGCGGGCGAGCGCCGCGTCGACACCGTGCGCGGCCACCTCGTAACCAGGGGACATCCAACCTGCGGCGTGTCCGGCATCGTCGGCATCGGGCCAGTGGAAGTAGTGCACGCCGCGGGGCTGTGCGGTGAGCATCGGCAGCGAGGCATCGAGAATGCCGGCCGCGTTGGTGCCGGCGAAGCGTGCGCGCACGCCGAGCCGCGCCGCGACGGCCGTGCCCAGCGTCCGGAAGCCGTTGGGCAGCCGGCGCATGTGCCCGGTGACCGGCACCCCGGCCCGACTGAGCACCCGCGGCAGCAGTGTCAGGCGCTTGCCCATGGCGCCCCAGAGCATCCGCTCGCTTCGGATGCCGTGGTGTTCCGGCGTGACCCCGGTGAAGAGCGACGCCAGGGCCGCAGCGGTGACACTGGGACGCACGGTGCGCCCCTCGAGCGTGTGCGCCGAGCGTTCCAGCAGTGGGGAGAGACACGGCAGCGCGAGGCGGTGGATGGCGTCGGGTCGGAGGCCGTCCAGCACGACGACGATCACGCGGGTGATTCCATCGGGAGCGCGCATGGACATCCTCCTGGCCGCGAGCGCGGCACGCGAGACGCACCAAACCTTCCCTCGCAATGCCACGATGTGATGACGGTCAGGTCGAGGACGTGTACAGATCTGATCGCGAGCCGAATGAACGGCACACCAAGTCGTGACCTCGTCGTCACGCCACCGTGATCCGCTCCTATGTTCCTCCTCCCCCATGACACGCACCCTTCGCGCACTCTACTGCACCGACACCTATCCGCCGCAGGTCAACGGCGTCTCCGTCGTGACCGCACTCTCCGTCGAGGGACTGCGACGGCGCGGCTGGGAGGTCACCGTGATCTCGCCGCGCTATCCCGACGGACTCGCGGATGTGTTCAAGGGCGCCGAGCACGGTGGGGCGTCGCGCGAGGACGCCGTCATCGCGAGCGTCCCGATGCCGGGCTATCCCGACATCCGGCTCGCCGCACCACGGCGGAAGACGGTGAGGCAGGTGATGGACCGCGTGCGACCCGACATCGTGCACTCGGCGACCGAGTTCATGATCGGGTGGATGGGGCAGCGCGAGGCGCTGAAACGTGGCATCGTGTCGGTGTCGTCGTATCACACCGACTTCTCGCGGTACACCGAGGCGTATGGCGTGCCAAGCCTCCGCGGCATGGTGCAGCGCTACCTCGCGCGCTTTCACCGGCGGAGCGCCCGCGTGTTCACGCCCGGCAGTGTGGCGGTCGCCGAACTCGAGGCACTGGGTGTACACCGGGCGGCGCTCTGGGGACGTGGCGTCGACCTGACCCTGTTTGACCCGGCACACCGCGATTGCTCGACGATCACCATTCCTGGTGTGACGGACGAGACCGTGGTCTTCCTGCATGTTGGCCGACTCGCGGCCGAGAAGGGCGTCGAACGCATCCTCGAGTCGTTTCGACTCGCCCGTGGGCTGCTCCCGGCCAACGTGTCGACGCACCTGATCATCGCGGGCGACGGGCCCGCGCGTCCCACCCTTCGCGCCATGGCATCCCCCGATGTCACCTTCCTCGGCAACCTCGATCGTCGCACCGTCTTGCCGACGCTCTACGCCTCCGCCGACGCCTTCCTCTTCGCCTCGCATACCGAGACGCTCGGCCTGGTGATTCTCGAGGCGATGGCGAGCGGGCTGCCAGTGATCGCGGCACCAGCCGGTGGCGTCGCCGACCACCTGCGCGACGACGAGAACGGCCTCGCCTATCCGCCGGGCGACGTGGCGGCGATGGCGGAGGCCATCGTGCGCGTGGCCACGACGCCCGAGCTCGCACGTCGGCTCGGGGCGGGAGGCCGGCAGACCGCCGAGCGCCTCTCCTGGGCCGAGGAGCTCGACCGACTGGACCAACACTACCGCGAGCTGCTTCCGGCCAACCTGGGGGCATGACAGAACAACGGCGCCTCCGAGGAGACGCCGTTGCGGATGTTGCGAGGTTTTGTGCATCGACAGCAGAGCCACTGGTCAGATTTGAACTGACGACCGC
>JANRIW010000028.1:0-209394 GCA_033764505.1 Gemmatimonadales bacterium
CCGAGAGGCGGGCCCCCGGGGACTGCCCCCCCCCCCTCGCCCCCCTCCACGCGTCGCGCCACTCGCTTCTCGATTACTGCCGTCTCATCCGATCCGGAAACTCGCTCCGCAGCTGGGCCACGCCCTCGATCATCACGCGCATGGCCGGTTCCGGCATGGCGGTCATTCCCACCACGGTGAGGGCCGGCGGTGCGTCGCTGCCGAGCACCTCGAGCACGGCGCGACGGATCGTCTCGACGGCTTCGGTCGACGGGTCGCGCAGGTAGACCGTCAGCCGCACCACGTCGCCCGGGACGCCGCGGGCGGCGCGCACCACGGTGACCAGGTTGCCGAGTGCTTGCCGCGCCTGCCCGGCGAGGTCGGTGCCGACCAGGCGTCCGGCCGAATCCACCGGCACCATCCCCGAGACATGCACGGCAAAGCCGACGCGGACGGCGGCCGGCATCCCTTCGAGCGTCGGAACGGAGGGGGCCACGATCCGCTCAGGCACCGCCGATGGGGCGGGCACCACCGGCATGCCGCGCTGCTGGGGCGGTGCACAGGCGGTGGCGAGCAGCGCGAGGGCGAACAGGGGCGTGGCGTGCGTGGGTGACATCATCGTCCTGGCGTGAAGGGAACGGAGACGTGGTGACTCAAGGGGTACCATAGACGGCGCGGAGACGATCCATCACCGCCTGTCGGATGTCGCGGTACTCGGTGATCGGCCCGAGTCCGGGGTTGCCCGGAACAAGGTAGCCAAGTCCCCGCTCGCGACCGGTAAGGAGGAAGTCAGTGGTGGCCACCGTGTAGCGCCGTGCCGGATCGAGCGGGGCACCGCCAATCAACCAGCGATCGCCGTCGCGCACCGCGCCGGCCACGTGCAGGAAGCCGCCGCTGCCGCGGTTGGCCGTGCCCTGGTCCATCACCTGCCGCAGCAACGCCCCGGTCATGGTCGTGCCGCTCACCCGTCCGCCGAAGGGAAGAATGCGGATCACGTCGTACTGGGTGATCGGGCCCGGCGCGATGACGTCGTCGATCCGGATCGATCCGCCGTTCATCAGTCCCACCTCCGCGCGCGGCACGTCGGCCCGCAGCGCCTCGGCGATCAGTGCGGTGAGCCGTCCCTCGCGTACGCGCACCGTGGATTCGCGGCCATCGAGCGCCTCCGTCAGCGTGGTCACGGTGGCGGTCGGATCGAGGCCGGCCGCCCGGAAGGCGGAGTCGCCGAGCCGCACCCAGTTCGCGGCTTCCCTCGCGACGACCGGATCTGCGCGCAGGGACGCATCGATCGGGACGAAGCGCACACTCACCACGGCCCGGGCGCCGCGCCGCGGCACCGTCAGCGCGACGACGGCCACGGTGCGGACATTGGCATCGGCCTTGACGATCGGCGTGAAGTGCGGGCCGCGGCGGATCAGGTAGTTCTCGTGCTCGTGCCCGCCCATCAGCAAGGCCAGCTCCGGCACCTGCTCGGCGAGTTGCTGGTCCTGCGCCAGGGTCAGGTGCGTCAGGGCGATGATCGCATCGACGGAGGAGTCGGCGAGCGCCTTGACCTCGCGCTGGACCGAGGCGATCGGGTCTTCGAAGCGGACCCACGACGGGTTGTTGTCGGCGAGGACCACGCCCACCAGGCCGAGGCGGAGCGTGCCCCCGGCGGTGCGGACCCGGAGGACCGCATGACGTACCGTGTTGGGAAAGAGCTGACCGGCGGTGTCGGTCACGTTGGCCACCACCACGCGAAAGCGCGCCTCGGCCATCCGGCTGCGGAACTCCGCCTCGCGCACGTCGAATTCGTGGTTGCCGAGGGTGGCCCAGTTGACCCCCACGGCATTGAGGACGGCCACCATCTGCTTGCCCGCAAGCCGTCCCCCGCCCACCTCGGCGAGGCCGAGGGCCGAGGGCGAGAGGAAGTCGCCGCCGAGGGTGGTGATCAGGCCCGGGACACTGCGCCGGAGCTGGTGGCGAAGGGTGGCCACCCGGGCCAGCCCGCCGCTCTCGCCGTCGCCGGTCGGGGTGATTTCATAGACGTCGTTGAGGTGCATGAGGGTGGCCGTGCGCGCGCCCCCGCCCTGGGCCATCCCGGGGAGGGGAAGGGCCGCCAACAGGGTCAGGAACAGGGCAATCGGGCGTCGCATGGTGGTTCCGGGCCGGAGATGGAGGACAATTTCGCCCCCCCGGGGGCTGGTCCGCCAGCGACGATGTGTGCATCGTTCGGTCGAGTCCTCGTCACCGGGGACGTTCACTCTCACAGGATTTGCTCATGCGGAAGATCGTCCTGGCCCTCTCGGCCATTGTCGCGCTCGGCGGGTGCGTCAGCAAGAAGCAGTATGACCAGCTCGTGCTCGAGCAGCAGCGGGTGGCGGAACAGAAGGACTCCCTGGTGTCCGACGTGCTCGCGGCCACCCAGATGGTGACCGAGATCAACGCCGACCTGGCCCGGGTCAAGTCGCTGGGCATCTCCCCGACGGGCGGTGGCGAGCGGGCAATCGCCGGTCGCGCCGAGGAGCGCGCGGTCCTGCTCGGCAAGGTGCGCGAGGTCATTGCCCGCCTCGACGCCGCCGAGAAGACCATCGAGGACCAGAAGAAGCGGATCGGCGGCCTCAGCGCCGAGCGTACCCGCCTCGTGGCGCAGCTCGAGAGCTTCCAGAAGTCCATCGAGGGGCTGCGTGCCGCGGCGATGGAGCAGGAAGTCATGATCTCCGAGCAGAAGGTCCAGATCGCCGCGCTGACCTCCCGCGTGGACACGCTCAACCAGGTGGCCGCGGTGCTCACCACCGAGAAGCTGGCGGTGCAGGACACCCTCGGTCGGGTGATCGACGAGTCGAACGTGGTGTACTACGCCGTCGGCACCAAGGACGAGCTGACCAAGCGCGGCATCCTGGTGGCCGAGGGGAGCAAGTTCCTGGTCTTCGGCAGCAAGACGCTGCAGCCGGCCCGCGAGCTCAAGCCGGAGCTCTTCCAGCGGCTGGACCGTCGTCGCGACACCGTGCTCACCGTGCCGGAGCCGAACAAGGAGTACCGGATCGTGACGCGGCAGAGCCCGGCCTTCCTCTCCTCCACCGTGATGTCGAACGGCAAGGTGAAGGGGGATCTGCACATCTCGTCGCCCGGGTTCTGGGATGGTGGGAAGTTCTTGATTCTGGTTCGGGACTGATCTGAACAGGTCATAGGTCGTAGGTCGCAGGTCATAGGTCGAAGACGACCGACCCGCGGCCTACGACTTACGACTTATGACTTACGACGTATGACCTACGACCCCTCACTGTAGGCACCCGAATGCGCCTCCACTCCGTCGTCCCCGTGCTCCTCCTCCTCGGTGCCGCCTCCGTCGCCACCGCCACGCGTGCCCCGGCGACCGACCCGTTGCCACCGATGCGCGTGGTGAAGTCACCCAGTTGCGGGTGCTGCACGGCATGGGTGGACTACATGAAGTCGAAGGGCTTCAAGATCACCGTCGAGCCGCGTGAGGACCTGACCTCGCTCAAGCGGGCCAACGGCGTGACGCCCGAGCTGGAGTCGTGTCACACGGCGTTCGTCGGCGGGTACGTCGTCGAGGGGCACGTGCCCGCGGAGCTGGTCAAGCAGCTGCTGACCACCAAGCCGGCCGGCGTGAAGGGGATCAGCGTGCCGGGGATGCCGATCGGCTCGCCCGGGATGGAGCAGGGTCCGCCGCAGCGCTACACGGTCTATACCTTCGATGCGAAGGGGAAGGCAACCGTCTACGCCAAGCGATGAGCGACGCGGCGGAGCGGATCGCGCGCATTCGCGCGGCGGTGCTGCGGATGGTGCTTGGCGTGGTGGTGGTGGATGCGGTGGCGCTGACGGTGCTCTTCTTCACCGACGTGGAGCAGAGTCCGACACTGCGCTGGCCGATGCTCGGCGGGTGGATGCTCGCGACGCTGGCGGTGGTATTGCCGGGATTGCGCGAGGTGCGGCTGGCCCGTCGGAGCTGATCAGGACGACCCTTCGCGACGCAGTTCGTCGCGGAGGGTGTTGCGTGCGTCCTGGATCCGTGAGCGCACCCGCTCGCGGAGTGCGGGCACGTCCGCCAGCGTGAGGCCGTCGGTCGGCTCGGGCGCGAGCACCTCGACGATCGCGTGCGCCCGGCCGATGCGCCAATCGTGCTTGGCGATGGCGTCGCGCGTGCCGTAGAGCGCCAGCGGCAGGATCGGGACGCCGGCTTCCACGGCGAGCCGGAAGGCGCCGTCCTTGAACGGCAACATCTCGGTGTCGGGCGATCGGGTCCCCTCCGGGAAGATCATCACCGACACCTTGTCCCGCAGCCGCCGCTTGCATTCGTTCATCGCGTCCTTGGCGCTCGTCCCCCGCCCGCGCTTCACCCCGATGTCCATCGCCGCCCAGAGCAGCCAGCCGAGGAAGGGGATCCGGAAGATCTCGACCTTGCTGAGCCACTTCATCTCCCACGGAAGGTGGGTGAGCAGCAGCATGTCGGCGAACGACTCGTGGTTCGAGACCACCACATACGGGTGCCGGGGATTGGCAGGGATCGGTCCGCGCGTCTCGAAGCGCCACCGCGGCGTGATCGCCGCCACGAAGGGGCCGATGTTCCGGAACCAGCGCCCGCCGCGGTAATTCCAGCGGTCCCACGGCCAGGCCACCCCGCGGTAGAGCAGGACGCACGGCAGGGTCACCACCAGCGCCATGGCGAGGAGGGTCCAGGTCCAGATGGAGGCGAGGGTGGTGCGGAGGGGGGCGGACATGGGGTGCAAACGTAAGCGGTGAACGGTGAACGGTGAACGGTGAACGGGAGCTGGTGAGGGGTTAGGGGTAAGGGTGCTGTGGCTGTTCCCCCTCACTCCTCACCCGCGCGGCCCGCGGCCGCGCCCCGTTGACCGTTCACCGTTCACCGTTCACCCTCTATACTCCACGCATGAACGATTCTTCCCTCGACCTCCTCACCCGCCTCCTCGACGCCGCGGGTCCGTCCGGCTTCGAGCAGGCCCCCGCCCGCATCTGGCGCCAGGCCGCCGCCTTTGCCGACGAGGTGCGCGCCGATGTCGGCGGCAACTCCTTCGCCACGGTGCACCCGGCCAGCGGCGCGTCGGACGCCCCGCGGATCATGTTCGCCGGGCACATCGACGAGATCGGCGTGATGCTGGTCCACATCGACGAGCAGGGGTTCTGCTTCTTCGAGCCGATCGGCGGCTGGGATCCGCAGGTCTTCGTGGGCCAGCGGGTGGTCCTCCTGGGTCGTGGCGGACCGGTCCACGGCGTGATCGGCAAGCAGGCGATCCACCTGATGGACACCACCGAGCGCGACAAGCTCTCGAAGCCGCACGACCTGTGGATCGACATCGGCGCCACCTCGCGCGACGAGGCGCTGGCGCGCGTGTCGGTGGGCGACGCCGGCGTCCTCGGTTCGACCGTGACGCGGCTCCCCAACGACCGCCTCGTCTCCCGCTCGCTCGACAACCGGATCGGCGCCTTTGTGGTGCTCGAGGCGTTGCGCCGACTCGCCGGCGATCGGCCGAAGCTTCCGGTCACGGCCGTGGCCACCACGCAGGAAGAGATCGCGTACTCCGGCGGTGGGGCCCGCACGTCGGCCGTTGCCCTGCAGGCGCACGCGGCGTTCGTGGTGGACGTGACGCACGCCACCGACTCGCCGGGCGTCGAGAAGAAGCGCCACGGCGAGGTGAAGCTCGGCGGCGGTCCCGTGCTCTCGCGCGGTGCTGCGGTGAATCCGGTGCTCTTCGACTTGTTGGTGGAGACCGCACGTGCGGAAGGGATTCCCTACACCGTGCACGCCGCGGCGCGCTTCACCGGCACCGATGCCGACGCGATCTTCACGGCGCATCGCGGCGTCGCGACGGCGCTGATCTCGGTGCCGCTCCGCTACATGCACTCGCCGAACGAGCTGGTGGCGCTCAGCGACATCGAGCACACCGCGGCCCTGCTGGCCGCGACGGCGCGTCGGCTCGAGTTGGAGACGGATCTGGTCCCGCGGTAGGACGGTCGACTACCCCTCGAGTGCGCGCCGCGCCTCGGGGGTGCCCACCTGTTCGAGCGCATGCCAGGCGGCCGTGCGCACTTCCTCGTCATGATGCTTCAGCAGGATCTTCAGTGCCGGCACGGCCTCGTCGAGGGCGCGTCGGCCCGCCGCATCGGCCACGTCGGCCAGGAGGCGCGGCTCGGTTCCGGAGAGCGCGGCGAGGATGGTCTCGGCGGACTCCGGAATTTCCGCCAACGCCTGGATGTACACGCGTCGCGCGGGGCGGTGCTCCGCATCACGCATCGCCGCCACGATCGCGTCGGCGGCATCGGCCCCGAGGCCGCGCAGCGCGCGCCCGATCACCAGCGCCGTGTTCGGGTCCGGGAGCTGATGCGCCATGGCCTCCAACACCGGTGGGGGCGCCAGCCGGCGCCGCTCGGCGGCCACGCTGGCCGAGTCGCCGCTCTCCCGCTCGAGGTCGGCCAACTGCAACAACGTCTCCGCCAGCGTCGCGAGGTCGTTGTGGTCGAGTGCCTCGCGCCCCTGGGCAATCAGCGGATCGAGCCGGGCCGAGAGGTCAGAGCGTTCACCCGCGGGTGAGCCGAGCGGTACCGGGGCGGCTGCCAGCCCGAACTGACTGCTCGGCAGCACCGGGTGCGAGGGAGAATCGTTGGCGGTCGTCCCGTTGGCCACACCCTCGGCCACCGAGCCCGGCAACGCCACCTGCAAGGCCTCGGCGAACTTGCCGGCGGTCGGGTAGAGTCCCGGCGCCGCGGCGAGCATCTCGACCAACTCGTGCCAGAGCGCGGTGTCCATGCCGCGCGGCAATTGCAGGCGCGAGAGCTGATGCGCGCGAAGCGCCCGGTATACCTGCATCACGCCGGGGGCGTCGGGATCCAGGCGCACATCGTTCACCAGGAGGTCGTCGCCCGTGACGGAGAGCGAGAATGGTGTACCCTCCGCCGCGCGCGCCAGCAGGGAGATGGCGCGCGTCGTCGAGGCGGGATCGACCCCCTCGGCCTGCGCCTCATGGATGGAGGCGGCGAGCATGGCAATCAGTGGGACGGGCATGCCGTAATCTACTGCGGAACGGCGTGGAAAAGGCGCCGGGACACCGCCACCCGGCGATCTTCCCCGGCCGGCAGTTCCAGCGCCGCGGCCACGGACAACGCCGCTGGCAGCCGCCCTCCCAGGGCGCGCAGCAGACCCCGCATCGGGGCCGCCATGGCCACGCGGCCCGCGACCAGCAGGAGCCCGCGATCGAGCGCCTCATGCGCGAAGACGGCATCGTGGGTGATCGCCAGCACGGCCCGGCCGCGCGCCACTCGGGCCCGGATCACGGCGGCGACGCGATCACGCGAGGCACCGTCGAGGGCGGCCGTCGGCTCGTCGAGCAGCAAGAGCGCCGGGTCGGTGATGAGGACCGCGGCGAGCGCCACGAGCCGGCGGCGTGGCAGGGGGAGGTCGTAGGGGTGTTCCTCGGCCACGTCGGTGAGGCCCAACTCCTCGAGCACGGCGCCGACGGCCTCGTGGGTTCGCGCGGCGGACCACCCGGCCAGTCGCGGCCCCACGGCACATTCGGCGCGCACCGACGCCGAGAAGAGCTGCCGCTCCGGCTGCTGAAAGAGGAAGCCGACCGTGGGTGCGAAATCCTCGGGGTGGGCGCCGTGTGTGTCGCGTCCCAACACGCGCACCACGCCCTCGCGGGGATGATCAAGCGCCATGGCCAGGCGCAACAGCGTGGACTTGCCGGCGCCGTTGACGCCGAAGAGTCCAACGGCATCGCCGGGATGCACGGCGAGCTCAATGCCACGCAACACCGCGGGTCCCCCCAGGTACTCGAAGTGCACGCCGCGACAATCGAGCAGGGCGGTGGATGCAGGTGGGACGGCTGACGTCGCGACATCGAGGGGCAACCCGCGTGGCGACAGTCCGGCGCGAACCAACAGGGCCTCGGTGTCGAGCGGGCGCGGTGCCGCGATGCCCGCGAGCGCAGCGAGCATGGCCGCCTCGGTACTCGCCGCGCCGGTCGCGGCGAGGGCATCACCGGCGAGCAACGTGTCCGGTGCACCATCGAGGGCGACGCGGCCCTGCTGCATCACGATCAACCGGTCGGCGAGCGGTCGCATCGTATCGGCTTCGTCGCAGGCGATCACCACCACGGCGCCGGCGGTGGCGAGCTCGCGCAGCCAGCGCCCGACCTGCGCGCGCCCCGCCGCGTCGAGGGCGGAGAACGGTTCGTCGAGCAACCAGAGGCGCGGCGTGGTCACGGCCAGCGCCGCAAGCAGCACGCGCTGCTGCTCGCCACCGGAGAGTTCGCGCGGTGCGCGATCGGCGAGATGGGTGATCTCCAGCCGTTCGAGCACGCCCTCCACCGCGGTCCGCAGGCGCTCCACCGGCCAGCCGAGGTTCATCGGACCGATCGCGATCTCGTCGCGCACCGTGCGCCCGATGCCGCTCAACTGCAGCGCCGGCGTCGGCCCGAGGTAGGCAATGCCGCTCGGCAGCGGTGCCAGCGTGGCGGGATCGTCGTCGCCAAATCGCACCATGCCGCTGCGCTCGCCACCGGTGAGGCGCGGCGCCAGGCCGGCGAGTGCGAGCAAGAGCGTGCTGGTGCCCGCACCGAGGGCGCCGGTGAGCCAGGTGACTTCGCGGGGATGGATGGTGAGCGTGACGTCGTCCACCGCCCAGGTTGGTTGGGCAGGGTAGCGAAGACGCAGCGCCTCGGTGGTGAGCGCCGTCATGCGGCGAGTCGCCACCAGAGTGTGGCCACGAACAGCAGCAGTGCCGCCCAGCGCACGGCGTGGTCGAGAATGGTGTCACGCGGCGGATCGAGTGCGGTGCGGACGCCTGATGCCGTGAGGCCGCGCGTTTCGAGGGCGAGCGCATGCTCGTCAGCCTCGGTGAGCGAGGCGAGCAGCAGCGGAAAGACCAGCGCGGGAATGGCGCGGGCGCGCGTGGCGAGGGAGCCCCGGACCTTGAGGCCGCGAGTGCGCTGGGCCTCGCGCAGGCGGGTGGCCTGCTCGCCAAATCGGGTCATCGCGTCGAGCGTGGCCACCACGAGGAAGGCCGCGGCAAAGGGCCAGCGCCGGGCAATCGCCGCTTGCAGAAAGCGATGCGGGTCGAAGGCGCGCGCAAAGCCGAGCGACGCGGTGACGATCGCGGCGAGGCGACTCCCCTGCTCGAGTGCCCACGCGAGGCCGCTCTGCGAAAGCGTGGCGCCCCACGGCGCGGCCACGCGCGGGCCCTCGCCGAGCACGCCGTGCATCAGGAAGAGCAGGAGCCAGAGCGGGGCGGCCACCACCAGACCGAGGAGCACGGCGCGTCCGACCCCCGCGGCGACCGCCACGAGGCAGACCGCGGCGTAGAGCAGCGGTGGACCATTGGGTGCCGGCACCAGCACCGCGAGCAGCACCAGCAGCAAGGCCACGCTGCCGGCAGTGAACGGGTGCGCCCGGCGGGCCAACGGCTCCCTCATCGGCCCACGGCGCGGGCCGCCAACGGAAAGCGTCCGAGGATCCGGCGCGGCAAGGCGCGCAACAGCGCGCCGACCACCATAAAGGCGATCGTCTTGTCCAGCAGGTCGGTGCTGACCGAGGCCGCGGTCACGGCCACGGGCAGCGGGGCGCCGAGCGAGCGGAGCAGGGTGCCGACCGCGGTCACTCCGCCCGCGGTGACGCCCTTGAAGAGCAGGTAGGAGATCACGGCCGAGGCGGCGCCGCAGGCGAGGCCGCAGGCCGCCCCCCAGAGTCCGCTCCGCCACGGCCCCGCAAAGCCCCCGCTCCGCGCCGCCCCGGCCGCCAGCAGCGCAATCAGCCACTGGATGGGCACGAAGGCCAACCACTGGTACCCCGAGAGCATCCCGGCCAGCAATTGCGAGATGGTGCCCACCAGCAGGCCCCCGGGGAGGCCGGCGAGGATGGCCACAAGCATGGTCCCGAGGGTGTCGAGGTAGACCGGGAGGGCGAGTTCGGCCACGAGTCGGCCGATGACCAGGTTGATGGCCACGGCGGCGGGAATCAACGCGAAGAGTCGAGGGGACACGGTACCCGGCGTGGTCTGGAGGGGTCGAGACCACTAGAATCTAGGGGTACTCCAACCAGGAATGCCTCATGCGCGTCCTCCTGACGCTTGCTGCGCTTGCCGCCCTCGCCTCCCCCGCCGCCGCCCAGGGGCGGGTGGACACCACCCGGAAGGCCCCGCCGGCCCCGCCGGCCGCCACCACGGGCTATGGCGCGTGGTTCGGCTCGGTGCCGGACATGGACAACTCCTTCGGCGGGATCCTGCTCTCCGGCGTCAGCGATGGCTCCCCGGCGCAGAAGGCCGGTCTCAAGGCGGGTGACACCATCATGAAGATGGGCGGCACCGACACCCCCGACCTGCAGGCGATGGTCACCGTGCTCCGCGCCAAGCGTCCGGGCGACACGCTGGAAGTGATCTTCATCCGTGGCGGCAAGCAGCAGAAGGTGCCCGTGATCCTCAGCGTGCGGCCCGGGACGTGAGCATGCCGGTCCTCGACGCCGACCGGGTCGTCACCCGCCTGCGCGCCGCGTTCAATCACGAGACGCCGCGCGTGGAACTGCTCCGGCTCGCCGCCGAGTTGATCCGCGACGCCGGCGCGCCGTACACGTCGGTGTACATGTACATGCTCCACGGTGACGAGCTGGTGCTCGAGGCCTACAGCGGGCGCGACACCGACCACGACCGCATTCCGGTCGGCAAGGGCGTCTGCGGCACCGCCGTGGCGACGGGGCAGGACCAGAACGTCGGCGACGTGCAGGGGCGCGAGAACTACATCGCCTGCAACCTCTTCACGCGCTCCGAACTGGTGGTGCTGATCCGTCGCGGCGCGCAGATCCTCGGCCAGATCGACGTGGACTCCGATGTCCTCGATCCGTTCACCCCGGATGAGGAGCGCGCCGTGCGGCAGGTGGCGGAGGCGCTCGCGGTCCTGCTGTGACGGTCACCACCACGACGCGACAACTGCGCGGCGTCACGCTCTTCGAGCGGCGCATCGGCACCGGGCCCGAGGTGGTCGTGCTGCACGGCGGCCCCGGGGCCCACCACGACTATCTCCTCCCCGGCATGGATGCGCTCGCCCGCGGCCGCACCCTGGTCTACTACGACCAGCGTGGCGGCGGGCAATCGGCCGTGTCACGTGACGTGCCCGTGGGCTGGCGCGAGCAGGTGGCCGACCTCGAGTCGTTGCGCGACATCTGGGGCCTCGAGCAGTTGCATCTGGTCGGCTATTCGTGGGGCGCGTTGCTGGCGATGCTCTACGCCACGACCCATCCGACGCGGGTCGCGTCGCTCGCGCTGGTGTCGCCGGCACCCGCGGCGATGCACGAGCGCGCCGGTTACGAGGCCGACCTCGCCGCGCGCAACGCCACGCCCGAGCTGCTCGCGGCGCGGAAGGCGCTGCAGGAGAGCGGACTGCGCCATCACGACATCCCCGCCTACAACCAGCGCCTCTTCGAACTGGCGGTGGCGGGCTATTTCCACGATCCCGCCCGATCGCGCGACCTCACGCCGTTCCGCGTGACCGGACGCACGCAATCGGAAGTGTGGGCCTCGCTCGGCGACGACTTCGATCTTCGTCCCGCGCTGGCACAGCTCGAGGTGCCGGCCATCGTGGTGCACGGCGACGACGACCCGATTCCCCTGGCCACGGCACAAGCCACGGCTGCCGCTCTCAAGGCGCCCTGCATCGTGCTGCCGGCGTGCGGCCACGTGCCCTACGTCGAGGCACTGCCCGAGTTGGTGGCCGCGCTCGATCCGTTCCTGCCGCGCGCATGAGCGACCGTCCGCATCCCTTCGCGCTCGTCTTCGGGGGCCTCGCCGAGGCGCGCTTTCCCGACATTCGCGACGCCGTGGGGCCGACGCCCGATCTCGATCACTTCCTCCTCGCCGAGGCGGTGATCGACTTGCTGCAGGAACTGCGACCGGACGACGGCATCGGCGAGGCAATGGACGACTTCGTGGCCTTCACGCATGCGGCCTACCGCTTCTGGGCCGAAGGGTCGCAGACGCGACACTGCGACGAGGCGGCGACGCGTGCCCTCTGCGACCCCGCCACGATCCCCATCGCGCCCCTTCCCGCGGCCACGCAGTACATTCAACTGGCGCCGCGCCTGGTCTGGGCACAGCTCACCGACGGCGAGCCGCACGAGCCGCTCGACGGATGGTTCGTGATGCCGGCGGACGATCGGATCCAGGTCGTGGCGTGCTTTGGCGTGCACCCGGAGCGGCCGGGCCTCGCGGTGGTGGCACTCGCCGGCCCGCCGCCGGGTCGGATCGAACGCGAGGATGGCACGCCACTCTTCGCGCCGACCATGGAGGGCGGTGAGCTGGCGGGATTGCATGCGGTGGCGGCGCCGGAGGAGCTCCTCCTCCTGGCGTGGCGCGCCGGTCGGTTCGGGGAGGAGCGCTGAGATGGCCGTGATGGATCGGACGGGCGTGGCGCGCGGACTCGAGAAGATCGCCGCGTATCTGGAACTCAAGGGGGAGAACACCTTCCGCGTGCGCGCCTTCACCGCCGCGGCCAAGACCGTCGAGGGCTTCCCCGGTTCGCTCAGCGACGCCATCGCCGACGGCTCGCTCGCCGAGGCCAAGGGGATCGGTCCCGCGATCCTGCAGACCATCACCGAACTGGTCGAGACCGGTCGCGCCGAGTTGCTCGAGGAGCTGCAGCGCGCGGTCCCCTCGGGCCTCGTCGAGATGCTGCAGATCTCCGGCCTTGGCGTCTCCAAGGTGCGCACCATCCACGAGACGCTCGGCATCGAGACGCTCGCCGAACTCGAAGTGGCCGCGCTCGACGGTCGCCTCGCCGCGTTGCCTCGCTTCGGCGAGCGCACCGCGCAGATCATCCTCAAGGGGATCGGCTTCCTTCGCGAGGCGAGCCAGTCGCGATTGGTCCATCACGCCGCCGACGAGGCGGCCACGCTTGCCGAGGCCCTGGGGCGCGTGCCACACGTCGTGGCGGTGCACGTGGCCGGCGAGGTGCGCCGTCGCATGGAGACGGTGCGGGAACTGGTGGTGGTGCTCGTGGCCGACGTGCCGCCCGAGGAGATCTTCCGCCAGCTCAGTGCACTGCCCGGTGCCAGCGAGATCGCGGGGCAGGATGAGCGACGTGCCACGCTGCGCCTGGCCGCCGGCACGGCGGTGCAGGTGATCGTCACGCCGCCGCAGAACCTCGGCGCCGTGCTGGTGCAGGCCACCGGCAGCGCGGAGCATCTCGCCGCGCTCGCCGCGCATGCCACGCGCGGCGGCTTCACGCTCGCGGGCACGGCCCTCTGGCAGGGGAGTCGCTTCGTGCCGACGCCCACCGAGGAGGCGCTCTACGCGGCGATCGGCTTGCCGTGGATCCCGCCCGAGCTGCGCGAAGCGGGCACCGCGCTGGGCACCCCGCTGCCCCGCCTGCTCGAACGCGGCGACCTGCGCGGCTTCCTGCATTGCCACACGACGTATTCCGACGGCAGCAACAGCGTGGCCGAGCTCGCGGCGGCCTGTGCCGCCGAGGGATACGCCTATCTCGGCATCACCGACCACTCGCGCGCCGCGGCCTATGCCGGCGGGATGCAGCCCGACGACATTCGCCGGCAGTGGGACGAGATCGATGCCGTCAACGCCGCCAACCCCGGCATCCGCGTGCTCAAGGGGATCGAGAGCGACATCCTCGTGGACGGTGCGCTCGACTACGACGACGACCTCCTCGCCGGCTTCGATTTTGTCATCGGCTCGATCCACTCGCGCTTCACGCTCTCGCGCGATGAGATGACCGATCGCGTCTGTCGCGCGATGGAGTCGCCGTACTTCACCATCCTCGGGCATCCCACGGGCCGCCTGCTGCTGGCGCGCGAGCCGTATGCGATCGATCTCGATCGCGTCTTTGCGGTGGCGGCGGAGCGGAAGGTGGCGATCGAGATCAACGCCGATCCGCATCGCCTCGACCTCGACTGGCGCGTGCTGCGCGCGGCGCGCGCGGCCGGCGTGATGATCTCGATCGGCTGCGACGCGCACAACCTCGCCGGGCTCGCCAACGTGACCTGGGGAATCGGCGTGGCGCGGAAGGGCGGCCTCGGACGCGACGACATCCTGAACTGTCGCGACGCCGAAGGCTTCCTCCGCTTCGCGCGCGCGCGCCACCCCTGATGCCGCGGGAAGGGAAGGCCGCCAAGGCGGCCCGGGTGCGCGAGATCCTCGCGCGCCTCAAGGCCGAGTATCCCACGGCGCATTGCGAACTCGACTATCGCAACGCCTTCGAGTTGCTGGCCGCGACCATCCTCTCGGCGCAGTGCACCGACGTGCGCGTGAACCTCGTGACACAGGCGCTCTTTGCCCGCTATCCCGACGCGCATGCCCTCGCAGCCGCCACGCAGGAGGATGTCGAGGAGCTGATCCGCTCCACCGGTTTCTTCCGCAACAAGGCGAAATCGCTCATCGGGATGGCGCAGGGGCTGGTGGCCGAGTTCGACGGCGAGGTGCCGCGCACCATGGCCGAGCTGCGGCCGCTCCCCGGCGTCGGTCGCAAGACCGCCAACGTGGTGCTCGGCAACGCCTTCGGGCTCAGTGAAGGGATCACCGTGGACACCCACGTGATCCGGCTCTCCCGTCTCCTCGGGCTCTCGAAGAGCGCCGACGCCGTCAAGCTGGAGCAGGAGCTGATGCCGCTGGTCCCCCGCGAGGACTGGACCTTGGTGAGCCACTTGCTGATCTGGCACGGGCGGCGGGTGTGCATCGCGAATCGGCCGAAGTGCGGGGGGTGCGTGCTGAATGACCTCTGTCCGAGCCGGGACCAGTAACCCGTAACCAGTGACGAGTGACCCGTAACCCGTGTCGCGTGCCCGGTCACCGGACGTCGTTCACTGGTCACTGGTCACTGGTCACTGGTCACGCCTCTCCGGCCCTCGCCTATATTTGACGCTTACCTTCTGAGGATCCTCCCGATGTCCAAGACTGCCACCCTCGTCACTGCCCGCGGCACCATCACGGCCGAGCTCTTTCCGGAGGCCGCGCCGGGCACGGTCGAGAACTTCGAGAAGCTGGCCAACAGCGAGTTCTATGACGGCGTCCGTTTCCACCGCGTCATCCCGAACTTCGTGATCCAGGGCGGCGATCCGCTCTCGAAGGATCCGAACAACCCGCGCGTCGGCACCGGCGGTCCGGGGTGGACCATCAAGTGCGAGACCGCCGGCAATCCGCACAAGCACGCTGCTGGTTCGCTGTCGATGGCGCACGCGGGCAAGAACACCGGCGGCTCGCAGTTCTTCATCGCGCATTCGCCGCAGCCGCACCTCGACGGCGTCCACACCGTCTTCGGGCAGGTGACCGAGGGGATGGACGTGGTCAACGCGATCCGGCAGGGCGACGTGATCACTTCCATTCGCGTGAGCTGACCCCTGCACGTCGAACTCGCAGTCCTCGCCGACTATGCCCTGGTCGATCAGTACGGCAAGCTCTCCATCATGGGGATCTGGCGGCACCTGATGGTGGGCCAGTTTCCCGGGGTGCATCCGCGGGCGCACCTCGTGGTGCACCTGCGCGGGCGCCGCACGGAAGTCGGCACCCACCAGGTGACCGTGCGCCTGGTGGATCCGAATGGTGACTCCCTGCTCGAACAGAGCGGGATGATGGAAGTCAACGAGCCGCCGGCCGGGGTGACTGACCTCGACGCGCCGCTGGTGCTGGTCTTCGACCTGCCGCTCTCCGTCCCGGGCGAGTATGCCTTTGTGGTGCTGCTCGATTCGGCCGAGGCGGCGCGCGTGGTGTTCGTGGCCACGGCACCGCAGGGGCAGCCGGGCGGCACGGTCCACTGATGTCGGCCGACTGGCCCCGCGAGCGCGCCTTGGCGCTGGTCACCGAGTGGACGGCGTCGCCAGCGTTGCGTGCGCACATGCACGCCGTCGAGTTGGCGATGCGCCACATGGCGCCGCGCTATGACGGCGATCCGGAGTGGTGGGGCGTGGTCGGACTGCTGCACGATTTCGATTACGAGCGCTTCCCCAACGCCGACCAGGCCGCCGACGCCGAACATCCGAGCGAGGGCGTGCGTCACCTGCGCGCGCTCGGCTTCCCCGAGGAGGGGTGCCAGGCGATCCTCGGGCACGCCGCATTCACCGGCGTGCCGCGCACCACGCCGATCGCCAAGGTGCTCTTCGCCGTCGATGAACTGGCCGGCTTCCTGGTGGCGTGTGGGTTGGTCCGGCCGTCGAAGTCGCTGGCCGACCTTGAGGCCCCATCGGTGTTGAAGAAGCTCAAGGACAAGGGCTTTGCCCGCGGCGTCTCGCGCGACGACGTGCGCCTCGGTGCCGAGGAGTTGGGAGTGCCACTCGACGCCCTCATCCGCGAACTGCTCACCGCGCTCCGCCCCCACGAACGGGAGCTCGGCCTGGGCGTCCCATGACCGTTCCGCCGGCACGCCTCCGCCACGGTGCCGGTGGGCTCCCGCGCGCGCTCGATCGCGCCGCCGGGATTCAGGCGATTCCCGGCAACGACGTCACCATCCTCATCGACGGGCACGAGACGTATGCGGCGATGCATGCGCAGATCGCCGCGGCCACGCACCGGATCCATTTCGAGAACTACATCATCCACGACGACGCCGTCGGGATGGGCTTTGCCGAGGCGCTGATCGCCAAGGCCAAGGCCGGCGTCGTGGTGCGCGTGCTGTACGACTGGGCCGGCTCCTTCTCGACCTCGCGGCGCTTCTGGCGGATGCTCCGGGAGGGAGGGGTCGAGGTGCGCGCCTTCGGGCCGCCCCGGCTCGGCGATCCGCTGGTGTTCTTTGCGCGCGATCACCGCAAGCTCTTGGTGGTGGATGGCCGCATGGGTGTTACGGGCGGCCTCTGCATCGGCGAGGAATGGATCGGCAATCCGGCCAAGTCGCGCCTCCCCTGGCGCGACACGGCCGTGGCCGTCGTCGGCCCGGCGGCGAGAGCCCTCGACGGTGCTTTTGTTCGGGCGTGGACTTTTGCCGGGGGGCAGCCGCCCGCGGAAACAAGCGAGATCGCCCCAGATGTGGCCCCGGCAGGGGAAACCGTTGTCCGGGTGGTGGCCACCGAGCCGGGGCGCGAGCGCGCCTACCGGACCATTGACCTCCTGCTGGGCGTGAGTGGCGAGCGGATCTGGGTCACCGAGGCGTACCTTTCGGCTCCCCAGCGGATGTTCCAGGCCTTCCAGGATGCCGCCCGCGACGGAGCCGATGTCCGGCTGCTCCTCCCCGGGTCCAGCGACATCCCGATGGTGCGGAACCTCTCCCGGGTGGGGTACCGCCCGCTCCTTCGGGCGGGGGTGCGCATCTGGGAATGGGCGGGGCCGATGCTGCACGCCAAGACGATCGTGGCCGATGGGCGTTACAGTCGGATCGGGTCGAGCAACCTGAACGCCTCGAGTCTCCTGGCCAATTGGGAACTCGATATCTTTATCGACGATGAAGATCTGGGGGAGGCGATGGAGCACCAATTCCGAGCCGACCTGACCCAGGCCCGGGAGATCCTGCTGCAGCCGCGGCGGGTCCCGGCGCTCTTCGGGCGCGCGGTGCCCCCGCGGATGGCCCTCGGGCCCAAGGTCGAGGGGGGCGCGCGGCACCTTCCCGGCCCGTGGGAGCGGGTCCGGGGCGCGGCGGTCATTGCCGGCGGTCTGGCGACCGGGGCACGGGCCGCGGTGTTCGGGCCCCTGGCGCTGCTGTTGCTGGCCATGGCGGTCCTCTACCTGCTCTTCCCCTATTCGGCGGCCCTGGTCTCGGCGATCGTCTCGGCAGTGGTCGGCTCGGCCCTGGCGGTGCGCGCCCTGAGCCACCGGGCGCGCGGCTGATGGTCAACCTCCCCTCCGGCCGACGCGTATGACGGGCGTGGATGAAATCGCGCTCGCCGGGCGCGCTGCCAATGGGGATGCCGACGCCTTCGGGGCGCTCGTGGACCGGCACGCACCGATGGCTCGACGGGTGGCCTACACCATCCTCGAGGACCAGCAGGATGCGGACGATGCGGCCCAGGAGGGGTTTCTCTCTGCTTGGCAGGCGATCAACCGGTACGACCCTCGCCGCGCCTTTCGGCCCTGGCTGATGCAGATCGTGGTGAATGCTGCCCGGGACCTCCGGCGGCGTCGCCGGGTTCGAACGACGGAGTCCTTGGACTTCATCTCGGCGGCCTCGAAGGACGACCCGGCCAGGGAGGCGGGGGCCCTCGATCTGGGGGAGCGGTTGAAGGCGGCGCTGGCGACCCTGCCCGAGCGGCAACGGCTGGCGGTGGTGATGTTTGATGCAGAGGGGTATCCCCAGGCGGAAATTGCCGCGATGTTGGGAATCCCCGAGGGGACCGTCAAGTCGGATGTGTTCCATGGACGTCGGGCACTGCGCAAGGTGCTCGGCTCAGTAAAGGAGGAATGGGATGAGTGACATGTCGCCCTTCAATGCGTCGCCCGACGTCGAGCTTGGCTCGGCGCTCCGCGAGGCACTGGAGGCTCCGCATCACGAGGCATTTGTCGGGCGTGTTCGCGCCCGCCTTGGCCAGCGTGGGCGCGCGTGGGAGGACGAGCTCGCCGGCTGGTTCTGGCAGGGACTCGTCGCCGCGTCGCTCGCGACGGTGCTGGCGGGCTGGGGCTGGACGCAGACTGCGACCCCGCAGCAGGCTGAGGCATCGGTGGCCAGTGAGCTCCTGAACGGCGAGCGCCCTGGTAGCGAGATCCTCCTGGTCGCGATGACGGAGGGGCAGTGACCACCTCACGCACGCGTGCGCTGGTCCTGCTGGTGGTGGCGTTCACGGTCGGCACGATCGTTGGCGGGGTGGCCCTCACGGGGGCGGTCCGCGCCGGCAAGGCCGATTTCGTGATTCGGGGTGGTCGCGGTCCGGGATCGGGTGGTCCGGGGCGCGGGTACGACTGGGTCCGGCGTCTGGAGCTCGCCGACAGCGTGCGTGACAGCGTGATGGCCGTGGCCCGCACCGGGGAGTGCGCACTCGACTCGATCGTGCGCACGCGGATCGGCGCCCAGATGGACTCCCTCTGGGAGTCGGTCCGGACCGATATCGAAACCCGTCGGGCCCAAACCCGTAGCGAGACGCGCGCGCTCCTTTCGCCACCTCAACAAGTGAGATACGACTCGATGACCAAGGCAGCCGACGAAAACCGCCGCAGGATGCGGGAGATGCCCATGAACCGGTGCACCGGTGCGACCGCTGGACGAGGTGGAGGTCCCCGTGGCTCGCGCTGAGCGTCTTCTCTGCGCCGCGACTGCGGCGCTTCTGTTGACGGCCCCGGCGGCGGCGCAGCAGGCGCCGGCCGCGATCACGCTGGCCGAGGCGCTCCGCCGCACCGAGGAGGTCACGCCGGGCGTGGTCTCGTCGCGCGGCTCGGTGCGCAGCGCCGAGATGGCGGTGCGGCAGGCCAAGTGGGCCTTCATTCCGCAGATCACGCTGCAGCCGCAGGCCAACCTGCAGATGAACTCCGGGCAGTCGCGTGTCGACCCGATCACCGGCGCGGTGGTCAGCGGCAACACCACCAATCCCAGCTACGGCATGAACGTCGGCGCTTCGCTGCCGCTGTTCGACGGCTTCTCCCGCAACCACTCGCTGCGCGCGGCCCGCGCCCGCGAGGATGCGGCGGACGCCAACTATGTGACCTCCCGCTTCCAGGCGGCGCTCGCGGTCACCAACGCCTTCTTCGACGCGCTCGCCAACCGGGAGTTGCTGCAGGTGAGTGATGCCGCCGTGCTCCGGGCCGAGGAGCAGTTGAAGGTCGCCACCGCGCGGCTCCGCTCCGGCGCGGGCCAGCGCACCGACTCGCTCACCGCGCTGGTGACGCTCGGTCAGGCGCGGCAGAATCGCCTCAATGCGCAGGCCAACCTCGCCAACGCCGAGGCCACGCTGGGCCGTCTCGTCGGCTTCGAGCAGCGCGTGGCCGCCGTGAACGATTCCGCCTTCTATCAGTCGCCGACGCTGCCGGACACCACCGCCCTTCGCGGCGAGGCGATGTCGATGGCACCGGGGCTCCGCGCCTCGACGGCCAACCTCACCGCCGCCAAGGCGCAGCTCTCGCAGCAGAAGTCGGCGTATTGGCCGACGCTCAACGTCTCGGCGTCGAACAACTACAACGCCAGCAAGCTGAACGACTACACGCTCGAGGCGCGTCGGCAGCTGCTGATCGGTTTCTCGATCCAGCCGTGGACCAACTACAACCGCGAGACGCAGGTCGAGAACCAGTCGATCGCGGTGGACAACGCCGAGGCGTCGCTGGCCGACCTGCGCCGGCAGATCTCGGCGCAGCTGACGCAGAACTTCGCCTCGCTGGCCAACGCCAAGGAGGCGATCGAGGTCGCCAAGGCGTCGGTGCAGGCGAGCCAGGAGAACGTCCGCGTCGCCGACCAGCGCTACAAGCTGGGCGTGATGACCATCGTCGAACTGCTGCAGATCCAGGAGCAGCTCACGCAGGCCGAGGTCAACGAGATCCAGGCCCGCTTCACCTACCTGCGGACCAAGGCGCAGATCGAGGCGCTGGTCGGCCGGAGGCTCCCGTAATGGCCAAGGACATCCGCGACACCGGGGAACGGATGGCGATGTTGCCGGCCGACGTGCCGCGCGACGCCATCATCGTCACCCGCAATCTCCAGCGCGAGTACGTGATGGGGACGGAGCGGGTGCGTGCCCTGCAGGGCGTGGACATGACGATCCGCAAGAACGAGTTCGTCGCCATCATGGGCCCGTCGGGCTCCGGCAAGTCGACGATGATGAACATGATCGGCTGCCTCGACACGCCGAGCGAGGGCGAGTACTGGCTCAACGGGTACCGCGTGAGCGAGCTGGACGACGACGCGCTGGCGCGGATCCGGAACAAGGAGATCGGCTTCGTCTTCCAGACGTTCAACCTGCTGCCGCGCGCGTCGGCACTGGCCAACGTCGAGCTGCCGATGGTCTACGCCGGCGCCTCGTCGAAGGAGCGGCGCGAGCGCGCCGAGGCCGCCCTGCGCCAGGTCGGGCTGGGCGACCGCATGCACCACCGCCCGAACGAGCTCTCGGGCGGACAGCGCCAGCGCGTGGCGATTGCCCGCGCGCTGGTGAACCGGCCGTCCATCATCCTCGCGGACGAGCCGACCGGCAACCTGGACTCGGCCACGTCGGTCGAGATCATGGCGCTGTTCGAGACCCTGCACCAGCAGGGGCAGACGATCATTCTCGTGACCCACGAACCTGACATTGCCGCGCACGCCAAGCGCCAGATCGTCCTCCGGGACGGCAAGGTGGCCAGCGACGCGAGCAGCATGGAGAAGCACTAAGTGAAGCATTCCATCCGCCTCCTCGCCGTCCTCGCCCTCCTCTCTGCGTGCAAGAAGGAGGAGCCGGCGCCGGTCTACGAGGCCGTCACCATCGGCAAGCGCGACATCATCGTGACGGCGCAGGCCGCCGGCGCGATCAATCCCGACACCATCGTCGAGGTGAAGTCGCGCGCGTCGGGTGAGATCACCGACCTCGCGGTGGAGACCGGCCAGCTGGTGCGGCGCGGGGAACTGCTGGCGCGCGTGGATCGTCGCGTCCCGCAGAACCGCGTGTCGCAGGCGCAGGCGGCGGCGGAAGTGGCCCAGGCGCGGCTCCGGAACGCCGAGGCGCAGCTGCGCCGGGCCACCGAGCTCTTCGCCTCCCGCGCGATCACCGAGCAGGAGCTCGAGGGGACGACGCTCGACGTCGCCAACTCGCGCGCCGCGGTGATCTCCTCGACCATCGACCTCGAGAACGCCAAGATCGCGCTCGAGGACACCGAGGTGCGGGCGCCGATCAACGGCACCATCATCGCGAAGAACGTCGAGCGTGGCGCGGTCATCTCGTCGCCGGTGAGCGACGTCGGCGGCGGCACGGTGCTCCTCAAGATGGCCGACCTCACGCTGGTCCAGGTCAAGACCTTCGTGGACGAGACGGACATCGGCAAGCTGCGCGTCGGCCTCGAGGCCAACGTGACCGTGGATGCGTATCCGAACCGTCCCTTCAAGGGCGAGCTGCTCAAGATCGAGCCGCAGGCCGACACCATCCAGAACGTGACGATGTTCCCGGTGCTGGTGCGGATCGACAACAAGGACGGCTACCTCAAGCCGGGGATGAGCGCCAACGTGCGGATCGGCGTCGGCGAGCGGCTCAACGTGCTGGCGGTGCCGAACGCGGCGCTGCGCACCGAGCGCGACGTCACCTCGGCGGCGGGCGTCCTCGGCATCACCGAGGAGGCGCTCAAGCCGATGCTCGAGGCCGCCAAGGCGAAGGCCGAGCCGCCGGCGGTGACGCCGAGCCCGGATGGGGGCGTGGAGCTGCCGGCCGCGAACGGTGCGGCGCCGGCCACGACCAAGGGCGCCCCGACGGGCCAGCCGGCGGCGGGTGGCCAGCGCGGCGCCGGTGGTGCCCCGTCGGCCGCGGGTGGGCGTGGCGGCAGCGGCGGACAGCGTGGCGGCGGCCGGGGCGACGCGATGAGCGGCGGCAAGTACATCGTCTTCGTGCTGCGTGACGACAAGCCGACGCCGGTGTACGTGCAGACCGGGCTCACCGACCTCGACTATTCCGAGATCAAGAGCGGGTTGAACGAAGGCGATCAGGTGTTGTTGCTGCCGAGCGCGTCGCTGATCCAGGGCCAGCAGAACCTGCAGAACCGGATGAAGAGCATGAGCGGGGGCCTCCCCGGTCAGGCCAACACCAGCACCACCCCGGCGGCCCCCGCCGGTCGCGGTGGCGCGACGCCGGCTGCGGGCGGCCGGCCCGGAGGGCGCTAGCATGCTGATCGGCGAGACGATTCGAGTCGCGCTGGCCTCGATCCGCGCGAACAAGCTGCGGGCGTTGCTCACGATGCTCGGCGTGATCATCGGCGTCGCCGCCGTGATCACGGTGGTGGCGATGGGCACCGGCGCGCAGAAGGCGGTCGAGGACCGGATCAACGCCCTCGGCGCCTCGCTGGTGCAGATCAACGCCGGGCAGGGGATGAGCCGCGGCGTGGCGAGCGGCGATCGCGCCGCGCTGCCGGTGTCGGACTACCAGGCGCTGCGCCGCGACGCCACGTCGCTGAGCGAGATCGTGCCCGAACTGCAGCGGAACCAGCAGGTGCAGCTCGCCAACACCAACATCAACACGTCGATCGTCGGCACCACCGCCAACTACGTCGTGGCGCGGAACTACACCATCACGCACGGCCGGATGTTCACCGACGGCGATGACAACGCGCGGCAGCTGTACGCGGTGGTTGGCTCCGATGTGCCGAAGATGCTGAACGTGATCCCGGCCTCGCTGATTGGCCAGCAGATCCTGATCCGCAAGCTGCGCTTCGAGGTGATCGGCATCCTGAGCCCGAAGGGTTCGCAGGGGTGGCAGAATCCCGACGAGCAGATCCTCATCCCGCTCAACACGGCGCGCTACCGCGTCTTCGGGACCGACCGGCTCCGCTCGATCGCCGTGGTGGTCCGGGACGGCGTGCCGATGGAGCAGGGGATGGTCGAGATCGAGCGGATCATGCGCCGCGAGCACAAGATCCGACCGGGTGGGGACAACAACTTCCAGATCGTGTCGCCGAAGGAATTCCTCGCGACGCAACAGCAGACGTCGGAGACGTTCTCGATGCTGCTGCTGGCGATTGCCGGTGTGTCGCTGCTGGTCGGCGGCATCGGCATCATGAACATCATGCTGGTCTCGGTGACCGAACGCACCAAGGAGATCGGCATCCGGAAGGCGCTCGGCGCCACCAAGCTGACCATCCTCGGCCAGTTCCTGATCGAGGCGCTGGTGCTCTGCCTCGCGGGCGGTACCATCGGCATCCTCCTCGGGTGGGGCGCCTCGACCCTGGTTGCCCAGAAGCTCGGCTGGAGCACGGTGATCTCGCCGGTCGCGGTCGGCGTCGCCTTCGCCTTCTCGGCGCTGGTCGGCCTCTTCTTCGGTCTCTGGCCGGCGCGCCGCGCGGCGAGCCTCGATCCGATTCAGGCGTTGCGGTACGAGTAGTCGAGAAGCGAGAAGCGAGATGCGAGAAGCGTGGCCCGGCGGAGAAATCTCAACGCTTGGCCACGCTTCTCGCTTCTCGCCTCTCGCTTCTCGTGGCAGTATCTTGGCCACCATGAAAATCCTCCCTGTTGCCGTCCTCCTGGTGCCCGCGCTGGTTGCTGCCCAGTCCCCGAACCACACCGTCTCGATGCCGCGGATCGAGGCGGAGATCGTGGTGGACGGGAAGCTGGACGAGGCGGTGTGGCGGCAGGCGACGCGACTCGACGGCTTCCACCAGTACCAGCCGGTGGATTCGCGGCCGGCCGAGGATTCGACGGTGGTGCTGATGTGGTACTCGCCCACGGCGATCCACTTCGGGATCATGGCCTACGATCGCGTGCCCGAGGGGGTTCGGGCCACCGTGTCGGATCGTGACAACATCGCCAGCGATGACCAGGTCACCATCTTTCTCGACACCTTCAACGACCGTCGGCGCGCCTACTTCTTCGGCGTGAATCCCTACGGCATCCAGGACGACGGCGTCCGCAGCGAGGGCGGGTTCTCCGCCAGCATGGGCATGTCGGGGAGCACCGACCGCAATCCCGACTTCATCTGGCAGAGCAAGGGCGAGAAGACCTCCTTCGGCTGGGTGGCGGAGATTCGCGTGCCGTTCAAGTCGCTGCGCTGGGGTGGCGGCAGCGAACTCACGTGGGGCTTGAACGTGCAGCGCACCACGCGCCGCACCGGCTACGACGACACCTGGACCGACGTGCGCCGCGCGAACGCGTCGTTCCTGGCGCAGGCCGGCACCGTCACCGGCATCCGCGACATCAAGCGCGGCGTGGTCACCGAGATTCAGCCGACCGTCACGGCAGACTTTCCCGGCGTGCGTCGTTCGGATGGCACCTTTGATCGGGGCGACGTCCGCCACGACATCGGCGGCAACGTCCGCCTCGGCTTCACGCAGGTGACGATCGACGGCACCATCAACCCCGACTTCTCGCAGGTCGAGTCCGATGCCGGGCTGGTGACGATCAACGAGCGCTTCGCCCTCTTCTTTCCCGAGCGTCGCCCGTTCTTCCTCGAGGGGATCGAGCTCTTCGCGTCACCGAACAACCTGGTCTACACGCGCACCGTGGCGAATCCGCTCGGCGGGGCCAAGCTCACCGGCAAGTTCGGCGCATGGACCGTGGCACACCTGACCGCGCTGGACGAGTTCGGCGCCGCGCGCGACGGCAGTGCCACGCCGGACACGCGCTCCCTGGCCAACTTGACCCGCCTGCGCCGCGACGTCGGCGACAACTCGGTGGCCGGCATCACGCTCACCAACCGCGACGAGGATGGTCGCCACAACCGCGTGATCTCCGCCGACACGCGACTGGTCTTCAACAAGCTCTACTACTTCCAGGGCCAGCTCGGCGCCTCGTTCACCAAGGATGACCGTTCCGACAAGTTCCGCTCCGATCCGCTGTGGGAGCTCGAGGTGGACCGCACCGGTCGCGCCTTCGGCTTCAACTACAAGCTCACGGCGATCGGCAACGACTTCGAGACGTGGAGCGGCTTCGTCAATCGCACCGGCATCGCCACGGCACGGGCCTTCAATCGCTACGCGGTCTACGGCTCGCGCGGCGCGCTGGTCGAACAGGCCTCGGTGTTCGGCGGCATCTCGCGAATCTTCCGCTACCGCGACATCGGCGGCCGGGCGCTCGAGGGAGGCCAGGAGCTCAACCTCTCGCTCCGGCTCCGCGGTGGCTGGAACATCAGCAGCAGGGGCGAGCTGGGGTTTGTGCGCTTCGATCCGGCGGCCTACGCGGGCTATCAGGTCGCCGGCGCCGGTGCGCCGCAACCGTTTCCGCTTGCGTCGGGCATCTACGACGCGCTGGGCGCGTCGCTCACCATCACCACGCCGACCTGGCGCCTCTGGCAGGGTTCACTCCGCGTCGAGCGCGGCACCAAGGCGATCTTCCCCGAGGCCGCCGAGGCGCAGGGCACGTCGGCGACGGCCTCGATCACGATGCGACCGACGCCGGCCGTTCGACTCTTCGGCACGCTGGCCGTGCAGAAGCTCGAGCGGAAGCGGGATGGCAGCGAGTTCGCGCGCACCATCCTCCCGCGCCTCAAGGCCGAGGTGCAGCCGAACCGCTCGCTCTTCTTCCGACTGGTGGCGGAGTATCGCAGCGAGCGGCAGGCGGCGTTCGTGGACCCGGTCAGCGGACTCCCGATACTCATCAATGGTGCGCCCACCGCCGCGCGACGGACCGATCGCCTGCGCATGGACTGGCTCGCCTCGTACGAACCGACGCCAGGCACCGTGGCCTTCCTCGGGTACGGCTCGACGCTGCGCGGCGAACGGGCGTTGACGTTCCGCGAACTGGAGCGGACGGAGGATGGGTTCTTTGTGAAGGTGGCGTATCTGTTTAGACGGTGAACGGTGAACGGTGAACGGGACGCGGCCGATGGCCGCGCAGGGTACGGGATGATGGGGAGATTGTCATCCTGAGCGAAGCATCCCGAAGGGGTGCGCAGTCGAAGGACCTCTTTCCGAGAGCGCACGGCAAGAGGTCCTTCGACTACGCGCCGGCTTCGCCGTCGCTTCGCTCAGGATGACAATCTCGCCCTCACTCCTCACCCCTCACTCCTCACCCCTTCGCCCTTGTCCCCGAGATGGGCTGCGGTCCACCCATCGGCATCTCGATGCCCTCGATCGCGCGCTCCACCGAGCCCTTCAGCACGTCGCCGGCGACCTCGAAGATCCAGGTGCTGACCGCGGTGCGCGTCATCTCCTCCCCGCCCATGTTCAGCTTGGCTTCGCTCTTCGAGACGAAGGTGACGACGCCCGGCGCAAGCTTGGCCGCGACCCGCGAGGCCGGGCGCTGCGGCATCCCCTCGAGCGGATCGGTCTTGAGGGTGCCGATGAGGGAGTCGCCGACGACGGCGAAGGTGAAGGTCCCCTTGCCCATGATGGCGGTGGCCTCGCCGTTCTCCATCCGCATGCCGGCGGGTGCCGAGACGTCCCAGGTGCCGACAATCGGGTGGGCATGCGCGGCAAGCGCGGCGGGGGCGAGGAGCAGCGAGGCAAGAAGGATGGACGGGCGCATGGGGCTGTGACTCCGGATCGGGTAGGGCTGCGTGTTGACCATCGGGTGAGATGCGCGGCCGGCAGCCAGCGTTGCGGCCCCCCCTCGCTCCAGCGACGATTTACCATACCTTTACCGATCGTGATGAACCGTCTGCAGCATTCCCTCCCGATGCGATTGGCCGTTGCCCTCGTCGCCCTGTTCGGCCTCGCCTGTGGCGGGGGCGGCACGCCGATCGTCGAGCCGTTGCCGCCCCCAACGGGCTTCCAGCCCGGCGTGCCGGTCTTCGGACAGCGCAGCTTCGTCGAATATGTCCCCGGCGAACTTGCGGTGATCATCAGTGCACCGCACGGTGGTTCGCTTGCCCCGACCGACATTCCTGATCGGACGGTCGGCACCACGGTCACCGACAACAACACCATCGAACTGGCCCGCGCCATCTCGGCGGCGCTGGTGGCACGCACCGGCCGGGCGCCACACCTGGTCATCACGCACCTCCGCCGCACCAAGCTCGACGCCAACCGCGAGGTGGCGGAGGCGGCCGCCGGCAACCCGCAGGCCGTGCAGGCGTGGACCGAGTACCATGCGTTTGTGGACAGTGCCAAGGCGGCCGCACTCCGTCGCAGCGGCTTCGCCGTGTACATCGATCTCCACGGGCATGGCCATCCGATCCGGCGCCTCGAGCTCGGCTACCTCCTCTCGGCCGCGACCCTGAATGGCGACGACAAGTCGCTCAACACCGGCGCCATCGGCAACAGTTCGTTGCGCGAGCTCACGGCGCTGCAGCGCCCCTTTGCCGAGGTGCTCCGCGGGACCACCAGTCTTGGCGGCCTGCTGGAGGTACGCGGCGTGCCGGCCGTGCCGAGCCCGGCGATGCCGTCTCCGGGCGCGGAGCCCTATTTCGACGGAGGGTACAACACGCAGCGGCACACGGTGAACGGGGTGGTGGGGCTGCAGATCGAAGCGCACTTCACGGGGGTGCGCGACACCGACGCCAACCGCCGCGCCTTTGCGGCGGCGCTGGCGGAATCCCTGCAGCTCTGGACTGCGGAGCACGTGCGGCGCAGCTGGTGAGGCGTGGCGACCCCTGATCGCCGCTAGGGCGTCGGGGTCGTCGCCAGGAAGTCGTGGAGCAACTTGCGGTGCATCACATACTCTGGTCGGTTGACGGCAATCTCCTCCGCGAAATGCTCACGGAACGCGAGGCGCGCGACGCGCCCTGCCGCGGCGTCGCCCTGATAGTCCGCGATCAACGCCCGCAGGTAATCCACGAACAGATGCTTTTTCGCTGCTGCGAGGATGGTGTCCATCTGGGCAACGGCCGCCGGGAAGTGGCCCACCTGCGCCCGCAGCAAGGCAATGTGAAAGCGCGCGTCCACCGTGCGCTCAACATCCGGCAACTTCTCGTACGCTCCCTCCATCATCGGGAAGAACCGGACCACGGTGGCGGTGTCTCCCGATTGGACTGAATTCTCGATTCGATCGGCAAGCCGAAGAAATTGCTCGGTCGGCGTGAGCGAGGAGAAATCAGGCGGCAGCTCGGCGGACGTGTCGACCGACGCGGACGCCGCAGTTGGCGTGGCTTGGCGCGTCGCGGCCCACCCGATGGCCGCGAGGGCCACGACGCCGAGCAGGGTCGGGGCGAGCCAGGTCGGTGGTCGTCGCGACGTCTCGATCGTCGGTGTGTGGGTCACCAATGTTGCCACGTCACCACGGACATTCGCTCCACAATGCGCGCAGAATGCCGCGCCAGCACTGATCGTCCGCCCGCATGCCCGACAGGGCGCGTCGGCATTCGGTGTGCCGCACATGCTGCAGAAGGAGCCGGTCAGCGCGGCACCGCAGTGTTGGCATTGGGTCGCGGCAGTCTGTTCCATCGTACCTCCATGCTGATGTCGATTGCTGGAACTCAATCTCGCGACCACTGCAGGTCGCGCGATTCCGTGGCGCGGTCTCGTGTGCTTACGACCGACTCACTCGGTCCGATACTCGCAACGTGTGGCGCTGTACTCGTCCTGACGGCGCCGTGCCCGCGCCGGCCGACGCTCCCCTGACGTGATGGTGCATTTCGAGGATCGTGATGACCGAACCTGCTCGCCAGTTGCTCGACCCCCCGGCACCGCCGCTCCAGCCCACCTCGCGACCCGCGCTAGTATCGGCGACCGAGGACACGCCGGCAACGGTGGTGACGCCGCCAGTGCGCAAGGTGGCACCGCACACCGGGCACTGGAAGGTGTGGGCGTGGACCTTCGGCGTCGCGGTGCCGCTGCTGGCGGTGAATGTGATCGGCATGCCGTACTACGTCGCCCCGATGGGGGAGCGCGTGCGCCATCCGTGGCACGGCATGCTGCGGCCATCGGGCACGGTCGGGCTCGCGGCCGGGATCGTGGCGGTGGCAATCTTCCTGTTCCTCTGGCTCTACCCGCTCCGCAAGAAGTACAAGCAGCTCGCCTTCCTCGGTTCGCTGGGCAAGTGGATGGACGTGCACATCGCCACGGCCCTGGCCATGCCGTTGCTGCTGGCGATCCACGCCACCTGGCGCGCCGACGGCGTCATCGGCCTCGGCCTCTTCGCCATGCTGGTGGTGATCGCCAGCGGCGTGGTCGGCCGCTACCTGTATGTCAGGATCCCGCGGGCACGGAATGGCGTCGAGCTCACGCGCGAGGAAGTCGCCGGCCGCCATCGCGAGTTGATCGGCGAGCTGGCCGAGACCACGGGCCTCGGCGTGGACGTGGTGGAGCGCACGCTCGACATGGGCAACACCTCGGTCGCAGGCGAGGGAACGGGACGCATCTTCATGCGCCTGCTGTCGGACGACCTGATGCGCTGGCGGCGGACCGCCGAGCTGCAGCGACGCTGGGCCAACGTGGCCCCTGCGGGCCGTCCCTTGAGTCGCGCGGCGCTCGCAGAGGCGGTGCGCCTCGCCTCGCAGGAGATGTCGCTGCAGCAGCAGTCGCGGATGCTTGAGGCGACACATCGCGTGTTCCGCCTCTGGCACGTGGCCCATCGCCCCTTCGCCATCACCGCGCTCGTTGCGGTGATCATCCACGTGGCCGTGGTCCTCGCCGTCGGCGTCGTGCAGTAGCCCGCCCCATGGACATGCTCTGGACGACTCTCGGCTTCCTGCTCATCACCGGCCTCGCGGTGCACCATCACCTGCGCCACACCGCCAAGGCCTCCGAGGGCTCGGCGATGCTGCCGACCTGCCCGCGCTGCCAGGCCGCGGTGCACGCCGGCGCGCTCACCTGCCGGCAGTGCGGTGCGCCGCAACAGGCCTACGAATTGGTGCGCGCGTCGGTCGCCGAAGGCGAGGCCAGCGCAGGTGGCGGTCAGCCGAAGGCAATGGTGCGCGGCGACATCTGCGTCGGCTGCGGCACCTGCGTGGATGCCTGCCCGGAGCCGGGTGCCCTGACGATGGTGCACAAGCTGGCGGTCGTGGACGACGCCCTCTGCAAGGGCCATGGTGAGTGCGTGGCCGCCTGTCCGGTCGGTGGCATTGCCGTGACCACCGGGGCCGCCGTCAACCGGGTCACGGTGCCGCTCGTCGACGCGCACTTCCAGACCAACCTGCCCGGGCTCTACATCGTGGGCGAACTCGGGGGACGCGGCCTGATCAAGAACGCGGTCAACGAGGGTCGGCTGGCGATGGAGCACCTCGTCTCGACCCTCACGCCGGCCTCCGAGGCGGAGCGGGGCGCCATCGACGTGGTGATTGTCGGGTCGGGGCCTGCCGGGCTCTCGGCCGGAATCCAGGCGCTGCAGAGCGGCCTGAAATACCTGATGCTCGAGCAGGGAGCGCTCTCGGAGAGCGTGCGCAAATACCCCAGGCACAAGTTGCTGCTCGCCGAGCCCGTCACGCTGCCGTTGTACGGCAACCTCTGGGTGGCGGATACGTCCAAGGAGGCGCTGCTCCGGGCGTGGGAGAGCATTGTCGCGAACAGCGGGTTGCAGGTGCGCACGGGCGAGCGGGTGCTATCGGTCACGCCCGAGGGGACCCTCTTCCGAGTGGCCACCTCGCAGGGCGAGTACGTCGCGCGCCGGGTGGTCCTGGCCATGGGAAGGCGCGGTTCACCCCGCAAGCTCGGCGTCCAGGGCGAAGAGCTCGACAAGGTTGTCTACGAGATCGTGGAGATGGCGCAGTTCGCCGACCGTCGGGTGCTGGTGGTGGGTGGCGGCGACAGCGCCATCGAATCGGCCGTCGGGCTCGGCAACCAGGATGGCACCACCGTGCACCTCTCGTATCGAGGCGACGCCTTCCCGCGCATCAAGCCGCGCAATCAGGAGAAGCTCGATCGGTCGGTGGCCGCGGGGCGCGTCACGCTGCTGCTCGGGACCCAGCTCCGCGAGATCCGGGCCGACGTGGCGATTCTCGAGGGCCCGTCCGGCACCATGATCCTTCCGAACGACGACGTGGTGATCCGGATCGGTGGTGATGCCCCGTTCCCGTTTCTCGAACAGATCGGCGTGCGGATCGTGCAAAAGGACGTGCCGCTGCCCCAGGACCACGAGAAGGTGAGCTGATTGCGGCGCCTCGGGTGGTTGATGGTGCTGGCGATGCTCCTGCCGGGAGGGGTCACGGCGCAGATCTCGCCCGGGCCGCTCGCCAAGGCGCACCAGTCACTCGAGGGCGCCACCAAGTGTTCGCAGTGTCACGGCCCGTCCCGGGATGCCATGCCGAGGCTCTGCTTGAACTGCCACAAGGAAGTGACGCTGCTGGTGTCGCAGGGACGCGGCTATCACGCGCGCGAGGCCAAGACGTCGGGGAAGAGCTGCGCTTCCTGCCATCCGGACCATGCCGGACGCGAGTTTGCGATGATCGCCTGGCCGGCTGGTGGGCGGGACCGCTTCGACCACCGCGGCGCAGGGTGGGCACTCGAGGGGAAGCATGCACCGCTTGCTTGCGCCAAGTGCCACATCGCCGAGTATCGCACCGATCCGGCTGCGCTGATTTCGCCACGCAAGGGGTCGGCGGGGTGGTTGGGGTTGGAGACCGCGTGCTCGTCCTGCCACAAGACCGACGACCCGCACCGCAACTCGCTGGGCCCGAAGTGCGAGACATGCCACAGCGCCGAGGGGTGGTCGCCGGCGCCGAAGTTCGACCACGCCACCAGTCGCTACCCCCTGACCGGGGCGCACGAGGAGGTCACCTGTGCCAAGTGTCACCTCGCGCCGACACTCCGGATTACACCGGATGCTGCTGGAAAGCGTGTCCCCCTGTACCGGCCGCTGGAGTACGCCGAGTGCGCCAGCTGCCATGCCGATCCACACAAGGGGCGGCTCTCGACCAAGTGCAGTGACTGTCACGTGACCAAGGGGTTTGACGTGCTCGACCGCCGCGGCTTCAACCATGGCCTGACCCGCTACCCGCTGCTTGGCAAGCATCGCCAGGTGGGCTGTGAGCGCTGTCATGGGCGGGACATGGCGACTCCGCGACCGGCGTCCACCACGTGCAGCGGCTGTCACGCCGATCGTCACGCCGGCGAGGCCACGCTGGCCGGTGCGGCAGTGGACTGTGCGGGCTGTCACCGCGTCGAGGGTTTCGCGCCGGCCACGTACACGGTGGCCCAGCATCGGAGCGCCAAGTATGCGCTCACCGGCAAGCATCAAGCGGTCCGCTGCGCCTCGTGCCACACGGCGACCCGCTCGGCCCCCGCGACGGTCAGCGTGGTCCACCTGCGCGTGCCCTTCGCCACCTGCGCCACCTGCCATGCCGATCCCCACGGCGGACAACTCGCGGGCAACCGCTGCGAGCAGTGCCATGGCGACGCGGGGTGGAAGACGTTGCGCTATGATCTCGCCGACCACCGTCAGACCACGCTCCCGCTCGAGGGGCGCCACGCCACCATGGCCTGCGTCGATTGTCATGGAGCGAGACGCACGGGACTGCCGGCGTTGCCGGCAACGGCGTCGCTCGGCACGGCAGCGGTGCTGTTCCACCTGTCCGAAACGCGCTGCGTGGCGTGCCACGCCGATCCGCACGTGATTCCGGGCCAGCCTCGAACGAGCGACAGCACGGCGACCTGTGCTGACTGTCACACGGCGGCGAGCTTCCGTCCTGCGACGGTCACCGTCGCGTCGCACGCCCGCTATCGCTTGCCCCTCGAGGGAGCGCATCGGGCGGTGCCCTGTCGCGACTGTCACACCGGCTTGCCCGCGTCGAGCCCGCTTCCCGTGCGCGGCGCCACGCTGGTTGCCGCCGGGAAACCGATGGCGCGCGTCGCGCTCGGCGTGCCGAAGGGTGCCAGCTGCGCGAGTTGTCATGAGGGTCCGCACGGGACGCAGTTCGCCACGCGCGCCGACAGTGGGCGCTGTGATGCCTGCCACAGCAGCGACCGATTCGTCGGCACGCTGCGCTTCGACCATGAGCGGCAATCGTCCTTCTCGTTGAAGGGCGCTCACGCGACCGTTGCCTGCGTGGCGTGCCACCGGGTCGAGTCCCTCAACGGAAAGGCCCAGGTCCGCTATCGGCCCTTGGCCACGAGTTGCGAGAGCTGCCACAGGACGACGACACCGGGGGGTCGGCCATGATGCGAGCTTCGCTGCGCTGGATCGTCGCACTCGTGCTGCTGCTGGGCATCCCGATCGGGGCGGCCGGGCAGACCGTCGCCAACCCGCACGGTCCGGCGATCGGCGCCTGCGCCACGTGCCATCGTCCCGACGGATGGAAGCCGGTCCGAATCGCCGCGTCGTTCCGTCACGCGGAGCGGACCTTCCCGTTGGACGGGGCACACCAGACGGCGTCATGTGCCTCGTGCCACACCAGTCTCGATTTCACCAAGGCCAAGGCGACCTGTGCCTCGTGCCACCAGGACGTGCACCGAAGCGAGCTGGGCACCGACTGCGCCCGTTGCCATACCACGCGGAGCTTTGTCGACCAGGCCCGACTGTCGCGGTTGCACGAGGAGAGCCGCTTCCCGTTGCGCGGGGCCCACGTCGCGACGGCTTGCGAGGCGTGCCATACGCCGACCGCTGCGGGCAAGCCGCAGTTCACCAACCGCGCCACGACCTGCGTCAGTTGCCACCGGGCGGACTACGACGTGGCCACCACGCCGAAGCATGCGGCGGCCGGATTTCCCACTGATTGCACCACCTGCCACACGGAGACGGCGTGGCGCGGCGCACCATTCGACCATGCCACGACGCAGTTCCCGTTGACCGGGGCGCACGCGGCTTCCACCTGCACCAGCTGCCACGCCGATGGGGTGTACCAGGGCAAGCCGACCACCTGCGTGTCGTGTCACCAGCAGGACGTGGCGGCGACCACCACGCCACCCCATGCGGCGGCGGGCTTCGCGGCCACCTGCGCGGACTGTCACACCACCACGGCCTGGCTCGGGACGCCGTTTGATCACGCCACCACGCAGTTCCCGCTCACCGGGGGCCATCAGGCCGTCACCTGTGCCGACTGTCACACCGACGGGGTGTATCGCGGCAAGGCGATGGCCTGCCTTGCCTGCCACCAGACGGAGTTCAATCAGACCACGACGCCCCCCCACGCGGCGGCAGGCTTTGCGACCACCTGCGCCACCTGCCACAACACCACGCGGTGGGCCGGCACGCCATTCGACCATGGGACAACGCGCTTCCCGCTCACCGGTGGGCATCAAGCCACCACCTGTGCCGACTGCCACGCCGATGGGGTCTATCGCGGCAAGTCGATGGCGTGTGTCTCGTGTCACCGGCCGGACTACGACCAGACGTCCACGCCAGGACACGCCGCCGCCGGCTATTCGACGGAGTGCACCACCTGCCACACGGTCTCGGCGTGGCGGGGCGCCGGCTTTGATCACAACACCACGCAATTCCCGCTGACCGGCGGGCACCAGGCCGTGGCGTGCGGCACCTGCCACGCCGACGGCGTCTTCCGCGGCAAGTCGAGCGCGTGCCTGTCGTGTCACCAGCCCGACTTCAGCGGCACCACCAATCCGCCCCATGCGGCGGCCGGCTTCCCGACCACGTGCTCGACGTGTCACACCACGACGCGCTGGGAGGGAGCACCGTTCAACCACAGCACCACCGACTTCCCGCTCACGGGCGGGCACCTGACGGCCACGTGTGCCTCGTGTCATGCCGATGGGGTGTACAACGGCAAGCCGACGACCTGCGTGTCGTGTCACCGGCCCGACTACGACGGCACCCGGACGCCGGCGCATGCGGCCGCTGGCTACTCGACCGATTGCAGCACCTGTCACACGTCCACGCAGTGGCTCGGGGCGACGTTCAATCACGCGACCACCGATTTCCCGTTGACTGGCGCCCACCAGGCCACCAGTTGCGCCAGTTGTCACGCCGATGGCGTCTACAATGGCAAGCCGACGGACTGCCTGTCGTGCCACCAGCCGGACTTCAGCGGAACGACCAACCCACCGCACGCGGCGGCCGGCTTCCCGACCACGTGCGCGACCTGCCACACGACCACGCGGTGGGATGGAACGCCCTTCAGTCACAGCACCACCGACTTTCCGCTTACGGGCGGGCACCTGACGGCGAGCTGTGCCTCGTGCCACTCCGATGGCGTGTACAACGGCAAGCCGACGGCGTGCGTGGCCTGTCACCAGCCGGAATACAGCGGGACCACCAATCCGCCGCACGCAGCGGCCGGCTATTCGACCCAGTGCAGCACCTGCCACACCACCACCCAGTGGCTGGGGGCGGTGTTCAACCACTCGACCACCCAGTTCCCGCTGACCGGTGCACACCAGGCGGTCAGCTGCGCCAGCTGTCACGCCGACGGTGTGTATCGTGGCAAGCCGACGGCCTGCCTGTCGTGCCATCAGCAGGACTACAGCGGCACCACCAATCCGCCGCACGCGGCCGCCGGCTTCTCGACCACGTGCACCACGTGCCACACGACCACGCGCTGGACCGGGGCCACGTTCAACCACTCGACCACGCAGTTCCCGTTGACCGGGGCCCACGTGGCGACGTCGTGTGCCTCGTGCCATGCCGACGGCGTGTACAATGGCAAGCCGACGACGTGCGTCTCCTGTCACCAGCAGGACTACACCACCGCGACGCCGAATCATGCGGCGGCGATGTTCCCCAACACCTGTGCCTCGTGTCACAGCACGACGCGCTGGGACGGGGCGACGTTCGACCATGACGCGCGCTGGTTCCCGATCTACTCAGGCGCGCACCGCGCGCGGTGGACGAGCTGTGCGACCTGCCACACCTCGCCGACCAACTTTGCCGTCTTCACCTGCACCAGTGCAGGCTGCCACTCGCAGAGCCGGACCGACGCAGATCACCAGGGCGAGAACGGCTATCAGTACCTGTCCACCGCCTGCTACTCCTGTCATCCGCGGGGAGACCATTGAGGCGCCGGCGTGGTTGGGCCGTGGTGGCCGCGCTGCTCGCGCTCGGTGGCTCGGTGGCCGAGGTGGCGGCGCAGTCGAAGTCGCTGCCGGTTGTGGCGTCGGCCCCCTCGTGGGCCGTGGTCACCTACCTGAGCGGATCCACGGTCTACCTCGAGGTCGGCAGCAAGCAGGGCGTGAAGGAAGGCACCGTCTTCACCGTGGTTAGGGGAGGCATCGCCATCGGCGAGCTGACCGCGAGCTATGTCTCGTCGTCGCGCACCGCCTGCGCCATCACCCGAACCACGGAATCGCTCGTGGTCGGCGACTCGGTACGCTACGTCCCCGTGGCCATGGAGTCCGCGCCCGTCGTGGTGGCCGGCACGACCACGGGCTCCGCACGACGCCCATCACGACGCTCACCGGTGCGCGGCCGGATCGGGCTCCGCTACCTCAGCGTGTCGCAGGGCGGTGGAAGCACCCTCCATCAACCCTCGGTGGATCTGCGGCTCGACGGCAACCAGATCGGTGGCACCCCCCTCGGCCTGGCCGTGGATGTGCGGATGCAGCGCACCAACACCTCCGGCCCCGGTGTCGCGCAGGCTCCCGTTGGCGCGACACGCGTGTACCAGGCGGCGCTCCTTCGCCAACGCAGCGCCAACGGTACGCGACTCGCGGTCGGGCGGCAGTTTGCCACGGTACTCTCGCCGATCGGCATCTTCGATGGCGTGGCGCTCGACATGCACGGCGAGGGCTGGAGTGGCGGCGCCTTGGCCGGCACGATGCCTGACGCGGCGAGTTTTGCTCCCTCGGCGTCCACGACGGAAGCGGGGCTCTGGGTGCAACGACACAATGCGCCAGGGAGCACCTCGCCGTGGAGTGCCACCGTGGGGGCAATCGGATCGTACAACCGCGGCCAGATCGACCGCGAGTTCGTCTATCTCCGCGGCACCTGGAGCTCGCAGGCCTTCTCGATCTACGCCGCCGAGGAGATCGACGTGAACCGTGGGTGGAAGCGCGAGGTCGAAGGGACGATGGCCACCTTCACGTCGACGGTGGTCACGGCGCAGGTGAGCGTGAGTCGGGCGCTCTCGATCGCCGGCGGCCTCGACTCGCGGCGGAGTGTTCGCCTCTATCGCGACTTCGTGAATCCCGAGATCGCCTTCGACGACGCGTTGCGGCAGGGCCAGTGGGGCGAGGTCGCCGTGCGGCCGAACAGGCACATCCGCCTCAGCAGCGACATCCGCACCAACGGCGGCGGCGCCGGCGGCCGGTCGAGTGCCGTCACGGCGGCACTCTCCGCCACCCAACTCACTTCGCTTGGACTGGGGGTTCGGGCGCGCAGCACGCAGTATCGTGGCGCGCGGAGCGAAGGCAGCTTGTCGTCGGTTGCCGTCGAGGTGGCACCGACCAGTGTGGTCCGGCTCTCGCTCAACGGCGGGCTGCGCACCAGCAGCACGCCGGGCGCCGGTCTCCCGGCCACGCGACTCACCTGGGCTGGCGGCGACCTCGACGTTTCCGTGGGTCGCTCCCTCTACCTCATGCTGTCGACCTATCGCGAGTCCGGCATGCCGTCGGCATCACGACAGACCTACGCCGCGGTGACCTGGCGCTTCTGATCTGGTGACCTCAGGCGATCATCGCCGCGGCACCGCCGCGATCGCAGTCCGCACGGCCCGCAACTCGGCATCTGCGCCCGATGCAATGTCTGCCACCGTGGGGGTGACGAGAATGTCGGGCACCACGCCGGCATCGGGCTGCTCGGTGGTCGGGAATCCCGCGATCAGGGGCAGGTCGACTTCGAGGCCGGTCTTCGGCAGGCGGACGAAGAAGAACGCGCCACCGTTGATCCCGCGACGATTGCCGCCAGTCGGTTGCCCGACCAGCGTGGCCACCCCACTCTGCTGTGCTGCCAGGGCGAACTGGAAGGTCGCCGAGGAGTTGGCCGCCCCTACGAGCACCCAGACCCGGCCGCGGTAGCGCTGTCCGGCCGGGGTGATCACGTCGCTCCCATCCGCGGCATCGTCCCAGCGCGTCAGCCGATAGAAGCGCGGGTCGGCGGTGGCAACGGCGGCCGGGCCCCAATCACGAAAACTGTTGTCCCAGGTGTCGAGCACCGGATTGAGCTCGTCCGGGACACGACGATAGCGGACCTGCCGCGGATAGCTCGGGAGGCGCAGTGGCGTGTCGATGAGGCGGGCGAGCAATGCGTTGCCAGCATCCACCCCACCCTCGTTGCCGCGCAGGTCGATGACGAGGTCGGCCACTCGCCGCGCGATCACCCCCTCGAGCACCGAGTCGGACCAGCGCGCGGCATCCCACTTGGAGTTGAAGAGGGCCCACGTCGGCATGGTCAAGATGCCGATGCTGTCGGATTCGGTATAGCGCCAGAGCGGCGCATCCTCCGCGGGTTCTGCGGCCGTTGGCGATGGAGCACGCCGCGCTGCCGCCGAGAGGGGAGCGACCGACACGCGCCGACGCGCGGTGCTCCCCGGCACGCGCACGTCGAGGACGAATCGGGCAGTGCGCAGCGGGAAGGCCAGCGGATAGAGCACGTCGAATGCGTGATAGCGCTCCGTGCCCTGCACCTCGAGGTAGGCAACCCGCTTGGCGTCGTTGCCCCCGTCGGCGCGCGCGAGCGGCAGCAGGGAATCGAGGATCGTGCCGACGGGGACGCCGTTGATCGAGAGAATCTCACTGCCACGTGGCAGGTCGGCGTCGTCGGCCCGGTCGGCCGTCACGATCATCCGACGGTTGAGCCAGCGGAACTCGACCGGCAGCTTGTCGGTTCCTTCGAACAGGGCGTTCGCGACCGCCTTGGTCTGGTTGAAGAAGTTCGGGTAGGAGTGTCCGCACCGGATGGCCGCCGTGAGGCGAGTCAGTGCCAGGAACGCCTCACCGAGCGTGCGATCGGTGGTGAAGTAGCGATCGAGGGCATCGAACCGCTCGGCAGAGGCCGCCGCCGTCTGGTAGCGGAGCAGCCCCGGGTGCAGCGTCTCATAGGCTGTCCGAAGCGTGACCAGGTCGGCGCGCAGGTCGGCCGACGCGAGGCGCGTGTCGCGGCTGATCGCGGGCCGTTGCGCAGGAAGCCACCCGGTCCCGAGGACGAGGGTCGCGAGCAGGACCGGCCGGGCGGGGCGGAATGCCATCAGGGGCTCCAGGGAAGGGGTGCTCCCAGATGGTTCGTGGGCTGCGGCGGCATGGATGCAGTGGGCCGGTCGGGGGAGGTCAGGCCAACGCGCGGTCGAGAGCGTCGGACAGCGCCAGCGCGCTGGCCGGTCGCTCCCCGGGGTGCTTGGCGAGGCAGCGCGCCACCACGTCGGCGATCGACGCGGGGACCGTCGGATTCACCTCGTCGACTCGTGGCGGCGTCTCCTGCAGGTGGGCCCAGAGCAGCTGCATCTGGTCGCGGCCTGCGAACGGGGCCCGGCCCGTGAGCAGCGTGAAGGTGAGCGCACCCAGCGAGTAGAGATCGGATGCCGGTCCGATTTCCCCGTCTCCGCACTGTTCCGGTGACATGTAGGCCGGCGTACCGACCAGTGCGCCGACGAGGGTGACTTCCCCGCCGGCCTCTGTGCTCGCGAGCGCGTTGTCCTGGCGCACCGCGCCGACAAGGCCGAAGTCGAGCAGCTTCGCCACGTCGCGCACGCCCCCGCGATCGGAGAGCATCACGTTGCCGGGCTTGATGTCGCGGTGGACCAGGCCGAGGTCGTGCGCCTCCTGCAACGCGCCGCAGAGCTGCGAGACGATGTGCACCACGCGCGCGGGGGACTGCACGCCCTCCGTGCGAAGGAGTTCCTCCAGCGTGACCCCCGGCAGCAGCTCCATCACGTAGTAGAAGGTCCCGTCCTCGGCGATGCCGTAGTCGTAGACCTGCACGGTGCTCGGGTGGGTGAGGCCGGCGGTGGCCCGTGCCTCCCGCTCGAAGCGCTGCAGGGTGGCCTCATCGCCGGCCTGATCGGGTCGAATCAGCTTCACGGCACAGGGGCGCCGCAGCAGCCGGTGCTCGGCCCGGTAGACCTCGCCCATTCCGCCGGCACCCAGCGGGGAGGTGAGGACGTACTGTCCGAGTTGTCGCGCCGCCTGCGCGTCGCGGCGCAGGGTCTCGATGCGGTAGCCGCCGTAGGTGGCGATTGCCGCATAGAAGAACGCCATCACCGTCTTGGTGCCGATATAGACCGCGACGTTGGGCGGCCCGATCTCGAGGCCGCCGAACACGATCAGGTCGGGGACGAAGGTGCAGAGCACCAGCATGCCGTTGCGAATGGCGCCTGCCCGGGGCGTGCTCGGCAACAGCACGCCGCAGGCCACCAGCATCAGCCCCCACATGCTGGAGTGTGCCATGGCGAGGTCGATCGGCACCTTGGCGAGTTCCGCGAGCAGCAGCGAGAGATCGCCCGTGATGATGATCACGAAGAAGGTCGCCCACGCCCCGATCATCGTCCATTCCGCGGCGCGCAGGAGGCGGAGGGTCGGTCGGCGTCCGGGCGCGAGCAGCAGCCACATCAGCGCCATTCCGGCCGCCATGAGCAGCATCGGGCCGGCGAAGGGGGGGATCGTGAATGCGGCGACGGCGTCGGCCCGGATGCGTGGCCAGTTCGAGAGGAGGGTGGCTCCGCCAAGGCCCGAGGCGGTGATGGCGGCCAGCGCCGTGGCCACGCGCAACCTGGTGCGGAGCAGCTCCTCGAGATCGGTGGAGCGAGCCGCCGCGTTGCCCTGATCGCCGGCGAGACGGAACGGCGTGCCGCGACGGGCCGGGTCGGTGCTCACCGGCACGCGGCGCTCACCCTCGCGCGGGGCCGCGCCGTGGTGCACGACCCGCGATGATGGTGACGTTGTCGCTGCCGCCGCGCTCGAGGACCAGCGCCAACAGGTCGCGGCAGAGCTGTTCCGACGAGGTCATCCGGTCGATCTGGTCGGCGAGCTCGTCGTCGCTGACGTGCTTGGTCAGCCCGTCGGTGCAGAGCAGGATCACCGAGTCACGATCCCGGATCTCGAAGCGGATCACCTCGGGCTCGGCCGTATCTCCACCGATGGCGCTCACCAACACATTGTTGAGTGGCGACATGGTCACCTTCTCGCGCGGGAGGACGCCCTGATCGGCCAGCGCCTGCGCCATGGTCTGGTCCTTGGTCATCTGGTGCATGTGCCCGGGGACGTAGCGATAGCAGCGCGAGTCGCCCACCTGCACCACGTAGACCCACGGCCAGGTCACGATCGCGATGGTGAGCGTGGTGGCCATCTTCTGCATGTCGGGGTGCGTGGCCGCTTCGGCACGGACCTTGGCGTGCGCCTCGAAGGCGGCGGTACGCAATGCCTCTTCGAACTCCCCGTCGTGACTCCCACCTGCCAGATGGTAGCAACGCAGCGACCCCGAGACGTAGTTCATGATCGCCTCGACCGCGAGCTGACTCGCCTCCGCGCCCCCGGACGTGCCTCCCACACCGTCGGCCACCAGCATGAGCGTGGCCACGCGCTGTCCGCGCATCGGCATCCGCTCGGCCTCGGGCAGCGACGTGCCGTGCAACACCACTTGCGGGTGCACGGTGGCGAGCAGGAAGTGATCCTGATTGTTGCGGCGAACGTTGCCGGTGTGCGTCAATCCGAAGAGATCAAGCTCCTCGTCGCGCGGGCGCTCGGCGTCGACGGCATGGATCGCAGTGGTTCGAATTTCGGTGGCCATCGGTGCCTCAGGGGTAGGACGTGTCCATTCGATCTGGGTCTACTGCCCAGGAGACGATGCTCATGGCGTTCCCTTGACCTGCAGCTTGGCTCGCAACTCGGTGAGCCAATGCTCGACGTACACCGCCTCGGGCGGTGTGCCGTCCTGCAGGAGCTTGATCATCAGGAAGCGTTGGCCATCGGGCGACACGTCATACTGCTGCCGGTTGCGCGCGCCGCGGTACCCGGCGACCGAGAAGAGTCGCTGCGGCGTGCCGAGGGTGAGCGTGGGTGCACTGGTCACCGCCACGCTCATCAACTGGTTGGCGCTCTTGTAGAAGAGCTCGCGACCATCGCTCGACCAGCGCGGTTCCGAGCCGCCCCCGGTGGAGACGAGGCGCGTCACATCACCGCTCGGGAAGGCCATCAAGTACGTCTCGCGCTGTCCAGTGGTCTCGGCGATATACGCCAACCAGCGCGTGTCGGGTGAGAGGGCGGCTTGCATGCTCGAGCTGCCGGCGACCACCAGCGGAATGGTGGCGGTGTCGCCGCGGAGCCGACGGGCGCGGATGGCCGTTTGGGCGTCGGCTTCGTCCGAGCGGTAGACCAGCCATTCGCCGTCGCGCGAGAGCTCGGCCTCCCACAGGCCGTAACTGTGCTTGTGGAGGAGCGTCGGCGGCGTACTGCCATCGATCGGCATCTGGTAGATGTCCGTCGCGTCGCGGTCGCCGCTGCTGCGTGGGTTGGTGACGAAGGCGATCGATCGACCATCGGGCGACCACGAGGCGCGCCAGTTGATGGAGCCGTTCTGGGTCAGCTTCTGCTTCGTGCCATTCGTGCGACGCAACCAGAGGTGGGTGGCGCCATCGACCACGCTCACCGTGAAGGCCTGACCATCGGGCGAGATGGTGGGATACTGAAAGTTGCCCTGCCAGCTCGAGTCCACCGGTGTGCTCCGCCCGTCGCGATCCACCCACATGAGCGCGGACCCCGCCCCCGCACTTCCGCCCACGGTGTAGAGGGCCTCGCCCGTCGCCGACATGGCAAACGAGTTGGGATTGACGCCGTCAATCACGGGCACGGCCCCGCCTGTCAACGCCAATGTCTTGAGATCGAAGCCGTTCGCAAACAACCCGCCGGCCCGATCGGTGTAGAGCAGGTGGCCGGTCGGGGAATACCAGGCACCGGCGGCGTTGGCGACGAGGGTGCGCGCCGTGTCCGTGGCCAGATCAAAGACGGATACCGAGGAACCACCCACGCAGTTGCCGGGGCAGCTGGTGTAGAGGAAGCCACGACTCTTCGGCAGGGGGGCCATCGCCACGACAATGGTGCGGCCACGCCCGCTGTCGGAAGAGACCATGGTCCCGACGCCGCCCTCGGCGGAGATCCGTTGCAGGCCGTTCCGATCATCCACAAAGACGATGGTATTGTCGTCGAGCCAGACCCCGACGAAGTACACGTCGTTCCCCGATTCGGAGAGGGTGATCGCGCCCCCCCCCGCCACCGGGATCTTCTTCAGCTTGCCATCGGTGGTGAGGAAGCCGATCCACGCACCGTCCGGGGAGAAGAAGGGCGAGAGACCACGCTCGGTTCCCGCCAACGGCGTCGGCTCCGCCTGGTCTCGCAGCTTGCGCATGAGTTGCGGGCGCCCGCCAACCGAGTCGCTGAAGACGATACTCGAACCGTCTGGCGCGATGGCGGTCTGCGTCGCCACCATCGGGTTGCCGGGCGAGAGAAACTCACCCCACGGATGGTTCCAGAGCATCACGCGCTGTCGGGAAACCTCAACCGTCGGCGTCGGACGCAGCCACCCCCACGCCGCGAGGGCGATGGCCGCCACGGCGACGGCCGCGGTGGCACCAGCCAGGAGCGGTGAGATGCCACGGCGGCCGCGCGGTGCACCGTGACTCTGTGTCGTCGCGAACGACTGATCGGCAAGTGCCGTGGCAAACGCCTTGGCGCTCTCGAAGCGGTCGGCCGGGAGCTTTTCGAGCGACTTGGCCACCGCGGAGGCCACGTTGAACGGAACCGACTTCCGTTGCGCGGTGATCTCCTTCGGCGACTCGGTCATCACCTTGGCAACGATCGCCTGCGCGCTCGGCCCCGTGAACGGCGGCTCACCGATCAGCATCTCGTAGCAGATGACCCCGAGCGCGTAGATGTCGCTGCGCGCGTCGATCTGCTTCTCGCCCATCGCCTGCTCTGGGCTCATGTAGTGCGGTGTGCCGAGCGACATCCCGGTCTGCGTCATCCGATCGCCGCCGGCCTGCTGGACGGCGAGGGCGATGCCGAAGTCGGCCACCAGCGCGCTGCCGTGCTGGATCAGGATGTTCTCGGGCTTGATGTCGCGGTGGATCACGCCGTGACTGTGGGCGTGGTCGAGGGCCCCGGCAATTTCGGTGGCGAGGCGCACCGCCTCGCTCACCGAGAGTTGGGTCTCGCGCACCAGTCGGCTGCGAAGGGTCTCGCCGTCCACGTAGGGCATCACATAGTAGAGGTAGCTCTGGGTATGGCGATCGATGGTCGATGATCGATCATCGATGATCGATGGCACGATCGCTTCCCCTGAATCAAAGAGCGGGAGAATGTGGGGATGCTGCAGGTTCGCGGTGGTCTTGATCTCGCTGAGGAAGCGCTCGGCGCCGATCACCGCCGCGAGTTCGGGCTGCAACACCTTGACGGCGACCTTGCGCTGGTGCTTGAGGTCCTCGGCCAGGTAGACGGTGGCCATGCCTCCCTGCCCGAGCTCACGCTCGATGCGGTATCGGTCGGCGAGGGCGGCGGCGAGGCGATCAAACGCAGCGCTCACTTGACCCCCGCCGCCGCCATCAACCGCTTCATCTCGGCGACCCAGTTCAGCACCACGACTGGCTCGGCTTGCACCACGCCGGAGGATGACTTCACAAAGACGAACTGCTTGCCGTCGGCCGACACGTCGTAGTTCCGATTCGACGGCGTGCCTCGCTGATACGGCCGGACATCGAATAGAGCCGTGCGAGTGACCGTGATGGTTGGACCGAATTCGAGACGCGCCAGCGTGAGGCTGTCGGTTTCGTTGTTGATGTACGCCAGTTCGTTGTTCGACAACCACGCAGCTTCCTGAGCGCGGCCCGACGAAATCAGCGTGCGCCCGCCCGGGCCCAGGAATGGCTGCACATAGACCTGGTACTTGCCGGCATCATCGGTCACGTAGGCGATCCACTTCCCGTCGGGCGATACCTCGCCACTCTGCTCGTCGAACGGCGTCGCCACGGCCGCCTGCATGGTGCGTGGCGTGCCGGATGTCGGGATGGCATAGATGTCCTCGCCGCCGGGACCCTTGTTGTCGTCCGGAGGGCCGTCGACCACGAGCCAATTGCCATCACGAGTCCAGAACACCGCCGTGGCCCCCACCACCTGCCGACCTTCTCCCACTCGCTCACCGGCATTCGACCCATCGGCAGGGGCGGACCAGGCGTTCCATTCCCCGCCGGAGCGCGAGGTCGAGAAGGCCACCCGGACGCCATCCGGTTGCCAGGTTGGGCGGAGGCTTGTCCCGTCGAAGGTGAGCTGTCGCGTGGTCACCGACGCCCGGTCGTGGATCCAGACCTGGCTGACGCCTTTTGCGTCGGCATCCACGAGCACGAGTTGCCGGCCATCGGGTGAGAGCCGCGGATGCGCATACAATCCCGGCTTCGCGACGATCACCTCTTCCCGTCCGGAGCGGTCCCGCTGCACGATCACCGCGCTCGACTGTGCGCCGCTCGGGAGGTATGCCATCGTGCCCGACGGTGAGAACGTCACCTGGGGGAACGAGAAGCCGTTGCTGACCTGAACGCCGTCGAGTACCCCGACCGGGGCGCTCGTGACAGCGAGTGCTTTCAGGTCAAACGCCACCGCGAACAGGGCCCCCTCCTTGGTGCCATAGATCAGGTGACCACTCGGCAGATACCAGCCACGCGTTGCGCCGGGGACAAGGACCTTGAGATCGCCGGTGGCGAGGTCTATCACGCCGAGGTCGCGGTCGCATCCGGAGGACGGGACGCCGCTTCAAATTGCCAGCAGCACCGCGCGGCTGCCGGGAAGCACCAGTGGGGCCGCCGACCCTCGCGGGTTCTTGGTCGAATCGACGAGCGGCATCGTCGCACCGCCGCCATCACTCACGCGCATGGCGCGCTCGTTGACATGGTAGACAATGAAATGATCGTCGCCCCACGAGGGCGCGCCATTGGTCCGGTCCGCGCCGGTGGCGAGCTGGCTGACCGGTCCGCCGCTGGCCGCGACCTTGCTGACTGTTCGCTGGGTCGTCAAGAACCCGATCCACAGGCCGTCGGGAGACCAGAACACATTGAAGGCGCCTTCAGTGCCCGGAAACGAGACGGAGGTGAACTGGTCGAGCGATCTCACATGCAGCGTTGCCTGCGTCGCCCCCGAGTCGAAGGCGGCATACGCAATCCTGGTTCCGTCCGGTGAGAGCGCGAACGAGGCATCGACGCCACGATTGAAGCCCAGCCGCTGGCCCGGTCCCGCCGGGAACGTGAAGCGCACCACCTGCGGTGCTGGCGCCGGACGGCGGGTGAGCAGGGCACCGATGCCGAGGCCTGCAGCGAGCAGGACGATGCCGAGGACCGGCATGGCCCAGCGGCCTCCTCGGCGTGATGCGCTCGCGTGACCGCCCGAAGCCGATGCATGCATCGTCGTGAACGCCGTGTTGCCCAGCGCCTCGGCAAACGCCTTGGCGCTCTCGAAGCGGTCGGCCGGCAGCTTCTCGAGCGACTTCGCCACCGCCGCCGCGACGTTCGGTGGCACCGACTTCCGGTACTTGGTGACCGGCTCGACGCCCTCGGCGATGATCTTCATGATGATCTGCTGCGCCGAACTGCCAGTGTGGGGCGGATTCCCTGTCAGCATTTCGTAGAGCACGGAGCCGAGCGAGTAGATGTCGCTGCGGCCCGAGATCTCCTTGTCGGCGGTGGCCTGCTCGGGAGACATGTAGTGGGGCGTGCCGAGCGACATCCCGGTCTCGGTCATCCGGCCGCCGGCGGCGGCACTCAGCGCCAGCGCGATCCCGAAGTCGGCCACCATCGGCCGGCCGTCGTGGAGGAGGATGTTCTCGGGCTTGATGTCGCGGTGCACCACGCCGTGGCGGTGGGCGTAGTCGAGCGCGTCGGCCACATCACGCGTGATGCGCACCGCCTCGTCGATGCCGAACTGGGTCTCGCGGTCGAGCTTGCTCCGGAGCGTCTCGCCCTGGATGAAGGGCATGACGTAGAAGAGGAAGCCGTCGGCGCTGCCCGAATCAAACAGCGGCAGGATGTGCGGATGTTGCAGCGCGGCGGTGGTCTTGATCTCGACCACGAAGCGGTCGGCGCCGAGCACGGCGGCCAGTTCGGGCTTGAGGACCTTGATGGCGACCTTGCGGTCGTGCTTGAGGTCCTGGGCCAGGTAGACGGTGGCCATGCCGCCGGCCCCGAGCTCGCGCTCGATGGTGTAGCGGTCGGCCAGCGCAGCGGCAAGACGATCGAAGACGCTCAGGGAGCCTTCCGGGGGGGGGCGGGGGGGGCGCGAGTTATCGGGGGGACCAGTTGAAGTTACGTCGCGAAACGTGGGCGGGGAACCACCTTCCCCGGGAAAGCCAAGAGGCCCGAGAGGATTGGCATCCCCCCGGGCCTCTCAGCACCTCTCATTATTTACCGCCGACCGATCCCTGCGCCCGCTGCCGGCGGCTGGTAGGCCCACGGCTGGGCCGGCAGCTTCCGCACCCGCGGGAAGACCTCGTCCAGGGTGCCGCCGTCATACAGCCGGCCGCCCACCATCACCATGCCGACCGAGTTGCTGTTGCGGATGTCCACGAGCGGGTCGCGGTCAAGGACGATCAGGTCCGCCAGCTTGCCGACCTCAAGCGATCCGATGTCGGTCGCCAGCCCGATCGCCTCGGCGCCGACGATCGTTGCCGCACGGAGCGCGTCGTGGGTCGGCATCCCGCCGCTCTGCAGCAGCCAGAGTTCCCAGTGCATGCCGAGGCCCTGCAGCTGACCATGGCTGCCGACGCCGATCTTGCCGCCCGCTGCCACCGTCTTGGCCAGGTCCTCGGCGTGCTGCCACATCGCGTACTCCTCGCGGAGCGCGAAGCCCGCCGGCCCGGGGGCGTTCCCGGTGCCGCGACGACGGATCTTGGAGGCGAGATCGATCGGGTGCGTGAAGTGCCGCAGCTTGGCATCGTTCACCAGATCTTCGGTCTGGTAGAACCACCCCTCGCCGAACGGACCACCGTACTCCACCACCAGCGTCGGCGAGTTGTAGGTGCCGGTCGCCGCATACCACTCGAACAGGTCCTTGTACTTCGGCGTGATCGGCAGCGTGTGCTCGATGCCGGGATAGCCATCGATGCCGTGGGTGATGTTGAGCTTCTGGTCGAGCCCGCCCTCGGTGGTCGGCATGATCCCCAGCTCCTTGGCGGCCTGGATGATCCACTGCCGCTGCTGGCGATTGCCGCTCATGTACATCTTGAGCGTCTTGGTGTCGTAATAGGTGGCGTACCGCTTCATCACCTGGCGGGCATGCTCGAGGTCGCGCACCCCCTCGGCCGAGAAGACGCCGGGGCCGGTGGTGTAGATGCGCGGACCGATCATCTCACCCGTCGCGACGCGATCGCCATAGGTCAGAAAGTCGGTGGTCGCCGTCTGTGGATCGCGCGTGGTAGTGGTGCCATACGCCAGCGTCGCGAGGTACTGCCACGTCTGGGTGTTGTGGATCCCTGGCGTGAGCCACTGCGGGTGATAGTGAGTGTCCACCATGCCGGGCATCACCACCTTGCCGGTCACGTCAATGACGCGCGCACCATCGGGAATGGCGACCGCGCCACGCGCCCCGATGCCCACGATGCGGCCATCGCGCACCACGATGTCGGCGTTGTCGATGATCTCGCGGCCGCGCATGGTGATCGCCTTGCCGCCACGCAACACCACGACGCCGCGTGGCATGTCGCGCGTGGCCGTCACGCTGATGCGCTGCTCCGCCGGCTTGTACCCAGGCTTTGCCTTGGTGGTGGTGTCGGCCTTGGCAACCGAGTCGGCGCGCGCGAGCGAGTCCTTCTTGGTGCTGTCGGCCCGCAGCAGCGCCACCCGACGCGCGTCCACCTTGAGTGAATCGTCCACCGCGGCGGCGCGGTCGAGGTCGTAGGTCCAGATGGCGTTGCCGAGACCCCAGTGCACGCGACGGCCATCGCCACTCCACGCGGGGAACTCGCCACCGACTTCATTGAGCTTGCGCACCGGCACCGACGCGCTGGCCGGCGCCGCCACCGAAATGCTCGGCGCGGTCGCGCCCGTCCGTGGGATGGTGACGACGTACATGTCCATGCCGACCATGGCGAGTGCCTGGTCACCCTTGGGCGACATCAGGATGAGGCTCGCCGAGGGCGGCGTCGGGTTGCTCTCCAGATCGTGCTCGTCGCCCTCCCAATGGGACTGCATCGGCGTGCCAGCCGCGGCATCGTAGGCCTTCGGGGTGCGCGGCGCGGCAGGGCGCGCGGCCCGCCCGCCGATCATCCGCGCCGACTGCGCGTCGAGGCCGGCATCGAGCGTCATCCCGCCACCGGCACCCGGAGGCATCGGTCCGGTGACCTTGAGGTGCGTCTTGACGTCGGTGCCGTCCCAGCGGAAGGAGACCAGTCCGTCGCCGCCGCCGTAGGCAAAGATCCGATCGCGATCGGTGGTGAAGTGCGGGTTGCCGAGTCCGCCGGTGGGCATGATGGTGGTGGCCGCGCCGCCCGTGGCAGGGAACCAGACGAACTCCGCGGCGGTCGGCCCGAAGAAGGCGCCGCCGGCTTCCTGCATCTCACGCGCGGCGGCGCGCGTCGCCACGATCCGATCGGCCGCCGGCGACCATGCCACGTCGGTGTAGTGTCCGCCAGTGGTGATCTGCTGCGTGGTCCACGCCCCGCGGGCGCCGAGGGTGGCGCGCACCACGCCGCCGCCGGTGGCATCGGCCCAGGTGGTCCATGCGAGCGAACGCGAATCGGGCGACCACGCCGGCATGAATTCGCCGACCGTCGCCGTGCTCACGCGCTGCGGCGTGCCGTTCGGGAGGTCCATCACGTAGACCTTGTCGAGCGCCGAAAAGGCGAGCTTGGTCCCATCAGGCGATGGGGCGAGGTCGCGCACCTGCCGCGCCGTGAAGGTCGCCGAGGTATCCACCCGATACGAGAACTTCACCTCCGGTCCCATCTCGAGCGCCACGTCGGCCTCGAAGGGCACCTTGGTGGGGGTGGAGCCATCCACTGGCACGCGCCAGATGCCGCCGCCATACGAGACGATCACCGCACGCGAGTCGGGCGTGAACGAGAACCCGGGGTAGGCATCCATCGGTGCGCGCGACTCGGTCTCGTCGCGCTGCACCGGATAGGCGAGCCACGACTCCTCCTGCGTGGCGAGGTTGCGCAGGCGGAGGCCGGTCTTGGTCTCGAAGCGCGTGGCATAGACCAGGTAGGTGCCGTCGGGCGACAACGTGGGGCGGAATGCCGAGCCGAAGCGGGTGGACATCTGCGCGGTGCGGCCGTTGTCGCGATCCCACTGGTAGAGCTGGTACTGTGGGCCGATGGCATTGTACTGCCAGTCGCCGGTGCGCGCGGCGAACCAGAGGTAGCGCGGGTCCTTGCCATAGGCGGCGCCGAGCATCTTGAGGGTGGCCGGCGGGGCGGGGGTGGCGGTGAGTGCCATGCCGCTGCCCCCCTTCACGTTGTACATCCAGAGCTTGGCGGCACCGAAGGTCGGTCCCGACTTGGACGCGATCACATAGTCGCCGTCAGGCGTCCACTCGGGGGAGACGTAGAGGTTGTTGTTCCCCTTGGTCAGCTGCGTGGTGTCCTTGCCGTCGAGCGAGAGGAGCCAGAGGTTCTCGCCGCCGCTCCGATCGGAGACAAAGACCACCCGCTTGCCGTCGGGCGAGAAGCGCGGCTGCACGTCGTACCCCATCCCGCTGGTGATCCGAGTCGCCTTGCCGCCGCCGATCGGCAACGTGTAGAGATCGCCGAGCAGGTCGAAGACGATGGTCTGCCCGTCGGGCGAGACGTCGAGGGAGATCCAGGTCCCCTCGGTGGCGGTGAAGCGATGGGTGCGCGCGGTCTTGAGCGGCAGCGTCACCGCGGCCGCCGTACTGCCGGAGGCGGCCTGGGCGGCAAGCGCACCAGTGGCAGGGAAGGCGGGCGCGAGCAACAGCGCGAGCGCAACAGCGTGACGAGGGGTCATGGGCGTCTGGGGGCGAGGGGTGGAATCGGGGGCACCAGGTGCCCCCGTACTTCCTGCGGGACGAGGTTCCTACGGGGCGGGGAGCCGCGCGGTGTCAGCTCAGCCGCGCGGCCGGTCCATGCCGCCGGCGACGATCCGCTTGAAGCGCTCATTGTTCTTGAGCGGCGTGAACATCGGGTCGGCCTTGAGGTAGCCGCGCGTCACGTATGACTGTCGGGTGAGGATATCCTCGATGCCGTTCAACGCCTGCTCTTGCTCGCCAAGCGCGAGGTGCATCCGGATGGCCTGCAGGCGGACGTAGGATTCATTCTGACCAGACTTGCTGGGTGGTGCATCGGCCACCGCTCGAGTCATCTCGGCCTTGGCTTCGTCGCCGCGGCCCACGTAGGCCAGCGTGACCGCGTAGAGCGCGCGCAGCTGCGGGTCCTTGGGCGCGGCGTCGCTCTGCTGCTTCGCGGTGGCGAGAGACGAATCCGCGTAGGCCTTGGCGCGCTTGAGGTCGCCCTGCTGATATGCCGCGGTCGCGAGCGACTGTCCCCACCAGGCGATGTCGTTGTCGTAGGCGGCGGGCGTCATCCGGAAGAGCAGTTCGCGCTCCTGATCGCCGAGGACGTAGGCCATTTCCTGGTAGCCGGCGAAGTGGGTGATCAATTCGGTGGTCGGGAGGCGTTTGAGGAGATCGGCAGTGACCTGCTTGGCACCGGCCAGATCGCCGGCGCTCAGGTGCGCGAAGATCGCCCACTGAATCTGGTTGTAGCCTTTCGGCTCGAGCGCCAGGAACTCCCGGGCCGTGACCAAGGCCTCGTCTGAGCGACCGAGGTAGATCTGCGCGCGCATAAGCTGAGTCAACACGCCCAGCGACAGCGGGTCGATCTGGCGCGCCTTCGAGAGCTTCTCGAACATCGCCTGGTAGTTGCCAGATTCGAGGTCGAACGCGGCTGCGGTGTTCAGCGCCCAGATGCTCTTCGGGTCGAGCGCGAGCGCCCGTTCGGTCTCTTCGCGTGCACGGACCTGATCGCCGGCGACGTTGTCGTAGTAAGTGGCCGCCACCATGTGAGCGGCAGCCGAGTCAGGCGCCAGTCGGACGAGGCGATCGAGTGCCTCCTTGGCGCGCCGGGCGACGGCCGGGTCACGATTCCCGTCCGCGTAGAGCGTGCTGAGACTCATCGCGAGTCCGGCCCACGACCGGACGAAGGTGGAATCGAGTGCCACGGCCTGTTCGTACAGCGTCGCCCGCGCCCGTGCCCCGCCTGTTCCCATGATCCGCACGCCCTGCGCCTTCATGTACAGGTCGTACGCTTCGGGGTTCTTGGTCAGCGTGCTGGCGAGGGCGTCGGTCGCCGCCTTGCCCATTACCGTGCCAAGCGCGGCCGTGACGCGGGTCGCAATCTGCCCCTGGATGGTGAAGGCGTCGGCCATCGGGGCGTCGAAGGTGTCGCGCCAGGTCACCTTGCCGGTGGCGCCATCAACCAACTCGGTGGCGACGCGCACCTGACGCGTGCCATCGGCACCGGCGGCGTAGCGCACCTTGCCGCGGAGTACCTGGTCGACGCGGAGCTCCTTGGCAATCTCCTGGTCGGTCTTGGGCGAGTCACGGTACTGGTCGGCACTGGCCGACGCGGTGACGGTGAGCTGCGGCACGTGGGAGAGCTTGTCGCGCAACTCGTCGACCAGGCCGTCGGCGAAGTAGGCGTCGTCCGCGGTGCCCTGATTCTCGAACGGCAGCACGGCCAGCGTCTTCTCGGCCGTGCTCGGCGCCGCACCACCCTTGCCGCCGAGCAGCTTGGAGCCGCCCACTCCCACGGCAACCAGTACCAGTGCCGCGACAGCCAGCTGCCACGGCCGCACGCCGCGCTTCGGCGTGGCCGCGACGACTTCGCCCGAGGGTGTGCGCACCTGGTCTTCGGCCGCGTTGAGCGCCGCGATCAGCTCGGCGCCGGTGCTGTAGCGGTCCGATGCGGTCTTGGCGAGCGCCTTCATCACCGTGGTGTTCACGGCCACCGGCAGTGCCGTCCGCGTCTGGTGCAGCGGCCGCGGCTCCTCGGTGAGCGAGCGCGCCAGGATGGCCTGCACCGTCGGCCCCGTGAACGGCGGCTCGCCGGCGAGCATCTCGTAGAGCACGCAGCCGAGGGCGTAGATGTCGGTGCGACCATCGAGGTCGGTGGCACCGGTGGCCTGCTCGGGACTCATGTAGACCGGCGTGCCGATGGCGAGACCGGTCTGGGTCAGCGCCTGCACGTCGCCCGACATCGCGCGCGCGATGCCGAAGTCGGCGACGAGCGCGTGCCCTGCCGAGAGGAGGATGTTCGCCGGCTTGATGTCGCGATGCACGATCCCGCGCGCATGCGCATACGCCAGCGCCTCGGCCACTTCACGTGCGAGGCGCAACGCTTCAAGTGCCGGCATCTGCTTGTCGCGCGCCATCCGCTCGGGGAGCGACTCACCCTCGACCAACGGCATCACATAGTAGAGAAAGCCGTCGGCCTCGCCCGAGTCATAGACCGGGAGGATGTTCGGGTGCGAGAGCTTGGCCGCGATCTCGACTTCGCGCAGGAAGCGGTCGGCGCCCATGGACGCCGAGAGCTCCGGTCGCATCACCTTGATGGCGACCTGGCGACGGTGCTTGAGGTCTTCGGCGACGTAGACGGTGGCCATGCCGCCGCGACCGAGCTCACGCTCGATGCGGTACCGGTCGGCCAATGCGGCGATCAGACGGGCAGGTGCGCTCACGCACGACGCTCGGGTGCCTGGGGAATCAATTGTTCGGGGAACAGCCCGGAATCTACTGCCAGAGCGGGGATGGCGGAACGGGACGGCGGCCGCCCGTGGCGGCGTGGCGGCGACCTAGCGCTTCAGCCGCGCCTCCAGCTCCGTCAGCCAATTCCGCACCAGGACGATTGTCGGCTTGGCAGCCTGGGCACCGGTCGAGACCTGGCGGAGCATCACGAACCCCTTCCCGTCGGCCGTGACGGCGAACGACTGGTGGAAGACGTCGAGGGAATAGCCGCGGATTTCGAAGAGCGGGCGCAGCCCCACCACCTCAAGCCCGGTCGCGGTCCGCAGCTCGGCGGCCACCATCCGATTGGCGTTGTCGATGAAGAAGAGTTCGCGCCCATCCGGCGACCACGCGGGGGACGTCCCCCCGCCGTTCGAGACCTGCCACCGCCCGCCGGTCGGACTCGGAAAGGGCCGCACGTACACCTCGTTGGCCCCGGTTTCATCCGAGATGTAGGCAAGCCAGCGTCCGTCGGGCGAGATCGCCGGGTGCATCTCGGTGAACTTCGACGCCGCCAGGGGGACTTCCGTCGCTGGATCACTGGTGCGGAGGGCGACCAGGTCGCCGGCACCCGCGGTACCATTGTCGGTGCGCACCACCAGCCATTCGCCATCGGGCGACCAGACGACTTCCTGGATCGGCCGGCTGATCCGCGCGAGCACCCGTTCACCGCCGCTGCCGTCGGCGGTGATGCCGTACACGCCGCCGCCGTTCAGCGAGTCGCGGATGAAGGCGATGGTGCCACCGTCGGGCGACCAGGTGGGCCGACGGTCCTGCCCCCCGAACGAGAGGCGGGTGAAGGCGCCGCGATCGAGCTGCTTGAGGTAGATCGAGAGGCCGCCGCCCGCGGTGTTGTTGCCGACTGCCATCCGCCGGCCGTCGCGGGAGAGCGCGAAGGAGTTGAAGGCACCGGACCAGCTGGTGTCGATCCGCGTCACCTCACCCTGGCGATCGACGCGCACCAGCTCGCCGGCGCCGCTCCCGCCCACGCCGCGCGCGAAGAGGAGCGTCCCGTTGCGCGACAGGGCGAGGAGCGGGACGGTGCGGAAGGTCGCATGGACGAGCGCGCCATCGAGCACGGTCGTCGCCGGGCCGGTGATCGTCAATTGCTCGAGGTCGAAGGGCACCACCATCGCCGTGAAATCGGTTCGGACATAGAGGAGGTAGCCGTTCGGGAGGTACCACGCCTTCAGCACGTCGGGGAGCAGCCGCGTGAGCGTGCCATTCTCGAGGTTGAGCACGCTGAGGACGCTCGAGGCGCAGTTCGACGTACAGACGGACATGAGGGCCCCGCGGGACTCTGGCAAAGCGGTGATGTTCACCAGGCCGTAGCCGAGGAGCAGGGAGTCAGCGTGGGCGATGGTGTAGCTGCCGCCGCTCGCGCTGACGCGACGCATCGTGGTGCCATCGGGCGACGGGTAGAGGATCGTTTCGTCGTCGAGCCAGGCGATGGCGTACTCCTGCGACGTGGTCGAGTCGGCAAGGAGCATCGAGGCGCCGCCGTCGAGGCGCACCTTCTTGAGCTGGCGATCGGCGGTGAACGCGATCCACTCGCCGTCAGGGGAGAAGACGGGCGTGGCGCCGCGTTCGGTGCCCGCGATCGGCACGGCCTCCAGCTGGCTGGCGCGCTTGATCCAGAGCGGACTGTTCTGGATCGCCTTCCGGAAAAGGATCTTCTCGCCGTTCGGCGAGATCGCCACGAGCGACCCCGGAAAATCGGTCTCCATCGTGTCGCTGAGGACGATCGTCTGCCATTCGGGACGCGGCGCGGGTGCCGGCCGCAGCCAACTGAAGGCGGCGATGGCGAGCGAGAGCGCGGTCACGCCGCCGAGCAGCACCGTGGTGCGGTTGCTTCGCGATGCGGTGGCCACGGCGCGCGTGCGTGCGGTGGAGACGGTCGCACCGGTCGCGTTGCCGAGGGCGGCCGCGAATTCGGTGGCCGTGGCGAAGCGGTCGGCCGGCAACTTCTCGAGCGCGCGCAACACCGCCGCCTCGACATGATCGGGCACCGCCTTGCGTTGGGCCGAGAGCGGGCGCGGCTCCTCCGTGATCAAGCGCGCCACGATCGCCTGCACGCTCGGCCCCGTGAACGGCGCCTCGCCCACCAGCATCTCGTAGGTCACCGCACCGAGGGCGTAGACGTCGCTGCGTGCGTCGATGGTGCGCTCGCCCATCGCCTGCTCGGGGGACATGTACTGCGGCGTGCCGAGCGAGAGACCGGTCTGCGTCATCCGCTGTCCGCCGGCACTCTGCACGGCGAGGGCGATGCCGAAGTCGGCGACGAGCGCGTGACCGCCCTGCAGCAGGATGTTCTCGGGCTTGATGTCGCGGTGGATCACGCCGAGGCCGTGCGCGTAGCCGAGCGCATCGGCCACTTCGCGCGCGGTGCGGACGGCCTCGTCCACCGGGAGCTGACGGTCACGCTCGAGACGCGCGCGCAGGGTCTCGCCGGTGACCAAAGGCATCACGTAATACAGCAGGCCGTCGGCCTCGCCGCTGTCGAGCAGCGGGAGGATATGCGGGTGCTGCAAGCGCGCCGTGGTGCGGATCTCACTCAGGAAGCGCTCGCCCCCGAGCGCTGCGCCCAGGTCGGGATGCAGCACCTTGATGGCGACGTCACGGTCGTGCTTGAGATCGTGCGCCAGGTACACGGTGGCCATACCGCCCTGCCCGAGTTCACGCTCGAGGCGGTAGCGGTCGGCGAGGGCGGCGGTGAGGCGGTCGAGTGTGCTCACTTGCTCCCCCCGTCCACCGCACGCTTCATCGTGGCGACCCAGTTGGGGATGACCCGGAAGTACCCGGGACTCACCTGCTCGGGTCCCTGCACGTAGATGATCCCGCCGTCGTGCGTCGGCACGTTGGACCAGCCGGACGTGTCCGAGAAGCGCGGGTCCGTGGCCCATATAACGGGTGCGCCAGTGGGCTCCCCGGTCGCCGGGTTCACCGTGGCGGAGTACCACGCGGCACCCTGACGGAAGAGCACGGTGGAGGGCGAGAGCATGATCGGCTCGACACCCTGGGAGGCGATCTGCCAGCGCCGACCCGGGTTCGGGAAGGTCGTCACCATGATGCGACTCCCCTCCAGCGACTGGTAGGCAATCAGTTGTCCGGTGGCGGAGACGCTCGGAAAGCGTGCCCCGGTGAGCACGGTGTCCATACTGGGCGCGGCTTCACGCGGATCGAAACGGACCACGAGTGCGCCAAGCCATTCCTGTCCGATCGCCGTGCTGTCGTTGAGGTACCCGAGGGGGTCGAAGGTCAGACCGTTTGCGGCGCCGCGCGCGAGCGTGTCGGGCGGGGTCCCCGATCCCGGCATCCCTCGCACGAGCGACCACTGATCGCCGGCGCGCGCTGAGTAGAGGATGGACTGACCATCGGGGCTCCACATCGGATGCCGGATGATCTCGCTGCGCTGCCACACGGTGTGTTGCCCGGTGCGCAGGTCGTAGATGCGCAATTCGTTGAGGGAATTGCCCTGCACGACCGCCGCCAACCAGCGGCCGTCTCGGCTCAGGTCATAGCGCTGGAAATGCGCCCCCTCGATCGGGAGTGGCTCCGGTGCACTGTTCGGCCCGCGGCGGACCAATCGACCCTTGGTGACGTCGAGGCCCGGTGCGTAGATCAGCGTGCCGTTGTCGGAGACATCGAAGTGTGCCTCACCGATCGATTCCCGACGGATGCCCGCGACCAGCGGGACGGCACGCTCGACCAGGCGCGTCTCGGGGTCGAAGCGCGCACCCGTGAGTACGCCATCCGGGCTGATGAATACGATGTACCGCCCATCGATGAGACGGAACTCGGAGCCCGCAAGCGGGCCACCAGGCGTGCCTTCGTTCTGACGCGTGCGCACCTCGTGCGTGGAATCGTTCTCGAGGTTGATCATTCGCGCCGATCCATTGAAGCCGCAGAGCAACTCCCCCATGGTCTCGGCCCAGGTGCCGAGCGGGCAGCGGACGACGGCGCGCTCGCGTGGTTCACCGCCACCGAGGTTGATCCAGAGCGCCCGATCGCCATCGGAGCCGAGGGCAAGGAGCTCGTCGGCCGAGCGCCAGTCGAGCATCCGTCCGTCGAGGAGGGGTGCCAAGGGACGAGGCTCCCCGCCGGCGAGCGACACCACCATCACCTGATTGCCGGCGAAGTACGCGACCTGAGTGCCATCGGGCGATATCCTCGGCACGCTCGCGCCGGTGGTCCCGGGCAGCGGTCGGGTCTCGTCGGTGAGCAGGCTGCGATACCAGAGGGAGGCCAACGAGTCGGCTTGCAGGGCGACATACACTGCAAAGCTGCCGTCCTCGGCGATCGACACGCTGCGACCCACCGCCCCGTACGTCGCGACGCTGGAGGTCGTGTTGATGAAGGAGACGCGTGCGCTGTCAGGCGTCGCGACGTCGTAGGTACTCGGCCCCGTGGTCCCGGCGCTGCGTGTCATGGCCCAGGCGGCAAATCCTGCCAGGCCGAGCGTGGTGATGCCAAGCACGGCACTCGCCGCACGCCACCGACCGTCGCTGGCCGGAACCCGCTGTGCGGCACGCGCCACCGACCGCGTGGTGGTGCCGCCGGCGAGGGCCGCTGAAAATTCCGCCGCCGTCGCGAAGCGGTCGGCGGGCAGCTTCTCGAGGGCGGTCAGTACAGCATCTTCGATTGCTTCGGGAATGGTGCTGCGTGTGCGCGAGAGCCCCGACGGCTTCTCGGTGAGCACCTTGGCCACGATGGCCTGTGCGGTGCTCCCGGTGAACGGTGGGTCGCCGATCAGCATCTCGTACGTGACACACCCGAGCGCATAGACATCGGAGCGGGCGGTGATCTCGCGCTCGCCCATCGCCTGTTCGGGGCTCATGTAGTGCGGCGTGCCGAGGCTCATGCCGGTCTCGGTCATCCTGGTGCCGCCGGCCTTGCTCGCGGCGAGGGCGATGCCGAAGTCGGCCACGAGTGCCTGCCCCTCATGGAGCAGGATGTTTTCCGGCTTGATGTCGCGATGGATCACGCCGCGGCGATGGGCATAGTCGAGCGCCGACGCCACTTCCTTGGCAATGCGCACCGCCTCGGCGATCGGCAACTGCTTCTCTCGGTCGAGCCGATCGCGCAGCGTCTCGCCCTCGATGAAGGGCATGACGTAGAAGAGGAAGGAGTCGGCTTCACCCGAATCGAACAGCGGCAGGATATGCGGATGCTGCAGGTTCGCGGTGGTCTTGATCTCGGAGAGAAATCGATCGGCGCCGATCACCGCGGCGAGCTCGGGGCGGAGCACCTTGATCGCGACGTCGCGGTCGTGCTTGAGGTCGCGGGCGAGGTACACGGTGGCCATGCCGCCGGCGCCCAGCTCGCGCGCGAGGGTGTACCGGTCGGCCAATGCCGCGGTGAGACGGTCGGAGACGCTCAGGGAGCCTTCCGGCTAGGGGACGTGGCGCTGTGGATGGGGATCGGCGGAAGCTACTGCCGGAAGCGGGGTAGGGGAACGGGCGACCGATCCGGCACCCCCCGGGGCGGGGGGCGCCGGTCGGCGTCAGGTCACTTGATCGGGATCTTGGTGGAGACCGCCTCGTGCTTCTTCGGAAGCATGACGGTCATCACGCCATTCTCGACCTTGGCCTCGACCTTGGCTTCATCCACGGCGAGCGGCAGCCGGAGAGATCGGACAAAGCTCCCCTCCTCGCGCTCGCGCCAGACGAACTGCTCCTCCTTCTCCTCCTTCGCGGTCACGCGCTTGCCACGGATGGTCAGCAGCTGGCCATCGAGCTTCACCTCGAGGTCCTCCTTCGCGACCCCCGGCGCCTCGACCCGCACCAGGTACTGCTTGTCGGTCTCCGAGAAGTCGAGCGACGGGTTCCACACAGCCTCGGTGAGGTGGGTCGGGAGCGGGAATCCGCCGGGATAGAAGAGGCGGTCCATCATCCGGTCGAAGTCGTCGCGGATGGTGGTCAGCGCGGCCGGCGTGGCCGGCAGGTGCTTGGCGAGTTTCATACGGTCCTCCTGAACGGGACAACAGGGTGCAGCGGCCATCCACCGCACACTACGGTAGCAGGGCGAGCGTGAAGCGAACGTGAAGGATTTGCGAAGCGACATTGTGGATGATCGAGCGCCAGTCCGCTCGTGGCACGGCATTCCGGGTGCTGTCGGGTGCGGCGACGGGGCGGTATCTTGAGACACGGGGGTCAACCATGACCGCGCCCGCGGTGTTTCAGGCTCGAGGCCTTTCGAAGGTCTATCGCATGGGGCAGGTCGATGTGCGTGCGTTGCACGACGTCGACCTCGAGCTCGTGCGCGGGGAGTTCGTGGTGCTCCTCGGCCCCTCCGGCAGCGGCAAGTCCACCCTCCTCAACATCCTCGGCGGACTCGACGTGCCCACCAGCGGCACCGTCCATTTCCTCGAGCACGACCTCGCCGTGGACGACGACCGCGCCCTCACGCGCTTCCGCCGCGAACACGTCGGCTTCGTCTTCCAGTTCTACAACCTGATCCCCTCGCTCACCGCGCTCGAGAACGTCGCGCTCGTCACCGACATCGCCGCCCAGCCGATGGATCCGGCCGAGGCGCTGCGCCTGGTCGGGCTCGAGGCGCGGCTGCACCACTTTCCCGGGCAGCTCTCCGGCGGGGAACAGCAGCGCGTCGCCATCGCGCGCGCCATCGCCAAGCGGCCCGACGTCCTGCTCTGCGACGAGCCGACCGGCTCGCTCGACTACGAGACCGGCCTGGTCGTGTTGCAGGTGCTCGAGCAGGTCAATCGCACCTTCGGCACCACCGTCGCCCTGATCACCCACAATGCCGCCATCGCCGGCATGGCCGACCGGGTGATCCGCATGCGCAGCGGCACCATCACCGACGTGCAGGTGAATGCCCACCGGCTCGCCCCGACGGAGCTGCAGTGGTGAGCCGGCTGCGCCCGCTGCACCGCAAGGTGCTGCGCGACCTCTGGCACCTGCGGAGCCAGATGGCGGCGATTGCCGTGGTGATGGCCTGCGGCATCGCGATGTTCGTCACGTTGCGCTCGATGCACGGCTGGCTGCGCGGCATCCAGACCTCATACTACGAGACCTACCGCTTCGCCGACGTCTTTGCGAATGCCAGGCGCGGACCGCGTTCCCTGCACGGCCGGCTCGCCGCGATCCCCGGGGTTGGCGCGGTCCGGTTGCGGCTGGTCACCGATGTGACGCTCGACATTCCGGGTTTGGACGAGCCCGGGACGGGGCGGCTGGTGGCCATCCCCGAGCGTCAGCGCCCGGTCCTGAACGATCTGCACCTCGCCCAGGGTCGCTGGATCACGCCGGGTGATCCCAACGAGGTGCTCGCCAGCGAGGCGTTCGCCCGCGCCAATCGGCTCAAGCCGGGCGACTCGCTTGCCGCCGTCCTCAACGGACGGTGGCAGCAGCTGCGCGTGGTCGGCATCGCGATGTCGCCCGAGTATGTCTACGAAATCCGTGGCCTCGGTGACGTCTTTCCCGACAACCGTCGCTTCGGCGTGCTCTGGATGGGCGAGGCGGCCCTCGGGGCGGCCTTCCAGATGACCGGGGCCTTCAATGACGTGGCCCTGTCGCTCGGCCCCGGAGCCGTCGAGGCCGACGTGATCGCCGCGGTGGATCGCCTCCTGCTGCCCTATGGCGGGACCGGTGCCTACGGGCGCGCCGACCAGATCTCGCACCTCTTCCTCACCAGCGAGATCGACGAGACCCGCATCACCAGCCTGCTGCTGCCGACGATCTTTCTCGGCGTCACCGCCTTCCTGCTCAACATGGTGCTCGGTCGCCTGGTGGCCACCCAGCGCGAGCAGATCGCGGTGCTCAAGGCGTTCGGCTACGGCGACGGTGCCGTGGCGCGGCACTACCTGCAGTTGGCGCTCGGCCCCGTGCTCGTCGGCACGTTCGTCGGCACCATCCTCGGGATCTGGCTCGCCGAGATGCTCGCTGGCGTCTATGCCCGCTTCTACCAGTTCCCGTCGGTCGGCTATCACCAGGACCCGGGCGTGGTGCTCGCAGCCCTTGGCGTCAGCGGCGGCGCGGCGATGCTTGGGGCGCTGGGCGCCATCCGCCGGGTGCTCCGCTTGCCGCCCGCCGAGGCGATGCGCCCGGACACGCCCGGCACCTTCCGGGCCGGGCTTGCCGAGCGGCTCGGCGTGCAGCGGCATCTCTCCGCCGCCCAGCGCATCATCCTCCGCAACATCGAGCGCCGCCCGCTCCGCGCCCTGCTGGCGACCGCGGGAATCGCCCTGGCCACCGCCATCGTGATGGTGGGCTGGTTCATGTTCGACGCGATCGACGTGATGAAGGAAATCCAGTTCGGGCTGGTGCAGCGGCACGACGTGATGGTCCTCTTCGAGTCACCCCGTTCCGCTCCCGCCGGCTGGGCGCTCGATCGGATGGAGGGCGTGCGTCGGGTCGAGCCCTACCGCGTGGTGCCGGTGCGCCTGCGTCACGGTCCGCTGGTCAAGCGCTCTGCCATCCTCGGGCTGGCGCCCGGCGACGGGCTGCAGCGCCTCGTGGATCGTGACTTCTCGGTCCGTCCCGTGCCCCGCGGGGGTCTCGTGCTCTCAGACGTACTGGCGGGCCAGCTCGACGCGGTCGCCGGCGACACCCTGACGGTCGAGGTGCTCGAAGGGAAGCGCGCCATCCGCGGGGTCGTGGTGGCGTCCGTCGCCCGCGACGTCATCGGCAGCTCGGCCACGATGAGCCTGCCGGCGCTGCAGGCGCTGCTCGGCGAGGGCGGCAGCCTCTCGGGGGCCTACCTCTCCGTGGATCGGATGCGCGCCGCGCCGCTCTACCGGGCGCTCAAGGAGACGCCGGCGGTGAGCGGCGTGGTGGTGCGGGAGTCAGTGGTGCGCGGCTTCGAGGAGACCATCGCCGAGAGCTTCTCGATCTCGATCACCATGATGGTCCTCTTCGCCATCGTGATCGCCGTGGGGATCGTGTACAACGGCGCGCGGGTCGCCCTGTCGGAACGAGGCCGCGAGCTCGCCAGCCTGCGCGTGCTGGGGTTCTCCCGCGGCGAGGTGACCCGGCTCCTGCTGGGCGAGCAGGCGCTGCTCACCCTGCTCGGCCTCCCGCTCGGCTTCCTGATCGGTTACGGCCTGGCATTGCTGATCACCTCGACCCACGAGTCCGAACTCTTCCGCATTCCACTGGTGATCCGGCAGCAGACGCTGCTGCTCAGCATGGCCATCATCGCGGCGGCGGCCGTGTGCTCGGCCTGGCTGGTGCGCCGACGCATCTGGCGATTGGACCTGATCGCCGTGCTCAAGACGAGGGAGTGAGACCATGAGAATCCAGCGACGGCACGTCGGCTACACCCTCGGCACCATCGCCGTGGTGCTCCTGCTCGCGCGTCTCCTGCGACCGACGGAGGTGCCGGTGGAGGTGGCGGAGGTCACCGTCGGTCCGCTGCTGAGCACGGTGGGCGACGAGGGCCGAACGCGGGTCCGCCGTCGCCACATCATCGCGGCGCCGGTCTCCGGGCGGGTCGAGCGCCTGACGCTTGCTGTAGGGGACAGCGTCTCGTCCGGGATGGTGGTCGCGCGCATTGCCCCGGCACCGCTCGATCCGCGAGCCCGCCAGCAGGCCGAGGCGGCGCTGGCGGCGGCGCGCGACCTGGAACAGGTGAGTGATGCCGCGGTGGGTGAGGCCCGGACCGCGCTGGAGCAGGCGCAGGCCGACCGTCGGCGCGCCGAGGCACTCCTGCCGGGCGGTGGCGTGGCCGTGGCCGACGTGGAGCGGCTGCAACTCACCGAGCGGGCGCGTGCCCGCGTTCTCGACGCGGCGGATGCCCGTGCCCGGGCGGCCCGGCACGACGTCGAGGCGGCGCGCGCCGCGCTGCAGGCGGCCGGCGCCGAGGGGGGCGGCCGCACCCTCGCGCTGCGCTGCCCGGTGGGTGGCCGGGTGCTGGCGATCACCGAGCAGAGCGAGCGGACCGTGCAGGCAGGCGAGTCATTGCTCGAGGTCGGCGACCCGGGGGCACTCGAGGTCGTGGTGGACCTGCTGTCGAGCGATGCGGTGAAGGTGGCGCCGGGACAGCGGATGCTGCTGAGCGGATGGGGACGCGACAGCGTCCTCGAGGGACGCGTCCGCCGAGTCGAGCCGGCGGCGTTCACGAAAGTGTCCGCGCTCGGCGTGGAGGAGCAGCGGGTCAACGTCATCGGCGACTTCGATGCGCCGCCGCCGGGACTCGGCGATGGGTACCGCCTCGACGTGCGGCTGGTGCTCTGGGAGGGAACTGCCGTGCGGAAGGTGCCTGCCAGCGCACTCTTCCGCCGCGGCGACCGGTGGGCGCTGTTCGTGGTCTCGGCGGGGCGCGCTGTCGAGCGGGAGGTCACCGTCGGGCACGAATCCGAGAGCGAGACCGAAATCCGCTCGGGAGTCGCCGAGGGAGATATCGTGATTCGCCACCCCACCGATCGGGTGCGCGATGGCGTGCGAGTGCGCCCGGCCTCCTCAGGCAGCTGACCGTCAGCGCGCCAGCAGCGCCGCCACCTGCGCCAGCAGGTCGTCGAGCCGGAACGGCTTGACCAGCCGCGCCTGCGCCAGCTCGCCCAAGGCATCGTCCTCGGAGAGCCCGGCCGTCACCAGGAGCATCGGCACGCCGGGGTCGTCCCCCCGCAGCGCCCGGGCAAGCGGCACCGCCCCGGCGTCAGGGCGGGAGGCGTCGAAGAGGATCAGCTCGGGCGGTGCGCGGCGGACACTCGCGAGGGCGTCCTCGTCGCCCGTGGCCCAGTCGACCTGGTACCCCTCGGCACGCAGGGCCTGCGTCACGTAGCTGCCGACGCGACGATCACGTTCCACCACCAGCAGGTGCCGCGGCCGGGTGCTCATGGGCGATCCTGCTCACTCCTCGGCGTGCGCGTCGCCGTCCTGCTCGCGCAGCGCGAAGCCGACGCCGCGCACGGTGTGCAGCAGGGTGGCGCCGCCGGCCGCACTCAGCTTGCGGCGCAGGTTGCCGACGTGCACGTCCACCACGTTGCTCTCGGGGTCGAAGTGCATGTCCCACACCTTTTCCAGCAGCGTGGTGCGACGGACCACCTCGTCGGCGTGGAGCAGGAAGAATTCGAGCAACTGGAATTCCTTGGGGGTCAGGTCGAGTCGGGTGTCGTGGACCATGGCCCGGTACTGCCGACGGTCCACCAGGATCGGTCCGTAGCGGAGCTCGTCGAGCCGGTGGGCCATGCCGCGCCGCGTGAGCGCGCGGAGGCGCGCAAGCAGCTCGTCGAAGCGGAACGGCTTGGCGAGGTAGTCGTCGGCCCCGGCATCGAGGCCGCGCACGATGTCCTCCGGGGCGTCGCGCGAGGTCAGCATCAGGATCGGGGTGGTGCGCCCCTCGCGCCGCAATTCCATCGCGACCTGGAGCCCGTTCTTCTTGGGCAGCATGAGGTCGAGGAGGATGGCGTCGTACTCGCCGACATGGGCGCAGAGCGTGGCCTCCTCGCCATCCATGGCGACGTCCACCGTGTGGCCCTCTTCCTCGAGTCCTTGCTTGATGAAGGAGGCCACCTTGCGCTCATCCTCCACGACGAGGATCCTCATGCGTCCCTCCGGATCGGCAACTGCAGCGTGAAGAGCCCACCACCATCCTGCGGCTCGGCCCACAACAATCCGCCCAGCAGCTGGGCGAGGCGGCGCGAGAGCGGCAGCCCGAGGCCGACCCCCTGCTTCTCCCCCTCCGCGCTGGTTACATACACGTCGAAGATCCGCTCGGCGTCGTCGGGCCGGATGCCCGGTCCCTCGTCGCGCACCGTGATCCGCACGTCGTCGCCGTCGCGTGCCGCGTCGATCCGGATGATGGACGCCGGGGCCGTGAACTTGATCGCGTTGCTCAGCAGGTTGACCAGGATCTGCTCGACGCGGTTGGCGTCGGTCTCGATCACGGGAAGGTCGGCCGCGACGCTGACCTGCAGCTGCAGTTGACGCGGCACCGCGCCGGGGGTGACACGCCCCACCGCGCGTTGCACCAGATCGGTCACGCGCACCGGGCGGATCACCATCTGCAGGCGGTCCTCGTCGAGTCGACTGAGATCGAGGAGGTCGCTGATCAGGTCCACGGCCTGCTGCGCCGAGTCGAGCACCTCGTACGCCGCGAGCGGGACGGTGGAGGGGTCCTTCTTTCGCACCAGCATCTCGGCCCAGCCGTAGACGGCGGCGAGCGCGTTGCGCATCTCGTGGTTGACCATCGCGAAGAAGCGTTCGCGGGTGCGGTGGAGTCGGTGCACCTCGGCGAGGAGCTGCGCGCTCTCCTCGTGCAGGCGCGCGTTCTCCACCGCCGCCGCCGTCATCGCCGCGAGCAGCACGGCCACGTGCTCGTCGGCGGACGTGAAGGCGCCGCCGCCGAGCTTTTCAGTGAGATAGAGATTGCCGATGGGACCGCGACGCCCCACCACCGGCACGCCGAGAAACGAGTGCATGTGCGGGTGGTGGGCCGGAAAACCCGCTGCGCGCGGATGGGCCGCCAGGTCACCCATGCGGATCGGCGCGCCGCCGCGCATGATCTCGCCGAGGAGACCGTGATGTGATGGCAGGCCACCTATGTGGTCGTGCTGTGCCGCCGTGAGTCCATGCGCCACGAAGTGCTCGATCCGATCGTCGCCTGGCGTCATCACGGCGATGGCAGCGTAGCGCGCCCCGATCACGTCGGCCGCGATCGCGGCCACGCGATGCAGGACCGCCTCCAGCGACGATTCCGCCGTCAGCGCCGCGCCGGCGAGCACCAACTGCTCGAGGCGCGCCAGCTCGGAGCCGGCGTGGTCGGAGGTCGTGGCGGCATCGTGCGCTGGACCGGATGACTGGGGCATGCGTCAAGCTCCGGCTGGGCCGGGGCGAAGTCAAGGCGTCGGGCGCGCCGTGAAGAACGCTACGCACGGCGTTCACCGTCTCTTCATGGTCGGCGGGATAACATCTCTCTCGAACCGACGCGGAGGATTCCCCCCATGCATCGTCCCGTGATCGTCCCGCTGGATCGTTCGACCTTTGCCGAAGAAGCCATCCCCCTCGCCATGCAGGCCGCCGGGCGCCTGGACGCACCGGTGCACCTGGTGCTGGTCCACCTGCCACCGCCACCGCTGATCAGCGGGGCCCATGGGATCGAGATCTCGCCAGTGGTGGAGCGCGAGCTCCGCGTCGAGGAGACCGAGTACCTGCAGGCCCTGGCGGCCCGACTGCGCGATCCGGAGGGGGTCGAGGTGATGGCCATCCTGCTCGATGGGCCCGTGGCCAGCACCATCGCCGGGCATGTCACCGCACACGATGCCCGGATGGTGGTGATGAGCACGCACGGGCGTGGCGGCATGAGCCGGTTGTTCCTCGGCAGCGTTGCCGACCAGCTCACCCGGGAATTGCACTGTCCGCTGCTCCTGGTTCGACCGGGCTCGGTCGAGACCGCGCCGCTGAGCGGCCCGCATCGTCGCATCCTGGTGCCACTCGACGGATCGGGGCTGGCCGAGTCGGTGATCGACCAGGTCCTCGCCATCTTCGGCCGCGATGACACCGAACTGCTCCTGCTCCGGGTGGTCCCGGTCCCGATGGTGGCCACGCCCCTGGGGGAGGGGTTCGTGCCGCCGCAGGCGGTCGTCGACGAGCAGTTGGAGCAGTCCGCAGGGTATCTGGAGCGGGCGGCGAGCCGGCTCCGGGCGCTCGGTTTCCGGGTGACGGCCCAGAGCTGCCTGGGAGCCCAGGTGGCCCGATGCATCGGGGAGGCGGCCGAGGCGTGGCGTCCCGACGTGATGGCGATGGCCACCAGGGGTCTGGGCGGGTTCCAGCGCGCCGTGCTGGGGAGCGTGGCGGACAAGGTGCTGCGGAGTGCCAGCGTCCCGATGCTGATCTGGAATCCCCCGGCCTCGGGGGCGTCAAGCGTGGCCCTGCGGTAGCCGGCGGCCCCGATCCGGGGCCGACCCCTTAGCTTTCGGGGGCGGCTCGGTTGCCGTTTCCTATTGTCTCTGGCACGAGCGAGCCGCATGAGCACCTACAAGACCACCCAGCGCCGCCTCACGCACCACGGGCGGGAGTTCCATTTCGTGACCTGCGAGGGGCAGCGGGCCAACCCCTCGCGCAATCACCCCGAGGTCGCACCCACGTGGGCGTTGATGTCGGCCGGGAAGCGGTGGACGGTGATGCCGGAAGTCGCGGGGCAGGAGGATGCGGAGATTGACCGTCAGCTGCTGGCGTGGCTCGAGGAGCACATCCTCCCGCAGCCGGCTGGCGCCATCCACCAGGGCGACCCGGGCGACGCCCGCAAGGCGTGAGCGGCGGCGCTACGCGTCCCAGCTGAAGAGTCGCACCGGCGAGGTGGCGCCAGCCAGCGTCACCTCGCCGACCTCGTGGTACCCCACCCGACGCAGCACACGAATGGACGCCTCGTTGTCGAGGCTGGTGATCGCCAGCAACCTGACGAGGCCCAGCACGTCACGCGCGTGCGTCACCACCCCGTCGGCGGCCTCGACCGCATAGCCGGCTCCCCAGTGCTCCGGCAGGAAGGCATACCCCAGGTCGGGCGCATCCAGCGTCGGGCGCCGGAGCAGGCCGCACATCCCGATCATCACGCCGGTGGCCGCGAGCACCACGCCCCAGAGGCCGAAGCCGTGCGCCGCGTAGCTGGCCAGCGGACCCTCGCGGAGGTAGCGCTGGGCGTCCTCCTCGGAGCGCACGCCCTTGTCGCCGATGTTCGCGAGAAACGACGGCTCGTTCAGGAGCCGCAGGATGAACGGCGCATCGGCGAGCGTGAATTCCCGCAGCGTGAGCCGGTCGGTCTCGAGGACGGTCATCACGCGGCGCGGCGGTCGGAGGATCGCTTCGGGGCGATGTGGCACGCGGACATGGGGCCTCGGGACGGGAGGGAGTCGTCCAGAAGCTACGTCACGGCCCCCGTTCCGGAAACCGGGCGCCGCGCGGTCCCCTCACACCGGCTCGACGTGATCCACCACCCACTTGGCCGCGGCGCCGCACGCCGAGCAGGTGGCCTTGCCGTCGCCGTAGAGGATCCTCTCGACCTCGGCTTCGCACGACGGACACACCGCCTTGACGGTCTCGAGCGTGTCGAGCGGGATGCCGTTTCGCACGATCCGCCCCACCATCGCACTCGGTTCGGCCGCACCCAGCGGACACATGTTGCCGGTGCAGTGCCCGCCAATCTCGAGGCAGACAATCTCTGCATCGTGGATCGTGGCCTGGCCTTCGCCTGCATGATCCTCGGTGATCAGCACCTGGACCGGTCGGTCGCAGGCGCCGCAGTAGAGTTGCAGGTTTTTCATGGCACACACTCCTGGGTCAGGTGGTACGGGGACCGCGCGCGCGGCCCCCAATCAGGCCAGCGGGATCATCTCGGCATCGGGCAGCATCCGTCGGGCGAGCCGTTCGGCCGCCTCGCGCGGCAGGCCGAACGTGGCCGTCGCGGCAGCATCGGCGTGCATCGCGCTGCTGCCGAGCACCGTCATGCTGTGCAGCGCGCTGCGACGCGGGGCCGCCGTCTCCGGATCGAGCAGGTGGTGATACCGCGTGCCGCGCCATTCGAAGAAGCGCTCGTAGTCGCCCGAGGTCGCCACCGCGCGGTCGGATACCGCGAGCTGGCCTGCGAGTGCGCCGGGACGGTGCGGATCGCGGATCCCCACCTGCCACGGCTCGCCATCGGGCGCGGTGCCGAGGGCATAGAGATCGCCACCCACCGTGACAATGGCGTGGGCAATGCCGCGCGCGCGGAGCGCGGCGGTCGCCTGATCGATGCCATATCCCTTGGCGATGGCGCCGAGGTCGAGGTGGAGTGACGGATCGCCATGGCGCAGGCGCGCCGTTTCGCCGCGCACGTCGAGGTCCACCCGGCGCCAGAGCTGCCGACCGGCCAGCCGTGCCACTTCTCGTACCGGCGGTGGCTCGTGGCGGTCGAGCACGCTCCAGAGTTCGGAGGCCGCGCCAATCGCCGGGTCGAAGCGGCCGTCGCTGGCCGAGGCCCAGTCAAGCGCGGCGCGCACCACCAGCGCCGTCTCCGCCGACACGACGACGCCATCCACCGACGCGCCCACGTTGGCGCGTCCGATGTCGGAGTCCACCCGGAATCGCGTCATCGTCCGCTCCACGTGCTGCAGCGTCCGGAGGGCGGCATCAATGGCGTCGGAGGCGACGCGCGGGTCGCGGTGCGCCACCTGCACCTCGGCGACGGTCCCCATCAGCGGGAAGGAGCGGCGCATCAGCGGCACGCGGCGACGCAGCGACCAGGGCATGGCGAGCGCCACGAAGACACCGGTGCCAAGCGTCAGGAACTCGCGTCGCGTGGGCGGCCGCCGAAACAGGTCAGTGGGCATGGTGGTCTCCTTCTCCTTCATGACGCGCACAGGATCCGGCACAGCCGGCGCAACGGCCGTTGCAGCCGCGCTGCTGCAACACGCCGGCGATCACGAACAGGACGGCCCCGAGGGCGATGGCGACGACGGTCTGCATCAGCTGCTCCCCATGCCGGCAAATCCCATGAATGCCATCGACAGACACGAAGCCACCACCAGCACCAGCCCCATGCGCCGCGCCATGACCGGCACGTCCGCCACGTCCATCCGCTCGCGAATGGACGCCATCAGCGTGAGGGCGAGCGTGAGCCCGAGGCCGGCGCCAAGCGCGAAGACCATGCCCTCGAGCAGCGTGTAGCCGCGGCTGGTCTGGAAGAGGGCCAGGCCGAGGATGGCGCAGTTGGTGGTGATCAGCGGGAGGTAGATCCCCAGCTCGCGGAAGAGCCCGGGGAGGAGCTTCTTGATGATCATTTCGACGATCTGCACCGTCGAGGCGATCACCACGATGAAGGCGATGGTCCGGAGGAAGGGCACCGTGGCCAGCACATAGGTGTTGAGCAGCCAGGCGCTGCCGGCGGTGATCAGCAGCACGAAGGTGTTGGCGGCACCCAGTCGCCAGGCGGTATCCACCTTCGACGTCACGCCGAAGAAGGAGCAGAGCCCGAGGAACATCGCCAACGTGAAGTTGTTGACGAGCAGCGTCGAGAAGAAGATCCACGCCAGGTTGCTCATGCCGTCACCCCCTTGGCCCGCGCGGCCTTTCGCTCCAGGTCCCATCCCATGAGCAGGAAGAGGATCCCCAGCGTCAGGAAACCGCCCGGGGGCATCACCATGAAGACCCACGGCTCGAAGCGCGGACCGAGCACGTCGAAGCCGAGCAGCGACCCGCTGCCCAGCAGCTCGCGGAGGGCACTGATGGCCGAGAGCGCGAGGGTGAACCCGACACCCATGCCGATCGCATCGGCGAGCGCCCGCTTCGGTCCGACCTTCCCGGCAAACGCCTCGGCACGGCCGAGGATGATGCAGTTGACCACGATCAGCGGCACGAATGGCCCGAGTGCCTTCGAGATGTCTGGCACCAGCGCTGCCAGGGAGAGATCGGCCACGGTCACGAAGGTCGCGATGATCAGGATGTACACCGTCAAGCGCACCTCGCTGGCGATCCCTTTCCGGAAGAGCGAGATCAGCAGGCTGGAACAGGCGAGCACGAAGGTGGTCGCGAGTCCCATGGCGAGGCCGTTGGCGAGGCTGTTGCTCACGGCCATCGCCGGACAGAGGCCGAGCATCTGGACCAGCACGGGATTGTTGGCCGCGACACCGTTCCAGGCATCAAGCCAGAGCGGCATGGCAGGCGGCGCGCCGGGGACCAACGGCTCGGTGGTCGGGGTGGTCACGGCGCACCGTCCGGCTTCAGCGCCGCGAGTCTCGGTTGCCAGGTCGCAATCGCGCCGTTGATGATCTCGATGACCGCGCGCGACGAGATGGTCGCGCCGGTGATGGTCTGCACCATGCTGGCCTCGGTGGTGCTCTGCTTGGTGCCGGTCAGCGGCGCGACCTTGCCGATGAAGCGGGCGTTGAAGGCGGTGTCCTTCTCGATCTTGTCGCCGAGTCCCGGGGTCTCCTTCTGGCCCAGCACGGCAAAGCCGGTCAGCGCCGATGTGGCCGGGTCAAAACCGACCATCAGCCGCACGTCGTCGGCAAAGCCAGGGGCGGCCGCTTCGACCGCCACCCCCAGGCGCGTTCCGTCGGCGTCGAGACCGACAAAGACCTTGGTGACATCACGCAGCTCCTTGCCCGAGGGCGGCGTGCGACTCAACGCCTCGCCGACGAGATAGAGCGTGTCGAGGCGTGCCGGCGCCCCCAGCACCGACTGCACCGCGCCCTGGATGCGGGCATCGGCGGCGGCACGAATGGCTGGGAGCGTGCGTTCGTAGACATTGGCAATCAGCGCCCCGGCGAAGGCACCGCCGAAGCCGAGCGTGGCGAGCAGTCGCCATGCCGGGGTGCTCTTTCCCGTGAGGAGGGCGGCGGGTGCGCCGTGCGCGTGACTGGCGGTCATCTCGCCATCTCGATGACAGGGGTGGTCGGCGCGGACTGGCTCCCCCGCGGCGCGCTGCCGGGGTGGAAGCCGAAGATGGTCAGCAGCGCAAAGAAGCCCACGATGTACGCCACCGTCACGAACCACCCCTCGCGCAGCCAGGTGGCAGCCGAGCGTGCCTCGGGGTACATGCTGGAGAGCGCCACGCCGGCCGAGGAGCCGAACCAGATCATCGAGCCGCCGAAGCCGACGGCATAGGCGAGCACGCCCCAGTCGTAGCCACCCTGCTTGAGGGCCAGCGCGGTGAGCGGGATGTTGTCGAACACCGCCGACGTGAAGCCGAGGCCGAAGGCGGACTGCCACGAGGCGGCAGGGAGCCGTTCCACCGGCATCATCGACGCACAGAGCACCAGCGACAACAGGAAGACGGCGCCCTTGGCCGCGTCGGGGAGCAGGTCCCAATCCGGCTTGCGAAGCGCCGCAGTCAACAACAGGGCCCCCCAGACCGCGGCGCCCAGGAAGGGGAAGCGGTCCGACACATCCGCGAATCGCGTGTTGATCAGCACGTTGACCACGATGGCCGAGACCAGGATCGACAACACCACGCCGACGCGAATCCAGTCGATTCGCGCGTCCACCTTGGCGTCGCGCTGGATCGGTGAGTGCTGGTGCTGCTTGAGCGCTGCCGGAATGCCACAGATCACCAAGGCGACGATGGCGCCGCCGTAGCCATGAAGCACCTCAAGCGGGCTGATCCCGGCGATCCACATCATCGTGGTGGTCGTGTCGCCGACCACGCTGCCCGCGCCACCGGCGTTCGATGCCGCCACGATCCCGGCGAGGTACGCGACGTGCACCTTCCCCTTGAACACCGTGTGCGCCACCGCACCACCGATCAGCGCCGCGGCGATGTTGTCGAGGAAGCTCGAGAGCACGAAGATCAGCACCAGCAGCACGAAGCCGCCCTTCCAGTCGTCGGGAAGGAATTTCGGGAGCACGGCCGGGACCTCGCTGCGCTCGAAGTGTCGAGCCAGCAAGGCGAACCCGACCAGGAGCATCAGCAGGTTGGTGAGGATGACCCACTCATGCTCCACGTGCAGCACGAATCCCTCGATCCCCGCACCGGTCCGGAACGGCGACGCGAGGATCTTGTAGAGGGCGATGCCAAGGGCACCGCTGATGGCGATCGGCATGGTGTGCTTGTGGAACATCGCCACGCCGAGCAGCACGAGGCCGAAGAGGAGGAATTCCACCGGCACGGGGCCGAGCGAGGGGCCGACGAATGCGGTCTCATGACCGTTCATGACGTGCTCCCGAGGCGAGTGCCGAACACTCGCGGTTGCGTGGCGCTGTTGATGAAGGGAACGAGGGCGTTCATGAAGAGGATCGCGTACATCACGCCTTCCGGCAATCCTCCCCAGATCCGGATCACCACCACCAGCACACCGACGCCCACCCCGAAGACCCACCGTCCCCGGTTGGTGATTGGCGAAGTGACCATGTCAGTCGCCATGTAGACGGTGCCCAGCATCAGTCCCCCCGAGAAGAGCATGAAGAGGGCATCGGGTCGCGTCGGGTCCACGAAGTGAATCACGCTGCTCAACAGCGCCACCGTGAGCAGGATGCTCACCGGAAGCCGCCAATTGAGGTAGCGCTTCCACGCCAGGTACGCGCCGCAGGCGAGGATCACCAGCGCGGCGGTCTCGCCGGTCGATCCACCCGTGGTGCCGAGCACCAGGTCCATGACCTCGGTGCTCTTCCCCTCGAACTTGAGCAGCCCAAGTGGCGTCGCCGACGTGACAGCATCACTCACCGGCGAGGTGAAGGGGAAGGCGAAGAGATCACCCTTGAGCGCCCAGAAGGAGCCGCCCGGCGTGGGCCACGTGGTGATGGCCACCGGGAAGGCGGCCTGCAGGAAGGCGCGACCCAGCAGCGCGGGATTGAACACATTCTGCCCGAGTCCGCCCCAGACGATCTTCCCGAAGCCGATGCCGAAGGCGCCACCGAGTGCCGCCATCCAGAGCGGCATCCCCGGCGGCAGCGTCAACCCGAGCAGCAGCCCGGTGATGACCGCCGATCCATCAGCGAGTGAGCCGCCGCGACCAAAGAGCCGTTCCGTGGCGAGCGCGCCGATCGCGGCCGTCGCCACCACCAGCAGGGCACTGACCCCGAAGAACCACGCCGCGGCGGCCACCACGGGCACCAGCGATCCCACCACGTGCCACATGATGGTCGGCGTGGAATCTTGCGAGCGGACGTGCGGAGAGGCCGTGACGATCAGCCGCGGCGAGACGGGCGCACTCATGCGGCACCCGCCTTGACTCGGCGGAGCGCCGCCTTGCTGGCCTGAAAGAGTTGTGACAGCGGGATGTTGGACGGACAGACATAGGCACAGGAGCCGCACAGCATGCAGTCCGCCAGGTGATGCTCCGCCATCGCCTCGTAGCGGTCCACGCGCGCCAGGTCGCCGAGCAGCGAGGGATTCAGGAAGACCGGGCAGGCCTCGAGGCAGCGGCCGCAGTGGATGCAGGGATAGACCGCGGTCGCTCGCGTCTCGCGTCGCTCCAGCACCACCACGCCGGTGGTTCCCTTGAGCACCGGCGCATCGAGATTGGCCTGCGCCTGTCCCATCATCGGGCCGCCGAGGATCACCTCGGCCGCATCGGCCGTCACGCCATCGCAGTAGGCCAGCAGGTCACGCAGCTTGGTGCCGACCGGGACGATCAGGTTGGCCGGCTTGCGCAGGCCATGGCCCGACACGGTCACGATCCGCTCGATGAGCGGCAACCCCGTCTCGAACACCTCGGCGATCGCGGCCACCGAGCCGACGTTCTGCACCACCACGCCGACGTGCACCGGCAGCTTGCCCGAGGGCACCTCGACGCCGGTGACCGCGTGGATCAGCATCTTCTCGGCGCCCTGCGGATACTTGACCGTGAGCGGGAGCACGGTGATGTCGAGGTCTTCGGGCAGGGCGGCCGTGAGCGCGGCAATGGCGTCGGGCTTGTTGCGCTCGACGCCGAGCACGCAGCGCGGGACTCCCATCGCGTGCATCATGACGCGGATCCCGAAGAGCACGCGCGCCGGATACTCGACCATGGTCCGGTGATCGGAGGTCAGGTACGGTTCGCACTCGGCCCCGTTGATGATCAACGTGTGCACCACCTGATCCTTGGGCGGGGCGAGCTTCACGTGGGTCGGGAAGGCAGCGCCCCCCAGTCCCACCACGCCGGCGTTCTGCACCGCGCGGATGACCTCGTCACTGGTGAGCCCGGCCCAATGCGGCACCATGCGTGGCCGCGGCACCTGCGCGGCGTAGCGGTCCACCTTGATGTGCACCGCCATCGCCATGGAGCCGTCGGGATGGGGCCAGAGACCGATCTCGCTCACCGTCCCCGACGCCGAGGCGTGGATCGGCACCGACATGAAGCCGTCGGCGAGGCCGACCGGGTCACCGCGCTCGACATGGTCGCCCACCGCGACGCAGAGCGTCGCCGGCTTCCCGGCGTGCTGACGCAGTGGCAGCACCAGCACATCGGGATACGGCATCCGGCGGATCGGGAGCTGACTGGTCAGCGCCTTCTCTTCGCGGGGATGGACGCCGTGGCGGAAGCCGGAGGCGGACATCATCGGGGGCTCAATTGAACTTCGCGGCGCGAAGGGTCCACTTGGCCAGGTCCTTCTCGTTGGGGTTGAGCGGCGTGCCCGGATGGATGATGCCCACCGGACAGCGCTCGGCCGCGGTCACCAGCTGCTGGAAGGTGCCGGCGGTCGGATCCTTGATGGTGGCCTGCTTGTCGGCGTTGTAGGCGAACATCTTCTTGTTGATGTTGGTGCACTCGTTGCACGTGGTGCAGCGCGCCGAATCAATCCACGGCTCGATCACCAGCGCGTCGTCGTCGTCCGCACTGACCGGAGCGGCAACCACGGGGGCCTCGGGCGCGGCCACGCTCGCCGGTGCCGGTGGCGTGACCGCTACCGCGGGCGCCGGGGTTGGCGGAGCGGCTGGTGCATTGGTCGCCAGCGGGTCCATCGTGGGCATCGCGGCTGGCAGGCCGGCCAGGAACTCCGCCACGGCGGCCGAGCCACCAGCGGTGTGCATCAGCGAGGTGGCAAGCCGCCGGGCCATCTGCGCCGGATAGCTGCTGCGCATCTCGGTGAGCTTCGCCTCGTACTCGGCGCGCAGCGTGGCGCTCCTCACGGCGAACTCCGCCTCGAGCGAGGTCGCCACCACGTCGCGCACGGCGGGGGCAATTTCGAGCCCGGCCAGCTGGCGCAGCTGCGACCAGAACTGCTGCCGTTCCTCGGCGAGGCGCACCATCTCCTGCGACACCGTCAGGCGCCGGAGATGCCGATCCTTGGTCAGCGCCAGGATGAAGGGCCGGCGTCCGTCGCGATCCGCGGCCGAGGCCGCGAGGTACTCGTGGAACGGCATCAGGTCGTCACTCGTGGTGGCCGCGGGCAACTCGAGGAAGTGCTGCTTGAATCTCGCTTCGGTCGCGGCCCAGTCGGCCGTCGTCACCGGCAACTCCAGCGATTGCTCGGCCCCAGACTCGTCGAGGTAGCGCAGCTGGTAGGTCGGCCACGCATCGTCCACCGAGGGATTCCCCTCGAGCGACAGCTGGTCGGCGTAGGTCGGACCGGCATCCGGGTCGAAGGTGAGGAACGGGAAGGCCCGACTCTCCAGCGCCAGACGCGCTGCGTCGCGCGACCAGTCGTCGGCCAGCCCATGCTCGACCGGACAGGGCGTGTACACGTTGATGAGGACCGGCCGCCGCTTGTGGAGGCCGCGCAGCACGCCGCCAATCAGGTGACTCGCCGCGGCCTGCGACGTCTGGTGCACATACACGCCGCGGTGCGCGATCGCGATCAGCGCGAGCTCCTTCCGGACCTCGGTCTTGCCATGCTGCGCCTTCCCGAACCCCGACATGTCGGCCACCTGGCCGGTGAAGCCCGAGGTGCAGGCCTGGCCGCCGGTGTTGGAATAGACCTGCGTGTCGAGCACCACCACGCGGATCGGCTTGCCCGAGGCGAGCAGCCGCGAGAGGTTCTGGAAGCCGATGTCCAGCATGGCACCATCGCCACCCATCGCGATGATCGGCGGGCAGAGCGCGAACTCGTCGTCGGTGAACTGCTGCCAGGTGAGGGCACCGAGCGCCGCCTCGTCGCGGGACGCATCGTAGTTGCCGTCGCGCAGCAACTCGGCGCGCCGGATGGCGATGAAGTTGTCGGCCATCTTCCGCATGTGGGCTTCGAAGAGGCCGATCGCGATCGACGGCGCGTCCTGGAAGAGGTGGTTGACCCACGGGAACGGATACGGATTGTAGGGATAGGTGGCGCCCCACACCGACGAGCAGCCGGTGCTGTTGGCCATGCCGAGGGGTGAGCGGCCGGTGCCGCTCGGGCCCGTCTCGTGCCGCCACTTGAGGTCGCGGAGCGCGGCGATGGTGCGGTTCAGGATCGCCAGGCGTTCCTGCTTGGCCGAGTCGATCGGCACGGCCACCGCACCACCCTGAGCCGCGGCGTTGAGATCGACCCCGGCCGCGACCAGGTCGCGTGCCTCGGCGTCGAGCGCGGCGATCAATTCGTCGAGGTGCGCCACGTGCCGCTGCACCCGCGGTTGCATCGCGGCGAAGATCGACGAGACGATCAAGTGCACGGCGGTCTTCTCGCCGCAGCCCATGCAGGCCCCGTCGCCACCGACCATCGAGCGATAGGTGGCCTTCTTGAGCAGCAGCGACGACAGCACGCCGATCCCCTCGTCCACGTCGCTGACGTTGACGAAGCGATTGTCGGTGTCGGGCAGCCGCTGCCACACCTTCCAGTTGCGCCGCAGCGCCTCGAGCGAATCATCGTCCTGGCGGATGGTCACCAGGGCGCCGTCGGGGCAGACCTCGACGCAGAGATTGCATCCCTTGCACGCCTCGGGATTCACCGTGACCGAGAGCAGGCCGCCACCACCCTTCTCCTTCGCCTCGATGGCGTCGAAGAAGGGTCGGGTGCGGGCGAGCGGGAAGCCGGCGAGTCGCCCCTGCACCAGCGCGAACTCTGCGTCGGTGGCGTGCCGCCGATCGGCGTCCCACGCCATCTTGTCGGCCACGGTCCGGTAGCCCTGCGCAAAGGCGTCGGGCACAGCGAGCGCCGGTTCGCGAGCCAGGATGCGCTGCACCTCCTTGCCCCACGGCTTGATGAGCGGCCGCATCTGCTCGAGCCGATGCTCCGCGGCCACGGCGCCGATCACCGCCGTGAGCACCTCGTCGGGCCCGTTCACCATCCCGGGGATGGCCGCATCGGGGCACTGCGTCCAGCACTGCGCGCAGCCGGTGCAGTTGGCGGCCACGAATTGCGGGATCTCCATTCGCACGCCGCTCATGTCGCGCACCGCGCCGGTGGCGGCCGGCATCGCGCTGATGGCCGCGAAGGGATCGGCAATGCCGTCCTGTCCGGTGGCGCATGCCGAGCAGACCTGCTCCCAGAAGCGGCCGGGATTCCCGATGCCCTGCTCGGCGTCAGGATGGTCGAGCGTGCCCGGGATGTGCGGCACCTGACCGAGCTCGGCGCCGATCTCCAGGGCCACCGGTTCCACGGCCAGCACCTGATCGAAGCCGCGGCGGATCACCCGCACGTTGTCCTCGACCACGGCCGTGCCGCGATGCCAGAACTTCTTGGTAAGCTGGGCGCGGATCCCCTCGAAGAGGCGCGCCTCGGTGGTCTCCTCGCGCTCCAGCAACGGCGACGTATTGAAGAAGGCGCCGAGGAAGGCGGCGCCCTGCATCCGGTAGCGCAGCTCCACGTCGGACGCTTCCTCGCGCGCAATGGCGAAGGCATCGAGGACGAAGACGCGAATCTTCCGCTCGCGAATCGTGGCGCGCGCCCGGGCGGGGAGGGACTCCCAGAAGGCCGCGGGCTCCTGGTCGCTCTGGATGACGAAGACGCCCCCCTCGGCCAGGCCGGCCAGCGGGTCGCTGTGCCGGAACACGTTCGGGTCGGGCGAGAGCACCACGTCCACGTGCTTCAGTTCGCAATTGAGGCGCACTGGGTCGTGCGACAGCACCGCGTAGAAGGTGGTCGGCTGTCCCTTCTTCTCGGAGCCGTACTTCGGATTGGCCTTGATGTGCATCCCGAAGAGTTCGAACGCCGTCATCGCGAGGTTCTTGCCCATCGTGATCGCGCCCCAACCGCCCACGGAGTGGATTCGGACCGCGGTCGATCCTTCGGGGAGGAGGTTGAGGTCGCCCGCCGAGCGCAGCGCCATGCCAGCGAGGTCGGGGTAGCTCGCGAGCATCTGCTCCTGCCAGATCTGGAGCTTCGGGAGGCGCGTGTCGGTGCGGACAAAGTCGATGCCGAGGTAGAACTGCCGGCGACGCGCACCGGTCGGCAGCATGTTGGTCACCGCGGCCACGATGTCGCCCGGCTGCAGGTCGCGACTGCCGAGCCCGAAGCAGCCCGAGAAGAAGTCGGGGACCTGATCGGCGCGCAGTGCGGCAACACCCGGATATGCCGGGCCGCCCGAGAGGAGGCCGCGGCCGTTCTCGACCGCCTGCGACATCGCCGAACGGATCTCGCGCAGCAGTGGCGGGTCGACGGCGAGCGGCTGGTCGGTGCGCTCCATCACCACGACGCCCTTCTTGCCGGCGAGCGCGTGGCTCACGAGGTCGGCAGGGAAGGGGCGGAACATCGTCAGGTTGAGGACGCCGACGCGGAGACCGCGCGTGGCGCGCAGGTGATCCACCACCGCTTCGGCGTTGGAGACCACCGAGCCCTGGCCCAGGATCACGTACTCGGCATCTTCGAGCCGATAGCCGCCGATCCGGGCGTACTGCCGGCCGGTCAGTGCCGCGTACTCGGCGAACGCCTGATCGGCGAGTCCGACGATGTGATCGAAGTAGAAGGGACGCTGCGCCGCGACACCCTGGGCGTAGCTGTCCTGGTTCTGGACCGTACCGAGCATCGCGGGATAGTCGAGGTCGAACATCTCCGGGATGCGGCGCCTCGTCTCGCCGAACACCAGGCGCTGCGCCGGCGTGGGTGAAGGGATGCGGTCGTCGGGGTCACCCAGATAGGTCTTGATGAGTTCACGCTCCGGGAGCCGGAGCGACTCGATCACGTGCGACGTGAGGAATCCGTCCTGTGCGATGATGCCGGGGTTGAGTGACAGCTCGGCGATCCGGTGCGCAATCAGGTTGAGGTCTGCCGATTCCTGGACATCCTTGGCAAAGAGCTGGAAGAAGCCGGTGTCGTCCACGGCGTGATAGTCGTCGTGCCCGGCATGGACGTTGAGCGCCTGCTTGGTCATCGCGCGGGCGGCCACATTCAGCACGTAGGTCAGCCGCTTGCCGACGGCGGCGTAGAGCGACTCGTGCATGTAGGCGATGCCCTGGCCACTCGAGAAGTTGGCGGCGCGCAGGCCGGCCATCGACATCCCCGCCGTGACCGCCGCCGCCGCATGCTCTCCCTCGGGTTCGAAGAAGAGGAGCCGCCGGCCGTTCACGTTGCGCTTCCCCTCGGCGACCGCGGCCGCCCAGCCCTCGCCCATCTGCGTGGAGGGCGTGATCGGGTAGGCGCCAGCGGCCTCGCCGGCCGCGGTTTCCATGGCCACGATGGCGGCACTGCCGTCGAGCGCCTCGAGAGTACCGGGGAACGGGGGCGCCTCGACCACGGGGGCGGCGCGCTTGGTCCGAAAGATCGATGTCATGCGTCGGTGCTCCCTGCCAGGGACGGCACGCGGGCAAACTGGGCCCCGCGCAGCCAGACGATCGCGCCGGTCGGACAGCGGTCCACTGCATGTTGATCGGCTGTTGCACTGAGTTCGTAGTTGATCACCGCGACCCCGGAGGCCACCGAGATCAGCCCCGGGGCGGCATCCTGCACGCACTTGCCGCATGCGGTGCAGGCCACGGTGCATTGCTCGAGCACCGAGTCGCCGGAGAGGAGATTCTTGCACTGCACCAGCAGTTGTTCCGATTCCGGCAGCAGCGAGAAGAGTCCCTTGGGACACGCCTCGACACAGTCGCCACAGGCGGTGCACTTGACCGGGTCGACCACCGGCAGGCCGGTGTCGCTCATGATGATCGCATCGAAGTCGCAGGCGCGGGCGCAGTCGGCCAGGCCGAGACAGCCCCACGCGCATCCCTTGCCGCCACCCGCCACGGCCGCGGCCGCGCCGCAGGTGGCCATGCCGCGATACTCCGCCTGCAGCACCGCCACGTCGCTCCCGCCGGCGCAGGCGAGGCGCGCCACGCGGCGCACGGCGCTGCCGGCATCAACACCGAGAAACGCCGCGATCGCCTGATGCACGTCGCTGCCGCCGACAGTGCACTGGCTCGGCGTGACCTGTCCGCCAACGGCCTGCTCGGCAAAGGCACGGCAGCCCGGGAGGCCGCATGCGCCGCAGTTGGCATTGGGGAGCAGCGACGCGACCACGTCGATCCGCGGATCTTCCCAGACCCAGAGCGACTTGTTCGCCACGGCGATCAGGATGGCGAAGAGCAATCCCACGCCACCGAGGATCAGGATCGCTTGCATGGTCATGCGGCCGGCGCTCCCATGGTGGTCAGCTCCCCTGCATGCCGGATTGGCCGAGCAGCCAGGCGGCAATCCGGTCGACCGCCTCGTCGGACCCCACCGCGGGCGTTGCGGCACCCCCCGAGACCGGGATCGCGAAGGGTGTGCGGGCCAGGTCGGCGAGCATCTTCTGGTCTTCGGCCATCTGCCACGGACTCATGGCGCCCACGGAGCGCTTTGCCGTCTCGCCCAGCGTCTGCACGCCGAGACGTTGCCAGGGCTCGCGGCCGCCGTTCGGGTCGTGCGTGAAGACCGCCGCCCCCTCCGGCATCATGGCCGCGATGGCGGGGCCGTCGAACGCCGCGATGCGCTCCAACGCCTCGCCAGCGACGGTCTGGATCACCAGCGTGCCTGGAGTGATGCAGCGCACCAGTGGCGCCGGCGCGCTGGGCCCGCGCACCAGCAGGAGCAGCTTCTCGTGACCATCGGCAAAGTCGGTGAGTGCGCCGGCATGGAGGTCGGCACCATCGAGGCAGACAATCAGCGGTGGGGCGAAGCGGCGCTCGGCACGGTTCCAGGAACGGAACTCGAAGACATCGAGCAGTCGATCATGCTCTTCCGGGATGTAGCGGCCACTGCGCACCAGCTCGGCGATCACCACCGAACCGAAGGCGCGGCCCGCTTCGGCCAAGGCCTCGTCCACGGTGGCTCCCAGTTTCCGGCCTGCGGTGACCTCGGTCACGAAGAGGTCGTCACCACGCGCCGTCATCTCGCGGAGCACCAGCGTCACCCGCTCGAGCGCGGCAAGCGCCGTGGTGTCGCCGCGTCCCGGTGGCGGGAAGAGGTCGGCAAAGCGGTCGGCGGCAATGCGCCCGTCGGCGAACCGACCCAGCTCGAGCGCGGCATGACTGGCGCGCACCGTGCTCGGCGCGTTGTGGGCGGCGAGGTAGCGCTCGGCCTGTCCGAGGGCGCCCTCGACCGCGGCACGGAACTCGGCGATCGGTTGGGCCAAGGCGTCGAGCGCCTGACGAAGTCGGGGATCAGACGGCATAGCGCCCCAGTTCCTCCTCGAGGAGTTGCAGTCGCTCGGCAGTGGTCTTCGGGGTCACGGCGCGCAGCTCTTCATAGCGCGGCCGCGACTGGTCGCGGAAGAAGACGCCGAGGTGGACGTGCTCCAGGTTGTCGGCATGGCGACGGGCTGCATCGATGTCGCGCGGGTCGTGGTGGAGCTGCGTCTTGTAGATCCGGTCGAGCTCGGGCACCACCACGCCGTCGTCGTGCACCAGCAACACGGTGCGCGCCGGGTCCTGCACCGCCGCCTGGAAGATCCCGGGCGTGAACACCGGACAGCGCTGCAGGATGCGGACAAAGCTCAGTCCCTTGTGCCGGTAGGCCGCCCGCAGCGTGGCGTAGAGGTGGGCTGGCGCCCATTCGGCGGTCTGCGCGACGAACGACGCGTTGGTCACGCCGAGCGAAACGGCAATCGGGTTGAGCGCGGGGAGGAAGCTCCCCTTCGGCTGGGTGTTGGTCGAGAATCCCTGTGGCGTGGTGGGCGACGTCTGCTTCTTGGTCAGGCCGTAGATGCCGTTGTCGAGCATCATCACGGTGAGGTCGAGATTGTAGCGCAGCGCATGGATCCAGTGGGCCGCGCCGATCGAGGTGCAGTCGCCGTCGCCCATCACCGTGAACACGGTGAGCTCCGGTCGGTGCAGCTTGATGCCAGTGGATACCGGCAGCGCGCGCCCATGAATGCCGTGGAAGCCGTAGGTCTTGAGGTAGTGCGGGAAGCGCGAGGAGCAGCCGATGCCGGAGACGAACACCGTCTGCTCCGGGATCAACTGCTCGGCCGTCAGCAGCTTCTGCACGGCGGTGAGGACCGAGTGGTCACCGCAGCCAGGGCACCACCGCGCCTTGGCGCCCTCATACTCGGTCATCGCGTACTCGTGCTCATGCTCGTGCTCGTGTCCGAGCACCTGGAGCGCTCCACAGGAGAGCGTCATGCGGCACCTCCGGCCAGGATCCGCTCGCGGATCGCCTCGTGAATCGATCCGGGCCGCAGCGGCTCGCCGGGAACCCGTGTCCAGCTGTCCACGTCCACCAGCGTCGTGGCGCGCAGCAGCCACGCCAACTGGCCGCGGCGCCGGTTCTCCTCGGTGATGTAGGGGTCGCCCACCGTGTCGCTGTAGTTGATCTCGACGGCGAGCACCTTGGTGAAGCGCGCGAAGATCGCCTTGAGGCCGGGCTCGAGGGGCGACAGGAAGCGGAGATGCACCGACGACACCTTGAGTCCCTCGGCGCGCGCCCGATCCACCGCCTCCTCGATCGCCCCCTTGGTGCTCCCCCAGCCCACGATGAGCAAGTCGCCCTCGGCATCGCCGTAGAGCGGCGGTGGCTGCAGCAGACTCTGCAGCACCGCGAGCTTGCGACTCCGCATGGCCGAGCTGCGCGAGTGGATCCCACCGCTGTAGGCCACCTTGCTGCCTTCGTCATGCGAGAGCCCGGTGACGGTGTGCATCCCGCCGGGTTGCCCCGGAATCACGCGGCGCGAGAGGCCGGTGTCGGGATCCCATCCGTAGGGCCGCTGGCCCTCGACCACGGGCGCGAGGTCGATCGGCTCGGCCTGCCAGCGTGCCTCGGGTTTCGGGCGCGGAAACGGCGTCACCCCGGTGGCGAGGTTGGCGTCCGAGAGCACCATCACCACCGTGCGGAACGCCTCGGCGAGGCGCCGCGCGGTGATCATCACGTGGAAGCACTCCTCGATCGTGGCGGGCGCGATCACCACGTGCGGCGCGTCACCCGGGCTGGCAAAGAGCGCCGCCAGCAGGTCCGACTGCTCCACCTTGGTCGGCAGGCCCGTGCTCGGGCCGCCGCGCTGCACATCGATCACCACCAGCGGGATCTCGGTCATGATGGCGAGGCCGAGGAACTCGGTCTTGAGTGCGAGGCCGGGGCCCGAGGTCACGGTGAGGGCCACCTTGCCGGCGTACGACGCCCCGATCGCCACGCCCACGGCGGCGATCTCGTCTTCCGATTGGTGCACCATGCCGCCGAAGCGCTCGAAGACCTCGCTGAGGTAGTGCGAGACCGACGTGGCCGGGGTGATCGGGTACATGGCGCACATCTCCATCCCCGACGCCACGGCGCCGAGGCCGAGCGCCTCATTGCCGTTCATCACCACCAGCTCCTCGGTCATCGCGGCGGGCGGCACGTCAATGCGGAAGTCGAGGTGCTCACCGGCCCAGGCGTGGCCGAGCAGCAGCAGCTCGACGCACTGGAGGTAGACCTCTTCGCTCTTCTTCCGGAACGCAAAGGCGATCTGCTCCTTGATCCGCTCCATGTCGCGATCGTAGATCCACGCCAGCACGCCAAGTGCGAACATGTTCTTCCCCTTGCGGGGACTGTCCACGATGGTGAGGCACTGGACCTCCATCGGGACCGGGATGATCCGGTAGTTGCGGGTGGAGAGCTCGGCCATCGCCTGCGTCCACGCCGTGACGATGTCGGCATCCTCGTCGGTGGCCCACTTGTCCTCGACCAGCAGGACGGCGTCGGGTGCCAGCGCGCCGAGTCGGTGGCGCGCCAGGAGGACCTGCTCGTTGAAGGCCACCACCAGGTTGGTCGCGTCGCCCCAGTTGGTGACGCGCTCCTCGCCGAGGCGGATCCGGTAGCCGCTGGCGCCTTCCGGCAGGCGCGGCGGCGGCTGGATCTCGGCGGGGATGATCTCCACCGTCCAGACGCCGTTGCCCATCTTGGCCGAAACGGCCCCGAAGATCTGGCCGCACTTCTGGGCGCCCTCGCCCGAGTCGGAGACGATCTCGATGGTGTGCTCAGCCAGGCGCGTCACCCGAGGTGGCAGGGGGGCGAGCGTGGGGGTCGAAGTGGCGGTCACGTTGAGGAGCTCCTCACCTGAGGGGTCGTCGGGTCCTGCGCACTCGCCTCGCGCAGCGCGGCGAGCTCGTCGAGCAATTCCTCCCACACGGCCACGTCAAGCAGCACGGCGGCACTCCGGCCGTGCTGGGTGAGGATCAGCGCGCGTTTGGTGGCCCGGACTTGATCGAGAAATGCCGAGGCATGCGCTCGGAATTCCGTCACCGGGTGCACATCGGGAGAGGCCAGGCGGGACGTGTTGCTGTTCGTCACGGCGTACGCTCGCAGGTACACGTGAAGGGACGCGCCGAGGATACCACCCGGATTGTGAAGGCAGGATGAAGGTCGTATGAAACGAGGCGCGCCACGATGCGGGGGCATCGCGGCGCGCTGACGGGCCGGAAGGCCCGTGGGGAAGGCGGCGTGACTCAGCCGCTCCCGTGCAGCACGAAGCCCTGCTCCTCCTGGTCGTCGGCCGAGGCGGTATGGTCGAGGACACCGGGGGCTCCGACGGGGGCGAAGCGGGCCTGGAAGAAGCGCAGGTATTCGGGCTCGTAAGTGAACTGGAGTCCGTGCACCCGCTCACGCTCCTCGTAGAGCGCCACCACGCTCTCGGCGACCACGTCCATGTGCGCTTGCGTGTAGACCCGCCGCGGGATGGTGAGCCGCACCAGTTCGAGCTTGGGGTAGCGGTTCTCCCCGGTGGCTGGGTCGCGACCCGCCGAAACGGCGCCGCGTTCCATGGCCCGGACGCCGCGCTCGACGTACAGCGCCGCGGCGAGGGCCTGCGCGGGGAACTGGGCGCGCGGGATGTGCGGGAGGATGGCGGCGGCATCGAGGAACACCGCATGGCCACCGATCGGCTTGACGATGGGCACGCCGGCATCGAGGAGCCGCTCGCCGAGGTAGTAGACCTGGCCGATGCGGCTGCGGATGTAGTCCTCCTCGACCGACTCGCCGATGCCGATGGCCATCGCCTCGAGGTCGCGGCCGGCTAGGCCGCCGTAGGTGTGCAGCCCTTCGTAGACCACCACCAGGTTCTGCGCCTTGGCGGCGAGCGCCGGGTCGCGGAGGCCGAGCCACCCGCCGATGTTGACGAGCGAGTCCTTCTTGCCAGACATCGTGGCGCCATCGGTGAGATCGCAGAGCATGCGCAGGATCTCGGCGACGGTGTGCCGCGCCATTCCCGGTTCCCGCTGCTGGATGAACCAGGCGTTCTCCACGGCCCGCGTGGCATCGAGCATGACCTTGATGCCGCGCGCGTGACAGTACTCCGAGACCTGCCGCAGGTTGGCCATGCTCACGGGTTGGCCGCCGGCGAGGTTCACCGTGACCGCGACGCACACGTACGGCACCCGCTCGGCGCCGACCTCCTGCACCAGACGATCGAGCTTGGCGAGGTCCACGTTGCCCTTGAAGGGATGCTCCGAGGCGGGATCGTGCGCCTCGTCGATGATGACGTCGTGGAAGGTGCCGCCTGCCAGTTCCTGGTGCAGTCGCGTGGTGGTGAAGTACATGTTGCCGGGGACATGGTCACCCGGCGAGATCAGCAGTTTGGAGAGGAGGTGCTCGGCGCCCCGCCCCTGGTGCGTCGGGATCAGTTCTTCGTAGCCGTAGGTCTCGCGCACCGCCTGCTCGAGATGGTAGAAGTTGCGCGAGCCGGCGTAGGCCTCATCGCCCATCATCATTCCCGCCCACTGGCGGTCGCTCATGGCGCTGGTGCCCGAGTCGGTGAGGAGGTCGATGTAGACGTCTTCGGAGCGCAGCAGGAAGGTGTTGAATCCGGCGTCCTGAATGTGGCGCTCGCGCTCGGCGCGCGTGGTCATGCGGATCGGCTCGACCACCTTGATCTTCCAGGGTTCGGCCCAACTGCGGTGACGCATTGGTCCCGTGCTCCCGGCGCGCAGGGGATGCAGCGCCTGAGGGGAAACGATGCCGGCAGAGGGGAGGGGAAGGGGCCGGTTGCGAAGGATACCTGCGGAGTCAGTCGGTCGCCATGCAGACCCGATTGCCACCATCGCTCTTGGCGTGGTACATCGCCGCGTCGCCACGGTGCAGGAGCGTTTCCGGGGTGACCCCCTGGTCGGTGCCGTGGAAGCGCACGACACCGATCGAGGCGGTGCATCGATGGGTCACCGGCGCTCCCTGGACGGAGAGCTGGTAGGGCTCGGCCAGCAGCGCACAGAGCTTGTCGGCCACGAGGGCGATGCGCGCTGTCGCCGCGTCGGCATCGGCCCCGAGGTGCGTGAGGATCACCACGAACTCGTCGCCACCGAGGCGGGCCGGCAGGTCCATGGCGCGGACCATCGTGCGCATGCGGCGCGCCACCTCGCGGAGCAGCAGGTCGCCGACATCGTGACCGTGTGTGTCATTGAGGGACTTGAAGTGGTCGAGATCGAAATAGAGCAGCCCGGCGTACTGGCGAATCCGGGTGCTGGTGATGATCGCCTCGTCCAGCCGATGCTCGACCCGGCGCCGGTTCGCGAGTCCGGTGAGCGCATCGATGCCGGAGAGCGTCTCGAGCTCCCGCTCGTTGGTGCGGGTCGCGTACTCGCCCACCACCACCACGATCGCCACCGTGAAGACGCTGGTGCCGACATAGGCGATGCGGAAACCGAGCGCGGTGGCGGGGTCGAGGGTGAGGAGGGCTGGTTGCGGGGCGACACCGATGAACTCGCAGTACCCGAACGCCGCGATCGCGGCCACGACCATCACCACGATGCCGGGCCAGTGCCGCGCCGGAAGGAGGGTGATCGCCCCGATCACCAGCACGATGAACATGAAATGGAGGTCGAGGGCGGAGCCGCTGCTGTTCCAGACGGCAGCAAGCAGCATCCCCATCACGGAGAGGAGCAGCAACCACGGTGTCAGGTGGAAATGCCCGCGGCGGTTGAGCCACGGGATCATCAGCACGATCGGAAACACGGGGACCTGGTTGAGCAACGCCTGATGCAACGCTGCGTTGCCGGAGACCTCGTAGGCGACGCCAAACGCCGCGAGGATGACGAAGGTCATGAAGGCCGCGGCGTTGACGTGGAACGCCTTTCGTTGGAGGGTGGCGCGATGCGTCGTCTCGCTCCCCCAGTGCAGCCACCGCCAGAGCGCATCGCTAGCGCGGCCAAGCGGCGTCGGCGCCCGCGCACGAGGAGTGGCGTTCGCCATGCTACCGCCCCACCTTGTAGCGAACAATTCCCTGCAGGTCGTCCGCGTCGGCGATGGTTGCCCAGATCGTCCCCAGCTCGGCGACGCGAATGGAGACTTCATTGGGAAGCGTCACCACGCCGACGGTCGTTCCCTTCGGATCGAGCACGAGCCAGCGGTGCCCACCCGCCGTGGTGCGCTCCTCCAACCAGACCGAATAGTCGCGGCCAAGGATCACGCGCCGAATCGGTGGGTAGGTGGGATACGGCTTCGGGTCGGGCACTGCCTTGGCCATCACGGGCGGCATGGTCTTGAGGGTCTCGGCCCGGCGCTTGACCATGCTGTCGAGTGCGGCCTTGGTGACGGAGATCGGCTTGAAGGGGATCGAACGGGTGAAGCGCACGCTGCCGCGATCGTCCACCACGCGCACGCGGTAGCTTGTCGCCTTCCCCGCCGCACCCTCGACCACCACCTCGGCCACCCCGCTGCCGCCATCCCAATCGGTGCTCAGGTGCTCGGGACAGAAGGGGATGGACCACGAGCCGCTCCCCTTCCCGAAGGTGTAGTTGATCCGGCACCGCGACGGCGGACTCACCAGCAGCGGCCCCTTGAATTCGCCGTTCGGAGAGATCCGCACGGTGACGGTCGCGCCCGAGTCGCTGCCCACGGCCCAGCTGGGCTTGGCGGCCTTGGGGCGAATGGCCGCGATCGCGCGTATGTCTCCGCCGGGAAGCACCGCCTGCGTGAAGTAGCTGACATCCTGCTCCGGTCCTGCACTCATCGCCGAGAGTGGCTGTGCAAAGGTGCGCACGTACTTGAAGTCCGGGCCGTAGATGTTGATGCGGGACAGACTCGGATCGAGCGCCCAGAGCGAATCGCCGATGAAGCCGATGCGCGTCACGCGCTGGAACTCGCCCGGGCCGCTCCCCTTGCCCCCGATGGTGGAGATCGCCCCGTTCGGCGCAAAGACCTTGATCAGGTTGTCGTCCATCTGCCCGATCAGGATGTGCCCACGCGGGGAGACGGCGGCAGACCCGACCGGCGAGAGATCAGCCTCCTCCGGTGCAATGAGCAGGTCCCGCGTGACCGTGAGCGGTTTCGGAGCCTGCGCGGAGGCGGAGGCGGCAGTGCCCAGGGCAAGCAGTACCACGAGGGAGGCGAATCGCATTTTCAGCTCCGGGGGAGGGAGGGATTCCCGGAATCTACCGGCGATTCAGCGTGGTGGCGTGAATCCCCCCGCCAGCAGGTTCCTGATCGGCAAGAAGAGCGGCGCCGGCAGCGAATCCCACGCGCACCAGCGCCACTCGGCACACTTGGCAGGCTCCATCACACGCGGCATTCCATCGGGGGCGTCAGCCAGCACGTAAAGCGTGACGTAGTGCTTCCCCTCGGCAACAAAGTGATCGTTGGTCCACGGCCCGAGTCGGAGGTTGCTGACCTCGAGCCCAGTCTCCTCCAGCGCCTCGCGCGCCGCACACTCCTCCACCGATTCCCCGTCCTCCAGATGGCCGCCAGGAAACTGCCAGCAGCCACCGCCATGGGACGTGGAACGCCGCAGGCCGAGGAGCACGCGGTCACCGCGCTGCACGATGACCGCGACGCCGAGCTTTGGCAGTTCCCGTTCACCGTTCACCGTTCACCTCCACCGCAGACTGACCCTTCGCTCGCGCTCAGGGCAGGCTCTCGCGGCTGAAAATCACTTGGGCTCCTTCACCGAGTCCTTCGCGATGTACGGCACGCCCTCGGTCAACCACTTCGGCGCCGGCGCCCCACGCAGGTAGTGATCGAAGAACTGGAAGTAGCGGATGGTGAGGTCCTTCCGATTGGCCAACCCGCTCAGGCCGTGGCCCTCGCCCGGATAGGCGAGCATCACGGCGTTCTTCCCGTTGTAGCGCAGCGCGTTGTAGAAGTTCATCCCCTCGGTGAAGGAGACCGTCGGGTCGGCGGTGCCGTGCATGATGAGGAACGGCGCCTTGGCATTCGGGGCGTGCGTCAACGCCGACTCGAAGCGGTAACGCTCCGGGTTGTCCCACGGCGAGAAGCCCCAGCGCCCCTGGCCGTAGAGGTAGTAGTCGTTGCCGTTGGCGCCGCTCCCGCCGGTCACCTGATAGGTCCAGCCCCAGCTCTGCGAGAAGTCGCTGAAGAGGTCGGAGACGCCGGCGCCCATGCCCACCGCGGCAAAGAGCGAGGAGCGGGTGCCGATGAACGCGGCGCCTTCACCGCCGTAGCTGTGCCCGTGCACGCCGATGCGCTTCGGATCGACGTAGCCCATCGCGATCACCTTCTTGGTGGCCGCCTCCACCGCGTCGAGCATGTCGCTGTGCGACGAGCCCGTGTGGAAGTGCACGTCGGGGAGCATCGTCGCGTATCCACGACTCACCGCCTCGACCGGCATGCCACCCATCCCCGTCAGGTACGACGGCGTCGGGTAGCGGTGCATGGTCTGCGAATTCTTCTCGTAGAAAGTCACCAGCATCGGGAGCTTCTGGCCCGCCACGTAGTCGTCGGGCAAGGCGAGGATGCCCTGCAGCTTCACGCCGCGCCGCGTGGTGTAGTCGAAGAGCACCCGACGGCCCCAGCGATACTCGGCCTGCTGCGGGTTCACGTCGCTGATCTTCTTCGGGTTGCGCAGGTCGCTCGCGGCGAGCAACAGGTCGGGGAACTCCGCAAAGGTCTGCCGCGAGTAGAGCACCACGTCGGCGTCACGCGCCCGGCTCGGCGTGGCGAACGAGGCATCCTCATACACGAGCGGCGCGAGCTGGCCATCGGCCAGGCGGTAGAAGCCGGCCTTCTTGGTCCACTCGCCGTACGCCGAGAGGGTCAGCGGCTTGCTGAGATCGATCTCGTGCGCCACACGGGCCGCACGGCGGGCCGATGAGTCGATCGGCTCGAAGCGCACCGGCCGGAAGACGATCTGCTCACGGGTGCCGACGCCCTTGGTGAGGTTGCGCGCGGCCGAGCCATCGAGCGGCAGCAGCCAGAGGTCGAACCGGCTCGGCACGATCACGCCGCTGCCGTCGGCCGTGTAGCTGGCGATGCCGTAGGGCGGCTTCGGACCCGGGTAGTCGAACTCGGTGTTCACGAAGCTCGGCGCACCCGCGCCGATGGTGCGCGTGGCGCCGGTCGCGAATTCGGTGACCTGCCACATGGCGTTCTTCCAGTAGAGGAAGTGACGGCCGTCGGGCGAGATGCCGCCGACATGCGGCCCGGTGAGCTGGCCGGTGAGGAACTTGATCCGCTCGCCGGTGACGGTGTTGACCCGGTAGAAGTCGGCCGCCGGGCGCTTGTAGTCGGAGATGTAGGCGCGCGGGTCACGCCCGATGGCCCAACTGCCGCTGAGGGGGAGCTCAAGCTCGCGCATGCTCGAGTCGGTCAGCGTGGTGTAGACGCCCGGATGGGCAAACACCTGCCGGAAGTTGCGATTCCGCTCCATCTCGGCCTGGATCATCTGCTGTGACTGGATTCGCTCGTCCTGCGTGCGCCACACGTCCACGTTGGCCAGCGAGTCGGTGCTCTTCCGGCGCGCTGTGTCCGGAGCGGTGGTCTGCGGCATGATGCTCAGGAATACCTGTTGGCCGTCGTCGCTCCACTCCAGCGTCGCACGCTCCGTCACGACGAAGCCCTTGGGGAATCCGGCCGTGGTGGCGGGGTCGAGCACCGCCGGCGTGCGCGTCGCCGCGAGGTTGCCGAAGACCACCAGGCGGTTGTTGCGCTCGCGCATCTTCTCGACTTCGCGCCCCTTGAGCACGGCAAGGCCGGTTCCGGCATCGTTCCAGGTGAGCCGTGCATAGCGCAGCGTGTCGGTATCGAGCGGCTCAAGCCGGCCGGTGGCCAGCGTCGCGAGGTAGACACCGTTCACGTCGCGCACCGCGGCATCGACGGTGTAGGCGAGCAGGTCGCCACTCTTGTTGAAGCCGATCTCGCTCACGCTGCCAAGGAAGAGCGAACGACCCGTGGTGAGATCGTGCACGATCGCATCGAGCCCGCGCGGAGCATTCGGCCCGGCGGCGGCTGCCGCGCCACCGGCGGCGGGCGTGGCCGGCCGGCGCCGCAGCACCAGGTGACGGCTGGTCGGCGACCAGGTCGCGCTCGCGATCTCCTGCCAGACCTGCACCTTGCCGGTGGCGAGTTCGCGCAGTTCCCAGCGTCGGGTGACCTGGTTGCCGCCTGCACCGCGACCGCCAGCCGCGGGCGCCGGGGTGACGGCCGGCGGTGCGCCGGGCGCCGGCGTGGGAGTCACCGCCGCCGAATCCTTGGGCGGCGTGACGGCCTTCTTCGGTTGCGTCTCGACCAGATAGGTGAGCCACTTCCCGTCGGGCGAGAAACTCGCCTGCGAGGCGTCCTCGATCTCGGTCTCGGTGCCCGCCGCCACGTTGCGGAGTCGCAGCACCGGCTTGGCATCGGCCGGCAGCGTGTTCACGTGGCGCATGCCGTATACGACCCACTTCCCATCCGAGGAGAGCTCGGTGCCCGCAACGCTGCGCCAGCGGGTGTAGTCCTCGACGCCGAGGACCTTCTTGGTCGAGGCCTGGGCCGGCAGGACGGCCGGGATGGCGAGCAGGAGCAGAGCGAGCGACTGGACGATGCGCATGGGGGGGCCGGTGGAGGGGAGGTGAGGGGTGAGGGGTAAGGGGTGAAACGTAAGAGGTGAGACGTGCGAGGTAAATCGAATTCCGCCGCAAAAGCCTGCCCCGAGCGTCAGCGAGTGGTCAGGCGGCGGTGACCAGTGACCGGTGACCAGGGACCAGTGTTCGCGCGTGTGATCAGTTCTGCACTCGATACCTGACGATTCCCTGAAGGTCGTTGGCGTCCGTGATCGATGCCCAGATGGTCGAGAGGTCTGCGGCCAGCAGCGCAACCTCCTCAGGGAGCGTCACGACACCCACCGTGACGCCCTTCGGATCGAGAACCAGCCAACGGTGCCCGCGGGTGGTCGTGCGTTCCTCCAGCCAGACCGATTGGTCACGACCAAGGACGATTCGGCGAATCGGTGGGAAGGTGGGGTACGGCTTGACTGCGCCGGCCTCGATCTCGCGCCGGGAATCGGGGTTCGAGGCGAGCAAGCGGAGTGCACTGTCACGGCTCGCCCGTCCCACAGGGATCGCCTTGAACGGGATGTCGCGCACGTACTCGGTGCCGCCACGCGCGTTGGTCAAGGATACGCGGTAATGGAACTCCGGCAGGCGATCACCCTCTGCGACGACTGATGCCACCCCGGTACCATTGCTGCGCTCGGTGCCGAGTCGTTCGGGACAGAACGGAATCATGGCGACGCCACCGCGGCCGCCGGAATACGCATGGCGGCAGTTGGATTCGGGGATGTCGACCAGCCGTGCTACAAAGGTCCCGGTGGGCCGCGCCCGAACGATCATCGTTGCCCCAGAAGCCAGGCCTGCTCCCCATGAGGGCAGAATCGACTTCTCGCGCACGAGGAGGCTGCCCCGGAGGTCGCCGCCCGGCAGCATGGCCAGGCCATTGAAGCCGATGGGGGTTCCCTCGTTGCGCGGGGCGAGCAGCCGAGGCATCGGGATGGTGGCGAGGTGCTTGAAGTCAGCTCCGAAAATTGTGATCCGCGATTGGGCAAAGTCCAACGCCCAAAGCGAATCTCCGGCGAAGCCGATCTGGGTGAGCATCTGGAACTCGCCGGGACCGCTCCCCTTCCGACCGATGGTCGAGGGAGCACCGGAAGGAGAAAACACCTTGATCAAGTGATCATCCGGCTGTGCGACCAGGATGTCCCCACGAGGCGAGATGGCGAACGCGGCGACGCTGGACAAGTCGGCATGCTCGGGCGCAATCAGCAAGTCACGCGTAATGGCAAGCGCTCGAGGCGATTGGGCAGGGAGCAGTACCGGGACGGAGAGCATGATGGCTGCAACGAACATCGCTTGACGCATTGACGGCTCGATGTTGGAAGTCTTGGTAGACTATTCGACCTTGGTGCGTTCGCGCGAACTGAGCGTATTCCCTGCGGTGCCCACGATCGTCCCCCGGCACATACTGCTCCCGCAGTGACAATCAAACGGCTCACCATTCTCATTCATGAACGTGGCGTAGTCGAGCGTGAGTTCCTCACCCTTGGCGATGGCCCGCGCCGCGACCACATCGAGCCCCTCGAAGCGGGTGTTGGGCGCGCATGAGTGGTTCTGCGGCGCCCACGCGGACGGGTCGTTGTCCCAGAGGATGAAGACCTCGTCGCTCAAGGGGTAGGCGTAGCGCCGGAAGGCCAGTTGATCGGCCTCGCTCCACGTCGCCACGTGACGCCGGGTCACGATCCGCTGGGCGCGCCCCTCCCCGCGGTAGACCACCTCACCCTCGGCGAGGTCGCGGGTGGCGAAGATGCCGTAGCCCGCCACCGCCTTCCCGATCCGGAACGGCGCCGTCGCCCGGCGATGCCGCGCAATCCCCTCGGCGATGATGTGCCGCAGGAAGCCCGCCTGTCCCAGGCCGTCGAGCGCGAGGATGTGGTCGGCCGATCCCTCGGAACCAGCGGCATAGAAGACCGAGCAGGTGAAGTTGATCTCGAGGAAATGCAGCGTGCCGCTGCCATCCACCCTGAAGTCAAGTCGGGCGTAGCCCACGCCCCCGAACGCGTCGAAGACCCGCACGGCCGCGTCGCGGAGCTGCTGGGCGATTTCGGCGTCGTCCACGCGGTGATTGGCCTCGGCGTGCTGATCGGACGTCTTGTGCGCGTACGTTTTGAAGTGCGGTCCCGCCGGGAAGCGGTATTCCACCGGCGCCAGCGCGGTTGCCGGCTGCCCAGGCTCGACGGCGCCGAGCACCAGCACGGTGTACTCGCGGCCGTCCACATACTCCTCGACCAGCGCCTCGCCGAATTCGGCGATGGTCGCGGCCACCTTGGCCTGCAGCGCGGCGAGGTCCGTGACCAGCGACGCCTCATCGACGCCGAGCGAGTCGCCGGCGTGTGATGGCTTGACGAAAAGCGGGTAGCGGAGCGCAGTCACAGCCGCTTCGATGCCATCGTGCGGTCCGATCACTGCATGCGCAGGCGTCGCGACGCCGGCGGTGTGCGCCACATACTTCATCAGCGGCTTGGACGGATCGTAGAGCAGCGCCGTCGGCCCAGTGTGCGGAAGCCGCAGCCGAGCCAGCGCATCAATCACGTCGATCGACGGGATGTCCCAGTCGAGGTAGCCCTCGCAGAGGTTGACGAAGATGTCGTAACCCTGCGTCGCGAGCTGTCGCAGCTGACGGTGCGTGGTCAGCTTGTTCAGGAAGATGTGATCGACACGGTGCCCGGGGAGCAGCGACGACAGCTCACGGGGCGGGTCGTAGTGCCGGTAGTCCACCGCCGACGTCGAATAGTCGGGTTGCAACACGCAGACCTTCATGCGCGCGCGCTCCGACGGACGGCAGGACGCCGCGCGAGCGCATCGACGAGGATGTCCTGCACCAGGCCCGCGAAGGGCCGACCGGCGAGGCGGAGAATCGCACCGATCGAGGTGTAGTCCTCGTCCTCCGAGAGGCCGCACTGTGCATTGACTTCGAGCACATGCAGCGCGCCGGTCGCCTCATCCATCCGCAGGTCCACTCGGCCGTAGCCTCGCCCGCCGACCGCCGCGTACGCCGCCCAGCTCAACGCCTGTGCCGCTTCGTCGATGGCGGCGGGCGCCGCCACGTACTCCCAGAGGTGCTCACCGTCGCCGATCGGCGCTTCTCCCTCATACACCTCCCAGAGGCGATCATAGGAGAGGAAGCGTTCGGTCGGGGGGAGGGCGGCGTGAAAGTCGCGCTCCACGGTCGGGTAGATGGTGGCGCGCTTGGGGCGGCGAGCATCCCCCACGATGAAGGTGGTGAACTCGCGCCCCGCGATGTAGCGCTCCACGAAGACACCCCCGCTCACCAGGTTCCAGCCACGATACCCCTCGTGCAACCGGGCCACCTGATCGCGGAGCGCGGTTGCGTTCGAGACCACCGAGGCGAGGGTGATCCCCATGCTCCCTGCGGAAATGGCCGGCTTCACGATCAACGGGGCGCCGAGCTCGGCGAGGATCGCCTCGGCGTCGCAGGCGCCATCGGGGATGACGGTCCACGGCGGGGTCGCCACAGCGGCGGCCTCGAAGGCGTGCTTCATCCAGATCTTGGAGGTGGTGCCGCGGTAGAACGCAGCGTCCGCGCCGGTATACGCCAGGCCGAGGCGGTCGAGGTGGTGGATGACCTCGATCCCGGGGACGTCGTTGGAATCGTCGCCATCGCAGAGATTGAAGACCACGGGCGGGGCAGGGAGCGGTTCCAGGGCGAGCGCGTCGAGCACGGCGGCACAGGTCGCGGTGGTCACCGGCTGCCAGCGCCACGCGAGGCCGAGCGCGTCGAAGGCGCGAGCGAACTCGGCGTGACTCTGGCCGTAGTCGTGGTAGTAATCGAGTGAGGGGTCGGCGCTTTCAGTGGTTGGGACGAGGACTACCACCACCCCGATGTCGGGGAGGGAGCCGCCGATCCGCAGCATGCGTGTGGTCACGCCACCTCATGTCGGGAGAGCTGGGACGGAATCGCCAGACTGGAGTATGCACCGGTCTGGCGTTGTCCACCATTGGGACCGAGGACTGTCAGAGGTGAACGGTGAACGGGGCACGGCCGATGGCCGCGCTGTGTGAGGGGTGAGGGGGGAACCGAACATCCCCCTCACCCCTCACCCCTCACTGTCCTGGCGGCTACACTCTTCCCCTCCCTCTCAACCGAGCCACGCCCATGTCCCGACTCCGCGTCCTCTACCCGCTTGCTGCGTGTGCCTTCGTGGTTACCACCGCGCAGGCACAGCGCCCCACCCCAACCAAGGTGCCGCTCAGCGCGGTGCTCACCGCCTTCCTGGTGGATTCCGGGGTCCGCACGCAGGGGCTCCCGTGGACCACGGGCAGCGCGCTCCCGATCCGCTGGGCCACACCTGCACCCGTGGCGGTGCAGGATGCCGGCCTGATTCAGCGCGGCCTCACCCAGCAGCGCACCGGTCGCTTCCTCGGCACCCTGGGCGACAGTGTGGCCCTCTGGATGGCGATCACCCTGCAAGGGGCGCCCGCAGGGCTCAGTGCCATGAGCGTCACGCTGGACTCAATGGAGGTCACCGGCCCACGCGGCAAGGGCGGCTTCTTCCTCACGCGCGAGATGATCGAAATCGCGCTCAAGAGTGATGGGATGACCCTGCAACCCCTCAAGTGCAAGCGGGAGACCGAGGGTGCCTCGCAGGGCAACCTGGTCGATGCGATCAAGGCGCCCGGCAAGACGGCATCCGGGCTCTGGTGGACGTGGTGGTCGGAATCGCAGCAGCTGAAGGTGTCGCTGGGCCTGTTGTATCGGCGGGCGGACATGGCGCGGGTGGAGTGCTACACCGGATGAGATCTATTCAGCCGCGGCCGTCAGGCCGTGGTGGGGACGAGCGGCTGCACACCCCGTTCACTGTTCACCGTCGTTCCCTCACCGAGCACCAGCGACTCCGCACCAGGCCGTCATGTCCTGCACGTCCATGGTGGTGAAGGTGATCCACTCGTAGTCGCCGCGCTCGAAGAGCACGCCGAGCTTGCCGTTGGGGAGCATCGCAATGGTGGAATAGGCGGCGAGTCCCGGCTCGATGTCTGAGGTCCCCAGCCAGCTCCTGCCGCTGCTGCAGGAGAGCGCGAGGGTGAGGTTGCGGCGCTCGGTGCGATGCGAGGTGTTGCTGAAGAGGAGCCACTCCGCGCCCGGCATCCCGGCACGTGCCTCAGGGTGGACCCTGATGATGGCGGCGTTGTTGCCCGGGTCCACCAGGGTCGAGTCGTCGCGCAGCCCGGTGTAGGTCACGCCGCCATCGCTCGACCAGGCAACCCGCCGTACCCCCTTGGCGCGCCCGTTGAGCATCACCCGCCCATCGGCGAGCTCCACCGTCTTGTTCTCGTCCACGCCCGGTCCGACGAGGTTCCCCATCCGCCAGCTGGCGCCGTGGTCGTCGCTGTAGGCGGAGGCGCCGTAGATGGCCCCGTTGAAGCGGACCACGTACTGCTGCAGCAACCGGCCCGCATGGGGACCGTGCCGCAGCTGGATTCCTGCGCCGGACGACGCGAAGAGCCCGCCCCACGCCGGATCCTTGATCTGTGCGGTGATCCTGCGGTGCTGCCAGGTCGCGCCGTCGTCGTCGGACCAGGAATAGTCGGCCTGCAGCACGTTCGGATCGTCTTCGCGGACGCCGGTGGCACTGCCGAAGAAACCCTGCCGCACCGAGGCAGCGTGAAAGAGGAAGATCCGCTCCGTCTCGCGGTCCACCAGCAGCGAGGGATCGCCGAAGCCGAAGGGAGCACTGTCGGCCCGCACCACCTGCGGCGCGTCCCACGTGGCGCCCAGGTCACGGCTTCGACGCACCACCAGCGCGATGTTGCTCGGCACGTCGGCGCCGCTGGGCCGCCCGTCGTACGCGGCGATCAGGGTGCCGCGCGTGGTGACGGCGAGTGCCGGGATCCGATAGACCGGGTACCCCCCGCCCTTGTGCGCGAGATCCACGCGCGCGCCCTGCGCGGCGAGCACAGCCGGCACGCACAGGAGGTACGCGACCAGGAGGGTGCGGGCGCGAGGCAGCCCGATCACCGCTTGCCGAGCAATCGCACCGTGGCTTGCCGACCGCGTCGGGTGTTGGCGTCGTACCAAAATTCCACGCTCTGGATCACTCGGTCCTTCCCGTCGAGGTCGATCGCGCGCGTTTCCCCACCGGCAGGGACCGTGTTGCGGAGCTCGAGCTTCTGGTCGTCGCCGCTGGCGAAGTGCACCACCACCCGACGGAAATCCACCGACCCGCGCTCCACCTCGAACTTGATCTGCTTGAAGTCACCGCGAGCGCCGGTGACCACGATCTTGTCATGGTCGGCGCGATCCGTCACCGCGCGCTGCCCAAGCCGCACCCATTCGCCCTGTTGCGCGGTGGCCGTCCCGACGACCAAGGGAAGCACCAACATGGTGAGCATCACCGAGCGCATTGCGGTCCGCATGGGGATCTCCTGGGAAGTGTGGGGAAGCTGTAGGGTACTGCCAATTTGGTCGACGCACCAGACGACGGTCAGCGCGGTCCGGCATCGCCCCCGATTGTCTTCCGCCCCGCGCGGAGCCAGCTTCCTCGACACTCCCGACATCCTCGAGGCCCCGATGCTCCGCGTTCGCCGCGTCCTCTCCGCCTGCTGGCTCGCCCTCCTCCTGGTGCGCCCGGCTGCGGGTCAGCACGCGCAGCACTACGTCCCCGATGGCGATCCCGCGGTGCGACAGCGCGTCGCCGAGTGGCAGGATCTCAAGCTCGGCCTGCTGATGCACTGGGGGCCGTACGCCCAGTGGGGTGCGGTCGAGTCGTGGTCCATCTGTTCGGAAGACGAGGGATGGTGTCGCAGTCGCCAGCGTGACTCGATCGGCGAGTACGGTGCCTACAAGCGTGCCTACGAAGCGCTGCAGACCACCTTCAACCCGGTGCAGTTCGACCCGACGCGCTGGGCCAAGGCCGCGCGGGACGCCGGGATGCGCTACATGGTCTTCACCACCAAGCACCACGATGGCTTCTCGATGTGGGACACCCGGCAGACCGACTACCGGATCACCGGACCGAAGACCCCGTTCGCCCTGAACCCTCGGGCCGACGTGACGCGCGCGATCTTCGACGCCTTCCGCGCCGAGGGACTCTGGGCCGGTGCCTACTTCTCCAAGCCCGACTGGCACTCCCCCGACTACTGGTGGCCCTACTACGCCACGCCCGACCGGCATCCGAACTACGACCTCAAGAAGTATCCCGAGCGGTGGAGCCGCTTTGTCGAGTTCACCCACGCGCAGATCGGCGAGCTGATGTCGGATTACGGGCGCATCGACATCCTCTGGCTCGATGGGGGCTGGGTCCGTCCGCTGACCGACTCCACCATCCGCGCCGAGATGGCCAAGCCGACCTACAAATGGGAGCGATTGCAGAGCCAGGACATCGACATCCCGCGGCTTGCCGCCGAGTCGCGGCGGAAGCAGCCGGGGTTGATCGTGGTGGACCGCGACGTACCCGGCCCGTATCAGAACTACCTCACCCCCGAGGCGCGGGTCCCGGCCACGGTGCTCGACTATCCCTGGGAAGTGCCGATGCCGATGGCCAACAGCTGGTCGTGGGTGCCCAACGACCGCTACAAGTCGTCGCACGTGCTGATCCAGATGCTGGTGGACGTGGTGGCCAAGGGAGGCAACCTGATGCTCAACATCGGCCCCGGTCCCGACGGCAGCTGGCACGACGCGGCCTACGAGCGGCTCGCCGACCTTGGCACGTGGATGCGGGTGCATCAGGCCTCGATCTACGGCACGCGGCCGCTCGCGCCGGCGCTCGAGGGGAAGTTTCGCTTTGCGCGCTCGAAGGACGGCACCGCCTGGGTGACCTACCTGCCAACCGAGGGGGAGGCGATGCCGCGCGAGTTGACGGTCACCAGCATCGCCCCCGCCAGGGGCGCATCGATCACGCTGCTCGGCAGCAACGCGCGGATCGCCTGGACCGCCAATGCCAAGGGGTTCACCATGCGGATGCCGGCGGGCGTGGCCGCGCCGAATCCGCATGCGTGGGTCTTTCGCGTGACCAAGGTGAATGGTGAACGGTGAACGCCCCGGTCACTCGTGACTTCGTCGGATCACTCCCAGCATCTTGAGGTTGATGACCACGAACCGCCAGACCTGCCATGGGAAGAAGGTCCGCATGAAGACAGTCCGGCGCGTCGGCATGATCACGTGGGCATGCTTGGTCGAGGTCATGGTCTACTCCGGAATGAGGGACCACCCCGGACGGAGGCGGGCCTTGTGAAGGAAGAGATGGTGCAGGATGATCTTGATCCAGTGCCCCGCCAGCCCGATTTCGCCGAAGGTCTGTGACAGGTCTCTCCCTGTCTCGGGGAAGCGCTCGAAGTCCGGGACGATCGGGTAGACGATCATCGAGGCCGCCGTGCCCGTGAACGGATTGGCGCCGGCCGACGCGACGCACGCCGCGCCCATCTTTGCCATCGACGCGGTGTGCAGCGGGCCGGTGCGGCCCTGGATGATGTCAACGATGCTGCGCGCCACGGTCTTGCCGATGATCGCCGAGGGCATCCCGGTCCGCGGCGGGGCCGGCGCGATCGCCGCGCCACTCGGTGACGTGTAGGGCCGCGAGATCGCGTGGGGCGGCGCGAAGGCGATGCCCGCCGCGAAGATGTTGGGATAGGCCGGCGACTGATACGTGTGCGGCCAGTCACTGGCCCGCCACTCCTCGTACGGCTTGGCCGCGTAGTCGGCGTCCACCTTCATGAAGCCGTTCGGCTGGAAGAGTCGGTCGGTGATGTCGGTGCCCTGCCGGTCCGTCGCGGTGAGGCCGACGCCGGAGAAGGGCGGCAGCAGCATGGCGAAGTCGAATGCCTGCTCGCCTATCGTGCCGTCCACCGTCTCGTAGTGCACGCGCCCCGGCTCCACCTGCCGCGGATGCGCCCGGGTGATCCAGTCGATCCCCCGCTCGGCAAAGAGCGAGGCGTTGAACATGCTGCTTGGCGTGGTGTAGCCGCCGGCGTTGAACTGCATCCCGCCCATGCCGAAGTCGCCCAGCTCATACTCGTTGGTCAGCCAGACGATCTCGGCGCGGTCGCGAACGCCCTGTGCGCGCAGCTCGAATTCCAGGTTGACGATGTATTCGAACGCCGCGCCCTCGCAGGTGCAGGTGCCGTGCCCCACGCCCACGATGAAGCGCTGTTTCTCGCCGCGCTTCATCCGGGCCACCGACTCGGCGAACGCCCGTGCGGCGTCGGTGGCATGGTCGGCCGTGCACACCGAGTGGCTGTTGGCCTCCGGGCCGAGTCCCGGGGTCCGGTCAAAGCGCAGCTGCGGACCGGTCGCGTTGATCAGGAAGTCGTACGGGACCCTGACGCGTGCTTCGGAATCACCCCCGGTCGGCGCCACGAGCACGCACGGGGTCGGGTCGTCGGTGGTGCCCTCGGGACGAATGGCCCGCGCGGCACCATGCACGAATTCGATCCCGGCCCGTTCGTAGACTGGCCGGAGCGGGAAGGTCACCTGGTCCGCGCGCATCAGGCCCACGCCGACCCAGATGTTCGACGGAATCCAGTTGTAGAAGTCCTTGGGTGACACCACCGTCACGGTGTCGCCCCGATCCAGCCACTTTCGCGCAAAGGCCGCCGCCGTATGGCCGGCCACGCCTGCCCCGAGAATCACGACTCGACTCATGGTGTCACCTCCGTGACGCGTGCGTCCCATCGACCGCCCCTACCGTCCCGCGACCACCTGCTGTTCAAAGACATTCTGCACCACGAAGAGCAGCACGAAGCTCATCCCGCAGGCGATGATCGGCGTCAGCACCCAGCCGACCACCACCCGCCCCAGGGTGCCGTACTGCACTCCCTTGCCGCCCCTCACGAGCGCGATCCCCATGATCGCGCCGATGATGGCCTGCGTGCTCGACACAGGCACCAGCGGCGGCGCCGGAAGACCGAGCGCAAAGAGCGCCGACTGCAGCCCCTGCGACGAGAAGACGAAGAGGGCCAGCGTGTGCGCCAATACCACGATCAGCGCCATGATCGGCGTCAGCTTGAAGATCTGGCTGCCGACCGTGGTCATCACCTTGTAGGAATCGGTGAAGATCCCCACCGAGATGGCGACCGCGCCCAGCAGGAAGAGCTGCTGCGTCCCCGTGATCGTGATGTAGTTGCCGAGCCAGACGTCGGCGAATGGCGACGCCGGCACGAAGACGCCCATCACGTTGGCGATGTTGTTGGCACCGAGGGCATAGGCCCCGGCCGCCCCCGCGAGCACCAGTCCCGCCCGGGTGTAGGCGTCGAGGGAGACGAGGTGGATGCGACTGCGTCCCAGCCACCAGCGCGCCCCGAGGTAGAGCACCACCGCGAAACCGCCGGCGAGGAGCGGCGACACCACCCAGGCGCTCACGATCCGGACCAGGGTGCCGTGGTCGGTCGGGGAGCCGGTGAAGAGGTTCCAGCCGACGATCGCGCCGATGATGGCTTGCGAGGTGGAGACCGGCAGTCCGGTGCGGCTCATCCAGGCCACGGTGAGCCCCGCCGTGAGTGCCACCGTGAACGATCCCGCCAGCGCGTTCACTGCGCCGAGGGCTCCGATGGTGTCCGTCACGCCCGCGCCGCTGACCACCGCACCGAGCACCACGAACACGCTGGCGATCACCGCCGCCGTCCGGAAGCGGATCATTCGCGTGCCGACGGCCGTGCCGAAGATGTTCGCGGCGTCGTTGGCGCCCAGCGACCAGCCGAGGAAAAGGCCGCTGAGCAGGAAGAACCAGATCATCGGGTCACACGTACCGCTTGATCGCGGCGATGGCGAGGCGATCGCAGACGTCGTCGGCGTCTTCGGCGATCCGCTCGGTGTGGGCCACGAAGTAGCGCAGCTGATTCTTGTGACTCAGCCGCAGCTCCCGCTGGAACACCTTCCGCACGTACGTCTCCGCCAGCCGGTTCACCTCTTCCCGAAGCCCCTGGGCGCGCGCGATGTGGTCGCGCACGGCGGCGAGATCCCGGAAGTAGGCACGACACCCGCCGACCATGGCATCGACCGAGGCGATGGCGTTGTCGGCCAGGTCCACGAAGAGCGGATTGAGGTCGTCGAGCAGCTCGGGCGTCTCGATCGAGAAGCGGAGCAGCGTGGAGGTCACCACGTTCAGCACCTCGTCGGCGCTCTCGAGGAGGCCGAGCACGTCGCCGCGCGATTCGGGGATGAGCGTGTGCAGGTAGAGCTTGCTCTCGATGCCGCGGCGCAGCGTGTCGCCTCGCTGCTCGACGCCGCGAAGTTCGTGCAGGCGCTGCTCGAACTCCTCGAGGCGGTGGTCGAGGAAGCACTTCACGCCCTGGCGGAAGAGCAACCCGCCCTGGATGATGAGGTCGAGGTACTCGTCGATCTCGGCTTCGAGTTCGCGGCTCTGGCGGAAGAGAATCGTCATGCGAGGTCGCTCCCCGGGTGGTGCATTAGAACAGGCCGAACACCCCGTTCGGGGTGATGCCCAGCAGGCGGAACCAGCTCTCGCCCGCCAGGATGATCACCAGCCACGAGATCACCATCATGGTGAGGCCGTAGCGGAAGGCATCCGACAGCGAGTATCGGTCCGTCTCGAAGAGCAGTGCGGCCGGCTTGCTGTTGAACGGCAGCACGTAGACGTGCTCGATCATGAAGGCCACCGGGAGGGCCAGCGAGATCACAGGATAGCCGAAGCGCCCCGCCACGCCGATGGCGATCGGCACGAAGATCATCGCCCGCATGGTCTTCGACTCGAACACCAGGGCACTGAACGTCATCACCCCGGTGAGCAGCAGGTAGAGCATCCAGAACGGGGTGTGGTTGCCGATGCCGAGGTGGTCGAAGCCGGCATTCACCGCGATCGACGGGAGGTCGGTGGCATCGAAGCCGGCACCGAGCGCGTAGGCACCGGCCGAGAAGAGCATCAGGTGCCAGGGGATGTCCACCTCGTTCCACTGCACGATGCCCCATCTGGGCAGCAGCGCCACGATCGCCCCGACAAACGCCACGGCGGTGGGACTCACGCCGTGCACCCGGTCGGTGGCCCACAACGCGAGGATGGCGAGGAAGATCAATGCGGCGCGGATCTCCTTCCCGTCCATCCGGCCGAGCGTGGCGTACTCCGCCTGCAGCCGCTCCATGCCGCCGGGGATCTGCGGCATGCGCTCGTCGGGCGCCAGCGGGAAGAAGACCTTCATGGCCAGCAGGTACCCCACCAGCATGAGGCCGAGCATCACCGGGAACATCGCCAGCATCCAGTCGCCGAAGTAGATCGTTCCGCCGATGGCGCCGCCGATCAGCGCCGCCGCGAGCAGGTTGGCGCCGGAGCCGGTCATGAACGCACCCGCACCCAGATTGATGCAGAGCAGGTTCTGCAGCACGATGCTGCGGCCGAAGTTGGTCCGCGGCCCGCCGGGGCGGGCGCCGTAGATCGCCGCGATCACCATGAAGAGTGGCAGCAGGATGGCGGCCTTGGCGGTCGTGGCCGAGACGAACGCGGAGAGCACCACGTTGAGCACGATGAAGACACGGAAGACCGAGCTCGCGCTGTGCCCGAAGCGGAGCAGCAGCCAGAGCGCCATCCGCTTGGCGAGTCCCGTGGCCACCAGCATGCTCGCGAGCACGAACGACATGATGTTGAGCCACATCACCGGGTGGCCGAGCTGCGCGTATGCCTCCTTCTCGCGGAGCACGCCGGTGAGCACCAGCGCGCTGATGAGCATCAGCGAGACGAGGTAGTTGGGGAGGGCGGCCGTGCCCCAGAGCGCCATCGAGGCGAGGAAGATCGCGAAGAGGATGCCGAGGTGGTGGCTGAACAGCTCGGCGCCCTTGGCCGCGAATTCCTTCCGGGCCAGCTCCGAGGTGAGCGTCTCGGGGTTCACCTGCTGCAGGAACGGGAGATCCACCAGGAAGCCGAACACCACGAAGAGCAGCACCGCCAGCGGGATCCCGATCTGCGCCATCCGCCGCTCGATCGGCCCCTTGGCGCGCACCGGCAGCGTCTCGATGCGATACTGCCGCATGTCGAGCGGGTCCGCCGTCTCCGGCGCCACGATGCCGCCTTCGCGGTTCATCCCGCTGCCGCCCACTGCCGGTAGGGGTGCTTCATCAGCGCCGAGTTGTAATAGCGCGGGTCGCCGGTCACCTCGGCGCCGAGCCACGCCGGCCGCTCGAAGGCCTGCTCTTCGGTCGCCAACTCGACCTCCGCCATGATCAGCCCGTCGTTCTCGCCGTGGAAGACATCCACTTCGTAGGTGTGCGGTCCCGCCGGCACGTGGTAGCGGATCTTGTCGATCACGCCGGGCTCGCAGAGCGCCAGCAACTGGTCGGCCTCGGGCACCGGGATCTCCCGTTCCCACTCGTAGCGCGAGGCGCCGGAGGTGTTGCCGATCCCCTTGATGGTCAGGAAGCCCTTGTCACCCTTGATCCGCACCCGCACCGTGCGCTCGGGTACCGACGAGAGGTAGCCCTGCACGATGCGCACATGGTGCGTGGCGTGCTCGCGGAACGATCCCGTCACCAGGAACTTGCGCTCGATTTCCAGTGCCATGACGCGGCTCCCGACCTAGACGTTGGCCAACGGCGTCGGGTCCATCCCGATCACCCGCTTGATGGCCTGGAGATAATTGATGTTTTCGAGTCCGGTCATGCCGGTGTCGGCGATGGTCCGGTGGAGCGCGGCCACATCGGTGGCTTCCGTCGCCACCGTGACCACGCGCGCCCCGTTGATGAGCACCACGGCGTACTCGCAGATGGTCTCGTGTACCATGTACCCGAAGCGCTGCTTGTGGACCCGTACCGCGGCGAGGTCGGGGTGGGCCATCACGAGGTGGAGAAACGTGACGTAGTCGCACGCCCCGGCGGGAAGCTCCGGAGCGGTCACTGCAAAGGCCGGGAAGACCTCGTCGCGGAGGACCGCACGCGGCAGGGGAAAGCTACCCTTCATCAGCGGGTTCCACTGCTCCAGGCCGTCCACCGTCTGCACCCACTGCTTGATGTCCATCTTGCCGTCGCGAATCTTGGTGTTGTTGAGGTCGTTCGTCCGCGAGACGATGTAGATCTCCTCCGAGTGCCGCTCCCAGAGTTTCTCGGGGACCGGCATGGAGAAGCGACTGAGCCGGTGGTGGATCCGGTCGAAATCCTGGCCAAAGCTCCGAAACTCGAAACGTGGGGCGGAGATCTCCCCGATCTGTGGCGCGTGCCCACTCATGGTCGGACTCCGGCATCGCAGTGACTGAAATGCATCGCCCTGCCCGGATGGGGCAGGGCGATGCGCGGGATGCTCAGTTGGGGGGCGTGCCTTCCACCGTGATGTTGTCAATCCGATGGTTGCCCGACGCGCCGTCCGCGCCGGTCCCCACGAACTTGATCCGGAAGCGCAGGTTCGCCTTGTTGTTGACCGCGGTGATCGCCGCCAGGTTGAACGACTTGACGGTCCACTCCTCGGTCACGTCGAAGGCGGTGCCGACCATCACCCAGGTGGTGCCGCCGTCCACCGAGTAGGAGAACTCCTCCTGCGCCGCGCCCGCGCTCGAGCGCTGCACCGCGTAGCTCACCACCAGCTTCTCGTAGCCGGTGGACGGCGCCACGATGATCAACTCGCGCGTGTTGGCCGGATTCCGCGGCCGGAGGCCGAGGCCGGCTGGCTGCGCCAGCTGCGCGTTCAGGTCGCTCCCCGGCGAGACCTGGTCCATGTACCCGGCGCCGGTGCCGGGATAGGAGATGTCGGTGCCCGTCAGCTTGCTCACGTCGGCCGGGATCGGCGCCGTGAGCGTGCCGGTCGGCAGCGCGTTGAAGTGCCAGTAGTGCACCAGCTCCGATTGCTTCGGCGGGAGCGGGGGGAGGGCCACGTCGTCCAGGCACCCTCCGGTCCCCAGCCCCAGCAGGGCGATCGCCAGCGTCATCCAGCTCCGTGTCCGTGTCATGACTGCCTCGTGGTTGTGCCGCGTCGTGGCGGACATCAGAAGGAGACCTGCACCCGCACCGCGAGCGCCCGATAGTCTTCGCCAGCCTTGCCGTCCGGCTCCACAATCAACCGCGGGTTGGGGCTCGGTACGCCCGCGGCCGTCCGACCGACGTTCAGCCGGCCGCGGCCGTTGGCATAGCGGTCGTTGTTCACCAGCGCATAGTTGAGCATGAACTTCACGTTGTTGTTGGGATAGAAGTTCAGGCCGAAGGTCCACGCCTCCGAGCCGCCGCCCTGCACGAACGCGTCGAGGTCGGTCAGGTTGATGTACTCGTAGCGTGCCGCCACCTCGAGGTCGCCCCAGCCACGCCCGAGACGGGGCTGCGTGAACTCGCCGTCGTTGGCGTTGTACTGGTACTGACCGCCGAAGAGCATCCGGCTGACCGAGGCGTAGTGGCCCTTGAGGTCGGCCACCGGAATCGAGTCCACCTTGCTGGTGATGTCCGCGGTGGTGTACTCCCCGGCCACCTTCCACCCCTTGTAGTAGGCCGCTGCCTCGAAGTTGGCGTGCAGGGCGTGGTCCACGTTCTGGATCCGGTCGGTGTCCACGTACTTGCGCCGATTCACGTTGGCCGGCCCGCGCACGTCGAAGCGCATCGCGCCGATGTCATCGTCGAGCTTGGCGGTGCGATACGACTGCGCCACGCCGAGGTGAAGCCCCTTGGTCATGTCCTGCGACATCGGCATCAGGATGATCTTGCCGGTGAACGAGTAGCCCTCGTCGGCGCCGAAGTCGGCGTTGTTGTCCTTCCGGTTCTGGACCTCTTCCCAGCCGCCCACGTCCTGGAAGTGCACGCCACCGGCCGCGAGCAGCCAGTTCCGGCTGTACACCGCATGGGTGCCGAGCGTGCGGGCCGGCGTCAGCGCACGGGTCACCATCGGCCGCTCCATGAAGGTCAGGTAGCGGCTGCTGGTGTTCTGCTCCATCGAGAAGACTTCCTTGAAGTTGCCCCACTTGACGTTGAAGTTCCGGTTCGGCATGTACATCAGGTAGGCATCCTTCAGGTCCGCGCGCGAGTCGGCGAAGTCCATGTCGATCTCGCCGTACCAGCTCTCGCGGAACTGCCCCTTCATCGCCATCCGGGCGCGCCGCACCTCGGCGCCGCTGCCGTTCTCATTGAGCTCGTCGCCCGTGATCAGCGCCCCGTCGATGTTGATCCGCACGTCGAACCAGAAGCGATAGACGCCGTCCTTGCTCTCGAAGACCATCAGGCCGTCGCGGGTTTCCGGCACCACCGGCTTCCGGTCCACCTGCACGCCATACTGGTTGTAGCGGATGCTGGAGAGCAGCAGGAACTCGACCGTGGTCTGTCCCGCCACCGAGAACTCGGCCGTGTCATAGCCGGGATGCGAGACCACCAGGATCTCCGAGGAGATCGCCGGCATCTCGATCCGGAAGGCGCCGTTGGCGTCCGTCCGCACGGTGATGATGTCGTCCTTCACGTGGACCGCGGCCCCGACGATCGGCACCGACGGCTGGACCGGCGCACCGACCATCACCACGGGGCGGGAGCGCACCACGCCCGTCACGGTGCGGGTCTGCGCCGTCAGGGGCATCGCGCCGAGGAGCATGACGCCCACGGCCATGAGTGTGTGCAGTCTCTGCATGAGGTCACCCTTCCTGTGCTGAGCGTGAAACAGCCAATCCTCCACGCAGGAAGGATTGGCCGGCACATGTGAAGGAATGGTGAAGATTGGGGGAGGGGTTGCTCAGGGAGCGGGGATGGGTCTTCGGCCGGCGCGCGGTGCGGGGTTCAGGGGCGCGCGGGTCCCCACTTCCCGACCCAATCGGTAGATTGGGGAATGCCTCGCAAGCCGTCCGCATGACGATCGACGTCGCCACGCTCCAGGCCCGGCTGACCGCCGCGCTCCACGGGGAACTCGAGGTGCTCGGGGTGCTCGGCGTCGGGGGGTTCGGCGCGGTGTTCCGCGCTCACGACCCGGTGCTCGGGCGCGACGTCGCCATCAAGGTGCTCGACCCCGCCGGCGCGCTCTCCGACGAGGCCCGCGATCGCTTCCTCCAGGAGGTGCGGATCGTGGCGACGGTCGAGCACCCCCACATCGTGCCGCTCTACGCCGCCGAGGTGCGCGATGGTCTGCTCTGCCTGACCATGCGCATGGTGCCGGGGAGCTCCCTCGCCGAGCGACTCGCCGCGACGCCCCGACTCGAGCCGGCCGAGGCCGCACGGTTGGCACACGAAGTGGCGCAGGCTCTCGCCGCAGCGCACTCACGCGGTGTGGTCCATCGCGACGTGAAGCCCGAGAACATCCTGCTCGACGCCGACGGCCACGCGATCGTCACCGACTTCGGGATCTCCCTGGTCACCGGCCGGGAAAGCGAGCGGACCCCGGGCATGGCCATCGGGACGCCGCAGTACCTCTCCCCCGAGCAGGCGCTGGGCGAGGAAGTCGATGGCCGCGCCGATGTCTATTCGCTTGGCGTCGTGCTCTACGAGATGCTCGCCGGACGGCTGCCGTTCACGGCCACGACGACCGCGGGGCTTCTCGCCAAGCAGATTCTCGAGGCGCCCCCCGCCCTCGGCACGCTTCGCCCGGAACTGCCGGCGGCGTTGGTCGCGGCGGTGGACCACGCGATGGTCAAGGCGCCGTCGGCTCGTCCCGACGGAAAGGCATTTGCGGCCGAGCTCGCCGCGGCTCGTGCGCCCGATGCACTGCTTTCGCCCGCCCTGGTCAAGCGGAAGCGCCGGTGGCGGCGCATCCGCCTGATGGCGGTCATTGGTGTCACGGCAGCGATCGCGCTCGGCTTCGGATTCTGGGTCATTCTCCAGCTGCTGCGCGGATTCAGCGGCGGCGTCCTTCCTGACTTGAGTGCGGTCGGCTCGAACGTGCCGCCAGGACTGGTCGAGGAGGCACTCGCGGATGGCTCGCTCCTGGCCGGCGAGACAGTGCGCTATGCCTTCGTGCCCGGGAACTCGTCGTGGAGCGAGGCGCTGCTCCTCACCAAGGACGCGCTGATCCGTCGCACCCCGCAGGGCCCGCGGCGACATCCCCTCGGCGACCTGAGTATCAACCTCTACTTCAACGGCACGAGCCGTGGCCTGATCATCCTGGATCCGGCCACCGGCGTGCCTGACACGCTCTATCGTTCTCTCTCCGGCGCCGAACTCGGAGCGCTGACCTCGGCCCTCGCCATGACCAGGGACAGCGTCCCGTAGGAAGCATCCGACGCGCTCAAGAGATCCGATCATGCAGGTGGCGGCGTACTCGGTGACTTCCTCCCGGGTGCGGGCCAGAGACCCGGGGTGTCTGCTGATCCGAACCCCCGGAGCTCGCCATGATCGCTGTCACCCGCCTGCTTGCCATGCCTGCACTCGCTTTGGCCCTCGCCGCCTGCGAAGGGCCGATGGGGGCCGTCGGTCCCCAGGGCCCCATCGGACCCCAGGGCCCCTCGGGCCCCACCGGCCCCGAGGGCCCGACTGGTCCGACGGGTTCCAACGTCGGTCGGACGATCTACGGCATCGACACCGACAACCGGCTCGTTGCCTTCGGCGCGCTGCGCCCGGACATGATCCTCAGCAGCATGCCGGTCACCGGGATCCAGGCGGGCGAGAAGATCGAGGGAATCGACTTCCGTCCGGTCGACAACCAGCTCTACGCCCTCGGCAGTACCGGCCGAGTCTACACGCTCAACATGACCACCGCGGTCGCGACCGCCGTCTCCACCATACCGTTCGCCACCCTTGCGGGCGCTTCCTTCGGCTGGGACTTCAACCCGACCGTGGATCGGATCCGGCTGCACAGCGACCAGGAGCAGAATCTCCGGCTGGTGCCGACGGGGACGCTGGCCGCCACCGACGGGATGATCTCGTACGCCGCGGGTGACGCTGGATTCGGCACCAACCCCTCGGTGGCGGGCAGTGCCTACACCAACAGCATCGTCGGCGCGACGACCACCACGCTCTTCGCGATCGACGCCGCACGCGCCGCGCTGGTGGTGGTGAACCCGCCGAACAACGGCACGCTGGTGACGGTCGGCCTGCTTGGCACCACCACCACGGCGGATGTGGGCTTCGACATCGCCGGCAACAACAACAGCGCGTACGTGACGCTCACGTCTGCGCCGGGTGGGCCGTCGAGCCTCTACGTGATCAATCTCGCCACGGGCGGGCTCTTCCCGATCGGCAACATCGGCTCGCCGCGGCCGATGCGGGGGATCGCGATCGCGCCGTGATCGGGGAGAAGCGAGAAGCGAGAAGCGAGAAGCGTGGTTCGGCGGGGAGATCACAACGCTTGGCCACGCATCTCGCTTCTCGCATCTCGCTTCTCGCCTACGACACCCACGTCCCCCGACACGCCGTCATCACCCACGCTTCGCCGCGACGGACCACCTCGCAGCGATAGCCGCCACCCGATCGACCGTGGTGCCGCAACTGCACTCCGACGGTGGCAGTTTCGGGGGTGCCGATCCGCACTGCACCGATGCGCACCTCACCCACCAGCAGCTCCAACGCAGGCCGCCCAGTGGCCGCCTCGATGACGGGCATCGGGGACACCGATGATGTGGTGCACGCCGAGGCCGGACGGAACGGACGCGGTGCCTTGGGCAGCATCGCCAATATTTCGGCCGAGAGGTCTCCGTCGCGGCTGCCGACCGGAACGGTCCCGACATCCTGGGAGGCACTGAACGCCACGCAGATCACCGAAATCTCACCACCGGCCGAGGGATCGAGCGATCCGAAGTATGACTCAAGCACGCTGCGCATCGCGGCGATCCGGATCGCGAGCGTGTCGGTCATGACGGCCACATCGAGGAGTTGCTTCGTCGCCACCTGATCGCGCGCCACCAGATCGGTGCGATTGCCGCGCTCGCGAACAGCGCTCCCCACGGGGAGTCCACCACCCATGGCCGCCGCAGGGGCCCGCCGACTGGCCTCGGCTTGCGTCGGGGCGACGGGCACCGCTGGCGGCGCCGCTGCCGCGACCTGCGCCGCCTCGGCGCGCGACTCGGCGGCTGCCACATCCCGTGCTGTTTTGGTGGCGTTCTCGGCAGCGGGTTTGGTCTGTGCCATCACGGCGGCCGCTGGTGGCGTGACCGCGGTGGGCGCCGCCCCCGCAGCCTCGCTTGGTGCCGTGTTGCTCACGACCGGCTCGGTGGTGACGACGGGCACGGCGATCGGCGCCGGCAGCACGCGCTCCACGTCGCCACGCGCGTACCATCCAGCACCGACAGCCACCACCACCGACGCCGCCCAGGCCAAGTGCCTGATCCAGGGCCGCGACGCGGGACGGCGCATGGGGAGTACCGCCGGGGTGGCCTGCACTGGCGTGGGTGGTTCGTCGAGCAGCTCAATGAGTTCATCCGTCTCGGCCATCATCGCGCGCGCCAGTTCCAGCCGTGCGCGGCACTCGGCACAGCCGGCCAGGTGCGCCTGCAGTGGCGGCAGCGCCGTCGACGGCACCTCACCGTCGAGCAGTTCCTGGATGATGCCGTCGTCAAGATGCGATGTCATGGCGTCCCCCTCCTGCTCGGTAGGCCTCGACCAGCTTCTGGCGCGCGCGTGAGAGCGTGGTGCCCACCGCCCCGCGTGCCAGGCCCAGCGTGGCCGCAATGTCGTCGTAGCTGAATCCCTCGGCCTTGAGCAGCAAGGCGTCACGGTCGCGCGGCGAGAGGAGGTCGAGTGCCGCGCGGACCGCTGCCTGCCGATCACCGCGATCCATCGCCTCGTCCGCCGCCTCGAACGCCGCGGGTTGCTCCGCCTTGTAGAGCATGAGCCGACGCTGCTGCCGCACGTCGCGCCGTCCTTCCTCGCGCACCAGATTGAGTGCCACGGCGAAGAGCCAGGGCCGCGGGTTGCGCGGTGGAGCCACCACCGCGCGCGCGAAGACTTCCTGCGCGATCTCCTCGGCGCGATCCGCATCGCCCGTGCGCCGCGTGAGCATGCGCACGAGCGAAGCGTGGTATTCACGGAAGAGCTCTCCCACCGGTCCGGTCATCGGCCGTCGAACTCCTTGAGGAAGCGGTCGAGGGCGCCGGTGCGCCACTCGGTGATGCCGCCGGCGGCCACCTTCACCGAGGCCTTCCGGCCAGCCAGCACCATCGGCGCATCGAGGCCGAGGGCCTCGGCGAGCGCGGGACGCGCCTTGACCAGGGCAAACCATGCCGGCGAGTAGGGAGCGATGGTGGTGACCGCCAGGGAATCGTGATGCGCGGCGTCGGTCCACACGCCATCGCGCTTGGCAAAGATACGTCCGCTGGCCGACCGCGTGGCCAGCTGCTCGGTGCGATTGCCACGCGGCGCGGCGATCGCCTGGCGCGTGGCGGCCTGATCGCGCGCTTCGGCGAGCGTCTTGCTCTGGGCCATGCCGCCGTCGTTGCGCGCCCGCTCGAAGGCCGCAGCACCGGTCATCTCGCGTGCGGCCCCCGCACCACTCGGTGGCGACACCGGCAGCCCGCCGCCGTTGCTGGCCACCATGCCGGGCTCCTGCACCAGATACGCGGTGAACTCGGTGAGAATGCCGTGGCGCAGCCCGAGCTCGCGGATCTGGGCGATCAACGCCGGCGAGGACCCTTCCAGGCGGATCTGCCGGCTCAGCTCACCAATCCGACGGCCAGCCCAGAGCGGTGGAATGAAGTCGTTGCGTGCCGACGACGGCGCGAAGTGCGCCTCGATGGTGAAGCGCTCGCGCCGACCATCGCGCGTCCCCTCGATCACCACGGGGCCCTCCCCGGTGCCGCGATAGCGGGTGAGCACCACCAGTTCCTCGCCAAAGAAGAGGTCGGGCAGCTCCGCGGGCGCCTGCTCGAGGAAGCGCACCGGCGCAGAGACGATGCGCAGGTCGGCGAGGGCGGGACGCGAGAGCTTGGTCATCACGCCGCCCACCGCGTCACGCACATCCGCACCCGGTGCCACATAGGTGGCGCTGCCACGCCCCTCGACGGCGAGGCGATCGAGCAGGTAGGTGTTGACGTCGTGCCCGACGCCAAAGGTGAAGATCCGGTGCCTGCCAATGCGACCCGCCGCGCTCGCGGCAATCTTGTCGGGTGCACTCTCGCCCACCGAGGGAATGCCGTCGGTGAGGAGAAAGACGAGCGACATCCGCTCCGCATCGGCCCGCTCGTCGAGCGCGGCATCCACGGCACCCTGCAGGTTGGTGCCGCCGGTCGCGTTGAGACCGTCCACGAAGGCGCGAGCCGAGGCGAGGGCGGTGGGGGTGGCGGCGGTGAAGCCATCGCGGAAGTGACGCACGCCGCTGCTGAAGGCAATCAGGCGGAAGCGGTCGCGCGCGCCGAGGGCGGCCAGCGCCTGGCGCAGCGCACTGCGCGCCTGTTCCATCTTGTCGCCGCTCATCGAACCCGAGATGTCCACCACGAAGGTCACATCACGCGCGGCGACCGCGTTGGCGCCGGCCGGCGGTGGCGAGAGGAAGAGGAGCGCGTAGCCATCTTCGCCCGGCTGTGCGTGCGTCAGGACGGTCCCGCCGACCAGGCCACGACGAAACGGAAGCACCAGGTCCACGTCACCGCGCACCGGCGGCGTGATGGTCACGCGGAGCGTGCCGCCCTGACGGCTTTCATTGATCGGATGCGTGGGGGAGTACGGCGTGGCGTAGAGGTTCTCGCGCGGGATCTCGAAGCGCACCGCGACCGGCGCATCGCCGCGCATCCCGGCGGCATAGCGGAGGTGCAGGGCATCCCCATCGCGTGCGAGGAGCTGCGTGTAGCGGAGAATCACCGTCCGCGTCTCACCCGGCTGAATGGGGAAGACCTGCGCCCGCAGCAGTCCATGGCCCACGAGGGTGATGAGCGCGGGATCCTTCAGCTGCCGGACGATGCCTTCGTAGATGCTCCGCGCCTGTTCGGCCGGCAGCATCTCGCCCTTGAGTTCCATCTCGCCCTGAAAGAGGGAGAAGTCGGTGAAGACGGCCTCGCCGGGCATCGGATAGTGGTAGGTCCCCTCGGCAATGCCGCGACCGCTGTTGCGGAAGCGTTCCTCGACTTCGAAGCGGGCCACCCGGCCATCGACGGTGACCCGAACGGTGGAGCCGACCCGCACCACGGCAGGCGAGGAGCGGACGGGGCCAGGGCCTGGGCGTTCGTCAATCCACCCCTGGGCGGCGAGCGGGGCGAGCGGGAGCAGGGCCAGCAAGAGCGCGTATCGCATCGGGACTTCCCGGTTTGAGGTGCCGGGAGATGCGCGTAGGGGGGAAACGTGCACATGGAGGGGAGGCGGATGATCGATGATCGATGATCGAGGACCGAGAGATTGTCATCCTGAGCGAAGCAGCCTGAAGGGCTGCGCAGTCGAAGGACCTCTCCGTGGGGCTCGACCTGGGGTGTCCGTTCTCGCGGACTCCAAAGCGGCTCGCCGCGTCGCCCCCTGTACTGCACGCCGGGGGCGCCGCAATCGGCACCCCGCCCCAGGGTGAGGGCTCGCCGCCCTTGGAGCCGCTGCGAAGGACACCCCAGCGCCGAGCCTCGCTACTTCTGTCCTTCTCGGTCCTCGGTCCTCGGTCGTCGAGCATCGATCATCGATCATCGACTAGCGATCATCGTCCCGCCAGCGCCAGACACTCCACCTCGACCCTCGCGCCAAGCGCCAGTCCGTTGGCGCCAAACGCCGAGCGGGCCGGGAGGCGATCGCGGTCGAAGTAGGTCACGTAGATGGCGTTGAAATCGGGCCACTCCTTCATGTCGGCCATGAAGACCGTGCACTTGACCACGCGGCGCAGCGACGAGCCGTGCCGTTCCAGCACGGCGCGGATGTTGTCCATCGTCTGCTTGGCCTCGGCGGCGAGGCCGCCGCTGATCACCTCGCGCGTGCCGGGCTTGAGGCCGATCTGGCCCGAGAGATAGAGCATGTCACCCACGCGCACCGCCTCCGAGAAAGGGAGGTTCTGCGAGGTGGTGGCAGGCGAGGTCAGGTATTCCGCCTGCACCGGCGGCCGCTGTTGGGCGTGCACGGCGGCAGGGACCAGCAGGAGGGCAGTGTAGAGCAGTCGCATGGGTATCTCGGGAAGGGGGAGTGCGGCCATGGGAGGCGGCCGTGCATCGGGACGCAGTGCGCTAGGGTTGTGCCTGATATTCATCGAACCATTTCAGCAGGTACTCGCGGCTCTTGTTCCAATAGATGCGCTCGCCAAGCCGCTTGATGATCTCGCCGGCCGTGCGGTGCGCGATCCCGAGTTCCTTGCCGGTGTCCCGGAGGGAGCGGCCCTGGTCGAGGCAGGTGAGCACCCCGATTTCCCGCTCGCTCAGCACGATGTCGAAGGCACCGAGCGGCCAGTTGCCGTCCGGTTCGCGGCGCAACGGCTTGGGGCCGCGCGGCGCGGGCGGCCGCACATGCGGCGAGAGGTAGAGCCGCCCCGCGAGCACCTCGTCGAGCGCCACCTTCACTTCCGAGAAGTCCGACGCCTTCACCACGAAGCCCGAGGCACCGGCTTCGATCGCGCCGGTCATCAGGCCGTAGTCGCGATACGCCGTGAGCACCAGGAAACGTGGGGCATTGGGCAGCTTGCGCAGGGCCGGCAGCTCGTGCAGCGCGCTGAAGCTCTTGAAGGCGAGGTCGAGCAGCACCACGTCGGGGTGGGTCTGGCGAATCGCTCCCTGCAGCATGGTCAGGTCGTTGACCTTGGCCACCACCTCGAACCACGGCGCGAGCCAGCTGGCGAGGGCATCGGCCAGCGGGACGAAGTCTTCGGCGATCAGGACGCGCGGCTTGCTCATGGCGCCGCCGCCGGCATGGGCAGCTCCACGGTGACCTGCGTCCCCTGGCCCGGCTGCGACGTCACGTCGAGTCGGCCGCGCATCAGCTTGGTCCGCTCCTCCATGGCAGTCAGGCCGAGTCCGCGGGCGCTCTGCCGCGGGCCGAGCTCGAAGCCCCGGCCGTCGTCGCGCACCGTCAGCTGGACCGCCTTGGGACCGGCGCTCACCGCCATCTGGATCGCCGTCGCCTTGCCGTGGCGCACCGCGTTCGACATCGCCTCCTGGGCAATGCGGTAGATGGCGAGCCGCCGCGGTCCGTCGAGGGTGCCGAGCGGTCCGGAGAAGGTGACGGTGATGGGGACCCCCGAGGCCTGCTCCTGCAGCTCGACCAGGGTCCGCATCGCCGGCTCGAGGCCCTGATAGTCCACCGCCGTCGGGTGCAGCGCACGCGCCACTTGTCGCAACGATTCGCCGATCGTATCGAGTTCGTGGGCCTGGGTGTCGGTCACGCGGCCGTTCTGGTGGCGGAGCGCGTGGGTGACCGTGGTCAGCCGCTGCACCAGGTCGTCGTGCAGCTCCCGGGCGATGTGGGCGCGCTCGCGGTCCTGCGCGGCGATCAGGCGGCCGGTGAACGAGGAGTGCGCCCGCAGCAGCCGACGCTGCTGGATCACCACCGCACCGATGATGGTGCCGATGAGGATCATCAGGACGAGGAAGAAGGTGACGACCATCATCATCGCACGGCGCTCGACTTGCGGAGGGCGGTGCGACGCTGGGTGTAATGGAAGGCCCCCACCATGCACGCGTAGGCCCCGATGCTCAGAATGTTCTTGATGGTATAGGCCAGGGATCGAGTCTGGCCGTCGAACGGGAAGTGCCAACGTGATATGGCCAGGAAAGCGCTCGGCGCTCCGATGATCAGGAAGCCGGCACCGATCAGGAAGACCGGATCATGCAGCATCTCTCCTCGCCCGTTGAGCGCTCGTCGCATCACCATGATTGCCCCGCCGAGCGTCAGTGCCATCCCATGGAGCGCGCCCGTGTACCGCGAGAAGTAGCCAAACTGCTCGACCAGGATGGTGAGCGTCACGATCAGCGCGGCCACGATGGTCGCTGCCGTGAAGAGTGAGCGTCGTGCACGCGAGTCACCGAAAGTGCTCGCGGTCGCAGCCAGCGCAAGGCCGGCACTGACCGGGTACCAGATCTGGGCGACGTGTTGGGTATTCTGCAGCACGATCCGCGTATACATCCCCGCGACGCTGGCGATGGCATCCACCGTGGCCCACGCCAGCAGCCACCGCGTCGGCGCGTCCAGTCCCCGCCGATGGGCAAAGCCGACAGCGGCCACCGCGAGGGTGATGCCAACGAGAGAATCTGCTACCGTGCGGTACAGTGTCACGGCGGGGGGCACTCACCGTTGAGCGGGCTTTCACAATCACAGTTCTCGGGGCACGTGTCCGCCTCCTCCTCATATCCCGTTCCCTCGCCCTCCGCGCTCTTCGCCCCTTCCTTGCGGATGATGTCCTTCCCCTCGGCGGTGGTGGCGACCATCACGTTGGTCCAGCGGCCGTCCGGCTTCTCCGCGAGGTAGATGCGGATGCCGGCGGCATGCTCCTGCTTGAGCAGCCGCTCGAAGGATGCCCGGGGGAACATCGCCCCCTTGATGGCGTCGGGGTGGTGCTTGCGCCAGCGCGTGGTCAGGTCAACGGCGGTCGCGAGGTCGATGCTGTGGCGATCGGACATGGGCGTGCTCGTGGCTTGGGGGCGGTCAGGGGGCCATCCCTCAACCATACCACGGTCCGGTCCGGAACGGCGGGGAGACTCGCCACCCCCCCGGCAGGGCGGGGGCGGGGGGCCGGGTCTAGCGGACGATGGCGTAGTAGATCACGTAAAGCCAGCCGAAGAAGCCGTGGATCACCGCCCAGACAATGGACTGGTGCAGGCTCCAGGAAATGGTGATGGCGAGGGCGCTGCCGAAGCCGATGCCGGCCTTGGCGGCGTTTCGGGTGGCGTTCATCCGGGGGCTCCCCGAGTGGGTGTGGATTTCGACGGGCACCTATTGCTCCAGTTGTTGTGCTCGAGCCCGGCGCAGGTAGACGAGCCCGAGCAGGACCCCGCACAATGACATGACGAGGACCGTGATGCCAACGACCCGATCGTCCCACAGCGCGGTCATTACCCCGAGCGTCGTGGTAAATCCGAAAACCACGAGCAACGCGTGGCCGATGTTCACCGGGGTGCCGAGGTGCGGGTCCTTGTTCAGTATCCTGGTGGTCACGAGCCCGATGCCGCCGAGCAGGATCCCCATGATCGCCAACAGGCCGAGGGTTGTGTCCATGCCCAGCAGTTCGGCCAGCGGGAAGGCAAGGAAGAGCGTTCCCGACATGGCGACGACGGACACCAGCATCGTCACGGCGCTGATGTTGGACGAACCATCCTGCCGCATCTGTGCCCCAACCCCGACGATGAGGACCACGATGCCGATGAGGTCAAGCGGCAAGTCGAGCCCGGCCCACTCCGCCGCTGGGGTGAGGCTGCCGGATGCGAGTGCCATACCCACCGAAGGGACGATCAGCTTGCGCCATTCCGCCGAACGCGCTCCGCGGTAGCGCAGCCAACCGTAGAGTCCAGGCAGGAGGCCTGCCACGGCGAGGGCGAGGAAGACCCAGTTGAGGGTGGTCATCGATGAATGACTCCGGCGTGATGGGCCGACTGGTCAGCGGATGGAGTAAAGCTACATCCGAAGGGCACCGGTCACCTGCCTGCGCGCTGGCCGTTACGCAGGTCCTTCGACTCCGCGACGGCGTTGCCGTCGCTTCGCTCAGGATGACATTTCCAGAGTCGACCCCCTCACCCCGTTCGCCGTTCGCCGTTCGCCGTCATCTCCCGCAACCCAGCACCCCTGCTGCCTTCCCGTTCCAAGGGTGGATTCGGGGCGCGCGGCGTGCTGTGTGTCTATGGCGGACTGACTCGTTCACCGGGTACACCACAACACAAGGGAGCATGCCATGAACGAAGACGTGATCGCCGGCAACTGGAAGCAGCTGCGCGGCAAGGTGCAGGAGCGTTGGGGCAAGCTGACGAATGACGATCTCGACGTGATCGCCGGCAAGAAGGACCAGCTGGTCGGCAAGATCCAGGAGCACTATGGCGAGGCGAAGGAAGATGTCCAGCGCGACGTCGACTCGATGTGGGACAGCGCGGATGACGAGCTGAAGGCGTAGCAGGCCGCACTACGTGAGCTGTTGAGCGAAGCGAAGGGACCTCTTTCCGGTGCGCACGGGGAGAGGTCCCTTCGCGGTGCGGGGTGAGGCAGAAGCCATGTCATCCCGAGCGTAGCGAGGAGCCTGCCCTGAACGAAGTGAAGGGACCTGCGTGATCGTGGATGGGCCGGGAACTTGTCCGCCGCCGGGCTCGACCTGGGGTGTCCGTTCTCGCGGACTCCAAAGCGGCTCGCCGCGCCGCCCCCTTTACGGCACGCCGGGGGCGCCGCAATCGGCACCCCGCCCCAAGGAAAGGGCTCGCCGCCCTTGGAGCCGCTGCGAAGGACACCCCAGCGCCGAGCCCACCCACGCTATCGATCATCCATCATCGATCATCGGATTCACCCCACCAGCACTTCCCGCTCCAACCGGGCATAGCTCGTCTCCATGCCGGTCGTCATCCCGCTGCCCAGGATCATGTCGCGCAGCTCCTTGCTCGGGTAGGTGATCACGATCGAGAGGAGTGTGCCGGCCGAGGTGGCCACCAGGGTCAGTTCGTTGCGCGTGCCCGGGCCATCCATGCCGATCATCTGCTCGGTGGTGACGGCGCGGTAGGGCGGCGCGGACTCGAGCAACTCCCCTTCGAAGCCGAAGCGTTGCGTGCCCTCCACCGATGCCCACTCGTAGCGGTAGCGTTCGCCCACCTTCGTCGCGACCTCGCACACCGGCATGGTCCAGCCGTCGGGGCCGAGGAGCCAGCGCTGCATCAGCGCCGGCTCGTGGTGCGCGCGCCAGACCTGTTCGACCGTGCCGCGGATCACGCGTGCGATGCGCACCGTCGTGTCGTCGAGGATCTGTGCCTCGGTGCCGCGCGTGGCGGCGAAGGAGGCCAGGTCCTGCAGCACGGCATCGATCTGGCTCATCGCCGAGCGCATCCCTTCCATCATCCCCATCTGGACCAGCGACTCCATCGCCTCGAGGCTGGAGAAGTAGGTCACGCTCTGAAAGCGTGATCCAGTGGGCGTTTCCGAGAAGTCGAAGACCATGCGCATCGTCGGCATGTCGAGGTTGGGCTGGCCGTCCTCACCCGAGAAGCCGTCTTCGACCTCGATCCGCTTGAGCGGCTGCACGTCGATGAAGCGGAACCATCCCCCCGCCTTGGTCCCATCGGGGCCGGTCATGTAGTACTCCGACTTCCCGCCGACGGCCATGTCGTGCCGCGTGAAGGTGGCGGGCCACTCCACCGGACCCCAGAAGCGCTCGAGCTGGCGTGGGTCGGCGTACGCCTCCCAGAGCCGTGCCACCGGCACGGGATAGTCGGCCACGATGGTGAGCGTGTGCGCGGCGGCATCGGAGGTGACGGACGTGATCGGCATGGCTACTCCATCGGCGTGGAAGGCTCGGCGAGAATCGCATCGAGCTGACTGAAACGGGACATCCAGAGCTGTTCGAGTTGCGTGAGGAGCTCCCGCGCCCGGGCGAGTTCCTTCGGGTTGCCGCGCACCATCCGCTCCCGGCCACGGGTCCGCTTGGAGACCAGGCCCGCGGCCGCCAGCACCGCGACGTGCTTCTGCACCGCGGCGAACGACATGGCGTAGTGCGCCGCGAGGGTCGAGACCGAGGCCTCCTCGCCGCTGAGCACGCGGGCGACGATGTCGCGCCGGGTGCGATCGGCGAGCGCCCGAAAGAGGCGGTCGAGGTGGGCGTCGGCGGGGCGACGGCGGGCGGGGCGACGTGCAACCATATGGTTGTAGATTAAGGCGCGGGACGGGAGGGCGCAAGGGGGATGATCGAGGAGCGCGAGATTGTCATCCCGAGCGCAGCGAGGAGCCTGCCCTGAACGAAGTGAAGGGACCTGCGTGATGGTGAATGGGCCGGGATTTGGTGCGCCGTGGGCTCGACTTGGGGTGTCCGTTCTCGCGGTCTCCAAAGCGGCTCGCCGCGTCGCCCCCTGTACGGCACGCCGGGGGCGCCGCAATCGGCCCTCCGCCCCAGGGTGAGGGCTCACCGCCCTTGGAGCCGCTGCGAAGAACACCCCAGCGCCGAGCCCGTCGCCGATCATCCATCATCTCGCTTCTCTGTCCTCGGCTATCGATCACCCCCGCTTCCCCGGCGGGCGGTACCTGATGTTGTACCAGGTGAGTCCGGCGAAGAGCAGGATCTGGCTCCCGAGATAGCCGAAGCGTCCCCACGCGAGCACGAAGAAGGTGAGCACGCCGGCGAGGATGCTCAGGGCCGCCACGAGGAAGCCCTTGCCGTACTCGTGGCTTCCGATCCGGTAGAAGAGGACGCCCCCGACGACGAGGAGGATGATCTCGAAGGGCATCGTGCTTCCTCGCTACCGATCCAGCACCGGCAGGAAGGCGCGCCATGGTCCGACCGCCTCGCGGTATTGCTTGGCCATCACGCGTGACGTCTGCGCGAGATGGCCGAGGTCGTGGACCACCCACGCCGAGAGCAACTGCTGGAGCGAGACGCGCCCGAACACCGGGTGCTCCCCTTCAAGTGCCAGCTCCGCCGCACCGAGCTGCCAGCCGCGCAGCGTGGCGATGCTGCCGGCGCGGAGCTTCGCGAACTCGTCGAGCAGTGCCCCGATGGACTTGCCGTCCTGCTCCTGCAGGTGCCCGAAGCGATCGAACGGCGGGAAGCGCAGATCCACGCCCTGCGCCAGGATGACCTCCGCGCGCGGGATCCAGTCGGTCCGCTCGGCGTGGATCATGTGGGCGAGGTTGTCGAGGGCGCTGAAGGTCTCGGGGCCTTCGCTGGGGAGGAGCCACGCGTCCGTGAGGCCGTCGAGCAGACCGCGGAAGGTGGCGGGGGTGCGCTCAAGGATCTCGAGGGCGTGGGGGAGGGAGAAGTGCATGGACTGTCCCGGGCGGTAATAGGGTGGCGATGGCTCGAAACGAATCTAGGGTGTGTCGCGGAGCCTGACGGACTTGTTACCGATCGGCCACCAGGCCGTCACGCAACAGCGCGATCCTTGAAAGCGACTCTTTCGGAGGATCGCCATGTCCGCTGAGCATCCGCTCCGACCTGTTGACCGTTGGCTCGCCTTCCTCAATGTCGCTCTGGCTCTCAGCTGGCTCGGCCATGCGACCGCCTCCCCTTGGGCCCGCTACTACGTCGTGGCCTTTCTCTTCGCCGCTGGACTCCCCGCACTCCTCGTCCGCCTCCCCTCTCGACTCAATCGCATCACTGTGACCATACGCGACGGGTACCCGTTGGCATGGATCGGGCTGGTCTGGGGCACGTTGGGCATTCGGATCGGGGAGGGGATGCTGGGCTCGGCCAATGACCAGCTCGTCGCCCGATGGGATCTCGCGCTCTTCGGGCAGCACTACAATCTGAGCTGGATGCCGGCCATGCCGTGGGCGTGGTTCAGCGAGGCCATGTACGCGGTCTACAACTCCTACTACATCCTGCTGGTCGTCGTGCCGGCGTGGTTCATCTTCAGCGGCTGTCCCCGGAAGGCGCGCGAGGTGGTGCTGCGACTCGCAGTCACCTACGCGGCGTGCTTCCTCGTGTATGCGATCTTTCCGGTGATTGGTCCGATGGAGATGTTCCCGCGCTTCATGCCAGATGCCGAAGGGCTCTTCCGGAGCATGAGCGGCGCGGCGCGAGCCGCAGGTGACTCACTCGGCACCGCAGTCCCGTCGTCACATACTGCCGGTTCGATCGCCCTCGCGTGGATCACCTGGCGACTGGCTCCCAGACCAATCGCGATAGTGGTGGCAATTCTTGCCCTCGGTGTGGCGTTCTCGACCGTGTACACCCAGAACCACTTCGCGGTGGACGCCGTTGCCGGTGTGGCCATCGCGGTCGCCACGCAGGGTGTGGTGGTGCCATGGCTCGAGCGCGGCGGGTTGCGGTTGCCGGGTCCGGCGGTGATTCCGATCGGCCGCGCTTCCCAGGCGGCCGGTACCTGATGTTGTACCAGGTCAGTCCACCAAACAGCAAAATCTGGCTCGCGAGATACCCCCGCTACGCAGGTATTCGCCGATGCCGGGGCCTCGGCGTAGCCTTGGTTCCTTTCGGCGTGGTGGGGCGCACGAGCAGTTCAACCTCCTGCCCAAGCAGGTGCAGAAGGGCGAGCAGCTGTCCGACCGACTTGCCGTAGTGAGTTGGATCCAACAACCGGTACAGCTGGCTCGGCGAGGTGCCGAGGCGTCGCGCAACCTCTCGCTTGGCCAGGTCGCTGGATGCGAGGGCCTTGCCGGCCTCCACCGTCAGGCGATGCAACAAGAGCTCGTTCAGATACGCGGGATCCTGGTGGTACTCCCGCACCACATCGAGGTGGATAGTGTCCTCGGCGCCAGATTCGAGGCGATACGTGAAGGCCTCACGGCCCGTCTCGGGGTCGGCAAACACATCAACCACGCGGTCGTCGCCGGTCGGAGGTAGTGCAAGCTTGGCGTACGGATAGACCAGACTCTCCCGGAGCGTCCGGACCTCGAATGCCTTCTTGCGGTTGTTGGCTTCAACGCTGTGGATCTTCACAGGGCACCCTCCTCCTGCAACTCGGCAATGATGCGCATTATGCGATCGGTCGCCGTTCCCTTCATCGCCATATGGTCCTCAAGGTTCCACTTCACGACCAGCCGGCCGTCTCGGTAGACGTGGACATGCCGCGGCGGGTGATCACCCTTCCAGGTGACGAAGATGAAACCGCCGCGACGTAACTTCCCCATCCGGACATGTTACCACACACGGTAACAGTTGGCAATGAGGCAGTGGGAACGCATTGCGGGTCACGGCGAGCGCAGCTGAAGCCTCAGACATCAACGGGTGGACGGATGAACATCTGCCCCGTCAACGTCGCGAGCATGGCCCACGTGCCACCGCCGGTGAGCGCACCCATCGAGGCGGTGCGCGATGGGGAGCGAGACGGCTCCTCCAGCTCGGCAAGGATGATGGCGACCAGCGAGAGGCTCTGCAGGCAGCACGCCGCGAACCAGAGCCAGAAGACGATCCCTGGCTTGGCACCGCTCCGATGCAGCCGGCGCCATTGGATCGCGGTGCCGACCATCCCGACGACGATCAAGACTCCACCGTAGACGAGGCCAAATCGCGTGAGGTTGGTCAGGGTGACTCCGGGGAAGAGTGTGGGAGACACCTGAAGCTAGCGAGGTCCTTCGACTTCGTCCCGCCCCCGCAGGGCGGCGGGACTTCGCTCAGGATGACAGATCCCCCTCACCCCTCACCGCGGCCTTACGGCCGCGGCTGAAAAGCTCCCGAATCACGCCTCCAGTCCCATCGTCCCCACCAACGCCGCGAAGCGCGGATGCCCGCGCAGCGGCGCGTAGATGAACGAGCCACGGATCGCATAGGCCTGACCGCAGGTGGCTGCCACTGCCGACTCGAGCAAGGTGAGCGCGGCATCGGCCTCGCCGAGTCCCTGGTAGGAGTGCGCGATCTGGCAGGGTGAGACGCCGGGAATGGCTTCGAGTTCGGCAATGCGCGCCCGCGCGTCGGCCCAGCGGCCCATCATGCCGTACATCTGCCCCACCTCGCCGCGCCAGCGCAGATGGCCGTCCGATCGGGTGATCGCCTCTTCCATGGACCGGACCCCGGCCTCGTATTGGCGAAGCAGGAAAAGCGCCCACGCGAGACCGGCGTGCGTCTTCGGGGCGTAGGGGTCCACCTCGATGGCAAGTCGCGCGTGGCTCAGCGCCTCGCTGTAGCGACTCGCGCTGAGGAGGATGGTGACCGGATCGACGCCGTGCGGCGTGGCGCCAAGCGTCTGCGCACGCCGTGCCACCAGCAGCGCCTCGTCGTAGCGGCCCATGGCCCAGAGCAGCCGGCCGAGGAGGTCGTGCACCAGCGGATGCTCCGGCGCGCGCTCGAGCGCGGTGCGCATCGCGGTCTCGGCGCCGGCCCAATCGTAGTGCGCCATCATCCGCACCGCGCCGTGTGTCGCGAGCGCCTCGGGGTGCCGCGGATCGAGCGCCAGCGCCCGCGCCACGGCCTCCGACGCCTCGGCGTGCAGTGCGCGAAAGTCCGGATCGCCCTCTTCGGCCAACTCGAGGCACGCCAGCGCGCGCTGGATGTGCGCATCGGCGTAGTTCGGCGCGTGCGCCACCGCGCGCGCGAAGGCATCGCGCGCCCGCGCGAGTGCCACCATGGTGTGCCCGCGCAGGTGCTGTCGCCCCTGCAAGACCAGGCGATGCGCCAACGAATCGGGCGCCGGCACGTCGCGCCCCGGTTGCGCCCCCGCGACCACCTCGGCGTGCACCGCCTCGGCGAGTCGCAGGGCAATGTCCGACTGCAGCGCCAGCACGTCGGCGTGCGTCCGCTCATACGTCTCGGCCCAGATCGGTCGCTCGGTCTCGGCGTCGATCAGCGCGACCACCACGCGCACCCGCCCATCGGCCACGCGCAACGAGCCATCGAGCACGTGGCGCACCGAGAGCGTGCGACCCACGTCGCGCGGCGTTGCATCACGCGCGCGCAACGCCTGCACCGCACCACGGGCAATCACGCGGAGGTCGCGTCGCTTGGTGAGCAGCGCGATGACCTCCTCGGTGATGCCGTCCGCCAGCGCGTCTGCCTCGGGCTCGGCGCCGACCGTGCGCAAGGGGAGCACCACGATGGATGGCGGCTCGACCGCGGCGATGACGCCCTCGCGCAACTCGTCGGCGAGGAGCGCCACGGCGGGATCGGGGCCGAGCTCGAGATCGGCGCGCCGACGCTGCGCATGCTCGACCGCCTGGCGAATGGCGGAGGCGCGATCGCCTGCCTGCTCGAGGGCGCGCATCAGGCGGCGGGCATCGTCGCCGGAGTACGGATCGAGCGCGACGAGCTGGCGACACGCCGCCACCGCACCGTGCAGGTCGCCCTCGCGCTCGCAGCGCTCGAGCTGCAGCAGGACCACGCGGCGGTGGATGCGCTGCAGTTCTCGGCGGGTGTCGTCGAGCCAGTGCCCGAAATCCACCGCGTCGGGGAGCGAGAAGCCGTCGAGCAGCGGTGCGGCGTGCAGCTGGGCGACACGCGCGACATCGTCATCGGCGGCGGCGGCGCGCAGGTCGAGCACGTCGCAGCTGAGCCCTTCGGTGCCGAGGAGGAGGCCATCGCCGACGGTGACCACGGCCGAGGGGCCGAGGGCGTTGCGGAGGACGTGGACGGCGAGGTTGAGGAGGCGTCGGGCGGCGGTCTCGTCCTTTTCGGGCCAGAGGAGGGCGAGGAGGCGGGCCCGCGGGACCGGGAGGGGCCAGGCCCCGGCGAGGAGCGCGAGCAAGGCAATTCGGTGCCGCTGTGCCGAAGGGCCGGTGAGGACGGTGGCGCCATCGCGGAGGATGGCTCCGCCGAGGAACTGGACGCGGATCATCCCCTAAGCTAACAGAGAGCTAATTCTTGGAGAATACAACAGCTAACCGCGCCGGCTCAACTTGCTCGCGTGGTTGATCGATCCCCGGTTGGTTTCCCCCGTCACGGAGTGCCTCATGCGTTTCCCGATCCTGCTCGCCGCTCTCTCCCTCGCCGCCTGCTCCCAGGCGCCCACCGCCTCGGACCCGGCGGCGCTCGCCGCCGCCAAGGTCGACTCCGAATTGCAGCCGGTCCGCGCCGCGATGGCGCGCTTCAGCAGCTTCGAGCAGGCCAAGAAGGCCGACTATACTTACCTCTTCAACGGGGCCTGCTTCGCGGACCCGACCGAGGGGGCGATGGGGTACCACTACGTCAACACCGCCCTGCTCGACGCCACGGTGGATGCGATGGCGCCCGAGGCGGTGATGTACGAGCCCCAGGCCAACGGGTCGCTCAAGCTCGTCGGTCTCGAGTACGTGGTGCCGAAGCCGGCGTGGACGGGTGACGCGCCGCCGCGCCTCTTCGGGCAGGACTACAGCTACAACGCCACGTTCGACCTCTACACCCTGCATGTCTGGCTCTATCAGGCGAACCCTGCCGGCATGTTCACCGGCTGGAACCCCACCGTCACCTGCGCGAACGCGCCGGCGTCCCTCACCCAGGAGCAACACCACTGATGCCGCGCTTTCTTGTCGAGCGGGAAATTCCGAATGCCGGTGCCTTGAGCCCCGATGAGCTCCGCGCCATTTCGCAGAAGTCGAAGAGCGTGCTGGCCGAGCTGGGGCCGTCCATCCAGTGGGTGCAGAGCTATGTCACCGGGGACAAGATCACCTGCGTCTACATCGCGCCCGACGCCGACCTGATCCGCGAGCATGCGCGGCGCGGCTGCTTCCCGGCCGATCGGGTGCTGGAAGTGGCGGAAATCATCGATCCGACGACGGCGGAGTAGGGTCATAGGTCATAGGTCGTAGGTCGTAGGTCATCAGGAGCGTCGCCGCTCAAAGTTTGTCATCCTGAGCGAAGCAGCCGGAACGGCTGCGTAGTCGAAGGACCTGCGTGCTCGCCGCTACGCAGGTCCTTCGACTACGTCCGCTACGCGGACTCCGCTCAGGATGACACCTACTTGCGAAGCACCCCTCACTCCTCGCCCCTCACCCCGCGCGGCCTGTGGCCGCGCACCGTTCACGGCCTAACGGCCGCCGCGCATTGACATGCGCGGTTGAACGCGTCCCACATACACCTCCGTCTCATACTCTACCACGACCCGCCCCTCGTGGCCGTGCGCCGCGACGATCCGCTCCAGCTCCGCCAGCATCGGCGCATGGTTCGCGTGCCCCTCCGCCGGCACATACGACGACGACAGCAGCCGCCCACGAATCCCGTCGAGGTCGTGTTCCTGGTGATTCTCGAGCGTGTGCCGCTGATAGTGCGGCCCGCCGAAGAACGCCTCGAGCGGAAGGGCCGAGATCTGGTTGTGCTGCACATCCCGGTAGTCGGTGCCGAAGCGCTGCAGTAGCGCCTCGTAGGCGCGGAGGAAGGGCGAGCTGTCCAGGCGCCTGGTGTTCCAGAGCAGCACCGCCCAGCCATCGGGCCTCAGGATGCGCCGGACCTCGGCGTGTGCCGCCGCCACATCAAACCAGTGGAACGCCTGTGCCGCCACGACGCAGTCCACCGACGCATCGGGGAGCGTGGTGGCCTCGGCGCGGCCGTTGATGCTGTGGAAGCGGGGGTACGCCTGCAGCAGGCGTTCGGCGGCGTGCCGCATCGCGTCGTTCGGTTCGACGCCGTAGACGGTGTTGCCGTGCCGGAGGAAGAGTTCGGCCGAGATGCCGGTGCCGGAGCCGAGGTCGGCAATCACCCACTGGTCGGTGAGTCCCGTGACCTCCTCCAAGAGCGGCAGCACGCCGGCCGGATAGCTCGGCCGATAGCGGACGTAGTTGTCGACGCGATCGGAGAAGCGGGCGGTGGGGTCGGTGGGCATTGGCGTCGGGGGGAGAGGGGGATGATCGATGATCGATGATCGATGATGGATGATAGCTGGGAGTTTGTCATCCCGAGCGGAGCGAGGGACCTGCGTAGTCGCATCCACACAGAATCTCTGCCCGTTCGCCAGCACGCGGGGCCCTCAGTCACTCCGCTTCTCCGGGTGCCTGAATCCCGGGGGTGCCTATCGACCCAGTTTACCCACCCGATACTGACCGATGCTCTGGACCCCGTCCGCATCGGACTCGATCGTCCAGAGGCGGGTTCGACTCACGGCGCCGAACCCGACATGTGCCGGCACCTCGATGCTGCCAAGGCGCGCCCCGGATGCACTGAGCACGATCCAGCGCCGCGAGGCGGTACGGCCGTTCTCCTCCTGCAGCCAGATCGTACCATCGATACCGACCAACACGCGCCGGATGGGGGGATAATGTGACGGGTACTTCAATGCCTGGTAGCCGGACTTCATCGCAGGCGAGAGGCCGGGCTGCCGGAGCTTCTCCTGCCGAGTGCTGTCGATGACCCTCGCGGGTATCGCAATCGGCTGGAACGAGTAACGCTTGGAGAATAGGGTGTCGCCACGGTCTCCGCGGATGGCCGTAACCTGATACGAGGGACCGCCCCGTGACTCCGGCTCGACGATCGCCATGACTCCCGTGCTCGACGCAATGTCGGATGCGGGCGCGGCACAGAGGGAGATCCCGATGGACCCACCGGGAATCTCCTTGATACAACGGCTGGCAGACCGGGGGACCCCTCCAACAAACCGCTTGAATTCTCCGAGCCCGGATGCGATGACGGCAATGTTGCCGCTCGCCCCGGCCACGGCTGGGAGCCATGGCGGAACCTTCTGGGGGGCACTCACCACGAGTAGCAGTTCGCCATCAGTCAGCCTCGCCTTTACGCCGGCGCTGCCTAACGGATCGGCGAGCGCCTCGAGTCGACGGATTCACCTACCAACAGGCGATGGGCGGAGTGACAGGGGACCGCTGAACATACCCCCGACCGGGACGGTCAATCCGCCACGCCGTTAGAACACCATTGACCTGCTCGGTTGTCCCTGAGAATCAGAAGGGCCGCGGAATGCCCCCTTACCGCGTCACGCGCCACCGCACGATGCTCTCCACCCCTTCCTGATCCTCCTGCAATCCCCACAGCTGCCCGCGCGAGGCAACCATCAGGCGGGCCCTCAACGGCAATATCGCCCGACCTGAAGGCGTTCCGGTTTGATCAAGGTACAGCCAGACGGCATGCCCAGCTTGGTTCCGCTCGCGGAGCCAGACGGTTCCGTCGTCCCCAACGAGGATCTGGCGAAACGGATCGAATGCCCGGGGCAATGTGACGCGGGAAATCGCCTCGGCGTAGCCGGGCGACGACGAGCCCTCGCGCTTCTCCCGATCAAGAATGCTGTCATGCTGCCCCGCTGACATCCTATCCCCGGTGAAGGAAAGCTTCCGTTGATACACCCTTCCACCAGCGTCGGTGAACAGCGTGACCGTGACCTCGAAACGTACGTCCGCGATGGCTTTCGTCACTGCGACGCCATGCAGCCGACCATTTGGGCTTCGTGCGTCATGGCTCCGTGGGCACTGGGGAATCGTGATGGCGATCCGCTGAATCTGTTGAATGCAATCCGTCCGCTTCGCCATGACATACACCAGATGCTTGTAATTGCCCGAGCTGTCCAATGCGATGGCCATGCTCCCGTCACCAAGCGCTTGCTGCCAAGCAGCGCGTTGCGCGGCTGGTCCTTGCACGCCCGTGAGGATCAGGGTGTTCGCGTCGGGGTACGCGCTGGGGATCAACCACTGACCGACTGGCCGCTGGCGGGTGGTTCGGTTGGCACCGACAATCGGGGGATCGCTATCGTGCGCGTGAAGGCACCCAACGGGGTGATGAGCGTGATGCGATTCAGTGCCTGGTCGTGCGCCCAGAGCAGTTCGCCCTGCCATCCGATGCGATGCAGAGAGCGGAACTCTCCTGGCCCCGCACCGAGTCGCCCGACCTCGGCAATCAGCCTCCCGTCGCGCCCGAAGAGTACCAACCGGCCGTCACCACGTTGGGTGATGCTGATGATTCCGTTCGGCCCGACGGTGAGCTCGCGGATCGGTTCGAAGTCGTGCTGCGCGGCATCGATGTAGAGATCCTGTGCAAGGCGCAGGGTGGGCGCGGGGAGCTGGGCGGAGAGGGGAATGGCGATGCACAGGCCGACCGGCGCACAGCAGCTTGCGCCGGCGCACCCCGTCCGAGTTTGCTGCCCAGTTTGAGGACACGATCACCGAAGGACCACTGACGACCTTACGATCCTAAGTGGACCTCAGATAGGGGAAACGTCATCTAGGCCAGTAGATCGGACGACTATCGAAACGACCGGGATGGAACAGCCGCCCACCCCAGCAGGGGTAGGCGGCCGAGATCCGAGCGTGACGTCGCGCTCAGGGAATCACGATCTTGTGGCACTCGAGCTTGTGGGGAGTCGCACCCGAGCACGGCGAAGTGAAGGCACCAGCCGTCCAGCAGACCCCCATGGAGCCAGCCCCGGTGATTGTGGCGCACGTTGCGACCGGGTCCGGCGGACACTGGCCTTCGGGCCAGCAGCTGAATGCATAACCCTCCTCCTGGGATTCCTGGGCGCGCGCCAGTACCGGGTTCAGCCCCCCCAAGGCAATGACGGACAGTGCGAGAAGGCGGATCTTCGTGGGAGACGGTTGCACGGCGACCTCTGCAGATTGGAGTGATGGTAGCGATGGCGACGGAAAATCACGGTATCCAGAAATTGCACCATATCACATGAGCTGCAAGCTACCTGGCGCGGTAGCTACCTACTTGGGGGAGATGCGATGAGTCGGTACACCGCCAGTGTGGGAGAGTCATTCTCGTCCTCGTACCGAACGTACACTTCGTTCGGCCCCAGCCCAATCAGCGTTACCCCATGTCCCCCAGGCGGTGCTGGCATGATGAATTGAGCAACTTGAAGGCCACCAGGTCCGATGACCAGCCAACGACTCGCGACCCCGTTTTCGTCGACACTATTGGCCCACACAGCGCCACCCGGTCCGACCAACAGACGAGCTAGCATCGGCCAGTACTTCGGGGCCGGCTCTCTAGTCAGGAATGCCCTGAGTCGACGCTCGACCGCTGCGCCTTGTCCAGAGGGCACTGCCCCCTTGAGCCGCGCCTCCGCTAGTCCCTTCGGGACGGGCAAGGGCTTGACGTTCGTGCGAAAGCGCTTGATCAGCTGCCCGGAGTTCGAACGGATGTCGAAGGCGACCAGTGTCCCATCTGCCGAGTAGATCCGTTTACCGCTCCCAACTATGCTCGCGAATCGGCTAAACAACCCGGACCAGGTGATGGGCAGCACCCCTAGGGATGACTGCTTGCCAGTCCGGGTATCGAGAAGGACGTGGGGAGCACCCCGCGAGGAGACATTGGCACCGCCTGCGGAAGCGGCAGCTTGCGCAATGACAGTTCCGTCCTCAAGGCACGCTTCCCTCATCGCAAAGCCAGGCAGTTGGACTGAGCGCATGTACTTCCCTGCCGGGTCAAAGACTGATGCGCGTCGCAATTGCCGGTCGAGCGCCACGACAGTGTCGCCCCCAAACTGACAGAGGCCGTTGATTTCCCGGAACTCGCCCGGACCTGCACCTGGTCCGGCCATTCGTTGAATGACCTTCCCGACCGAATCCACTCGGAGGAGGCGAGCACCATCGGCAACGATGAATCCGAAGCGACCGCGCACAATGTGGATACCATGCGCCTGGGCGGTGAGCTCCTCTTCGGCTGTGTCCCGAGTGCCGCCGATCAGGGCAACTGGCTTGGGTGCCACCCTGAGTGTTGGCGGCCGTGCAGGAACTCGCACCTCGATGATCTCAATGCCTGCACTGTCGAGTCTCACCGGCGACTGTGCGACGGCAGTGCCAAAGCACACCGCGAGGGAGAGCATCACGAGCCCGGGACTCAACAGACTGTGGGTAATGCGCCTTCTCACGCTCTCTCCGCAGAATCTGGTCGATGGAGCCAATCGGGCGAGCCCGCGAGGACCGACATCACGGTGACAGCCATCTCCATCCGCGTAGACACCCCGAGCTTCACATACAGGCGCTTGAAGTGATGGTGGACCGTGTGGGACGAAATAGAAAGGATTGAGCCGATCTCAGCTTCGCACCGACCACCGATCGACAACAATGCGACCATCGATTGTCGAGGACTCAGGGAGAGCATCACGCTTAACCGTGAGGCGTCACGTTCGAGGTGCTCGGGCTCAAATCGAGGCGTAGTGCTGGCGCCTGGAACGCTCATGGCGTCCCACGCGGGCCCTTCAGCGCCGACACAATGATCGAATCAAGTTGCTTTCCAGTGGGTTGGTGGTGAAATAGCACACCATCGATTACGACGACAGGTGTGCCCTTCCCGTCCAGCTCCGTGATCAGCTTCACGTCTGAACTGATCCTTGCGGAGTCCTCCCTCGCCTGCATGCAACGATCGAACCGACCGAGATCAGGAACCCCGGCTCGTTCCGCATATTCACCGAATGCAATGAGCCCGATTGAATCCTGTCCGCGATAGAGAACATCGTGAAATGCCTCGAAGCGTGCTTGTCGCGAGGCGCACAAGCTCGCCTGTGCCGATGCGGGGGCGAACTTGTGCTGGGGCAAGGGCCAGTGCCGAAATGTGACTCTGAGTTTGCCCGGATATTGTTCACGAAGGGCCGGGAGCGCGGTCAGAGCCCAATACTTGCACGCTGGGCACTCAAAGTCTGAAAAGGTCACAATACGGACCGACCCGGCGGTGTCGCCAAGCGCTTCGCCAGCAGCGACGACCCTAGCCCATAGATCTGCCGAAAGCCGTACGGGTGGCTGCATGGCTGGCATCGGATCGGGCGGGCCACCCTTAAGCTCCCTCAGTCCCGTCATCACCGTGATTGCCAGCGCGCAAGCCACGAGTATCCCTGTTGTGGCACGCTCGAGGATGGGGTTCTGGGGCATTTAGTCCGCCTGGAAGCTGAGAAGAAGGAATGACTTGGTCAGCATGGTGGTGGGCACCACGGGGAGCAATCATCGGGCTCGCTGCACACGCGGCGTTGCCGTCAGTGAACCGAGAGGTCATCGGAAGACGCGCTGACCAGAGGACAGGTCCACCGTCGGCCACACAGTCCTTCGGGCAGCGAGCTTGGCCCTTCACCTCAGCCATATTCCGGACTTCGCTATGTCGCTTGATCAGCGACTTCCGAACTCACTGCGCGCTCAGTGGAGCGCGAGAGCAGTGTCGAAGGCCAATATCCGACACGACGCGTGCAGCTGCAAGGCGAACAGATCCCGGCCTAGGACTTCGCCTAGTCTCGAAGCGGGGAGCGAGGGGGCCGCGCCGTGCGGAATGGGCCAAGGTTCCGTGCATTGGCAAGCACGAGGAGTCTTCGCTGCGCCTCGCCGCGGCCTGACGGCCGCGGCAATGAAGCGGGAGGGTTCGGCGTCGGCCGCCGCGCATTGACATGCGCGGCTGGGTAAGGCCATCCTCCTCCATGCCCCTGCCCACTCCCGCCGGGGTCGCCCCCGCGCTCCGCTCACTCGCCGAGCGCTGGGCCGCCTCCACCCTCGGCGAGCGCCAGGCCTTCCAGTCCTGGTTCCGCGACTTCTGCGACGCCCTCGGCGTCGACCAGCCCGCGCCGCACGAGGAGGGGACCTACTGCTTCGAACAGCCGGTCAAGGTGATCACCGCCGACGGCAACCTCGCCACCAACTTCATCGATTGCTGGAAGGCCGGGCACTTTGCCGTCGAGGCGAAGGCGACCGGCAAAGGCGATGGGCCCAAGGATGTCCCGCTCCGGAAGGCGCTCAAGCAGCTGACGCAGTACGTCGCCGCAGAACCCGGTACCATCCCGCCGTATCTGATGGTGGTGGATGTCCCGCGCGAGCTGATCATCTGGGAGGGATGGCGCGGCGGCTTCGGCGGCTTCGCGGCCGGTCGACGGATCCTCCTCGATCAGCTCCCCGATCGGCCGGACGACATTGCCCTGCTCCAGGACATCTGGACCCAGCCGAAGGTTCGCGACCCCCGGGGGAAGGCGCAGCAGGTGACCCGCGACACTGCCGGCAAGCTGGCCGAACTCGCCGCCGCCTTCGAGGACCGCGGCCACGACCCCGAACGGGTCGCGCGCTTCCTGATGCGCTGCGTCTTCTGCTTCTTCGCCGAGGATGTCGGGCTCCTCCCGAAGAAGCTCTTCGAGCGCACGCTTGAGACGGCGCGCGAGACGGGCGATTCGGCGCATGTCGCCGAGACGATCACCGCACTCTGGCGGGTGATGGACGCCGGCGGGATGTTCGGCGCCGACCGGATCCAGCAGTTCAACGGCCACTTCTTCCGCACCCTCGAGTCGCTGCCGCTCGAACCGACCGACGTGCAGCTGCTGGTCGAGGCCGCCGGCTTCGAGTGGAGCGGCGTCGAACCGTCGATCTTCGGCACCCTCCTCGTCCGCGCCCTCGAACCTGCCGAACGCCACAAGCTCGGCGCCGAATACACGCCGCGCGAGTATATCGAACGCCTGGTTGAGCCGACCGTCGTCGAACCCCTCCGCGAGCGCTGGAGCGCAGTGCAGGCGCGGGTTACCCAATTGGAGCAGGAGGCCCTTTCAGCCGCGCATGTCAATGCGCGGCAGCCCAACGCCAAGACCATCTCCAAGCTCCGCGCCGAAGCCATCCACGAAGTCCAGTCCTACCACGCCTGGCTCCGCTCCCTCCGCTTCCTCGACCCGGCCTGCGGCAGCGGCAACTTCCTCTACGTGACGATGGCGGCGGTCAAGCGGATCGAGCTCGAGGTGTTGCGCGAGCTGGCTCGGCTCCATGGAGGGCAGGAGGGGTTGGTGCTCGACGAGGTGCATCCGCGGCAGTTCCACGGGATCGAGGTCAACTGGTGGGCGCGGGAGATCGCCGAGCTGACGCTCTGGATCGGGTATCACCAGTTCTGGCGCGAGGCGCACGGGGGGCGGACGCCGCCGGTGCCGATCCTCGAGGACACCGGGACGATCGAGTGTCGCGACGCGATCCTGGCGTGGGACGCCACGGTGCATCGGCCGGAAAAGGACCGGCCGGACCCGACGCCGCGGCTGGTCCACCCGGTGACGGGGGAGCTGGTGCCGGACCCGGCGGCGAAGCTCCCATATATAGAGTATGTGGGGGCGCGCCAGGCGGAGTGGCCGGCGGCGGATTTCATCGTGGGGAATCCGCCGTATTTGGGGCGCGCCAAGAAGCGCGATGCCTTGGGTGACGGATACGTGGAAGCGCTATCGGCCGCATACCCCGAGGTTCCGGATGACGCAGACCTTGTCCTCTACTGGTGGTGGCTCGGTACAGTGCGGATCGCGAAGACACGCACAGGGCGAATGGGGCTGATTACAACAAACTCGCTCTGGCAGTCTCGTGCGACAAGAGTCGTCGCTCTATCCGCGGCACTAGGCGTTGAAGTGAGCTGGTCCATCCAGGACCATCCGTGGGTCGATGATGCGGATGGGGCGGCGGTACGGGTGGCAATGTCTGTCCTCCAGTATAGACCAGTCGCGCGGGCCAGTTTCCGAGTAAGTCCCGATGGTGCAATTGAGGCGACGGCCAGAGCTACCGTCGCGGCTGGCCACTCGCTGGAGGCGGCGCTCACCCGTGCCCGAGAAGGAGCACTTCACGCAAACCGTGGCCTCTCGAGTCAAGGTTTCAAGATCGCTGGCAAGGGTTTCGTACTGTCCAACGAGGAAGCACTCGCCCTACTCGCACGCTCGCCCAACGAAAGTGGGGTGGTACGCCCACTCCTGTCAGGAGGAGATGTCGCAGGTAGAGGCCCGTCAAGGTTCGTGGTTGATTTTGCGCTGCTTCAAGAAGGCGATGCCAAGCGCACCAGTCAGGCGTACCAACTGGTGGCAGATCGAGTGAAACCTGTCCGGGCTGGACGGCGTTCGAGCACCCAGCGCGATACCTGGTGGAGGTTTGATCGTCCCCGTCCTGAGCTTCGTGAAGCTCTCCGGGGTCAGGGCTGGTTCATCGCCACATCCGAAGTCTCGCGGCACCGACTATTCCTCAAGATCGACGAGTCCGTTGCCCCTGACGGAAGTGTCGTTGCCATTGCGGTTGCGTCAGTATTCCTGCTCGGGGTGCTTTCGTCGTCACTTCATGGTATCTGGACGCTCAATACGAGCGGTACTCTGGAGGACCGTCCGCGGTATTCGAAGTCTCTATCATTTGACCCCTTCCCGTTTCCCGACCCCTCTTTGGCTCTGCGGGACTCCATTGGCGCCCTGGCCGAGAAGCTCGACCAGCACCGCAAGGACGCGATCGAGCGTGACGAGCGGGTAACGATGACGGGGATGTACAACGTGGTCGAGAAGCTCCGCTCGGGAGCTGTGTTGACGCCGAAGGAGCGTGCGATCCACGAGGTCGCGGCCTGCGGCATCCTGCGGGACATGCACGACCAGCTCGACGCGCTGGTCGCCGAGGCGTATGGCTGGCCCTGGCCGATGGAGAAGGAGGAGATTCTCGAGCGGTTGGTGCAGCTCCACGACGAACGGGTGGCCGAGGAGAAGCGCGGGGTGATCCGCTGGCTCAGGCCGGAGTATCAGATCCCGCGGTTCGCGCCGGAGCATGTGGCGGAGTTGGATCTGCCGGCAGCAGAGGCGGTTGAGGAGGTTGCTCCCGCGGCATTGGTGGCATGGCCGGCGACGGCGGTCGAGCAGTTGGCGGCGCTGCAGGCGCTGGTGGGGAGGGCACCGCTGACGCCGGAGGAGGCGGTGGCGGCGTTTGCGGGTGGGGACCGCAAGTTGGTGGGGCGGCACCTGGAGACGCTGGCGATGCTGGGGGAGGTGAGGGAGGTGGCGGGGAGGTTTGGGGGATAGGGGGGATGATTCCAACGAAGCGTGCCGATGGTTGCTAATGCCCGATCGCCCGAATCACAAAAGGTTTAATCAAACAATGAGGTCACGATGGCCGCATCCCCTCGCAAGCTCCCCGCAACTGCACCAGTCCGTCGAGAGCCAGACCTCCTCTCGCCGAGCTACCCGGAGCAATTTCTCGAGCACCATGTCGGGAGGATCATCAAGTCGCCGGATGTGGCTGTGATCGAACTTGTCGCGAACGCCTGGGATGCAGGAGCCACACGTGTAGATATCACGTGGCCGGCCGCGCCTGGAGACCTCTTCCGGATTACGGATGACGGTGTCGGAATGACGGAGGCTCAACTGCGTGCCCATTGGCTGGCGATGGGGCCAAGCCATCCACTTGGGAAGGACCGCGTCGTCCGGTTCCCAGGGGGTGGGCAGTCGAACCGCATTCCATTTGGACAGAACGGCAAAGGGCGACACGCCATGTTCTACTTTGCAAATAGGTATACCCTGAAGACTAAAGGGGAGGGGGAAGAGGTCGGGCGAACCGCGGAGGTTGTCAAGACCCACGGGCAGAATCCCTTTGAAGTGCGTGACATCACGTCTGGTGGGCGAGACAGCGGCGGCACCGAACTCTCTGCCGAGGCTGGGATGACAGTGCCCGTTGGAGCCATTCGCGAGGCGTTGTCGCAGCGCTTCGTATCGGATCCATCATTTCAGGTCTATATCAACGGCGAAAGAGTCAATCTATTCGACGTCGATGAAGCAGACGAAATGATCATCGCGACTTTCTCAGGGGGGGATATTCGGATCGGCCGTATTGACTCCGACGTCGGTGCACGATCAACACTTGGAAGCGGGGTCGCGTGGTGGACCAACCGCCGCCTTGTCTCAGGCCCGTCGTGGGAGGATGATGCTGGGGTCAAGATTCTTGACGGACGTAGGAAGCCCGCGCGCAAGATCACCTTTATCGTTCAAGCGGACATGTTGCAGCCACATGTGCTCGCCGACTGGAGCGGGTATGATGAGTCACAGTTGGTTCAGGAGGCCCGGGCCGCCGCAAAGGAGAAAATTGTAAGGAGCTTGGACAATTTACTCGGTTCGCGTGCTAAGGAAGTCCGCAGTAGCGTACTCAGCAGTAACCGTGATCAGCTCCGTCGGCTTACACCGACGCAGCGCGAATCATTGATGACGACGGTCCGACACGTCCAGGAGATCGCACCGAAGGCAGACGCGACCGTGCTTGATGCTGTGGTCAAAGCACTGACGACGATGAAAGAGGCCGAGACGGGTACGGCCCTTATGCACAAGATCGCAGAAATGGATAAGGTGTCCATCGACGACTTGGTTGGTCTGCTTGACAAGTGGACCGTACAACAAGCCAAAGTCGTCCTCGATCTTGTATACCAACGGCTATCACTGATCAGTGAGCTAGAGCGCTGTACCAGTGACCCGGGGGTTCCTGAAGTTCAAGTTCTGCAGCCGCTATTTGATCAAGGGTTGTGGATCTTCGGTCCCGAGTACGAGTCGGTGGAGTTTACCTCCAATCGGTCGTTGCTCACCGTCGTTAGGGATCTGCTTCGGGCGAGTACGGGTGAAATTGAAAACGATGCGGACCGCTTATAGCGGCCAGACCATGTAGTGCTCCCTAGCCGAGGCGTTCAACTCTGGTCACGCCCAGGCTGGAATCGCTTTGGCGAAGTGCAGGGATTGGACACGATCCTAATTCTCGAACTGAAGCGCTCCGGTGTGTCGGTGGGCGCCGCGGAATCGCAGCAAGCTCTTTCTTATGGCAATAAGCTACTCGAAGTCGGCGGCCTTTCGAACCAAGGGAAAATCGTCACCAAGGTCCTCGGAAGCTCGATTGAAGGGCACCACCTCTCGGGACTGAGAACCACGGACGATCGTCTGTCGGTCGACACTGTTTCATACGTGGAACTGCTGGCGAAAGCGCGGGCTCGCATGTTGAATCTGGAGCGTCTGATCCGGGAGCGGACTCCAGCGGGAGAATTCAATCCCATCGACCCGGAGCTCGAGGCGGCCCTGAACCCCGCACAGCTAGATCTCGGGAAGTAGTTTCACCGATGTGCACGTCGCAACCGGGTCTGTAGGCTAGTTGAGACTGAGTTCATCGAAAGAACTCAGCGATGTCAGGCAGCGCATGAACATGTCTTAGCCTAAAGTGACCAGGATTGAGGAACTAGTCCCCGCGATGAACAACGCTACCGAATGCCGGGGAAGCGGAGGTATCTGGGTATACGGTCAAGCCATCCTCGATTTCCAAAAGCTGGATGTGGCCGTGCTCTTCAAGCATGCTCGCGGCGTAACTCTGCGCGCACTGCTTACCCATTGGTAGCTCATGAGCGAACAAGAAAACTACCGTTCCGGCTGGAAAATCGATTTGACTTCCGGGGCCCTGCCAGTCGTCGCGGTTTGTTGGGACACGCATGTGCGCTTGCACGAATGCTCCCTCCTGTGTGGACAAAATTCGCCAATACTTGGACGCTTCAGCCACGAGAGCTTCTCCGGTAGGAGTAGGGACGTTGAGGCGCGCCGCCCCGCAGGCGTGCCGCACTGGCGCCCCAAGCCTCAGATTGATTGCGGACTCAAGTGCGTCTGCTAGGCAAAATCCGTGGCCCCTCAGGGCGCCGATCGGGCGATCCTATGCATTCATGCTGCCGCGTATTGCCGCCTGTTGGGCTGGCGACAGTTGTCTGAATACGTCTCCGAGCCAGGCCGCGTCGTCCGAAAAGACCAGCCCAGTCCCCGGAACTGTACCGCTACCAAGCACCATTAGTCCATGACTCGCAAGGTTCCTAGTACTAATGTCAAGCGACTCACCTCTTCCCGCTACCCGGAGCCAATGTGCGGTTGCTCCTGCAAGAAGGTCCGCAGCCTGAAGCATTAGACATGTCTCAGAATTAGCGAAGGCGGGAGTCGCCATCAATTCGACCCTTCCAGGAGGAACCAGGAGTGGATCCGCAAAGATCCGATCATACTTTTGTCGATCGACGACCAGATCGTAGGCGTGCAGAAGAGCAGGTTGCATATCCCCTACATGATCGTGCGTTAGCGTAAGGCTTGAAGCGCCTCGCCGCCGAGCCTCTGCATCTACAGAGATTATGAGAAGTGTAAAACCAGGGTAATTCAAGGCAACGGTTTTGCGAGGATCCGGAAAGGCAAGTTCGCCACCCGTGTTCCACACCGGGCCATCATCGTGTTCGAGGGCACCCCGTACCTCATTTGCCAACGTGGTGTGACCGGCGGAGCGCAACTCTGCCTCCACCCTCGACACGCAGAGTCGGTTGCGCTCTAGGGTTTCGCCGCGGACCGCATCCTCGATCTTCTGGAGTGTGTCCTCGCCTAAGGAGCCGATTGTCGTTGCGGCGGCGCGTTTCGCGTCGGTATCGGTGCAGTAGCGACCGTCCACTTTGTCATTCACCGCTGGATCAAGAAAGAGATCAACAAACTTTGCGCCGAGTCCAAAGTGCTTGTCAAATGCCACGATGAACGGAACTGCACCCGCCTCCTGCAGCGCTATGAGTAGGTCGAACGTCCTGAACCGCCCTGCGGCACTACCCATCATTCGGGACGCTTTGAGCTCGGCAAAATGAGTCCGGCGGATCTTCCTTTGATGGTGGAGCTCCCGCTCCACACGCTCGTTGCACTGCGGCAATGTGGCTTCATCGACCAGGAAGCTCGCATGGACTAGGTACCGCTGTGCGCGGTCGAGATAATTCGCGCCGGTATTGCCAGATTCGTCTGCGAATGCTTCGGAGTTCATTCTCCCTTGCCTCAGTGCGTGGTGCCTGATTGAAGCCACCGATGAGCATTACTGTTGCGCCCAACGGAGCTGGGCGGGGACGTAGGCTGATGGTACACCCCCCTTCGATGCGCTAGACGATTATGCCAGCCTCTGCCAGGCGGTTCGCAGAGCGGATGAGGAGGAGATCGAGCGCATCCTGATACTCGTAGATAAAGCCCACCAACTCTGCCGTGAGCACAGGACCTTCTCGCCAAACGAACACCGGCCCCCCACTCATTCCCCCCAAGGAGCCGATGATCTTGCCATGATGGATCTTCGTTACACAGTCTTCGACTGCTACTGAGGAGACGATCTGGTCATGCGTGGCAGAAAGGACTGGGGATGCGCCAGAGCTCAAGGTGTAGAGTCGGATATGGCCCACCGTGAGATCCTCTCGCCACACGCCCGGAAAACCTGCGAAGCAAAGAATGTCTTTAGTGGATACAGCTCTTGGTGGCCAACGTGGGGGGGAATGAAAACGTGCCGTCGCAAGATCGTCGGAGGTCCCGACGAAGGGGCTAATGTTGAGCACAGCAAGATCGAGTGCGACATCCTCGCTCAGGATGTGCGCCTCGGGATCCAGCGCTAGAGTGCCCAGCTGAAAGATGGTTGAGGGAGACGATGACTTGCGCTGACGATAGCCTTCGATGACGTGCTGGCACGTGATAGCGAGGTACAGATCTCCAAGCTTGAGAAGGGACGCGGTCCCATTGTTCAGCCCAGCTGAATATGCCTCGAGGGTCGAATCTCCAAAAATGACGGGAACTGCAAACCGCACAGCATACTTGCTGATCTCGTCGAAGAAGGGTGCCTCGAAGCTCACGTCGGGCGGCATGCCCTGACCAGGACCCCTTGCGAGCCACTCAGGTGGTTCCACGTATACGTAGCACGCGTCGGGACCGATCCAGCCCTCGGACGGCAGGAGGCCGCTTTGAGCGACGCCATGTCCCGCTGCAGTACGGAATTGCACTCACGCTGCCCCAACACGCACAAGCCGAAATAGTTGGTGGCGCCGCCGCTCCTTGTTTTCCGCGCTAGCGTCAGTGAAATCCCAAAACGCGTTTATGCCAGCCAGATCATCCCCGCGAGCACCGATCTTGACTACCGTAGTTCCAATCAGCCGCGAGTCCGGTCCAAGCTCGCGGAAGGTAAGGAGCACTTGATCGCCCGACTGGCGCCCCTTGTACTTATACCGAAGGGTTCTTTGAGAGCCCCCGCTCTCGGTGACATCAAGCCGCCCTGTACCCCAGACCCACCGGAAGGCCTGTCGGAGCTCCATCGAGCCGTGCGGGCCAGGATGCCTATCCGACTTAATGAATATCTTCCAGTGGCCTGCCACGCCCACCCCCCTCGCAAGCGTTACAGCACCGACAAGTACGCGGCCGACGAATCCGGCAGCTGCCACGGCCATGGGGACCCCGATTCCCGAGAGGATCCAAGTGATGTCTTGAGGTACCGCTAGAGGCATAGTACTTATCCGCAATGAGGAACGCAGCGTTGCGTCAGGCGGTCAACGATTCATGCCTTTCGACCGAGTGGCAGCCCTACAACACTGCAGCAACCGATCGAGCGGCGCGGCACTCACGGCATTACGCTCTAGCAATCTACGCGGGCAGGCCGAAGGCCTTTGTCATAACAACGCGCCACTCTTCTGGAATGTCTGTCCATGAAGGCCCCCATTGCCTAGTCGCCAAGTACGCCTTCAGGGGCTTCTCACTGCTCGGTGCCGAGTACCCTAAGACGTCCTCAATACAGTCAGCGAGGGGAAATACCATTCCCGGTCCCGCTTCGCTTTGGATTTTCGGGTTGAACTGTGCAGCCTTCGGGACCGTACTGTCTAGGTCGTGAATCACATAGGGATGAATCCCCATCGCCTTCAGGTAACGCACAATGCCGATGATTGACGCCTTTCCACGCGCTTTGATCGTCTCTGTGCCTGCAAGCACATGTTGGCGCGCCTGCAACTCCAAGCGGCTGAGAGACTCGCGTATGACGATATCCTCGGTGTCCCCCTCTACGATGATGACTCGACGCGCGAAGAATACGCGCGCGACGTAGTCATCGATCCGCATTAGCATCTTCACGTAGTCCTTGTCGTCGTCATGGAGATTGGCGAATGCCTCTGTCACGCTGAATGCCTTTACCTCCACGGCGCCGCCGGCTAATGCGAAGCGGTTTAGGACTTGGCGAGGCTTTCTGGAAAGATCGATCAAGAACGGGGAGTGCGTAGTCGCAATGATCTGCGAGTCAGATCCTGACAGTCCATAGATCGTGTCACGCATCTGATTTGCCGCGCTTGGGTGTAAATAGATCTCCGGCTCTTCGAAGCCAATAATGAGCGGGCGTATGCTCTCAGTGTCCTCTCGACGAGCCAGCCAACGCTGTCTGTACCTAAGCACGCCAAATACCGCCGCGCGAACCATCCCTGTACCCTGGTGATCGACGGGAGTGCGAACATTGCTGGATAGCTCGATCGTAAATGACGGACGCAGGGATTTGTTCGGGTCGCTCAGATCGGCCTTAGCATGAATGGTTGACTCAGGAAATATGCTCGCGATTACGCCGTTCAATTCAAGTAGCATCTTTCCGAACTCGGATGTCGAGTCAGTAGGATCTAATTCTTTTGCCAACTCGTCCAGTAGCTTTTGCGCTTCGCGATAGTTGTGTGACGCTCCACGAACGTCTTCGAACAGTTCGTTTAGCGTTCTCGAAAGCACGCCACTACCCGCGATCTCATGACTGGAGTCGCCGGCCGGAATAAAGAGATATCGTGGTAGGCGCGCGAGGACCACTCCCGGTATGCCACCTGGATTCTGGAACCACTCCTCGTCCGAGCCCAAAAGCCAAATGTCGTCGATCGCCTCCAGTGCCACACGACTCGCCACGGTAAACTTCTTTGTTAGGTCGGGGAATAGCTCGGTCACTTGTTCCGCTGGCAAACCTCGATCGATGAGGTCCTGGGGCGCCTTGATGTCCTCGTAGGCAGGCGCCAACGAACGTGTACGGCTCTTGATCTCGATGACCACGTCCTTTCCGAGATCGTATGTCTTTCGATACGTAAGACAAATTCCACTCTCGCCGGTTTCGCCTGGGTCGTAGTCGAATGTCCGACCCTTGAAACCACGCCAAGCTTTGGCTGCCGCGGGGACATTGCGAAATTCTCCTTCAAGTACAATCCGACTATTTACAGTCTTCCGCTCTCCGGTCAGCTCATCATGGACGCAGGTGTATTCCGTTTCGGGTATTCTCTTGTTCCCAGAGAGGAGGTAGCCGATGGCGGCAAGAACAGAGGTCTTACCTGAATTATTAGCTCCGATGAGGAAGGTCGCGTCACCGCAAACGATCGTAGCCGTTTGGATCCGCTTGTAACCTTCAATCCGGATCTGATGCAGCCTCATTAAGCGCCCCCCTCTTAGCCACATCCCAAGTCGGGTGCAGCGTGGGTTGTGTCCAAGAACTGACTCATTGCCAGTCGCGTATGTCTTACGTGAACAGGCCTGAGCCACTGTTCAACCTGCCGCCATCTGCTCGCCATTGCCCTGATCACAGAAAAGCTCGGGCGCTATGCGCCGCGGCGCCGCCCATGGCGGAAGGCGATCCAGTTATCAGACGGGTCGTACCCCCGAATTGTGGAAAGCAACGGCCTGGCGTACTTCCAGACAGGCATTCCGCAACCCAACTCAAACTACGTCCCAAGGAGCGACAAGCGACTCGCCACCCCCCGCCACCCCTCCCCTACCGGCCCCCCGAACCCGCCCGCAACCGATACACCGCCACCGTCGCCACATCGCTCGCATCCATCAGGTACCCGGCCACCGCGGAGTCCGTGACCGCCAACGGCGTGAACCCTTGCGGCAACTGGACCGCGCCGAGCCGCGCGCCGCGGAGCGTGTACGCCGTCATCGACGCCGGCGCATGCCCCGCCCAGGAGGGTGCCACCACCCACACCGTCCCGCCCGCGGTCGTCAGGAGGTCGCCAAAGACGGGGAGCGAGTCGGCGAAACGTTCTGGCGCAAACGTCGCCGGCGTGATGGCGCTCTGAGATCCACCATGGGCCCGTGCCATCAAGCCATCCCGCATCGACTGTGTGACCGGGAGTCTCGCTTCGGTGAGGTGGATCACGCCGATCGAGTCGCCATCCACGCCAAAGGTCCGAAACGTTCGGTCCCCACCCGCGCCGACCACCATGAACGCCGGTCCCGACGGGACGCGAAGCTCTCATCCCAAGGACTGAAATCCTCCATCAGCTCGCCTTGCTGTCGAACATGCCACGGCTGGCGCACCTTTCCCGCTTATCGAATACAATGAATCGAGAGCCGCCTCTCCCGTGCGGGGCGCTCTCCCGCCCGACTTGCCGCATGGTGTGCGTGGACGCTCGGGACTGCCCCACTAGGTATGCTTACGATCGCTTGCCAGGACAGTCTGGAAACGTGGGGATTCCTTCTCGCCACGCCTTTCGTGCTTCGGCGCTTTGCAGCTCGCCATCAGGCCTGAGCGCCAGACTCACACCTGTGGCCCAATTTTCCCAGGCGCGAGACTCTCCCGGAATCAGCCGTGCGGGGATCTCTCGGAGGAGAGCACGAAGTGCGCTGACATCAGCATCTTGGAGCGCCTCCTGCCATTGCACCTTCCAACTTGCCTGCTGAATTCTCGCCAATCCAATCCTTTCGCGCGCTTGATGCCATTGGATCGCCAATTGGGCGGCGAGGCCGAGTACCCCAGCAACGAGTCCCCCCAAGAAGGTCGTTATGATCCCGTTCGGAGGCGGTCGTCTAACCTCCAAGTACAGAAGGGTGTCGGCAACCGGGGCGCCTGCGGCAACTTCCACTGCTAGAAGGGTGGCGCCAAGTCGGGTACTGCCGATGTTCTGGAGGATTTGCCAGCGTCCAGCGAACGGTTTGACCAGAATGGTCGCAACAACGCCAGCGGGTGACACCAGTCGCACGCGGAGCGAATCGGTGACCGCTGTGCCTCCAAGTGCAAACAGGGCCGAGTCTCCATCTACCCAAATTGCTCGTGGAGCCATCGTTACACTGGCGCACGCACACGGAACCGAAGGCTGCTGGTGAAGGAGAACAGCGGCTGCGGCCAACAGCATCATGGTGTCTCCAGGAGTTGAGCGCGCGTCTCGGCCCTCAAGAATTCAAGCTCTGCCTCCTCAGGGAGCCACCGCTGGATGTCGCCCAGATGAGGTTTATCACTCAATGCGGAGATGGTTTCCCGAACATTTGCCTCAAGAGTCGGTCGTATCACGGCACTAGGCCAGTCGCGGCCGAGGCGGGCAAACGCCGAGGGGTATCGCGCCTCCTCGATCTCCCATGCGAGATCGAGCACACTTGCTAACTGGATGACGATGGGCACCTTCCAGCGCAACATCTGACGAAGGCGCGTGCGGTACTTCTCTTCGTCGATCTGTTGGAAGTACTGGTAGTTGTCTTGCGAGGTGAAGCGTGCCCGAAGCTCGCGGGCGAGCACTGCTCTAAGTCGCTCTGGTGCGGGAAGCGCGGGGTCGTCGGCGATCAATTGCAGGTAACTAAAGCTCGCCCCGAATGCTTCGTGCGGAGCGTCAATGACTCTCCCGGCGGACACAATTGATGAACGCACAACTAGTTCATGCCCCCGCGGACTTGTCCGTAGCGTGGCGGTAATGTCGTTTGGCGCCGGCTCCGTATGCTCCCTGTAGATTGCACCTTCAGTCCCCGCTCCATTCAAGTCGGAGAGGACTCGATCAAGCAGATCACCAGAATAGGCGCCAGGGCCAGTCAACAGATCACCGAGTGTTGCGCGGCTCATCCCGTGGGACTCATGAAGTACTCGGAGCACCATGGTGCCAATCCAATAGGACCCCGACCATCGATAGGGCCGTTGCCTCCAGTTCCGATTCCCTGCCAGGTAGATGTTGGGAAAGCCGCCTTCACGAGTCGCAAAGAGTTGCTTTTCCCCGAGGGCTAGGACCATTAGCCCCGACGGATACTGTTTGATGAAGCGGACAGCCGTGGATGGCTCGTCCCTGAACTCTTGGGCCCGCCAGAGGTGACGTCCCATGGCACTGACAAGCGCGCGGCGACTCCTGTTGAGGAGTCGATCGGCACGCTCAATGAACCGATTCCTGCCGATATCTGCCACGATCGACTCGTAGTCCTTGCAGCAGCGCTCATATCGTTCCCGTCTCCCCGCCGGCGTCTTCGTGTCCTGGCCAACATTCTCAGCAAGCCACGAGAGTAACTTGCCCCTAGCAACCACGACGGCGTGGAGCGACGGCCGAGCGAGACTGAAAATGTTTGCGGCATTGAGAATTACCTGTGCTTCGAACGGCGCACGCGCTTCCAGTCGCGCGCGCAACGCCTTGAACGGGCCCGGGCGAAGAATTGAAACAAACGTCGCACCTAAGGACCCTAGAGTCTCATTCGCGTGGACTCCGCACCGCAAGAATTGTGTGAGGGTATCTAGCTCCCCGTCCCCGGACGGCTCCACGACGTGTCGATCGGGATTGTCCAAGAAGATCACCAACCTCGTAGGTTGCCTCGTCCTGATTGCGCGCATCAGCCCCGCAATCGCCCCGCCTACCTCCTTGGCAGTGACCCCACCCCCTATGGCACCTCCCTCTGGGGCCGCGCGCCTGACCGCCGAACCAAGTAGCGCCCGGGCCTCTTGTACCATCTTGTCATCGCGCACAACCTGTGGCAAATGAGGGTATGCCTTATCCAAGATCTGGTGGGCAAGGCGAGTCACAAGCGTAAAGGTCGTATTCCCCTGCTCGACTGCTTCCAGGTTCAGGCGCGCAAAGAGGAGCCGCCCCTGATCCACATGATCTCGGAGCTGCGTCGTAATCGCCCAGCTTACGAGACTTGTCTTCCCCGAGCCGGGGGCCCCAACAACATAAAAGAACGTGTTTGCGTGCGTGCCTTGAGGGGCGAAGGCAAAGGCGCCGAGTACCTGATCAAACTCAATCCGAGCCTCGTCCTCGGCATCCAGATCATCGACGAGCGACAATGCCAATGCATTCTCTCCCACGATCATCGCTGGCGTGGCAAAGCACCTCTCGTAGAACACCTTTGCCCGACGCTCTGCCAAATCGGATGGGGTTTCGGCATATACCGCGCGCTGGTGTTCGAACACCGCGTTGACATCCGCGAGCCATTCCATGCGATCGGCCGATCGCCAGCTGACCATGTCGGAGCTATGCGCTGGTAGCTCGACGCCGACAGGCATCACACCCACTGGATACTCCATGTCAGTAGTAGTCAAGGTACGACACTCGGGTCAGGGTGCGACGAAGCTCCGTAGCAGCCGCGATCTCACAGCGATGCATTGGGTCAACAGGTCGACACGCTAGTTTGGGAGTCAGCGGAAAGGTGTGCTTTCATCAATCGCTGGCAGAACCTTGGGGAAGGATGAGAGCATCGAGCGAAACCTGAAGCGCCCCTAGGATCGCTGGCAATCCTCCCATGAAATCAACCTCCCGACAAGACGAACAAACCCCGGCCTAGGAAATGTCCTAGGCGGGGAATTCCCCTCGCGCTCCAGTCGAACCCGTGGGCTCTAGGTCGTTGGGTCCTGCCTCGCCGATCGCTGCCCACCCCGCTGCAACCCGCACTAAGTTCGTCCTGGTACCCCGCCGCCCACGCGATCACCATCCGCGACGTCTCCACGCCGAGCCGTTCCCGCAGGTCGGTCAGGTGGTAGTCCACCGTCTTCTCCGCGACACCGAGCCGTTCGGCAATCGCCACTCGCCCCATCCCCCGCAGCGCCAGCCAGATCACCTCGACCTGCCTCGGCCGCAACGACAACCCACCAATCATCACGCTCGCCCCGCGCGCGCCACCCGCCAACTCGGCGGCGCCCTCCGTCTCCCCGCCATCCGAGTAGCGCCGCCCCGCCATCGCCGCCTCGATCGCCATCCGCAGCTCCTGCACCCCAACCCCCTTCTGCAGGAACGCCATCGCCCCCGCATCGAACGACGCCGCCGCCAGCGCCGGACTCTCGAGCCCGGTGAGCACCACGAAGCGGGACACGATCGCCGGATCGGCCGTCAACTGCTTGAGCTGAGGCAACGACGACTCGCCGTGATAGGAGATGTCGAGGATCACCACGTCGGGCGCACTCCGCTCGATGGCCGACCCCAGTTGCTCCAGCACATGCATCTCACCGGCAATCGTGCAGTGTGGGCCACGGTCGCGGCGAGCGCTTTGACGAGGACCTTATGGTCGTCGACTTTGCCGAGCGGTGCGTCAGTACTGTTCGCCGACGCCGGAGGGCAATGCCTACGGCACTGTACACCCGCCTTCGTCCACGTTGGCGAACTCCTCGACCCAGAGCTCTTGGCCATCCTTCAGTAGGCCGTACTCGAGCGCGACTGGGACCCAGGACGCGTCGTTGTACTTCAAGTATGAGAACACCAGTGTGCCGGGGTGGGTGGCGGCATACCGTTCCATCTCACGGTATCTCCGTCCGGCGGGTGACTGCCCTCGGTTCAGCGTCAAGTTCTGCGGGAAGAGATTGACGTCCGTGCCGCCCCCGGCGGAGTGGGCGAGGAGATGCCCCTTGTCGAAGCGGCCCTTGCCGGGAATGACGAGCCCGCCACCGAGCAGTCCGCGAATCCTGCTCCCCGGTCGTCGCCCAGTGCCGGCCCGGGAATGACCGAGGCCAGCCACTAGGCGATCCTCCACCGGTTCGCCGCTGGCGGAGGTCTGATCGTACAGGAAGGTGAAGCCGTGGTCCTCGAACTCCAGCAGGTTCGGCGCGTGGGCGCTGGTGGCACCATAGTCGGTGCGCCAAGCGTCCCTCAACGCGATGGTAAACCGAACGATGTCAACCGCTCCAGCCGGTGGGCTCGCCGCATCAAGGAGCTGCTGGTACGGAATCACCTTTCCCCCTGACTTGGGAGCCTTCCGCTGTGAGCTTTCGGCATCACAGAACCGAGGCGCCCCAGCACCGACCTCAATCGAATCGGCGATGCGGAGAAGGCGGCACGAATCGCGGCAGAATCGCACGCCGCGCCACCGACAACCAATCCCCGAGTGTGCGTCCCCACAGCCCGGGCTCAAGAATCCCGGAAACCTTGAACGAGCGGACATCAATGGCCTGATGACCCGTCTCGATCCCACGGGCAAGTGCAAACCCGACACTTGTCGCCGGCCAGAGCGACGGCAATGCACCGTGCTCGATCAACCGCTCGTCCACGCCTCCCGACGTGCTCAGGTAGGCGTAGTAGGACCCGCCGGCCAGATCCAGCAATAGCTCAAGGGTGAATTCCACACCGGAAACGGCGCTCGCAGGAAAGAGCAGCGGGAGGCGATCTGGAGAGAGCCCGAGCGCAGCGGTCAGGTTGTTGCCGGGAGTGTTGAGCCTCGCGGCACCGTCGTTGACCCGCATCGTCGCCGAAATGCGTTGTGGCGGCAGCGCGCTGTCGGTGACCCCGCCCTCCCGGACGTAGACGCTGGCTGCCCACGGTCCTGGGAGTGGAGCAACAGTTGGCACCGTGCGGAACGTCGCGGTGACTCGCAGAACCTGGATTCCAGTCGGGAATGGAGATATGGAAAGGGAGCTGCTCACAGGCGGCCCGGATTGCGCTCCATTGATCTCCAGCCGGAGGCAGCCGCCGACAGGCTGCGGAGCAACCCCCGGCGCCGGAAGGGTCGTGAGTGGCGGGGACACGTTGCCTGAATCGCCCAGCTGGAGTGGACCTCGAACGAAGAAATCGACCGACGGGCTCAGCGTGGGGCCTTCGAACTGCTCGAGATAGAGGACCCTCTCACGTCCGAGGAATCCCTCGACGAAGGGACGTGACGCCTCGGCGGCGATGTCCTCTACCCAGTCCGGGAATGCCATGAGACGCCTCCTTGAAGCCGAACGGTTACCGCACTGCGGAGAGGTTCAGCACCAGCCGCGGCGTGAGCCCCTTGTAGCGCTCCTCCAACGGCCACGTCACCAGCGCGGACAGCCCGATCTTGCTCTCCTGCCGCAGGCCGACCGCCAACTGGATGAACCCCAGTGACTTGTCATCCGCCATGGTAGTCAGCGGGGCCTCACTGTACGCCATACCGACTCGGAGTCCGAGGAGAAGCTCCCCGAGCAGATTGCCGGAGACGCCCGGATCGCGAATGGAGAGGGCACCCATGAACTCCCCGACCACCGCGCCGGAGAATCGGAGGCTGTCCGACTTCCCGGCAGGTCCGATCAGGCCGAATCTGGTTGACAGCGAGGAGGCGCTCTGGAAGGTCGTCCCACCCTTGGCGTGGATCGGCCATTGCAGACGGGCGGCGACCGTCCCCCCGTTGTTGATCATGCGGATGATCGTCGATTTCGCATCTTCGACTTCCCTTCGCGACGCCGCCGAGCCGGCCGTATCCCGGACCAGGACAGCGGCATAGTCAATGGCGAATATCGTGCGTCCAGCCAAGCCCGATATGGCATTCGTGACGACGTACGCTTCCTTGTCCGAGACGCTCGCGGCAAACTGGTTGAAGAGTGCGAGACCCGACGTCCCGGTCGCAGCCCGGAGGTAGTCGGCGACGTCCGGTCGCTGGTGACTGCCCGGGAGGCCGAACGGGAGGAGTGCACGATGACGCTTACGGGCGGCAGCACTCTTCGAGGCAACGATGCTGTCCGCGCTGATCAGCTCCTCGCACGCCTCGCCCCGCGGATAAGGGCTGTCCGGGAGTGCGCAAAAGGTGGCTCGCAGCGACTTCAGGTTGGCCACTGTGATCCGCCCCTCCGAGATGGCGAGGTGCGTCTCCGCATCGAGAAATCTCTGGAACCGATACGCAAGTTCCTCGGACAAGACCAAGGCACTCGGCAGTGCCGGGGGTGGGGGCGTGGTGAACTGCGCGTGCACGGGGGGCACCACGGTACACAGCGCAATGGCGAGCAGGGGGAGTGAGGAGGTCATCCGCTTCTTCCGAACGAGGGCCTGGATGGCTTGGATGGCGGCAGCCTGCGACGCCTCGTTCACCGCACGACGGCGAGCACCGTCACAACGGGCGGGAGCAGGAGGTTGGTGAAGTATCTCGCGCGTGGTGAGCCCCGCAAGACGAACAAACCCCGGCCTAGGAAATGTCCTAGTCGGGGCCGTCGATGCGCTCCGCAGCCTGACGGCCGCGGCTGGAACTCTTCCTCTCAGGAGCTAGTCGGTCGGCTCGCCCTCTGTCCCGCTTGTAGCAACGCCGCGAACGCCACGCTCAGCTCGTCCTGGTACCCCGCCGCCCACGCGATCACCATCCGGGATCCACCGACGCCTAGTTGTTCTCGCAGATCAGTGAGGTGATAGTCCACCGTCTTCTGCGTCACCCCCAGTCGCGTGGCAACGTCCGAGCGCGACGACCCCCGAAGCAGCAACCAGAGCACCTCGACTTGCCTCGGCCGCAGCAACAACCCGCCGACCAGCACGCTGGCGCCGCGCGCGCCGGTGCCCGATTCTCCACGGTCTTCTGTTTCGCCGCCATCCGAGTAGCGCCGGCCGGCCACCGCCGCCTCGATCGCCATCCGCAGCTCCTGGACACCCGCCCCCTTTTGCAGGAACGCCAGCGCACCGGCATCGAAGGCCGCCGTCGCCAACGCCGGACTCTCCAGTCCGGTCAGCACCACGAACTTCGATGCCATCGTCGGATCGGCCGTGAGCTGCTTCAGCTGCGGCAGCGCCGAGGTGCCATGAAACGAGAGGTCGAGGATGACCACGTCCGGCGCGCTCCGCACGATCGCCGTCTTCAGTTGCTCCAGCGCATGCACCTGACCGACAATCGTGTAATGCGGCCCCAGGGTCGCGGCGAGCCCTTCGGCGAGGACCTGATGGTCGTCGGCGATCAGGATGGTGGGGCGGCCGCCCTCGGCATCCGTCATGGCGAGGGGACCCTCGCGACGATCCGGGTCCCGGTCGGCAGCACCGGCTCGATGGCCAGCGTCCCCCCGACCGCATCGAGGCGCTCCCGCATGCTGCGCAGCCCGAATGACGCTTGTTTCTCGGCGGCGAGCGGAATCCCCTTGCCGTCGTCTTCCACGACCAACCGGACGGAGTGACCGTCGCCCTGCAGGTGCAACCGGATCTCCCGAGCATCCGCATGCTTCAGCGCATTGGCGATCCCCTCCTGCGCCACGCGGTAGAGGGCGACGGCGGCGTCCGCCTGCAGCTTGGCGTCGGCCGGAGCATCGAGCGCAATCGCGGGCCCGAGTGCCGACTGATGCCGGTGCACGAGATCGCTCAACGCCTGGCGAAGGTCGAGGTGCTGCAGTGCCGGCGGATGGAGATCATGCGCCATGGTCCGCAACCTGGTGGCGATATCGCCCAGCTGCGCCTCGGCTTCCCCGGTCGCTTGCCGCTCCGTGGCCATCCTCACCAGGTGGACCCTGGATACGATGTCGTCATGGAGTTCGCGGGCAATGCGGTGGCGTTCCTCGTCCTGGGCGGCCAGCAGGTGCCGGCCCCAGCGTTTCGCCTCGTCGGCAATCCGACGCTGGTTCCAGGCAAAGACCATCCCCATCAGCGCGATGACGGCACCGGTGGTTACGCCACTGACGACGAGAATCCAGGCGACGAGCGGGGTGGGAGCGTCCAAAGCAGCGCCAAGGTGAAGAGGAAGTAGCCAACGATCAGAAGCCACGTCTTGCCGATCCAGAGCACGAGCGTCAGGTCGCGATGCGAGGCATACAGGGCGGCGCTTACCGGTTCGAGCGCGGCAGCGGGCGCATAGGACACCAGGATGGCCATCGCCGCGATCAGGATCGGATCGCGAAGCGGGTTCGCGGGTGAATCGGCAAGCCGGACCGCAATGATCCACACGGCCGTGATCGTCAAGATCATCCAAAGCACAGGGGAGGTGTATACGCTGAAATCCCCGGTGGCCTCGGCGTGCATGAACCGCCATCCCCAGAAGAGAACGTAGCTGATCGTTGCGAGCAAGCACCACCGGATCGCCCGACGCGACGTGGTGAGTCGGGAAGCGGCATACAGCCCGAGCGTGGCGAAGATGGGCAAGGACAGTTGCGTCACCAACGCCGTCCGCTGACCGTGGCCCGCCATGCGCCACATGAAGACGTTCAACACGAGGCCGAACGCCAGCCACCCCCAGAGCGCCCTGAATGCCAGTGGTCGTGACCGGAACCCGAACAGTCCGACGACCACCGGCAGTGCGGAGAAGAGAACGGCTAGCTGCGCTGAGCCCTGCCCGACGGTCTTCAGTGTCACGGATTGATGAACGGGCTACCGTCGTCGCAGAAGGGCGGGCACGGGTACGCGTACTCTCCGATGGGCCCCTCGGTCATGTCCTTGCCATTCTCGTCGACACCCAGGAACACCAGCGTCGCCACCCCTTCTTCCGTGGCCGCGAGGTAAGTCCGCAGGGAGTGCGCACCCGGCTGGGCGAGGATCTCCTTGATGAACGCTCCATCGATGCTCCACCCCTTGACGAGTGTCGGTGGCGACTGGCGCGCTCGCTGCACCATGATGAGGGCTTCTGGGAGGGAGATACGATGGCGGTCGGACATGGGTGGGGCTCCTGGGCGGTGCGTGCGGGGCTGAAGGGGTGGAGACTGTGAGGACGAGGGAAGATGCTCCCAAAGTTTCAGTGGGTCTACTAGGAAAAATCCTAGTGGAGAGGGAGGCGCCTCGGGCTCATGCTTCTCCAGTCCCCACCTTACCGAGGCCCCGACCACGCCATGAGCCGATACACTGCCACCGTCGCCTCATCGTTCCCATCGGGCAGATACCCCGCCACAACAGAGTCCGACACCGCCAGCGGCGTGTACGCCGTCATCGACGCCGGCGCGTGCTCAGCCCAGGAGGGTGCTACCACGCACACGGTCCCGCCTGCGGTCGTCAGCAGGTTGCCGACGACGGGGAGCGAGTCGGGGAAACGCTCCGGCGCAAAGGTCACGGGCGTGATGGCCCCCTGCGCTCCACTCCGGACGCACCCGACGCAGCGGCAGCGGGTATTTCGTGGCCCTCACTCTGGTGCGCCTTTCAGGAGCGAACGCAATTCGAATGTCGTGACACCGTCTTCATGCAGACGTCCCACAAGGACCCGCGTTCCGGTGAAGGCAAGGGGCTTCGAGCCCGGCAACGTGCCCTCGAGCCGGCCAAGCACGATACCGCGATGATCAACCTGGGTCGCTTGCCACCCATTCGCCCCGCGAGGCCCACCGTGAATTGCCCATAGGGTGCCCGTGCGTTTGTCGAGGAACAAGCGGGCAATTGGTGGAAATGAATCCGCGAAGGCGGCGGACTCGAGGAACTTGAGAACGGCCTCCGGATCGACCGGAGGAGGGTGACCGCCAAGGGCGCGCTCCCGAAGTGGCGCCGTCTCGGTCGCGACAAATGCCGCCCTGTCCTGCTCCGACACGGCTGTACGCGGAACAGGAATCTGGAATCTCCCGATCGTCGCCGTGTCATCACGCATACGTCTGAGCTCGACCTGTCGCGAGCCCCCAGCAAGCAGCATGAGGGTGTCACCCGAGATCTGGATGCTGGCGCTCCCGCCATACCGCACGTTGTCAAGAAGCCGAGCGTCTGTTGCACCCACTGGCGGCTTCCGGGTGACGACCAGCACGTCTGGAAAGCGAATGAGAGGTCGCCACGCGCCACTCGGAAGGACGGCAATGACCTCGGCCAGGCTTCGCGTCGTATCGTTCAGCGCCGGCAGCTCGGTGCGGGGGAGAGTGTGCATCGAGGACAGCAAGAGCTCGCCAGACGCACTCACCCCAAGAGGGGTCGTGAACCCCATCGGGAGATCGCTCAGGAACGTGAGGCTGCGGGAAACGCCCGCTTGCGGATCCAGCCAGGTTGCTCGTTTGGAGATGGCATCGTAAATGAGGAGTGTATCGCCAGGGAGCACGGCCATCCGCGCGGCACGGAATTGACCTGGTGCCCCTCCTCGGCCACCGAACGTCGCGCTGTGGGTTCCGTCCGCGGAATAAACCAGGATGTTGTTGTCGCAGCAGAGGACGGCGAGGCGACCGTCTGACAAGAACTCGACATCGATGGAGCGGCCAAGGTCATACGCGGTACTGTCACGCCCCCACCAAAGACCACCGACGGCGTGTCCGCCATCGCGATGGCAGGAGGTGGGGGCTGACGTGGGGTAGAGGTCTCGCTCTGCTCGGCTGCGCAGCCCAAGAGAAGCAGCATGCAAGCAATTGCAGATGATCGACTGTGACGAGCGCTCATCGCATTTCCGTTTCTCTGTATTCAGGGCGTCACGGCAGGCTCCCTTCAAGCTACATCCGACCTGTGGAGGGCCTCTTCTGAACTGTTCCTTTCGAGCTATACCTACCCTGTGACACGGGAACTGCCGGTTGTCGGGGGTATCGCGGACAGGGACTTCGGAGGCTCCACCACCGCGGCCGCGGCCCACGAGAGGGTGACCCGACTCACCATCTAGGGTGACCCCACTCGAGCCGAACCAACCCCCGCGTTCGCCGGCCAAAGACGCCCGCCAGCATTCCGTCCATTCCCAGCCAGCAGGTCAGCACACTCACGGGGATGAGCAGCAGGGAGAGGTGGCTCAGGGCGCCTCCGCCGGTGATCAAGCCGGTCCCGAGCACGACCAGCAGAATGCGCACGCGCGGCGGTGCCGACCGCGGGCTCCCGTCGGGAGGAACACCAGGTGGGAGCATAGCGAGGCCCACGGCCGTTGGCGGTCTCCGTGAAGGAGGCACCAGGGCAACTGACTCGTCGGGGACAGGGAGGAATTGGGCCATTACATCGCCTCACGGTATTCGGAGGTCAAACAGGCTCGTCGCGATCCTTCGAGTCGCGGGGCGAGGCGTGAGGCCTCACGGCCATTCTTCCGCGTCCACCCCACTCACCCCATTCCCATCTCCCGCTCGCGCCGCTCCGTCGCGCTCCCTGCAATCACCAGCACTGCCGCCACAACCGTCAGCACCCCGCCGAGCGTATCGCGCGATTCTGTCGCGAGGCCGACGAGCCCCATCAGCAGGGTGCCGCCGCCCATCAGCGCGACGCCTTTCCACCGCTGCCGCGCGCCAAACGACTTCGCCGCACGACCCAGCACGAAGAGGGAGCCCAGGACCATCATCCCGGCGAGCAGACGGCGGATCATCGAATGGGTCACGGAAGGCTCCTGCAGAATGTCGGGGGATGCCCACCCTGGCTCGGGCGCGGGACTCCATCCAAGGTACTAAAGGGACGCGACATGCGACTCGCCACCCAGCCACCGAGGCCTGACCGGTGACCCCAAATGCTACCCCTTCTCGATCGCGAATCGCCCCCAAAGCGAGGGCGCCAAGATCCTCGGCGCCACGAACCACCCGAGCGATGCCGGGAGGAAGATGAGGAGCACTCGCCAGTCCTGAATGAGCACGGAACGCACCGCCGTCATGCCCGTTTGGCCGTCGCGCGTGTTGTCCATCCCGGTCACCAGCATCGTGCCGATCGTCACAGGTGCCGTCAACAGCACCGCGACCCCCGACAGCACGAGGAGCCGACGGAAGAGCGACGGCGATTCCAGACTCGGCAGCCTCGCAGCGCCGTAGCTCCACCCAGCCAGCAGCACGACAGCAACCGGCGTGAACGCCGCGAAGGCGATCAGGCCAAAGATGCCCATGTACAGAGCCCCCAGCATCGCACCGGTACGGTCGGGTCCGTCCAATGCGAGGGCGATATAGTACCCCACCCCAAGGCCGAAGCCTCCCAGGAGGATGCCGAGCCCGTGCCAGAGGATGGCGCGCCAGAGCAGGCGCCAGATCATTCTGGTTCCTGGCGGGAGGTGGCAGTCATCTCCGCCACCTACACATCAACCATCACCTCAAACCCGCCGTAGCTGAACCGCTTCATCTCGAAGGGCATCGGCTTCTCCATCATCTTCTCCGGACTCATCGCCGGGTCGGCCATGACCTTGGCGTTGACCTCGTCACGATGCTGCTTCGAGTGGTAGACAATAAAGGCGAAGATGAGCCGCTCGTCGGCCGCGAGTCCGGTGAGCGTCGGGAAGGGCAACGTCTCCATCTCTCCCATCTGCGGATGGAGGTCGTCACCGATGCATTCCTTGTAGTCGAGCGCGCCGTGCTTCATCCAGACATCGCGGCCCTCCTCGGCCATCGCGCGATAGGCGTCGACCTTGTCCGAAGGCACCACGATCAGAAAGCCATCCACGTATTTCATGATGATGTCTCCGGGTGGGGTGACGGAGTGGGGTCCTGTTCAATTACGAGGAGGCCAGCGCGCCACGATCTGGGCCGCAAGCGCGAGCGCCTTGGGTGGGCCGAACGCTTCCATCCCGAGCGCCGGTCCGACGAGCGGCGACACAAGAATGCTCGCCGCATGGAATTCGCCGTTGAGGAAGATCGCGACCCTGTCCCCGACACGGTCCTTCGTCATTTCGGTCATGCGCGCCGCTGCTTGCGAAGTCAGGCGCATGCGCAAGTTGAGGATGCCTTCCGACCAGGTCGTGTCAGCCCGGCGAATGTCGGCATCGGAGAAGAGGACGCTGTCGCTCACATAGAACGTCGAGTCCGCCAACTGGCGCGGCGCGTACCCCGGCCTCGCACTCGTCACCGCAATGCGCAGCTCGATGATGGGTGGCGTGGGAGTCTGGGCGCCGATCAGGGCACTCTGCGTACACAGCGCGATCAGCGCCAGGGAAAGGGATTTCATGCCGAGTACCTCGTGGGTATCGCGCTGGGTGACGTCAATGGACCCGCGTGGCGGCCGAGCCGGGCGGGAAGGCTTCATGCAAGCTACATCCAACCGCCCACTGGCGACTCGCCGTCTCCGGGCTCATCGTGGGGTCGGGCGACTGCCGTTGTCCATGTCCGACGCGATGAGCCAGCGCCCTGCGCGGTCCCGACGGAGCGTGAGGGTGAACTTCCCCTGATCTGCCGGATCATCGCCATAGCCGTAGGCCCCGATGATGTAGCCCACCGAGTCGGCGGTGGCATACGCCAGCGGGCGCAGCCGCAACGGGCCGCCCCCCTGTCCGCGGTAGACGGCGGCGAGCGCGGCATGGCCACGCGCCGGAGGGCGCCCCGGCTGCATCACGAAGCCGTCGCTGGTGAAGAGCGCCACGAGGGCGGGGACATCCCCCGCCCGCCAGGCGCGTTCGTAGTCGCGCAACACCCGATCGAGGTCGCTCGGCAGCGCGATGGTTGGCAGCGCCTCGGGCGCACTCGGTGGTGGCACCACCCCCTGCGCACAGACCGGTGCGGCAACGAGGCTGAGCGTGATGGCGAGCACGAGGGTGACGTGGCGCATGGGAAGATCCGGTTCTTGGTGAGTGTCGATCGCAGGCTGCTGGTGGTACTGCCCGAAGTCTCACGGAGACAGCGCGATGGTCATCCCCTAATCGCGCCAGATCCGAAACTCGGTGTACTGAAAGAAGTGCCCCACCGGCCACACCAACTTCTCCTCCTCGGCCACGCGCTGGAGCTCCACCGGATCTGCGCCGCGCGCGTGGGCCCACGCACGCCAGCGCGGCGTCGCGTACGACCACCACACCCAGGCGATGACCGGCGCGGAGAGCACGATGACGAGGCCGTCGTAGTCTCGGCCGCCGAGGATCGCCACTCCGAGGCCAATCGAGAAGAGGAAGCCCATGATCTGGAACACCCGTCGATTGATGACCGCGTGGCCGCGATCGACGGCGGCACGGACCGACAACGGCCGTGTGGCGGGGACGCCGTGATCGAAGTCAGGAAATGGCATTCAGCGGCCCGCCCGCCGCGCTTCACGCACCCACGTGACCCAGGGATCGTTCGCGCCGCGCACCTGCTCGTTGGTCGGTCTCAGTCCCGACCAGTAGGGATGGAGCAAATCGACGGTGTTGCCCTTCAGAAGCAGGAGGAACTCGCCACCCTGCTGATAGGTGTAGGCGTTGCAGGAGCCTCGCAGCCCGTCGCTGCGCACCCAGCGGTACGGCACCGGCTTGGTGTTGAAGTCCGGCTTGTCCGACAGATAGCCGATGGCCCGGAACGATGCCGGAATTGACAGCCCCCCGCTGTCGATCACCTCGAGGACGGTGAAGTGCACCGAGCCCTGCGGCCCCGGCCCAGTGCGCCGCGCTCCGGGAGCGGCGGTCGCCGAATCGGCGCGGGCCCGGAGGATCACGCGGGCCGACGCCACCACGGGCAGCGGATCGTAGCCGTCCCTCGGAATGCCGCTGACCGGGGAGCAGCGGCGTTCCGGTGCACCCTCCACGAGGCCGATTCCCGTCGGCACCGCACCAAGCCCCAGCAGGAGTCCGTAGATCGGCTTGAACCACATGGGAGCCTCGCGGGGTGGAGGTGCAGGGGGCCGAGGTGTCGGCGGGCTACGCTGCCTTCGGATCCTAATCCGGGAGGTAGGCGTGCCGGTACTCAGTACGGAACGTGTTGCCGAGGTCGAACGACGCGATCCTTGCCCTCACCGCGTTGTCGCTCTCCTTCCGGAGCATCCAGAACGCTTCGCCGTCGACCTCGCGGCTCTCCAGCAGATCTCCGAAGGCGCTCAGGAAATCTTCCCTTGTCAGGACCTTTGAGACCGTCGTCGGGACGACGAACCATTTCATGCGAACCTGGACTGCCCGATACAGCTCGGCAGCCTGCGTCACGTACGTATCCGCCATCCCGGTCCCGCTGAACGACACCGACAGATGCAGGCGGTCCGTCTCGATGTGCTGCAAGACTTCCATGGGCAGGAACGTCCCACCGTGTTCCGTGCATCGCGCTTTCCGCTTGGCCTGGTAGGTGCCCGCGTACTCCATTGGGTCCATCATGACTCCAGCTGTCCAGTCTCAGGTCAATCGTCGCGGCGACGCTTGCTCCGCGCCGTGGTCCGCCTCGCTCCACCCTCACGGCGGAGGAGGCGCTTCCCATTCCACGGTATCTCCCACCCGCACCACTCCACCATCCAGCACCTGGCCGAAGACTCCGCCGCGCCAGTGCGGAACCAACAGAGCCTGCAGCCCAAGCGCCGCTTGGTCCATCCGCTCGCACGGGGTGAGCTCCCCCCCGATGCGGACGCGACATCCTCCCAGTCGCAACACTCGGCCACGCGTCTCGGCGAGCTCGATGCCGCTGACGAGAATATTCGCCCGACGCATCGCGGGATCAACCGTCATCCCCAGCTCGGTCGTTGCGGCATCCCACGCCTCACGGGTGAGGATCGAGATCTGGCGCCGCGTGCTCCGGCCAACACTCCCTTCCATCCCCTGATTCGGCACCAACATCGCCTCGGCGCGCGGGTCCATCGGGCCGCGATGCGCACGTTTGCTCCAGAGGGATTCGATGCGACCGGGCATGGCTCAGTTCTCCGCGATCCGCTGCATGGTTGCCGCTTCCTCGAGCAGTCCGGGTGCCCCGTGCCGTCGGGGGTGTGTCGCGCGCGCATCGGACTGCGTCACAAGCATATCGGATGTCGCGATCGTGCGGCGATCTCCGAGTGGCACACAGCGTCCATCATCGGAGCGACACCATGCCGGAAAAGAAGAAGAAGCCCAGCAAGGACGATCAGGCCACGAACGATCCCAAATTTGAGAAGGACTACGCAGGGTCGCGCAATGGCCGTGGCTTCGGCGCCGATGGTTCCTGGGATGGCCCGAAGCAGGACGACACCGCGACCCCGGACGGGGGAGTGGACGAGAAGCGCCCCGAGAAGGCGTGATCCTTCAGCGGCCACGCTCCACGTGCCGCTTGAAGTTGTCGAGGATCGCCTGCCACCCCGCCCGCTGCATCTCGACCGGATGCACCTCCTCGGCGTCGAAGGTCTCCCGAACCGTCACCCCGCCGGGCACCACCGCGAACTCGATCACCATGGCGCGATCACCAAACGCAGCCTCGATCACCTGGTGCGGCACCACCCGGGTGTAGCTCCCCGCAAAGTCGAACCCCATGCTCCCATCCTTGGCCTCCATCCGCGACGAGAAGGCGCCGCCCTCGCGCAGGTCCACCGTGGCGTTGGTGGTGTGCCAGTCGTCGGACGCGGCATTCCACTGGATGATGTCGGCCGGCGTGGTCCAGGCGCGCCAGACCTCGTCGATGGATGCGTAGACGACGGTTTCAACGGTGATCTTCATCGGGGCCTCAGCGCAGGGGACTCAGTGGAATCTATCGTGGGGCAATCATGGGTAGTGTCATCCCTCGCTCCGATCGGGATGACTGACTGGTCACTGGTTACTGGGTACTGCTCACCCCTCCCGCTGATCGTAGAAGAGCAGGTCGAAGTTTCCCGGCGCATGGCCCAGCATCCGCAGCAGCAGCGCCACCTGGCCGCGATGATGCACCGCGTGGATCACGCCGTGCTCCAGCAGGTCGCCCACTCGCGACTGCCTCGGTGGCGCATTGCCCAGCGTCCACTCGACCGTGCGCTCGAGGTCGGCGGTGGTGAGGCTGGCGAGGAAGCCGCGCGCGAGTTGCTCGATCTCCTGCCACCGTGCGATCACCGACGCGAGCGTGGGATGGTCTGCCGCCTTGAGCGCCGCACCACGCGCCGGTCCGCCACAGCGTTCGATCCACCCCCACTCCGCGCTCAGGAGGTGCACCATGGTGTTGCGGATCGAGCCGTAGCTCCCCGCGACGTCGCGGGTGAATTCCTCGTCCGTCAGCTCCGCCAGCGCGAGGAAGATCCGGCCGTTGGCCCAGTGGTTGTAGTCGAGGAGGCGTTCACGCGATCGCAGTGGCATGTCGAGCTCCGGGAGAAGGGGGGTCCCGTGGCCGGGGCTGCCGGCGGCTTCTCTTTGAAGGTATCACCAACCCGAACAAGGCGACCCGCCACTCCCCACCCCGCGTGACCGCTCGTGGGACCGGAAATCCCATATCCGGACACTCACGCGCCAATGCGCCGCCTCGCGTTTGGCTAACACCCTGCACCGCAACGACTTGCCAGATACCATCAGGCCTCGTTCCTCGGCACGGAACTTCCCCATGGGAGCCGCAGCGTCGACCGCACGTCGACTGCCTCACTCTCTGGCCCGAGGATCTGCTGTGGACGTTGCGCGCACCAAGCCGACGAAGAACCGCACCCGCACCAAGGTCGCGGTCGCGACCGTGGCTCTCGCCGTGGTGACCTTCGCGATCTCGCAACTCAAGCCCGCGGCACCGAGCGTCGAGCGCAACACCCTCTCGATCGACTCGGTGGTGGCAGGGCCGATGGTGCGCGAAGTCCGCGCCCCCGGCTCGCTCGTGCCGGAACAGATCCGCTGGATCTCGGCGGTGGCGCCCGGTCGCGTCGAGAAGAAGCTGGTGCAGCCCGGCGAGCGGGTGACCGCCAACACCATCCTGATGGAGCTCAGCAATCCCGACGTCGAGATCCAGTTGCTGCAGGCCGAGCGGCAGCTCACCGATGCCCAGGCCCAGCTGGTTTCGCTGCAGGTCTCGCTCGAGACGCAGCGCCTCACCCAGGCCGGCACCGTCGCGCAGGTGCGCGCCGCCTACCTCGACGCCACCCGCAACGCCGCGGCCAACAAGTCGCTGGTGGATCAGCGGATGATCTCGGCCTTCGAGGCCGCGAAGGCCCAGGACCTCGCCGACGAACTCACCGAGCGCTACACCATCGAGCGCCAGCGGCTGACGATCTTCACCGACAACATCCCCGCCCAGCTGGCCGTCCAGCGCGAGCAGGTGGCGCGGCTCAAGGCCGTGGTGGAGTTCCAGCGCTCGCTCGCCGGTGCCATGACCGTGCGTGCCGGCACCGACGGGGTGCTGCAGGAGCTGCCGCTCGAGGTCGGTCAGTTCGCCACCAGCGGCACCACCATCGCCAAGGTGGTCCAGCCGGAACGGCTCAAGGCGGTCCTCCGGGTCCAGGAGAACCAGGCCCGCGACGTGACCCTCGGCCAGACCGCCGTGATCGACACACGCAACGGTTTGGTCCGTGGGCGCGTCTCACGTATCGACCCTTCCTCGACGGGGGGGATGGTTTCCGTGGACGTGGCCCTACTCGACACGCTCCCCAAGGGGGCTCGTCCCGACCTTAGTATTGATGGTACCATTGAGATCGAGCGCCTCGGGAAGGTCCTGCACACCGGCCGACCCACCTACGGACAGGCCAACAGCACTATCGGGCTCTTCAAGCTCTCCCCCGACGGGGGTGAGGCGGTCCGGGTCCAGGTGGCGCTCGGTCGCACGTCGGCCAACGCCGTGGAAATCGTCTCCGGGCTGGCCGCCGGCGACCAGGTCATCCTGTCGGACATGACCCGATTCGATGCGGTGGATCGAGTCAGGGTGAAGTGATGCCACCGCTGATCGCCGTTTGCCTCGTCCACCGTCTCACCCAGGAGCGCCCATGATGTCCCTCCAGCAACCCCTGATTCGCCTCGACGGCCTCCAGAAGGTCTTCTATACCGACGAGGTCGAGACGCACGCACTCTCGGAGATTCACCTCGAGGTGCAACGCGGCGAGTACGTCGCCATCTCCGGCCCGTCCGGCTGCGGCAAGACGACGCTGCTCTCCCTGCTGGGGTTGCTCGACACACCGACCGGCGGCGAGTACTGGCTCGACGAGAAGCCGGTGGCGCAGCTCTCGCCCGCCGATCGGGCCCGTATCCGCAATCGCGAGATCGGCTTCATCTTCCAGGCCTTCAACCTGATCGGTGACCTGACCGTGTACGAGAACGTGGAGCTCCCGCTGACGTATCGCGGCATGCCCCCGGCCGAGCGGAAGCAGCGGGTGATGTCCGCGCTGGAGCGCGTCGGCATGAGCCATCGCGTCAAGCACTACCCGGCACAGCTCTCGGGCGGTCAGCAGCAGCGCGTGGCCGTGGCCCGCGCGGTGGCCGGCGAGCCGCTCATCCTCCTCGCCGACGAGCCGACCGGCAACCTCGACTCGACCAACGGCGAGGCGGTGATGCAGCTGCTCCAGGAGCTGCATCGCGGCGGCGCCACGATCATCATGGTGACGCACGATGCCCGGTACGAAAAGCACGCCGACCGCTCGATTCATCTCTTCGACGGTCGGGTGGTGGGCGACCACGCGCTCGCGCTGACGCCGGCCTAGTGACCGCCACCGCTCGAGGCGGGTGACCCGGGTGTCCGGGCCCACGCCTCGCATCCTGATCGCCGACGATCAGGCCGATATCCTCCAGGCCCTCCGGCTGCTCTTGCGGCAGGAGGGGTTTGCGGTGGAGACGGCCACGTCGCCGGCCGGGGTGGTCGCGGCCGTGGAGGGGGGCGACTTCGACGCGCTGCTGATGGACCTCAACTACACCCGCGACACCACCTCGGGCCGCGAAGGGCTCGATGTCCTGGCGCAGATCCAGCAGCTCGACGCCACGCTGCCGGTGGTGGTGATGACCGCGTTCGGCAGCGTCGAGGGCGCGGTGGCCGCCATGCGGCATGGTGCGCGGGACTACGTCGAGAAGCCGTGGGACAACGCGCGCCTGGTCGCGCTGCTCCGCACCCAGGTCGAACTGGGCGAGGCGCTGCGTCGCGGCCAGCGCCTCGAGGGCGAGAACGCGCTGCTGCGTGGTGACGGCTTGCCCGACCTCGTGGCCGAATCGCCGGCGATGCGCGCGGTGGCCCGGCTGATGTCGCGCGTGGCGCCGTCCGACGCCAACGCCCTGATCCTCGGCGAGCACGGCGTGGGCAAGGAGATCGCCGCGCGCTGGATGCACCTGGCCAGTCACCGCGCGGCGCGCCCGATGATCACCGTCAACGTCGGCGGCCTCTCCGAGGGCGTCTTCGAGAGCGAACTCTTCGGCCACCTCAAGGGCGCCTTCACCGACGCCAAGGCCGATCGCATCGGGCGCTTCGAGCTGGCCGACCGGGGGACGCTCTTCCTCGACGAGATCGCCAACATCACGCCGAGCCAGCAGGCCAAGCTGCTCCGGGTGCTCAATACCGGCGAGTTCGAACGGGTCGGCTCCTCGCGCACGCGCACCGTCTCCACGCGCGTCTTCAGCGCCACGAACGCCGACCTCCCAACCGAGGTGGCCGCGGGACGCTTTCGCGAGGACCTGCTCTATCGCCTGAACACGGTCGAGATCCGCATTCCCGCGTTGCGCGAGCGACGCGAGGACATCCCGCCGCTCGCCGCGCACTTTCTTGCCAAGCACGCGACGCACTACCGCAAGCCGATCCGCGGCTTCGCACCGGCCGCCATGGCCGCGCTGCTCGCCTACGGCTGGCCGGGCAACATCCGCGAGCTCGATCACGCCATCGAGCGCGCCGTGCTCCTCACCGATGGCACGGTGGTGGAAGTGGCCGATCTCGGCCTCGCCCCCGCGGCATCGGCTGGGACGCAGCTCGACCAGATGACCCTCGAGCAGGTGGAACAGATCCTGATCCAGAAGGCCCTGGCGCGCACCGGTCACAACGTCTCCGAAGCCGCCAAGGCGCTCGGGTTGAGCCGGAGCGCGCTCTATCGCCGCATGGAGCGTCACGGTGGCTAGGGTGGCGCCCGCGCAGCTCTGGCGGCTGGTGAGTGTCGCGACGCTTGCCGCCGTGCCCGCGCTGGCGCTGGCGCTCTGGCTGCTCTGGAGCGAGCCGCACGGCCTCGCGCTGCGTCTGGCCGGCACTGCGGTCAGCGTGACCGCTCTCGCGCTCGGCGCGGCAGCGCTGCATGGGCGCGTGGTGCGGCCGCTGCAGACCATCGCCAACCTGATGGCCGCGATGCGCGAGGGCGACTTCTCGCACCGGGCCCGGAGCTTCACGCCCGGCGACGATCTCGGCCATCTCTACGCCGAGACGAATGCGCTGGCCGAGATGCTGCGCGGGCAGCGGATCGGCGCGCTCGAAGCGACGGCGCTGCTGCACACGGTGCTCGCCGAACTCGATGCGGCGGTCTGCACCTTCGACGCGGAGACCGAGCGCCTGGTCTTTGCCAATCCTGCAGCGGCGCGCCTGCTGGGAGAGCCGGCCTCGGCGCTCGTGGGCCGAAGTGCCAGCGCCCTCGGACTCGCCGACTGCCTCGAGGGGCCGACGCCGCGCGTCCTCGAGCAGCGCGGCACCTACGCCAATCGCTGGGAACTCCGGCGCGGCTCGTTTCGCCAGGACGGGCGGCCGCGCACGGTGGTGCTGCTCACCGATGTGCGCCGTGCGCTGCAGGCCGAGGAGCGCGAGGCGTGGCAACGCCTCATCCGCGTGCTCTCGCACGAGATTAACAACTCGCTGGCGCCGATCCGCAGCTTTGCCGGTTCACTCCGGGCGCTGGTGGAACGGCATCCGCGCGGCGACCAGCACGACACCGACCTGCGCGACGGGCTGACCATCATCGAGCAGCGCGCCGATGCCCTCGGCCGCTTCATCGCGGCCTACGCGCGGCTGGCCCGCCTGCCACGGCCCACCTGCGAGGCGATGGACATCGGCGGCTGGGTGCGTCGCGTGGTGGCGCTCGATCCGCGCCGCCCGGTCACGGTGCATCCCGGCGAGGATGGCATCCTGATGGCCGATCCGGCCCAGATGGATCAGCTGTTGATCAACCTGGTGCGGAATGCGGTCGATGCGGTGGAAGCCACCGGCGGACGCGTGGTGGTGCGATGGACCATGTCGGGAGAGGAGCTGATCTTGACGGTGGATGACGAGGGCAACGGCCTGGCCGAAGGGGCGGCCAACCTCTTCGTGCCGTTCTACACCACCAAGCCCGGGGGCTCGGGGATTGGCCTGGCACTCTCCCGGCGCATCGCCGAAGCGCACGACGGCACCCTCACCCTCGAGAACCGCCCCGACGCGCGCGGCTGCCGGGCCGCGCTGCGGCTGCCCCGCGGCGCAGGTCATGGGTCGGGTGGGCTGCCCGTGCTCGGCTCGTTCGGCGTGGCGGCCGCCGTGCGGATGGTGGCATGACGGCGGCGCGCGACGCCCTGCAACGCGCCCTCGGCGCGGGCTTCACCCTCGAGCACGAGCTCGGCGGCGGCGGCATGTCCACCGTCTACCGTGCGCGCGACACGGCGCTCAGCCGCAACGTCGTGGTCAAGGTGCTTCCCGCCGAGCTCGCGGCCGCGGTGTCGGTGGAGCGCTTCAAGCGCGAGATCCTCGTATCGGCCGCGTTGCAGCATCCGCACATCGTCCCGGTGCTCAGTGCCGGCGAGGTGGACGGACTCCCCTACTTCGTGATGCCGTTCATCGATGGCGAGTCGCTGCGCAGTCGGCTGGCGCGCGGGCCGCTCGCCATTCGTGAAGCGGTGGCGATCCTCAAGGACGTGGCCCGTGCGCTCTCCTATGCGCACACCAACGACGTGGTGCATCGCGACATCAAGCCCGACAACATCCTGCTCACTGGCGGCTCCGCCGTGGTCACCGACTTCGGCGTGGCCAAGGCGCTGAGCGTCTCGCAGGCCTCGCGGCGGACCGGGCACATCAGCGGGGCGCATGCAGCGGCGATGACCGCATCGGGCATCGCGATCGGAACGCCCGCGTACATGGCGCCCGAACAGGCCGCCGGCGATCCGCACACCGACCACCGCGCGGACCTCTATGCGCTGGGCATCGTCGCGTGGGAGATGCTCACCGGCACCGCACCGTACCATGGCTACTCGCCGCAGCAGGTGATGGCGGCCCACGTGACCCAGGCGCCGCCGCCTGTGGCGTCGCGCCGATACGACGTGCCACGGGCCTTTGCGGCGCTCATTGATCATCTGCTGCAGAAGGAGCCGCGCAACCGGCCCCGCTTTGCCGCCGACGTGATCCGCGCGCTCGAGGAGCCCGCCGTCCTGAGTGGGGAGTTCGTGGCGACGCCGGTGGCTGGCTGGCGGCGGCATGGGCGCGTGCTGGTGATCGGGGCGGTGCTCGTCGTGACCGCCATCGTGGTGTTGCTCGCACGCTGAGCGCGGCGCGGCCGCGCCGTGGCGCGCGCCCCTGACCCCTCAGTGTCTTAGGCCTGAGTCACTTATCCATGGAGCACCGATGTCGCAGCCCCCGATGGTCCTGCTCAAGGGCACGCTGGATGTGTTGATCCTCAAGACGCTCAGCTGGGGCCCGACGCATGGCTACGCCATCTCGCGCTGGATCCGGCAGGTGACCGGCGACGCCCTCACCATCGAGGAAGGCGCGCTGTATCCGGCGCTCCGCCGCCTCGACGAGAAGGGGTGGGTGGAGTCGCAGTGGGAGGTGACCGCCAGCGGGCGCGAGGCCAAGGTGTATCGGCTGACGGCGCGAGGCCGAAGCCAGCTGCATCGCGAACTCTCCAGCTGGAGTCGCTACGTCTCCGCCATGACGCGGGCGCTCGAGGCTCGTCCCACGGAGGCGATCGGATGACGCCGCGCGACTCGCACGACCCGCTGCCGCTCTCGCGACAGAAGCCCCTCGCGGCGGACGTGACCCGCGAGATCGAGGAGCACCTCGCGCTGCGGACCGAGGAGCTGATCGCCGCAGGCTACACCGCCGAGGCGGCGCGTGCCGAAGCCGAACGGGTCTTCGGCGACGTCTCGCGCGTCGAAGAGGAATGCCGCACCATCACCCGTCGCAGCCGCGACACCCGGCGTCGCGAAGAGCGCCTCGGCGCGCTCTGGCTCGACCTCCGCTTCGCCGCGCGCATCCTCCGCCGCTCCCCGGCCTTCGCCCTCGGTGCGATCGTCACGCTGGCCCTCGGCATCGGCGCCAACACCGCGATCTTTTCGGTGGTGGACGGCGTCCTCTTGCGTCCCCTGCCGTTCGCCGATGCCTCGCAGCTGGTGGACATCAAGGAGCGACACGACGGCGGCGGCACCTCGGCGCTCTCCTGGCCCAACTTCGCCGACTGGCGGGAGCAGTCGCGCTCCTTCGACGGGATGAGCGCCTACATGACCTCCGAGGGCACGCTGCTCGGCGCCGATCGGCCGGCTCGCATCCGCACCGCCGCCGTCTCGGAGGACTTCTTTCGCGTCATGCGCGTGGCCCCGGTACAGGGGCGACTGCCGTCACCGGACGAGCACCGCCTCGGGGCGGCGCCGGTGGCTGTGGTGAGTCATCGCTTCTGGCAGAGCCACCTCGGTGGAGCGGCCGACCTGACGGCGCGCCGACTCCGGGCCGACTTCGACTTCGAGGTGATCGGCGTCGTCCCGTCCGCGATGAACTTCCCTGACGACGTGGACCTCTGGTTCCCCGCCGAACTGCAGCCCTCCGGGACCAGCCGCACCGGCCACAACTTTGCCGTCGTCGGTCGGCTCGGGCCGGGACGCACCGCGGCCGAGACCGCGCGCGAGCTCGATGCCCTCACGGAGCGGATGCGTGCGGCCACGCCGGCAGACTTCGATGCGGTCGGGGTCACGATCGTGCCGCTGCAGGACGTGGTGGTCGGGCCACGTGGCCGGCCGCTGCTGCTGTTGCTGGCGGCCTCAGCGTTGCTGCTGGTAGCGGCGTGCACCAACCTCGCGAGCAGCATGCTGGTGCGAGGCACGGCGCGCGCGCACGAACTCGCCATCCGTGCGGCGATCGGCGCGGGACGCGGCCGGCTGATTCGCCAGGTCTTCACCGAGAGCATCCTGATCGGCGCGCTCGGGTGCGTGGCAGGCGTGGCGGTTGCCCTGGTGTTGCAGCGGATGCTGTTGGCTCTGGCGCCCGAGGGGCTGGTGCCCGACGGCGCCGCGCCATTCGATCTACGGATCATCGGCTTCGCGGTCCTGCTCAGTGGCGGCACGGCCGTGCTCTTCGGGCTGCTGCCTGCGCTTCGTGGCTCGTCGGCGCGTCCCGCCGAGGCAATGCGGGAGGGGACGCGCAACAGCGGATCGCGCGGGAGTCGCCGACTCTGGTCCACGCTGGTGGCGGTCGAAGTGGCGCTGGCCGTGGTGCTGCTGGCCGGCTCGGGGCTGATGATTCGCTCCTTCGCGGCGATTACTGCGATCGACCCCGGCTTCCGTCCCGACCATCTCCTCACCACGCTGCTCGATCTGCCGGAGTCGTCGTACCCGACGGTCGAGCAAGCCGTCGCGCAGCACGAGCGCCTGCTGGCCTCCATCCGGAGCATCCCCGGGGTCACCGCCGTCGGGGTGGGGAACCGGCTACCGCTCGAGAACAATGGGCCCAGCGGGTCGATCCAGGTGGTCGGGAAGCCCGCCCTCGCCAATGGTGCCCAGACGGGATATGCCGTCTATCGCGTGGTGAGCGACGGCTATTTCGAGGCAGTCGGGATGCGACTCCTCACGGGACGCTTCTTCACGGCCGCGGATCGCGCCGGCACTGGCCGTGTCGCGGTGGTGAGCCGCGCGCTGGCCGAGCGGGAGTGGCCGGGCGAATCTGCGCTCGGCAAGGAACTCCGACCCTTTGGCATGGACGAGGACAGCGGGCAGGACTATGCCAGCGTGGTGGGCGTGGTCGACGACATCCCGCACGCCTCGCTCATGGACACACGCCTCCCGGCCGTCTGGTACCCGGTGGCCCAGATGCCGGCGCGGGCACACCGGTTGAGCCTGGTGGTCCGCACGGTCGGCGACCCTGCGTCGGTCGTGCCCCTGGTGCGCGATCGGATTGCCGGCATTGATCCCCAGCTCCCCATCGACTTCCTCACCATGGATCGGCGGCTGGCCGCCACGATCGCCGATCGGCGCTTCATGGTGATCGTCCTGGTCACCTTCGCGGGTGTGGCCTTGTTGCTCGCGGGCGTAGGGATCTTCGGCGTCGTGGCCTACACGGTGGCCCAGCGCACGCGCGAGATCGGCATCCGGATCGCGCTCGGCGCGGAGCCCGCGCGTGTGCAACGACTGGTGCAGGGCGGGGCGATGGGCGTGATCGGGGTCGGGCTGGCGGTCGGCGGCGTCGGCGCCGTGCTCGGAACGCGGGCCATGCGCGCCATGCTCTACGAGGTGGAACCGGGCGATCCGCTCACCCTCCTGCTGGCCGCGGTGCTGCTCGGCGCGGTGGGCTTCGTCGCGAGCTGGCTCCCCGCCCGCCGGGCAGCGCGGGTGGACCCGGTGCAGGCGATCCGGATCGAGTGAAACCCCCTGCAACCACTTGGCGTCCTCCCTCATCATTGTTGGTATCGCCATGTGAGGGAATTCCATACCCGACGAAGCGGGGCAGGCGCGCCCGCTTCTGTCGGCTCACCCCGGCCGGCCGGCCGGAACTGCGCAAGCGGACCCGCAACCGGGATCGCTGGGTGGTGGCGGTCGCGAAGATCATGGCCGCGCCGGCGAGAGCGTGACCCATGGCCACCACCCCTGCCTCCTGGCGGCGCTAACTCCGACGCGACGTACCAGATGTGGCCGCCGACATCCATGATGAACTGACCTTTCATCTCGAAGAGCTGGTGCAGGCGCTGGTGGCGGGCGGCCTGAGCCCCGCCGACGCGCAGGCCAAGGTGCACGCCGACTTTGGCGATCTGGCCAGCATGCGGACGCCGCCGCCCGCGATCGACCAGCGCATTCACCAGCGGCGCACTGTGGCAGGGCGGCTCGAGGTGATCGGCGGCGAGGTGCGCCTCGCGCTGCGTCGGCTCATTCGGCAATCCGGCTTCAGCGTGCCGGCGGTCGTGACGCTCGGCCTTGGCCTCGCGGCCACGGCCATTGCCTTTGCCCTCCTCCAGGGCGTGGTGCTCCGCCCGCTTCCGTATCCTGAGGCGGACCGGATGGTGGCGCTCTCCTCACCGATGCCGAAGCTCGACGACGTGTGGGGCATCGCGCGCCACCAGCTGCCCTACTACAAGGAGAACGTCGAAGCGTTCGAGGACATGGCGCTCTACCGGGCATGGGAGGTCACCATTCCGGGCGAGGGGACCGTGCGCGCCGAGCGCGTCGTGGCGGCCAGCGTCAGCGCGAGCATCTTCCCGACGCTGCGGATCGGGCCGTCGCTCGGTCGCGTGCTGCGCCCGGAAGACAACCTGGAGCGAACCGGATCGGTGGTCGTGCTCAGTCACGCCTATTGGAACCGCCGCTTCGGTGCGGACCCGTCGGTCGTGGGGCGGATGTTCACGGTGGATGGCACGCCGCGCGAGATCGTCGGTGTCACGCCGCGTGGGGCCACGCTCCCCGATCGGCAGGTTGACCTCTGGATGCCGGATTACATCGATCCGGCCGCGGCGCCGCAGAACAATCATGTGCGTCGCGCAGTGGCCCGCTTGCGGCCCGGGTTCACGGCGTCCGACGCCGAGGCGCAGCTGGTCCCGCTCGTGGCGCGGATGGATGAGATCTTTCCCTCCGCGTATCCCAACCACTGGATTCGCAACTCCGGCTTCCGCACCGCGGTGGCCACGCTGCACGACGACGTGGTGGGGGCCTCGGTCACCCGATCGCTCTGGATTCTCTTTGCGGCCGTCTGCCTCGTGTTGCTCGTGGCGGTGGCGAACGTGGTGAGCCTGGTGATGGTGCGCGCCGAGGCAACGCGACGCGAGACGGCGATGCGCACGGCGCTGGGTGCGTCACGGCAGGCCCTTGCCACGCAGTTTCTCACCGAGGCGCTGGTGGTCACGGGACTCGCGGCGCTCGGCGCCGTGGTGCTCACCGTGCTCGCCATCGGCGTGCTCCCGGCGTTGGCCGCAGACATCCTCCCGCGCCTCACCGAGCTGCGTCTCACCTGGCAGGTGGGGCTGCTCCTTGGTGGTGCCTCGCTCGCGATCGCCGGGTTGATCGGCATGATTCCGCTGGTGCAGGCCGCCACCGACGTGCAGATCCTGCGCGAGGGCTCGCGCAGCCTGGCCGGCTCGCGGCGCCGCACCATCGCACGCAACGTGCTGGTGGTGGGCCAGGTGGCGCTCACCGTCATCCTGCTCGCGGCGGCCGGCCTGCTCATTCGCAGCGGCCTGCGACTGCGCGCGGTCGATCCCGGCTTCGAGCCCGAGGGCGTCATCACCCTCGATCTGGCGCTCTCGCCGGTCAGCTATCGCAGCTACGAGGCCGCGGCCGTCCTCTACCGGCGGCTGGCCGAAGAGGTGGCGGCGGTGCCTGGCGTGCAATCGGTGGGATTCACGGAGGCACTCCCGCTCGCCGGCGATCTGGGATGCACCGGCGTCTCGGCCGAAGCGGAGGGTGCGCTCGGGCCGCGGGGGCGCTGCATCCCGCTCGTTCAAGTGTCGCCGGGGTACTTCGAGACGATGGGCATCGCGGTGCGCGGGAGCACGCCCACCTGGGGGGACATGGCGCAGCGAGTCGGAGGTGTGGTGGTGTCGCCCGCCTTGGCGCAGCGCCTCTGGCCCGACCAGAACCCGATCGGCCGACGCATCCAGTGCTGCAGCGGCGTCTCGTGGGATCGGGTGGTGGGCGTGACCGGTGAGGTCCACGGGAATTCGCTCGACACGCCGCCGGGGGAGATGGCCTACTTCCCCATTGTCCAGCCCGACAGCGCGCTGACGAACAACGTGCCGCTCAACATGCACATGGTGGTGAAGGCGCCAACGCTCGAGCCGATCACCGTGCAGCGGGTGGTGGCCGAGGCGCTCGGCCGGATCGATCCGGCTGTCCCGGCGTCGGCGGCGCGCCCGATGTCGGCGCTGGTCGCCGACTCGATGGCCAATCGCACCCTGATGTTGAGCCTGATCGCCATCGCGGCGGCGATGGCCCTCCTGCTCAGTGCCATTGGGCTCTATGGCGTGATCGCGTATGTGGTCGGGCAGCGCGAGCGCGAGCTCGGCATTCGCGTGGCCATCGGCGCGAGCGGTCGCCAGATCGGCGCCCTGGTCATGGCCCACTCCGTCCGACTTGTCGGGGTGGGGATCGTGCTCGGCCTTGGCGGCGCCGTCCTGGGGACCCGGGTGCTCACCTCTTTCCTCTTTGAAGTGAGCCCCACCGATCCGGCGGTGCTGATGGTGGTGGTGGGTCTCGTGGCGGGGTTGAGCCTGGTCGCGACCTGGGTCCCGACGCGCCGTGCCGTCCGCATCGACCCGGTGATTGCGCTGCGAGCCGACTAGCGCGGAGCACTCGGGATGTTCGGGAGAGGTTAGGAGTGTTGCGCCCTGCAACCAATCCGGGTTGCTGGGCGTCTCACTGTCCTGACCCTCTCCAGGATGCAGCCCGGTGAATCTCCGCCTCGCCCTCCGTCATCTGCGCAAGAGTCCGTTCGTCACGGGCGTCGCGATCGCCTCGCTCGCCCTCGGAATCGGGGCCAACGCGGCGATCTACTCCGTCGTGGACCAGATGCTGCTCCGACCGCTTCCGGTGCCGGAGCCCGACCGGCTGGTGAGCTTCAAGGCGCCAGGCCCGAATCCGGGATCGCAGAGCTGCAGCCAGATCGGCGACTGCAACGAAGTCTTCTCCTATCCGATGTTCCAGGACCTGCAACGGGAACAGGCCTCCTTCACCGACATCGCGGCACACGTCGGCTTCAGCGCCAACATCTCCGCGCAGGGGCAGACGATGAACGGGGACGGCCTCCTCGTCTCCGGCTCCTACTTCTCGGTGCTCGGCCTGACGCCGCGCCTCGGCCGCCTGATCGGCCCTGACGATGCCAAGAACCCCGGCGACGGTGCCGTGGTGGTCCTGAGCGATGAGTACTGGCGCGGCACGCTCGGCAGCGATGCCAGCGTGATCGGCAAGGTGATCGTGGTCAATGGGCAGTCGCTGGAAGTGATCGGCGTGGCACCGCGCGGCTTCCGCGGCACCACCCTGGGGCTCGCGCCCCGGCTCTATGTCCCGATCACGATGCGTGGCACCATGCAGCCGGGCTCGCGCGGCCTCGAGAACCGCAGGGCGTACTGGGCCTATCTCTTTGCCCGGCTCAAGCCGGGGGTCTCGCTCGAGCAGGCATCGGCCCAGATGGCGCCGGTCTACCGCACGATCTTGAACGAAGTCGAAGCCGCGCTGCAGACGGGGATGAGCGACAAGACGATGGCCGAGTTCCGTACCAAGCCGTTGGTGCTGGTGCCGGGGCGGCAGGGCCAGAGCTCCGTGCGCGCCGAGGCGGGGACGCCGCTCGCGATGCTGTTCGGCGTCACCCTGCTGGTCTTGCTGATTGCCTGCGCCAATATCTCGAACCTCCTGCTCGCCCGCGGCGCGGCACGTTCCAGCGAGATGTCGGTCCGCCTCGCGCTCGGCGGAACGCGAGGCCAGCTCCTGCGGCAGCTGCTCACGGAGTCGGCATTGCTTGCCGTCGCCGGCGTCGTCGCGGGACTCGGCGTTGCCGTCGTCACGTTGCGCACGCTCCGCTCCATCATGCCGGAGAACGCCGCGTCCACCTTCTCTCCGACCCTCGACCTGCGCGTGATCGGCTTCACGGCCGTGCTGGGCATGGTGACCGCGTTGTTGTTCGGCCTCTTTCCGGCCATCCACGCCACGCGCCCGGACCTGATCACGTCGATTCGCGAACAGGGCGGCCAGACATCCGGGGGACGCGCCGCGGCACGGTGGCGCACCGCGCTGGCCACCGGCCAGATCGGCCTGGCGATGGCGCTCCTCGCGTCGGCTGGTCTCTTCACCAAGAGTCTCGCGAACATCAGCCGCATCGATCTCGGGCTCGATGCCACGCAGCTCGTCACCTTCGGCATCTCTCCGGAATTGAATGGCTACACGCCGGAACGGTCGCAACAGTTGTTCCAGCGCGTGGCGGAATCGCTCCGCGACGTGCCGGGTGTGCAGGGCGTCGCCGGGGCGCAGGTCCCGCTCCTCTCCGGGAGCAGCTGGGGCACCGACGTCGGCGTCGAGGGATTCCCGAAGGGTCCGGACGTCGACAACAACTCGCGCACCAACACGGTGGGACCGGACTACTTCGGGGTGATCGGGATTCCGGTGATGGTCGGGCGGGAGTTCTCGGGCAGCGACGTGCTGGGGGCGCCCAAGGTCGCGATCGTCAACCAGGCCTTCGCGAAGAAGTTCAATCTCGGTGCCAACCCGGTTGGTCGTCGCATGGACCTGGGCAACGACAGCCTCGATGTGGAGATCGTCGGATTGGTGCGAGACGCCAAGTATCGGGGCGTGAAGGACGAGACGCCCCCGATCTTCTACACGCCGGTCGCGCAGGACACCCGGATTGGCTCGCTGATCTTCTACACCAAGGTGGCGGGCGACCCGGCGAGCCTCATTCCGGTGATCCCGCGCGTGATCCGGTCGCTCGACGAGAACCTGCCGATCGAATCATTGCGCACGATGCCGGAGCAGATCCGCGAGAACATCTTCCTCGATCGACTGGTCTCGCTCTTCTCGCTGGCGTTCGCCCTGCTCGCGACGCTGCTCGCCGCGATCGGCCTCTACGGCGTGCTGGCGTACACGGTGACGCAGCGGACCCGCGAGTTCGGCGTGCGCATGGCGCTCGGCGCGGGCCCGGGGCAGGTCCGCCAGATGGTCCTCCGGCAGGTGGGACTCATGACGCTGGTGGGCGGGGGACTGGGGCTGCTCGCCGCGGTCGGGATCGGCCGCGCGGCGGAGTCGCTGCTCTACCAGCTGCAGGGCAGCGATCCACTGGTGATGTTCGCCTCTGCCGCCGCGCTCACCGTGGTGGCATTCGGGGCAGGGCTGATGCCGGCGCTGCGGGCGTCGCGCCTGGAGCCGGTGCGCGCGCTCCGGTACGAGTAACCTACCGCCGCCCGTTGATCGTTGGATTGCCCTGGTCGATGGGGACCGTACCGATCTCCCGCCGGTCACCATCGTCCAGCAGTCGGAAGAGGGTGCCGTCCTTGATCAAGAGCCCCTCGCTCCGGCGAAACGGAAAACTTGTCAGGTAGTCCTTCGGGTGCTTCACGTCGATCGCGATCACCTTGCCCTGATGCTTCACCTTGACCTTGCCCTGCAGGGTGTGTCCCACGACCACGGCATTCGCGCCCACGGACTCCAGGCTGCGCGTGATCTGGTCAGGAGTGAGGTCGTCCTTGAAGTAGCCGCGATACCACGCCGGGCCGGTGGTGCCGGAGCGGAGGAACGACTCCTGGGTCACCGTCACTGGCGAGTAGTAGGGGGTGCGGTAGCCTTCGCGCACGATCCGGTTGATCTCCTCGATCGACAGCTGGTATTTAGTGATGTCGGGATGCAGTCCGCCATGCACGAACGCCACACCGTTGATCACTTCGACCACGTTCTTCGACGCGAGCCACCGTCCGAGGAAGGCGTCGTCGTCGAAGAGTTGTGATTGCTGCTTGCCGAGTATCCCTGCGATGTGAAAGTACTTCTCCTCGGCCGTCTGGAAGTTGCCCTGCAGGTTCTTGATTTCGTGGTTGCCGACAATGAAGTGCACCGTGCCGCCGGCCAGGCGTGCCGACTGCTCGAGCGCATAGGCCGCCCAGAGGACTGGCGTGGTCGAAGCCCCGCGGTCGACGAAGTCGCCGACCAGCACCAGGTGCCCCGTGCCGAAGGTCCAGCGCATCGCGGAGTCGGCGACGCCGTGCGTCACCAGGAAATCGCGAAATGCGCCGAAGCCGCTCTCGATATCGGAGAGCGCCACGACCGGTTCGCCGTCGGACTGGATGGCCATCGGTGTTTCGATCGCGGTATCCAGCGTGACGTCGAAGGCGCTGCTGTCGGCGGGATAGGTGACGCGAATGGTGGTCACGCCGTCGCCATTCGGCCTGATGGTGTCCACCGAGAAGCCGCGGTCGTTGTCGCCTCGCACCACATGCGCCACCGGGACGCCGTCCTCGAAGAAGACGTGGACTTCGCCGTCGAGGTGATAGGCGAGCCGGTCTTCGAAGAGGTGGGCATCGGCCCCGATGAAGAGCCCGAACGCAATGACCGCGACGAGCAGGACGAGGGTGGAGATGGCGAACTGTCGCAAGGCCGTGAGCACCCGGGAGCGGCGCGTCCGTGTGCCGCTACCGCTGCCCATGATAGACCTTGTTCGCGATCAACCACTGGTCGCCGGCCTTGAGCAGGACAAAGTAGTCCGTGAAGGTCGTCGCGCCGTGCTTCAGCGTCGCCTTCACCATCGCGGCACTCCCGACTCGGTCCACCACGTCGATCACCCGGGTGCGCGTGGCCTCGTCGGCCGCCGGCGTGCCCCGAAAGCCCGCGACGTACTGATCCACGGTCCACGAAGTGAACACGCCGTTGCGCATTCCCTCGATGTGGGCCGTCGGGAGGAAGGCGGCGCGCATCGTATCGGCGTTCGCGGTGGCGTGCCCACGGAAATAGACGCCGATCACCCGACGGATCTGGATCTCGTCGTCACTCTGGGCGGGCGCGGGGGCGGCGAGCAGGCAGAGGGATGCGGTGACACCGCACGCTAGGGATCGCAGCAACGCACTTGGCATCGGGGGGTCCGTTCGGGGTGTTTAGGTCGAGCTCGGATCAACCAACGTCGTGAATCGGGTGACAAAAGTTTCATTGTGTGACGTCGCTACTTCAGCCGCTCCAGCTTCCCCTTCCGCTTCACGATGTTCTTGTAGTCCCACTGGATCTCCCGGGCCTTCTTCAGCCAGCGCGCCAGCGCCACGGTGTCCACCGCCTCCACTGCGGTGTAGCGCGCCTCCGCCGCCTTGAATTTGCCCTCCGGCGCGAGCCCCGCCTCGTCGAACGACTGCCCGCTCCAGAAGAGCAGCCGCACGTTGCCCTTCAGCTTGCTGTAGCCGACCACCGGGTTCCCCTCGAGGAACCAGACCGGATGCGCATGCCAGACCTTGTTCTCGGCCTCGGGCAGCGCACGAGCAATCTCGCGGGCCAGGAGGTCGGCGATCTTGCGATCGGCGGGTGTGAGCGCGGCGTTGTAGGCCGTGGTGTCAGGATGCACGGGGGAGTCTCCTTCGGGGGGCTCGTTTCGGGGTGGTCACCGCCTTGCGCACCGCCAGCCCCATCAGACGCCGGAACTTGGGGCAGGCCAGGTGGTCGGGGGCCTGACACGCCGCGGCGTGGCGCAAGCCATCGCGGATGGTGGTGAGTTGCCGGATCTGCTCGTCGCACGCATCAGCGCGCGAGGCCAGCAGCGTCCGATCGACCTTCGCGCGCCCACCCACCGACAGCATCCGCCCGATCTCGTCGAGCGTGAGTCCAGCCGAACGCCCCAACGTGATCAACGCCAGCTGGTCCAGCGCCTCCGGCGGGTACTGGCGGCGCAACCCGCGCCGCCCGCTCGAACGGATCAGTCCCTTCTCCTCGTAGAAGCGTAGCGCCGACGGTGCCGCCCCCGAACGTCGCGCCAACTCCCCGATGTCCATGGCCCCCCCTTGACCTCAAGTTGACTTGAAGTTGTAACCTCTCTGCGCGAAGGGTCAAGGACACCTGGGGGAGGAACCATGAACTACCTGCTGCATGCCCTGCCGATCGGGATCGGTGCCACCGCGGTGATGGACCTCTGGGGCGCGCTGCGTCAGCCGCTCTTCGGCTTCGCCCGTCTCGACTACGCCCTCATCGGTCGCTGGGTCGGGTGGATGGCCCGGGGCCGCTTCCGCCACGACGCCATCGCGCGCGCCGAGCCGGTGCGCGGCGAGCGCGTGATCGGCTGGAGCGTGCACTACCTGATCGGGATCGGCTTCGCGGCGCTGCTCCTCGCCATCACGGGCGCCGAATGGCTGCGGCAGCCGACACTCGCGCCCGCGCTGCTCGTCGGCATCGGCACCACCGCCGCACCGCTCCTGATCATGCAGCCGGCCATGGGTGCGGGGATCGCCGCCTCGCGGACGCCGCGCCCCAACGCCGCCCGGCTGCAAAGCCTGATCAGTCACACCCTCTACGGCCTCGGCCTCTACCTCGCGGGCCGGCTCCATCTCGCGCTGTTCGTGTCGTGACCGGCCCTACGTCCTCACATCATCAGGAGATTCCCATGCGCATCCCCACCCGCTTCGCCCCGCTGCTCTTCAGTGCGATGCTCTCAGCCATCATGGTGGCCATCGTCTCGGGCTACGTGCTCTTCACCACGCAGGGGATGCACCCCGACCTGTTCACCCAGTGGGGCCGCAGCTGCCTCCGGACCTGGCCGATCGCGTTCCCGACGGTGTTCGTGGTGGCGCCGCTGGTGCGTCGGGCGGTGGCGCGGATGACGGCGTGATGCGGTCCCGCATGCACGCTGGCGTCTGGACGGTTCCCGCGCTCCTCGTGGTGCTGGCGCTGGTCCCGTCGGTGGCCGGGATGGCGCGCGTGGTCGAGCTGACGCGTGGCGGCCCGGTGACCCTCGGCAACGCGCGCTTCTTCGCGATGCCGCTCCCGGTGGTGCTGCACATCGTGACGGCAATCCCGTTCGCGCTGCTGGGCGCCCTGCAATTCTCGAGTGCCTGGCGCCGGCGCGCGGGGCGTTGGCATGCGATCGCCGGACGCATCCTGGTACCGCTCGCGCTGGTGGTCGCGTTGTCCGGCCTCTGGATGACGCTGTGGTATCCGTGGCCCGAGGCGGATGGCATCGCGTTGTACCTGATGCGGCTCTTCTTCGGCACGGCGATGGCCGTTGCCGTCGTCATGGGCGTGGCGGCGATCCGTCGTCGTGACTTCGCCGCCCATGGTGCCTGGATGACTCGTGCCTACGCCATCGGCATGGGGGCCGGGACGCAGGTGCTCACGCATCTGCCGTGGTTCGTGCTGGTCGGCGCACCGAGTGAAGGGCCCCGCGCCGTGATGATGGCGGCCGGGTGGATGATCAACGTGGTGGTGGCGGAGCGGGTGATTCGCCGGGGGCGCGGGATGTCTTGATGACGATGGCCATGTCTGGCAAGCGGGTGTAAGTGAGCGGTGAAGCGCTCGGTCAGCCGGTCACGAATAAGCGGGCCCCGGCAGGCCGTCGAATGTGCCACCTGCAAGGGTGCGCGACGGCACCTTCCGAGATGTCCTGGTCCCTCCGCGCCCTTGTGGACATGTCACACGTGACATATTACTTCCCCCGTGCCTGACTCGCGCAAGCCGCTAGTCTGGCTCAAGGGGCGGGTGATTTCACCACCCTTCTCGTCGACAGCCCGACTCGAAGCCGGGCTGCTGCTGCGGCAGTTGCAGCGGGGTGACACGCTGTCGCTTCCTCATTCTAGGCCACTCCCGTCGGTTGGTCTCCACGTGCATGAGCTGCGCGTTGTTGACGCGAACGTGACATGGCGCATCGTTTACCGCGTGGATCCAGATGCCGTGGTGATCGGTGAGATCTTCGCGAAGAAGACGACGCAGACTCCGCAATTGGTAATCAGGACTTGTCGATCCCGATTCCGTGCCTACGACGACGCAGCGGGAGAATGACCGGATGAAAGCGATAAAGCGACAGCGGCTAGAGCGTGCTGGCTGGAACGTCGGATCGACCAACGATTTCCTTGAGCTTTCCCCCGAGGAAGTCGCATTGGTGGAAATGAAGCTGGCACTGAGCGAGTCGCTCCGTGTGTGGCGTACAAGGAAGGGTCTCACCCAGGGGGCGCTGGCGCGGCAACTGGGATCCAGCCAGTCGCGCGTGGCCAAGATGGAGGCGGCCGACCCCACCGTCTCCTTCGATCTGCTGGTACGGTCGCTGCTGCACCTTGGCGCCAGTCGAAAGGCGATCGCCAAGGCTATTGGATAGGCCCTGGCGGCAGCTGGCCTCGCCTGGCCGTGCCACCGATCGCCAGCGCGGTGACGGAGCCGAGAATGCTGCAGACTGCCATCGGGAAGAGGACGCTCCCCAGCAGGCCGCCGGAGACCACGTCGCCGATGATCAGGAAGCGCAGCACCAGCAGGACGATCGCGCCACCGACTGCGCCGAGCAGCGCGGAACGGCCGGCACTCAGGGCAGGGCGCCCTTCGCGTTGTGGCAGGAGCGCGATCGCAGTGGCGTAGACCACGCCGCCGAGGAAGCCGATGAGGGCGATGGTCAGCTGCATCCGCCCACCGAAGGCGAGGCCGAAGCGACCGTACTCGATGAGTTCGTAGCCGGCGCGCCCCAGGGCGAAGGCGAGCCACCAGAAGATTCCGGAGACCACACCGAGGGTGAAGATGGCGCGGAGTTTGGTGAGCGGTTGCACGGGGGCCTCGACTGTCGTGGAGTGACCTGCAGCATAGGACCCTATCGTCTGACGCGATAGACCTCAATCAGCACGCCGAGTTCTTCACTCGCTCGCTGGACAAGAAAGAAGTCGATGCCTGCCTGAATGATGCGGGCTCTTCCCGGGATCTCGAACGCTCCCAAGAAGCGACCATCTGGTGCGAACACATCCCAGATCGAGGTCGATTGGCCTCCCAACATCCCCTCGCGCTGCACCAGCAGGTGGCCATCGCTGGTGAACTCCAGATCAACGACGGCTGGCATGGAATCCGGCCTCGGGACCGCATCCATGACGCGCTCGCGTGTCGCGACGTCGAGGTGGCCAAGCGTTCGGGCCATGTACGGCCGCTCCCGGGCGGCTTCACCTTCACGCGGCGTACGCCGTGCGCCGACACGCTGGACGATTCGCTCGAGTACGCCGGTCGGGGTCCAGATTTCGATGCGATAGTCGTGACTCGCCCAGAGCGCGACGCGGACTGGTGTTCCCCCACCGGCGATCTGAGGCCAGGGGTCGAACGGGTGAACGACGTAGACCACGCGACCGGGGGCCAGAGCAACAGCATGGCTGGTGAGTCCGGAGAACATCCCCAACGGGTAGGTGGTGTCGAGCGCGGGTGAGGCGGCCCATCGCCGTATCAGCTTGCGATGTGTCCCAGGTTCGTTCTCGCCCTTGGGGTCGCCGCCGAGCGCCTTCACAGCAGCGGAATCGTACTGACATCCGAGCCTCGTTCCATCCGATAGGAGCATCGGTATGCACTCGACCCACTTGGCGAGTGCCTCGAATTGCGCCAGCGCCGGTGGATCTTCGCGGACGTATCGGCCATCGGGGGCATAGAAGGCAACCCGTGAGAGCCATGGGTCGTGCACACGGAGCGTGTCGCCTGGCATGACCTGGAGCGCACCGATGCTCTCGAATTCACCGGGGCCCTCGCCTCGCACGCTCATCACCCGGTCAAAGCGTCCGTCAGGGCCGAAGCGGCGGAGCGTTCCATCAACCGCAACCACGACACTTCCGTCAGCGAGGCGGACCGCCGTCTGAATGTTCGGCCACTGCTGCTGCGGGTCGTCCTCATTCGCGCCGAGTACCATGAGCGGCACGGAATCGACCTGCCACCCCTCACCTGCGCCCCATGCGGGATCGGCACTCGTCACGATTTGTACGCCGGCGGAGTCGCGAACACTCGCAGTGGGCACAGCGCGGTCGGGCGGTGCACTGCACGCGACCAGGGCGAGGGGCAGTATGGTGGCGAGGGAAGCGCGCACTGGAGCTCCTATGGAGGTCCTTCGACTGCGCCCCGCCGCCCTGCGGGGGCGGGGCTTCGCTCAGGATGACAATGGCACGGTGCAGGATACGTCTCACGTCTTACCGCGGACTGACCCTTCGCTATCGCTCAGGGCGGGCTTTCGCGGCTGAAGATCGCACCGCCACCCACCACACCGCGGCCATCAACACCAACTGCAGCGGCAGCCGTAGCCAGAGCAGCGTGATCTCGCCTGCAGGCGCACCGCGCGCCTGATAGTTCAGCAGCATCTGGATGTTGGCTGGCAGGATCGCCAGCAGCAACAGCATCAGCCCGATCCCCGCCGCGCGCCGCCACCGCTCCACCAGCAAGCCGATTCCACCCGCGAGCTCGGCAACTCCGCTGATCTGCACCAGCAGCGCATGCGCCGGGAGCCAAGGCGGCATGATTGCGAGATACGGCTCGGGCTTCACGAAGTGCAGCACGCCGGCCGTGATGAACGCGAGCGCGAGGAGGACGCGGACGCCGCTCACCGCGGCCTGATGGCCGCGGCTGGTGCGCCATCTCACGACTCAGGACTCACGTCTCATCCCTGTCGCTTCACCATCTCAGCGATCCAGATCGGCGCGAACGGCGACGTGCATCCCTTCGAGGTGGGATAGTCGCGATAGATGCCGAGTCGCTCGCCGATGGCGAGTGCGCGAGCACGGAGCGCGGGGTGATGGATGCCGATGTTGGCGAGGCAGCTGTTCATGGTCCACTGCGTTGGTGCGGGGGCAGTTGCCATCTCCGCCTCGATGCGGTCCAGCAGCGCCGCCACGTCGATTCCCTCGGGGCTCCGGGCCACCCGACCCGACGTGAGGCCCCAGCCGGCGCGCGCGGCCCAGGGATCGGCGTCGGCCATCCAGCGCACGCGGAGTGCCTCCTTCTCGGGATGCTCCTTGACCAGGTAGGCGTTGACCCAGTCGGCCACCTGTGAGAAGGTCGCTTCGCGCACCATCTGGTCGAGCTCGTCGAGCGACAGCTTCTTCGGCTTGATGAGAAGGATCGCCGTGAGTTGCGCGTCAATGATCCCGGTGTTCCAGAGCGCCATCGCCGCGGAGTGATCGGCCTTGATGGTGGCGGCGACCTTCCGGATGTCGCCGAGCTTGGCACCGAACTGATTGTCGCCGGCGCCGAACTTGACGTTGTGGGCGCGCACCCTCGGATCGCCGAGCGACTTGAGCTTGTCGAGCACGTCCTGCACCTTCATCGTGGACCCTCCCGGAAACCGAGCCAGCAGAGAATATGGCGCCACGGCGGCGCGCGTGTCGGGTGTGGCGGGGGTTCCGCGCATCTGTTGGCGAGACCGCACTTCACCCCCTGTTCCGGAGGACATCATGGCCACCGCACGACGCGACTTCCTCGGCATGCTCGGCGCTGCCACACTGCTGGGTCCGGCGACCCCACGGGTCCTCGTCGGCGCCGAACCGCTGCCGTCCCCCACGCGCGCGAGCGGGGCATCCCCGCGATCTGCCAAGTGGGACATGTCGTGGCGCACCCGCCTCCGCGGTGCGCATCGCGCGGTGTTCGATGCGCCCGAAGTGAGCGAGGGCGATCCGGTCTTGCGTGCCGTGGTCTGGGGGCGGCAGATGACCGAAGTCTTCGGCACCACGCAGGCGGAGATGAGCCGAGTGCTGGTGCTGCGGCACAACGGCATCGAGTTGGCCATGAACGATCCGTACTGGGCCAGGTTTGCTGCGGCCGAGCGTCACGGCTTCAAGGACGCCGCTGGCGCCCCCCTCAAGGTCAATCCGATGCGCGCCGCGCGCGCCGAGGTGCCGGAGCCGTTCCGCCACTTCACCCTGGAGCAGTTCGCGGCGGAGGGCGGCATCATGCTCGCGTGCGACCTCGCCCTGCGCCATTACGTGGTGCCGCGTTACGTCGGGACGGGACTGTCGGAGGAGGCCGCCTATGCGGCGGCAGTTCGCGATCTCGTCCCGGGTGTCATCCTGCAGCCCTCAGGAATCTTCGCGGTCTCGGTGGCGCAGGAGGTTGGGTGTCGTTTCGTGCCGGCGAGCTAGGGGGGCGGAGTTCGCCGAAGGAGCGCTGTCGTCCCGAGCGTTGCTCGGGATGACGGGCGCCCACCCCTCACCCCTCAACCCACACCGCTCAATCATCGACCATCGATCATCGATCATCGATCTCCCCATCCCCCCACCGGCTCCGTCTCATACCGCTCGCCGAACCCCGCGATCATCGGCCGACCCTTCGCAATGGCTTCCTTCACGGAGGGGAGCTGCAGCGAGGCGGCGTGCGATTCCTTGCTGTCCCACACTTCGGTGATCCAGATCGCATCGGCGTTGCTCGGGTCGCGCGCCACGATGTAGCTGTGGCATCCCGGCATGCCGGCGACGCCGTCGAGGAGGATGTCGATCAGTGCGTCGCGCTGACCAGGCTGGGTGAGCATCTTGCCGATGAGTCCGTACACGAGAGTGCCGCCGAGGAGAGGTGATTGCTAGGGACGAACCGGAGCCGGACGCAGTCGATCACGGGAGATGCGCGCTGGGCAACCGGCAATCGTCAGCACCGGGTCGGGCGTGACGCTCCAGCTTGCGATGGGCAACTTCGCGGGGACGTTGACCGGGCAGTCGGGCGCATCGGCCTGGAAGCGCACCGTCACCTCCTGCTGCCATGGCGCGCGCGCGGCACGCGTGTCGGGGACCGCCACGCTCCACCGCGCCACGGCCTTCGTCACCGGCTCGATCCAGGCGCGATTCGTCGAGGATTGCACGACGATGGTGGCGGAATCGACGCGTCCGCTGCTGTCCACGCCGAAGCGCACCCTGACTTCGCCCCGTATCCCCGCCGAGAACAGGGCCGGGGGAAATCTCGGCACCGGCGGCATACTGTCCCACGCCAGCGCGACCATGAAGGAGCAGGGTCGTTCGCTCCCCGCGCTGCCACACGTTGGCCGCATCGCCACCGAGGTGCTCGGCTGCATCGCGACCGCCGTGCTCGGCTGCTGCCGGGCGCATCCCGCCACCGCCACCGCCGCGAGGAATGGAAACAGTAGGCGCATGGCTACTCCCCCTTCGCAAAGAGATGCCGGAAGAAGCGCTCCGGCGCATTCAGGAAATCACGGGTGACCCGGAAGTGTTCCGTCTCGGTGTAGTCCAGCGACGTCAGCATGCCCCCATCGAGGCTCAGCACAGTGGCGCCGGGGAAGGCGAGCAGGATCGGCGAGTGCGTGGCAATGATGAACTGGGCCGTGCCGGCCCGGCTCAACTCATGGAGAATACTGAGGAAGGCGAGCTGCCGCTGCGGCGAGAGCGCCGCCTCGGGTTCGTCGAGCAGGAAGAGTCCGCTCTGGAAGCGGTGATGGAAGAGCGCCAGGAAGGCCTCGCCGTGCGACATCCCGTGCAGCGGTGTGCCTCCGTACGCCGCGAAGGTGCTTCCCACCTCCTCCAGGTACGAGGCGAAGTTGAAGAACGTCTCGGCCCGAAGAAAGAAGCCGCCCGTCACGCGGCGTCGCCAGGAGAGAGCCAGCGCATCGCCGAGCGGGGAGCGCTCGGTCTCGGGGCCGAAGCGGTGATCGCGATTGCCGCCCCCCGGATTGAAGCCGACCGCCGCCGCCATCCCTTCGAGCAGGCTCGACTTCCCCGAGCCGTTCTCGCCCACCAGGAACGTGATGGGCGTCGTGAGGGTCCACGCGAACGGGCGCGCCAGGAGCGGGATGTCGAAGGGATGCACGCCATGTTGCCGTCGCTCCTCGCGCAGCGTCACGCGCTCCAGAAAGACGCCGTCCGGTGACGCGGCGCTCAGCGGATTGCTCCGCGACGTGCCCAGAACCAGGGGGTCACGCCGAGCCAGGCCAGCACGATCGGCCAGAGTTCGCCGCGCCAGAGCGCGTAGTGCTCGAGGATCTCGGCCCACGACTTGTGATCAACAAAGCGCCCGAGCACCGTCTCGAACACCACGGTGAGTCCGACGAGGGCGATGGTGTAACCCGCGAGCGTGGTCGGCGGCGGTGGTGTGGTCGCGGTGCGCAGCGGACGGAAGCCCCAGCGGGTGATCAACCCGATCCAGAGCACGCCGAGCACCGCACTGCTCAGGGCGGTGGCCCAGGACGGGAGGAGTGGCCGGAGCAGCAGCTCGCGGCCGATGCCGTTCAGGGTCATCGCCACGGCCATGAACGACCACATGGCGAGAAATCGTCCGAGGGTCATGCAGCACTCCAGGGTGACAGCCGGGGGCCCGGGCCTCGGAAGATATCGTGGCACCTGCACCGAAACCCGGGCCGAGTCCCCAGCGTACGGCGGCACCTAACCGTTTCACATGGAAACCTGCGATGATCGCCTTCTTCGATGACCTCCACCGCCGCGCCCGGGGCTGGCCCCCGTTCCAGCGCCTCGCCATCATCTCGCGGATCCTGCTCGCCCTGGCCTTCATCCCGACCGGGATGGTCAAGGTCCTCGGACACCGCTTCACCTCGATGGGCACCGACACGTCGGTTGGCTACTTCTTCGAGGCGATGTACCAGAGCGGTTTCTACTGGAACTTCATCGGTCTCGGTCAGGTCGTCGCCGGCGTCCTTCTCCTGATTCCCGCCACCGCCACCCTGGGTGCGGTCGCCTACTTCCCGACCATCCTCAACGTGACCGTGGTGACCTGGTCGGTCGGCTTCGTGGGGACCGTGTATGTCACCTCCTTGATGCTGCTCGCGTCCACCTTCCTCCTCTGCTGGGATTGGGACCGCCTGCGCAGCATTCTGGTGGCTCCGGCCGAGCGCGTCCTCCCGACGCCGGTGCCGGTGGTGCCGCTGGAGCGCGCCGGGTATGTGATCGGCACCCTCGCCGGCCTGGCGGTGCTCTTCGGCAGTCGCAGCCTCTTTCCCAAGGAATGGCTGATGCCGATGGTCGGCATCGGCGTGCTCGGCGGGGTACTGGTGCTGGCAGGGTGGGTGCAGCTGGCGGTGAAGCGAGAGAGATGATCGAGAAGCGAGAAGCGAGAAGCGAGAAGCGAGGATGATCGATGATCGATGGTCGAGAATTTGTCATCCTGAGCGAAGCCCGCGAAGCGGGCGTAGTCGAAGGACCTCTCAACGCCCTGTCATCCTGAGCGAAGCGACGGCGCAGCCGGCGCGAAGTCGAAGGACCTGCGTAATGACGAATGGGCCGGGATGTTTCGTGTAGCGGGCTCGACCTGGGGTGTCCGTTCTCGCGGCTCCAAAGCGGCTCGCCGCGTCGCCCCCTATACAGCGCGCCGGGGGCGCCGCAATCGGCCCTCCGTCCCAAGGTGAGGGCTCGCCGCCCTTGGAGCCGCTGCGAGGGACACCCCAGCGCCGAGCCCGTCCAGATTTCTCGCTTCTCGCTTCTCGATCATCGATCATCGAGAAACCGCCGTATCCCCGCGAACGTTTCGCGCCACCCGGTCTGGCACGCCGCGTAGTGCGCATCGGCTTCGGAGCCGGCAGGAAACCCGGTCTGTGTCGCCCGTAGTGAACACCCATCCGCATGTGGCATGATGAGGAACTCCGTCACGAACTCGGCGGTGAACGGCAGCGGCCCGGACTTGGCGCGGTAGCGATGGTCGTCGAGCACCATGCGATGCGGTGGCTCGAAGTCACGGATGGTTGCCACCGTCACGTAGTCGGGGTCGTCCTCTGACTCACCCCACGTTGCCGCCCAGAGACCGCCACGCTCCGCCATCACGATCACGCGCGAGGCGCCCCACCAGCCGCGAATCGCGCTCGGCGTGTGGAGCAGCGCGAACAGCCGCGTTGCGTCCACCGGAAAGGACTCCTCGTGCACATGGGTCCGAGTCGTCATGGCACATGCTCCGCGTTGGCCCAGCAGTTCAACGGCGTCGGCAGTCTAGCGCATGTTGCGCGACTCCACCGCTCGAATCAGCGCATCGATCCGCTCGTTCGTCGGCTTCAAGCCCTGGCGGATCACCAATACCAACAGGACGGCGCCCACGATCCAGGAGAGGAAGCCGAATACCATCACGCCAATCGTCGAGAACATGCAGGGGACTCCGGGGGAGAGTAGGTCCTTCGACTGCGCCCCGCCGCCCTTCGGGGGCGGGGCTTCGCTCAGGATGACAATGCTGTGGGTTATCGCCTGTTCGCTGTTCGCGGTTCGCCGCTCGCCTACCGTGTCAGCGCAATCCGGAATCGATAGCTGTCGCCGCCGCCAACCACGTGCGGGGGTGAGAAGCGCTCGACCAGCACGCCGCCGTTGACCTCGATCACGCGACGCGAGGCGGCGTTGTCGGTGTTGCAGGTCAACTCGATGTACTTCATGCCGAGCGCGGGCATCTCGGCGAGAAAGCGCCGAAGGGCCGCAGTGGCGTAGCCACGACCCTGACGCCACGGCACCACCGTGTAGCCGACATGGCCGAGGCAGTAGTCGGGGAGCGTCTCGCCGCCGGGCTGCCAGCGGAACGAGATCACGCCGGCGAACTCGCCGTCCCAGAGCCAGCGGCGATAGCCGGGGAGGCGCGGCACCTCGGTTCCGTCGGGGAGATGGATCGGCGGCCCGTTCGCCCGCATGTCATCCTGCTCGGCCAGAAAGCGCGCCGGGTCGGCGTGGATCCGCTCGAGCTCCTCGGGCGCCGCCTCGGGGCGTCGCGTGTCCGGCGACCATCCCCGCTCGAGCGCGGCGATGTAGCTCGGAAGATGCTCGATGGCGGGGGTGACGAGGTGCATCCGGGGGAATATCAACCCGGGGGCGGGGATGCGTGTAGGGGCGGGGACGTCGCCCGGGCGCGGCAGGCGGCGCCCCCACGCTAATATTGGGGATGCCCAATACCCGCATTGTCGCCACCGGCCGCGCCGTACCTGACCGCGTCGTCACCAACGACGATCTCGCCAAGGTGATGGACACTACCGACGAATGGATTCGCCAGCGTACCGGGATCCAGCAGCGTCACTGGGCGGTCGAGGGCGACTCGGCCACCGGTTTCTCGCTGCTGGCGACGCAACGCGCCCTCGCCAAGGCGGGGATGGAGGCGTCGGAGATTGACGCGATCGTCTACGCGACCTCCACCTCCGATCACTTCGCTCCCGGCAACGGCGTCTATCTCCAGAAGGCGCTCGGCATCGGCACCGTGCCGGCGCTCGACATCCGGACACAGTGCAGCGGCTTTGTCTACGGCCTCTCGATTGCCGACGCCTATATCAAGAGCGGGATGTACCGCACCGTGCTGGTGGTCGGGTCGGAGCTGCAGAGCACCGGGATGGAGGTCAACGACAACGGTCGGAACACGGCGGTGATCTTCGCCGATGGCGCGGGCGTGGCGATCGTGCAGGCGTGCGATGAGGCGGCCGGCTCGGACATCCTCGCCTGGGACCTCCATTCCGAGGGGGCGCACGCCGAGCTGCTCTGGGTGGACACGCCGGGGAGCATGTACCATCCCCGGAATCAGGTCGAGCATGTGATGGCAGGGCGCGGCTTTCTCGACATGGACGGCAAGGAGGTCTTCCGGCACGCTACCACGCGGATGCCGGAGTCGGTCGGCGCGGTTCTCGCCAAGAGCGGCAAGGAGGCGGCCGACCTCACCCTGCTGATTCCCCACCAGGCCAACCTCCGCATCTCCGAGATGGTGCAGAAACGCCTCGGCCTGCGCGACGACCAGGTCTACAACAACATCCAGCGCTACGGCAACACCACCAGCGCCACCATCCCGATTGCGCTCGACGAGTGCCTCGAGCAGGGACTCCTCAAGCGGGGCGACCTGGTGGCGCTCACGGCGTTCGGGTCGGGCTTCCTCTGGGGGAGTGCGCTGATCCGGTTCTAGGAGGCCCTGAATCTTCCCGGGTCCTGTTGCGTACTGAAACAGGTCACCCCCAAGGAGGGCAGCATGTTCGGTTTCATCGGCGGCATCATCGGTATGGCCATTGGCGTCTTTGTCGGCCTCACCGCGTTCGGATTTGCTCGGGAATACGTCCGCACCCGCCTCCGCTTTGTGGATGCGGTCCGCCACCCGCTCGCCCCCTGGATCGCCGGCGGCGCCGTGATGCTGGTGGCCACCCCGGTGGTGGCGCTCCTCCCGATCGTTGGCGGCGGGACCGCCCTGATTGCCGGCGCGGCCACTGGCTTTGGCACGGCATCCGGCGTGAAGGCCATCCGGACTGGCGAGTAGGTCCACCTAACCCCAACGCCGGAGCCCGGGTGAAAGACCTCATTCCGCTGATGATCTTCGCCATCCCCCTGATGGCGATCTACCGCTCGATGCAGGTCAAGCTCGCCGCGACCCGCCTCGAGGAGGCGAAGTACAAGGCGGGTGAGCTGGCCGACGGCGGCATGGCCGCCATCGAGGACCTCCGCCTCGAGGTGGACCATCTCCGCGCCGAGCTGAGCGAGGTCCACGAGCGGCTCGACTTCACCGAGCGGATGCTCACCAAGGGCGGCGCACCGACGACCTGATCAGGGTGCATTTCCGAGTGGCGAAGTCGGCTTTATATTGGCCCCATGACTTCGATCTCGTGCGTCCGCTGCGGTACCGTCGGTGAGTCCCAGGCCTTCAAGCCCTTTGCCAACGAGCTCGGGGAGCGGATCTACACCACCATCTGCCGGAACTGCTGGGCCGAATGGCTCAAGACCCAGCAGCAGCTGATCAACCACTACGCCCTGATCCCGCATCAGCCCAAGGCCAAGGAGTTCCTGCTCCGCAACATGGAGCAGTTCCTCTTCGGCGAAGGTGCGCCCGACTCGCTTCCCTGATCGATCCGCGTTAGCATCCGGGCATTCCCCAACCGGAAGCCCATGCCCGATCGCGTCCTGCGGGTCCATCCCGACGACAACGTCCTCGTGGCCATCGAGCCGCTCGCCGCCGGCGAGTCGATCCGCGACGGCACGCAGACACTGCGGCTCACCACCGACGTTTCCCCCAAGCACAAGTTCACCACCACGCCGCGCGACGTCGGCGAGCCGATCATCATGTACGGCATCCTCGTCGGTCGCGCCGTGCTGCCGATCGCGGCCGGCGAGGCGATCACCACGCTCAACGTCCGTCACGCGGCCGCCGAGGTGTATCCCGCCACCGGCGCCCCGACATGGACGCCGCCCGACGTTGCCGCGTGGCAGCATCGCACCTTCCTCGGCTATCATCGCGCCGATGGCCAGGTGGGGACGCGCAACCACTGGCTGGTGATTCCGCTGGTTTTCTGCGAGAACCGCAACGTCAACATGATCCGCCAGGCGTTCGAGGAAGAACTCGGCTTTGCCCCGCCCGACATCTATCGGCAACAGGTGCGCGCGCTGCTCGAACGCCACGGCGAAGGGGGCCGCGGCTCCACGCAAGGCCGAGTGCGCCAGTCGGGGCGCGTCTTCGGCAACATCGACGGGATCAAGTTCCTCACCCACAGCGGCGGCTGCGGCGGGACGCGCGAGGACTCGCGCAACCTCTGCGGCCTCCTCGCCGGCTACCTGCACCATCCGAACGTGGCCGGTGCCACCGTGCTCTCGCTCGGCTGCCAGCACGCGCAAGGCGACATGCTGCGCGAGGAGATTGCCCGGCGCGATCCGCACTTTGCCAAGCCGCTCTTCTACTTCGAGCAGCAGGGGCAAGCCTCCGAACAGGCGATGCTCACCGCGGCGATCGAGCAGACCTTCTATGGCCTGGTGGATGCCGATCAGGTGACCCGCGCGCAGGCGCCGCTGTCGAAGCTCACGGTCGGGCTCAAGTGTGGTGGTTCCGACGGCTTCTCGGGGATCACCGCGAACCCCGCCGTGGGACACGCCGCCGATCTCCTCGCGGCCCTCGGGGGCACCACGCTGCTGGCGGAATTTCCCGAGCTCTGCGGCGTGGAGCAGGAACTCGTGGACCGCTGCACCGAGCCGCGGCACGCCGAGCGCTTCATGCACTTGATGACGGCCTACAACGCGCGCGCCAAGGCGGTGGGGTCGGGCTTCGACATGAACCCCTCGCCGGGCAACATCAAGGACGGGCTGATCACCGACGCGATGAAGTCGGCGGGTGCGGCGCGGAAGGGCGGGCTCTCGCCGGTGACCGACGTGCTCGACTATCCCGAGTACGCGCGCACGCCGGGGCTCAACCTGCTCTGCACTCCGGGCAACGACGTCGAGGCCACCACCGCGCAGGTCGGCGCCGGCGCCACCGTGGTGCTCTTCACCACCGGCCTCGGCACGCCCACCGGGAATCCGATTGCGCCGGTGGTCAAGCTCGCCACCAACACGGCGCTCGCCGAGCGGATGCCCGACCTGATCGACATCGATTGCGGTCGCATCCTCTCGGGTGACGTGTCACTGCCGGGGATGGGCGAGGAAATTCTCGAGCTGATCGTCGCGGTGGCGAGCGGCCAGCTCACGCGCGCGGAAGAACTCGGGCAGGACGACTTCATCCCCTGGAAACGCGGAGTGTCTCTCTGAGTGCAGGCAAGTTCCGCCTCGATGGCAAGACGGCAGTGGTCACCGGTGCCGGCAGCGGCATCGGACTCGCGATTGCGCAGACCTTCGCCGCGGCCGGTGCGGCGGTGCATCTGGTGGACATCGGCGCCGAGGCGGCGCAGGCAGCTGCGCACGGCATCGTGACCGCGGGTGGCACCGCGTGGGCGCATGCGTGCGACGTGAGCCGCCACGACGATGTGACGCGCGTCCTTGGCGCCATCCATGCGCGCGGACCGATCCATCGACTGGTGAACTCTGCCGGCGTGGCGCATGTCGGCAACGTGGAGACCACCCCCGAAGCCGACTTCGACCGACTCTACGCCGTCAATGTGAAGGGGAGCTACCTCTGCATGCAGGCGGTGATCGGTGGCATGCGGGAGCGTGGCGAGGGAGCGATCGTCAACATCGCCTCGGTGGCCGCGACCGTCGGCATTGCCGATCGCTTTGCCTACTCGATGACCAAGGGCTCCGTGGTGGCGATGACACTCTCGGTGGCCAAGGACTACGCCAAGCATGGCGTGCGCTGCAACGCCATCTCGCCGGCGCGTGTGCACACGCCGTTCGTGGACGGCTTTCTCGCCAAGAACTATCCGGGGCGCGAGGCCGAGATGTTCGCCAAGCTCGCGGCGACGCAGCCGATCGGTCGGATGGGGCGTCCCGAGGAAGTGGCCGACCTGGCGCTCTTCCTCTGCTCCGACGAGGCCTCGTTCGTGACCGGGAGCGACTATCCGCTCGATGGCGGATTCATCCGCCTCAACAGTTAGGGCCGGAGTCCACCATGCAGCTGATCCGCGTCGGCGCCCCAGGTCATGAGCATCCGGGCATCCTCACCGCCGATGGCACTCGCCTCGACTGCTCCGAGTTCGGCGAGGACTGGGACGAGCGCTTCTTCGGGAGTGACGGCCTGAACCGGCTCGCCATCTGGCTCGAGCGTCACGCCGCCTCGCTCCCCTCCGTCCCCGCCTCGGTGCGCCTCGGCTCCTGCATCGCCCGGCCCTCGAAGATCATCTGCATCGGCCTCAACTATCGCGCCCATGCCATGGAGACCGGTGCGCCGATTCCGGCCGAGCCGATCATCTTCTTCAAGTCCACCACCGCGCTGTGCGGACCGAACGACGACGTGATCATTCCTCCCGGCTCGGAGAAGACCGACTGGGAGGTGGAGCTCGCGATGGTGATCGGCAAGACAGCGCGCTACGTCAGTGAATCCGAGGCGATGCACCACGTGGCAGGCTACGCGCTCCACAACGACTACTCCGAGCGCGCCTATCAGCTGGAGCGCGGCGGCCAGTGGGTCAAGGGAAAGAGCTGCGACACCTTCGCCCCGCTCGGCCCGTTCCTCGCCACCACCGACGAGATCGCCGATCCGCATGCGCTGCCCCTCTGGCTCGCCGTCAACGGCGAACGGCTGCAGGACAGCACCACCGGCGACATGATCTTCGGCGTCCCCGCACTGGTGAGCTACCTCTCGCAGTTCATGACGCTGCTGCCCGGTGACGTGATCTCCACCGGCACGCCCGCCGGCGTCGGCCTCGGCCTCAAGCCACCGCGCTACCTCGCGCCCGGCGACGTGGTCGAGCTCGGCATCGAGGGACTCGGCACGTCGCGGCAGGTGGCCGCGGCCTACCCGGGCCGGAGCGACTGATGCTGCGCCTCGACGCCCACCAGCATTTCTGGCACTACCTGCCCGAGCGCGACCAGTGGATCACCCCCGAGATGGCGGTGCTGCGTCGCGATTTTCTTCCCGAGCATCTGGCGCCGCTGCTCGCCGCCAACGGCGTGGATGGCTGCATCGCGGTGCAGGCCGATCAATCCGAAGCCGAAACGCAGTTCCTCCTCGACCTCGCGCGCGAGCACCCCTTCGTGCGCGGCGTGGTGGGGTGGGTCGATCTCCGATCGCCGCAGGTGAGCGATCGCCTCGCACACTTTGCCGCCGACCCGCGCTTCCGGGGCGTACGGCACCTGGTGCAGGGCGAACCGAACGACGAGTTCCTGCTCGAACCCGACGTGGTCCGCGGCATCGCGGCGCTCACGCCGCTCGGCCTGACCTTCGACCTGCTGCTGGTGCCGCGGCAGCTCCACGCGGCCACGCGCCTTGCGGCACTGCTTCCCGACCAGCGCTTCGTGCTCGATCACCTCGCCAAGCCGCTGATCAAGGCGGGAACGCTCGAGCCGTGGGCCAGCGACTTCGCTGCCCTCGCCGCACAACCGAACGTCTCGTGCAAGCTCTCGGGGCTCATCACCGAGGCGGACTGGGATGGGTGGCGCCCGACCGATCTGCGTCGCTATCTCGACGTGGCCGTCGAGACCTTCGGCGTCGAGCGTCTGCTCTGGGGCTCCGACTGGCCAGTCTGCCTCCTGGCAGGCAGCTATGAAGAGGTCCGCGAGGTGATCGCCGAGTACCTGGTGCGGGCGAGTGTCGACGAGCGGGCCGCCATCTTCGGTGGCAACGCCGTGGCGTGGTACGGAATCAAGGAGTAGCCGATGGATCTCGGACTCAGCGGCAAGGTCGTGGTCGTGACTGGCGGCGCCAAGGGGATCGGCGCGGCGATCGTGCGCGCGGCCGCCGCCGAGGGCATGGTGGCGGTGGTGGTCGATCGCGACGAGTCCGCCAGCCATGCGCTTGCCGCCGAGATGGCGGCAGACGGGCATCGCGTCGAGGTGGTGGTCGCATCACTCGACAGCGCGGAGGCGTGCGCGGCAGTGGTGCTCGCGGTGATGGAGCGGTGCGGCCGCATCGACGCGCTGGTCAACAACGCGGGCGTGAACGACAGCGTCGGCCTCGAGCATGGCACGCCGACCGCCTTCGGCCAGTCGCTCCGGCGCAACCTCTCGCACTATTACGAGATGACCCACTACGCCCTCGCCGCGCTCAAGGCGTCGCGCGGGGCGATCGTCAACATCGCCTCGAAGGTGGCGCTCACGGGGCAGGGCGGCACGTCGGGCTACGCCGCCGCCAAGGGCGCCATCCTCGCGCTCACCCGCGAGTGGGCCGTCGAACTGCTCCATGCCGGCATCCGTGTCAACGCGGTGATCCCCGCCGAGGTGATGACGCCGCTCTATGCGCAGTGGCTCGCGACGCATGCCGATCCGGAGGCCAAGCGGGCCGCGATCGAGGCGAAGATCCCGCTCGAGCAGCGGATGACCACGGCCGAGGAGATCGCCGCCGCGGTGGTCTTCCTGCTGTCGGCCAAGTCGGGGCACACCACCGGCCAGCAGCTGCACGTGGACGGCGGCTACGTCCATCTCGATCGCGCCATCACCTGATGCCGATGTCTTCCCGATCATTCACCCCGCGCCCAGGCCCGCCATGACTCCCCAGACGGCTCCGCTCACGGAACGGCGCTTCCTCGTTCCGCTGGTGCTGATCACCTCGCTCTTCTTCCTCTGGGCGCTCGGGGTCAACCTCAACGACATCCTCATCCCGCACCTCAAGAAGGCGCTCGACCTCACCGACTTCCAATCGTCGCTGATCCAGACGGCCTTCTTCGGCGGCTACTTTCTGGCGGCGCTGCCAGCGGGATGGCTGATGCGGCGCGTCGGCTACAAGCGCGGGATCCTGGTCGGGTTGCTCATCTGTGCCTCCGGCACGCTGCTCTTCCTGCCGGCGGCCACGTCGCGCGAATATGGCTTCTTCCTCTTCGCGTTGTTCGTGATGGCGTGCGGCCAATGCTTCCTCGAAGTCGCAGCCAACCCCTACGTGACCGTGCTCGGCCCGCCGGAGACGGCGGCCTGGCGGCTCAACACGGCACAGGCGTTCAACTCGGTCGGCGCGCTGGTGACGCCGTTCATCGGGGCGACCTTCATCCTCTCGGGCGTGGAATACAGCCGCGAGCAGCTTGCGGCGATGGGTCCCGAGGCGGTGGAGCTCTACCGGATCACCGAGGCCGAGGCGGTGCGCGGGCCCTACCTGGCGATCACCGCGCTCTTCCTGCTGGTGGCGTTCCTGATCTGGCGCACCCGACTCCCCGAGGTGCGCGAGGAGGCGGGCGTCGAGCTGCCGGCCGTCGGCAGCATCTGGGCGCACGGCAACCTGGTGCGCGGGGTGATCGCGCAGTTCTGCTACGTCGGTGCACAGGTCGGCGTCGCGAGCTTCGTGATCCGTTTTGCCCAGCACGTGCTGCCGGGCACCCCGGAAAAGGCCGCCGCAGGCTACCTCAAGTACCACCTGCTCGGCTTCATGATCGGCCGCTTCCTCGGTGCCGCCCTTATGAAGAAGGTCCCCGCGCCGACCCTGCTCACGCTCTTTGCGGCGGGCTCGCTCGCCAGCGCCGTCGTCGCGATCAACACCACCGGCGCCTTGGCCATCTGGATGCTGGTGATGATCGGCTTCTTCCACTCGATCATGTTCCCGACCATCTTCGCGCTGGCACTCGACGGCCTCGGCGGCCACACCAAGTTCGGCTCGTCGCTGCTGGTGATGTCGATCGTCGGCGGCGCCATCCTGCCCGCCGTGATGGGTTACCTCTCCGACACACGCGACATCCAGACCGCGTTCATCGTCCCGGCGCTCTGCTACGTGGTGGTGTTCCACTTCGGCTTCCGCGGCTATCGGCGCACGGTCACCGGTTTGCCGCTCGACGACGCTGCCACGGCCTGAGGAGGCTCGATGTCCCGACGCTACTGCCTCACGCTCGACCTCAAGGACGATCCTGAATTGATCGCCCAGTACGATGCCTGGCATCAGGCCGTGTGGCCGGAGGTGCTCGACAGCATTCGCGAGGCCGGGATCGAGGCGATGACCATCTACCGGCTCCAGAACCGGCTCTGCATGATCATGGACGTGGGAGAGAACTTCTCCTTCGCCGCCAAGTCGGCCGCCGATGCCGCCAACCTCCGCGTGCAGGCATGGGAACAGCTCATGTGGGACTACCAGGAGCCGCTCCCCTGGGCCGCGCACGGCGAGAAGTGGATGCTGATGGAGCCGATCTTCACGCTATGAAGGTGGCGCTCTTCGTCCCCTGCTACGTGGACCAGCTCTATCCGCAGGTGGCGCGTGCCACGCTCGCGGTGCTGGAGGCGCACGGCGTGACCGTGGCCTTTCCCATGGAGCAGACCTGCTGCGGCCAGCCGATGGCCAACGCCGGCTGTGAGTCCGATGCGCGCGCGGCCGAGGAGCGCTTCGTGCGCACCTTCGCGGAGTACGACGCCATCGTGGCGCCGTCGGGAAGCTGTGTCCATCACGTGCGCCATCACTTCGACCAGCTGCCACAGACCGACGCCGTCCGCCGGGTGCGGGCACGGACCCACGAGCTCTGCGAGTTCCTCCTCACCCTCCCCGACTGGGAGCCGCCTCCCTTTCCCTTCCGCGTGGGAGTGCATGTCGGCTGCCACGCGCTGCGTGGTCTCCGGCAGGGGAGCCCGTCGGAGCTGGGCCCACCGCGCGACGGGCCAATGCAGCAACTTCTCCGGCGCATGCCGGGGATCGAGCTGGTCCCGCTTGATCGCGCCGACGAGTGCTGCGGCTTCGGCGGTTCCTTTGCCGTGGACGAGGCCGCCATCTCGGCGCGCATGGGGAGCGACCGGATCGCGGACCATCGGCGGCATGGCGCCGAGGTGCTGGTGAGTGCCGACATGTCGTGCCTGATGCACCTCGAGGGCATCATCCGGCGACAGGCCGCGCCGCTGCCGGTGATGCACGTGGCCCAGCTGCTCAATGGGGAGCGGCCGTGAGCAGTACCACGCATCCTCGTGCCGCCGAGGCGTTCTCCGCCGATGCCGTGCGCGCGGCGTGGCACGATCAGGCACTCTGGTTTGTCCGGGCCAAGCGCGACCAGGTGACGCACGCCATCCCCGAGTGGGAGGCGCTCCGCACTCTTGCGTCGGGCATCAAGGCGCACACGCTGTCGCGGCTCGACACCTATCTCGAGGAATTTGAGCGCAACGCCAAGGCCAACGGCGTCACGGTGCACTGGGCCGCCAATGCGGCCGAGCACAACCGGATCGTCTACGACATCCTGGCCGCCCACCAGGCCGGGACGCTGGTGAAGAGCAAGTCGATGCTCACCGAGGAATGCCAGCTCAATAGTTACCTCGAGGCGCAGGGCGTCATGATCGTGGACAGCGACCTCGGCGAGCGGATCATTCAGCTTGGGGGGGAGACGCCGAGTCACATCGTGATGCCGGCGATCCACAAGCGAAAGGCCGAGGTGGGGGCGCTCTTCGCAGAGCACTTCGGGACGTCGCCCGACGAGGACGATCCGGCCACCCTCGCCGACGCGGCGCGCGGACCGTTGCGGGCGGCGCTCTTCGGCGCTGATGCAGCGCTCACTGGTGTGAACTTCGCGATCGCCGAGACGGGGGCGATCGTGGTCTGCACCAACGAGGGGAACGCCGATCTCGGTGCGCACCTGGCGCCGCTGCACATTGCGTCCATGGGGATCGAGAAGCTCATCCCGCGCGTGGCCGATCTTGGCGTCTTTCTCCGGTTGCTGGCGCGGAGCGCCACGGGGCAGCCGATCACGGCCTATACGTCCCATTTCGTGAAGCCTCGTCCGGGCGCGTCGTTGCACGTGGTGATCGTGGACAACGGCCGCAGCGAGCACTTGGGGCGCCCCGACTTTCGCGAGGCGCTCGCCTGCATCCGCTGCGGCGCGTGCCTGAATACCTGTCCGATCTACCGGCGGAGTGGCGGCCACAGTTACGACGCCACCATTCCCGGCCCGATCGGCGCGATCCTCTCGCCGGGGATCGATCTCGCGCGGCACGCCTCGCTTCCCTTTGCCTCGACGCTCTGCGGGAGTTGCGGCGACGTCTGTCCGGTCAAGATCGACATTCCGCAGCAGCTCTACGGGTGGCGGCAGCTGGTGGCGCGCGGTGGCCACCTCGGCGCGCCCAAGCGGCGGCGCATGCGCTGGCTCGGCGGCGTACTCGGCTCGCGCCGTTGGTACGAGGCGGCGGGATGGCTGGGGCGCACGCTGTTGCGGATGTCGGCCAATATGCCGTGGCTGGTGCGGCGCACCGCCTGGGGGAAGGAGCGGGAGGTGCCGGTGGCGCCGCGCGAGAGCTTCCGCGAGTGGTACAAACGGAACCGTGCCACATGACGAGTCGCGAGCGGATCCTTCAGGCGGTGCGCGCCAATCGCGGCGAGCTGCGGCCACTTCCTGACCTGCCCGCCGGCGCGGCATTGCCGGACGATGCCGTGCAGCGCTTCATGGCGATGATCGAGGAGGTGGGCGGGGAGGCCAGGCTGGTCAGCGAGGCCGAGGTCCATGGGCTGATCGCCAGTCGCGATTCCGAATCGGCCACGGTGGTCTCGATGGTGGCGGAGTATCCGCATTCCACCACCAAGGTGTCGGCTCGTTCGCCACTCACCGCGCTCGAAGGGATCGATCTGGTGGTGTTGCGCGGCGCGCTCGGCGTGGTCGAGAACGGCGCCATCTGGCTCACCGAGGAGGCGATGCCGCACCGGGCGCTGCCGTTCGTGGCGATGCACCTGGTGCTGCTGCTCCGTGCCGACCAACTGGTGGCCGACATGCACGGGGCGTACGCAGCGCTGGCGCGCGATACGTCCGGCTTCGGGGTCTTTGTGTCGGGGCCATCGAAGACGGCGGATATCGAGCGCGCGCTGGTGATCGGGGCGCAGGGGCCGCGGAGCTTGTTGGTGGTGATTACGCCGGCCCTGTCATCCTGAGCGAAGCCCGCGAAGCGGGCGAAGTCGAAGGACCTCTTCCCGATGCGCTCGGAGAGAGGTCCTTCGACTACGCAGCCTTTCAGGCTGCTCCGCTCAGGATGACAAATTCAAGCGACCTACGACCTACGACCTACGACCTACGACTCCCAACCTCTACCTCCACCTCAACCCCACCTTGAACCCCACATCCAACGCCGGTCCCCGCGGCGCGATGTCCTGCGCCATTCCCACCTGCAACTCGGGCCACGATTCCTTCAGCACAAAGAGCCCGCCGAAGTCGAGCGTGGTCTCGCGCCCATCGAGCGGCGTCCATCCGGTCTCCTTCCAGTTGGCGCTCTGGAAGGCGATGGTGCCGAAGACGGCCTGACGTCCGGAGAAGCGCCACCGTCCGCCGAGCATCCCGCCCACGAACGTGCTCTGCTGGTACGCGGCGAGGGGGCCGGTGGTCGGCGTCCACCCCACCGAGAGACCGCCGTCCACCGCGATGCGGTTGGTCTCGGCGAGTCGCGACGTGAACGACACCGCGGTGCCGACCACCTCGCGACCCCAGCCGCTCTGGTCGGTGGTGGTGGTCGGCAGGGTGATGGTGCCCACCAGTTGCGAGCGACCAAAGCGGAGGCCGGCGCCGAGGCGGAGGTCGCCAATGAAGGTGCCGGGGCGCGGGCGGCTCACCACGCGACCGTCGGGCAGCGTCTGCTCCCAGCCGAAGGTGTCCTCCGGCCGGCGATTGCGCGCCGGGACGCGGAGGCCGATCAGCTCGTGATACCAATTGAGCGCGCCGTCGAAGTGGCCGTCGTAGCCACCGCGCACCGCGACGTTGGCGAGCAGGAAGGCGCGCGGCGAGAGGTCGCGGGTCACCCAGACGTCGGCCTGCAGCACCTCGGCGTCGAAGAGGTACTCGCGGTTGTCGGTGGACGTGGCGCTCTCGATGGCGTTGGTGTAGTCGGCCACGATCCGCAGCTGCCACCCCGGCTTGGGCGACACGATCGGCTGGGCATAGAGCGCCGACCGCGACGAGAGCGCGGGGTTGAGGGGGACGTACGGCGGGAGATCCTGGGCAGCGAGCGGGGCGGCGAGCAACACGGCCGCAATGGCAGGGGAGAGGCGCATTCCGGAAAGGTAGTGCCCTCCGGCTATACTCCGGGATGCGCCCCGTCACCCGCGTTGCCCTCCTCTCCGTCGCCGCCATCGCCCTCGCCCACCTTGGCGACAGCTATGCCTGGCTCCATCTCGAGAAGCCCGGCGTCTACGACCGCGACTTCGGGCGGATGCTGCGCGTGGTCGGTTTCCTCCCGCTCTGGTTGCTGCTGGGCGGCGCACTCTGGCTGCAGACCCGCGACCGACGCCGCGCGCTCTTGCTCGCGCTGACGCCGGCCTTAGGTGGACTCGCGGCCGAGGTGCTCAAGATTCTGTTCAGGCGAGAGCGGCCGGGGCTGCACGAGGGGGCGTACTTCTTCCGGCCGTTCAGCGACCAACCGTTCTACACCCGCGACATCGGGTTGCCGTCGTCTCATGCGCTGGTGGCGTTCACCGGGACTTGGCTGCTCTGTCGGATGTACCCCAAGGCGTGGCCGGTTTGGCTCTTCCTCGGGGCGGGGTGCGCATTCAGCCGAGTGCAGGCGCACGCGCACTTCCTCTCGGATGTGACGGTGGCGGCGGTGGCGGGGTATGTGGTGGTGGCGTGGGTGTGGGGGCGGTGGGGCTCGATCAAAGTGTCATCCTGAGCGAAGCCCCGCCCCCGCAGGGCGGCGGGGCGAAGTCGAAGGACCTCTCTCCGAGCGCATCGGGAAGAGGTCCTTCGACTGCGCGTCCTTTCAGGACGCTCCGCTCAGGATGACATGTCTCCTCACCCCTCACCCCTCGCCTAATACCCGCATCAGCCACCCACGCCGTGCACCTTCGCATCCGGCTGCGCCCCCGGGTGCATCGCCAGGTCGAAGGCGATGAAGAGCATCTTGGAGAACGGGAAGAGTGCCAACGGGGCGAGCGCCATCAGGAGCGGCGCGCCGTACTGCAGGAAGGTCCAGGGCGGGTTGGGCCAGCTGCGGACGATGATCACGCCCATGACGACAAAGAGCGTCACTTCCGACGCGACCAGGTTCAGCAGATTGGCGCCGACGCGATTGCCCGAGGCGAGCGAATAGCCGCAGGTCGGGCAGTCCTGCACCATGCTCAGCCAATGATGGAAGACCTTGCCGCCGCCACAGTTCGGGCAGCGGAGTCTCAGCGCGCGCGTGATGATCGTGGTCCGTCGGTCCATGATCGCAACCTAACGAGGTTCGGGGGGACGAAGCGTGGTGATCCGGAGCGTCCCGGCCGGCAGGGGTGGCTCGGCGGGTGAGCTTGCGATGGGCGACGGCGGGTCGAGGAGCGAGACCTGCTCGAGGCGGGGAAGTCCGCGGACCAGGAGCGCCACCAGTTCACTCGCCTCCTCGGTGCCCCCGAAGGTCTCCTGCCAGAGCACCCGCTCGAGCGGCGCCCCCAGGAGCGCACGGGCCGTGGGGGCCACATCGAGGAGCGGGAACTCGCCGCGCTCGATGCCGTGACGGAGGGCGCGCTCGATCGAGAGGCGTCCCTTCTGTAGTAGTTCCTCGTCATACAACTTCACGGTCTCCGGGAAAAGTGGCGCCTCGCGCATGATGAGGATCGCGACCTGGCGCGCCTCCGGCTCGCGCAGCACCGCCGCCCACCGTCCCAACAGCAGTCCGATCACTTCCCGCGCCGTCATGCTGCCGTACGCCTCGGCGATGTCCCGACCGCGACTCCAGGACGAGTCGAGCTGCCGCTCCACCACGGCGTGAAAGAGCGCTTCCTTGGAGGGGAAGTAGCGGTACACCGTCCCCACCGTGACCCCGGCCCGCCGGGCAATATCATCGATCTTGGTGGCCGAGAAGCCGCGAGCGTAGAACTCCCCCAACGCGGCGTCGAGCAGCTCCGCAGGCCGCTCGGCGGCGCGGCGATTGAATTTGGGCATTAGGTAAATGAGCGCTTACTTGGCGGGGAGTCAAGCGGGAAAGGTCGTAAGTCATAAGTCGTAGGTCGTAAGTCGTCAGCACCCGACTTTCGACCCACGACCTATGACCTATGACCTATGACCTACGACCTACGACCTACGACCTACGACCTCTCAGGGCATCTTCCCCGACACCGTCTCCGCCCGCTTCTGCCGCATGATCTGCAGCTTGAATTCTTCGCCCTGCTCGTAGGTGCGGAGTATCCGCATCAGTTGGGACGGGGAGGTCACCTTGCGGCCGTCGACGGCGGTGACGACGTCGCCGGGGAGGAGGCCGAGCTCCTGCTTCTCGCCGGCATTGATGATCAGGACGCCGTCGGTGGTGCCGAAGTAGTTGCCGAGGCCGGCGTTGAGGGTGGCCATTTCGAGCGAGGCCAGGGGGCCACGCGCGGTGGTGTTGAACGAGAAGGAGCCGGTGCGGATCGAGGGACGCACGGCGATCGCCTCGCCGGGAACCATGCGCCCGGCGATGTTCATCTCGCCCGGACGCGCCACCCCGAACGGCTCGCCCTGCCCAAATGGAAAGCTCCCCAGGTTGCCCCCAGCGGCGACGCCGGTGAAGAACTCGGCGTCGTCGTCGACCGGCGTGACCTTGACCCTCTTGGTGTCATTGGCGCGGCGCAGCTCCACATCCACCGCCTTGCCGGCGTCGAGTTCGCCGATCATCTCGATCAGGCGGAGGCCGGCCGACTCTTCACCGCGGGCCGTCACGGCCTTCCCGGCGACCTTGGCGATGAGGTCGCCGCTCTGGATCCCGGCCTTGGCGGCGGGGCCACCCGGGGTAACGCTGGTCACGTAGGCGCCGACCTTGTCGGTGTCGCGAGGGCGGGTGTCGATGGTGATGCCGAAGCGCGGGCGGGCGGCGATGGTGGCCATTGCACGGCCGGTGAGTTCACGCACCCGGGCCGGCATCTCCCGCTCTTGGATACGGGCGAGCTCGTTGGTGCGCTGGGCTAGATCGCGGCCGAGCTGGACGGCCTGCTCCGACATTACCCGGGCCTGCTCGCCCATCTCCCGCGACCGCACTTCCATCACCTTCATCCTCGCCTGCATCTGCTCGCACGCCTTCTTCTCCTCGGCGGCCGGGAGGCGCTTCCCGTCCACCTTCACGGTGCAATCCTTGTTCTGGATCATCACCGTGGTGTCCTGCGCCGCGGCGGGGGCCACGGCGAGGACGGTCATCAACAGCGCAAATCGGGTGGTACGCATGGTTGCTGCTCCGTCAGGGGAAACGCTCTAAAGGTCCACGTTGCTGGCCTTGGTCACGTGGACCTCGACCAGGGCATTCATCAATCCGACCCGCTGCTGCCAGAGGGCGATCTCGCGCTCGTGCTGTGCCTTGGTGATCGCGGCCCGCGCCAGCTCGGCATCGAGCGCGGCAATCCGATCTTCCAGCTGAATCACCACCGCGGCGGTCTGGCCGTCGAGCACCCGCGACTCCGGATCCCAGTCACGCAGCTGCTGCTCGAGCAACTGGGAGCGCGACATCGCCTTCTCCAGCTGCTGCTCGGCGTCGAGCGTCGGCGGCTGCACCAGGTGATTGCCGACCACCGTCAGGAGCAGCATGGCCGCGACCGCGAGGCCGATGGTCGCGATCCGACGCTGCCGCCGGTGCGAGCGCTCCCAATGGAGGCGCGCCTGCACGGCGGGGAAGTGGTCGTGGGCCGGAGACATCATCGCCAGCGCCTTGAGGCGCGCCGTCCGCTGGTGCAGCCGGTCCAGTTCCGCCTGACAGGGGGCGCAGGCGGTCAGGTGACGATGTGCCTCGGCCAGCACAGGCTCGCTGCGATCGCCGTCACGGACGGCCAGCAGCTGTTCCATCGAGAGGTGCGTGGTCATGCCAGTGCCTCCTCGCCCAACCAGCCGCGGAGCCGCTGGTGTGCCCGGGCGAGCTGGGACTTGGAGAACGAGGGCGTCTTCCCCATCTGGGTGGCGATCTCCTCGTGGGTGAATCCCTCCACGTCGTGGAGCCAGACCACGGCGCGGGCGGTGTCGCTCAGCTTGTCCAGGGCGGACTCGAGGTCCATCCGGAGGGCGTAGGACGCCTGCTTGGCCGGGGCCAGCTCGTCGTGGAGGTCGTCGGTGTCGCGGTACTTGTTCCGCCGGAGGCGCATCAGCGCCTTGGAGGAGGTCACCGTGCGAATCCAGCCCCAAATGGAGCCATCGCCACGGTAGTTGCGGATGCTACGACAGACCTCGAAGAAGGTCTCCTGCAGCACATCTTCCGCATCCTCGGTGGTCCGGCAGATCCGCCGGGCGAGGTTGTAGGCCGGGGTGCTGTAGGCCCGGTAGAGCGCCTCCAGCGCGACCGGGTCGCCCTGCTTGGCTCGGGCTATCACCGTGTCGGCGTTCGGAAGCGTCATCGCGTCCATCGTCAGGGCTCGTGTCATGGCAACAGTATAGATGCAAGGTGGGGCTGGAGCGTCGCAGGCCGGACGAGACTCCCGGGTGGGGTGGTTTCAGGGGGGGACGAGAAGCGAGAGGCGCGGAGCGCGGAGCGGGGTCATGGGGGGGGGACTGGCCGCGGGGCCCCGCGGCTCGCGTGACGCCCCACGCGGA
>JANRIW010000039.1:0-29835 GCA_033764505.1 Gemmatimonadales bacterium
GGGGCCCAGCGGTGAGATCTTCCCGCAGAGCCCCGCTTCTCGCTTCTCGCTTCTCGAGCTTCTATGGCCACCAACTCCGCACCGCCGTCCCCTCCCCGCGCGCGCTCTCGGCCCAGACGCGGCCGCCGTGCGCCTCGACCATGTGCTTGACGATGGCGAGGCCGAGCCCGGTGCCGCCCTCGTCACGCGAGCGCGACGGATCCACGCGGTAGAAGCGCTCGAAGATCCGCGGCAGGTGATCGCCGGGGATGCCGCTGCCGTTGTCCTCGATGCTCACCACGGTGCCGCCGTCGGCAAGCACGCTGCGACAGGTGATGGTACCGCCCTCGGGGACATACCGGAGGGCGTTGTCCATCAGGTTCTGCAGGATGTGGCGGATCGCATCGGGGTCCACCATCAACTGGGCGGCTTCCGGTTGGATGGCCGTGACGAAGCCGACTCGCTTGGCGGCAGCCCGCTCGCGGAACATGCCCCAGCATTCGGTGGCCACCTGCTCGAGGTGCATGCGCTGCGGGTGGGGCTGCCAGCGGCCGGCCTCGATGCGCGAGAGATCGAGCAGGTCGTCCACCAGTCGCTGCATCCGCTGCGCGTTGGTCACGATGGTGCCGAGGAAGCGCTTGGCCGTGGCGGCATCCACGCCGCCCTCGGCCAGCGTCTCGGCGTAGCCCGAGATCGAGGTCAGCGGCGTCTTGAGTTCGTGCGAGACGTTGGCCACGAAGTCGCGACGCACCGCTTCGAGGCGGCGGATCTCCGTGAGGTCGTGCAGCACCAGGACGGCGCCGCCGGCGGGGAGCGGTCGCGCATTGACGGTGAGCGTCACGCCGTCGAATTCCACTTCCTGGTCGTGCACCACGTCGCCGGCGAGGACGCTGTCCACGGCGGACCGCGCCGCCTTGACGCGGAAGAGCGTCTGCAGGTCGGGGAGGTCGGCTTCGTTGCTGTAGCCAAGGAGGCGACGGGCGGCCGGGTTCGCGGTGACGATGCGCCCGCGCGGATCGGTGGCGATGACGCCTTCCAGCATGGCGTCCACGATCGCCGTCCCCTCGGCCTTCTCGCGCTGCACCCGCTCGAACCGGTCGGCGAAGCGGCGGTTCATCTGCCGGAGTGCCTGCACCAGCGCGTCCACGTCGGGGATGGTGGAGTGCGGGAAGGAGGGCAACGCGTCGGCCGTGATGGCGCGGGCGGCGTTGGTGAGGGCGGCGAGGGAATTGGCCATTCCCCGGGCCGCGATGGCGGCGAGGCCGAGGGCCACGAGCAGTGCCACGAGCGCGGCGCCCAGCAGCGACCAGCGCTCGGCCCCCCAGTGCAGGGCAAAGACGGTGACCGCGACGATGGTGACGGTGAAGAGCGCGAGCCGACCGCTGAGGCTCACGTCGCGCGCGATCCCCGTTCTGCGTTCTTGAAGCGGTAGCCGAAGCCCCGCACGGTCTCGATCATGTCGCCGACCTCTCCGAGCTTGGAGCGGAGCCGCTGGACGTGCATGTCCACGGTCCGCGTCTGGATGTCCGGCTGGGCATCCCACACCGTCTCCAGCAGCTGGGGTCGGGACTGGACCCGCCCGCGACGCTCGAGCAGCGTGACTAGGAGCTTGTACTCGGTGGCGGTCAGGTTCAACTCCTCGGCACCCAGCATGACCCGGTGCGCCGCCCGGTCGATGGTCAGCCCCTCGGCCACCAGGGTCGACCCAGCGGTCACCGCGGGGGCGCCGAGCCGGCGGAGGATGGCCTGGACCCGCAGGGTCAGTTCGGCCGGTGAGAAGGGTTTGGTGAGGTAATCGTCGGCGCCGAGGGAGAGGCCGCGGATCCGGTCGGGCTCGTCGCGTCGGGCGGTGAGCATGATCACGCCGACATCGCGGGTTTCGTCGCGCTTCCGGAGCTCGGCCAGCACGTCGTAGCCTGAAAGCCCGGGGAGCATCAGGTCGAGGACCACCACGTCGGGATGCTCCTCCTTGGCCGCCTTGAGGGCGTCCGGCCCGTTGGCGGCGGTCGACACCCGGTACCCCGCCTTGGCCAGATGATAGGCCACCAGCGCGGTGATGTCCGGTTCGTCATCGACCACGAGGATGCGGTGCGTCATGGGACTCCGGAGCGCGGCACGTACGGGAGCGGCGACCGCCCGGTGGGGGCACGCCGCCATATTGGGGTCAAACGAATACCCCTGTCGGCAGAGGGGCAAGCGCTGCGCCGTTGCCGGATGGCCACTTGTGACCGGATATTTACCAACGTGACCCCAGACCTCATCCCGATCTTCATCAATGGTCGCCCGATTCGGGTGGCCCCCGGCCGTTCGCTGGCCCAGGCCCTCGGCGACCACGACCCCGACCTGCTGGCCCTCCTGCTGGGTGGCGCGACCGCCACCGACGCGCGTGGCCTCCCGGTGGACGCCGATGCCCCGGTGGCGGCGGGCGCCATCTACCGACTGCAGCGCTCGGCGCGGGTCGAGGAGGTCACCGATGCATGAGCGGCTTCGGCGCCTTCCCAAGGCCGAACTGCACGTGCACCTCGACGGCTCGCTTCGGCCCGAGACCATGCTCGAACTCGCGGCCGCGCGGGAGATCGGCCTTCCGGCGCAGGACGCCGAGTCGTTGCGTCGCTGGATGCTGGTGGACGACGCCCGGAATCTCGAGGATTATCTCGCCCGCTTCGACGTCACGATTGCGTTGTTGCAGACGCCGGATGCCATCGAACGCGTGGCCTACGAGATGGTCGAGGATGCGGCGGCTGATGGCCTGCGGTACCTCGAGATCCGCTACTGCCCCCAGCTGAGCACGCGCGAAGGACTCTCGATGGACGATGCGGTCGCCGCCGAATGGCGCGGCCTGCAGCGCGGTTTCGCCGACTTCGGCGTGCCGGCACGGATCATCAACTGCTCGCTGCGCCACTACGACCCCGAACTCTCGGTCGCGATCGCCGAGCACTCGGTGCGGATGCGCGGCCACGGCGTGGTCGGCTTCGACCTGGCGGGCGGCGAGGCGGGTCGCCCTCCGGAGCTGCATCGCGAGGCCTTCGATCTCGCCGCGCGGGGCGGTCTCGGCATCACGGTGCATGCCGGCGAGGCGGCGGGCTGGGAGAGCATCTTCGAGGCGATCCACGCCTGTCGCGCGGTGCGGCTCGGGCACGGGACACGGCTCTTCGAGAACCCGGCGCTCATGGACTATGTGCGCGATCGGCGCATCTGCATCGAGGTGAACCTCACCTCCAACCTGCAGACGCGCGTGGTGGCCACCGCCGCGCAGCATCCGGTGCGGCAGTACTTCGAGGCCGGCATCCCGGTCACGCTCTGCACCGATTCGTGGTTGATGAGTGGCGTGTCGCTGACCGACGAGTACCTTCTGGCGCACCAGGAATTGGGCTTCACCTCCTCCGAGCTCGAGACGATGGCGCTCACCGCCTTCGAGCACGCCTTCCTCCCCTGGCCTGAACGCATCGCGCTCCGCGACCGCGCCAAGGCCGATCTCGCGAGCCCCTCGTGACCCTCCTCCATCTTGCCATGCAGACCCAGACCGCCGCCGAGCGCTTTGCCTCGCTCAGTGACGGTCTCGACATCTCCCTCGGCGACCGGCTGATCGGCGTGCTGGGGATGGTCACCATGATCGGGCTCGCGGTGCTGATGAGCTACGATCGGAAGCGGATCAACTGGCGCCTCGTGGCGAGCGGTGTCGCGCTGCAAGTCACCTTCGGACTGATCGTCCTCAAGACGAGCGTCGGACGGGCGTTCTTCCAGACCCTGGGGAATTGGATCACGGCGCTGCTCGGCTTCCAGGAGCAGGGGGCGCGCTTCGTCTTCGGCAACCTGGTGCAGAGCAACGTGCCGGTCGGCACCGCGGGCGCGAATGGCGCCCTCGACACCACGGCCGGGTTTCTCGCCAACACCGGCGCGTTCTTCGCCTTCTCGGTGCTGCCGACGATCATCTTCTTCTCGGCGCTGATGTCGGTGCTCTACTACCTCGGCGTGATGCAGTGGATCGTGAAGGGCCTCGCCTGGGGGATGCAGAAGACCCTCGGGACGTCGGGCGCCGAGACGCTGTCGGCGTCGGGCAACATCTTCCTCGGTCAGACCGAGGCGCCGCTGCTGATCAAGCCCTTCGTCGGCCGGATGACCCAGTCGGAGTTGATGGCCGTGATGGTCGGCGGCTTCGCGACGGTGGCGGGTGGCGTGCTCGCGGCCTACGTCGGCATGCTGGCGGGCATCCTCCCGGGGATCGCGGCCCACTTGCTGGCGGCCAGCGTGATGAACGCCCCGGCCGGACTCTACCTCGCGAAGATCCTCCGTCCCGAGACCGAGGTGCCGGTCACCAAGGGGAGTCTCTCCTTTGGCGAGGAGGGCGGCGCGGCGATCGTCAAGGAAGGAAGCGTGATCGAGGCCGCAGCGAACGGCGCGTCGCAGGGCGTCCAACTGGCGATCAACGTGGCCGCGATGCTGATGGCCTTCGTGGCGCTGGTGGCGATGCTCAACGCCGGGCTTGGCTGGGTCGGTGGGCTCGTCGGCGTCGAGAACCTCTCGCTGCAACTGATCCTCGGCACCATCCTCCGTCCGCTCGCGTGGGTGATGGGTGTGCCCTGGCAGGACACCGCGTATGTCGGCGGCCTCATCGGACTCAAGACGTCGCTCAATGAATTCGTGGCCTACGCGCAGTTCGCCGGCGACCTGGGCAGCGGCGTGGTGCTCGAGCCGCGTTCGGCGATCATCCTCACCTATGCATTGCTCGGCTTCGCCAACTTCTCGTCCATCGCAATCCAGATCGGCGGTATCGGCGGCTTGGCACCGGAACGCCGCGGCGAGATCGCCAAGTTCGGCCTCAAGGCGATGATCGCCGGCAACCTCGCCGCCTTCATCTCGGCCTCACTCGCGGGGATGCTGGCATGACCAGCAAGACGCTCGTCGACCACGCGGCGATCGCCGCGCACACCATCACCGAGGCGATCGGCCAGCGGAAGCCGACCATCGCCATCGTGCTTGGCTCGGGCCTCGGCCGGCTCGCCGATGCGGTGCAGGACGCGGTGCGCATCCCGTACGACATGCTCGCCGGCTTCCATGTGCCGTCGGTGGCGGGTCACAAGGGCGAGCTGGTGGTGGGGACGCTCGGCGGCACCGAGGTGATCCTGCAGAGCGGTCGCTTCCACATGTACGAGGGCCACAGCGCGCAGGAAGCGGCGCTGCCGGTGCGCGTCTTCTCCTTGCTGGGTGCCACGACGCTGATCGTGACCAACGCCGCCGGTGGCATCCGGCGCACCTTCCAGCCCGGCACGCTGATGCTCCTCAGCGACCACATCAACCTCACCGGCCGCAATCCGCTCGAGGGGCCCGTCTTCCCGGGTGACACCCGCTTCCCCGACATGAGCGTGGCCTACGATGCCGCGCTCCGCGCCCGCGCGAAGCAGGTCGCCGCCAGCCTCGGCGTCACCATGGAGGAGGGTGTCTACTGCGGCCTCCTCGGCCCCACCTACGAGACGCCCGCCGAGGTGCGGATGCTCGAGCGCCTCGGCGCCGATGCTGTCGGGATGAGCACGGTGGTCGAAGTGATCGCGGCGCGCGCGCGCGGGATGCGCTGCCTCGGCATCTCGCTGGTCACCAACCCCGCGGCCGGCACCTTTGCGGGCGTGCTGGACCACAGCGAGGTGATGGAAGTGGCAGGGAAGGCGGGGGAGACGCTGGCGAAGATTGTGACTGGTGTGGTGGGGGAGATTCGCTAGTCGAGAAGCGAGAGGCGAGAAGCGAGAAGCGTGTTCGAACTCGCTTCACGCTTCTCGCTTCTCGATCATCGGTCCACTCCATGCCACACCGGCCCATTCCCCCCGCCCAGCCCGGGCGCCGCGTGGATGGCGGCTTGCAGGTAGTCGAGGGCGTCGGGGACGGCGCGGTCGAGGTCGAAGCCGAGGGCGAGGGCGGCGGTGATGGCGGCGGAGAGGGTGCAGCCGGTGCCGTGCGTGGCGCGGGTGTGCTGCCTGGTGCGGGTGAAGCGCTCCACGCCGTCGGGCGTGACCAGCACATCCACGAGGATGTCGCTCTGGAGATGGCCGCCCTTGATGAGCGCGGAGCCGGCGCCGAGATCGAGGAGTGCCTTCCCCGCATCCACCATGGCATCCGGCGTGCGCACGTGGCGGTCGGTGAGGATCTCGGCCTCGTCGAGATTCGGGGTCACGCAGAGCGAGAGCGGCACGAGCTTGTAGCGGATCGCGTCCACCGCATCGGCATCGAGCAGGCTGTCGCCTGAGGTGGATACCATCACGGGGTCGAGCACGTAGCGTCGCCACCCGCGCGCGTCGATCGCCGCCGCCACCAGCTCCACGAGTTCGCGGGTGGCGAGCATGCCGGTCTTGCAGGCGTGGGGGGGCAGGTCTTCGGCCAGCGCGTCGAGTTGTGCCGAGATCACGTCGGCCGGCACCGGGTGAACGGCGCGCACGCCCATGGTATTTTGTGCGGTGATCGCGACGATCACCGAGGTGCCGTAGACGTCCCACGCGGCGAATGTCTTGAGGTCGGCCTGGATGCCGGCGCCACCTCCCGAATCCGATCCGGCAATGGTCAACGCGATCTGCCGTGCCTTCTCTGTCACCCGACCCCCGAGTCTATGGCCCTGCTGAGCACGATTCGCGACCTGCACCGCCGCAAGGCGCGCGAGCGCCGCGGCCTGGCGCTGGCGGAAGGGGTGCGCCTGGTGGAAGAGATGCTCGCCGCGGGCGTGGTGTGCAAGGGCGCGGTGGTGGGACCGACCCTCGAGGCCACGCCGCGCGGTGCCGCCTTGCTCCAGTCGCTGCAGGACGCTGGCGTCGTGGTCGAGCACCTCAGCGACGAGCAACTCGAGGAAGTCGCCGCCACCGAGCAGCCGCAGGGCATCGTGGCGGTGTACCAGCCGCGCCACTGGACGCTCGACGCGATGATCGCCGTGCCGAAGAAGCCGGTGGTCATCCTCGATGGTGTCCAGGACCCCGGCAACGTCGGCACCATCGCCCGGACGGCGCTGGCGTTTGGTGCGGCAGGGATCGTCGCCCTCCCGGGCACGGTGGACCTGACCAACCCGAAGGTGGTGCGCGCCGCGATGGGGGCGCTCTTCCTGGTGCCGCACCTGCACGCCGACGACGTCGCCACCTTTGCGTGGCTCAAGCAGCACCATGTGGCACCGTGGGCCACCAGCATGGACGGCGAGCCGCTCGGTGCGGCTCCCGCCGGGCCGATCGCCTTGTTGCTCGGCAACGAGGGCGCGGGGCTCCGGCCGGAGCTGGTGGCTCACGCCGAGAAGCGCGTCGCGATCCCGATCGCGCCCGAGGCCGAGTCGTTGAACGTGGCCATTGCCGCGGGGATCCTCCTCTATCAGGTGACGCGATGAGCCTCACTCCTCCCGGCGGCGAGCCGTGGTGGCCGCTGGTGGCCCTGGCGGGTGCCTTCGGCCTGCTGCTCGGCTCCTTCCTCAATGTCTGCATCACGCGCTGGCCGGCCGAGCAGTCGGTGGTCCGGCCGAGGTCGCGCTGCCCCAAGTGCGGCAACCTGATTGCCTGGTACGACAACATCCCGGTGCTGTCGTGGCTCATGCTGGGTGCCAAGTGCCGCCACTGCGCGCTGCCGATCCCGATCATGTATCCGCTGATCGAGCTGGCGACCGCGGCGATCTGGGCGGCGGCGGCGGCGTGGTACGGCCCCGAGGTCGAGGCGGTGCGCGCGTCGTGGTTCGGCACGCTGCTGCTCGGCATCGCGATGACCGATGCGCGCGAGTACATCATCCCCGACGAGTTCTCCATCGGCGGCGCGATCACCGGGTTGATGTTCGCCTTCGCTGGCGGGGCGCTCGGCTGGCAGGCCGCCCTCCTCGGCGCGGCCGTGGGCTACGGCCTGCTCTGGCTGATCGCCGTGGTGGGGCAGAAGGCGTTCGGTGAGGAGGCCATGGGCGGCGGCGACGTCAAGATGATGGCGATGATCGGCGCCTTCCTCGGCTGGCAGGGCGTGTTGCTCACGCTCTTCCTCGGCGCGCTCATCGGCACGCTGATCTTCCTCCCGATGCGGCTCATGGGGAAGGAGAAGCTGGTGCCGTTCGGGATCTTCCTCGCCATCGGCGCCGCCGCCTACTGGGTGGTCGGCGACGCGATGGTCATGTGGTATCGGGTGAGTGTGTTGGGGCTCTAGGGGAGCTTCGTGCTGTCCGGTTCTCCGATACGGTAGAGCTGCAGCTCGAATGGCGGATCACCGCCTTCTCCCTTGGAGCAATGCAGTGCCAGCCAACGGTTGCTCACGCTCACGAAGCGGCCGACCCGGAAGCAGGGCAGCATGATGGCTCCCAGCAGCCGTGTTCCAGCCAACACCAGCGCTCGGGTCGAGTCGTTGTGGGGGCCGACGATCCACAGCCGTCCGTGCCCGTCGAAGTTGGCGCCATGGATGAACGCGACGGGAGGGCGATCGGCAGCGAAGAGCCGCTTCACGGAATCAATGTCCGGACCGCGATACCGCTTGCCGTCGGGCCCGATGGTGCCGCTTCGCGACGCGCGAGCAAAGTTCTCAAGTTCCTCTGCTGCTTCATAGGGACCGCGTGACCTCGCGGCGCCTTCCACCACAACAGAGTCCAGCAGCTTCCCCGCGAGGTTGAAATACCAGACGGTTGGTTTGCGTGGCTCCACCAGCGCAATGACCCCGTTCTGCATCGCCACGACGGGCCATGGGTAGGTGATCGCGGGGCCGGGTTGTTTCGCCAAGGCTGCTGCCAATTGTGGTTGCGCTGCGCCGAGAACCTCGCGGACATCCGCCACGTCCCAGGGAAGCAGCCAGAGGCGCGCAGGTCCCTGTGAGAATTCCCAGTTCGGGTCGAAGGTCAACACCCCCTCGCTGGCCGCCGCGAGCGGCACGCGCCCGGGTGGGATTCGCCGCTCGCCGAGGAGGGCGCCACGACGATCGAAGCGGATCTCGACGGCACGCGCGGCGTCGTGCGTGATCAGCGTGTCAGCCACGAACCAGATCCGAGACGGGAAATCCAGTTCACCGGGGCCCGGGCCAATGCGCGATGCACCGCCAGTCCAACGTCCGCTGGCGTCCACGAAGCGAATCAGCGGAATGCCGTCCTCGCGCGGGAAGAAGGCGATCCTGCCGGTCGTGTCAACAGCGATCTTGTGGATGCGCGCGTCCACGTAGCCTGCATCGATCCCGGCGAGGTGGACAAGCTCCACCCTCGGCAGCTCGGCGCTGGCCGTCGGCACGATGGCGACCGGCTCCGGTTGCTCGGCGCAGCTCGTGGTCAGCAGGAGTGCGCCGGCGAACGCCATGCCGCGCATCACGGCGTCGGCCGCTCGATGATGCGGTACAACTGCAGCTCCGTCGGCCAGTCGCCGCCCTCGACCTCGCATTCCAGCACCATCCAGCCGTTGCGCCCGAATGCGACGCGTATTCCCACGCCGCTGGCATAGCAGGGCAGCATCACGCGCCCGACGAAGGTGGTGTCTGAGAAGAGGTCCACCGACGTGGAGTCACGCGACACGCCCACCACCCAGAGTCGGCCGAACTCATCCACATGCAGGGCGTTGCGAGTGAAGTGGCGGATCGATTCGCGCTCAAGCGTGTCGAGACGACCACGGTCATCGGGGAGCGCGATCCGCTCTCCATTCGGTCCACGCATGAATCGAGGGGTCTTCAAGATCCGCGCGCGGGTCTCCGCCAAGGCACGCGGCCCAAAGCGATTCGGTGCGATCGCGTGGACAAAGCTGGTGATCGGGGTGCCGTCACTGTTGAAGGTACTGATCCGATACTCCCACGGGTCGGCCACCCACATGCGGTCCGCCGTTGCCGTGTAGGAGAACTGCGTCGGCGAAGTGGCCTGTCCGGTTCGCTTGGTGATCGCCGTGGTGAACGCCGGACTGGTCGAGTCGAAGAGCACGCGCCCCTCGCTCTCCCCGATGGCCGAGCGGACCACGCGTGGGCTCTTCCCCGGACGCGGTGTCGGATCCCAATGGTCGACGGAGTCGCGATGCCAGACCAGCGCGATGTCGTACCCCGCGACGCGACGCTCGCGGAGGAGCTTCCCGTCGAGCGTCATGTCGATCAGCGCCCGCCGATCGGAGTTGAAGATCTGGAGTGTATCGCCGTGGATTTCCTGAAAGGCGAGGCCGCGTAGCTCTCCCGGACCTTCACCGTCACGACCGAAGGCGTGGAGCCGTCGTCCGGTCGAATCGACCCGCCGCAGCATCGGGCCTTTCGACATCGAGGCCTGATAGAACACCGAACCGTCGGACGCCACATCGAACAGCATGTACCGCTCCTCGGGCAGGTCCTCCTCCGCAATCGCCAGCGGCCGCCGCTCGAAGGTCGGCATCCCGCTCCCAACAACACCTGGGGCCGCGGGGGGAGCGGGGGCATCCGTGCCGCAGGCCATCGCTCCAAGGAGCAACAGCGCGGCGGCGGGGTAGCATCGGAGCGGCATGGCGGTCTCGGGGTGCGGTGAATTCACCTGCGGGGCCTGCTACACTTCCGGCGACTCATTATCGGGTGGGATACCAGTGAAGCTAATGCGCGTCCTCGTCTGCAGCCTGATCCTGATCGCCGGTGCCTGCCGAGGGGAACCGGTGGTTGATGCCCAGTCGCTCGACCAGAAGGAGCTGGCGGCGCTGGTGGACTCGCTCATGCCTGGGGTGGCCAAGGCCACTGGCCTGGCGTTCAAGAGCACGCCGGTCACCGCTGTCCGCACCCGCGAGCAGGTCCGCACCTATCTCCTTGCCAAGCTCGCGAAGGAACTGCCACCGGCGCGCCTCGACGGCATCGTCACCACCTATCGCCTGCTGGGGCTGATCCCCGACACACTCGACGTGCAGAAGCTGTTCGTGGATCTCTATACCGAGCAGGTCGCCGGCTTCTACGATCCCGATTCCACCAAGCTCTTTGCCGTCGCGGGCGGCGATCGGGCGCAGTTGCGCCTGGTGCTGGCGCACGAGCTGGTGCACGCGCTGCAGGATCAGTACGTCCCGCTCGATTCCATCCTGGGGAGCACCGACGATGCCGACCGGCTCGCCGCGGCGCAGGCCGTGCTCGAGGGGCAGGCGACGCTCGTGTCGCTCACCGCGATCATGCCGGGACAGGATTTCGTCAACGACGACGGCTTCTGGGAGAACTTCCGCGACCAGCTGCGCGGCAACGCGTCGAGCATGAAGGTCTTCTCGACGGCGCCGCTCATCCTGCGGGAGGGGCTGACCTTTCCCTACGTGCAGGGGGCGGAGTGGCTGCGCTGGTTCGCCAAGAACCACACCGGCGACCAGCCCTTCGGTGATCGGCTGCCTCGCTCGACCGAGCAGATTCTCCATCCCGATCGCTATGCCGCGAAGGACATGCCGGAGGTGGTGCGCTTCACCGACGACACCACGGGCGTGCTGCACGAGGACACCTTCGGCGAATTCGAGATCGCGGTGCTTCGGTCGGTGCTGGTCGGCATCAACGAGGTGCCGACGCAGGTGGCGTTCGGGTGGGGCGGCGACCGGATGCGGCTCCTCGCCTCGCCCGAGGGCGCCGCGTTGGTCTGGGTGACCGTCTGGGACGATCCGCGCGTGGCGGCCCGCTTCAAGACGCAGATTGCCGATCGGTTGGCAACGCGAGTGCGCCCGGGGTACCGCACCACCGCGGAAGCGCTGGACATCGGCGGCAAGTCGGCGGTGCGGGTGGTGGTGGCGCCGACGGTGTGGGCGCGGTGGAGTGCGTTGCCGGGGGTGGAACTGCGCTAGAGGAAGCGCGATAGCGTATAGATCACCAGCCCGGCCGCGCCACCCACCAGCGTACCGTTGAGCCGCACGAACTGCAGGTCGCGGCCCACGGCGAGCTCGATGCGCCCCGCCGCGACTTCCGGGTCCCAATCCGCCACCGTCGCGGCGATCAGGTCGGCGATCTCCTGTCGATGCTGCTCCAGCAACGACGTGATCACCTCGGTGATGAAGCGATCCACCTCGGCACGCAGCTCCTCGCTCCCCGACAGCGAATCGCTCAGCCCCGCGAGAATCTCCTCGAGCGGTTCCAGCGACGTCCCCTCCGGATCGGCGCGGTAGCCCGCGGCCGCAAGCCGCGTCTTGTCCCACACGCTCGACACCAGCTCCTCGACGATCGGATGGCCGAGGAGGTCCACCTTCATTCCCTCGATCTTGGCGATCATCTCGGGCGACGTCTTCATCCGCGCGATGAAGTCGTGCACGATCCCGTCGAAGCGCTTCCGCATCGGATGCAGCGGATCGGCGAGCATCTCGGTGATCAGCCGCTCCACGCCACCGATCAGCCGGTCGGCGACCGCGTCGCGCAGCCCCACCGGAACCCAGCGCGGGCTCTCCTGACGCACCCGCTCGCGGATCGAGTCGTGGCCATCCTTGAGCGCGCCACCGATGAGCTTCATCACCTCGTTGAGGAGTTCCTGCGGGCGGCCACCAGATGCCGCGACCGTCATCATCTCGCTCACCAGCGGGGCGAGCTTGACCCCTTCGAGCTTGGTCACGGCGCTGCGCTGGACGAACTCGCGCACCTCGACCTCGGGGAGCGCCTCGACCGCGCGCGCGAGCCCCCCCGCCAGCTGCTTGGCCAGGCGGCGCCGGTTGGCCTCCTCACGCATCCAGGTCGCGGCCCGCTGCGCGGGGTCAATCCCGGCCAGCCGGGCCTCGAGCACGGTCCGCGAGAGGAAGTGGTTCTGGACGAAGTTGCCGAGGATCTTGCCGACCCGGTCCTTCTGCTTCTGCATGATGGCGGTGTGGGGAATCGGGATCCCCAGCGGATGCCGAAACAGGGCCGTCACGGCGAACCAGTCCGCGATCCCGCCCACCAGCGACGCCTCGGCCGTGGCCCGCACATAGGCCAGCCAGGGATAGACGTCCTCATTCATCTTGGCCACGATGAAGACGACCAGGGCCACCACGAGGAGCCCGGTCGCCGCCATCTTCATCCGCTCCAGGGCGGCTCGGCGGGTGGCTTCGTCGGGGAGGGGGAGGGGAGTGGGGGTCATATGGATGGGGAATCTACGGAGGGTTGGGGTGGTGGGGTTTCATGGTGAAACAGGGTGGTCGGGACTCCTCGAGTTGTCATCCTGAGCGAAGCGGCGGCGCGGCCGCCGCGCAGTCGAAGGACCTCTTGCCGAGGCGCTGGGAGAGAGGTCCTTCGACTCCGCCCGCTACGCGGGCTCCGCTCAGGATGACAGCCTTGAGGTCGCCGGACCCCTCATTCGGTGCGCCCATCTTCCCTTTTCCACACTCCCGGCGCTATTTTGCCGGGCTATGTTCGATGAGCTCTCCTCCAAACTGACCGATACCCTGCGGCGCCTGACGGGCCGCGGGGCGCTCAGCGAGGAAGCCGTTCGGGAAGGATTGCGGGAAATCCGTCGCATCCTCCTCGAGGCCGACGTGTCGTTCGAGCTGACCGGCGAGTTCCTCGCGCGGGTGCAGGCGGCGGCGGTCGGGCAGGAGATCATCAAGTCGGTCCGGCCAGGGCAGATGCTGGTCAAGATCGTCTATGACGAGCTGGTCACGCTGCTCGGCGAGAAGCAGGCGCCGTTGGCCTTCGTGTCGGTGCCGCCCACGATCGTCCTCATGGTCGGTCTGCAGGGCAGCGGCAAGACGACGACGGCGGGCAAGCTCGCCAAGCGGCTCAAGGCGGAGCAGAAGGCGCCGTTCCTGATCGCGGCCGACGTCTATCGTCCCGCCGCCATTGATCAGCTGCGAACGCTGAGCGAGCAGGTGCAGGTCGGCTTCCATGGCGAGCCGGGCGTGACGGACGTGGTGGCGATCGTGAAGCGCGGTATCGAGGCGGCCTCCAAGGCGCGCGCCCGCTCCGTGATCGTGGACACCGCGGGTCGGTTGCAGCTCGACGACGCGCTGATGGACGAGCTGGTGCGACTCAAGGCGGCCATCAAGCCGCACGAGATCCTGCTCGTCGCCGACGGCATGACCGGTCAGGACGCGGTCCGCATTGCGAAGGGGTTCCACGACGCGCTCGGCATCACCGGCGTCGTGCTGACCAAGATGGATGGCGACTCGCGCGGTGGCGCGGCGCTCTCGATCTACGGGGTCACCAAGGCGCCGATCAAGTTCGTCGGCACCGGGGAGCAGCTCGATGCGCTGGAGCCGTTCCATCCGGATCGGATGGCGGGACGGATCCTCCAGCAGGGCGACGTCCTCTCGCTGGTCGAGAAGGCACAGCAGAACGTTGACGAAGAAGACGCCAAGCGGCTGGCGCGGAAGGCGACGTCGAAGAAGGGGCTCGATCTCGACGACTTCCTCACCGCCATGCGGCAGATGCAGAAGCTCGGCCCGCTGAAGAACGTGCTCGGCATGCTCCCCGGGGTGAACCCGGCCATGCTCAAGAACGCCAACGTGGACGAGAACAGGATTCGGCATGTCGAGGCGATCGTGCTCTCGATGACCAAGGCCGAGCGGAGTGACCCGGAGGTGATGAACGGGTCGCGCAGGATGCGGGTTGCTCGCGGGTCGGGGCGAACCGTGCAGGAAGTGAATCAGTTGCTCAACCAGTTCAAGCAGATGCAGAAGTTCATGAAGGTCGCGGGCAAGCCGGGGGCGAAGATGCCCTTCGGTGGACGTTCGTTCCCCCCGCGCTGAACCGCTCCAGGAGAGTTCGAGATGGCCGTTCGTATCCGCCTGCGCCGCGAAGGGCGCAAGAAGTTGCCGATGTACCGTATCGTGGTCGCCGACAAGGAAGCACCGCGCGACGGTCGCTTCATCGCGACCATCGGCTCGTATCGCCCGAAGGAGGAGAACAACCTCCTCACGCTCGACGTCGAGAAGGCGCGCGAGTGGGTGTCGAAGGGCGCGGTGCCGAGCGATACCGTCGCGGCGCTGTTCAAGAAGGCCGGCGTCTGACCTGATGACCGACACGGCTGCGCCCCCGATCGTGGTAGGGCGGGTGCGGAAGCCGCACGGACTGAAGGGTGAGCTGGCCATCTTCCCGCTGACGGACGATCCCGAAGGGGTCTTCGTCGCGGGGCGCGTGATGACGCTGCTCGACCTCCGGGGCGACCCGGTGGGCGAGATCGCGATCGAACAGGCCCGTGTCTATCACCGCGAGGTGCTGATGCGGATCCATGGCCACGCCGACCGCAATGCGGTGGACGGATATCGAGGGCTCTTCCTCGCGGTGCCGCGTGACGTGCTCACGCCGCTCGCCGAGGGTGAGGTCTATCAGCAGGAGCTGGTGGGGTGGGCGGTGCGCAACGTGGCCGACGAACCCCTCGGCATCATCTCCGCGGTGTACGACATGCCACAGGGATTGCTGATCGAGGTGCAGGGTCCGAAGCGGGAGTTTCTCCTCCCCTTCCGGAGCGAGACGGTGAAGGTGACGGACCGGGCCAACCGCAGGCTGGTGGTCGAGGTTCCGCCCGAACTGATGGGGTGACGGTGCTGACGGTCAATGTGGTGACGCTCTTTCCCGAGGCGATGGCGCCGTTCCTGGCGGCGAGCATTCCTGGGCGAGCGAAGGCGGCTGGACTGGTCGACTACCGACTGGTGCAGCTGCGCGACTTCACCCACGACAAGCACCACACCGTGGACGACGCTCCCTTCGGTGGGGGTGCGGGGATGGTGCTCAAGGCGGAGCCCTTCCTCGAGGCGGTTGAGTCGTTGGGGCCCACGGGGCCCGTGGTGGTGATGTCGGCACGCGGCCGGCGCTTCACCCACGACGACGCGGTCCGGTTGTCGCTCGGCAGTGCGCTGACGGTGCTCTGCGGTCACTACAAGGACATCGACCAACGCGTGGTCGATCTCCTCGGGGCCGAGGAGATCTCGCTCGGCGACTTCGTCCTCTCGGGGGGCGAGCCAGCGGCGCTGTGCGTGATTGATGCGGTGGTCCGGCTGCTGCCGGGTGCCATCAGCGATCATGAATCGGCGAGCAGCGACTCGCACTACGACGGACTCCTGAGTCCGCCGAGCTACACCAGGCCCGCCGAAGTGCGCGGGCAGAAGATTCCCGAGGTGCTGCTCTCGGGCAATCATGCGGCGATCGCCGCGTGGAAGCAGCAGGAAGCGGAACGCATCACTCAGGCGAGGCGCCCGGATCTCTGGGAAGCCCACTTGGCAACGGAGTCCCGCCCGTTGGGCGAGACGAAGTCCTGACAAAATCACCGGCGCGATTCGCGCCAGGAGCATGACATGGGAATGGAAATTCTGGACCAGATTGCCCGCGAGGGGCTGCGCACCGACCTCCCGAAGTTCGACGCCGGTGACACCGTCAAGGTGATGGTCCGCGTCCGTGAAGGCGAGAAGGAGCGCCTCCAGGCGTTCGAGGGCGTCTGCATCGCCAAGAAGGGCGGCGGGATCAACGAGACCTTCACGGTCCGGAAGATCTCGGCCGGCGTCGGCGTCGAGCGCGTCTTCCCGCTCCACTCCCCGATGTTCGCGACGCTCGAGGTGGTCCGCCGTGGCCGCGTCCGTCGCGCCAAGCTGTACTACCTCCGCGCGCTGTCGGGCAAGGCGGCTCGCATCAAGGAAAAGCGCGACCGGTAATTTGGGATGCATTCAGCCGCGGCCGTCAGGCCGCGGTTTGCGTAAGGGGCCCCGACGATGAGTCGGGGCCCTTTTCGCAGCTGTCATCCTGAGCGAAGCCCCGCCCCCGCAGGGCGGCGGGGCGCAGTCGAAGGACCTACGTCGCCCCGTGAATCTCCCTCGCCACCCTCACCAACTCCTCCGCCCCCATCCCCTCCAGCGGCAGCGCCAGCAACTTCCCGATCCGCGCATGGAGCGCCTGGTACGTCGCCTCGAAGGCACGCAGCGCGGCCTCGCGCTCGGTCTCGTCGGCCGGATCGGGCAGTCCCCAATGCACCTGTGCCACCGCGCCCGGAAAGAACGGGCACGCCTCGGCGGCGTTGTCGCAGACCGTGATGACCAGGCCGTAGTTGATTCCCGCGACCTCATCGAGCCGCTTCGGCACGCGACCTTCCCATACGATGCCATGTGCTGCGAGGGTCTCCACCGCGTACGGATTCACGTGCGGCGCCGGGTGCGAGCCGCCGCTCGCCGCGATCACCCGCCCGGCACCGCGGGTGGCGAGCAGTGCCTCGGCGATCTGGCTGCGCGCGCTGTTGCCGGTGCAGAGTACGAGAACGCGGAATGGCGATGGTGTGCTCATGCAGTAACGGCCTCAGTCGGGAAGTAGCGGCGGCGCGCCCAGAGCGCGAGGTAGACCAGGCCCACCAGGGCAGGCACTTCGATCAGCGGGCCGACCACCGCGGCGAGGGCCTCACCGGAGGTGATGCCGAAGGTCGCCACGGCGACGGCGATCGCCAGCTCGAAGTTGTTGCCCGCGGCGGTGAAGGCGATGGCCGAGGTGGCTTCGTACGTGAAGCCCATGCGCCAGGAGGCCCAGAAGGCGACGCCGAACATCACGCCGAAGTAGATCAGCATCGGGATGGCGATGCGGATCACGTCGAAGGGGACCTCGAGCAGCCGACTTCCCTGCATCGCGAACATCAGTACGATGGTGTAGAGGAGGCCGAGGAGTGCGGTGGGTCCGATTCTGGGGAGGAAGCGTCCCTCGTACCATTCCACGCCACGACGCGCGACCAGGATGCGACGCGTGAGATAGCCCGCCAGCAGCGGTACCCCGAGGAAGACCAGCACGCTGATGGCGATCTGTCCCATCGACACGTCGAGCACAGCGGTGTCGGCGCCGAACCAGCCCGGCACCACCGTGAGGTAGAGCCATCCGAGGACGGCATAGGTGACGATCTGGAAGACGGAGTTGAGCGCGACGAGCACGGCTGCGAGTTCACCGGAGCCGCACGCCAGCGAATTCCAGATCAGCACCATCGCAATGCAGCGTGCGAGTCCGATCAGCACGAGGCCGTTGCGATAGTGTGGCAGATCCGGCAAGAAGATCCACGCCAGTGCGAGCATCAGCAGTGGACCGACGACCCAGTTCAGCACCAGGGACGTGCCGAGCAGCCGTCGGTCACGGGTGTGCTGGCCGATGGTCTCGTAGCGGACCTTGGCGAGCACGGGGTACATCATCCAGAGCAGGCCGATGGCAATCGGCACCGAGACGCCGGCGATCTTCACCTGGTCGAGCAGCGAGCCGAGGTCGGGGTAAAGGCGTCCGAGCAGGAGCCCTGCCGCCATCGCCGCGACGATCCAGACCGGAAGGAAACGGTCCAGCGTCGAGAGGCGCTTGAGAATCGGCGCGTCGATGGCAGCGGTGCTGGAGCTCACGAACAGCAGCCCGGGGCGCAGCACGAGGTGGCCTTCGGCTTGGTGGCCCGGACAAAGCCGGCCATCACCTTGCCATCCAGCTGGGCCACGTGGGCCGCATCCAGTCCCGCGCCCGTGAGGAACGTCGCGGCGTCCTCGGCCTGGTAGATCCGCGTCGGCTCGATCGACGGCGACTCGAAGCCCACGTCGGTGAGGAGATCGAGGAATTCCTGCTCCTCCAGGGCGCCGGCGACGCAACCGACCCAGAGCTCCATGCTCCGGCGGACCTCGGGGGGCATCTCGCCGCGCACGATCACGTCGCTCACCGCGAAGCGTCCCCCCGGCTTGAGCACCCGGAACGCCTCGGCCAACACCTTGCGCTTGTCACCGGAGAGGTTGATCACGCAGTTGGAGATGATCACGTCCACCGAGTTGTCGGGGAGCGGAATGTGCTCGATCTCTCCCTTGAGGAACTCGACGTTGGTCGCGTTGGCTTCGGCGGCATTCTTCCGCGCGAGCGCCAGCATGTCATCGGTCATGTCGAGGCCATAGGCCTTGCCGGTCGGGCCGACGCGGCGCGCCGAGAGGAGCACATCAATGCCGCCGCCGGAGCCGAGGTCGAGGACCACTTCGCCGGGATGCAGTTCGGCGAGTGCGGTCGGGTTGCCGCAGCCGAGCGAGGCGAGGACGGCGGCATCGGGGAGGACGTCGGTCTGGCCGGTGAGGTAGAGGTTCGAGGTGATCGGGTCGACGGTGCCGTCGAATGCGGTGGCTCCGCAGCACGACGACGTCGGTCCGCAACATGATGCCGGCTCGGCGACTTCGAGCACGCGGCGCGCGGCGGCGCCGTACTGCGCGCGAACGGTGTCGCGGAGGGCGGTGGTGTCGGTATCGGGGTTCATGGTCGGCCTCCTCAGGGGGTACGGGTGTTCACCAAGAAATCTTGATATATTAGACGCAACGCGCTGACTATTTGCAGCAGGTCCACCACTCCTTGCGGCGTGGGGAGCTCGGGGTGGCGAGTTCCTCGAGGGCAGACTGCACCATCGCCAGCGCGTCGGGGGCGATGGTGTAATAGACCCAGCGTCCCTCGCGGCGGTCGGTGACCATCCCGGCCTCCTTGAGGGTCTTGAGGTGGAACGACAGGCGCGACTGGGCCGCGTCGAGGGTGCCGGTCAGCTCGCAGACGCAGCGCTCGCCGCCACGGAGCGCCTCGAGGATGCCCAGGCGCGTCTCGTCGGAGAGCGCATGGAACATGCGGGCGAGGGCGGCTTGGGGGGCCAGAGTGGTCATGGGATTCAATGTATCAATAGAAATTGATGTGTCAAGAGGGGCCTTCAGCCGCGGCCGTCAGGCTGCGGTCCGAGGTGAACGGTGAACAACGAACGGTGCGGGGTGAGGGGCCGGCCCCGAAGGGTGTCATCCTGAGCGGAGCAGCCCGCAGGGCTGCGAAGTCGAAGGACCTCTCGCAGGACCAAGGATCAAGGTCCTTCGACTTCGCTCCGGCTGCGCCGTCGCGTCGCTCAGGATGACAACTCCTGGAGATCCCCGCCTCACCCCTCACCCAGCGCGGCCGCAGGCCGCGCCCCGTTCACCGTTCACCGTTCACCGTTCACCCTTACCTTGAAGCCATGCCTCCCACCGCCCCCCTCGATCACGAACTCGCCGCCTGGGCCACCGACCACCTCCTGATTGGCGTGGACGAGGTGGGGCGGGGCCCCTTGGCCGGTCCGGTGGTGGCGGGGGCGTGCTGCTTTGCCATCGGCCACGCGGGCATCGTGGGCGTGCGCGATTCGAAGGCAGTGAAGAAGGCATCGGAGCGGGAGTCACTCGCGATGACCATTCGCGCCGAAGCGCTCGCCTGGGGACTCGGTGCCGCCAGTGTGGCCGAGATCGAGCGACTCAATATTCGGGTCGCCACCGCGCTGGCGATGCGGCGGGCGCTGGCGCAGTGTCGTCGGATGCTCGACGCGAACGCGAGGGTGCGTGTCCTGGTTGACGGGACGGCAGTGCCCGAACTCGGGACGCCGCACCAGGCGCTCGTGAAGGGTGATGCGAACTGTCATGCGATCGCCGCCGCGGCGCTGCTCGCAAAGGTCGCGCGCGACCGGCTGATGCGCTCACTCGGTGCGCGTCGCCCCGGCTACGGCTGGGAGAGCAACATGGGGTACGGCTCGGCGGGGCATATGAGCGCGCTGCGCACGCAGGGGATGACGCCGCACCATCGAAAGCTGTTCTGTCGGGGCATCCTGGAGCAGGCGGAGATGTTCAGGTAGGCCCCGCTACCCCGTCGCCGCGATCGCCTTGAAGACCAGCTCCGTGAGGAACGTCGTGGTCGCCTCGTCGGCATCCCCCCGCGTCACCTCCGTCAGCGACGGCAGGTGCTCCGCGAAGTACTTCTGCATGTGCGAACTCTCCACCACCGTCGAGACCAGCGCCACCGGGTAGCGGTACGCCGGATTGACCTCGAGGATCAGGTCGGCCACGCTGCGGCAGAGCCGCTTGTAGCTCCGGAACATCCCCTCCCGGTTGTCGGCATCCACGTCCGCATGCAAGTACGCCTTCGACGACTCCGCCACCACCACGCGGTAGAGCGCCTCCTCGTCGATGCGCGGGGTGGAGTAGTCCTGCTGAATCCGCTGCGTCAGTTCCCGCAACGCCAGCCGCAGGCGCTCCTCGGCCGGCCCCACGTTGGCCGTCGCCAGTTGCAGGCGATACTCCATCCAGCTCCAGTACCACGCCGTGAGATACAGCAGCAGGCGGTGCTTGCTCTTGAAGTACCGGTAGATCGAGGCTTCGGTCGTGCCGATCCGTTCGGCGAGCTTGCGGAAGGTGAAGCCCTCATAGCCCATCTCGTCGAGCATCAGGATGCCATGCTCGACGATGCTCTCCCCCAGGTCGCTCGACATGGGGTCCTTGATGTAAAAGGCCTCGTCCACCTGCAGCGCGATGCGCTGGTTCACGCGGCGCCGATCAGCATGCGCGAGTCGTAGAACTCCACTGCGCCCGACTCGACGTCGTACATCCCGCCGACCAGCGCGATCTCGCTCTTGCGCACCATCTCGGCCAGCAACGGGCTGCGCTGCATGATCTGGCTCTTCACCAGCAGCACATTCAATTCCGCCACCCGCTCGACGAACTCCGAGTTGGCCGCGGTGCGGTCGCCGAGGGTCTCGGTCTCCAGGGCGATCGCATCCTGGATCTTGTGCAACAGCGTCGTGAGGTTGCCCAGCTCGACGCTGTCACAGGCGCCCTTGACGGCGCCACAGCGGGTGTGGCCGAGGACCACGATCGCCTTGGCCCCCGCGACCTTGCAGGCGAATTCCATGCTGCCGAGAATGTCGTCGTTGAGGACGTTGCCGGCCACCCGGCAGCTGAAGATGTCGCCGAGTCCCTGGTCGAAGATCAACTCGGCCGAGGTGCGCGAATCGATGCAGCTCAGCACGATCGCGAGCGGGTGCTGGCCATCGCTCGTCTCGTTGACCTGCTGCAGCAGGTTGCGGTTGGCCTTCAGGTTGTTGACGAAGCGTTCGTTGCCCTTGCGGAGCACGTCGAGCGCCATCAGGGGCGTGAGCGCGTCACGCAGTTCGCGGGTCAGGGTTCTCATGAGGCCGTCTGGTCGAGGGTAAGGCCGTGGAACTCCACGGCAATCTGGCGCGTCGGGGCGCCGGAACGGAAGTCACGCAGGATTTCCTGCACGTCGAAGTCGATCACCTTCGAGCGCGTGGCATCGATGACCACGTGCGAATTGGCGGGAATCAGGGCGAGCTGCTGCAGGATCCGCCCCTTGTTGAGGAACGACACCTCCTCCGCCAACTGGATGCGGTACTCGGTCGTGGCCGGCTCGTGCTGCGAGACGGTGAACGGATTGCGCAGGTTGTGGTGCAGCACCACTGCCACGCCCACGGCCAGGCCGATGCCGATGCCGCGGAGCAGGTCGGTGGCGAGGATGCCGATGACGGTCGCCATGAACGGGGCGAACTGTTCCCAGCCGAGCCGGTACATCTGCTTGAAGAGCGCGGGCTTGGCCAGCTTGTAGCCGACCACGAAGAGCACACTCGCCAGCGTGGCCAGCGGAATCAGGTTGAGCAGGCCCGGGATGGTGGCGACAGAGACCAGGATCAGCACGCCATGCAGGATCGCCGAGAGCTTGGTGCGGCCGCCGAAGGCGATGTTGGCGGAGCTGCGGACGATCACCTGGGTGATCGGCAGTCCACCGATCATGCCGGAGACGATGTTGCCCAATCCCTGCGCCTTCAGCTCGCGGTCGGTCGGGGTGATCCGCTTCTCGGGGTCGAGTCGATCGGTGGCCTCGACGCAGAGCAGCGTTTCGATGCTGGCAATCAGCGCCAGCACGATGGCCACCATGTAGACGTCGCCGCGGGCGAGGGCGGAGAAGTCCGGCACGGAGAACTGGCCCAGGAACTCGCTGAAGCTGCCGGCCAGCGGGATGGCCACCATCTGGTGCGCCCCCAACGACCAGGGCAGCGCGCCGCCCGACATCAGCAGGGAGAGGACGATGCCGGTGGCGACCGCCGCCAGCGGACCCGGCACCATCCGGAAGAGCTTGAAGCGTGGGGCGAGGAAGGCATCCCAGGCGAGGAGGACCGCGAGCGAGATGGTGGTGACAAAGACGGTGGCCGGGCTGATGGCCTCGAAGAAATGGTTGACCGATTGCGCCGTATGCCCGCCCTCGACCATCGACTCGGCGTCGGGACCCGGAATGGTGCCGAGGGCGTGGGGGATCTGCTTGATGATGATCAGCAGGCCGATGCCGGTCAGCATCCCCTTGATCACCGAGGACGGGAAATAGTAGGCCAGGCCACCGAGGCCCCAGGCGCCCATCGCGATCTGGAGCACGCCGGCGAGGACCACGGCGACCAGGAACACTTCCCACGATCCGAGGGTGCCGATCGCGTTCAGGACGATGACCGCCAGCCCGGCGGCGGGTCCGCTGACGCCCAAGGGCGATCCGCTGGCCGCCCCCACCACGATCCCGCCGACGATTCCGGCGATCAGCCCGGCGAAGAGGGGGGCGCCGGAGGCGAGGGCGATCCCGAGACAGAGCGGGACCGCCACGAAGAAGACCACGATGCTGGCCGGGAAGTCCTGCTTGATATGGCGGAAGAGGTCGGACACGTGGTCTCTGGCGGTGAAGTGTGCAATGCTCGTGAGTGTGATAGTAATACTATCACTTTCTCCCGCTGTCAAGACAGTCGCTCCGGGGCCTCTTCCCAGCGGACCACGGCCTCCCTAGCCTTCCGCGATGCCCACTCCAGCCCCGCTCGCCGCCGAGGCGTCCCCCCGACGCCTGCTCCTGCTGCTGCCGCTCTTTGTGGCCAGTGGTGCCGCCGCCCTCATCTACGAGATCGTCTGGTTCCAGCTGCTCTCCCTGGTGATCGGGGCCTCGGCCGTCTCGATCGCGGTGCTGTTGGCCACCTTCATGGGCGGGATGTGTCTCGGGTCGCTCGGGCTGGCCAAGCGGGTCTCGGCCGGGCGGTCGCCCCTCAAGGTCTACGCCGCCTTGGAGCTCGGGATCGGCCTCCTCGGCATCGTGGTGCTGGTGGTGCTGCCCTATGCCGGGGGCCTCTACGCCGCGATCGGCGGGTCGGGCACCGGTGGGCTGCTCCTCCGCGCGCTTCTCGCCGCGCTCTGTCTGCTGCCGCCGACCATCCTGATGGGCGCCACCCTCCCCGCGATCTCGCGCGAAGTGCGCGCCACGCCGGAGGGCATGAGCTACCTCGGCATCCTCTATGGCGGCAACACGCTCGGCGCCGTGATTGGCTGCCTCGTTGCCGGCTTCGTGCTGCTGCGCAACTTCGACGTGGTCACGGCGACGGGTGTTGCCGTCGCGCTGAACGTCCTGATCGCTGCTGTCGCCTGGTTCATGGCCGGATCACGCGCCCCGGTCCCCGAGGTCGCCGCCGAGCGCGCCACGTCGAAGCTCCCGGCGGGAAGCTGGCCGGTGTTGCTCACCCTCGGGCTCTCGGGCCTCACGGCACTCGGCTCGGAAGTGGTCTGGACGCGCATCCTCTCGCTGCTGCTCGGCCCCACGACCTACACCTTCTCGCTCATCCTTGGCGGCTTCCTCGCAGGGCTCGGCATCGGATCGTCGGCGGGCGCGTTCCTCGCGCGCTTCATTGCCAATCCGCGCGCCGCGCTGGGTTGGTGCCAGCTGCTGCTGGTGCTCGCGCTCGGCTGGGCCGCGTGGTCGCTCACCGCCGCGCTTCCATACTGGCCCATCAATCCATCGCTCTCGACCGCACCGGCCTACACCTTCCAGATCGACATCATCCGCGCGCTCTGGGTGGTGCTCCCCGGTGCACTCCTCTGGGGCGCATCGTTCCCGCTCGGCCTTGCGGCGCTCGCCTCCAAGGACGATGACCCGGCGCGTCTGGTTGGCGTGGCCTACGCCGCCAACACGCTCGGCGCCATCGTCGGGTCGCTGGTCACGTCGCTGCTGCTGATCGGGACGATCGGCACGCAGAACACGCAGCGCGTGTTGATCGCGTTGGCCGCGATCTCCGCACTGCTCACGCTCGCGATGGTGGTCGGAGAGCAGGGCCGCCTCAAGGTCGCGCCGCGCGGCCTCCTCGCCGGTGGTGGTGCGGCGCTGCTGGGGCTTTGGGTGATCTCCACCGTGGGCACCATTCCCCCGCTGCTCGTGGGCTACGGCCGCTTCATGGCCTATCGGATGAATGCGCATGGCGACTTCATCTTTGTCGGCGAGGGGACCAACTCCACGGTGGCGGTCTCGCAGCTCGAGAACGGCGTGCGCAACTACCACAACGCTGGCAAGGTGCAGGCGTCGAGCGAGCCGCAGGACATGCGCCTGCAGCGGATGCTCGGTCACTTCACCACGCTCCTCTCGCCCAAGCCGAGCGAGGTGCTGGTGATCGGCTTCGGGGCGGGGGTGACGGCGGGCGCGGTGAGCATTGATCCGATGGTTGAGCGGATCACCGTCGCCGAGCTGGAGCCGTTGGTGCCGAAGGTGGCGGGCGAATATTTCAGGGAGTCGAATCACGGCGTGGCGCAGAACCCGAAGGTGTCGGTGGTGATTGATGATGGCCGTCACTTCCTGCTGACCAGTGATCGGATGTACGACGCCATCACCGCCGATCCCTTCGATCCGTGGACCCGCGGCGCGGCGTCGCTTTCGACACTCGAGTTCTATCAGCTCGCGCGCAAACACCTGAATCCGGGCGGCGTGATCACCGTCTGGCTGCCGCTCTACGAGAACAACGAGGCGGCGGTGCGCAGCGAGATCGCCACCTTCCTGCAGGCGTTTCCCAACGGGGTGGTGTGGGGCAACACCAACCAGGGGCAGGGCTACGACCTGGTCCTCTCCGGCACCGTCGGGGATGCGCCGATCGACGTCGAGCTCCTGGCGGAGCGGCTCGGGCGCCCGGAGTACGCCCCGGTAACCCAGTCGCTGATGGAGATCGGCTTTCCGTCGCTCGAGGCGTTCCTCGGAACCTTCGCCGGCCGCGGCCCCGAGCTCGCGCCCTGGGTCTCCGGGGCCGAGATCAACCGCGACCGGAATCTCCGGCTGCAGTACCTCGCCGGCCTCGGGCTCAACTCCTACGACCAGGACGTGATCTACCAGGCGATGCTCGGCTACCGGCGTTGGCCCGAGGGGCTCTTTGTCGGGTCGCCGGAACGATTGGGGGCGATCATCAGCGTGATGGGGGGTGCCGACCGATGATCGATGATCGATCATCGATCATCGATGGATGTCGGCGGACGCCCGACATCTCCAACCCCTCCCGACGATCCCACACTCCCACTATCCTCCCGTCATGCTGACCACCCTCCTGCTCGCCCTGGCCGTGACCGCACCGGCCGACACGCTCCCGGCGCTGTGGACCCCGCACCGCGTCTACGATGCCAAGCACAAGCGCTACAGTGACCTCGAGGCGCTTGCGGCCGAGGCGGTGAAGCACGAGGTGGTCTTCTTCGGCGAGCAGCACGACGACGGCAACGCGCATCGTCTGCAGCGCGGTCTCATGGAGGCCGTGGCGCGGCGCCGCAGCGACGTGATCCTCTCGCTCGAGATGTTTGAGCGTGATGTGCAGGGTCTGCTCGACGACTATCTCGCCGACAAGATCGATGAGCCGACCTTCCTGAAGGCGGCCCGTCCCTGGCCCAACTACAACGCCGACTATCGTCCGCTGGTCGAGTTCGCCAAGGCCAAGGGGTGGAAGGTCATCGCCGCGAACGTGCCGCGCCGGATTGCCAGCGCGACGTCCAAGGAAGGACTCGCGGCGGTGGCCGCGCTGCCGGACAGCTCGCGTCGCTGGGCGGCCACCGAATTCGGGTGCGCCAAGGACGACTACTTCGAGCGCTTCGGCGAGTCGATGGGCGGCCATGGCCCCAGCACGCCCGAGGGGATGATGCGCTTCTACGAGGCGCAGTGCGTCAAGGACGAGACGATGGCGGAGTCGATCGTGCGGGCGCGTTCGACGGGCGGTGCCCCGTTGGTGATCCACATGAATGGCGCCTTCCATTCCGACTATCGTGACGGCACGGCCGAGCGCGTGGCGCGGCGCGGCGTGAAGAAGATGCTGGTGATCTCCGCGATGCCGGTGCCCGATCTCGACGTGGTCGAGCCGAAACCGGATCGCAAGAAGGGGGAATGGCTCATCTACACGCTGCGGGTGCCGGTGGCGAAGTAGACCGGCTCGGCGCAGTGCCATTCCCCTGAAGCCCCATGGCCCCGTGCCGTGGGGCTTCTTCGTCCTTATCTTTGGCGGTCCCCCCGGGGGTGTAGCTCAGCTGGTAGAGCATCCGGCTTTTAACCGGCAGGTCGTGGGTTCGAAACCCACCGCCCCCATGTTGTGATCTTCACCGTTATTCCTCCAACCAGGCGACGCCCCTCGATGGCCACTACCATCTGGATCGACGGACAGTACTACGATCGCGACAATGCCAAGGTCTCCGTGTTCGACCACGGCCTGCTCTACGGCGACGGCGTCTTCGAGGGGATCCGCGCCTACGACGGCAAGATCTTCCGGCTGCGCGAACACCTGGAGCGGCTCTACGACTCGGCCAAGGCGATTGCGCTGACGATTCCGATGTCCATCGACGAGATGACGGCGATGACCGAGGAGGCGCTGAAGCGCTCCGGCATCGGCAACGCCTACCTCCGGCACATCATCACCCGCGGCGTCGGCGATCTCGGCCTCGATCCGCGCAACTGCCCGAAGCCGACCGTCATCCTGATCGTGGACACCATCAAGCTCTTCAAGGCCGAGGTCATCTCGCGCGGCCTGACCGTGGTGACGGCCGGGACCCCGATCCCGAATCGCGAGGCGCTCTCGCCGCGGGTGAAGTCGCTCAACTATCTCGCCCACATCATGGCCAAGCTCGAGGGGATCAACGCCGGCGCCGACGAAGTCTTGATGCTCGAGGCCGGTGGCACCGTGGCCGAGGGGTCGGGGCAGAATCTCTTCATCGTGAAGCAGGGCGTGCTGAAGACCACGCCGCCCTGGGCTGGCATTCTCAAGGGCGTGACGCGCGACGCGGTGCTGGAGCTTGCCGCCGAGATGGCGATGCCCGTGCAGGAGACGATGCTCAATCGCTACGACGTCTACACCGCCGATGAGGCCTTCTTCACGGGGACGGCCAGCGAGTTGATTGCGATTCGCACGGTGGACGGCCGCCAGATTGGCACCGAATGGCCCGGCACGACCACCAGGCGCCTGCAGGAGGCCTTTGCGCAGCTGGTGCGCCGCTGAGTTGGCAGTCTCGCCTTGCAACGCAACTGATCGATGAGGATACGCGTCCTATGGGGATGCGGTATGCCGTCCGATCCTATAGCTTTGCCGGGTTGACCTCGTTGCCCACAGGAGGCTTCTGAATGCGCCTGCGCCTGCTTGTCGTCGCCGTGATGCTCGTCAGCGGCTGCAACCGAATCGCTGTCGAGACGCGGCCGACCAGCAGCGCGGATGCTGCGCAGGAGCCGGTGGTCGCCCCCGTGGTGACCACCGCCCCCGCGGCGGCTGCCGCCACGCCCACACCGCCGCCGCGTCGGGATCCTCAGGTGGCGCGCGACTCGATCGCCGATGCTGCCGCGCTGGACTCCCTGCAGACCGTCACCCCAGATTCGCTCCCCGAGCTGGTGCTCGATGCGCCGACGTTCGACCTGAACGTCGCGGCCTACGCCGATCATCCGCGGGTGCAGTACTACCTCAACTACTTCAGCGGTCGGGGTCAGGAGCGGTTCCAGATCTGGCTCGATCGCATGCCCCGTTTCGAGGCCCATGCCCGGCAGCGGCTCACCGAGCGTGGTCTGCCCAGCGACCTGGTCTATCTCGCGCTGATCGAGTCGGGCTTCTCGACGGTGGCGGTGAGCAGCGCCAAAGCGGTCGGGATGTGGCAGTTCATGCCGGCCACGGGCAAGGGCTACGGCCTGCGCATTGACGGTTGGGTGGACGAGCGTCGCGACCCGATCCGCGCCACCGACGCCGCGGCGCGTCACCTGCGCGATCTCGCGGAGCGCTTCGGCTCCTACTATCTCGCCGCGGCGGCGTACAACGCCGGTGCCGGGCGCGTCGGTCGTTCGCTCGACCGGATGGGTGCCACCATGGGCGAGGGCGACGAGCCGCTCGATCTCAGCAGTGACGATGCCTTCTTCTCGCTGGCCGACAGCCGGTTGCTGGTCGCGGAGACGCGCGACTACGTGCCGAAGCTGATCGCCGCGGCGCTGATCGCGAAGTCGCCGACGCGCTACGGCTTCGAGCCGCCCGCCGAGATCGCGCCGTTCCCGCTCGACTCGGTGCTGCTGCGCGGCGGCACCGGACTCGACCTGGTCGCGCGTCTCGCCGACACCACGGTGGAGGCGTTGCGCGAGTTGAATCCGCACCTCCTTCGGCTGGTGACGCCGCCGGGTGGGACCTACGCCGTGCGCGTGCCGGCCGGGATGTCCGAGACGGTGCTGGCGCGTTACGAGGCGGTGCCAGAAGCCGAGCGCGTGGCGATCGCGACGCACCGGGTGAAGTCGGGCGAGACCGTGGCGTCGGTGGCCCGGAAGTACGGCCTCACCTCGGCGGTGCTTCGCTCCACCAACCGGCTCTCGAGCAAGGCCCGCATCAAGAGCGGCTCGACGCTGCTGATTCCCGTGTCGCGCACATTGCCTGCCGATGCGCTGCGTGCTCCCGAGCCCGTGGTCACGACGAGCACCACTTCGCGCACGCACATTGTTCGGAAGGGCGAGACGCTCGGCGGTATTGCCAATCGGTACGGCGTCTCGGTGAGTTCGCTCAAGACCGCCAATCGCCTCTCGTCGAAGGGCACCATCCGCGCCGGACAGAAGCTCACGATCCGTCGCACCAGCGCGGCCTCCCGCAGCACGGCGAGCAACAGCAAGGCCACGAGCGGCAAGGCCACAAGCAGCAAGAAGTCGTCGGCCCGGACGCACGTCGTGCGGTCGGGCGACACCGTCGGTGGCATCGCCACGCGCTACGGCGTGTCGCAGTCGGCGCTGATTCGCACCAATGGCCTGGGCTCGCGCGGGAAGATCACGGTGGGGCAGAAGCTGCGGCTTCCCTGACTCCCGAAGGGTAGCGTGGAATGCACAGCGGGCCGGGCTCCGAGGGAGACCGGCCCGCGGTCGTTGCTGCCAGCGTGGTCAGGACGTCGTCTTGTCGCCCTGCATCACGGCGGTGGTGTACATGCCGATCACGTCCACGCCCAACAACAGCTGTGCGGC
>JANRIW010000014.1:0-91018 GCA_033764505.1 Gemmatimonadales bacterium
TGGCTCGGCGGGAAGATCTCTCCGCTAGGCCACGCTTCTCGCTTCTCGCCTCTCGCTTCTCGCCTCTCGCTTCTCGCTTCCCCTACTGAAACTGCAGATTCCGCTCAAAGTCCGCCGGGCTCGTCGCCGCGGCCATGGCCACTTCCATGGTCACCAGCCCGCCGCGATACAGCTCGGTCAGGTGCTGGTCGAAGGTCTGCATGCCGTACTGGATCCGTCCCGCAGCGATGTGATCACGCACCTCGCCCGTCTTCTCGGCGTCCGCAATGCACTCGGCGACGGTGGCCGTGTTGCGCATGACTTCCACTGCCACCACGCGGCCGGTGCCGTCGGCGCGCGGCAGAAGCCGCTGCGAGATCACGGCACGGAGCGATTCGGCCAGTCGGAGCCGCGTGGCCGCCTGTTCGTTGGGATCGAACACGGAGACGAGTCGGGCGATGGTGCGTTGGGCATCGGTGGTGTGCACCGTGCTGAACACCAGGTGGCCGGTTTCCGCCGCCTTGAGGGCAATGTCGATCGTCGCACGGTCACGCATCTCGCCCACGAGGATCACGTCGGGGTCCTGGCGCAGCGCGGCCCGCAACGCGGCCTCGAACGACCCGGTGTCCGAGCCGATCTCGCGCTGAATCACGTTGCTGCGCACGTCACGGTGGAGGAACTCGATCGGATCCTCGATCGTGACGATCTTGCCCGCCTTCCGCTGGTTCACATAGGCAATCATCGAGGCGAGCGTCGTGGACTTGCCGCTTCCCGTGGTCCCGGTCAACAACACCAGCCCGCGCTCTTCCATGGCGATCGAAGCAAGCACCTCGGGAAGCCCCAGCTGGGGAAACTCGGGAATCTGGTCCGCGATGGCACGCAACACCGCCGAGATGGTGCCGCGCTGGCTGCAGAGGTTGACGCGGAAGCGGCCCACGGCGGGGATCGAGTAGGAGCAATCCACATCCTGCAGGTTGTCGAGTTCGCGCTCGAGGGTCTCGGGGGTCGCCTTTCGCGCGTTCAACAGCACCCGCCCCGCAATCTGCCGAGTATCCGCCGGGGTGAGGTTCGGGATGCCGCCGACCGGCGCCATCGCCCCCTTGATGCGCATCCGATACGGACCGCCGGCGCAGATATGGATGTCGGATGCGCCCAGTTCGAGGGCCTTCTTGAGGATGGCGTCGAAGGTGTCTAGCACGGACATCGGGTGACCTCAGGAGGTGACTGGTAGAGGCCGCTCTGGCCCCCTGTCCTCTCCTCAGGCGCACAGCGCGTGCCGAAGGACAGAGCCAGACTGTACAGAAATAGAACAGCACCTCGTCAGGCCTGAAGTCGTCGACTCCCTGCGCCGGTCCGCCAGATCCCCAATTCGCCCTCCATCAGGCGCGCGATCTCGGCGGCGACCTCACCGACCTCGTGGAGGTCGATCGGTCGGACTTGGCCGAGGCGATTTGCGAGCCTCCGGAGCTGTGGCGCAATGCTGTTCGATCGGAGCACCCCGCCCTCGAAGTCCGCCGTGCCGAGAAAGCCGTGAATCCCGGCCGCGAGCGCGGGGAGGGTGACCGCGAGCGCGTGCAACAGCGGGTCGAGGAATTGCTCGACCCGAACGACGGTGAGTGGTGTCCACCCGAGCAGATTCACGAGGACGAACCCAACCGCCCCGAAGAGCCGTGCCGTGGCGAGGAGAATGGCCGCCACAACGAACAATTCCGCCGCCCGCTCGAGCGGGTGGTGAATGCTCGCGGAACGTCGCGAGGCATCTTCGTGAAACCGCCGCTGTACCTCCACCTCTGTGTCGATCAACCACTGGCGCACGGCGGAGGTGTGGTCCTCGTTGAGGTCACCCGGGACGAGGCCCGCTTCCCGAGCGACCGCGCGGAGATACCACGCAACCCAACCCTCGCGTTCTTCGGCGGCGGGCGGTGCGCCGAGTCCGGGTACGGCTTCGGGTACGCGGACGAGCGGGGTGGTGCGCGCGAGAGGCCAGAGGGTGGCAAGGTGGCGAAGGCGTTCGGCAAGGGCGCGAAGTTGCAGCCAGCGATCTTGCGATCGAGTGCGGCGGCCGCGCCAGACGAAGAACAAGACCGCCCCGAGCAGGAGAACTTCCAGGGCTTCGGGGATCAGGCCAAGCCCCGCGATGTCGGCAGCGCCAATGCCGGCGGCGAAGACCGTCCCCACCGTGAGCAGGAAGATGGCCGTGAAGGCCTGACGAAATGAGGCGCTATACCAAAGTGCCCCCGCATCGGCCCAGCCGTGGGGAGTGGCAAATCGCGCGATCGCCTCACGGCGTGTCGGTTCGGGCAGTTGGCTCCACTCTCGGGACCACGATTCCGTTGGCGCGATGCCCAGGCCACGAGACGGGTTGTTTGTCGACGCTGGCAGGCCGGCCACGAGACCCACCAATCGGTCAAAGAGTCGCGAGCGCTGCCGCAGCGGAAAGTCCGCTGCGAGGAACTGCCTCAGGATCTCGTCGGCGTGCGGAGGGGCCAATAGGGAATCGAGCGCTGCACCGAGGGAAGTGATGCCGCGCGCGCGTCCTTCGTCGGGCTCGAGGAGGTGCTCAAGCCAGGGCGTCGCCGGGGTCGCCGGATCGAATCGTACGATCGGGACGGTCTCCCGGCGAGCAGATTGCACCACGGTGGCCGCGCCGCCCACGCCCAGCGCGGGCGCTCCGTCCCAGACCGCAAAGAGAAGGTCGCTGTTGGCAACCAGTACCCTGCCGAGTGGCACGTAGGCGTCATGGCGACCGGCCACCCCGTCGAGCACCGTGACCGCAGCCGCCCTTTCGAGCAGCCCCTCGAAGGACGTGCGAGAGGCCGGCGACTCGAAGTCGTTGCGGTACTGGTCCGCCGCGAAGGGGAGCACCGCATGCAGACGCCATCCCGCCGCAAGTGCCGCCTCGGCGGCAATCTGATCCGCGCCGTCGGCCAGTCCCGACAAGAGCGTCAGTTCTGGCGGCGCGCCGGAGTACCACTCGGGACGCGCCGAGGCCTGGACGGCGGAGCCGATGGTTCTGAGCTGGGTCTCGATGCTCTCCTGGAGACGAGACGGTTCGAGTCCGGGGAGGCGATGCCAACGGTGCCCCGTCACGGCGACACGAAACGCCGCACGAGGGCGCAGGTCGGCGCGTGCCGAGCCCTGGCTCGGCGATCCTTCGGGGCGGGAAGCATCCAGGGGCGAATCGGTCACGGGGATCCGTAGATGTAACGGTCAGTCTGCTGCTCCGGAAGCGCCCAGAGTTGCGGGTCCCAACTTCGGAGGCGACATTCTCGAACTTCCTCCCTCCCCGACGCCATGGCCCACGACGTATTCCTCTCCTACTCGAGCACGGACCAGCTTGCCGCGCTGGCCGTTTTGCACGGCCTCGAATCCGAGGGAATCCGTTGCTGGATGGCGCCGAGGGACATCGCGCCCGGTGCCATCTGGGCACAGTCCATCATGGAAGGCATCCATGGATGCCGCGTGCTGGTCGTGGTCTTCTCCGCCAACGCCAACCGCTCGGCCCATGTGATCAATGAGGTGGATGCGGCGGTGCGCAAGGGGGCCGTGGTCATCCCGCTGCGCATCGAAGACGTCATGCCCGATGGTGCCATGGAGTACCACCTCCGAACGCGCCACTGGCTCGATGCCCTCACGCCGGACATGGAGCGACACACAACTCTCCTCGCCGAGAAGATCCGTCCACTCCTGGCCGGCCCGCCTGAGGGCGGGCCGACATACACGAAGCCCCCACGACCGGTACCGAGCGGTCTGCCACCGCGCCGGCGCATCCCGAAGCTTGCTGTGCCGAAGCGGGCGCGAGCACCGCTGGCCGTGCTCGCGCTGGTCGCAATCGCTGCGACTGCCTGGCTCCTGCGCGACAAACCACGACGCGGGATCGAGTTCGAGGTGAAGGAGGTGTCGAGCCGCGGCGGCACGTCGCTCTCGGTCCGGATGCTTGGCGTTGGCATGCGGTTCTTCGAGGGTCAGACGATCATGCCCGAATTGGCGCTTCGGCGCTACGTGGACTCCTTCCCGGTCAACCAGACGCGCTTCATCTACGCCGAACTGAAGCTCCGCTACGATCCGCCGGGCCGAGAATTCACCATCCCCTTCGCCTGCACCGTCACTCGGGAGGGAGGAACGGTCGTCACGACCATCAGCATCGTTGCGAAGGTGCAAGCGACCTGGAACGAGAGCTATCACGCCGCGGGCTACGGCCGCGGCACGCCAGGGTGGTGGCAGCCGGGACGGCATGATGTGCAGTGCACGTATGGGGGGGAGGTGATCTTCAGGGAGTGGTTTCGGGTAGTCGCCAGTGGTGCTGTCGCAGCCCCGGTGGAGGGGCCGATCGCTCAGGCCCAGCCGTTGGCCGGGATTCGCGCCAGGGTAGCCAGCATTGCTCTTTTCCCATCCCTGCAGCGGTTGCCGCCGGAGGAATCGCGCCAGCCGACGACCACCTTCGACTCGGCCACCTTGCGCTACATCGGTGCCCGGGTGCTGCTCAGTCACGACGCCCCAGGAAGCACGATCTCCGCGACGCTCAATTGCCGCTACCTACGCGATCGCGAAACTGAAGTGGGTCGCGTGACCCTGCCATACCGCATCCAATCGAGCTGGACCTCGACATGGACGGCCATCGCGTTCGGCAACGATGCGCCAGGCTTCTGGGTCCCGGGCGAGTACCTGTTCGCATGCGACGATGGCCGTCGGACTCTCGCTCAACAACGCTTCACTGTTCGCTGAACGGTCGCACTATTGCCGAGGCAACCTGTCGCGCGCCGCGTCTACCTGCGCCGCTGCCGCCCGGATCCGCGTTGCCAGGTCGCGCGCCTCCGCCCCCGCGCGAGCCATATCGCGGTCCCGCAACGCCTCCACCACCCCGGGGAACTGCACGTTGGCGTAGCCGTTGTCCCGGTCGGCGGCAAAGATGAGGTTGCGGAGCTGCGGGCGTCCGACCAACCCGGTGGGACGAGTGAGCAGCGGCTCGACGCGTCGGAGGAGGCGGTTGGCCTCGACCAGGCTCCCCACCGGCGCCTCGGCGGCGAGCGAGGCATTGCGTGCCGCCACGAACCGCTGGCCCGAGCGCTCCAGCGCACGCGCCGCCTCGGCCACGGCGTCGAGGTCTGCACCCACCGCGGCGGCACCGGGCTCGCGTCGGGTCCGCTCGACGAGCGTGACCAGGTACCCCCCCAAGGCCCCATGATCGAGCGGCACCACGGCCGCGTTGGCGAGTCGACCAAGCAACACGGCGGAGAGACGCCCCGCAGCCGCGTGACTCAGGTACCCGGGGTCGCCGAATCGCTCCATCCAGGTGTAGGTGTCGTAGGCGGAGTGATAGACGCCCCCCGGCCCACCGAAGCCGAAGTCGAACGACGGGAGGCCGAGGTGGTTGTAGAAGCCGAAGAAGTCGGAACCGCCGCCGAGGTCACCCATGGGCGGCTCGGGGCGCTGTGAGGTGGTCGTGCGCCGCGCCCAGTCGCGATACACGCTCACGGTATCCCCCGGCTGCCCGATCCCCTGCACCGTCTCGCGCATCAGCCCGTGCAGCGACGCCGTGCCGCTGCTCCCGAACGACCGCCCCGACGCGGCGACATCCTGGTTGAGATAGGCGACGGCATTCGCAGAGAGCGAGTCGCGCATCAGCTCGACCCACTCGGTGGAGCCGACGAGTCCCCACTCCTCGGCGTCCCAGGTGGCGAAGACGATGGTGCGCAGCGGGCGTTCCCCCGCCTTGAGCGCCTCGCCCCACGCGCGGGCGGCCTCGAGAATCGAGACCACGCCCGAGACGTTGTCGGCCGCGCCGGGCCCCCACGAATCACGATGGCCGCCGACGATGACCATCTCGTCGGGGAACTGCGAACCGCGAATGATGCCGAAGGTGTTCTCGATCGTCTTGAAGGCGCGCTCGCCGCGCTCCGGCCAGAGCGCCACGCGCGCGCGCACCCGTTCGTCGCCCAGGTGGTAGCGGAACGGCAACCCGCCCTGCCAGCCCGAGGGGACCGACGGTCCGCGCATGTCGCGCAGGAGCTGCTCGGCGTTGCCGTACGAAATGGGCACGACCGGAATCTTCGGCACCGGCAGCGAATCGAGTGGCCGACGCGGGGCGTCCGCCGTGGAGGCCCAGCCCGGCGTGGTCGGATCGCCCTGACCGTTGTAGATGGATCCGCGCTGCACACCCGCCGAGGGACGCATCGGTCCCTCGGGATAGACATCGCCCTGCGCGAAGCCGTCATCGAGCGGGTCGCTGTAGATCAACAGGCCGATCGCCCCGTGGGCTTCCGCCTCGCGCGCCTTGATGCCGCGGAAGGAGCGTCCGTAGCGCGCGATCACGATCCGCCCCTTCACGCTCACACCGAGGGAATCGAGTGTGGCGTAATCGGTGGGCAATCCGTAGTTGACGTAAATCAGTGGCGCGCGGACGTCGCCAGCACCAGCGTTGCCGTTCATCGCGGGCCACCGCACCAGGCCGGTGGTCGGATCGCCCGGCACCGCCGGCTCCGTCAGGTCGAGCCGCTTGCGCGTTGGCGTCAGGCGCTCGACCACGGTGGAGTCGTGGTACGGCAGGTAGACGCGGAACGCCACGCGCATCGTGTCGAGACCGTACCCTGCCATGCTGCGAAGCACGTAGTCTGCGGTGGCGCGCTGCGCCGGCGTGCCGGCGACGTGCGGCCGCGCCGCCAGCGTCCGGGCATGCCGCCTGGCGGAGGCAGTGTCGGGCACCGCCACCAGGCGCGCCTCGAGCGCCGCTTCCCGCACCGCACCGGCCGGCGTGAAGCCGGTGATGGGCGCCTGTCCACGCGCCGCCAACGGCGCGCACAACAGCGCCACGCCTGCGAGGAGGCGCCTCACGGAGTCAGCGCCCCGGTGATGTCGTAGATTCGCAGTTCTGGCGTGTTGCCCGCGCCAGGGTTCTTGGCGGCGAAGACGTAGGTCCGGCCGTTGATGACCGAGATCTCGCCGGTGTGCAATCCGCCGGTGACCAGCACCGAGCCGCGGAGGACCGGGGCGCGTGGATCGGCGAGCGAGTAGACGTAGAGTCCCGCACCGGCGCCGCCCTCGGCGGTGGCCACCAACAACGCGCCACCCGGGATGACGGCCACGTCGCTGACCGTGGTGGCATTCTCGATTGTGAGGCTCCCCACTTCCGCCGGCGTGGTCGTGGTCACGTCCCAGATGCGGATGGTGTTCCCGCGGATCCCGGCCCGGGTGCCCCATCCGCCGGTGTACGCCGTGGTGCCGTTGACCCACAAATCGGAGACGTACTGGGTCGGCACGTTGTTGCCGCCACCGAGCGTCGCCAGCGTGAGCGGGTTCAACACCCAGAAGCCGCTGACCATGTCCGAGGCGTAGAGCCGTCCGCCTGCGAGCTGCACTCCCCACACGAAGGTGGTGTTGCTGCCACCGGGCTGGACCTGCGCGATGATCCGATTGGAGATGTTGCCGGTCAGCGTGCCCGAGACGTCCACCGCAATCACGCCTCCGTTGTAGTAGGCCGCGTAGAGGACCTGTCGCGCCTCGTCCATCCAGAAATTGTGGGCGCCGGCGGAGCCGACGTTGAGCGACGCAACCTCCACCGGCGCGGCCAGGTTGGTCACGTCCACGACGTGGATGTCGCCCGACGATGAGACCCCCACGGTGCCCGGGCCCTCCTGCCCCACGAAGACGTAGCGCTTCTGGTTGGTGACCGGATTGTGGAACCACCAGGCGTTGTGCACCTGCGCGCCGCCAGGCACGCCGTTGCTGTTGGTGATGATGTTCGACACCAATTGCGGATTGTTCGGCGTCCCGCCGCGCACGCCGTTGCCGACGTCGTAGATGTACAGGCCGGCATTCCACGCCGCGACGAACGCGAGGCCGTCGCGCACGAAGGTGTCGTGGTGGCCGTACGTCGGCGGCACCGCCACCGCCGCGACGAGCTGCGGCGTCGGGTTGGCCACGATCGCCGTCGCCGTGGCCGTGAAGAGAATCTCGGGCGTGCCATCGGTCACCGTCGCGCGGGCGGTGTTGATCCCCGCCGTCGCACCCAGGGTCAGTCGAGCGGTCGCCTCGCCGTTGACGTCCGTCACGTTCTCCCCGGGCGCCATCACGCCCCCACCGAGCACCGGGTTCCAGCGGACACGCCGCCCCACGACCGGCGCCCCGAGCTCATCCGCCACCCGAATCTTGAAGGCGACGGCGAGAGCGGTGCCGACCGGGCCGGTCTGGTTGTTGCCGCTCACCAGGGTGACAAAGACCTGGGGCTCGGGCGCCTGTGACGGGGTGCTGCAGGCGAGCGAGGCGACGACGAGGGTGGGGAGCAAGCGCCGAAGGGAGGAGCGAAGCATTGGAGCCTATCGCGGGATCGCGGGTCAGGGGTCGGAGGGCGAATCGTGGTGGTGAGAAGCCAGGACGCCGTAGCGTCCCATCCTGTGGTGACGCATCCCCCAGCCGAGAACCACACCGACCGAGAGTTGACGGACAGAGTTCGTGCCGTAGAGACCGACCGGGTCGAAGATACCGGCGTCCAGCTTCCGGACCCGGCCGAGCGTCCCCTCGACAAATGGCGTCAGTCGAAACGGGAGATCCGGGTCGGCCACGTCGTGGGCCACGCGGACGGTGTGCAGTGTCCAGCGGCCGATGCCGAGGATGCTGTTCTCGAGATGCGGTCGAAGCGAGCGGAAGGGATCGTCCAACCGCTCCTCTTCGGGTCGATCCGTCGACTCCATCCGGTACCCGGCGGCCCAACGTCCGCGACGCAGTTGACCCTCGACCAGCAGCGATCGGAATCGGAACGTCCCTTCCAGTTCATCGGTGTGGGCCCATTCGGCCATCAGGTAGCGCTCGCCCCAGTCGGGCTGGTCGTGCCAACGCAGCGAGGCCGAGCGCTTCTTCGCGACGCCACCCGCGGCGGGACGATGCTCCGGGGAAAGTATCGACGCGAGGGATCCCTGGAGTTCGAGTCCCGTCAGGGGCCGCACGGTGAGGCGCAGCGCGCGGGAATCGCCGAAGCGCCAACGGCCGTCGGGCAGCTTGATGAGCGGCCATTGCGAGGCCCGCTCGGGCTCGTCGCCGTTGAACAAGGCCCCTTCGAGCGTCACCGGTCCATGCTCGACCTGCGCAATGACCACCGCCCGCTCGAGCACCTGCGCCCAGTGGTGGTTGACGGGGTAGCGGAGGAAGGGCCGCACCATCGGGTCGTCGCTGCCGAAGGGAACGAACCCCTTCCCCACCGCCAGACCGAGCCGGGTGCCGCGGTCGGCGGTTCCCAGCAAGTCCGGCGTCGCGAGCATCAGCTCGTGCACGGTGCTGTGCGGATGACGCCGATCGACGTATCCCTCGCCCCAGGCGCCCGGCGTCAGCTCGCCTCCGGGGATCGTGAGGCTCTCGAGGTTCAGCGTCAGCGTGCCCTGCAACCGGCCGCGCAATGCGGTCGCCACGCCCATCAGCACCGGCTGCGTCAGGCGGACTTCGCTCAAGCCGCCGCCACCGGGGATCGGGTCGGCGTGGGTGGCGACGCCCACGCCGTGCGCCATCGGTCGCAGCCCAATACCCGACTGGGCGGACAGCGCGATCGCGCCTCCGCCCAGCCCGGCCACCATCAGGAGCGCTCGACGCGCCCAGCTCACATGACGCCTGACGCCGGCGTGCCGGCCACCCGCTCGCGCAGGGTGCCACGCAGGTAGTCCCGGTTGAGCAGCGCGATGTTCTCGATCGAGATCTCCTTCGGGCAGGCGGCCTGGCACTCCCCGAAATTGGTGCAGCCGCCGAAGCCCTCTTCGTCCATGGCATTCACCATCGCGAGGACGCGACGGTAGCGCTCCGGCTGGCCCTGCGGGAGCAGCGAGAGGTGCGCGACCTTGGCCGACGTGAAGAGCATCGCCGACGCGTTGGGGCACGCCGCGACGCACGCGCCGCAGCCGATGCAGGCGGCCGCATCCATCGCGCGGTCGGAGGCTTCCTTGGGAATCGGAATCGCGTTGCCGTCCGGCGGCGCCCCGGTCGGCACGGAGACAAAGCCGCCGGCCTGGATGATCCGGTCGAACGGCGAGCGATCCACCACCAGGTCGCGCAGCACCGGGAAGGCCTTGGCGCGCCACGGCTCGATGCTGATCTCGTCGCCGTCCTTGAACGAACGCATGTGCAGCTGGCAGGTGGTGACGCCGCGCTTCGGACCGTGCGGCGACCCGTTGATGACCAGCGAACACGAGCCGCAGATCCCCTCGCGGCAATCGTGATCGAAGGCGATCGGCTCCTCGCCGTGCGCCTGCAGATCCTCGTTGACGACGTCGAGCATCTCCAGGAAGGACATGTGCTCGCTGGCCGTCGCCGGATAGGACTTGAACTCGCCCGCCGCCTCGGGACCCGCCTGGCGCCAGACCTTCAGGGTCAGCTTCATGTCGCTCACTTGTAGCTCCGCGTCGCGAGCTTGATGAACTCGAAGTTCAATGCTTCCTCGTGGCGCACCGGCGCCGTGCCCTCACCCTGGTATTCCCACACGGCGGCGTGCGCGAACCGGTCGTCGTCGCGCAACGCCTCGCCGTCCTCGGTCTGGTACTCGGTGCGGAAGTGCCCGCCGCACGACTCCTCGCGCTCCAGGGCGTCGCGGCACATCAACTCCGCGAACTCCATGTAGTCGGCGACGCGTCCCGCCTTCTCGAGCGACTGATTGAGCGTGTCGGCCGAGCCCAGCACCTTGAGATTGCTCCAGAACTCGGCGCGCAGTTCGGGGATCCGGCGCAGCGCCTCCTCGAGCCCGGCGCGGTCGCGGGCCATGCCGCACTTCTCCCACATCAGCAACCCCAGCTCCCGGTGGAAGGAATCCACCGTGCGGGTGCCGTTGATGGCGAGGAAGCGCGCCGTCATCTCGCGCACCCCCGCCTCGGCCGCCTTGAACGCCTCGTGCGAGCTGTCCACCGGCGGCAGCTTCGTGCCGGCGAGGTAGTCACCGATGGTGTACGGCAGGACGAAGTAGCCGTCGGCAAGGCCCTGCATCAGCGCCGAGGCGCCGAGGCGGTTGGCGCCGTGATCGGAGAAGTTGGCCTCGCCGATGACGTGCAGCCCGGGCAACGTGCTCATCAGGTTGTAGTCGACCCAGAGCCCGCCCATGGTGTAGTGCACGGCCGGATAGATCCGCATCGGCACGCGATACGGGTTCTCGCCGGTGATCTGGGCGTACATGTCGAAGAGATTGCCGTAGCGCTCGCGGATCGTCGCCTCGCCGAGCCGCGCGATCGCGGCCGCGAAGTCGAGATAGACCCCGCGCCCACCGGGGCCGACCCCGCGCCCGTCGTCACAGGCCTCCTTGGCGGCACGCGACGAGATGTCGCGCGGTGCGAGGTTGCCGTAGCTCGGGTACTTCCGCTCGAGGTAGTAGTCGCGCTCCGCCTCGGGGATGTCGGCCGGGGCGCGCGTGTCGCCGCGCGCCAGCGGCACCCAGACGCGGCCGTCGTTGCGGAGCGACTCCGACATCAGCGTCAGCTTCGACTGGTAGTCGCCGCTGACCGGAATGCAGGTCGGGTGGATCTGCGTGAAGCAGGGATTGGCGAACGCCGCGCCGCGCTTGTAGGCGCGGTAGGTCGCGGTGACGTTCGAGCCCTTGGCGTTGGTCGAGAGGTAGAAGACGTTGCCGTAGCCGCCGGTGCCGAGCACCACGGCGTGCGCGGCGTGCGAGGCGACCTCGCCGGTCACCAGGTCGCGCACCACGATGCCGCGTGCCTTCCCGTCGATCACCACCACGTCGAGCATCTCGTGACGGCTGTACATCGTCACCGCCCCGAGGCCGATCTGCCGCTCCAGTGCCTGGTAGGCCCCGATGAGCAGCTGCTGCCCCGTCTGGCCGCGGGCGTAGAAGGTGCGCGAGACCTGCGCACCACCGAACGAGCGGTTGGCCAGCATCCCGCCGTAGTCGCGCGCGAACGGCACGCCCTGCGCCACGCACTGGTCGATGATGTTCACCGACACCTGGGCGAGGCGGTACACGTTGGCCTCGCGCGAGCGGAAGTCGCCGCCCTTGATGGTGTCCTTGAAGAGGCGCTCGATCGAGTCGCCGTCGTTCTGGTAGTTCTTGGCGGCATTGATGCCGCCCTGGGCCGCGATCGAGTGGGCCCGGCGCGGCGAGTCCTGGAAGCAGAAGCAGGAGACCTGGTAGCCGAGCTCGGCGAGCGAGGCGGCCGCCGAGGCGCCGGCAAGACCGGAGCCGACGACGATGACATGGAACTTCCGCTTGTTGGCCGGCGACACGAGGCGGAGGTCGGCGCGGTGCCGATCCCACTTCGCGTCGAGTGGCCCAGCGGGAATCTTGGCATCAAGGTTCATGAGCGGTACGACCCCGGGAGTCAGCGAAGGAGCCCGAACAGGGCGGCGAGCGGGATGGAGAGGAAGCCGCCGGCCACCAGCACCGTCAACCCCACCGCCACCGTGGCTCGCGTCCGGTTCCAGGACGGATGGTTCAGGCCGAGCGTCTGGAAGACCGACCAGATGCCGTGCCAGAAGTGCGCGCCGATGGCCACCATCACGATGGCGTAGAAGGCCGCCGTCCAGGTGACCTGCAGGCCGCTGATCAGGTTGGCGCCGACCTCGCCCGGCCGGAAGTCCGGATGGAGCGTGCCGGTCGTGAAGTGGAGGATGTGGTAGACGACGAACACCGCGATCAGCACCCCGCCCCACCGCATGGTCCGCGCGGCGTAGGTCGAGACGCGGTGCTCGGCGCGGGCGTAGGGCTGCGGCCTCGCGGCCCGCGCCATCTGCGTCAGCTGGTACGCGGCCAGGATGTGCACCGCCACCATCGCCAGCAAGCCGCCGCGCGCCACCCAGAGCAGGGCGCCGAAGCTGCGCAGCCACTCGCCGTAGGCGTCGAGCTTCGACGGATCGACGAAGATCAGGACGTTCGACGCCATGTGCGAGATCAGGAAGCCGACGAGCAGGATGCCGCTCACGGCCATCGCAACCTTCTTGCCGATCGCGGTTTGCCAGAGTGCCAGGAGACGATTCATGCCGGGCTCAGACGATCGCCTGGATCGACCGCACCGACTCGGCCGAGGCGTGCAGCGCGGCGCGTTCGTCGTCGGTCAGGGTGATCGAGACGATCCGCTCGAGGCCGTTCCGCCCGAGGAGGCAGGGCACGCCGCAATAGACGTCGGTCAGGCCGAACTCGCCCTGCAACCACGCCGAGCACGGCAGGATCCGCTTCTTGTCGAGGACGATGGCCTCGACCATCTGCACCGCCGCGGCGCTGGGCGCGTAGTAGGCCGAACCGGTCTTGAGGTGCGCCACGATCTCGGCGCCGCCGTTGCGGGCGCGGGTCACGATCGGGTCGAGCACCTCGGGGGCCAGGAGCTGCGTCACCGGGATGCCCGAGACGGTGGTGTAGGAGATCAGCGGCACCATGGTGTCGCCATGCCCGCCGAGCACCATCGCCTGGATGTCCTCCACGGAGACGCCCATCGCCTCGGAGAGGAACATGCGGTAGCGCGCGGTGTCGAGGACGCCCGCCATGCCGATCACGCGCTCGCGGGGGAAGCCCGTCGCCTCGCGCATCACGTAGCACATCGCGTCGAGCGGGTTGGACACCACGATCACGATCGCGTTGGGCGCGACCTGCTTGATCTGCTCGCCGACGGAGCGCACGATGCCGGCATTGGTCTTCACCAGATCGTCGCGGCTCATCCCCGGCTTGCGGGCGATGCCGGCGGTGACCACGAAGAGTTCGGAGCCTGCGGCGAGGGTGTAGTCGTTGGCGCCGATGACCCGTGCGTCAAAGCCCTCGACCGGGCCGGACTGCCACTGGTCGAGGGCCTTGCCCTGGGGAACCCCCTCGACGACGTCCACCATCACGACCGTGCGAGCGAGGTGCTTTTCTGCGATCCGCTGTGCCGCCGTCGCGCCGACGTTGCCGGCTCCGACGACCGTGATCTTCTCGAACATGGGCCTTCCCGACCGAAGAGTCCTGATGTCGCCGCGGACCTCGTGTCCAGCGGGCTAGACAGCCACGGAAACGTAATCGGCTCGGGCACCGCGCCCAACGGGCGAGGGGACGCCGCGGCTAGCGGCGTCGACGACGGGGCGCGGCCCGCTCCGCCGGGGCACTGGCGGCCGGCGCCGTGCCATCCCCGATGCGCTTGCCCGCGAACCCCAGCAAGGCCTTGGCGGCGCTGGGAAGGTCGGTCGGCGCCTTGCCGGCCAACCGCGGGAGGCGGTAGACCCGGTCGGGGTACTTGTCGCGGATCTTCTCGGGGAGGGCGAGCCCCTCGTCGCCGAGCACCAGCACGCTGTTGGCGCGGAACGGCGCCTCGGCGGCATCCCGCTCCGCATCGGCGGAGAAATACAGGCAGCGCTCGCGGCTCATCGCATCCCGGAAGGCGCGCCACCCCGGATGCAGCCACCAATCGAGCGCCTCCCAATCCTGCGGCCCGCTGCGCCGGAACTCGGCGTCGTCGGCCCCGAACGTCAGCGGACCGATGAGGTGGAGCGAGGCGTCCACCGCCGCGCATTGGCGCGCCACGGCACCGGTGACGTCAGCGGGAACGGCTTCAAGCAGGGCGATGTGCAGCGGCATGCGGCAACCAGGGTGACGAGAAGGTTCGGTGGGAACGACTGAAGAGAAGACGACACCCGGTCGTCCCGCAACCAGCACGGGGCGACCGGGTGGCATCTCAGGGGCGGCGCCGCCCTACTGGCGGCAACGCGCCTTGGGATCGAACGGACCCGCCTTGTCCATCTTCACGCGGTGATCGAGGTTGGCCACCTTCATCGCCACCTCGAGGCCGAGCTTGGACACATCCGCCATGTGCGGATAGTTGATGTACTGCGGCTCGTCGGTCAGCTGGTGATAGTCGGCATGACCGCCGGTGGTGAAGAACACCACGGGAATCCCGTACTTGGCATAGCTCCAGTGGTCGGAGCGGCAGTAGATCATCTGCGGGTGCGCGTCGGCATCGATGTTGTAGTCGAACTTGAAGCCGAGCTTCTTCTCGGTGTTGACGGTCTCGACCAGGTCGCCGAATTCCGCCGAGAGGCGGCGCGAGCCGACCAGCTGCAGGTAGCCCGGGCCGCCGTACATGAAGGCGCCTTCCTTGGTGGTGCCGGTCACGTCGGTGGCGAAGCCGCGGCCCACCATGTCCATGTTGATCGCGCCCACGATCGAATCGCGCGGCACGGTCGGATGGTCGGCAAACCAGCCCGACCCCCACATCCCCGACTCCTCACCCGTCTGCCAGATGAAGAGGATCGAGCGCTTCGGCTTCAGCTTGCCCGCCGCGAATGCCTCGGCGATCTCGAGCACCGTCACCGATCCCGAACCGTCGTCGTCGGCGCCGTTGTAGATCGAGTCCGGACGCGGCGGGTTGAGCGCGCGCGCCGCGGCGATCCTGGCATTCACCTTCGCCCACAGCGTGGCATCCTTCAGCTGATCCGGTGTCGGACGGCTCTCGGCACCCTGCAGGAGGAAGACGTCGTTGAACGCCTTGATCGAGTCGTGGTCCACGGGCCGGTTGTTGTAGCCGACATGGTCGTTGTGGGCGCCGATCAGCACGTACTGGCTCTTGAGCGTGGGGTCGCTGCCGGGCAGGACGGCGACGACGTTCCGCGCCGGCGCGAGAGCCGCCATGAAGCGCATGTCCACGGAGCCCGCGCCCGCATCGGTCCCCTTGGCCACCTCGGCGAGCGGCTTGCCGAAGATCTTCGCCGCGCCAGCAGCGGTCAGGTTCACCTGCAGCGGAAATGCCGAGGAGGCTGGCTGGCCGAGGACGGCCGCCGGGTTCTCGGTCTGACTCATGCGCGCAGAGATGGTCGGCAGCTGGTCGCCACCGACGAGCAGCAGCGCGGTCGCACCGCCCCAGACCGTGACGTTCGGACGAAGGCCCGGGACGACCTGCAGCACGACCATCTTGCCGGCGATCGTCTCGGTGGGAATCGGGTTGAGCGAGTCGCCGAGCACGCCGCCGTAGATGACGTTGCCCGCGCGCGTGCCCATCGCGGCGCCGTTGAAGTCCGAGCCCGCCACGAGTGACGTGGCGCCCACCCGGAGCACGGAGCCCTTGTCGAACTCACGGCGATAGACCGGCACCGCCTGGAAGTAGGTGCCGTTGTCGCCGGCCGGCACCAACCCAAGGCGGCGCACTTCGCGCTCGATGTAGTTGGTCGCGCGGATGTTGTTCTCGGTGCCGACCTGGCGGCCGAGCATCGAGTCGTCGGCGTAGATGTAGAGCCGGGTCATCAGGTCGCCGGCCGAGATCTCGGCCTTGGTGGCGGGTCCCTTGTACTTGACGGGCCCCGGCTGCTGGGCCGAGGCGGACGGGGCGGCGAGCAAGGCAACGACCGCCGCGAAACGAAGCGAGTGAGCAAGGTTCGGCAAGAGCATCACCACGAGAGAGTGTGAATCGAGAACGCGATGCCACCTGGCATCCGGGCCAACACCACCACTACGCACGGTGCCGCGGGAAGTTGCTCAGCCGCCGCGGGTGTGCATCTCCTTCCTCGGGTCGGCCCGGAGGCCCTCGAGCGGGACCAGCACGCCGCGAGCGGGCATGGCCGCCCGCAATTCGGCACCGCGGTCCGCCCGCTCCTGCCAGGCCGAGCGCAGCAGCGCGTCGAGATCGCTGTCGCTCGCCCCGGCGCGCAGTGGGGTCCGCAGGTCGATCCCGTCCTGTGCGTAGAGGCAGCGGTAGAAGACACCATCGGCCGTCAGGCGCGCCCGGTCGCAATCGCGGCAGAACGGCGCGGTGGTCGACGCGATGATGCCGACCACGGTGCCGTCCGCGAAGCGGAAGCGTTCCGCCGGGGCGCGCGGATCGTCGTCGCGCGGGACCGCTTCGAACGCACCGAACGCCTCGGCGAGGCGCGCGAGAATCGCCTCGCGATCGAAGACCTGCTCGACGCGCCAATCGGTCGCGCCACCCACGTCCATGTACTCGATGAAGCGCGGCTCGATCCCGGCGCGGACGGCGAAGCGCGTCAGGTCAACCAGCTCGTCGTCGTTGTAGCCGCGGACCACCACCGTGTTGAGCTTGACCGACGCGAAGTCGCTCTGCAGCGCCGTGGCGATCCCCGCCAGCGCATTGCCATGATGCGCGCTCTTGGCGAACTCGGCCATGCGCTCCTGGCGCAACGTGTCGAGTGAGATGGTGACGCGATGGAGCCCGGCCGCGCGCAGCTGCGCCGCCTGCCCGGCGAGCAGGAGCCCGTTGGTCGTGAGCGCCACCTCCTCGATTCCCGGCACGCCGACCAGCCCGCGCACCAGGCGCGAGAGATCGCGGCGCAGCAACGGCTCTCCGCCGGTCAGCCTGATCTTGTGCACGCCAAGTCGTGCGAACGCAGAGGCGAGCCGCTCGATCTCCTCGAACGCAAGCAGTGAGGTGCGCGGCAGCCAGGTGTACTCCTCCTCCGGCATGCAGTAGCGGCAGCGAAGGTTGCAGCGATCCGTGACCGAAATCCGGAGCGAGCCCAGTGGCCGGCCGAGGCGATCCCGCACGGCGCTCACGACGCGGACTCCGTCGGGTGGACGCCCGACGCCGCGGTCGGATCGACCCACGCCTCGGTGCCATCGACATAGCGCTCGCGCTTCCAGATCGGCACCTCGGCCTTGACCGCCTCGACCACCCAGCGGCACGCCTCGAAGGTCGGCGCGCGGTGCGCAGACGCCACCACCACGATCACCGCCGCCTCGCCCACCATCAGCGCGCCGACGCGATGGGCAAGTGCGACGCGGACCGGCCATTGGCGCTCCGCGTCCGCCACGATCGCCGCGCAGCGCGCCTCGGCCATCGGGCCGTAGGCGCTGTACTCGAGCCCGAGCACGGGGCGACCGGCGTGGTGGTCACGCACCACGCCCACGAACGACGTGATCGCGCCGCGATCGGCCGAGGCCACGGTGCGGGACAACGCCGCGAGGTCGAGTGGATCGTGATGCAGGTGCACGACTTAGCCTCCAGCCAGTGGCGGCAGGAGCGCCAGCTCCGCATCGCGCGGGAGGACGGTGTCGAAGTCGGCCTTGGCATGCGCCACGGCGACGAGGGGGATGGCGGGAAGCGAAGCGCCCCCCGGCAAGGCGCGGAGGGCGGCAACGAGGTCGGCGACGGTGGCACCGTCTTCCAGCGTGACGTCAACGGATTCCGCACCCAGCAATTCGGCGTAGCGAGCAAACAGCAACACGGTGCGAGTGGTCACTCGTCGTCGTCCATCTCCGAGCCGTCGTCGATGTATTCCTCGTGTGCCACGAGCGCCCGTAACTCCTTGCTGGGCTTGAACACCGGCACCGGACGCGCCGCCACTTCCACCGGATCGCCGGTGCGAGGATTGCGCGCCATGCGCGTCTTCCGCCGACGGATCTTGAAGGTCCCGAAGCCGCGGACTTCGATGTTGTGCTGGTCACGCATCGCCAACTTCACGGCGTCCAGGAAGGCGTCCACCACGCGGGCGCAGTCCTTCTTGGAGATCATCGGCCCGGACGTCCGGGCGATGGCGGCAGTGACTTGTTCGACGAGATCGGCTTTGGTCATCTGAGCCCCTCGGGGAGACACCGTGAGGGCCTCACGGAGGCCCCCCATCGGGCCGATATGTACGATGCTTAAGCGTTGTCTGTCAAGAGGTTGCGTCCTTTTCGCCCCGCCGGACTCGGATGGCGGCGAGGAACTCCCCGAAGTGGGGGAAGGCATCGTGGGGCCCGGGAGCGGCCTCCGGGTGGTACTGGACCGCGAAGACGGGGAGCCGCTTGTGCCGCAGCCCCTCGACCGTGCCATCGTTGAGGTTGAGGTGGGTGACCTCAAGATCGGGGGCCCCAGGGATGCCCGATTCGCTCCCCTGCACCGCGAAACCGTGATTCTGCGTGGTGATCAGGACCTTGCCGGTGGCCAGCTCCTTGACCGGCTGGTTCCCGCCCCGGTGCCCGTAGGGGAGCTTGCCGGTTTCCCCGCCGAAGGAAAGCCCGACCAACTGGTGGCCCAGACAGATCCCGAAGGTCGGGATCCCCGCCTCGGCCACGGTGCGGATCATCTCGCGGGCGTAGCCCACCGCGGCCGGGTCGCCCGGGCCGTTGGAGAGGAAGAGGCCGTCGGGGGCCTTGGCAAGGATCTCGGCCGCCGTGGTCTCTGCCGGAACCACCTCGACCTGCAGGCCGGTGGCCTCGAGCATCCGCACAATGTTCCGCTTCATCCCGAAGTCGACCGCCACCACCCTCGGGCCCGCGCCCTGCACGTAGGATTCGCGCACCGTGGCGCGAGAGGCGAGGTCGAGCCCGCTCATCGATGGCGAAGCCGCCAACTCGGCGCGCAGCGCGTCGGTCGGCTCGTTGCCTTCGGCGATCACGCCCCGCATGGCGCCGCGCTCGCGGATGTGCCGCGTCAGCCGGCGGGTGTCGACGCCGGTGATGATGGGGACGCCTGCCGCGGCGAGCCACTCGGGCAGCGAGGTGACCGCCTGCCAGTTGGAATGATGCTGGGAGAGCTCACGCACCACGACGCCGCTCACCTGCGGGTGCGCCGATTCGTCGTCGGTCGCGGTGATGCCGTAGTTGCCGATCATCGGGGCGGTCATCACGACGATCTGCCCGAGGTAGCTCGGGTCGGTAAACGTCTCCTGGTACCCGGTGAGGTTCGTGGTGAACACCACCTCGCCGAAGCCCTTGGCGACCGGCCCGACCAGCGTGCCGGCATACCAGGTGCCGTCTTCCAACAAAACAAAGGCGGGACGAATTGTCCCGCCTGCGTTGGCCGTCATCAAGGCTGGTTGCCCCCGGTCGGGGCGGGCGTGGCCGGCGGTGGTGCAGTGCCCTCGAGCGGCGAGACCGGGGCCGGCGCCTGCTCGGCGCTCTTCTGCAGCTGCTCCTGGACCGCGCTCCCGGAGGTCCCGCTCGGCGCGATGGCCGAGAGGATCAGGGCGAGCCCCATGAAGATGCCGCCGGTGATCCAGGTGGCCTTGGTCAGGATCGTCGTGGCCTGCCGGCCGCCGATCGCCTGGACGCCGCCGCCGCCGAGCGAGGCCAGCCCACCGCCCTGGCCAGCCTGCATCAGCACGACAGCCCCGAGAATGAAGGCGTCAAGAATCATGATCGTGAGCAGAAAACCGAACATCCGTAAGCCCCATGGTTTGAGCGTAGCCCCCCAAGATAGCGGCCCGGCACGCCGGGCTCAACCTCTACGGGCGAGCAGTCTGGCAGATGGCGGCCCACCCATCCGGGTCCAACGAGGCTCCGCCGACCAGCACCCCGTCAATCTCCGGCTGGGCCAGCAAGGCGGCCACGTTCCCCGCGTTGACCGAGCCGCCGTAGAGGACCCGCGTGGTCGTCGGGAGCCCCAAGGAGCCCAGGACGCCGCGGATGGCCGCATGCACCGTGGCGGCGTCCTCGGGGGTCGCATTGCGGCCCGTCCCGATCGCCCACACCGGCTCGTAGGCAATCACCACGTCGGCGTGGGGATCCACACCGCTGAGGGCCGCCTGGAGTTGGCGGGCGCAGACGGCCTCGGTCTCGCCGGCCTCGCGCTGCGCCAGCGTCTCACCAACGCAGAGCATCGCCTGGAGGCCACCCGCGAGCACGGCCGTCACCTTCCTGGCGGTCTCGGCATCCGTCTCGCCGAAGACATGCCGTCGCTCGCTGTGGCCGACGAGCACGGAGCCCGCCCCGGCGGCTCGCACCAGCGGCACGCTCACCGCGCCGGTGAAGGCGCCCTTCGGCTCCCAGTGGACATCCTGGGCGCCGGCCGTGATGTGGTCGTGTGACGCCAGCGCGGTCGCCACCGCCTCGAGGGAAACCGCTGGCGGAAAGAAGGCCAGCGAGCGTCCCGCACGTGGCTGGTCGAGCGAGAGGAAACGCTCGAGATAGAGCCTGGCCTCGCCTGGGCCGACCTGCATCTTCCAGTTGGCCGCAAAGAGAACGGGGCGGCTCATGGGGCGTTGTCCAATGCTTCGACGCCGGGCAACGGCTTCCCTTCGAGGAACTCCAGCGACGCACCGCCTCCGGTCGAGACGTGCGTCACCTGCGATTCGAGGCCCGCCGCAACGATCGCGGCCGCAGAGTCGCCGCCACCCACAATGGTGATCGCGCCGGACGTCGTGGCCGAGGCCAACGCACGCGCGACCCCCATGGTCCCGGCATCGAACGGCGGCATCTCGAAGACCCCCATCGGACCGTTCCAGATCACGGTGCGCGCACCGGCGATGATCGCCGAGAACTGCATCACGCTGGACGCGTCGATGTCGAACATCGCCCAGCCCGCCGGAATGCCGTCACGCGGCACGCCACGCGTCACCGCGTGCTCCTCGAGCCGCTCGGCAATGCGCGCACCGCTGGGAAGCACCAGCTTGCTGCCGGCCTTGGCAATCAGGTCCTTCGCCATCTCGACGCGGTCCAGCTCCACCAGGGAGTTGCCGACCTCGAGGCCCATCGCCTTGAAGAAGGTGCACGCCATGGCTCCTCCGACGAGGATGTGGTCGACCTTCGGCAACAGCGCTTCGATGAGATCGATCTTGCCCGAGATCTTCGCGCCGCCGAGGATCGCCACGAAGGGGCGCACCGGGGCGTTGACGGCGTTGCCCAGGAACTGGAGTTCCTTCTCCATCAGGAAGCCGGAGACGGCCGGCTTCAGTCGGTGGGCGATCGCCTCGGTGCTGCTGTGCGCCCGGTGGGCCGAGCCAAAGGCATCGTTGACGAACATGGTGCCGAGGGCGGCAAAGCGATCGGCGAGTGCACCATCGTTCTGCTCCTCACCGGGATAGAAGCGGGTGTTCTCCGCGAGCGCGACGCCGCCACGCGGCAGGTGGCGCACGGTGGCGGCGGCATCGTCGGTGGTCGGGTCCGGCAGAAAGGTGACCGGGAAGCCGAGTGCGACTTCGAGGGCGCGCGCCACCGGGCGCAGCGAGTACTTCGGATCGGGGCCGCCCTTGGGACGGCCGAGGTGCGACAGCAGGACCACTCGCGCGCCCTTGTCGCGGAGATACCGGATGGTCGGCAACACGGCGCGAATGCGCGTGTCGTCGCCCACCACGCCATCCGCGATCGGCACGTTCAGGTCAACGCGCACGACCACGCGTTGACCGTCGAGGTGGGCGCCGTCGAGCGACGCGAGGGTCCGCTTGCTCACAGCTGGGCGCCGATGTGACGGATCATGTCGACGCAGCGCGCCGAGTAGCCCATCTCGTTGTCATACCACGACGACACATGAATCATCGTTCCCTCGAGCACCGCGGTCGAGAGCGCGTCCACCGTGCTCGAGGCGCGGTCGCCGATGTAGTCCACCGAGACCAGCGGCTCGTCGCTGACGAAGAGCACGCCCTTGAGCGCGCCCGCCGCGGCGGCGCGGAAGGCCGCATTGACCGCGTCAACCGTCGTGGCCTGCTCCACCGTGCAGACCAGCTCGACGAGCGAGACGTCCGCGGTCGGGACGCGCAGCGCCACGCCGTCGATCTTCCCCTTGACCTCGGGGATCACCAGCGAGGTCGCCTTGGCGGCACCGGTGCTGGTCGGGATGATCGAGACCGCCGCAGCCCGCGCACGCCGCAGGTCCTTGTGCGGCAGGTCGAGGATGTTCTGGTCGTTGGTGTAGCTGTGCACGGTCGTCATGTAGCCGCGCTCCCAGCCGAAGTTGTCGCGGATCACCTTGACGACGGGGACGAGGCAGTTGGTGGTGCACGACGCATTCGAGATCACGTGGTGCTTCGCCGGGTCGTACTCGAGATGGTTCACGCCGTAGACGAACGTCTTGTCCTCGCCCTTGGCCGGCGCGGAGATGATCACCTTCTTGGCCCCGCCCTGCAGGTGCAGCGCCGCCTTGTCGCGATCGGTGAAGTGCCCGGTGGACTCGAGCACGATGTCCACGCCCAGCTCGCCCCACGGCAGCTTGGCCGGATCGCGCTCGGAGTAGACGCGGATCAGGTCGCCGCCAACGTCGAGGCCACCCTCGACCGGGCTCACGTCGTAGGGGAAGCGACCGTGCACCGAGTCGTACTTCAGCAGGTGCGCCAGCGTCTTGGTGTCCGTGAGGTCGTTGACGGCGACGAAATCGATGTCGGTGATACCGGCGGCCTTGGCGGCGCGAACGACGTTGCGGCCGATGCGGCCGAAGCCGTTGATGCCAACGCGGATGCTCATGGAAACTCCTCAGTCGTGAACGAGTGGATCGCAGATCGCAGTCGGACAGCGGCACCGGCCAGGGACGGCTCGGCACGCGCAAAGGTGATCGCCAGTACCCGGGACGCCCCAGCGTCGAGCAACGCCCCAGCAGCCGAAACTAACGTCGCACCGGTCGTGAATACATCGTCCACGAGGATGACCCCTCGCTCCGCCGGGAGAGCGTGGAACGCGTCCGCGAGGTTGGCGAGTCGGGCCTCGGGCGCCAATCGGGTCTGCGTGGGGGTCTCGCGGGTGCGCCGAAGCCGCTCCGGGCGGGTCGGGAGGCCCGTGAGCGCCCCGAGGGCCCACGCCAGCACCTCGGCCTGATTGTAGCCCCGTGTGCGCTGCCGCCCCGCGGAGAGGGGGATCGGCACCAGGTCAGTATCGGTCACCCCCGCGAGCAACGGAGCCATCCGGGCGGCGAATGCCCCGGCCAGGCGGGGCCATCCCTGATACTTGAACCGGTGGACGAGCGGCCGGACCCTGGCATCGAGGAAGACGGCGGAACGCACCGGCCCGAACCCCGCGGGCCAGCCGACGCAGAGACGGCACGCCAGCCCAAGTGGGGATGGCTCGCCGCAGGTCCGGCAGCTCGGCTCGGGGAGGGCGCGCCATTGGACCCGACAGGCGGCGCAGACCAACGGTTCGCCCTGCTCCACCACACGCTGCTGGCAGGCGAGGCATTCGGCCGGGAGGAGCCACTGCTCCACGCGGCGAGCAGCGTCAGCCCAGTCGACCATCGAGCGCCGCCTGCATGATGGCCACCGGTGCCGTGATCCCGGGGAACCAGTACGGCCATGAAGCCGCCCCCTGCACCAGCAGGCCGTACTTGCCGTCGTCGGCCCGAAGTCCGAGCCCGCGGCATGCCTCGACCCAACGGGTCGGGCCGTTGGCGAGGTAGGTCAGGTCGAGTGCCACGCGCAGGTTGGGAAATTGCGCCGGTTCGAGGGGCAGGCCCTCGGAGCCCGCGAGACCGAGCGGTGTGGCGTTCACCACCACCTCGCACTCCTCCGCGGCGGCCGTCCCGACACCCAGCGTGGCACACCAGGCCAGGAACGCCTCGGCCCGACCCGGTGCGCGCGAGCGCACCGCGATGCGGGCGCCACGTTCGCGCGCCGCCCCGACCACGGCACGGGCACTGCCGCCGGTACCAAGCAGATACCACGCCGTTGACGGCGCCTCGAGGCGGTCGAGGGCCGCGAGGACACCATCCACGTCGGTGTTGCCGAGTCGGATGCCATCATCGCCTGGGCCGAAGACGTTGGCCACGCCGAGGGCCGCAACGCGGGCGTCGTGATGCCCAGCCATCGTGGCGGCCACGGCCTTGTGCGGAATCGTGACGTTGCCGCCTCCACCATTCGCCACCAGCGTCCCCATCAACGCCGGCAACACCTCCGCCGTGCACGCCAGCGCCACATACACGGCGTCGAGGCCCGCCGCCGCGAAGGCGGCGTTCTGCATCCGCGGCGACAGCGAATGCGCGATCGGATCACCGAGCACGGCGAAGACCCGCGTGGCACTGGTGATCCTCACTTCGCCGCCTCCCGCTCCAGTCGCGCCACCGTGAGCGACAGCAGGCGATCGATCACGTCTGCGGTGTGACGATACGCCGCCACGTCACCGCCAATTGGATCGGCCACATCCGCCGGCAGGTCTCCGGGGCGCCCCGCGAAATCGACCAAGGTGTGCACCTTCTCGCGCCCGCCCATCGCGCTCACCGCAGCCGCGTGACTCCGACCCATGGTCAGGATCAAGTCGGCCTGGCGCACCAACTCCGAGGTCAGTGGTGTCGCGCGATGCGCCGAGAGATCGAGGCCGCGCTCCAACGCCACCAGGTAGGAGCCCTCGGAAGCCGGCGTCCCGCCCCATGCCCCGGTCCCGGCCGATCTGACCACGCTGTTCGCGAGCGTGGGGTGTGCCGCGAGACGATGACGCAAGAGCACCTCGGCCAGCGGAGAGCGACAGGTGTTGCCGGTGCACACGAGCAGGATCTGCATCACGGGGCCATGCTGCCGACGCGGCGGCGGAGTTCGGTGAGCGGAATCGCCCCTTCACGGACCAGTACCGGCGTCGGACCAGTACAATCCACCAGGGTGGACGGCGGCACGTTGCCGAGGACGCCGCCATCGAGGACGAGCAGGTCGCCGCTGCGCACGGCGTCGGGAAAGAGCGACGCGATCGCGCCCGGTCCGGGCGCCGTCGGTCCACCAGGCAGATTGGCCGACGTCGAGGTGAGCGCTCGCCCCCACACGGTGAGCAGTCTGTTGATGGCGGGTTGCGACGTCCAGCGCACGGCGATGCCCCCACCACCACTCCGCAACCGATCGGGGAGGCGACCCTCACCGCCACGGAGGACCAGGGTGAGCGGCCCGGGCCAGCACTCGCGTGCCATGGCGGAGGCGGCTGGGGTCAGGACGAGTCCGTACTGCTCGAGCATCTCGAGGCCGCTGACCAGCAGAAGGAATGGCTTGCTTGCCGGACGCCCCTTGAGCGTGGCGAGTCGATCAAGGGCCACATCCGTGGGCGCCGAGCCAAGGCCGTACACCGTCTCCGTGGGATAGGCGAGAAGGCGGTCGGCCTCGAGATGCGCCATGACCGCGGGAATGGCGGCCTCGACGTCTCCGGCGGTGCGAAAGGGGATCGTCATCCCTGCCCCGCGAACCACTCGGCCAGCGCGAGGTCGTCGCGCGTGGTGATCTTCAGGTTGCGCGCGCTGCCAGGGAGCAGCTCCACCACGGCGCCCAGCATCTCGACCAGCATGGCGTCGTCGGTCGGGACGAGGTCACCCGCCAGGTCCGCCGCGTGTGCGCGTCGGAGCAATCCGCGCGGGAAGGCTTGCGGTGTCTGCGCGAGCCACAACCCGGCGCGCGGCACCGTGCCGAGGACGCGACCAAAATCATCGGCGCGCTTGAGGGTCTCGGCCACGGGCAACGCCGGCAACGCGGCATGGCCGGCGCGTGCCGCGCGGATGCCGCCATCGATGGCCTCGCGCGGTGGGAACGGCCGCGCGCCGTCGTGCACCAGCACCACCTCGCACCCGTCGGGCAAGGCAGCCATTCCGGCACGCACCGACTCCGCACGGCTCGCCCCGCCGGCCACCGTGGTCAGCGTCTCGCCACGCAGCGTCGCCAGCCACGCCGGCGGCTCCGCGGCATCAGCCGCAGGCAACACCACCACCACGCACGCGACCTCGGGATGCGACACGAAGGGCCTCAACGCGTGGAGCAACACCGGATGGCCGGCGAGGGAGAGATACTGCTTCGGCACCTCGCCGCCCATCCGCTCGCCGCGCCCCGCGGCGACCACGATCACGCCGACGTCACGCAATGGTGCGCACCAGTTGATCCACGTGATCGAGCCCGCGGTGGGTGATCCCCGACACCTGAGCCGAGGCGCGCGACGAACCGAACGCCTGGGTGAAGCCGAGGCGGGCGGCCTCGGCGAGGCGGCGATCGAGGCCGCCCGTGGGCCGAATCTCGCCGCCGAGGCCGAGCTCGCCGATGTACAGGGCGTTGGCGGGCGTCGGCCGATCCCGCATCGACGAGAGCAATGCAGCCGCGACCGCGAGGTCGGCCCCGGGCTCGGTCAACCGCACCCCGGCCGTCACCTGCACGAAGACGTCGAGCGTTGCAAACGATGCGTTGGCGCGACGCTCGAGGATGGCGAGAATGACGGCGAGGCGCTTCGGATCGAGTCCGGTCGCCACTCGCTGCGGCGTGCCATACCCCGACGGGGCGGCGAGCGCCTGCACCTCGACGAGCACCGGACGCGTGCCCTCCATCAGCGCCGTCACTGCGCTGCCGGTGCTCCCCTCCGCGCGCGCGGCGAGGAAGACCGCCGACGGGTTCTGCACCGCGACGAGCCCCTGTCCGGTCATCGCGAAGACGCCGAGTTCATCCACCGAGCCGAAGCGGTTCTTCGTCGCACGAAGGAGGCGGTAGTCGAGCGTGGCCTCTCCTTCGAAGTAGAGGACCGTGTCCACGATGTGCTCGAGCGTCTTCGGACCGGCGATCGCGCCGCCCTTGGTGACGTGGCCGACGACGATCACGGCAACCCCGCTCTCCTTCGCGAAGCGCATCAGCAGCCCGGCGCATTCGCGCACCTGGCCGACGTTGCCTGGCGCGCTCTCGAGGGCGTCGGTGTACACGGTCTGGATCGAGTCGAGGATGAGCACGGCCGCATCGACCTCGCGCGCGGCATGCAGCACGGCCTCCAGCCGGGTCTCGCCGAGCACCTGGACGTCGCCGCTCGCCTCGCCGAGACGGTCGGCGCGAAGGCGCAGCTGCTCGGCGGATTCTTCGCCGCTGGCATAGAGCACCGTCCGGCCCGCGGCTTCCAGGCGCGCCGCCGCCTGCATCAGCAGCGTCGACTTGCCGATGCCCGGTTCGCCGCCGATCAGCGTCATGGACCCGGGGACAATCCCACCGCCGAGCACGAAGTCCAATTCCGGAAGCCCGGTGCCCCAGCGCTCAAGGCGTGACTCGGTGACGTCGCGCAGCCGGACCACGGGCGCGCGCGTCGCCACGGATGCCCCGCCGCCTCGGGTCGGCGCGGGGGCCGCGATCGGCTCCTCCCCCACGCTGTTCCAGGCGCCGCACGCCTCGCATCGACCAGTCCACTTGGGATGGTCGTGGCCGCACTCGGCACAGCGCCAGACGCTCCGGGCGCGGGCCACTACTGCTCCCGTTCGGTGCGGTTGTCGAAGCGGGTGAACTGCTTGTGGAAGAAGAGGTCGATCGAGCCCGTCGGACCGTTCCGGTGCTTCGCCATGATCACCTCGGCCTTGCCGTCGAGCGATTCACCGCCCTGCTCCGCCTTCTCGCGCAAGTCGCGATACATCTCGGGCCGGTGGATGAAGAGGACGATGTCGGCGTCCTGTTCGATCGCGCCGGAGTCGCGCAGGTCGGAGAGCAACGGCATCCGGTCGCCGCCACGCTGCTCCGAGGCGCGCGACAGCTGTGACAGCGCGATCACCGGCAGCTCGAGTTCGCGCGCCAGCTGCTTGAGCGAGCGCGAGATGTCCGAGATTTCCTGCACGCGGTTGTCGGCGTACTCGGGCGAACGCATCAGCTGCAGGTAGTCGACGATGACCAGCTTGAGGTCGTTGTCGGCCTTGAGGCGGCGCGCCTTGGAGCGCATCTCGAGCAGCGTGAGGGCGGGCGTGTCGTCGATCCAGATCGGGCAGGTCTGCAGCGTCCCCGCCGCACGCGCCAGACGCGTGAAGTCGGTGTCGCGCAGCATGCCGCGCCGCACCGCCTGCGAGTCCACGCGGGCCTCGGCGCAGAGCATGCGTTGCACCAGCGAGTCCTTGGACATTTCCAGCGAGAAGACCGCGACGCCGTGCCCCTCGATCGCGGCGTGCGTGGCGAGGTTCAGACAGAACGCCGTCTTGCCCATCGAAGGACGCGCCGCCACGATCACGAGTTCGGAGTTCTGGAAGCCGGTGGTCATCTCGTCAAGATCGACGAACCCACTGGGGACCCCGGTAATCGAAGTACCGCTTCGCTGGAGCTGTTCAATGCGCTCCATCGACGGCCAGAGCATCTCCTTGATGCGCGTGAAGCCGTCGTCACGGCGCTGCTGGCCGATGGTGAAGATCTTCCCTTCGGCCTTGTCCAGCAGCTCGGCCGCCGTGGTCTTCCCCTCGTACGCCTCGGTGACGATCGCCGTCGCGGCCTCGATCAGTCGCCGCTGAATGGCCTTCTCGCGCAGGATCCGCGCGTGGTACTCGATATTGGCCGCAGTGGGGACCGCGTTGACCAGCTCGTCGAGATAGGCCACGCCGCCGGCCTGCTCGAGGTCCCCCCGACGGCTCAGCTCGTCGCGCAGCGTGACGTAGTCGATGACCATCCGTTGCTCCACCAGCGAGCGGAGCGCACGGAAGAGGCGACGATGGCCTTCCTTGTGGAACTGCAGGTCGTCGAGCAGCTCGGCGCCGCGCAGCGCCGCCTCGCTGTCGATCAGCATGGCGCCGAGGACGGCTTGTTCGGCTTCCTGGCTCCAGGGGACGGACCGTCCCTGGAACGGATCAGGTGTCGAGTTCGAGGAGTTGGCGGGCGATTCGGACATCATCCCAGGCGGGTCGCTTCCAGTTGGGGTTACGCAACAGCGCAGCCGGGTGATAGGTGACGATGAGCGGTATGCCGTCCCAGGCATGTACCCGGAGACGGAGATCCCCCAGCGGCTTCTTGACCCCGAGGAGCGCCTCGGCGGCGGTGCTGCCGAGGGCGAGAAGCACCTTGGGGCGAACCAGCGCAATCTGACGGTGCAAATAGGCGCTGCACGCCTCGCGCTCGTCGGGAAGCGGTGCCCGGTTCCGCGGAGGACGGCACTTCACGACATTGGCAATGTAGACCTGTTCCCGGGGAACCTCGATGTTGGCCAGAATCTTGTCGAGGAGCTCGCCGGCCTTCCCCACAAACGGCCGCCCCGACAGGTCCTCGTTCTCCCCCGGCCCTTCGCCCACGCACATCAGCCGCGCCGCTGGGTTGCCTTCCCCGGGCACGGTGTGCGTGCGCCCCTCGCAGAGCGGACAGGCACGGCACTCCGCGACCACCGAGGCCACCTGCTCGAGCGAGGTCCAGACCGCGCCCTTGGCCACACTGGCCGGCGGCGGCACCACGGCCATCCCCGGCCCCGGGATCTCCGGAGCCGCCTTGCGCCACACCGCGTCAGGATCGCCAAAGGGGCGAGCGACCCCGCCGAAAACCGGTGCCGACTTCGGCTCCGCGGCGGGCATCGCCCGCGTTGGGGACGGCGGAGCAGCCTTCGGAGCGGCCTTCGGTGTGGACTTCAGTGGAGTCTCGGGGGTGGTGTGGGTGGCGGTCGGAGCAGCGGCGGCGGTGCGAGCGGACTTCGGCGGCTTGGGATGCATCGCCGCGATGAGGTCGGGCGCATTGTCGACGATCACCTCGTCGCCACCGAGGTCACGCTGCAGCTCGAGCCAGCGGCGGATCGGATCAGCCACGATACACTTCGATGGCGTCGAGGATCGCCTCGGCCACATCGGCCTTGCTGCGGAGCGAGACGTGCTGCTCCCCGCCCTGACAATCGACGATGGTCACGGCATTCGTGTCGACATCGAAGCCGGCGCCGACCTCGAACGCATCGTTGATCACGATGAGATCGAGCTGCTTCCGGTTGAGCTTGGCCCGCCCCTTCTCCACCGCCGCGCCCGTCTCGAGGGCGAAGCCGACGACCGTGAGCCCAGCATGCCGCTGCGGCATGGTGGCGAGCAGGATGTCCTCGGTGGACTCGAAGGCCAGCGTGAAGCCGCCTTCGGAGCGGGGCAGCTTGCTCTCACGCGTGCTCACCGGGCGGTAGTCCGCCGGCGCCGCAGCCATCACGAGAACGTCGCTGGAGGGGAGATGCCCGGCCACCGCATCCTTCAGCTCCGCCGTGGTCTCGACGCGCCGCATCGTGACGCCAACCGGCGCGGCTTCGGTCGACGGGCCGGTGATCAGCGTGACCTCGGCGCCACGTCGCCACGCCGCCTCGGCAATGCGATAGCCCATCTTGCCGCTCGATCGGTTGGTGATCACGCGCACGGGGTCGATCCCCTCGCGCGTCGGGCCGGCGGTGACCACCACCTTGAGCCCGAGCAGCGGCCCAGGACCGGCCAGCACGCGTTCGCCGTGCGCCACGATCTCGGCGGGCTCCGCCATGCGCCCCGGCCGATCCGAGGGGCCCTCGGCCAGCGCACCAACCACGGGACCCACCTGATGCCATCCTCGCTCGCGCAGCCGCACCAGGTTGGCCGTCGTGGCCTCGTCGGCGAACATCTCGTCATTCATCGCGGGGGCAACCAACACCGGTGCGCGCGTGGCCAGCAGCAGCGCCGTGAGGAGGTCGTCCGCCATCCCCTGGGCCGCCCGTGCAATCAGGTGCGCCGTCGCGGGGGCAACAATGACGAGGTCGGCGGTCTCGCCGAGGGTCACGTGATCCAACGCCCCGTCGCGCTCCCAGAGGGAAGTGCGCACGGGGCGTCGGGTGACTGCTTCGAATGTCGGGACCCCGATGAACTCGGTGGCGCCCCGGGTCAGGATCACGTCCACCAGCGCACCCCGGGAGGCCAGGTCACGCGCGAGCAGGACGGACTTGTAGGCCGCGATGCCACCGGTCACTCCCAGGACGACACGGCGGCCCCGCCACATATCAGGCCTCGGTACGACGCCGACGGAGCTCGCGGAACGTGAGGTCGCCGGTGGTGAGCTTCTGGAGGGCCAGCGTGGTCAGCTTCTTGGCACCTTCCGTCTGCTCCCAACCCGCCACGACGTCACGCGGGAACTCATTGAGGTAGCGCGCGAACTTGGCGGCGACCAGGATGCCCCGATACTTGGAGCCCGTGTGACGGGCGACTTCCTGCGGCGTGAAGACTTCCATGATGCTCCTCCTGTCAACGATGAGCGGTCGAGCGCGCGAGCTCTGCCGCGACCTCGGCACGCAGACGGTCGAGCAGGATGGCCACATCCCGCTGCCGGCTGGTGCGCCGAGCTTCTGCATCGAGGATCGCGTGCACGGCGTGCACGGCCTCGTCCAACGCGTCGTTTACCACGACGTAGTCATACTCCACGGCGGCGGCCAGTTCCTCGCGGGCCTTCTCGAGGCGTCCCGCCACCACCTGCTCCGATTCCGTGCCCCGGGCCCGCAGCCGCTCCGCGAGCACGGCGCCGCTCGGCGGGACCACGAAGATCAGGACGGCGTCGGGGAAGCGTTGGCGCACCAGGCGCGCCCCCACCACCTCGATGTCGAGCAGGACATGACGCCCGCCCTGCGTCACCCGCCGCACCTCATCCACCAGTGTCCCGTAGCGATGCCCGTTGTACGTGGCGTGCTCCAGAAAGTCACCGGCCTGCACGCGCCGCTCGAACTCTTCCTCGGTGAGGAAGTGATAGGCCTCGCCATTCACCTCGCCGGGACGCGGCGCGCGGGTGGTCGCGGAGACCGAATAGCCCGCATCCTTCCGCGCCTCGAGCACGTGCCGCGTGATCGACGACTTCCCACCGCCGCTGGGCGACGACAGCACCACCACCAGCGGCATCATTCGAGATTCTCCAGCTGCTCGCGGATCTTCTCGAGTTCGCCCTTCATCGCGACCACCTCATGCGCGATGACGGCGTCGTTGGCCTTCGACCCGATCGTGTTGACCTCGCGGCCGAGCTCCTGCGCGAGGAAGCCGAGCCGCTTGCCGACCGCCTGGTCGTCGTCGAGTGCCGCGACCGTGGCATCGAGGTGGGCGCGGAGGCGCACCATCTCCTCCGTGATGTCCACCCGGTCGGCCAGCAGCGCGATCTCCTGCGCCACCCGCTGCTCGTCCACGGCAATCCCATCGAGCAACAGCGTCACGTTGCCCCGAAGCCGATCGCGCTCACGCATCAGTCGGGCGGGGGCGAGCAACTCGATCCGATCGGCCGCCTCACGGAGTGACGCCACCCGCTGGCGAATCTCGGCGCCGAGTACCTCGCCCTCCCGTGCCCGTGAGGCTCGGCAATCCAGCGATGCCGCCGCGACGACCGGAGCGACGAGGCTCCACGCCAACGCCTCCCCTTCACCCTCGCGACGCATGCCGAACACGTCGGACTGCCGCGCCACCATCTCGACGGTCACGTCGCCCGCGAGCGCAAAGCGGTCACGGAGCGAGCGCAGCGCCTCGACCACCGCCGCGGCCCGGACCCAGTCGATGCCGGCGGCCTGCGCCGCGTCCTCGACCCAGCGGACCGACACGGCGAGATGGCCGCGCTCGAACGATTGCCGCAACGCATCCCGCAGTTCGCCCTCGACCGCCGACAGCTCCGACGGCAACCGCGCCGCCAGGTTGAAGTGGCGGTGGTTCACCGTCCGGATCTCGCACCGGATCCGTCGTCCGGCTACCTCGCCTTCCGCGGCCCCAAAACCGGTCATGCTCAAGGCCACGCGACGGACTCCCGACCGAGGGTAGCTGGGAAAGATAGCTCCTCAGTTGAGGAAGTCCCAGCGGACCCCAAAGGAGGAGGCCAACCCGGGGATCGGGTACCGGGTCACCGTCCCGCCCCGGACGGCCTGGAAGTTGACCCGGTCGTAGTAGGCAATGAACGGCCCGATCTTGAACTGGAGCCACCCACGGACCAGGGTCCGGCCAGGAATGGCGATCGGCGCCCCCTCGGTGGTCCGGCCGATCACCCCCGGGCTCCAGGTCTCGACCATCCCCTGGAGCTTCATCTCGAAGATCCCGCTGGGGAAATTTCGCAGGAAGCGGGAACGTATCGTGGCGGTGGTCAGGCCGTGGTGGGGCGGCGTCCCGTCCGGGAGATCACCCCGAATCGCGTGCTCGTAGAGGCTTTCCATGGTCAGCCAGCTGGTGACGGCGACCCGCGCCTTGGCGGTGACCCAGTCACTGCTCTCGACCGGCCGCAGCGAGGCCACCCGCATGAAGTCACGGTAGGCGATCGGCCGCCAGCCGTCCAACCGGGCCATGCCGACTTCCGCGCCAAGGCGCCGCCCCTCGACCGAGGCGGTCGCCTCGAGGTCGGTGAAGCGCTGGCCCTGGTCCTCGGTATCGGCAGGGGCCTGGACCCGTTCCCCATCCCTGACCACCCCGCTCAGGGTGATCCCGAGAATGGGAGCCCTGAACCCGACGCGGGCGGTTCCCCAGCGACTGCGGCGGTCCCCGCTGTGGGCCTGTTCCACCAGCTCCACCGCGGCGCTCATCCGGGAGAACGGCGCCCAGCCGAGGGCGAGGCGCGCGTCGAGAGGCGTCCACTCCGAGTTGTGCCACACGGTGAGTTGGCTGGACCAGGTCGGTCTCCGGTGGGCCACCACCGCGCCGAGGCGCCCGACCTGATGGGCGACCGAATCGCTGCTCCACGAGGTCCGGCCGACGATCAGGTCGGCACGGCTGCCGAGATCCCCGGGGGCACGCTGCCAGGAGAAGCGCAATTGGGCATCACTCCTCGTGCCGGCCACGCCGCCGCTCAGCGCATTCTCCTCGCCGGGCTCACCGTCGTACAGGGTGTCACGCGCCACGTCCTGCAACTGGAGCTGGAACTGCACGCCGAGCGTGGGAGACGGGAGATACCCGAGTTGAATCCACGCGTTGGTGGAGTTCATCCCACCGGTGCCGCCGTTCGGCGCGTTCACGGCGAAGTACTCCGCGCCGAGCCCCAGCCCGATGCCGCTCGGATAGCGCCGTTCGAAGGTGCCGAGATAGCGTGCGATGCTGCGATCACCGGACGTGATGCCGATCCGCGTGCGCGGCGCCGCGCGATCGTGGCGCCGCGAGAAGAGCATCACGCGCAACTGCCCCGCCCCGCGTTCGACCTCCACCCGATCGAGCAGGGACAGCGACCAGAGCGACGGATCAGCCGCGAGCGAGTCGGGGCCCACCGGCAGATACGGCACGCCGTCGAGGAGATACTCCACCGAGGTGGCGCCGCGGCCGAGATAGTTCGGCATCTCGGCGCGACCCTGCCAGCCACCGCGCCAGAGGTAGACGCCTGGCACCCGCGCAATCAACTCGCTCACCGTCTGCGCGGTGGCCCAGTCGATCGAATCACGCGTGAGGACGATGCGACTGTGCGGGGTGAGCAGTGTCCCGGTGCCGACGCGATCGAGCGTGCGGAGCAGCACCCGTTCCTGCCCTTGTGCCTGCAGCACGCGGTCGGCGGTCGACAGGGTGTCGGCCGCCTTGCGCAGCGAGTCGGCGACGCGCGCCGAGTCGGTCGGCGGCGCGACCACCTGAGCCCGAGACGCCTCGGCGCCCCCGAAGACGAGGACGCCGAGCAGCAACCACGCGAGACGGCGGGACACGAGGGCGGTCAGCTCCGAGCCAGCAACAGCTCGGCGAAGAGCCGCACCATCACGCCCGTCGGACCGCGCACCTGCGTTGGCCCTTCCCCTTCGGTATAGGCCGTGCCCGCGATGTCGACGTGCACCCAGGGATAGCCCTCGACGAACTCGCGGAGGAACCATCCGGCCGTGATGCTGCCCGCGGGCCGGCCGCCGGTGTTCTTCATGTCGGCGATGTCGGACTTGATGTGCTCGCGATACTCGTCCCAGAGCGGCAGCTCCCAGCCGCGCTCACCGGCGCGCTCGCCGGCCGCCAGCACTTCCGCGACCAGCGCGGGATCGGTGCCCATGACGCCACTCGCCGTGTGACCCAATCCGATCACCACGGCACCGGTCAGCGTCGCGCAATCGATCACGGCCGCCGGGTTGTAGCGCCGCGCCCAGGAAAGCGCGTCGGCCAACAGCAGGCGCCCCTCCGCGTCGGTGTTGAGGACTTCGATCGACTTGCCGAAGTGCGACGACACGACATCGCCCGGCTTGTAGGCCGACCCGGAGAGCATGTTCTCGGCACTGGGGATGAGGCCGACCACGTGGATCTTCGGCTTGAGCCGGCCCAAGGCCTCGAAGGTACCGAGGACCGCCGCGGCACCGGACATGTCGTACTTCATCTCCTCCATCGAGGGCGCCGGCTTGATCGAGATGCCGCCGCTGTCGAAGGTGACGCCCTTCCCCACCAGCACCACCGGCGCGTCATCGCTGCCCTTGTACTCGAGCATGATGAAGCGCGGGTCGAGACTGCTCCCCTTGGCAACCGCCCAGAGCGCGTGCATCCCCTCCTTCTGGATCGCCTTCCCGTCGAGCACGGTCACCGCGAAGCCATGCCGCTTGCCCAGCGCCTCGGCCTGCTCCCCCAGGAACGCCGGCGAGCACGTGTTCCCGGGCAACACCTGCAGGTAGCGCGTGAAGGCCTGCCCCTCGGCGATCGCCGTGCCCCGTGTCACGCCGTCGGCGAAGGCCGCGTCGGCGGCAGCGGCCACGATCTCCGCCGACTCGAACTTCGGCTTCGGCTGCTCGGGTGGGCGCTTCAGGTCGGGATAGTGCCACGCCCCGAAGGGGAGCCCCTCGGCCAGCGACTGTCCCGCCTTGCCGGCGTCAACCTTCGGGGCGACGGCGGGGAGGAAGAGGAGCACCGCCTGCGGTGCGCCAAGCACCCGGGCCCGCTTGCCCGCCACCATGGCGGCGCGACGGAGCGAGGTCGCCGACACCTTCTCCACGTCGCCCAGCCCGACGAGCATGACCCGGTGGATGGCACCACCAGGCGGATACAGGAGCGCCACCTCGTCCTTGGCGCCGGTGAAATCGCCGGAGGCCTGGCAGCGACCGATCGCTCCACCGAGCGTGACATCGAGGGCGTCGAGCGCAGGGAGGGCGGCGCCCTTGGCGATCGGCACGATCAGGAGCGGGGTGGCCAGCGAGGCCGGGTCGGCCGTGCGGTGCGTGACGGTGAGTGCCATGGGCTGCCAGGAGAGTGTTGGGACGCGAAGGAGCGGGAACGGTCGTTCCTTGAAGAGGGGGAAAATACACGGGGAGGGCCTGTGGCGAGAGCCAGAAGCGCTCGGCGCCTCTGCCGTTCCCGGAGGCGTCGGGGTACACTTGGAGCTTCTCGCGCCTCCCTCAGGAGCCATCATGTCGTATCGCTCCGTCCAGACCTGCCTGCTCGCGATCGTTGCTGCCCTAGGCCTCCTCGGGACGGCCAGCGCCCAGGGCACCCCCGCCAGCGCCCCGACCCCCGGCACCCCGGCCGCCTGCACCAAGGAAGCCAACGACTGGCGTTCGGCCCAGGTGGCCCCGGCGCTCGCTGAGTACCGCAAGGCGACCGACTCCACCCGCACCACACTGATGGCCAAGTACCAGGCCGCGCTCGCGGCGGCGGCGGCGGGCGTCCGGCAGAAGGCGGCAGCGTGCGCCGCACGCTTTTCGGTGCAGGAGATCCCCTCCGGGCAGTTGATGCAACTCATCACGCTGTACGGGTTGGCGGGGGACAGCCTCAACGAGCGTCGCGCCACCGAGCGCCTGCTGTCGGCGACCGACCTCCCGCCGCGGGTGCAGGCCGAGGCCCTCTTGCTCGGGATGAACCAGGCGGTGGCCAAGCAGAACAACTACTTCGGCATCCTTGAGGGAGCCGAGCAGTTCGTCGCCAAGATCGACCAGCTGCCCGATTCGCTGGCCGACATCAAGCTCACGGCACACCAGCAGATGCTCGGTCGCTACGAATACCTCGACGTCGCCGACGGCCTGCGCAGCCACGCCCTCGCGGTGATTGCGCTCGCCAAGACCCTCGAGAAGCCGTTTCTCGCCATCGGCGGGTACGGCTCATTGGCGCGCTCCTATGCCGACAAGCTCATGCCGGATTCCGCGCTGGCCATTCTCGACGCCGCCGAGAAGGAGCTGGGCGCGACGGCGGCCGATCGCTTCAAGGATTTCCGTCATCGCTACGCCCTCATCGGGACCAAGGCCGAGCCGATCAGCGCCGAGTGGTGGATCAACACCGACGCCAAGACCGTGATCACCCCGGCACCGGGACGCGTCACGCTGATCGAGTTCACGGCGCACTGGTGCGGACCCTGCAAGAACAGCTACCCCGGCATCAGCGGCCTCGCCGAGAAGTTCAAGGGGAAGGCCTTTGACGGCGTGATGGTCACGTCGCTGTATGGCTACATCGGCACGCGGCAGAACCTCACGCCGGCGCAGGAGATCGAGGCCGACAAGGTCTACTTCGGCACGGAGCACGCGCTGCCGTTCCCGGTGGCCATCAATCCGCCGCCGGTGCGCGTCGCCGGCGGACCCTACACGCAACCCAAGCCTGACACCGACTATCGCGTCGGCGCGATTCCCCAGATCATCATCGTGGACAAGCGGGGGATCATCCGGCAGATCGTCACCGGGTGGGACCAGGGCAACACCGCACGGTTCTCGAAGCTCATCGAGGGGCCGCTCGCGGAGCAGTGAGAAGGAACCAATCATGACCCGACCCTTGATGCGCGCCGCCACGGCCGCGCTGCGCCTCCTTGGGCGCGCGCCGGTCCGCGTCGGCGATGACGTCATGTTGCTCGCCGACGACGTCCCCGAGGATGTGCGGCAGGCGCAACTCTGGCAGTGGCTCCACGGCCGTCATCTCGAGCGGCTGCTCCGCGACCTTGCCATCGATTGCGTGATCGACGTTGGCGCGAACGATGGGGACTTCGCCTCCATGGTGCGTGGCGCGGGCTGGACCGGGCCGGTGGCCTCGTTCGAGCCGCAGTCCGGCTGCGTCGAGGCCCTGGAGCGCCTCGCAAAGGATGATCCGGCATGGCGCATCTTCGGGATGGCGCTGAGCGACCACAATGGCCATGCCTCCCTGAACCTGCGCGCCGCCAGCCAGCTGACGTCGATGAACGAGCCTCGTCTCGACTCGCGGGCCGCAAGTTCGGACCGCGTTCGCGATCATCTCGGTGTGATCGGGACTGAGGAGATCGTCGTGCGCCGGCTCGACTCGCTTTTTGACGAGGTGAGCGCCGCACCGGTGCACCGTGCCTACCTCAAGATCGACACGCAGGGACATGATGAGCTGGTGCTCGATGGTGCCGGCGGCGTGCTCGATCGGGTGATGGCGATCCAGCTCGAGCTCACCCGCGATCCGCTCTACGAGGGCACCTCCCCCTATCTCTCCCTCATCGAGCGACTCGAGCGACTCGGCTTCGGCCTGAGCGCGACCTTTCCCGTACTGGTTGATCCGGAGAGCCGCACGCTGTTGGAGTTCGATGGCGTGTTCGTGCGCATCAATCGCCCCGAGGTTCCGGTGCGAGGTGCCAGGCACGGCGCATGATCATCGCGGAACCGATCGTGGTTGGCGACGAGCATGTCGCCGTGAATGCGGGCCTGGTGTGGGCTGGCGTGGTGGCGGCGGGGACGGCGGTCACCTTCTGGGCCGAGGCCGAACACCATGGGCGGATCGTCGCCCTGCTCCCTTCCGAGGTCCGGGCCCGGGTGCGATTTGGCGCCATTCAGCCGCCGCCCAGGCACCGGCGCCACGCCGCCCGATTCCGTGACGACTTTCTGGCGGCTTGGCGGTTGGTGCATCGTGCGGCGGGGATGGGCGAGCAGCACCTCCTCCTGACCTGCGCACTCCCCGGCACGCTGGTCGGCGCCAAGCTGGCGTTGGCCACGCTGCCCACGCGACGCCGACCGCTGGTGGATGCGGTCGTGCACAGTGCCCTCGAGCAGGCCTGGGGGTGGCGATCGAGGAACCCGCTGCGCCGGGCACTCGACATGACCAGCGCGCTCTCCATGCCGGCGCCGGACGGGTTCCGCCTTGTGTTGCTCGAAGCCGTGATTGCCGACGCCCTCATCGCGAAGCTGCCACGGGTCGCGCCGCACCTGCGTGTCGTGGATTTCCCCATCGTCGAAACGGTGGCGCCCCCGACCCCGCGACGCCCGGGACCGCCGCGCGTGGGCTTTCTGGGTCGCGCCAATCGCGAAAAGGGGTTCGACCGCTACTGCGAGCTGGCCGACACCGTCAGGGCGCGCGGCGCGGAGGTGGAGTTCCATGTGGTCGGGCACGCACCGGTGGGGTCACTCAGCCACGAGGCGCTGCGAACGCTGACCACGAGGCCGGCGCAGACGCCTCTCGAACGTGCGGAGTTCCTCGCGCGGGTCGCCGACCTCGACCTCGTGGTGATGCTGCACGACGCGGCGCACTACGCGCACACCGCGAGCGGCGTCCTCCTCGATGCCGTGGCGACTGAACGACCGCTGGTGAACCTGCCGAACGTCATGATCGACCACCTGGCGACCCGGCACGGGGAGATCGGGCACCGCTGCGCCGATCTCGAGGGGATCGCCGACTTTCTTGCGGCACTGACGGTGGACGACCTCGATGGCGAGCAATTCCGTCAATGGCGAGCCAACGTGGGACGAGTGGCAAGCAGTCGCCATCCGGCGGCGGTGGCGAGCGCGCTCGCGTGAGGCCCCCCAACGCAGAACGGCCCGTCCAGAGGACGGGCCGTTCTGCTCTTCGATCAGTGCCCGAGGCGAGACTCGAACTCGCAAGGGATCGCTCCCGGCGGATTTTGAGTCCGCTGCGTATACCATTCCACCACTCGGGCCGAGCCACCAATTTGCCGCAGGGCCCGCACAGCGGCAAGCCCGGGTCCGCAATAGATTCCTGCCGTCCCTGCGACCCACCCATCACCCCGACCCGGCCACCGCGATGATCTCCCCGCGCCCCTTTCACCCCTGGCACGACATTCCCCCCGGCCTCCGCCCCCCGGAAATCGTCACCGCCATCATCGAGATCCCCGCCCACGGCCGCAACAAGTACGAGCTCGACAAGGAACTCGGCGTCTTCAAGCTGGATCGCGTCCTGCACAGCGCCGTCCACTACCCCGGCGACTACGGCTTCATCCCCCGCACCCTCGGCGACGACGGCGACCCGCTCGACGTGATCGTGCTGATGAGCGAGCCGGTCTTCACGGGGTGCCTCGTGGAAGTGCGACCGGTGGGTGTGTTCGAAATGACCGATCGCGGCGAGCGCGACGAGAAGATCATCGCGGTGCCGACCACCGACCCGTTCGCCGGTTCGATCCAGGACCTGAGCGACATCCGGCCCCACGCACTGCGCGAGATCGAGCACTTCTTCCAGGTCTACAAGGATCTCGAAGGCACGCGCATCGAGAGCCACGGCTTCCAGGATGCCGAGGCTGCCAAGCGTTTCATCGTCCAGGCCATCAACCTCTACGACGACCGCTTCCCCACCAAGTAGCGGTTATTCCTCGTCGCGCAACGATACCGGCTTGGAGAGGACCTCGTGCCAGATCATGGCGCGACGCATGGCACCACCCTGCACCGGGGCCCGCGTGACGACCGGCGCGGCCTCGCGGATCTTCGCGTCGAAGCGACGATGATCATCGGGCCGCAACGCCCCGTCGCGTGACGCGGCGGCCGTGACCCGCCGCCGCACCAACGCCTCCGCGTCGTCGTCGTAGTCGAGCCGCACGGGCACGGGCCGGTCGAACGCCTCGGCCGTCTCGGTGGAGACCACCGTCGGATCGGTCTCCAGCGTCTCGCGCTCCTCGACCTCCCATTCCCACGGCGTCGGTGCCGGAAGCCTGTTCGGCACCGGCGCACGCACGATCGGCTCGGGTTCCGCCTCGTCCGCCGGGGCCTCGCCCGCCATCTCGCGCAGCAGCTCTTCCATGGTCTTCGGTGCGGGACGCTTCCGCGCCGTCGTGCGTTGCGGCAAGGGCGGCATCCCAGGCCGCTCCTGCCGACGCTTCGCGGCGTCGCCCACCTTCTTCAGGAGGGCTACCACCGCGTAGAGGATGGCGAGGACAATCGGTCCGTCGAGTTCCACCAGCTCAGCTCCCCGACTCGCCCACGCCCGGCAACTCGCCACCCGCCGCGATCGAACGCCGCATGTCGGTGTCGGCCTGGACGTTCTTGTAGCGCTGGTAATCCATCACGCCCAGGTGCCCGCTCCGGAACGCCTCCGCGATCGCCATCGGAATGAGCGCCTCGGCCGCGACCAGCTTGGCACGCTCGCGCACCACCTCGGCCTTGTATTCCTGCTCGACGGCCACGGCGAGCGCACGACGCTCCTCGGCCTTGGCCTGCGCGATCCGCTTGTCCGCCTCGGCCTGGTCCGTCTGCAATTCGGCGCCGATGTTCTTGCCGACATCCACGTCGGCAATGTCGATCGAGAGGATCTCGAACGCCGTCCCCGCATCGAGTCCCTTGGCCAACACCGTCTTCGAGATCATGTCGGGATTCTCGAGCACCGCCTTGTGCGACACCGCCGAACCGATGGTGCTCACGATGCCTTCACCGACGCGCGCCAGGATGGTCTCCTCGCCCGCGCCACCGACCAGGCGGTTCACGTTCGCGCGCACCGTCACGCGCGCCATCGCCAGCAGCTGAATGCCGTCCTTCGCCATCGCCGCCACCTTCGGCGTGGTGATCACCTTCGGATTCACGCTCACCTGCACGGCCTCGAGCACGTCGCGGCCGGCGAGGTCAATGGCGGTGGCCTGCTTGAACGAGAGCGGGATGCCGGCCTTGTCGGCCGAGATCAGCGCATTCACCACGCGCGCCACGTTGCCGCCGGAGAGGAAGTGCGCCTCGAGCTCGTTGATGCCGAGCGGCAGCCCCGCCTTGATCGCCGTGATGAGCGGATCGACGATCCGCGTCGGATCCACCTTCCGGAAGCGCATGCCGAAGAGCGTCATGAACGGCACGCGCACACCCGACGCCGCAGCCCGGATCCACAGCCCGATCGGGATGAAGCGGAAGAAGATCGTCAGGACGAGGAGGCCAAGGATGACCAGAATGGCCAGGATGGCCAGGGCGTTCGTGTCGTTAGTCATGGACTGCACTCGCTGGAGACAGGTGGGTGGTCGACTCGTTGGCGAGTCGGACGATGTGCCGGTAGCCCTCGGCACGAATCACGGTGATCATCGCGCCGGCCGCGACAAATTCTCCCTCGGTCACCACGTCCATCCGCTCGCCCGCCACCTCGGCGGTGCCCGAGGGGCGGAGGTCGGTGAGCGCCTTGCCGAGCTGCCCGACGAGGTCGTCACGCTGCGGCGCCGAGATGTAGCCCTCGCCGCGGGTGACACCCCCCTTGAGGAGGAGACCGGCGAAGCGATGCGAATTGGGCAGGTGACGCAGCCAGGCAAAGAAGACGGCCGCCGTCACCACCAATGACGCGCCGAGCACCGCGAAGGCGCTCATCATGTCACCGCTGGTGGGGGCGCCGCCCACGAGGGCAAGCACAGTGGCGCCTCCGAGGAAGCAGATGCCCAGGATCCCGGCGACGCCGAATCCGGGGAGTACAAAGGCCTCGACGCCGAGTGCGACGAGACCGAGGCCGAGCAGGATCACTTCCTCCCAGCCCGCCAGGCCGAGCAGGAAGGACGATCCGAAGAAGAGGCCGAGCGAGGCGACCGAGATCAGGCCACCGAGGCCGAACGCGCCGGACTTGATCTCCAGGATGAGACCGAGCATGCCGAGCGACAGGAGCAGCGGGGAGACGATGGGGTTGGTGAGAAAGCGGACCAGCGACTCTGCCCAGGTGGGCTCGAGCATGCGCACCTCCGCGCCCGACAGTTCGAGCGCGGCCAGCACGGCGTCGATGTCCGAGGCCTCACCCTCCGCAAAGCCACTCTCGATCGCCTGTGCCGTGGTGAGCGTGAGCAACTTGCCGGCGGGCGCGAGCGGCACATCGATGCTCTCGTCCACCATCGCCTCGGCCAGGCCGGGATTGCGACCGCGCGCCTCCGCGAGCGCACGGAATTCGGCGCGCATCGCACTGACGATCTTCTCGGAGCCCTTGGTCCCCTGCCCGTCCACCGGCGTCGCTGCGCCCATCACGCCGGCGGGAGCCATGTAGATCTTCGAGGCCGCGAGCGCGATCAACGCCCCCGCACTGTAGGCGCGCGGGTGCACCCATGCGGTGACCGGCACGGTCGAGCGACTCATCGCATCGGCGATCCGCTCGGCGGCATCGATCCGACCACCAGGGGTGTCGATGTCGAGGATGACGCCAGCCGCGCCGGCGGACTGGGCCGTCGCGATCGCGCGCGCCACGAACGGCGCGAGCCCGTTCTCGATCACGCCACTCACTGGCACGCGATACACAACGGGACGCTGGGCGTGGGCGCCCTGCGCCCCGCCCAGCATCCCGACCACGACCATCGCACTCAACCATCGCATCCGCAGTCTCCGCGTCGAGGTGTGCACGCGGAGAAATCTAGCGGGGCCGCCTGCCCCGTGCGGCCGTTACGGCCGGGCCGGCGGGGCGGCTCGGTTCTCCTGCAACTCCCGAATCCGCTGGAGCAGGCGGTCCCGCATCTTGAGGAACTGGCCGCGCTGCACCGGCGTGAGGATCGGCTGCAAGTCCTTCATTTCATCCCGGAACGACTCGGCGTAGCTCACGCGGTTCTGGCCGAGCCGATCGATCATCCGGTTCACCGAGTCGGCGTTCGCCGCCACCCCCGGACGGAACTGCCCATCGAGCGCCACCTGCAGGCGGCGCTGTTCGTCCTCGAGATCGCGGCGGCGTTCCCCGGCGGCCAACACCACCTTCGACATCCGGGCCGACTGATCCTCCGTGAGGCCGAGTTCGTCGGCCGCCCGCCGCATGAAGGTCTCTTCGATCTGGCCGCGCAGCACGGCCGCCCTCGGCGGACCGCCCCGCCCCGCACCCGGCGGACCCTGACGCACCTGGGCGGCAAGCGGCGCGGCGGCAACAACCAAGAGCAGCGCCAGTCCCATTCGCTTCGTGAGCATGATCATCCCTCCACGGATTCCAGAAGCTGTTGCAGCTCGGCTTCAGTCAGGTCACCGAGTCGCGGAAGCGGACCCGGCGTGAGTTCGGTTGATGGATCTTCGACCGTCGCGAGCACCACCTTGAGCTCGTCCTCGAGCAGCGCGTCGAGCTCGGGAATGGCCGTCTTCACTCGCGTGGGCACCAGCGTCACATCGTCCGTGACAGGTGTGGGCTTCGGCGTGTAGACGGCGAGCGTCACCGCTGCGGCGGCCGCGAGGCCGATCAGGCCCTGCACCACGCGACGCCGACGGGTGGACGACGTGATGGGGATGACCGCTGGATCGCGCCGGCTCTCCCGCACCACCGCCGCCACCATCCGGTCGAGGTCCATGACGGGCGGTGTGGCTGAGCGCCGTGCGATCGGTGCCACCAGCGCCCACTCGGCCTGACAGTCGGCGCAGCTGGACAGGTGGCTCGCCTCCTCGGCATCCCACAGCGCGTGGCCGCGCGCCACGCCGGGCATGCGGTCCGACAGGGCTTCGCAGATCATGCGACCAACTCCTTCAGGCGACGCACCGCGTGATGATAGTGGACCCGGGCTGCCCCAGGCGTGGTGCCCAATGCTGTGGCGATCTCCGGATACTCCAACCCCTGTTCGACCCGCAGGCAGAAGACCTCGCGCTGCAACCGCGGCAAGGCTTGGATGCCAATCCGGATCCGCTCGGCCGTTTCGTCGGCCGCGAGCTCGCCAGCCGGGTCGGCCCGGTCCACGATGTCGTGGTCCTCGAGGGTCACGTCCACGCGCCCTCGCCGATGCCGGAAGCCGTCCTTGAGGAGGTTGCCAGCGATCCGGAAGAGCCACCCCCGGAAAGGACCATCCCCTCGCCATCCCTCGAGGCCCCGAAAGGCCCGGATGAAGGTCTCCTGGACGACATCCTCGACATCCGCGCTCGCAGCCCCCGCCGAGGCCACGTAGCGCCCCAGTGCCGGCGCATGGCGACGCACCAGCTGCGAGGCGGCCAATTCGTCGCCCCGCCGCCATGCGGCGACCAAGTCAGGGTCCTGCGGGAAGTCGGCGGCGAGGGCGGTCATTGAACTCAGAGACGAGGAAAGACCAGCAGCGTTAAGCGAACAGCGATCAGCGATCGGCGATCAGCGAGTGCAGGCGCTTCGGTGGTCGGGCGGTTCGCCGTTCCCTGTTCGCCGTTCGCGGTGTTCCCACATCTCGTTGCCCACAATGGTGATAAGCTATGTGCATTCAACTAATATCCACGGCGTGCACACCTCGTCCACCCTCCTCCACACCGGATTCCCACAATGTTGGTGATCGGACATCGCGGCGCCTCCGGCCATGCCCTGGAGAACTCCCTCGAGGCATTCCGTCTCTGTGTGGAGAACCCGGCCGTCCGGTGTGATGGCGTCGAGCTCGATATCCACAGTGCCGCAGGTGGAGAACTCGTGGTCCACCACGACCCGGAGTTGGAGGACGGCCGGCCGATTGCGGGGCTGACGGCGGACGAACTGGCCGCTGTCCGCCTCCCCGACGGGAGCCCACTGCCCACCCTCGCCCAGGCCCTGACGATTCTGGCCCCGATCGAGGTCTTCATCGAGGCCAAGGGGCTCAGCCTCGCGGGCCAGCAGAACCTGCTCGGCCTCATTCGCGCCCACCCCGCCCCGCACCGACTCCACATCCATGCCTTCGACCATCGGATCATCCGCCGGCTGCACGAGGCAGACACGTCACTCTCCCTGGGGGTGCTGTCCTCGTCCTATCCGTTGGACGTCGCGAGCCCGGTGCTGATGGCCGGCGCCCGGACCCTCTGGCAGGAATGGCACCTCATCGATCGGGCCATGGTGGAGCGCTGCCGTACGGTGGGGATCCGGGTGATCGCCTGGACGGTGAACCGTGCCGAGGTGGCGGAGGAGCTGCGGGAGATGGGGGTGGCGGGGGTGTGTGGGAATTGGCCGGAGAGGCTCCGGGGAGCGTAACCCTCAGCCGCGGCCGTCAGGCCGCGGTTCCGCGACGGACAAACGAAAGCCCCCGGCGCGAAACCGGGGGCGATCTGCTCTTACGGGGTCCGCAGCCTGACGGCCGCGGCTGAACGCTTACGACACCGGCTTCGGATACACCGACACCTGCTGCCGCGCCTTGTCCTTGCGCTCGAACTTGACGACGCCGTCGATGTACGTGTGCAGCGAGTCGTCCTTGGCGCGGAAGACGTTCTTCCCGGGGTGGAACTTGGTGCCGCGCTGCTTGACGAGGATGCTCCCCGCCGTGACAGACTCGCCACCGAAGTGCTTCACGCCCAGGTACTGCGGATTCGAATCGCGACCGTTGCGGCTAGAGCCGACACCCTTCTTGTGAGCCACGTGTTACCTCAACCCGTCACGACGTCAGTGATGCGGACTTCGGTGTGCTTCTGCCGATGTCCGGTCTTGCGACGATAGCCCTTCCGGCGCTTGAACTTGAAGACGTAGATCTTCTCGTCCTTGCCATGCTTGACGATTTCAGCCGACACCGAGGCGCCAGCGATCGTGGGCGCGCCAGCGGTGATGGTGTCCCCGTTGGAGGCGAGCAGCACATCGGTGAAGGTCAGCGTGTCCCCAGCTTCCTTCCCGTCCATGAACGGCAACTTCAGCGTCGCGCCCTTTTCCGCGCGGAACTGCTTGCCCAAGGCCTTGAAAATCGCGTACATAGAACTCGTCTGCTCCAAATGGTCTGAGTTGCCTAGCCGCCTATTATAGCCGCCCCCCCGCAGGGGGGCAAGCCCCAAGCTACGCCACCGCATAGAGTTCGGTGACGTCCCGGCCGGCAGGCCTGGACATCAGCCGGAACTCGTCCAGCCGGAGCATCGGGTCGTCGCGGACCTCGAGCTCGAGACCGGCCTGACGGGCCAGCGTGGTGACCAGCTTTGGCTCCTCCTCGAGGAGATAGAGGGCCACATCGGGGTGGAGCCGGATGGCCAGCTTCCGCTCCTTCTGGTCGACGGCGGCCCGCTTGAGGGCCCGCTCCAGGCGCCGGGACACCACTTCGGGCGAAAAGACCCGCCCGGTCCCGCTGCAGGTGAGGCACTCCCGGGTCATCGAAGCCCAGAGGGAGGGCCGGACCCGCTGCCGGGTCATCTCGATCAGCCCCAGTTCCGACACGGCAAAGGCCCGCGTCCTGGCTCGGTCGCGCCCCAGGTGGGTCCGCAGTTCCGCCAGCACCCGGTCGCGGTTTCCCTTCGACTCCATGTCGATGAAGTCGACCACGATGATGCCGCCCACGTCGCGCAGCCGGATCTGGCGGGCAATCTCGCGCGCCGCCTCGACGTTGGTCCGGAGGATGGTCTTTTCGGGGTCGCGCTTGCCGGTATACCGGCCGGTGTTCACGTCCACCGAGACCAGCGCCTCGGTCGGCTGGATGATCAGGTAGCCACCGGTCGGCAGGTCCACCCGCGGCTTGAAGAGGTCGCGGATCTCGTGCTCGATCTTGTAGGCATCGAAGAGGGGGGTCGGGTCCTGATAGAAATGGACCCGCGCCTCGAGTTCGGGATCGATCAGCTGGAGGTACTGCACGATCTCGCCGTGCAACTCCTTCGAGTCCACCCAGAGCGCGTCAACCTTGGCCGAGAAGACGTCGCGGATCAGCGAGCGCGTGAGCGAGGCCTCGCGATGCAGCAGGGCCGGCGCCTTCACGTACTGCTGCTTGCGCTGGATCTTGTTCCACGTCGCGAGCAGCGAATCGATCTCGCGTCGGAAGTGGTCTTCGGTGACCCCTTCCGCGACGGTGCGGACAATCACGCCACCGGCATCGCGCGGCAGCAGGCGCGAGACCATCTCGCGCAGGCTCGCCCGTTGTTCGCGATTCTCGATCTTGCGCGAGACACCCACCTTGGAGGCGTAGGGCATGTAGACGAGGAAACGCCCGGCCAGGGAGATCTGCGCGGTGACGCGGCAGCCCTTGGTCGAGATCGGCTCCTTGGTGACCTGCACCGGGAGGAGCTGGCCCTTCTTGAGCATCTCCCCGATATCGGGGACGGCGCGACGCGCGCCCACTTCGCGCTTGCCGCCGGAGCCGCGACGCTTCTTGGCGACCGCCACCTCGTCGGTGGCATCGGCCTCGCCCTCGTCGCCGTCCTCCTCGTCGTCGTCGACCTCTTCCGGCTCGGCCTCGATCGGGGCCTCGTCGTCTTCCGGCTCGAGCAGGTCGGAGGCGTGGAGGAAGGCGCTCTTTTCGAGCCCGACGTCCACGAACGCCGCCTGAATACCGGGGAGGACGGCGTCTACACGCCCGTAGTAGACGTCACCGACCGTACGCCGCTGATCGGGCCGGTCCACGAGGAGCTCGACCAGGCGGTCGTCCTCGAGAATGGCCACCCGCGTCTCGCGCGGGGTGCCGGAGATGAGAATTTCGCGCTTCACGGATCATCCTGGCGGTGCGCGCGCGCCCGTGGGCGCCGCCGTCCGCAACTGGGAGAAGGAGTGGGGACCGTCCGGCAAGGACGACCCGAGACCGACCACTCGACCAACGCCCGAGCCCAGACGGCTCGTGTGACCGCTCCGAGGAAAGCCCCGCAATCGTTCTGGAGCGTGGGATGGCGGCGCGCACACTCAGACAATCAGTGTCGAGTACGCGCGACACCCCTCCCAGGCGAGCCAGAAGCCGAGGCTGTCGCAACATGGAGTGGAGCGGTGAGAGAACGATGGAGAGCAACCGGCGGGAAAGGACTACCACGGTGCATGCAAACCAGTGGATCAGCCCTTTGGCTGATCCAACTCCCCGGGGACTGCGGCGGCGGAGACTGGATGGCATCATCAAAAGCTATGCGGGACAGCAACTTACGGCAATGGCCCGCGTCAGGATCGGGTGAGGGCGTCCGGCGAGTGCGGCCCAATCCGGAGCCAGTTCGCCTCCGGCGGCGTACCAACAAAGAGGCGGCATCGCAACCACGCCCCGTTCCCTCCATATTTGGAGCGATATGACCCTGTCAAATGGATTGACCACGGCGCTCCTCTGCACCCTGCTCCTCGCGGCCTGCGGAGGGACGGAAGGACCCTCCATCGGCCCGCCAGCCACGATGGAGGTCCTGGCCGGTGGCGGTCAGGTGACTCCCGTGGGCAGCACCACCGGCACCGCGCCGCGGGTCAGGATCCGGGATGCCGCCGGGGTGCTGCTGCAGGGGATCGCGATCCGCTTCACCGTCGAGGCGGGCGGCGGCGCCGTGACCCCGGAACGCGTGGTGACCGGGGCGGACGGCACGGCCGAGACGTCGTGGACCGTCGGCACGATCCCCGGGACCAACACGATTCGGGCGCAGGTCGAGAACGGCACCGTCAACAATTCCATCTCGGTCACCGCGATCATCAGTGCCCCCTCGACCGTCACGGCCGTCGGCACGACCAACTTCGTGGCGCTGGCCGGGACGGCGTTGCCGACACTTCCCGTCGTCGAGGTACGGGACGGATTCGGCGGCCCCAAGGCCGGGGTCGAGGTGACCTTCTCCGTCACCGCCGGCGGCGGCACCGTCACCGGAGCGACCGTAACCACCGACGCACAGGGTCGCGCGACCCTTGGCGGCTGGACCTTGGGCACCACCCCGGGCGTGAACACGGTGACCGCGCGCCTTTCGAACGGCGAGCTGGCGATCTTCACCGCGCAGGGCCTCGCCGGCGCGATCACCATCCTCGAACCCGTCTCCGCGACCGACCAGAACGGCATCCTCGGCTTCCAGGTGCCGGTCATCCCGCGGGTCCGCGTGCGCGACCAGCTCGGCAATGCCGTCCCGAACGTGCCGGTGACCTTTGCGCTCGTCGGCTTCAGTGACGCCAGGCTCGCCGGCACGGTGGGCGTGTCCGACGCCGAGGGGATCGCATCGCCACAGGACTGGGTGATGGGGCGGGTCAATGCGAGCAGCACCCTTGAGGCGACGGTACCGCTCTTCCCGGGGCCGCGCGCGGAGTTCCGGGCCACTGGGGCGGCACGGCCGTTCGTGATCGACCTCCGCCTCCTCTCGACCATGAAGGCGAGCCAGCGGGATGCGTTCGTCACGTCCGCCATGCGCTGGATGGACATCATCACCGACGACATCAGCGACATCTCGATCAATCGCCCTGCGGGCGACTGCGGCGCCGGCAGCCCGGCACTCGCCGAGTTCGTGGACGACGTGATCATCTTCGCGTCGGTGGTGAACATCGACGGACCCGGTGGCATCCTCGGCAGCGCCGGTCCCTGCACGGTTCGCTCGGTCACCGCCTTGCCGGTGGTCGGCCGGATGCGTTTCGACGACGCGGACCTCCTCCCCCGCGAAGCCCAAGGCCAGTTGATCCCCCTCATCCTGCATGAGATGGGGCACGTGCTCGGCTTCGGCACGATCTGGGAGGACCGGAGCCTGGTCGTGGACCGCACCACGCCCGATCCGATTTTTGTCGGCACCCAGGCGCTCGCACTCTGGCCCACGCTCACCCTCGGGCATATCGGGCGCGCCGTGCCGGTCGAGAACACCGGCGGTGCCGGCACCGCGGATGCCCACTGGCGCGAGAGCGTCTTCCAGGCCGAGCTCATGACCGGCTACATCGAATCGGCGGGGGTCCCGATGCCGCTGTCGCGGATGACCATCGCCTCGATGCGCGACCTCGGCTACGTGGTGAACTACGCGGCCGGGGACAACTTCGCCGGGTCGCTGATGGCCGCGCTCCGCCAGATCAACAGCGTGCCGACGCCGATCAACGAAGTGCTGGTCTATCCGACCACCGCGGTGAATCCCGACGGGACCACGCGGCCGCTTCGTCCGCGGCAGTAGACACGTCGATCGCCCGGGGCGAGCTCATCGCCCCGCCGGTCGGCAGCGGTCGCATCCCGCGCACCGTGGCAGTCGCTCGCCGAACCACTCCATCAAGAGCCTGCGCCGACAACCGCGCGTGAGCGCATAGCCAGCCATGGCGGCGAGGCGCTTCTCGGCCTCGCGCCGGCGTCGCCGCACGCGCGACCAATCGACGGCACCGCGATCGGGCCGCAGCTCCGCCGCGAGACGATCGGCAGCGGCCACGACGCCGGGAGGATGCCGCGCCCTGAGTTCGGGATGGAGCCAGAGTTGCTCGAGCAGTCGTTCTGGTGGAAAGGTCACATCCAGTTGCTTGCGCGGCAGGACGGCGTCTGACGGATGGTGGAAGATCACGCAGCGGCCGGGGCCGCCATCGCGCCCCGCCCGCCCCGCCTCCTGGTAATACGACTCGGGTGTCGGCGGCATCGTCCAGTGCGCCACCAACCGCACACCCGGCTTGTCGATCCCCATGCCAAACGCACACGTCGCGACCACCACGCGCACCCGATCTTCAAGAAATCGCGTGAGTGTATCGCTGCGCTCGGTGGTCGTCATGCCGGCGTGATAGGGTGCGGCTGCGATCCCCGCCTCCACCAGGACGCGGGCCAGGCCCTCCACCAATCCGCGCGTGGGGGCATAGACAATCGCGGCTCCGGGTGATGTCTTGACCATCACCACGAGGCGGGCAAGGCGATCGTCGCGCGAGACCACGCTCGTGACGCCGAAGTGGAGGTTGGGCCGGTCGAAGGACGCCACCACCTCGACGGCACCGCGGCCGAAGCCGAGGGCGGCAGCGATCTCGGTGCGAACGGCCGGCGTGGCGCTTCCCGTCAGGGCCACGCACGGCGGTGCACCGAGCGCGGCGCGTGCCGCGCGCAAGTTGCGGTACATCGGACGGAAGTCGTGGCCCCATTCGACGATGCAGTGCGCTTCGTCCACCGCGAGGCGCACCACGCGCGCATCACGCGCCCTCAGTTCGTCACAGAGCCGCGGAAGCCGTTCGGGGGAGACGTAGAGCAACCGCACCACGCCACGGGCTGCGTCGGCGATCACGGCGGCCTGCTGCGAGGCATCGAGGGTGCTGTTGAGCGCGGCGGCGTTCACGCCGCGATTGCGGAGCGCCGAGACCTGATCCTGCATCAGTGCCACGAGCGGCGAGATCACCAGCGTGAGCCCACCGCCCACGAGTGCAGGCACCTGAAAGCAGATCGACTTGCCTCCACCGGTGGGCAACACGGCGAGCACGTCGTTGCCGGAAAGCACGGCGGAGACCACCCGTGCCTGCATCGGGCGGAAATCGGGATAGCCGAAGGTGCGACGGAGGACGTGGCGGGCGATGGGGGGGGCGGTGAGCATGCCCCAATGAAGTGTTGGTCAGCAGGGCGCGGGGGCCGAATCAATGCGGTGTGGTGCCGTGGTTGTGCGTATGGACCCGCCAGTGGTTGCGGAGTCAAAGGGCTCGACGTACCGTTCGGGTGTCGCGGCAGCCCTCCCCCCGTCACCTGCGAGCCGACCAGTGCCACTGCTTCTCGCTTCTCGCTTCTCGCTTCTCGCTTCTCGCTTCTCGCTTCTCGCTTCTCGCTTCTCGCTTCTCGCTTCTCCCTCGCCCATCGTAGCTTTCTCGCACTGACCCTCCTGCTATCGGCCTGCGGCGGGGAGTCGCTCGTGGCACCGATGGATGATGGCACTCGCCAGATAGGCGGGGCCGAGCAATCACTCGAGGACGTCCACCCGGCAGCGTACCTCGGCGAGGTCGGTTGCCGGGTCCAGCAGGGTCCTCGGGATTCCAGCACCGTGGCGGTCAAGCGCTTCGGCGGCGGCTTTTTACGCTTTGCTTGCACAGCTGTGCCTCGGGATTCTGTGCGGGCGGCCATCCGACGGTATCGCGACGCTGGCGCCGCGGCGATCGGTGGTGCGATGGCTTCCAGCGGAAGTCCAGGCGGCGGGGGTGAAGGTGAAGATGGCCTCGTCTATGCATATACGACCTTCACGTGCGACCTCACGCATATCTGGCAATGGGATGCCGCCGCTGGGCACTATTACTACCTCTGGACAACCGGCGAGTGCACCTTTTTGGAACACTGGTACAACCCCAATGTGGGAGGTCCGGCTTCTCCCAACCCGGCACTCCCAGTTGTCGACTCTCTCGGGTGGGACGAGGAGGATCTCACTTCGCCGCTACCGCTGGGGGGCCGATTCGCGATTCTGGACGGCGTCTCCCTCGAAAAACCCGATTGCTCTCGTCCAACGCAACTTACTCCGGAAGAGTCCGTCTGGTGCAATGCGCTTGGTCCCTCCGCAACGCAACTCGGAAGGATCAACGCGGCCATTTCACGAATGAGATCGGCCGGCGGCATCTGTGCCACCCGCGCCGACACGCTCGCCGCTGTCATCGCGAATGGCGGGCTAAAGATCTTTCCGAGCGGCACTTCAGGCTCGAGTATGGGGTTTGCGCCTCGAGGAGGCGGGGCAGGCGGGTGGCTTGCCCTCTCCAGCGACATGACCGATGTGTTCTACGAGCGGAAGCGGGCCGGGATTGATCCGCCAACTGGGCTTCAAATCACGCTGCAATTCGCGCTCGCTCACGAAGGAGACCACCTTGCTGGCCTTCCACACACAGATGCTGAAGGGCTCCTCACGGCAAATTCAATCTCGTGCAGCGATATCCCGCACCAGCGGCCACTGGACTAGGGGCTCGATGCGCTCTAGGCTGGTGGGGAGCTTCGCCTTGTTGGCACCGATCGCACTCTTGGCTTGCGGCGCCGGCAGCGGTCTGCCCCCCCAGCCGACGGCGGCGCCGCGACCGGAGGTGCGGGCGCTGATGGCGACCGACTCGACCCTCTTCTCGGCCGTCCTGGAAGGACTCCGCGCGATTAGGCTGCCACCAAGAGTGTCAGTGGTAAGGTGGGCGATCGACAGCTCCCCGAGCATGGCCATGACCAGGCAGGAGGATCGCGCGATACTTGATTCAAGCACGGTCAGGGCGAGGGAGAGCGCGATCGTCCGCTTGGGGTTCCATCCGACCGATGACTTCGAAATCCCAGACTGCGCGGGGGTATTTGCGCTCCGGGGTGTCAAGTCGGGTTGCCCAGTGGCACGTGAAGCACGGGTAGTAATCGCCCTCCCTCGCGCAGGCGGTCCATACTACCCCAACTCCGCGATCGATCGGCGGAGCGAGGGGACGGCGTTGGGGCATGTCAGCGTCCGGGTCATCGTCCTGCGCGCTTCAGCGAGTGGCACAAACGCGACGGTCATGGATTTTGTGTTTCGGCCCAGTCCGTCCGGGTGGAAGGTGATTGAGTTGGTCGAGCTGGCTGATCGGCACTGAGTGCAGTTGGCCCCATCGCGAGTGCTCGTCGAATCAAGGTCTCACCACGCTGAGACATTGCTACTCTAGACGTCCGCTCGCCCGCGCCTTCTCCAGTTCGCGCTTGAGCACCAGGCGCACCACCACCGACGCCCCCAAGCAGCCGATGGCCACCCACATCAGGTTCTTGTCGTCCCGCGCGAGCGCAACGATCACGATGAGCAGACCGACCAGCGAGAGTCCCACACGGAGCCGCGAGAGCCAGACGATCATGAGGCGAGGAACCCCGCGATGGTGCGCTTGAAGTCGTCGGTGGTGCGCGAGAGCGCGTTGACGCGCGCGCCGAGGAGAATGCCGTCCTGGAACGAACGACCGTCGAGCTCGGTGAAGAGCTGCTTGGTGAGTGCCAGGGCGCTGACGCTCCGACCCGCGAGGCTGGCGAGCACCGCATTGGCCGCGGCATCGTAGCCGCTCTCCGGCAGCACGCGACTGACCAGCCCGCACTGCTCCGCCTCGGCGGCCGAGAGCAGCCGCCCGGTGGCCACCAGGTCGAAGGCGCGCTTCTCACCCACGGCGCGACGCAGCATCGTCATCACCATCGCCGGCACGAAGCCACGCTCGATCTCGGGATAGCCGAGCCGCGACTCCTCGCTGGCGATCACCAGGTCGCAGGCCGTGGCGAGCCCCGCGCCGCCGGCCAGTGCCCGACCATGGACCACGGCCACCGTCGGCTTGGGCAACGAACGCAGCGCGAGGAAGATCTCGCCGAGCGCCAGCGCATGCCGCTCATTCTCCTCGAGCGAATGGTCCACCGACGCGAGCAGCTCCTCGAGGTCGGCCCCGGCACAGAAGTCCTTCCCCGCCCCACGAATCGCCAGAACGCGGACTTCCGGATCGAGTTCCGCCTGGGCGATCCCGGCCGCCAGGCCGTCGAGCATCGCGGCGTTGATCGCGTTGCGCTTCTCGGGACGATTGAGCGTGAGCGTGAGCACGCCGCCGTCAATCACCGCGGCAATCGCGCCACTCATGCAGACTCCATCTTGATGCGCTTGGCCAGCTTCTTCGGCACCTCGATCTCCATCCGGAGCAGCGCGGTCGAGAAGACCTTGCCCTGCGCATCGGTCTTGAGCGAGAGCGTGCCACCGCCATCGAGTGCGCCGTGGAGCAGGAAGTTGAGGGCCATCAGGTTCGGCAACTCGAAGCGATCCACCGCCGAGACCATCCCCTTGAAGTGCCGGGCCACGCGCCGCTTGGTGACCTGCTCGACCAGGACCGGGTAGTACTCCGGCTCCAGCGCGATCAAGCCGACATTCGCCGTGTCGCCCTTGTCGCCGGAGCGGGCGTGGGCCAGCCAGCGCAACTGCATCAGCGTCGTTGCCATCAGAGCATCTCCACACGAACCTGGGGTTCGATCAGTTCCCGCGCCACCAGCGCGGGCCAGTAGGCCACGATCTCCTCGACCGCCGGACGCCCTCCGGCAAAGCCGGTGACGCTCGGCGGACCGGTGAGCACCAGCGGGGCGATCTCGCGCGTGAAGCGTTCGACCGCCGCCCGGTCGGGGCCGCGAACGCCGACACGCAGCATCACCTCGGGAATGTCGGGGTGCGGCTCGCCGGCCAGCTTGCCGTGCGTGGCGTCCACCCCCACATACTCGGTGAGGATCTGCTCGAAACTCAGGCCGAGCGTCGCAAGGCGCTTGCGCAGGATCTTGTCGGCGGCCTTCGCCTTGTCGTAGGCCTCGGGCCACGAGTAGACCAGCGAGCCGATCGCTTTGTAGCCGTAGAAGTACGCGATCGACACCTTGAGCATCGGCGTGCGCGGCAGCCCCTGCACCCCGGAGACCCGCACCCGATCCTTGCCGACCTGGTCGAGGCGGATGGAGGTGAAGTCGGCGATGCCATCCGGCGTGATGTAGTTGGTGGGATCGCCCATTTCGTACACCAACTGCTCGGTCACCGACGCGACGTTGACCACGCCACCCGTGCCCGGATGCTTGGTGACCGTGAAGGTCCCGTCGGCCTCGGCCTCGATCAGCGGGAAACCGACGTCCTCCAGCCGCTTCACCTTGCGCCAATCGCGCAGCAGGTTGCCGCCGGAACTCTGCGCCCCGCACTCAAGGATGTGTCCGGCGATGGTGCCCGCCGCGATCAGGTCCCAGTCGTCGAAGCTCCAGCCGAATTCGTGTACCAACGGGCCGAGCGTGAGCCCGGTATCGGTCACACGACCGGTGATGACAATCGTGGCGCCCTCGTCGAGGGCCTTCACGATGGACGTCATGCCGAGATAGGCGTTCGCGGAGCGCACCTCGGGACGCACGTCGCTCAGCGGGGCACCGGTGTCCATGTTGGCAAAGGGCTCGCCCGCCGCCACGAGGTCGTCAAGCTGGTCGAGGAGGTCGTCGCCGGTCACCAGCGCGATCTTGACCTTGTCGCCCACGCCGAGTCGGTCGGCCGCCGCGCGCACCGCCGCCGCACAGGCGCGCGGATTCACGCCGCCAGCATTCGAGATCACCCGGATGCCGCGCTCGGCGATGGTCGGAAGGATCCGCTCCATCTGCGTCACGAAGTCGCGCGCGTAGCCCGCGCCGGGATCGCGCGATCGCTGCTTCTGCAGGATCGACATCGTCACTTCGGCGAGGTAGTCGAGGACGAGGTAATCGATCTCCCCGCCCTCCACCTGGCGGATCGGCGCCTCAAGCCAGTCACCCCAGAAGCCCTGGCCAGCGGCAATCCGGACGGTCTTGCGAGCAGTCATCGTGGAACCCTCCCTGCAGATTCGAGCGTGACCTCTCGGGTCCACGCGTGGTCATCACCCTCAAGCGCCACCAGGACGAGCATCGGCAGGAATCCGGCCGGCACGGCCCGGGGCATCGGTCCCGCTGGAAACGCCACGCTCAGGCGCCCCCGTGGCGCGAGGGGACTGAATGGCACGCCGCCACCGTCGATCTCGACGACATCCTCGGCGAAGAAGCGCACCGCCACGTCGAGTTCCCACGGCGACACCGCGTCGGCGAACGCCGGCGACAGGAGCACGATCAGCGAGTCGCCGATCACGTGACTCGGCAATTCGGGCGTCGCGCGACCAAAGGCATAGTTCATCGGGGAGGCGTCAAGATGACGTCCCCCTCGGTCCTGGAAGGTGACGCCGAAGTCGGTGAACCGTGGCCAGTTCTCGCGCGGCATGCGCGTGTCCACCACCACGCGCTCGGCCCAATCCGGCACGGGCACCGCGAGGCGCACGGGACGGTCATCGGGCCGCGCGATGGCCTGGTGCCATGAGGCCCCAATCATCCCGAGGCGCAAGCGCACCGAGAGCGACTCGGCAACGATCGACGTGGCGGTGGCCCGGAGCGAGTCGTTCTTGACCACGGCCTCGAGGAGGACGGGTGCCCGACGCACCGTGACCCGGACCGTGGCACCACCAAGCGGACCCGCGACCACGGCCATCTCGTAGAGCCCGGGCTCCACATCGCTCGCCTCGAGCTCGAAGAGCGCTGCGCCATCGCCAAACCCGGCCGGGATGCCACCGCCATCACGGAACGGCATCCCGCCGGGCTCGTGCAGCGCGGCCGAGGCCATCTCGTTGGCATTGGCGGTGGCCACCTCGATCTGGAAGCCGCGGCCGGCCTCCGCCGGTACGAAGAAGCGCGCGGTCTCGCCGGGGGCTAGCGTGGCGGTATCGCCGACGGCAAGCGTGCGATCGGACATCGGGACCCGCACCGTGACGGGAAGCACGGCCAGCAGTCCGCCGTCGCGGGGGTCCTCGATGCGAATGGCGCCAAACTGCGAGCGCCCCCCGGCCGTGATGCCCACCGGAAGGTCGGCGCTGCCGTTGCGCAGGATCAGGCTCGACGGCACCACGATCCAGGGCGCCGTGCTCCGCAGGCGGACCGTGAGCGGCTCGGTGCTGTCGAGCCGCCGCAACGTGACTGCGGGCGTGGGCACGCCCCGTCCCTTCCCCTGGTCAGTGAACGTGATCATGATCGCCGGCCGACCGAGCGGCAGCCCTGCCACCTCGACCGCGAGGGCGGTCGGCGTCTCGCGGCGTTCGAGCCAACGCCACGCCGTGAGCAGGTCGGGACGCCCCGCCCCCTGCTCTGCCGCCGACCCGGTGCCGAGGGGCACCGAGGCGGTACGCAACGCCTGCATCACGGCGACGGCCGGTGCGGGCGCGCCACGTTGCGCGGTGGCGGAGAGCAGTCGCGCCGCGAGACCCGCCGCGTACGGCGCGGCCATGCTGGTGCCGCTTTCGATCTCGTTGCCGGTCGCAAACTCGGGCACCGTGCTGTACGCCGTGCCCGGGACGACCAGATCGGGGCCAGCGAGTTCACCACCACGACTCGAGAACGGCGCAATCACCTCCGGCATCGGGTCGTCGGGAGGCAGCCCGTTGAACACCAACGGCTGGGAGGCGCCCACCGAGAGGATGCGCCCCGCGCTCCCCGGGAAGCCGAGCGTGGAGAGGCCGGGGCCATCATTGGCCGCGGAAACGGTGACCACCACGCCGGGATGCGCGGCGAGGATCGAGTCCATCATCGCGTCGATGCGCGCCGCACCTTCCGCCTCGTTGCCGACGCCGAAGGAGATGTTGACCACCAGCGGCAAGCGGCGCTCCGCCGAGAAGCGGATCGCGTGATCCAGCGCGCGCATCATCGAGCGCGTCGTGGTGATGCCACCCTGGGCATCGTTGGCGATCTTGATGCCGAGCAGTCGGGCACCGGGCGCGACGCCGTCGAAACCGGCCACGCCGTAGATGTTGTGTCCCGCCGCGATGCCGGCCACATGCGTGCCGTGGGCACTGGTGTCGAACACCAGATCAAGCACGGGCGCGCCCGCCGAGTCGGCAAAGTTCACGGCCATCTGGACGGAGGGCGCACGCAGCGTGCGACTCCATCCGAAATGCTCGCGCGCCACCGCGTAGTCGCGAATCGGGCGGTCGTCGGCCAGCGTCCCGTTCCCCTGCGTATCGGCGAAGAGGGCCCAGCCACTCGAGGTCCGCACCACGATGACAGCCAGGCGATCCTCGACGCTCCCGTTGCCATCGATGTCGGCCGCGGGTGCCGCGCCCAGCGGCACTTCGTCGAGCACGCCACCCCACCAGGTCGCGCCGGCGACGGCATGCGATGCGATGCGCGAGGCGCCAAGCAACCGTTGGCCGGCCACGACGACCGTGTCGCCGCGACGGACCGCCGACTGCAACGGGACCCGCCCCTCGCCGGAAAAGTCGCGCAGGTCGAGGATCTTGGGGTTGCCATCGGTGGTCCGCTGCAGGCCAGGCACCGAGGGGTCGATCCCGCTGTCCAGAATGGCGATCAGCACGCCGCGTCCGTCGGCCTGCGGCATGGCCGCCGCGAACGTCTGCACGCCAGTCGAGCGCAACGGCATCAAGCCGCGCCGATGCGCTTCCTCGGGTGGGAGAATGCGCCGCGCCGCATCGGCGACCGCGACTGGCGCCTCGCCCTGCGGGAGCCGGGGTTCCGTGCCAGACGGATCCGGTGCCGGGTCCATCTGCGGACGAATCTGCGCGGCCGGGGCGGCGCAGCCGAGGATTGCGGCCCCCAGGAGCGCGAGCGAGCCGCGGACCAACTTCACGAGCGGATCCCGTCGAGGACGAAGGGACCGAGGTGCGGACCATCGAAGTTGGCGGTGACGCGGAGGAGGAAGGCGAGCGCATCGCGGGTCTCTTCCGGCGTCACGATTGCATCCACGAAACCGCGCGCCGCGGCGTAGCGCGCATCGAGCTGCGCCTCATAGTCGGCGCGCATCCCGTCAATCGCGGCCTGCGTGGCATCGTCGAGCGGGCGCTTCTCCGCCTGCGCCTTGCCGATGGCGGCGCCGTGCACCGCCATGATCGCGCTCTCTCCCTCCATCACCGCCATCCGGCCGGTGGGCCAGGAGAGGATGAAGTCGGGGTCGAACCCCTGCCCGGCCATCGCGTAGTATCCGGCGCCGGATGCGTGATTCACGGTGAGGACGATCTTCGGCACCACGGTCGTGGCCATGGCCTCGACGAAGTGCGCGCCGGCCCGGATGATTCCGGCGTGCTCCGCCTCGGCGCCCACCATGAAGCCCGAGACATCCTGCACGAAGAGGATGGGGAGCCCTTCACGATTGGCGGTCTCGATGAAGAACGCCACCTTCTCGGCGCTCTCCGGATAGACGATGCCGCCGAACTTGGGGCGCTCGCCCGCGCGGCCCTTGATCACGCCACGCTGGTTGGCGATGATCGCGACCGGCCGGCCCTCGATGCGCGCGTGACCGCAGAGCATCTCACGCGCCACGTCCGGCTGGAACTCGTCGAGGCGACCGGCATCAAGGAGGCCGTTGAGGATATGGCGCATGTCGTAGGACATGCGGTGGTCGGCCGGCAGCATGTCGTAGAGCGCGGCGGCATCGGCTGCGGGCGGCAACGCCTCGGTGACGGCATGCTGCACGCCGCGGGTGCGCGGCAGGCGCCCGATGTACTCGCGGATCCCGTCGAGACAGGAGGCGTCGTCGGGGGCGCGGTAGTGCGCCACCGCGCTGATCTCGGTGTGCGTGCGCGCACCGCCGAGGGTCTCGCCGTCCACGGTCTGGCCGGTGGCGCCCTTCACCAGGTTGGGACCACCGAGTCCCATGAAGGAGGTGCCTTCGACCATGAAGATGACGTCGGAAAGCGCCGGCAGGTACGCGCCGCCGGCGATGCAACTTCCCATGACCGCGCTCACCTGCGGGACATGCAGATACCGACGCATCAGCGAGTTGTAATAGAAGATCCGCGCCGCCCCATACTGCCCGGGGAAGACGCCCTCCTGGTACGGCAGGTTCACGCCGGCCGAGTCGACGAGGTAGATGATCGGGATGCGCTGGCGCATCGCGATCTCCTGCGCGCGCAGGATCTTGGTGATCGTCTCGGGCCACCACGAGCCGGCCTTGACGGTGGCATCGTTGGCCACCACGACCACCTCGCGTCCGGACACGACGCCGAGGCCGGTGATCACGCCGGCAGCCGGTGCCTCCCCGCCGTAGAGGTCATGGGCCACCAGCAGGCCGACCTCCACCCACGGCGTCCCCGGATCGAGCAATCGTGCGACACGTTCCCGGGGCGAGAGCTGCCCCTTGGCATGCATCTTCGCAACGCGCGACGCCCCGCCGCCGGCACGGAGCCGATCGGCGAGGGCGCGGTATTCTTCGGTCAGGCTGTGCAGCCGCGTGGCCTTCGGAGTGGTCACAGGCTGCTCACGCGCGCAGGTGGACGCGCGACCACTCCTGGATGTACGTGACCAGATCGCCCGTGGGCGTGCCCGGTCCGAAGAGCCGCCCCATTCCCTGCGCCTCCAAGGCGGCCATGTCCTCTTGCGGAATGATGCCCCCACCCGTCACGAGGATGTCGGGCCGACCCATCTCCGTGAGCAGGGTGCGGACGCGGGGGAAGAGGGTCATGTGGGCACCCGACAGAATCGAGAGCCCCACGACATCCGCGTCCTCCTGCACCGCCGCCGTGGCGATCATCTCCGGCGTCTGGTGCAGACCGGTGTAGATCACCTCCATCCCCGCGTCACGCAGGGCGGCGGCGACGACCTTGGCGCCCCGGTCATGTCCATCGAGCCCGGGCTTGGCCACGAGCACCCGAATGGGGCGACTCAGCGGCGGTGCATCGGCAACTGCCATCATCACGTCATCCTCGCGTCACGGCTCACTTGAAGCGGAGGAGACCCGCGAGACCGTCCACGGCCTCGGAAGCCTCGGGATCGTACACCACGTCCAGCGCCACGCGCTGGCGCAGTGCCTCTTCGATTGCATCGTCGAGCACGTCGAGGGTCGGCACGACCTCGCCATCTTCGCGCAGGTCGCGGGCCAGCGGCGACATCCGCCCCGTGGCCAGCGAGCGGAAGCCCGGCAGCGAGGCATCACCACGCACCAGCAGCAGGCGCACCTGTCCGTTGGCCAGCGCCTTCAACGTCTCGCGCACGCCGTTGACCGCCCACCCCGTACCGAGGCCCTCGGCCAGCTCCTCGATGTGGTGCCCCTCGGAGGCGCGCGCATGCGCCTCGCGCACATCCATGGTCAGCTGGTGCACCGCACTCGGCGTCGCATCCTTCGGGGCGAGACGCGCCAACCCGATGAGGCGGTCGGCCACGTACCGATGCAGGAACGGCTCGAGCGCCTGGGCGTCGCTGCCGGCACCGGCCAGCACGATCTGGTGGCCGGGCGAGGCGCGGTCCTCCTCGAACAGCGCGCGTGCGACCGTCTCGAGATGCCGCTTCCGCTCGTTGGCGATCCGATTGTGGAAGGTGTGCTCGCCGTGGGCGGCATAGGGGCCGGCATGGAATCGGCTCCCGCGCGCGACCTCGGTCTTCACCTTGCGCACGACCTTCGCCGCGAAGGCGGTGACCTCCCAGATCAGGGCGGTGGTCTTGTCCATGGTCACGGTGAAGAGGCGACCGAACTCCTCCTCGGTGGCCGCCAGCTCGCGCACCAGCGGACTGCGCTCGATCGCGAGGCGCGACCGGTGCACCTTCGGCAGCTCGTGCACCTCGAACAGCTTGTGCCCGGCCGAGGCGAAGAGCGCGATGCCCGGCGAGTCGGGCAGGTTCTTCTCGTTGCCGAGGAAGTCGAGGATGCGGGCCAGGTCGAGGCGCGCCATCTCCTGCTGCGCCTTGGTCCAGTGCGACGATGCGAGCGAGGCCTCAAGGGCCTTCACGCGATTCTTGACCTTGGTCAGGTACTTCTGCCGCGTCCGATCACGCGGCTCGATCTTCAGGTAACAGGTGACGACCGGATGCGGACCGGGCTTCATCCGCAGCAGGTCACGGCCGCTGGCAGTCTGCCGGGCGGTGGCCATGGTTATCCTCGCGTGGGCTAAAAGAACACCGGTTCACGGTACGCACCCCAAACCACTTCGAGGGCGTGCCGAATCTCATACAGCGTGCAATACGCCCGCGCACAATCGAGCATGGCGGGGATGACGTTGGACTCCTGGCGGGCCGCCTCGGTGAGCGCCGCCAGGCGCGAGGCCACCAACGCCTCGTCGCGAGCGGCCCGCATCTGCTGCATGCGCGCGCGCTGCTGCTGCTCCGCGCTCGCATCGATCTTGAGGATCTCGATCTCCGCCTCGTGCTCCTCGACGAAGGCGTTGAGGCCGACGATGGTCTGCCGCCCCGTCTCCACCTCCGACTGGAAGCGCGACGCCGACCGGGCGATCTCGCGCTGGAACCAGCCGGCGTTGATCGCGGCGACCGTGCCGCCCATCTCGTCCACCGTCGCGAAGATCGCCTCCGCCTCGGCCTCGAGCCGGTCGGTGAGCGCCTCGACCAGGTAGGAGCCGCCGAGCGGGTCGGCGCTGTTCGCGACGCCGGTCTCGTAGGCGAGGATCTGCTGCGTGCGCAGCGCGACGCGCACCGCCTGTTCCGTCGGCAGTGCCAGCGTCTCGTCGAGGGCGTTGGTGTGCAGCGACTGGGTCCCGCCCAGGACGGCGGCGAGCGCCTGATAGGCGACGCGCGCCACGTTGTTGAGCGGCTGCTGGGCCGTCAGGGAGACGCCGGCCGTCTGGCAGTGGAAACGCATCTTGAGGGAGCGATCATCGCGGGCGCCGTAGCGCTCCTTGAGGTGGCGCGCCCAGATGCGCCGCGCGGCGCGCATCTTGGCAATCTCCTCGAAGAAGTCGTTGTGCACGTCCCAGAAGAACGAGAGGCGGGGCGCGAACTGGTCCACGTCGAGCCCGCGCGCCATCCCCCGCTCCACGTAGGTGAAGCCGTTGAGCAGCGTGAAGGCCAGCTCCTGCGCCGCCGTGGACCCGGCCTCGCGGATGTGGTAGCCCGAGATCGAGATCGAATTCCACTTCGGCGTGTGGGCGCTGGTCCACTCGAAGAGATCGACGATCAGCTTGAGCGACGGCTCCACTGGGTAGACCCAGGCGTGCTGGGCCACGAACTCCTTCAGGATGTCGTTCTGGATGGTGCCCTGCAGCTTCGCGATCGGCACCCCCTGCTTCTCGGCGGCCGCCACGAAGAAGCAGAAGAGGATCGCCGCCGGACCGTTGATGGTCATCGACACCGAGACCTGGTCGAGCGGAATCCCCTCGAAGAGCGTCTCCATGTCGGCCAGCGACGAGATGGCCACGCCGCACTTGCCGACCTCACCCTCGGACCGGGGATGATCGGAGTCGTAGCCCATCAGGGTCGGGAAGTCGAAGGCCACCGAGAGCCCGGTCTGGCCCCGCTCAAGCAGGAAGTGGTAGCGCTTGTTGGTGTCCTCGGCCGTCCCGAAGCCGGCGAACTGGCGCATGGTCCAGAGGCGGCCGCGGTACATCGTGGGATGAATGCCGCGCGTGTAGGGATACTCGCCCGGCAGCGCTTCGGCGCCGCGCACATCGAGCGGCGTGTAGGTCGGCTCCACCGGGAGACCCGACATCGTCTCGAAGGTGGTGTCGTCTCGCACTGGCAACGATGCGACGGCGGCCTTCCACTTCGCCACCTCCGCCCGCAGCCGGGTCAGCTCGGCTTCCTGGGTGGCCAGTCGCTCACGCAGCGTCTCGTCGGGTGCCACTGCCGTCATACGCGCACTCCTTCCCGCAGCGCGGCAACGATCTCGGCCGCGAGTTCATAGGGCGAGACTTCGCCTGCCCCGATATGGTCCAGTCGCGCCGCGATCGCCTCCTCGGCGTGCGACTCCTGCCACACCCACCGTCGCGTGGCCCGATCCACCACTTCGCGCGTCCGCTCGGCGAGCCGCTGCCGCCGGCGCGACAGCAGCGCCCCACTGTCGCTCAGCCACTGCCAATGCTGCTCGAGTCCGGCGACCAGCTCCGGCACGCCCTCGCCCTGCGAGGCCACCGTGAGGAGCACGGGTGGACGCCAGCCCGACTCCTCCGCCGGCAGCGGCGCGGGCTTGCCGCTCCGGATGGCGCCGTGGTGCGCGGGGATGTTGCGCATCGCCTTGCCCATGCGGAGATCGAGCGCCAGCTCGACTTCGCGCTGCAACTTCGGCGCGCCCGGCCGATCGCTCTTGTTGATGACGAAGACGTCCACCGCCTCCATCACACCCGACTTGAGTGCCTGGATCCCGTCGCCCGATTCCGGCACGAGGGCGAGGATGGAACTGTCGGCCATCCGCGTGACGTCGAGTTCCGACTGGCCGACGCCGACCGTCTCCACCAGGATCCGATCGAAGCCGGCGGCGTCCAGGACGTCGCACACCTCGCGCGTTGCGGTGGCCAGTCCCCCGAGCGACCCGCGCGTGGCCATCGAGCGGATGAAGACGCCCGGATCGAGCGCCACCGATTCCATCCGGATGCGATCACCGAGCAGCGCCCCACCCGTGAACGGAGAGGTCGGGTCGACCGCCACGACCGCCACGCGGAGTCCTTCCGCGCGGTAGGCTTGCGTGAGTCGTTCAGTGAGGGTGGACTTGCCGGCGCCCGGGGGGCCGGTGAGGCCGATCCGGCGGGCACGGCCGAGATGCGGATGGAGCGTGGACAGGAGCTCTTCGAAGCCCGGGCGGGCGTTCTCCACAACCGAGACGGCACGGGCCACGCCCGCCGTCTTCCCATCGAGAACCTGCGCTGCGAGCGTCGCCTCGTCCATGCCTGTAAACTAGCACCGGCGCGGGAGATCGGGCACCTCACCCGTCCCCCATCCGGACCCGGCATCAGAGCAGAATGGCCGTCGCCAACCCGAGCAGCAGGCCGAAGCCACAGACGTCGGTGAACGTGGTCACAAAGATGGAGGAGGCGATCGCCGGATCGACGCCGAGCCGCTCCAGCATCACCGGAATGAACGACCCGGCGAAGCCTGCCACGAAGAGGTTGCCGGTCATGGCGAGGAAGACCACCAACCCGAGCCGCCACTGGCCGCCGAGAAGGACGGCCAGCATGGCGATGACCAGACCGATGGCCGCCCCGTTGATGACCCCCACCAGCGCTTCCTTGGTGACGATCGACCGGAGGCGACTCGCCCCGGTGGCACCGAGCGACAGGCGACGGACCGAGACGGCGAGTGCCTGCGTGCCGGCGTTTCCGCCCATTCCGGCGATGATCGGCATCCAGACGGCCAGCGCCGTCAACTGCGCGATCGAGTCCTGGAAGAAGTAGACCACCGAGGCCGCCAGGAAGGCGGTGAAGAGGTTCACATACAGCCACGGCAGGCGGCTTCGCACGGCGGACGACCAGCCACCCCCAAGTTCTTCATCCGGCGAAACGCCGCCGAATCGCAGCAGGTCCTCGGTCGCCTCGGCCTCGGCCACGTCGATCACGTCGTCGTAGGTGATTCGGCCGAGCAGCCGGCCGACCTCGTCGACGACCGGAATGGAGGGGAGGTTGTACCGGCCCATGATGCGGGCCACTTCCTCCTGGTCCTCCTCAGGCGAGACGCGCGCGACCGCCGGCTCCATCCCGTCCCGCACCAGGCGGTCGGGAGAGCTGAGCACCAGCTGCTTGAAGGTGAGCAGCCCGACCAGGCGCCGCTCCGAGTCCACGACGTAGACCTCCATCACGTCGTCCACATCTTCGGCCTGGCGCCGCACCGCCTCGAGGGCGAGTCCCACCGTGTCGAGATCGGTGACGATCACGACCGAGGTGGTCATCAGGCCACCGGCCGACTCGTCGTGATAGCGCAGCAGTCGATCCACGCCGGAACGATCCTCGACCTCGGCGAGAATGCGCTCCTGCTCTTCCGGCTCCATCTCGCCGAGGAGGTCGGCGGCATCGTCGTCCTCCATCTCCTCGACGATCTCGGCGGCGTGCTCCGGATCGAGGGCGGCGACGATCTCCTCGGCGTGTTCCTCCGCCGACATCTCGACCAGCGCCTGTGACGACAGCTCCGCCGGGAGAATGCGAACCAGGGCGAGGCGTTCGTCCTCGTCGAGCGCGGAGAGGACGTCGGCCAGGTCCGCCGGCTCGATCTCCCAGGCCCGCTTGATGAAGGCGTCGGTGCGCCCCTCGCGCGCGAGCGCGACGAGTTCAGCCAGCCGGGTCTCGGTCATCGAGCTCACGTGCGCTCCCGGTCCAGGATCATGGGTTTGGTGCCGCCCCGGCGCACCAGCATCCGGTCGGCGCGCGTGGGCGAGGCCTGCAGGACGTCCACCTCGAGGCCGGCGAGCGCAAAGCGATCGCCGGCCACCGGGATGCGACCCGCCAACTCACCCAGCAGGCCGCCGAACGACGCGGCCTCGCCACCGGGGAGCAGCACGCCGAAGTGTTCCTCGATCATCCGCGGCGATTCGGAGCCGTCGAGCTCGAGCACCGACCCGCGCGCGCGATGCGACGGGGCCGTCGGATCGTCCTCATCGGCGATCTCGCCCACCAACCCCTCGAGCAGGTCCTCGAGCGTGACGATGCCCGCCGTGCCGCCGAACTCGTCGAGGACCACCGCGAAGTGGCGCCGTTCGCGCTGCATGTCGAGCAGCAAGTCGCCGGCCAGGCGCGACTCCGGGGCGAACGAGACCGGTCGCACCGGCACCGCATCGCCCGGCCGCAGCTTGAAGAGATCGAAGGCGTGCACGATGCCGATGATCTCGTCGAGCGTGCCGCGCGTCACCGGGAGCCTCGTGTAACCGCTCTCCGCAAAGGTGCGCATCACGTCCTCGTAGGCGTCGTCGTGCCCCACGGCCACCACATCCGTGCGCGGGGTCATGACGACGCGGACCGGTCGCTGCGCAAACGACATCACGCCACCGACCATCACCAGTTCATCGTCCGCCAATCCGCTCGCCGAGCCCTCGCGCGCAATGGCGCGCACGTCGTCGGCGAGGTCCACTGCCCGCGCCGGCATCACGACCCCGAGGAACCGGCTCCACGCCGCCAGCGCTGGCTGCAGCGCGGCGACCACGCGGCTGGCGCGCGGGACGGTGAGGAAGCGCGGCAGCAGGTTGCCGCCGACGATCGTCGCGGGCACCACCGCGCCGAGCACGACGATCACCAGCTGCCCAGGGGTGAGCCGGGTGAGCAGGCCCGGCATGGCGACGCCAATCAGGACCACGCCGAGCGAGGTGGCGGCACTCGCGGCGGCGACCTGTCGCTCCGTGGTCGCAAGCCAGGCCAGCGAGTCGTCGCCCCCGCGCAGGCGGCGCGTGATCGCCTCGGCCAGCGCGACGCGCGCGGTGGTGACGAGCGCGGTGGCCCCGGCCGAACCGGCGACCGCGAGCATGAGCCCGAGGAGCAGGAGCAACAACGTCATTCCTCCTCCTCACGATCGGGGGCCATGGCCCGGACAGGGGGCGTGACCACCACGCGGCGAATGCGGCGCCGCGTGATGACCTCGACGGTGATCTGCCATTCGTCCACCGTCACGGATTCACCGGCGCGCGGCACGCGACCGAATTCGGCCAGCACCAGCCCGCCCACGGTCGCCACGTCGTCGCGCTCGAAGTCGTGCTCGATCTCGGCCTCGAGGTCGGCGAGCGCGACGCCGCCCTGCACGGTGAGACGGCCATCCGCGTGACGCTGCACCGGCTGGACCTCGTCGGTGTCGTGCTCGTCGCGAATCTCTCCGACGATCTGCTCGAGAATGTCCTCGAGGGTCACCAGGCCAGCGGTGCCGCCGAACTCGTCGACCACCACGGCGAGGTGCCCCGGGCCGCGCTGGAAGTCACGCAGTTGCCGGTCGAGCCGCTTGGCCTCCGGCACGAAGCCCGCCGGCCGGATCAGCTGCTGCCACGGTTCGCGCGAGGCATCGTTGCCGCGGAGCCGTGGCAGGATGTCCTTGGCGTAGATCACGCCGACCACCGCGTCGGGATGTTCATCGAACACCAGGAGCCGGGCGTGCTCGCTGCGGCGCAGGGTGTTGACGACGGCGTGCTCGGTTTCCGCCACGTCCACGGCGATGATGTCGAGTCGCGGCGTCATCACCTCGGAGACGGTCATCTCGGCGAGCGAGAACACCCCTTCGGCCATCTCCTGCGGCGAGATCCGGTCGGGGGATTCCCGCAGGGTCGGCGGCACGTCGGTGGGGCTCCGATCGAGTCGCCGCGCAATCCAGAGCAGCGGCCGGAAGAGCGGCGCCGTGGCCAGGACAAAGCGCCGCACCGGGGCGACCAAGTCGGGGGCGACCACGGCCAACAGCCGCGGGACGAGGTCACCGAAGGACCAGACCAGCAGCGAGGCGAGCCCGACCCGCGCCGCGGCAATGGCAGGGGGATCGATCCACCACGCCGTGGCGAGTGCGGCAAGCACGCCGGTGAGCGTGAGGCCTGTCAGGTGCATCACGTGCAGGATCCGATCGGGCGGGAGGTCGAGACCGCTCGGCTCGCGCGCCAAGGCCCGCGCACCGAGCTCGCCATCGTCCTCGCCGGCGAGACCGATCATCGCCACGAGGAAGACCGCGACGCCCGTGAGCGCCCAGAGCGTACCCTGCAGCAGCGGAATCATGGGAGCACGGCCCGCACGTAGTGCTCCTGACGATGCCACATGGGCGACGCCTCGCGCCCGTCGTCCTCCGGGTGGTCATGCCCGAGGACGTGCAGCGTGCCGTGCACGACAAGTCGAACGATCTCCTCGCGCACCGGCAATCCGCGACGATGCGCCTCGCGGGCGGCGACGGCGCGGCAGAGGTAGATGTCCCCCGCCAGCGACCCATCGGGCTGCGGCAGCGTGAAGGAGATCACGTCGGTGGGTCGATCGTGGTGCTTGTAGTCGCGATTCAGTTGCTGCATCCGGCGCTTCCCCAGGAAGGTCACCGCCACGAAGGCCTCGGACTGCTCCCCCGCGAGCACGACGCCGACGGCGCGCCGCACGAGCGAGGCGGGAAACCCCGCGGCAAACCCGCTGACGATCACGGCATCGGATGCATCGCGGTCCATCACCCTGCCTGGTCTTCCGCATAGGCGCGCACGATGTCGCGCACCAGCCGATGGCGGACCACGTCTTCCTCGCCGAAGTAGTGGAAGCCGACCCCGTCGATGCCGGGGAGGATCCGCTCGACCTGCACCAGGCCGGAGTCCTCGCGGCGCGGCAGGTCGATCTGCGTCTTGTCGCCCGTGATCACCGCCTTGCTGTTCACGCCGAGGCGGGTGAGGAACATCTTCATCTGGGCGCCGGTGGCGTTCTGCGCCTCGTCGAGGATGATGAAGGCATCGGCGAGCGTTCGGCCGCGCATGTAGGCCAGCGGCGCGATCTCGATCACGCGGGTCTCCATGGCGCGCGCCACCTTCTCCGGCGGCATCATGTCCTCGAGCGCGTCGTAGAGCGGCCGGAGGTAGGGATCGACCTTCTGCTGCAGGTCGCCCGGCAGGAAGCCGAGCGACTCGCCTGCCTCGACGGCCGGACGGGCCAGAATGATGCGCCGCACCTGCTTGCGGGCCAGCGCCTCGACGGCCTTCGCCACGGCGAGGTAGGTCTTGCCCGTGCCGGCCGGGCCGATGCCGATCACGATGTCGTGCTCGTGGATCATCTCGAGATAGGCACGCTGGCCCGGCGTCTTCGGGACGATCGCGCGCCGCATCCCCGGCAGCACCACCTTCCGGATGTCGCCAGGTGGAGTGATCTCGGGCACGCCGCCGTTGGCCGCGAGCCGATACACGTCCTCGGGGGACACACTCTCCCCGGCCCGCGCCAGATCCACCAGGCCCTGCACCACGGGCGTGGCCCGGGCGATCTGCTCGACGTTGCCCATGAGCGTGATGATGTCGCCGCGCTGCGAGACGCGCACGCCGATGGCGCGCTGCAGCTCGGCGAAGTTGGCATCGTTCACGCCCGCGAGGAGCAGCGGGTCGGCACCTTCGGCGTTCAGGGCATGGCGAACGTCATCGGCGCTCACGAGGGCTCCTCGGGAAGGGTGGCAAGATGCAGCGCCTCGAGATCGCGCGCGGCGATCGTCGTCGGCGCGCCCTCGAACATCGCGCGCGCGTTGGCGGTCTTCGGGAAGGCGATCACGTCGCGCAGCGAGGGTGCGCCCGCGAGCAGCATGGCGATCCGGTCGAAGCCGAGCGCGAAGCCACCATGTGGCGGCGCACCGGAGGCCAGGGCATCGAGCAGGAAGCCGAAGCGCCGACGCTGCTCCTCGGCCGGAATCCCGAGGAAGCGGAACACCGTGGCCTGCAGCGCCGGATCGGTGATGCGGATGGAACCGCTGCCGAGCTCGTTGCCGTTGTAGACCGCGTCGTAGTGGAGTGCCCGGCAACGCGACGGGTCGGACTCGACGTAGGCCATGTCATCGGGATGCGGCGAGGTGAACGGATGATGCGTGAAGACCCATTCGCCGGTGGCGTGGTCCTGCTCGAAGAGCGGGAAGTCCACCACCCACGCGAAGGCGTGCGCCATCATTGGCATGACGCCGGGCCGTCGCGTCAATGCCGTGCGCACGCCGTGGAGTGCGGGCGAGGTGATCCCGTCACGCCCCACCACGGCCAGGACCAGGTCACCCACGGCGGCAGGCAACGCGTCGAGGCAGCTCGTGCCGAACGCCTTGACGCCCTGCCCTTCCCAGCCGGCCTCGGTGCGCTTGGCCCAGAGCAGGCCGCCGGCGCCGACCGCCTTCGCGGTCTCGGCCATGGCGTCGATCTCCTTGCGACTGGCGCTCGCCGCACCCGCCGCGTGGATGCCGCGGAGACGGCCCCCCGCGGCGATCGCCTCGTGGACGAACGGCGCGGCGTCGGCGCCGACATGGGCCGTCAGGTCGGCGATCTCGAATCCGTAGCGCAGGTCCGGCTTGTCGATGCCGAAGCGCTCCATCGCGTCGCGATAGGTGAGGCGCGTGAACGGGACCGTGATCGCCTGTCCCGCGGTGGCCCAGAGGTCGCGCAGCACGGCCTCGATCACCGGCAGGATGTCCTCCTGGGTGACGAACGACGCCTCGAGGTCGATCTGCGTGAACTCCAGCTGACGGTCGGCGCGAAGGTCCTCGTCGCGGAAACAGCGCGCGATCTGGAAGTAGCGGTCGAAACCCGCGACCATCAGCAGCTGCTTGTAGATCTGCGGCGATTGCGGCAACGCGTAGAACTCGCCCGGGTACATCCGACTCGGCACGAGGAAGTCGCGCGCTCCTTCCGGCGTCGGCTTGGTGAGGATCGGCGTCTCGATCTCGAGGAAGCCGAGTTCGCTGAGCGTGCGCCGTGCCTGCTGCAGCAGTCGGTGACGCATCACGATGTTGGCCTGCAATTCGGGACGCCGCAGGTCGAGCACGCGATGCTGCATCCGCAGCTCTTCCGAGGCGAGCTCCTCCCCCTCCCGACGCGCGACCGGGATCGCTGGCGTGGTGGCCGGCCCCACCACGCGAAGGCCGGTCACCTGCACCTCCACGTCGGTCGAACCGGTGGCCCCATCACGCGCGGGATCGCGCCGCTCGGCCACCGTGCCCTCGACCAGGACCACGGTCTCGGCACCGAGCCCGGCGGCCAGGGCGAGCACGTCGGCCGGGGTCCAGGTCGGGTCGCAGGAGAGCTGGACCAGTCCGTCGATGTCCCGGAGGTCGAGGAAGACGATCCCGCCGAGGTCGCGGCGACGGTGGATCCAGCCGCCGAGTCGAACGACGGAGCCGGCGTCGGCGCGCGTCAGGGCACCGGCGCGGTGGGTGCGAAGGGAGGTGGTGAGCATCCTCGCAAACTAACGCCGCCCACAGGGGCAGGAAAGCGACGTTGCCACCCTGTGACTCGCCGCAAGTGGCGCAACGGCTTAGCTTTCCGCCCCATGGACACCGCACCGACCCTGCTTGATCTCCCTCCCGAGGCCTCGGCCGGTCGGCTGCGCGGCTGGGTCGCCGCCGAGGGGCTCCCGGCCTATCGCGCCGCCCAGATCCACCGCCGCCTCTGGGTGGACCCGGTCGGCGAGTGGAGCGAGGCGACCGAACTCCCCAAGGCGCTCCGTGAGCGCCTGCAGCAGGAGTTCCCGCTGCCGCGACTGGTGGCCGACGTGGTGCAGCAATCGCAGGATGGCACCCGGAAGTATCTCTGGACCCTCCCCGATGGCGAAAAGATCGAGTCGGTCCTGATCCCGAGCGCCGGCCGCCGGACCCTCTGCATCTCCTCGCAGGTGGGGTGCGCGCTGGGCTGCACCTTCTGCGCGACCGGCACCATGGGCCTCCGGCGGAACCTCAAGGCATGGGAGATCGCGGTGCAGGCGCGCGAGATCGTCCTGGCCAACCCCGAGGAGAAGCCGACCAACATCGTGTACATGGGGATGGGCGAGCCGCTGGTGAACTGGGCGGCAGTGGACGCCACGCTCACCATCTTCAATGACCCGCAGGGCTTCGGCATCGGCGCCCGGCACATCACCGTCTCGACGGTCGGCATCGTGCCGGGGATGAAGGCGCTCGCCGCCCGCCCCGAACAGTTCCGGTTGGCGATCTCGATGCACTCGCCGCGCGGCACCGACCGCATCGGCATCATGCCGGTCGAGAAGAAGTACCCGCTCAAGGAAGTGCTCGAGGTCGCGGAGACCTTCCACAAGCGGATCACCTTCGAGTACGTGCTGATCGCCGGCGTCAACGATCGCGACGACGATGCCGCCGTGCTCGCCAAGCATGCGCGCAAGCTCGGCGCGCATGTGAACTTGCTGCCGTTGCATCCCGGTGGCGCGCCTGGACTCGTCCCGACGGCGCCTGCCCGCATCCGCGAATTCCGCGACTGGCTGGTGGACAACGGCATCGAGGCGGTGGTGCGGCGCTCGCGCGGGCTCGACATCGACGCGGCCTGCGGGCAATTGCGAGTGCAGATGGAGAAGAAGAAGCGGGCGGACGAGCGTGTCGCGGCCGAGTGAGCTGATCCTCGCCGTGGCCGCGGGCAGTGCCGCCGGCGGCGTCGCGCGCTACCTGCTGACCGAAGCGGTCCAACTCCGCACCGGCGCTACCTTTCCTTTCGGCACCCTCCTCGTCAACATCGTCGGCTGCTTCGCGCTGGGATTCCTCACCCAGGCCGTGCTGCAACAGCACGATGCCTCGCCCCGACTTCGCGTGTTCCTCACGATCGGCCTCTGCGGTGGTTTCACCACCTTCTCCGCCTTCTCGCTGGAGACGATCCGGATGCTCGACGAGGGCCACGTGGCCCGCGCTTCGGGCTACATCAGCGCGTCGGTGGTGCTCGGTGTCGCGGCGCTCTGGGTCGGGATGGCAGCGGGACGGATGATCAGGCCGAACTAGTATCCAGCCCCCCGCGGCCGTGAGGCCGCGGGGCCCCTTGTTGCGCCTTGAAGAGACAAGTTCACTTGACATCACGACAAGTGACCTTTACATTCGACTCAACACCTTCACGGAGCCAATGTGGACGTCGAACGCCCGACAACCGAGGACATGCGCGCTGATCTCAAGCGCACATTCAGGTGGGCCCACATGTTCCCAATTTGGCTTTGGATGGCTGCATTCTTCGTCGCGAAGCATCAGCTGAACAGCCACACTCCGCTCGGCAGCTCACGCGTGCTGTGGTTTCTCCTGCCGCTCCCGTTCATGATCTGGGCGTTCTGGGGCTGGAGAGCCTCAGAGCGCGTGCAGGACGAATTCGCGAGGGCAATCACTGGACGTGCTGCCGTCGTGGCGGTGCGTTGCATCGTCTTCTTCATCTGGTTTCTCGCCCTTATCGATGCGGCCTACGGAATGCCGCTCAGAATCCCGGCACCGTTCGGCCTCCCCGACGAGGAATTCGGATGGGTCGAGGCGGCGTTCGTCATCATGTTTATCGTCGTCGGTACGGGAATCCGTGAAACGAGCAAGGTCTTCCCCAAGAAATGAAAAACCGCCTCCGCGTCCTGCGCGCCGAGCGCGGCTGGACCCAGGGCGATCTCGCCGAGCGGCTCGGCGTGTCGCGGCAAACGATCTACGCGATCGAGAACGAGCGCTTCGACCCGTCGTTGCCGCTGGCGTTCGCGATCGCCGAGCTCTTCGGGCAGCGCATCGAGGAGATCTTCACTCCAGCGTGAATCACCGCGGCGAATGAGCCGCGCGGTTCGCGGTTCGCCGCTCGCTGTTCGCTGTTCACACGACCCTGTCCGGCACCGCCTCCCCCCGGAAAAACGCATCGAGATTACCGATCACGCGGAACCCCATCGCTTCGCGGGTCTCGCGCGTGGCCGACCCGAGATGCGGCAGCAGCACGGCCTGTTCGAGCGAGAGATAGCGCCGGTCGAAGTCCGGCTCGCCGCGATACACGTCCAGCCCGATGCCCGCGAGGTGTCCGGCCATGACGGCGGCAATCACCGCGTCGTCGTCCACGAGATCGCCCCGGGCGGTGTTGATCAGGAACGACTTGGGCTTCATCAGGGCGATGCGCGAGGCGTTCATCATCCCTCGCGTGGCCTCCGTGCTCGGGCAATGCAGCGAGACCACGTCCGCCTCGGCCAGCAATTGCTCCAGCGTGGCCACGGCCTCGATGCCGTACGCGGCCAGCACGCTCGATTCGATCGGGGAGCGCGAGAAGCCGAGCACCCGCATCCCGAAGCCGAAGTGGGCGCGCCTGGCCACGGCACGACCGATCCGACCCAGCCCGACGACGCCGAGGGTGCGTCCGCTGACCCGCGCCCCGAGCATGTGCGTGGGCCGCATCCCCGTCCATCGACCACCACGAAGCTCGCGTTCCCCTTCCCCCGTGCGTCGCAGCGTGGCGAGCATCAAGGCCATCGTCAGGTCGGCGGTGCAGTCGGTGAGCACATCCGGCGTGTTGCTCACCACGATCTCGTGCGCGGCGGCGGCCACGAGGTCGATGTTGTCGGTCCCGACGCCATAGTTGGCGATCATCCGTGCCCGGCGTGGCGACGCCGCCATCACGTCGGCGCCGATCCGATCGGTGACCGTACAGAGCACGGCGTCGCCCTCGCCCAGCGCCCGCTGCAGTTCCGCCGGTCCCATCGGACGGTCATCCCGCGAGAGGACGACGTCGTAGTTGGCCTGGAGTGCAGCCTCCACGGCGGGCGGAAGTCTGCGCGTGACGATGACGGTGGGACGTGACGACATGGCGTGGCCTGATGAAGGATGGGGTAATATTGGCAGGAACCCTCCCGGAGTCACCGTGCCCCTGCCACCCCGCACCGCCGAAGATTTCCTGAGGCATTGCTTCGATGCTGGCGTCGCGGCGGTCTTGCCCGACGCCGCGCTGGCCCATGTGGCACTCCCGGCACCGCTGGGGAGACCGTGGATCGTGGCGATCGGGAAGGCCGCCGAGGGGATGGCGCGCGCCCTCGAGGCCCGCCTCTCGGCCCGAGGCACGCCGGTCGCCGGCGGGCTGGTGATCGGTGCGGCCGGCGGCGGTGCAGTCTCACCAGTGCTTCAACATCTTGTCGGCGATCACCCGATGCCCGGCGAGGCTTCGTTGGCTGCCTCCGCAGCACTCGAGCAGTTCGTGGCTCGTCTCCCTCCCGATGCCGAAGTGCATGTCGCCATCTCGGGTGGCGCCAGTTCGCTGGTGGCCGGCCCGCGTGAGGGCGTCTCTGCTCACGAGGTGGTCGAGACGTTCGCGCGGCTCCACCTCGCCGGGACACCGATCGCCGAGATGAATGCGGCGCGGCGCCGAGTAACGCGCTGGAGCGGCGGGCGCCTCGCCGAGGCGCTGTTGCCGCGACCTGTCCACTGCTGGCTGATCTCCGATGTGCCGGGTGACGACCCCGCCACCATCGGCTCGGGTCCGTGCGTGACGGAACCCCCGTCCGGGCTGGTGACGGTGACCCTGGTCGCGACCAACGCCATGGCGTGCACCGCGGCCGCCAGCGCTGCTGGGCGCGTGGGCGCGGTGCAACGGATCCACCCGGTGCCGATGACGGGAGAGGCTCGCGATGTGGGGCGGCAGATCGCCGTCGAGGCGATGCGCGCGGCGCAGGAATGGCGGCGCCAGAACGAGGCGCTTGAGGAAGACGGGCACGGCGATGCGGTGCGGCCGTTGCTGCTCATCTGGGGAGGCGAGACCACCGTCACACGAGGCGACGGCGATGGCGTCGGCGGTCGCGCGCAGGAACTCGCCCTCGCGGCAGCCGAGATGCTCGACATCTCTCCGCTCCCCGTCACCCTGCTCTCGGCAGGAACCGACGGACGCGATGGTCCGACCGATGCGGCCGGAGCCGTCGTCAATCAGCAGAGCTGGAGTCGGCTCACGGCGCTGGGCAATCCAGGCGACGCGCTGGCCCGCCACGATTCGCATCGCGCGCTCGACCAGATCGGGGCACTCATCCGCAGTGGGCCGACGGGGACCAACGTGATGGACCTGGTGCTGGTGGTGGTGGGGTGGGATGCGGCGCGCGACGCGACGTGAGCGGAATCAGCCGGCGAGCACCCGCATCAATCGTCCGTGCGCCACCGCGACGTCCGGCGCCAGCTGCACGAATTCATCGTACCGCTGCTGGAAGTCGCTGCCGTTCTCGTCGGGGCGCAGGAGCGCCGACGTCTCGGCGATGATCGGGGCCACCCGGGCGTCGGCCTCGGGGCTGTCGTCCTGCAATGCCTCGTCCATCGCCGCGATCAGCGCGGTCAACGGCCGCAGCCACGCAAACCACGGGTCCTCGATCGCGAGGCGGAGCACCTCGAGGTTGCCGGCGACACGCCCATTCATGCGCTCCCAGGCGAGCCGCTCCGTCTCGAGGAGGTTGCGATGCACCGCGAGCACGGCATCGCGCACGGCGGCGAGTGGTGGATGATTCATCGTGCCCCTGCCGGTGCGGCATCGGGTCCCAGCACGACCGTGAGATCCACGAGCAGTGTGGCGCGCGGCTCGTCGCGGACCACGGCCTTCGGATAGAGGAGCAGCACCCGACCGACACCGGTCGTGTCGCCGCGACGCACCAGCACGAGGGTGACCCCAGCAGCGCGCTGTTCGTCAGTGGCATCACCCGAGGAGACCACGTCGAGGCCGACCCGCCGCAGCTGGGGCATTCCGAGGGCCGCGGCGAGCCTCGGTATCCTGGTGCCGTTGAGCACCTGCACCGTCACGCGACGGGGCAACGCCGGCAGGTCCATGGCGGCTTCCGGAAGCGGCCCTACCGCCGCCTGCGCCAGCTTCGCCGGGCGCCGCCACCAGAGCGCAGCCACGACAAGGAGCACCGCGGCCCCGGCAAGATGCCAACGGTGGGCGACAAGCCACGTCATCCGCAGATCATCCGTCGGAAGGCAATGCTCTCCGGGGGATGGCTCCACCCCTGGGCATCGGCGTAGGCGAAACGCGCGGCCACGACCTCGCGGAGCACCTCGTCGGGTCGTTCCGGGAATCGCCGGGCGAGGGCAGCCCGCTCATCCTTCGCGAAGTTGCGGCCCGGCTCGAGGAAGTCGGCGCAATAGAGCGCACAGCCGGTTTGGGCCCAACCGAGCCATCCCACCGAGTGCCATCGGACCGCACTCAACACGTCGGCGTCGCGCTCCCCCTCCAGCTCGGCCCGCGCCGCGGCGGCGGGACCATGCCGCAGCTCCACTGGACCATCCACCGTGGGCGCCCAGCGCCGCATCTCTTCTTCCGGTGCATCGCGGAGCGCGTCGTGGAGCCAACCCGCGCGCAGCCAGCGCGCCGCTTCCTGCGGCGGGAGTCGCATCGCGACCGTCCAGCCGCGCAACCCGGCCACCACCCGCTCGATGTGGGCGCGGCGCGTCGGCGAGACGACGGCCCAGGGCGGGAGTCCGTCCTGGGCCGTCGGGGAGGGCGCAGCCGACCGGTCGATCACGGCGCCGGCTCGACCCGCCGGTTGGCTGCATCCACGAACACGACCGCCGGCTCGAAGGCGGCCACATCCGCTTCCTCGATGTCACCGTAGGCAATGAGGATCACGAGATCGCCCACCATGCCGAGGCGGGCGGCGGCACCGTTGAGCTGCACCACGCCGCTTCCGGCCGGACCGGGAATGACGTACGTGGTGAAACGCTGCGCGTTGTTCACGTTCACGACCTGGATCTCCTCGTACTCGACCAGGTCGGCAGCCGCCATCAACTCGGTGTCGAGCGTCAAGGAGCCTTCGTAGTGCAGGTCGGCCGCGGTGATCGTGGCACGATGGATCTTCGACTTCATCAGGCGGCGGCGCACGTCAGACGTCCTCGTCTCCAAGGATCACATTGTCGATCAACCGCGTCGCACCCACGCGCGCGGCAATCGCGATGATGGTACCGGCATCGACCACCGGCACCGGCGCGAGCCGGTTGGGCTCGACGACGGCAATATAGTCCGTCACCACGTCGACTTCGGCCTCGAGCGACTGGCGCACCAGCTGCCGGAGCCGGTCGGCATCCCGCTCGCCGCGTTCGAAGGCGGACTCGGCAGCCCGGAGCCCGCGGACCAGCGCCAGCGCGCGGATGCGCTCCTCGGCCGAGAGGTAGACGTTGCGGGAACTGCGCGCCAGGCCATCGGCCTCCCGGATGGTGGGGCTGACCAGCATGCGCACCGGAAAGTCGAGCTCCTGGATCATCCGGCGAATCAGCGTGACCTGCTGGATGTCCTTCTGACCGAAGCAGGCGACGTCGGGCTGCACGATGTTGAACAGCTTTGCCACCACGGTGAGCACGCCCTCGAAATGTCCCGGGCGGAACTCCCCTTCCCATCGAGCGGCCGTCTCGCCCGGCACGATGCGCAATTCATCGCCACCACCGTACATCTCGCCGACCTCCGGCGAAAAGAGGATGTCGACATGCCGTGCCTCGGCGAGGGCCTGGTCGTGGGCCATGTCGCGCGGATAGCGATCGAAGTCCTCGCCTGGCTGGAACTGGCGCGGGTTCACGAAGAGCGACATCACCACGACGTCGGCGACATTCCGCGCGGCATCGACCAGCGAGAGGTGCCCCTCGTGGAGGAAGCCCATGGTCGGGACGAGGGCGATGCGCTTCCCTGCCCGGCGGTGCGCCGCGAGGGCACTCCGCAGGCCGGCGATCGTGGCGTGATGCTGCAACTTGGTCGTCATTCGAAGGAGTGCTCATCGTCAGGGAAGCGGCGCGCGCGGACGTCGTCACCAAAATGGCGCACCGCGTCCTGCACCGCACCGGCCAGCTCGGCGTATCGCCGCAGGAAGCGAGGCTGGAATCCCTCGTTCAACCCGAGCATGTCGTGCAACACCAGCACCTGCCCGTCGCAGCCCACGCCGGCGCCGATGCCGATGGTGGGGATGCGCAGCGACGCGGAAATCTCCGTCGCCAGGTCGCGCGGCACCAGCTCGAGCACGATGGCGCTCGCTCCGGCGGCTTCGAGCGCGAGCGCGTCGCGACGCATCGTCTCGGCGGCGGCGACCGTCCGGCCCTGCACCCGGTGCCCACCGAGGGCGTGGAGGCTCTGCGGCGTGAGACCGAGGTGGCCGATCACCGGAATCCCGCGGGTGACCAGGGCCTCGACGGTCGGCGCCATCACCTCGCCGCCCTCGATCTTGACCGCGTGACAATCCGTTTCGGCAAGCACGCGTCCGGCGTTGCGGATCGCCTCTTCCGGGGTGACCTGGTAGGTCAGGAACGGCAGGTCCACCACGATCGGCGTGCGCGTCGCGCCACGACGCACGCTTGCGGCATGATAGATCATCTGGTCGAGCGTGGCACTGAGCGTCGAGGCGCGACCGGCCAGCACCTCGTTCACGGAGTCGCCGACCAGCAGGAGGTCGACGCCCGCGGACTCGAGCAGCCGCGCGAAGAGCGCGTCGTAGCACGTGAGCATGACGAGCGGCATGCCATCGCGCTTGCGCGCGGCGAGATCCCTCAGGGCCAGCGGTCGGTCAGCCATGGGCCTCCAGGGTCGCGACTTCGCGCGCCCAGAAGAGCCGATCTCGCAACCCGGGATGCGGGAGAACGAGCGTCGGCGTGTCACAGAGGGTGTCCCCGTGTCGGACGAGGTCGAGGTCGAGCGTCCGCGAGGACCAGGCCTCGCGCCGCACGCGCCCGGCGAGCGCTTCGATGCGGTGACAGGCGTGAAGCAGCTCCGCAGGCCCGAGGGCGGTCTCCAACAGCACCATCTGGTTGAGATAGCACGGCTGGTGCAATCCGCCGAGCGGCGAAGTCTCCTCGGGCACGGTCTCGGCGCGCACCAGCGTGTCGGGTAGCGTGCCGAGCTCGCGGCGGCCCTGGGCGAGGAACGCCGCGCGGTCACCCAGGTTGCTGCCGAGCGCGACGAAGGCGCGCACCCGCGAGGTCATCCCGCGTCCAGGGCGCTGCGCAGGCCGGCGAGGAAGCGATCGGCGGCGGCGACGCCCTCGTTGCCCAGCACGTCGACCAGGGCACTCCCCACCACCACGCCATCGGCAATGCCCGCCACGGTGCGCGCCTGCTCCGGGGTGGAGATGCCGAAGCCGACGGCGATCGGCAATGGCGTGGCCGCGCGCACAGCCGCCACCGAGTCTTCGAGGCCCGCGGCCAGTTCGCGCGAGGCGCCGGTCACGCCGAGCCGCGCGACGAGGTAGATGAAGCCCTGCGCCCCGCCAACCGCCGAGGCGATCCGGGTGGCGGAAGTCGTCGGCGCCACCAGGCGGATCAGGTCGAGCGGCGACTGCTGGATGGTCTCCTCGATCGCCGGGTCGCCACCTGCCGGCAGGTCGGTCAGCAGCAACCCGGCAATGCCGACGGCGGCGGCATCGCGCATCAGCCGCTCCACGCCGTACTGCAGCACGGGGTTCAGGTACGAGAACAACACCACCGGCGTGCGGAGATCCGCTTCGGCGATGAGTTCCAGCGTCTTGGGCAGGGTCATCCCGTTGGCCAGCGCCCGAAACGTCGACGCCTGGATGGTCGGCCCATCCGCGAGCGGATCGGAAAACGGCACGCCGACCTCGATCACGTCGGCATGCGCGTCCGCGGCACGCAACGCCGCGAGGGAATCGGGCAGCGTCGGGAAGCCGGCCGTGAGGTACGGCACGAGACCCGGCCGGCCGGCCGCGCGGAGCGACGCCCACTGACGATCCAGCTGCGACTCAGACGAAGAAATCACCGACGACGAGGCCATAACGGTCCGGAGAGGTCACCTTCATGATGCTGCGCGGGTACGTGCCATCCGACCGCGCAACGGAGAGATCCACCAGTTCACCGGGGGCCGGCACCATGGCCCCGTACGGATCGATGGCGATGCGAATGAGCGGGCGGTTCAGCTGTTCCGGATCCGGTCCGAGGCCCGCGACGATCGCGACCTCGAAGGTGTCCAGGATCACGCAACTGCCCACCGGATAGATGCCCAGCATGTTGATGAGCGCCTTGACCAGCGTGAGGTCGTAGCCGCGATTGGCGTTGAGCCACATCTCGCGCAGCACGGCCTCCGGCTCCCACGGCTCGCTCTGGTAGGCGCGACGCGTGGTGGCCGCGTCGTAGCCATCGGCCACGGCCACCAGTCGCGAGAAGAGGCCAAGGCGCCGGGGACGGATCGGCCGAGGGTAGCCGCTGAGGTCCACCTTCATGTGGTGCTCGTGCGCCGCCAGGATGGCCCGATACGGCAGCATCTCGCCTTCCCGCATCTTGAACAGCGTCAGCGTCCCCAGCCAGGGATGCGCCTGCATGCGGCGCCATTCCTGGTCATCGAGGGCCGTCGTCTTGTTGATGATCTCGAGGTCGAGCCGCGACTTGCCGATGTCGTGCATCAGGGCGGCGAGCCCGAGGTCGTAGAGCTGCATCCGGTCGAGGCCGATGCGCTTGCCGAGGGCGATCGCGAAGATGCAGACGTTCACCGAATGGGTGAAGGTGTACTCGTCGTGGTCGCGCAACGTGGTCAGGCCGGCGATCGAGAGCTCGTTCTCCAGCACCTGGTCGACGATCAGCTGGATGGCGCGCTTGAGACGGTGGACGCTTGGCGTCCGTCCCATGCGCACGCCGGTGACCACGTCGCGCGCGACCGAGACACCGTGGGCGTAGGTCCGCTTGGCGCGCTCGAGGGCCTCGTCCTTCTGCGGCCCGTCGTCGCCCTCGTTGCCGCCCGGCTCCACGGTGACATGCGTGATGTCGGCCTGCTGCATCCGTTGCCGCAGCGACTCCAGGCGCTCGATCGGGTCATCGGCTGCCGGCAGTGCCGCGAGGATCGACAGCCAGGCCTGCCACTCGCGGCGGCTCACGCCCGTGGCGATGTGCAGCACGCCGACACCGGCGCCCCGCATCAGCCCGACGAAGCCGCTGAAGGCGGCAAAGTTGTCGAGGCCCAATCGGAGCCGGGTCTGGTTGATGAAGATCACGTCGCCGGTCAACCGGACTTCGATGTCGCCCTCGAGGCGCAGCAGTGCCTCGCCGTGGCCGAGCAGCTCGTCGAGCGCCCGCTGCACCGCCGCGTTCTCGAGCGGATACAACTTGAGCGCGCGCTGGGCGCTGTGGATCGCCACGAGGAGGGCGCGCCCCGCCTGGCGCAACAGGGCGTCGTCGCGTGGAGTCTCGCTCATGCCATCCAATCCCGGAGCACGGCGTTGGCCGCGCTGCGCACCACGGCGTCCTTGTCCGCCGTGTACTGGTCGACCACCGCGCGCGCATCGAAGGAGCGCACCTTCGCGAGGCCGAAGATGGCGCAGGCGCGCACGTCCGGCGCCTCCTTCCGACGCAGCAGCCCGCGAGGGGCGAGCAGGTCGCGCAGCCTCGGGATCGCCGCCGCCCCCGCGAGCTGCCCGTACGCCTCGAAGAGCGCGCGTCGTTCGCTCCGCTCCCAATCCTGGTCCTTCCCGCCGAACAGCAACGCCTCGAGACGCGGCAGGATGCCGCCGGAGCCACCGCGGGCGAGCAGCGCCGCCAGCGCCGCCTGCCGCACGGCGCGCTCCTCGTCGCCGAGCGCGACCTCCATCGCCGCGACCGCGGTCGGCGTGCCGAACGAGGCCAGCGCGCTGAGCGCCGCCACGCGCACGCCGGGCGTGCCGTCGGTGAGTCGGGCCGCGATGGCCGGCACCAGGCTGGTGAGGCCGAGGCGAGCGGCCAACTCGATGGCGGTCTCGAGGGCACCACCGCTGCCGCTCTCCATCACGTCCTGCAGCGCCTGGGGTCGGCTGCGGGCCAGTTGCTCGACGCTCGGCAGGAGCGCGCGCCGCACCTCGGGGGCCAGCGACTGGCCGAGGTGCGCGAGGACCACCGGCAAGGCAATCGGCTTCAGCTCGCGCAGCACCTCGCCCACCTCGTCCTCGCTCGGCCGCGTCTCCGGATCCTCGAGCGTCCGGAAGAGCTGCTCCAGGATCTCCGGCTGCGAGAGGCGTTCCTCGAAGGAGAGCAGCGCATCGTGTAGCGACTGGTCGAGCCCCGTCGCGCGCACGGCGATGACCCGAAGCTCTCGCAGGATCCGCGCGACGACGCGGAAGCCCCCCACGGCGAGCTGAGTTGGCAGCACGTCCTCCAGCAGCGCCACGACCTCGCGCCGCACCGCCGGCTCACGCTGCGCCTCGAGGATGTCGAGCAGCGCATCGATCGCGGCGGAGCGAATGTCGCGGCGGTACTCGTCCTCGAGCTCGCTCTGCATCAGCCGCAGTTCGGCCTCGTCGAGGAAGAACGGCGCCGAGTCGAGATCGGCAGGGGCGGAGCCGTTCCCCTGGTCCTGCGCCACCTGCTCGCGAACGGCCGCCGGATCCTTCGGCGCCTCCGGATTGCCGCCCCCCGTCTGGTAGAACTCGGCGCCGTCGCTCAGCGCCTCGACGAAGGTGTAGCTGATCAGGACGAACTCCTGCTCCCAGAGCAGCGTGAGCAAGTCGTCGCTGGCGTCCTTCGGGAGCAAGCGGGCACGATTGACCACCGAGAGGAAGCGCACGATCTCGTCGGCTTCCACGCCGGGCAGGAAGACGAGACGGCGGAGGCCGTCCTGATACAACTGCGCACCGAGGCCGTCATGACGGTGGAGCGGCGTCCCCTCCCAGAGGATCTCGCCGTCCTGCAGGTCGAAGGCGAGTCGACCGGTGATGCCCCAGACCGGCCCGAAGGCCTCCGCCACCTGCTCCACCGAGCGTTGGTACACCGGATTGTTCGGCAGGTACATCTGCAACGCCCGCTGCCCCTTCGAGAGCGCGCGCAGCAACTCCTCGACCACGCGCGTGTCGACTTCCCGGGAGGCCGCGGCGGTCGGGTGACTCACCCAGCCGCGTCCAGCAGGGCGGCCACGTGCGCGACGTCCTTGTCGCCGCGACCGCTCAGGCAGAGGAGGACGAGGTCGTCGGCCGCCCACGCGGCGCGCTCCGCTTCGATCCAGGCAATGGCGTGCGCCGTCTCCAGCGCCGGAATGATCCCCTCCAGCCGGGTGAACCGCTGGAACGCGGCGAGCGCATCGGTGTCGCCGATCGCGCGGTACTGCACGCGATTGGTGTCGCGCAACCAGCTGTGCTCCGGACCGACGCCGGGATAGTCGAGACCGGCCGACACCGAGTGGGCCGGCGACACCTGTCCATCCACGTCCTGCAGCAGGTAGGAGAGCGTGCCGTGCAGCACCCCGGGCCGGCCCGCGGAAAGCGTCGCGCTGTGGTGGCCGGAATCGATGCCCTCGCCCGCCGCCTCCACGCCGACCAGTCGCACGGACTCGTCGTTGAGGAATCCGGCGAACATCCCCATCGCGTTGGAACCCCCACCCACGCACGCGACGACGGTGCTCGGGAGGCGGCCATACCGTGCGAGCAACTGGGCGCGCGATTCCTGCCCGATCACCGACTGGAAGTCGCGCACCATCCGCGGATACGGGTCGGGTCCGACCACGGAGCCGATGATGTAGTGCGTCGTCGGCACGTTGGTGACCCAGTCGCGCAACGCCTCGTTGGTCGCGTCCTTCAGCGTGCGCGTGCCCGACGTCACCGGCACGACCGTCGCGCCGAGCAACTGCATGCGGACGACGTTCAGGTTCTGGCGCGCGACGTCTTCCTCACCCATGTACACGACGCACTCGAGCCCGAAGCGCGCGCAGATGGTGGCGGTGGCCACGCCGTGCTGTCCGGCGCCGGTCTCCGCGATGATGCGGCGCTTTCCCATGCGGCGGGCGAGCAGCGCCTGGCCGATGGTGTTGTTGATCTTGTGCGCGCCGGTGTGGTTGAGATCCTCGCGCTTGAGGAGCACGCGCACCCCGGCCACTTCACTGAAGCGCGGCGCTTCGGTGAGCCGTGAGGGCCTCCCGACGATCTCCTCCAGCAGGTGGTGGTACTCCGCCCAGAAGGTCGGGTCGTCGCGCACGGAATCGTATAGCGCGGCGAGGTCGTCGAGCGCCGCCACGAGGGTTTCGGGAACGTAGCGGCCCCCATAGGGGCCGAAGCGGCCATCGACCGAAGTCTCAGGCGGCAGGGAAAGCGTCACGCGCGATCTCCAGAAAACGGATCAGCCGGTCAGGATCCTTGATCCCCGGCGCAATTTCAACCCCGGAACTTACATCGACGGCATCGGGCCCGACGATTCTCACGGCCTCGGCCAAGCGGTCTGGCGTCAGCCCGCCGGCCAGGCCAACTCGGACTCCCGGAGGCACCAGGCCCCGCGCCGTCCGCGCCTCGTCAAGGCCAATCCCGACCCCCCTTCCTCCCGCCGCCGGCTGGTCGACCGGCGCGGTCGGCTCGAGCAACAACAGGTCGGCCTCCTCGGCCGCGACGGCGAGCTGCGCCGCCGACTCGATCGGCACCCGCGCAATGCGCCAGACCTCGAGCCCGGCGAGCCGCAACCGGCTGGCATCCGCGGCCGTGGACGGGCCATGGAGCTGCACGCCGCTGAGTCGCACCCGCGCCGCGATGGCCAGGATCTCGTCGACCGACTGCGGGCCGAAGACCCCGATGACGGGGACCCCGCCGGCAGCCGCCACAATCTCGATGGCCTCCGCCTCGGTGCGCACCCGCGGCCCACCGGCGAAGATCACGCCCAGGCGCCACGCGCCGTGTGCGGCGGCGAGGGCCGCGTCCTCGACGCGGGTGAGGCCGCAGATCTTGACATCAACGGCCACGTCGGACCACTCCCGCGAGTGCACGTGCGGCGGCCTCGGGGGCCCCGTGGGCGGCCAGTGCCCCGCCGATCAGCACGGCATCCGCACCGGCGGCCGCCGCCACGGCCACATCCTCGACCGAGGCCATCCCGCTCTCCGCCACGGCCACGCAGCGACTGGGCACCTGCGCCAGCAACGCCCAGGCCGCGTCGCGATTGATCGAGAAATCATCGAGGTCGCGGGCGTTGACGCCGATCACCCTCGCCTCGGCCGCGAGCGCCCGCTCGATTTCGACCGCGGTGTGGGTCTCGACGAGCACACCCAGTCCCAGATCATCGGCCATTCGGTGCAATCGTCGCAATTCGTCATCCGAGAGCACGCGCGCGATCAAGAGAACGGCCGCGGCGCCGGCCGCTCGGGCCTCGAACAGTTGCGTCTCGTCCAGGATGAAGTCCTTGCGAAGCGCCGGCACCGACACGGCCGCGGTGACCGCCTGCAGGTCGGCGAGCGACCCTCCGAAAAACGGTCCGTCGGTGAGCACCGAGATGGCCGCTGCCCCACCGGCTGCGTAGGCCTGCGCCAGCGTCGCCGGGTCGAGGCCAGCGTTGATCGCGCCCGCCGAGGGGGAGCGACGCTTGACCTCCGCGATCAAGGCCACCGTGGGCCGGTGAAGCGCGGCCACGAACGAGGCGGGCGGCGCAGCATCCAGGGCGGCGCGTTCCAGCTCGCTGCGGCGAGCTCGCAAGGCGGGAAGGGTTTCCCGGGTGGCGGCGATGATGGCGTCGAGGACTGGCATCTTGCTCTTCGGGGTCCCTTCGGGTAGAGTTGGTTCGGGTTCTGTTCGCCAAGCATGCATGGGAGGGCGTCGTGCCGCTTACCAGGAAGCAACGCGAGATCCTCGACTACCTGACCGAGTCCATCACCGACCTCGGTTTTGCCCCCTCCTTCGAGGAGATCGCCGAGAAGTTCGGCTACCAATCCCTCGCGACGGTGCACGAGCATCTCACCAATCTCGAGCGGAAGGGCTACATCCGCCGGAGCTACAACGAGAGCCGCTCGATCGAGGTGCTCCCGCCGCGCGGCGTCTCCGGTGCCACCGAGGTCCCGCTGCTCGGCACCGTCGCCGCCGGCTACCCGATCGAGTCCATGATGAGCGGCGAAGTCGTCGCCGTGCCCGATGCCATGCTCCCGCGCCGCGGCCCCAATTACGCCCTCCGCGTTCGCGGCGAGTCGATGATCGAGGAACAGATCCGCGACGGCGACCTCGTGGTGATCAACGGCCGCGAATCCGCAGACAACGGCGAGATGGTCATCGCGCTCGTCAACGGCAGTGAGGCCACGGTCAAGCGGTTCTACCGCGAACCGGGCGGTTGGATCCGACTGCAGCCCTCGAATGCCACGATGCGTCCCCTTCGCTATCAGGAAGATGACGTCCTGATCCAGGGCATCGTCGTCGGGGTCATCCGGAAGTTCTAGCGGCTGGCGGCCTGCAGCGCCGCCAATCGCTCCGCCGCACGCCCCTCGCGCAACGCGGTTCGTGCGGCATCCACCGCATCGGCCATCGAGCCGACGCGCCCACTCACGTAGATCGCCGCCGCCGCATTCAGCAGCACCGCAGCTTCCACGGAGGCCGCCGGCGCCGCGCCGTCGAACATCCGGCGAATCGTGTCGGCGTTCTCCTCTGGCGAGCCACCCGCGAGTCCGTCGAGCGACGGGGTCGCGAGCCCGTAGTCAGACGGATCGAGCGACCATTGCGTCACCGCTCCCTCGCGCACTTCCCAGACCTGCGTCCGTCCGACCGGCGCGATCTCATCCATCCCGATCTCGGCGTGCACCACGAGGGCGTGGACCGCACCGAGGCGCGCCAGCGCCCCGGCCATGCGCGGCGCGCGCTCGGCATCGGCCACACCCACCACCTGCCGTCCCGCGAGCGCCGGATTGGCGAGTGGCCCGACGAGGTTCATGACCGTGGGCACGCCGAGCTCGCGGCGCACCGGCGCGACATGGCGCATGGCAGGGTGGTACGACGGCGCGTAGAGGAAGACGATGCCGGTTTCGGCGAGAATCTCCCCGGCGCGCGCGGGGGAGAGGTCGATCCCCACGCCGAGGGCCTCGAGGACATCGGCCGATCCCGAGCGGGAGGTGAAGGAGCGATTGCCGTGCTTGGCCACCAGGGCGCCTGCACCCGCGGCCACGAAGGCCGCGGCGGTCGAGAGATTCAGGGTGCCGATCTTCCCGCCCCCGGTACCGCAGGTGTCCACCAGCGACTCCGGCGCCGGGTGCTCCACCCGCCGCATTGCGGAACGAAGGGCGCGGACCGCCCCGGCGATCTCCGCCGGGCTTTCCCCCCTGGTCCGAAGCGCCAGCAAGAGGGCGCCCAACGAGGCCGGGCCGGCCTCTCCCGCCATGATCTCCTCGAACGCCCTGGCAGCCTCGTCCTCCTCCAGCCCGCGTCCGGCGGCGAGGAGGCTCAGGGCATGGCGAACTGCCGGGGCGGGGGTCGGGGTCGGCGAGGTCATGATCGGGAGGCCAAGCGTATCGGGCAGACTGGCGTTTTGTCAATATTCACAAGGGTTTACGCCGCTTGCCGCACCCCTTGGGGCTGGCTAGCTTTCGGGGCTGAATGGAGCACGCACTTCTCCTCACGGTCGAGTTCGACGGGTCGGCCTTTTCGGGCTGGCAGCGGCAGCCTGAGCGCCGCACCGTCCAGCAGGTGCTCGAGGAGGCCCTCGAACGTCTCGCCGGGGGACCGCGGACCGCCATTGCGGCCGGTCGAACCGACGCCGGGGTGCATGCGCTGGCCATGCCGGTCTCGACCACGATGCCGGTTCGCTGGGGATGTCGTGAACTGCTGCGAGCGCTCAATGCGGTCCTGCCTCGCGACATCGCCGTCTCCGAGATCCGGACCATCGTACCGGGCCGAGATGCGCGCCGGGCAGCGGAGGGGCGGCGATACCGATACGACGTGGGGGTCGACGCGCACTGCCGCTCCCCCTTCCGAGGCCGAACCGAGTGGGCGCTGGGCCGACCGGTGGATCTCGAGGCGATGCGGCGAGCGGCGGCGGTCCTGCCGGGCGAGCACGAGTTCCTCGCCTTCATGGTCGTCGGTGAACCGAAGCCGCACTATCGCTGCCGGATTGTCGAGGCCGACTGGTCGGTGCTCGAGCCCGGCCGGCTTCGATTCACCGTCGCCGCCGATCGATTCCTGCACCACATGGTGCGAATGCTCGTGGGCACCATGGTGGACATCGGCCTCGCACGACGACCAGAGAGCGACATGGCACGACTGCTGACGACCTCGCACAACGCAGAGACCAGCGCCCCGGCACCGGCGGAAGGGCTCTCCTTCGTCTCGGCCAGCTTCCCGACGAACTACTTCCTCGGCGAGCGCGCCTCATGGTGATGCGTCGAATCGGCACACTCTTGCTGGCCATCATCGCCGCCGCCTGTCGCGGCGAGATCGACGCCAACGCCCAGCAGTCGGCCACCACTCCCCCGCCCCAGCCCACGCGCGACCTCACCATCGGTCGCTCGAATGCCATCGTCGGCGCCTCGGCGCGCGTCGCCCCGGCCGTTGTCTCGGTCCGCGTGACGTTGCCCACCCCGCGCGCGTCGGCATGGGACCTCTTCACGGGGGCGCAACCTGGCAGCCCGCAGAGCTTCGGCACCGGCTTCATCCTCCGCGCCGACGGCGTGGTGATCACCAATCAGCACGTGATCGCCAACGCCGAACAGATCACGGTGACGCTCGCCGACGGCACCGATGTCGAAGGGCGCCTGCTCGGCGAGGATCCGCTCACCGACATCGCCGTCATAAAGCTCGAGCGCACCGGCCTCCCCGTGGTGCAGGTGGGACGATCGAGCGACCTGATGATCGGCGAGTGGGCCATCGCCCTCGGCAACCCTTACACATACCTGCTGGGCAACGCGGAACCGACCGTGACCGCCGGCGTGATCAGCGCGACCGGCCGCAACATCCTGCCGACTGGCGACCAGAACGGCCTCTACCTGGACATGATCCAGACCGACGCGGCGATCAACCCCGGCAACTCGGGGGGCCCGCTCACGAACGCGCTCGGCGAGGTGGTCGGGATCAACTCCTCGATCTTCTCGAGCAGCGGCGGGTCGGTCGGCCTCGGCTTCGCGATCCCC
>JANRIW010000011.1:0-42685 GCA_033764505.1 Gemmatimonadales bacterium
CGGTGCTGGTGCACATAGGCCGAGAGCAGTTCGGCTGAGGTGGCGCCAGGCAGGCCGGCGTTGATTACCTGCACGGGTCTGCCTAAGGCCAGCAGCAACCGACGCTCAAGGCGCGCGGGCCAGGTGCTGTCACGCACCGGCTGATAGGGGTGCATGTCGGTGGTGCTGCCGCCCAGGCAGACGATGCGTAGTGTTCCGACTGGTTTGGCGAGGTCAAACTCGGCATTGCGGTAGCCAAGACTGTTGAACTGCCCCGCATAGCCGGGCGTGCGCGTATAAAGGCGATAAGGGTGTGCCTGCACGGGCGGGGCGTCGTCCACCTGCCCGTCGCGGTAAAGCTGCACGATCCGCCGCCCGTGCGGATAGCTATTCGCAAAGAAGTCGGCGTGAAAGAGCCAGGCCGCAAACAGCTCGAGGAGGACGATGGCCACTAGGACCAAGCCGAGTTCGCCCAACCAGCGGCGGCGCCATCGGCCGCGTGGGCCCAGGCGGCGATTGACCCATGTCGGTGCATTCATATCTAACGCAAGGTAGCGCCGCCCGCTCGGGTGCGCCATCTTCGCGCATGGCTGAGGCAATCAACCCCGAGCTGCTACTGGCCGCCTATCGGCAGGGGGCCTTCCCGATGGCGCCGGCCAAAGACAGCGACGCCATCGACTGGTACCTGCCCGAAGCGCGGGGGGTGTTGCCCCTAGAAGCCTTTCATGTGCCGAAGAACCTAGCGCGTCACCTGCGCCAGACACCCTACACCGTGACGGTGAACGGAGACTTCGGCGGGGTGATGCGCGCCTGCGCCGAGCGCGACGAAACGTGGATCTCGCCCCGCATCCTGGCCTCGTATGAGCAATTGCACAGACTCGGCTATGCCCACAGCCTTGAGCTACGCCTCGAGGGCGAGCTGGTAGGCGGGCAGTATGGCGTGGCGATCGGAGCGGCCTTTTTCGGCGAGAGCATGTTCCACCGGCGACCGATGGCCGATCAGGCCAGCCTCTACTTCACCCACCAGCGCTTGGTCACGCGGGGCTTTAGGTTGTGGGACTGCCAATTCTGGACGCCGCACCTGGGTCGCTTTGGAGCTATCGAGATCGAGCGGGCTGATTATCTGGCGCGCCTAGCGGATGCACTAACGCATGCGGCGCGCTTCGCTTAGCTAGCGGTCGCCTGTCGGGGCGGGCTCGATCACCACCTGCTTAAAACCCAAGCGCATCAGCAGCGAGGTGAGGAAGACCTGCGCTTGCTTGTTGGTCTCGTCGAGGATGCCACGCTTGAGTGCCGTGTCGAGCACGGTCTGCTCGGCGTCTTTGAAGGCGCCTCTAACCAATGCTGCCTTCATTTTATCATCGCCTAGCATCAGCAGCGAGTGTTCGGCCGAATAAACCTCGCTCTCGCTCAGGATGACCCGATGCGTGCAGACCTCCGGCGCAGGCAGGCGCAGGGTGACTACTGAGTCTGCAATCTGTACTGCGGCGCTATCGAGCTTGGCTAGGTCAAGGCAGCCGATGGCCTCGCCCGAGGCAATCACTAACACCTTAGACCGGCGCGGAATCTGAAACATACCCAAAACGATGGGCACGTTCGTCTCAGAGGCCTGGGTCACCGACAGGCGGTAATGCGTCAGCTCTAGTCTGCCCACGCCGCGCACCGCCTCGACCACCGACTGCGAGCTCACGGTCTGCTGCATGACTCCAGCATTTGAACGTTCGCTAGTAAGCCACAGCGCGTAACCGACGAGGCCGAGCAGGCCGATGATGGCCAGCAGGATGGCGAGCCACTTGAGAGTCTGGGCAGGAGACATAGGCCGAAGTTAACCCCGCAGCTCGCTGGCGTCATCGAGCTCGACGCTTCGCTGCCGGCGGTAGAGGTTCAGCACCAGCGCGAGGGCTACCGCAGCCTCGGCAGCGGCCAGCACCATGAGGTAGAGTGCGGCTGTGCGCCCCTCAGCCTGGGCGGGTCGCGCGGCATCAAAGGCAATGAGGTTCAGCAAAGCGGCGTTGAGCACCAGCTCGACGCCAATCAGCACGCCAATGGCGTTACGCCGGGTGAGGATCAAGTAGAGCCCCGCGCCGAGCAGGATCACCGAGATCAGGAAGTAAACGTAGGGACTCATGTACGGGCGATGCGAGCCGCACCGATCACGGCAATAAGCAAGACGATGGAGAGCAGCTCGAAGCCAAGCAGATAGTCAGTAAGACTTAGATGACCAATCAGCTGCACGAGCGGGGCACTAGCGCGTGACGCCTCAGCCGGAGCTGTGCGCAGGGCCTCAGGCGGCATGGCCTGCACGAGCGCCCACATCAGCACTGCCACCACGACCGCACCAGAGCCGACACTGCGCAGCTCAGTTCGTGGCATCTCGCCCACCGTGGCCTGCGCAGCGGATAGCCGCCGACCAGTGAGCATCACACCAAAAAGCAGCAGCACCAGCACCCCACCCACATAGACAATCACCTGCGACACGGCCAGCACATCAGCTTCTGTGAAAGCATAGAGAGCCGCCTGCGCTAGCAGCACGAAAAAGAGCCCGATGAGCGCGCGCACAAGGTTGCGTGTGAGCAACACATAGATGAGTGCAAGCCCGGCTAGACTCAAAAGAATATAGAAGAGTGCGGTAACCATGATCAGGCGGCCGAAGGAGTGGGTTTAGTGGCGGCGGCTTTGGCGGCAGCCTTGGCGGCCTCAAACGCGTTTAGCTCGGCCTGCTTGGCTTGGGCCTGCTCGGGCGAGAGGTTGCCGAAGTGGTAGAGGAAGTTCTCGCGGTCGTATTCGGCGAAGTCATATGACTTGGTCATCGTCAGGCACTCGGTGGGGCAGACCACGGTGCAGAGCCCACAGTAGCAGCACTTGGCCATGTCGATGTCAAAGGTGGGCAGGTAGAATTTCTTCTTCGAGCCGTCTGAGGTCAGGCCGAGGTCATCGACGGCTTTGATCTTTTCAATCGTGATGCAGTCGACTGGGCAGATGCGTGCGCACTGATCGCAACCGATGCAGTCTTCGGTCTCCATGTAGAGTCTATAGCGACCTACATCGGGCACAGCGAGGCGCTCTTGTGGGTACTGAATGGTGACGCGGCCGGGGGCATGGTCGAAATAGCCCATCTGGCTAGCCGCCATTACAGGCCGCCGACGCGCCTGCCACAGGTGACGCCAGGTGAGCGCGAGCCCACTCAGCGCCGTAAGCGCAGCCCGCAGCCCGGCACGAAAAACGCCCCGTCGGTGAATTTTCACAGGCGAAAGTTAGCATCCGCGCGTAGCTTGTGGCATTCGTCATCCCCATGAATCGGCGCCCTATGACCCCCGAAAGCATCTTTGTATTGGTTCTCATCGGCATCGGCGCCGGCGTGCTCAGCGGCCTGGTCGGTGTAGGCGGCGGCATCGTCATCGTGCCAGCCCTTGTGATGGCCCTAGGCCTGAGCCAGCACGCCGCGCAGGGCAATACGCTCGCTATGCTGATGATCCCGGTGGGCATCCTCGGTGTGATGAACTATTACCAAAAGGGCCATGTGGACTGGCGCATCGCGCTGGTGCTGGGCCTGGGCTTCATCCCAGGAGCCTGGCTAGGCTCTAAAGCGGCGCTGGCCCTATCGGGGCCGATGGTCAAGCGTGTCTTTGGCGGGCTGCTGCTGCTGATCGCGCTCAAGTTTCTGTTGGGCAAGTAGGGTCTCGACGTAGTCGGCCAGCACTCGCCCCTGGTGCTGTGCCCCCACTCGACCTAAGTGCATGAGGTCATAATAGTGGTGGGGGCGGGTTGGCTGCTGAGCGAGGTCGATGCACGGCAATGACAAGGGCTTGGGCAGTAGCGTCGCGCCGAGCGGGCTGCCGAGGCGAATCAGGCTGTAGGGCGTCAGCGCCTCGCGGCACACGGCGCGGTTATAAGTGTCGAGAATGGCCCAATAGGTGACTCCGTTGTGCAGGGGGGTGGCAGCGAGGGCCTGCAGGTCGAGGCTATCGCTCGTATGCGGCCCCACGAGCACCGAGTGGGTGATCACCACAGGCACAGCTCCCGCCGCACGAATCATCACAGCCAACGAATCGACCCGCAGGCGATAGGACTCGGCGTAGGGGCGGTGGGCCATCACACTGTCGCCGACTGCCTCTGCATTGACCGGATGCGGGCTCACATGCAACTCAAAGGCGAGATCGTGGCGCCGAGCATAGGCCTCGCTGCGCCGTAGGCTGCGCAACGCGAGCACTAGGGCGCGCACGAGCGCCGATTGGCGAGCCAGGCGTCGCACTGCGCGCCCCCAAGCGCTGGGGTGCAGCTCGGGCTCTAGGGCGAGGTCGCGGTCTTCGGGGTTGGGGGCGGTGCGGGCAATGTCGTTGGGGCCGTTGAGCAGCAGCACGAAATCTGGGCGCACTCGGCTGAGCAGCGGCGGCAGCAGGCTGAGCTGACCATAGGTGCTGAGGCCGTCGCGGCCGGCGTTGCCCACCCACACGCGGTGGCCTCGCTGCGTGAGCTCCTCTTGCATCACATCGGGCCAGGTCTGCCCGTCGTTGAGCAGAGTGCACTCGGTGGTGCTGCCCCCCAGGCAGAGAATGCGTGTGACACCCGAGTCAGCGGGCAGTTCGGGCCCGCGTAGGCCGAGGCTGTTGGCACGCCAGTCGATGCGACGGGGTAGGCGATTAGTCTGCGTTTGCTCGAGTGCAAGCCTGCGATAAGGCTCTAGGATGGGCCCATTTGCCGGGGGCACCACACGTCGCGCCACTACCTCCCCGAGAGCTAGTGCGGCCAATGTGCCAAGGGCCAAGGCCAGCAGACGCTTCGCCCAGGCCGCCATCGGCTTAGCGGCTCAGGTAGAGGTTGCGCTCGCCGTAGAGTTTTTGGAAGAACTCATCGTCGAGCGAGGCGATGAAGCGGATCTCTTCGCCCGTGCTCTTCATCTCGGGGCCGAGCTCTTTCTCGGCGCCAGGGAATTTATTGAACGAAAAGACCGGCAGTTTGATCGCGAAGCCGTCGAGCGAGGCCGAGAGGTCAAAATCCTTTAGCGTATGCGTGCCCAGCATAAGCTTGGTGGCATAGTTGACAAAAGGTCGGTTGTACGACTTGCAGATGAAGGGCACCGAGCGTGAGGCGCGGGGGTTGGCCTCGATCACATACACCTTATCGTCTTTGATCGCGAACTGAATGTTGATGAGGCCCTTGACCTGCAGCGCGCGGGCGATCTTGTGCGTGTAGTCGCGCATCTGAGCCACGACGCTCGGGCTGAGGTCGAAGGCTGGCAGCACCGCCGTCGAGTCGCCCGAGTGGATCCCGGCCGGTTCGATGTGCTCAATGAGGCCGATGATATGAGCATCGGTGCCGTCAGCGATGGCGTCCACCTCGGCCTCGACAGCACCGTCGAGGAAGTGGTCGATCAGCACATTGTTGCCCGGCAGGTCGGCGAGTGTGCCCACCACATGGTCGACGAGGTCTTCATCGTTGATGACAATGCGCATGCGCTGGCCACCCAGCACGTAGCTGGGACGCACGAGCACCGGATAGCCGATGCTGTTCGCCACGTCGATGGCCTCGGCGGCATTTTTCGCCACGCCGAAGGGCGGATAGGGAATGTCGAGGTCTCGCAGCAGGGTCGAGAAGCGGCCGCGGTCTTCGGCTAGGTCGATGCTGTCAAAGGTGGTGCCGATGATCGGGATGCCGTATTTGTTCAGCTTCTCGGCCACCTTGAGGGCCGTCTGGCCCCCGAGCTGCACGATCACCCCCTCGGGCCGCTCGTGCTGAATGATGTCATACACATGCTCCCAAAAGACCGGCTCGAAGTAGAGCTTGTCCGAAATGTCAAAGTCGGTCGAGACGGTTTCGGGGTTGCAGTTGATCATGATCGTCTCATAACCCACCTCACGGGCGGCGAGCACGCCGTGGACACACGAGTAGTCAAACTCGATGCCCTGACCGATGCGGTTCGGGCCCGAGCCGAGAATCACGACCTTCTTGCGGTCACTGGGAATCGACTCGTTCTCACCCTCGAATGACGAGTAGTAGTAAGGCGTCTGCGCATCGAACTCGGCCGCGCAGGTGTCGACCAGTTTGTAGACCCGGGTGATGCCGAGCTCGTTGCGACGCTTATAGACCTCGCTCTCGAGGCAGCCCAGAAGGTGGGCGATCTGTCGATCGGCGAAGCCGAGCCGCTTTGACTCGCGCAGTAGCTCGGGCGTGAGCGTGTCGAGGTCGTGCTCGGCCAGGGTGTCTTCCATCGCCACGACCTTCTTGATCTCGGCTAGAAACCACTTGTCGATGTAGGTGGCCTTCTGGATCGTCTTGGCTGGCACGCCCAGCAGCATCGCATCGTGGATGTGGAACAGGCGCTCGGCCGTAGGCACCTCGATGCCGGCCATGAGGGCTGGCAGGTCGCGGTTCTCTTTGCCGTCGGCGCCGAGGCCGTTGCGCTTGATCTCAAGGCTCTGGCAGGCCTTCTGTAGGGCCTCTGCGAAGCTGCGGCCGATGCCCATCACCTCGCCCACCGACTTCATCTGCAGGCCCAAACGCCGATCTGCCCCCGCAAACTTGTCGAAATTCCACCGCGGGATTTTGACGATGACGTAGTCAATCGAGGGCTCGAAATATGCTGAGGTGGTCTTGGTGATCTGGTTGGGGAGTTCGTGCAGGCGATAACCGATGGCGAGCTTAGCCGAGATCTTGGCGATGGGGTAACCGGTGGCCTTAGAGGCCAGGGCCGACGAGCGCGACACGCGGGGGTTGATCTCGATCACCACTAAGCGGCCCGTCTCGGGGTGGATGGCAAACTGGATGTTGCACCCACCGGCGAAAGAACCAATCGCGTTCATCACGCGGATGGCCTGATCGCGCATGCGCTGGTAGTCAACGTCTGATAGCGTGAGGGCTGGCGCCACCGTGATCGAGTCACCCGTGTGCACCCCCGTGGGGTCGAAGTTTTCGATGGAGCAGATGACGACGAAGTTGCCATCGGCATCGCGCAGCAGCTCGAGCTCGAATTCCTTCCAACCGTAAATACTCTCTTCGATCAGTACCTCATGGATGGGGCTGCTGTGCAGGCCGTGACTGAGGGCCTTTTCAAAATCCTCTTTCTTCTGCACGAAACCTCCGCCTGTGCCGCCCAGCGTGAACGAAGGGCGGATGACAAGCGGGAAGCCGATGTCCTGCGCGATCTCCTTGCCCTGGAGGAACGACTGGGCCACATCGGAGCGCGGCACGTCGATGCCGATCTCGAGCATTAGCAGACGAAACTTGTCGCGGTCTTCGGCCGTTTCGATGGCGTGCAGGTCTGAGCCGATGATGCGCACGTTATGCTTCTTCCACAGACCAGACTTCTCGCAGTCGACACATAGGTTGAGAGCCGTCTGGCCGCCCATGGTCGGCAGCACAGCATCTATTTGGGGGTTTTCTTTAAGAATCTCGGCGATCGACTGACGCGTGAGCGGCTTGAGATACACCCGGTCAGCCGTCAGGGGGTCGGTCATGATAGTGGCCGGGTTGCTATTGATTAGCACCACCTCGATGCCCTCTTCTCGCAGCGAGCGCGCTGCCTGAGAGCCGGAGTAGTCGAATTCGCAGGCTTGGCCGATGATGATCGGCCCGCTGCCGATGATCAAGACCGAACGGATAGAGGTGTCGCGGGGCATGGTCAGACGAGGGCGCGCAAAGCTAGTGCGGATTGGCGCCGGGCCGTCTGCCTAGGCCTATCTGCCGCCTGCTTTCGTGTATAACTTGAGCTCTGTAAAGCGCATGGCCGAACTCAGCCCCATCTCAATCGACGACCCACTCGTGGACTATGCCCACGAGCGGCCCGAACTGATCGCGCAGATCCGCCGGCTGGTGAATGAGCTCACCGTACTGCGCAGCGAGATAGACGAGCTGCAGCAGCGCCGCAGCGCCGATACTGCCGTGAACGACCTGACCGATACGATGCGCCGTATGGGCGAGGGGCGTATAACGGACTTGTCACTAGCGGTCCTGACCTGGCTGTCGGGGCAGTTTGGGGCGGTGCAGAGCGCGATTTACATCTACAACCCAGAGCGCGGCCTGCTTGAGCTCACCGCACGCTTGGGCGTGGCGCATGAGCTGCCCGAGTTGCTGCAGGCGGGTGAGGGGCTGACTGGGCAAGCCTATAAGAGCGGGCGGGGTTTCTACACCGATCGGATGCGGCTCGCCACGCCCGCAGGCACGGGCCTGGTGCAGCTCATGCCGACTGCCGTGGCCGTCGAGCCCCTCATCGAGCAGCAGCAGGCCTTCGGGGTGATCGAGATGGCTTTTATCGACCCGCTCGATGCCCAGACGCTCAGCACGATGCGCGCCGTCCTCGACCGCGCGGCCTTGATCTTGCACGATCATTTAACCCTTGATCGCCAGGGCGAACTGCTCACCCACATTCGCAAAAACGCGGATCGCCTCAGCGCCCAAGAGGGGAAACTGCGCGAGCAGCTCGAGCTGCTCGAGCTCAAAAACAATGAGCTGCAAAAAACGCAGACCGCCCTTCGACAGAGCAACGAGCGCAACCGTCAGCTCTTTCGCAGCATCCCCTGCATCGTCTTTCAATATCTGGTGCAGCCAGGCCACAAGCATTGGCACCTAGTCTACGCCTCGCCGCAGACCCTGACCTTGCTTGGCTACGAGCCCGAGCGCTGGTGTGATGAGATGAACCGCCACCATCGGCGCATGATCCACCCCGACGATCGCGCGCGCTTCGTGACCGAGGTGCGCACGACCATCGAGCGGCGCGACCGCGGTCGGGTCGAGGTGCGCCTGGCTAACCGCGAGGGCACCTGGCGCTGGTTCCGCATCGAGGCCAACACCTATCAAGAGCAGCCAGGCGAGGTTCTCGCCTATGGCGTGATTTATGACATTCACACCGACCGCACCGAGCTCGACCAGCTGCAGCATGAGATCCGCCGCCTGCGGGCCAGCGAAGCCGGGCTGCTCAACCGACTGAGGGGCCGTATGCAGTCGGTGGGTGAGACCACGGTGTGAGCGGCCCGCTACCTTTGCCGCCTCCTCTATCGCCGTGCTCGACCTCTCGCAGCCCTCTTTAGCGCTCAGCATCGGCCTCTGCGCACTGGCCCTTCTGGCGGCCTTAGCCGTTTATGTGGCCTACCTAGGGCGCTTGAGCGCTGAGGTGGCCGAGCTCGTGCCGACTCGCCGTTATCTGCTGGCTGGGCTGCGCGTTCTGGCGCTGCTGCTGCTCGTGCTGCTGGTGCTGCGGCCACTGATGGTGCGCTTGACCCATGTGAACCAGCCCCCACAAGTGGCCGTGCTCATCGATGACAGCCAGAGCCTCTCGCAGGCAGGCGACACGACTTACTATCAGAGACAACTTAATGAAGACCTCGCTCGGCTCCAGTCACGCCTCAGCGCGGCAGGGGCCGAGGTGCGCCGCTTCCGCTTCGGCGAGCAGCTTATAACTGACTCCACCGACGCCCGAGGCCGCGCACGGCAGACCGATCTCGCGGCCGCCCTTCGGCAGACGACACGCAGTCTTAGCCCGCGCGCCCATGTGGCAACTGTTGTGATCAGCGATGGCATCGTGACCAAGGGGGGTGACCCGCGCTTTGAACCAACGCTTGACGTTGCGCCCGTTTATAGCGTGCTGCTGGGCGATAGCCTGCCGCGGCGCGACCTGCGCCTGCATCCGCCGCAGTATAACGATGTGGCAACGCTAGGCGTGGCCACCCCCATCCGGGTCGAGGTGTCAGCCGAGGCAGCTGGTAACGCCCCGGTACGCCTGCGCCTGCGCCGGGGCGCTCAAATGCTGGCCGAAAAGGTGGTGACCCTGGGTGGAGTGTCTGCTCAGGTCGAGTTCTCCTATACTCCCGAACGCGCGGGTGTGCAGCTGCTGCGGCTCGAGGCACTGCCCATGGCTGGCGAGCGCAACTTGCGTAACAATGGCACCAGTCTAAGTCTGCGCGTCATCGACCAGCGCAGCCGGATGCTGCTGCTAGCCGAACGCCCCCACCCCGACCTAGCCGCGCTGCGGCAGGCTATCGCCACTGACCGACGCTTTGACGTGCGGCAGCGCGTGCGGGCTTTAGGTACCGAATCCACCGCTTGGCCCTCGACGCTATTTGACAGCGTCAGCGCCGTCATCCTGCACGGGTTGCCTGTCGAACCTGCCGCCTCAGCCGAACTCGGCCAAATCCTTCGTCGCCGCGGACTGCCTTTCGCGCTTGTACTCACGCCCAGTACGCCTCCAGCGGCGCTAGCGTCTTGGACTGACCTGCTGCCTATCGCCATGGGCGAGCCCCCAGCCGACCTCCCTCGTCAGGCGCAGCCTCAGCTGACTGAAGCCGGGCGCCGCCATGCCACTTACACCTTCGGGGCTGACTATGATCGGTGGCTTCAGGCCTCGCCGCCTCTTGATGGTCCCGACGTGGCCTGGCGCATCGGCCCCACAGCTGAGGTGCTGGCCTTAGCGCGCGTGCAGGGCGTGAGCCTTGAGTCGCCGCTGATAGTCGCCGGGCAGCAGGCACAGCAGCGGCAGCTGGTGGTACTGGGGCAAGGCCTGTGGCGACAGCGCGTCGAGGCCTTTGTGCAGACAGGCAGCACAGCGCTATTCGACCAGTGGTGGCAGAACGTAGCTGGCTGGCTCGCGGCGGCGCGTGACGTCCGCCGCTTCCGTGTCACGCCGGCACTACCGGCTTTCGACGCTGAGCAGCCCGTGGTACTCAACGGGCGCCTGCTCGACGAGCGTAACGCTGGCCTCGACGACGCTCAGATCAGCCTGCGCCTGACCGAGCCCAGCGGCAGCACCCGCAGCCTGCGCCTGGCCTCCACCGGCGGGGGCACCTATCGTGTCGAACTGCTCGACGTGGTAGAGGGCGAATACAGCTATACCGCCCAGGCTGAGCGCGCAGGCCGCGTGGTGGGCACTGACAGGGGGCAGTTTGCCGTCAGGGCAACTGCCGCCGAGTTTCAGCGCCTGCGGGCCGACCCTGAGCTGATGCGTCAGCTCGCGCTGCGCAGCGGGGGCCGGTTCTACCCCGCGCCGACGCTTGAGGCCGTGGGGGAGGCCATCGCCGCGCAACCGAACCTTCTGCCCGTTGTGAGCGAGCGCAGTCTGACTGAGCCCATCTTGCACTCTGCGTGGATGCTCACGCTCATTCTGATACTACTCTGCGCCGAATGGCTGCTGCGCAAAGCCTGGGGCCAGCTGTAAACAAAGAGCCCCGTCCAACAGGACGGGGCTTTCAGTCGAAGGATGCGGATTTACTCCATCGGCATCGCGCCGCCCAGGCCGCCCAGCATGGTCATCATCAAGGGGACAAACACCACGATGTAGAGCACGAAAAACACTACCGCTATGATGATGAAGATCTTCTGGATGTTCCAATAGCTCTTCTGCTTCTGCATAGCCTCGAGCAGGGCAGCGGGGCTGCTGCTGCCTGCAAAGCTGAGCATGGCTTCGTTAGACTCCTTGAGGCGAAGGCCGGCGATCACCAGTGGCACTCCGATGATGGCACCGATGATCGTGAGGCAGGCGATGCCGCCTGAGATTATGGTATACCACGCCATCCACTGGGCATCGGCGGCAATGCTGCGGGCTACTTCGTTCATTTCGGTAGAGGTCGAGTTTTCTTGCATGTGAGGTCAGGTTTTGGTGAGAAGTTGCCTTGAAACTACAGCCGCTTCCCACCCAAAAGACTAAACCAGGGCCTACTTTTGCCCACTACTCCATGATGGCCATTCAGCCCTATTTCGCCAACGAACCCTTTGCTGCCGGGCTCGACCACCGCCCGCTCGGGTCGATTCTTGACGAGTTGCGCAGCCAACTCACGGCGATCGACGTCCGCGTGCAACGGGTGACCGAGGGCCTTAGCACAGCGCAGCTCGACCGCCAGCCGGGACCCAAGCGCTGGTCAGTGGCCCAATGTCTCGAGCACCTTATTCTCTTCGACTCCCACTATTTCGCGGGCATCGAAGAGCGCATTGCCCAGATGCCGCCCGCCCGGGCCGAGGCCACCTATACCATGAAGGGCTTTGACAAGTGGGCCTACACTTTCTTTGGTGAGAAGCCGCCCATTCGCATCCCCACCATTAGCTCATTCGACCCACACTTTGACCGAACCTATGGGGCGACCATCCTCGTGCGCTACCGCGACCACCTAAGCCGACTTGATCAGCAGTTCCGCCTGGCCCTCGAGCACGATGTGGCACGCCTGAGGGTGCATTCGCCGGCCACCTCACTGGTGCGCTTCCCTTACCCCGCCATTGCCATCATCGCCGTAGCCCACCACCGCCGCCACCTAGGCCAGGCCGAGCGCACCAGGGCGGCCATCGGCCTCTGATTCCCCCAGCCACTCTCGCTAAACGAGGAAAAGTAGCGGCGGCAAACCTTTGGCCTGCACTTTTGCGTTTTAGAGCGTCATGCCTGCCGCACCTGCCTCTGCCGGCCCCGCCGCGCCCGGAATCGCCCCCATTGAGGGCATTGAGCACCTCGAGGTGATCGGCGCCCGCGAGCATAACCTGCAGAACATCAGCCTGCGCCTGCCACGGCAGTCGCTCATCGTCGTCACGGGCGTATCGGGCTCGGGCAAGAGTTCGCTGGCCTTTGACACAATCTATGCTGAGGGGCAGCGCCGCTACCTCGAGACCTTCTCGGCATATGTGCGTCAGTTTGTAGGGGGGCTCGAGCGGCCCGATGTGGACCAGATCACGGGCCTCTCGCCTGTGATTGCCATTGACCAAAAGACCACCTCGCGCAACCCCCGCTCGACGGTCGGCACCATCACCGAGATCTACGACTTCCTTCGCCTGCTCTACGCCCGCGCCAGCGAGGCCTTTAGCTATGTGTCAGGGCGAAAGATGGAGAAGCTGTCTGACGAGGAGATCGTGCAGCGCATCGCACGCACCCATGCTGGGCAGCACGTGGCTCTGCTCGCCCCAGTCGTCAAGGGCCGGAAGGGCCACTATCGCGAAGACCTCGAGAAAATTCGCAAACAGGGCTTCACCAAAGCACGCATCGACGGCGTGATCGTCGACCTCGAGCCGCGCATGAGCCTCGACCGCTACAAAACGCACGACATCGAGGTGGTGGTCGACCGGCTCAAGCTCGACGATACCAGCCTAGCTCGCCTGACCCAGAGCGTGACCACCACGCTCAATGCCGGCAAAAACTCGCTGCTGCTGCAGACTCTCGCGCCGGGGCATAAGCCCGTGGGCCAACCGGTGTGGTACTGCCGCGACCTGATGGACCCAGAGTCGGGCATAAGCTATGACGAGCCCGCGCCGAACTCTTTTTCTTTCAACTCACCCTATGGCGCCTGCCCTACCTGCGACGGCCTCGGCCGCGTGATGGAGCTGAATCTGGCCGAGCTCGTGCCCGACCCGGCCAAGACCATCGCCAAGGGCGCCCTCGCCGTGCTCGAAGAGGCTTGGATGCAAGAGCTGACCGACGCCCTCAAGGCCCTCGCCCGCGCGCAGAACTTCAAGCTTTCGACACCTTGGGAGGACTACCCCGCCGCCACACGCGAGCTGATCCTATATGGCGATCCTGAGCTCGACCCACGCGAGCTGCCCCGAGAGGGCGAAGTGACGTTTATCAACGGCCGTTGGGTGGGCCTGCGCAACTTTTTGCGCATGCGCTACTTGAACTTCGAGGCCGAGTCGGTGCGCGGCACTGCTGAGCGCTTCCTAGCCGAGGCCGCCTGCCCCACCTGCCTGGGCGCGCGGTTGAAAAAGGAGTCGCTGCACTTTAAGATCGACGACCGAAACATCCATGAGCTCGCCACCATGGACCTACGGCAGCTCGGCGCGTGGTTCGACACGGTTGAACCGCGCCTCAGCCCCAAGCAGCAGGCTATCGCCCACGAACTGCTCAAGGAAATCCGCAAGCGCATCGGCTTCTTGCTCGAGGTCGGCCTCGACTATCTGGCGCTCGACCGCCCCGCCAAGTCACTCTCGGGCGGCGAGGCCCAGCGCATCCGCCTAGCCACGCAGATCGGTTCGCAGCTGGCGGGAGTGCTCTACATTCTAGATGAGCCCTCCATCGGCCTACATCAGCGCGACAACCAGCGCCTTATCACTAGCCTCAAGGCCCTGCGTGACCTAGGTAACACTGTGCTTGTGGTCGAGCACGACCGCGATATGATGCTGGCAGCTGATTACCTGATCGACATCGGCCCCGGCGCTGGCATGCACGGCGGGCGCATCGTGGCTCAGGGCACGCCCGATCAGTTCCTTGCCCAGCCGAGTGTCACGGGCGACTACCTCTCGGGTCGCCGCCAAATTCCGCTACCGGCGGAGCGCCGCAAGCCAGGCGATAAGCGGCTCGTGCTACGCGGCGCCACGGGTCACAACCTGAAAAACGTCACGCTCGACATCCCCTTGGGCCTGTTTGTCGGTATTACGGGCGTGTCGGGATCGGGCAAGAGCTCGCTCATTAACCAGACGCTATACCCGATTCTGCACACCCATAGTTTCGATTTCAAAAAAGCCACGTTGCCCTACGCCAAGGTCGAGGGCCTGAAGCATGTAGATAAAGTGATCGAGATCGACCAGAAGCCCATCGGTCGCACCCCGCGCTCGAATCCCGCGACCTATGCAGGGGTGTTCACTTACATCCGCGAGCTGTTCAGCGAGCTGCCCGAGAGCAAAATCCGCGGCTACGCCCCAGGCCGATTCTCGTTCAACGTCAAAGGCGGACGCTGCGAGACCTGCGGTGGCGCTGGCGTACAGGTCATCGAGATGAACTTCCTGCCCGACGTGCACGTACCCTGCCCCACCTGCCGTGGGCGGCGCTACAACCGCGAGACGCTCGAGGTCCGCTACAAGGGGAAGAGCATCGCCGACGTGCTCGATCTCACGGTGGCGGATGCGATGGACTTCTTCTCGGCTCAGACGCGGATCGCCGAAAAGCTCTCGCTGCTCAACGACGTCGGGCTCGGCTACCTGCACCTCGGTCAGGCCGCGACCACGCTCTCGGGGGGTGAAGCGCAGCGCGTCAAGCTGGCCACCGAACTGGCCAAGCGGGACACCGGGCGGACACTCTACATTCTGGATGAGCCGACCACGGGGCTGCATTTCGAGGATGTGCGCCTCCTCCTCGAAGTCCTGCATCGCCTGGTGGACAAGGGCAACAGCGTCGTGGTGATCGAGCACAACCTCGACGTGATCAAGACCTCCGACTGGGTGGTGGATCTCGGCCCCGAAGGGGGCGTGCGCGGCGGCAACGTGGTGGCCGCCGGGACCCCCGAGGAGGTCGCGCTCGTGGCCGAGTCGCACACTGGGCGGTTCCTCGCACGCACGCTGGGCGTCTAGCACTGCGCGGCGAAACCCCGTCCGGCGGGATGCCGTTCGGGACACTGACACTCCGATCCGTCGACCTCCCCCCCTGGAGCGACCGTGAGCGAACTGACGCTGGATGCCCTCCGCCCGCGCTTTGCGGCCCAGTATCTCCTCGAGCGGGAGCTGGGCCGAGGCGGCATGGGCGTCGTCTTCCTGGCGCGCGAGTTGTCGCTCGACCGGATGGTCGCGATCAAGCTGCTGCCGCCGGCACTGGCGACCGACCCCGCGATCCGCGAGCGCTTCCTGCGGGAGGCGCGCACGGCGGCCCAGCTTTCCCATCCCAACATCGTCCCGATCTATCGCGCCGACACCGCGGATGAGCTGGTGTATTTCGCGATGGGCTTCGTCGATGGCGAGACGCTCGCCGAGCGGCTTGCCGCGCGCGGGCCACTGCCACCGGCTGAAGCGGTGCGCATCCTGCGCGAGGTGGCCTGGGCGCTCGCCTACGCGCACGCCCGCGGCGTGGTGCATCGCGACGTCAAGCCGGAGAACATCATGCTGGAGCGCGGCAGCGGCCGCGTGACCGTCACCGATTTCGGCATCGCCCGCGACGTGCGGGCGTCCGCATTGACGGCCGACGGCATGGTGATGGGGTCGGTCCACTACATGAGCCCGGAGCAGGTCGCGGGGAGCGACATCGATGGACGCAGCGATCTCTACGCGCTCGGGGTCGTCGCCTTTCAGCTGCTTTCCGGCAAGCTCCCGTTCGATGCGCCCCAGGCCTCGGCCGTCCTGCTGATGCAGGCGACGCGCGCGGCGCCCTCCCTTGTGAGCGTCGCGCCCGCCATCCCGGCACCGCTTGCGATGGTCGTGGATCGCTGCCTGCGGAAGGACCCGGCCGAGCGCTATCCGACCGGCGAGGCCCTCGCCGATGCGCTGACCCAGGCCCTGCAGCAGGCGCAGAGCGGGCCGCAGGCCACCCCGGACAGCGTCCTGAGTGAGGACGCGGCGAAGGCGGTGTGGTTGCGCGCCGCGCAACTGCAGGCCGACGCCGCGCGCCGCGTGCAGGACCGGACGGCGCAGGCCGAGGCGTTCGCCACCGGGGTGCAGCCGTCGGCGCCGACGACGGGCTATCGCCGCACGGATGTGGAAGCTGCCGCGATCGAGGCCGGGATCGGGGCCGAGTTCGTCCAGCTCGCGCTGGCGGAACTTCCCGGGCAGGCGGACGAGGCCGGGCTCGCCTCGCTCGCGCCGGCCGACCAACGCCGCGAACGGCTCGCCACCTTCATCGTCGGCACGAGCGAGCGCTCGATGCAGGTCACGCGCACCATCGACGGCACGCCGGTCCGCACGCTCGAGGCGATTGGTCGCATCTTCCCAGCCCACCCGTGGGACCTGACGTTTCGCGACACGGTCGGTGGACATCCACTTGATGGCGGCGTGCTCACCTTCACCGTGCGTGAGATCTCCACGGGGGATTACGTCGGCGGGCGTGGGCTGAGCACCATCCGGTACTACCTCTCCGTCATTGATGCCTACCAGCTGCGCGTCACCCTGCACCCGCTGGCGACCGACCCGCGCCGCTGCGAGGTGACGATCACGACCGACCTTCGGGCCGGCGTCCAGAAGAACGCCAAGCTTGGATTCGGACTCGGTGCAGGGCTCGGCGGCGGTGGTGCAGCGGTTGGCATCGCGCTCGCCGCCGCGAAGGGGGCATTGCTGGTCGCCGCCCCGATCGGGATTGGCATCTTCGCGTTGGTGGGTGGGCTGATGGTCGGCGCCTACCGCTGGAGTTTCCGCTGGGGACTCAATCGTGCTCGCCAGGAACTGGAGCACATGCTGGACGCCCTCCAGGCCTCCCTGCGCTCCCAGGACGTTTTCGGGGCTCCTTCGCCGCTCCCACTCCCACCGTCCCGTGGCCCGGACGACGATGGAACGATGGCGGTGATCCTTTCGGCCTGATGTGGCGCTCGGGAACGGCTACATTTCAGGGGTACCTCTCACCGGAGGGTGTCATGGAGATCGAAGCGATTGTCGAGGTGCTCCGTTGGGCCAATGGTCAAGGCCTGCCGGTCCGCGTGGTGCTCGACGACGACCGCGAATTGCGCGGCGTCCCGACGAGCGTGGACCTGCACATCACCGCGCATGAGGTCTTCCTCCGACCGGAACATCATGACGAGACCGAGATCGCCGTCTCGCTCGGCGACATTGCCCTGGCGGAGCTGATCTGAGCACCAACGTCTCGCTGCTCGACATCATCGGCCCGGTGATGGTCGGCCCGTCGTCGTCGCACACCGCCGGGGCGTGTCGCATCGGCCTCATCGCGCGCGCCCTGGTCGGTGGCACGCCCGACCACGCGCTGGTGGAGCTGCACGGTTCCTTCGCGCGCACTGGCGTGGGGCACGGAACCGATCGCGCCATTGCCGGCGGCCTGCTCGGCTACCAGCCGGATGACGAACGCCTGCGGGAGTCGCTCGACGCCGCGGTGGCAGCCGGTTTGGCCATCGAGTTCAAGAACACCACGTTGCGCGGGGATCATCACCCCAACACCACGCGCATCCACGTGACCCGTGCGGGCCGGACCGCCGTGCTGACCGGGTCGTCCCTCGGGGCGGGCCGGATCATGGTGACCGCGATCGATGGCTTTCCCGTGGAAATCACCGGTGCGTACACCACGTTGGTGGCGGTGGCCAAGGATGTCCCCGGCATCGTGGCGAGTGTTGCGGGCGCGCTCGCCGACGACGCGGTGAATCTCGCCACCATGCGCGTCTCGCGGCGGCAGCGGGGCGGCGATGCGATTCACATCTACGAACTCGACCACGCCCCGACCGACGAGGCGATGACCCGCATCCGCGCGATGCCCGTCATGAAGACCGTGCGCATCATCGAGCGAGTGTCCTGATGTACGACGTGCTGCTGGACGCGGTCGCTGCGGCAGAAGCGGAAGGCATCTCCCTCGGCGAATTGGCCCTGCGCACCGAAGCGGCCACCGGCATTCGCACGCGCGCCGAGGTCGAGGCCGGTCTCGCGCGCGCGCTTCACGTGATGCAGGGGGCCGTCGAGCGCGGGCTCAAGGGAGATCTGCATTCCGTGAGTGGGCTGGTCGGGGGCGACGCCCATCGCCTCGCCAACGCCCGTGGCCCCCTGGCCAACACCATCTTCACCGATGCCCTGGCTGCGGCGCTCGCCGTGCAGGAGGTCAACGCGGCGATGGGCGTGATTGTCGCCGCGCCGACCGCCGGCGGCGCCGGGGTCCTCCCCGGCACGCTGCTCGGCATCGCGCGCCGGCACCCGGTCACCGAAGAGGCGATGGTGCGCGCGCTCGCCACGGCGGGTCTCATCGGCGCCGTGGTGGCAGTCCGGGCGTCGCTCAGCGGCGCCGAGGGAGGCTGTCAGGCCGAGACCGGGGCGGCCGCGGGGATGGCGGCCGGTGCCGGCGTCGAGTTGCTGGGCGGCACGCCGCGTCAGGCGATGCATGCCGTCGCGCTCACCATGCAGGGCACCCTTGGACTCGTCTGTGACCCGCTCGGCGGCCTGGTCGAGGTCCCCTGCGTCTACCGCAACGCCACCGGGGCCGCGATGGCGCTCGCCGGGATCGAGATGGCGCTGGCCGGGGTCGAGTTCCCCATCCCGGTGGACGAGGTCATCGACACCATGGGGCAGATCGGCCGCGAGATGGATGTCCGTTATCGGGAGACCGCCGGGGGCGGGTTGGCGGCCACCCCGACCGGCCGTCGGCTGGCCAAGGAGCGGTTGGTGCAGCTCAAGGGGAAGAAGAGCGCGCCGTCCTGATTTGACTTCGCTGTTTCCCGCTGAAACATTCCCCTCCGCCCCCCCGTACTGGGGGCGTTCCCCATTTTCGACGAGGCGGGTGCGTGGAAGACATCATCGCGATCCTGTGCATCTTTGGCGGCGGCACCCTGGTGCTGCTCTCCTTCTCGCCCGTCGGGAAGGCCTTCGCCGATCGCCTGCGTCACGGCCCGCAGCCGCTGCCGGCCATCGAGCCTGATCCGGCCATCTACGACGAACTCGACCGGCTCCGCGGTGACGTGAACGAGCTGCACGACCGACTCGAATTTGCCGAGCGACTCCTTGCCAAGGGCCCCGGGAGCAATTCCGGGATTGAGGGGTGACCATGCTGCAAGTCGTCGACGTCATTCCGCAGGTGCCGGCACCCACGCCGCCCCCGTTCCCCCCGGAAGGTCCGGTGATCATCGCGGGCGGGGGGCCGCCCGACTGGATCGCGCCGGTGGCAGTGTTGACGCTCCTGATCATCATTGGCGGAATCCTGGTGTACCCGCTGATTCGAGCGTGGGCGCGCCGGATCGAAGGCCGAGGGCAGGAGCCCGCGATGCTCGAAGAGATGCAGGAATTGCGCGAGCGCGTGGCCGAACTGGAACAGTCGGTGTCGCGGATGCATGAGCTCGAGGATCGGGTGGACTTTGCGGAACGCATGCTCTCGCAGCAGGGCGAGCGTGCCCGACTCGGAGATGGCGCATGAGCGGACGGTTCTCGCGCTCGCTGGGGATGGTGCTCGTCCTCGGCCTGATGATGATCGCGGGCGTCTTCATGGCGTTCCTGATGGACGAGGCCGGGCGGAAAGGCTTCGAGTTCCTGGTCATCGGCATGTTCGGATTGGCTGGGATGGGATGGCTGCTCCTCCGCGGTCCGGTGGGGAAGGCGCTGGCAGGAATGCTCGAGGGAACCGGCCCGGGCGATACCATGCTGGTGCAGCGCGTCGCCGACCTCGAGGCGCGACTCGCCGACGTGGAACACCGCGGCCTCACCAGCGGCGAAGTGGATCAGGCCTACGCCAGGCTGGCCGAGATGGAAGAGCGCCTTGAGTTCACCGAGCGGATGCTGGCCCAGCCGCGCCTCGGCGAGGGACGTCATGGCTCGTGAGACCCGGGATGCGCGCGGCTCGTGGTGGGGGCCCTTGGCGCTCGGCGGGGCCGGGCTGACGGTCCTGTGGGTGCTGATGAGCATCACGTCCAACCTCGGTGCCGCCTCGATCCCGATCTGGTTCATGACGATCGGGGGAACGGCGTTCATCATGCGGGGCCCGCTGGGACAGGCGATCGCCCGCCGGATCAGCGGCGAGGTGGGGACCGACCACCTTCCGGCCGAACTGCCGGAAGAGCTCTACGCCGAGCTCGACGAGATGCGTGCGCGGCTGGCGGAGCTGGAGGAGCGGCAGGATTTTTCCGAGCGGCTCCTGGCACGACGCGAGGAACCGCCGGCGGCAGGATGAGATGGCGACGGGGTGCTTGGCGGGTCTTTTGGACCCGCACTACGTTTCACGCAATGCCTGGCGTGTCCGGGCTGGAGGAGTCGCCAATGACGAGTCGCGAGGACGTGCAGGCCTACCTCGACCGATTGGACCTGCCGGTCGAGTCGGTGGCCGAGGACATGTGGCTGGTCCGCACGCCGGAGGATGCCGAGCTGATCGTGCACTACGCCCCGCCGGTGCTGGTGCTGCGGGTGCGCGTGATGCAGCTCCCGACCGACGCCGCGCGGGCGGGTGAGCTGTGCCGTCGGCTGCTGGAGTTCAACGCCCGGGAGCTGGTGCATGGCTCCTACGGAGTCGAGGGCGACCACGTGGTGTTGACCGATGCACTGTTGCTGTCTGATCTCGACTTCAGCGAGTTCGAGGCGAGCGTCGATTCGCTTGCCCTTGCCCTCGCGTCGCATGTGGGCGCCCTCGCGGCGTTCGGGGAGAGGTAATCGCCATGGGGATCTTCGACCGTTTCGCGACGATGCTGCGCTCCAATCTCAACGATCTCATCTCCCGGGCCGAGAACCCCGAGAAGATGCTGAACCAGTTGATCGTGGACATGCGCAGCCAGCTCGACAAGGCCCGCCAGCAGGTGGCGCAGGCCATTGCCGACGAGAAGAAGCTCGAGGCCGATTCCATCGCCATGAAGAAGCAGGCGGAGGACTGGGAGCGCCGGGCCATGCTGGCCGTGCAGGAAGGGCGCGACGACCTCGCCAAGCAGGCGCTGATGCGCTACAACGAGGCGCTGCAGGGTGCGCAGCAGTTGCATGAGACCTGGGTCAAGAGCAAGCAGGAGACCGATTCGCTCAAGGGCTCGCTCCGCCAGCTCAACGAGAAGATCGAGGAAGCCAAGCGGAAGAAGAACATCCTCGTGGCGCGGGCGCGTCGCGCCGAGGCCCAGCAGCGGATCCAGGACACGCTCTCGGGCATGGGCGACAAGAGCGCCTTCGAGTCGTTCGAGCGGATGCAGGAGAAGATCGAGAACACCGAGCGCAAGGCGCTCGCCGCGGCCGAGTTGCAGGAGGAGTTCACCGGCGACAAGCTGGCCAAGGAGTTCGAACAGCTCGAGTACCACGGCTCGTCCGACCAGCAGTTGCTGGAGCTCAAGGCCAAGATGGGGATGCTCGCCGCCCCGAAGGCCGAGGCGCCCAAGCAGATCGGGCAGGGTGGCGAGACGATCATCACCGAGTCCGAGCAGTCGTGAGCGTCCCGCGCCACCTGATCCTCGCGGATGGGGACTTCGGTCCGCTGACGTCGAAGACGGCGAATTCCATCATCCGCTTCCAGCCCGATCGGGTGGTCGCGGTGCTCGACCGGCAGCACGCCGGCAAGACCTCGCAGGACATCCTCGGCGCGGGCGGCGACATCCCCGTCGTCGCCTCGATGCAGGAAGGCCTCGCCCTCGGCGCGAACTCGGTCCTGATCGGGATCGCGCCGGTGGGTGGCCAGTTGCCCGATGAGTGGCGCGCCTGGCTGCGGGAGGCCCTCGAGGGCGGCTGCAACATTGTCAGTGGCTTGCACACCTTCCTCGGCGACGACCCGCTGCTCGCCGAGGCGGCGCGCGTGCATGGTCGGCGCATCGAGGACCTCCGCCGGCCCCCGGCCAACTTGCCGGTGGCCTCGGGCCGGGCCAAGGTGACCGACGCGCTGCGGGTGCTCACGGTGGGCACCGACTGCAACGTGGGGAAGATGACCGCGCAGCTGCGGTTGGTGGATGGACTCAAGGCGCGCGGCCTGCGCACCAACTTCGTGGCCACCGGGCAGACCGGCATCATGATCGAGGGATGGGGCATCGCGGTCGATGCGGTGGTGGCCGACTTCATTGCCGGTGCCGCCGAACAGATCACGCTCCAGGGTGCCGTGGACGCCGACGTGGTGTTGGTGGAAGGGCAGGGCAGCATCAACCACCCCGGCTACTCGGGCGTGACGCTTGGCCTGCTGCATGGCTCCTGCCCCGATGCGATGCTCCTCTGTCACCAGGCGAGTCGCAAGTTCATCGGTGACTATCGGCCGGCGGCCTGGCTCGCGATGCCGCCGCTTGCCGAGTACGTGCGTCTCTATGAGACGATGGCCAACACGGTGCATCCCTCGCGCGTGATCGGCATCGCGCTCAACACCTACGACATGAGCGATGACGAGGCGCGGCGGGCCTGCGAGGATGCGGCACGCGAGACCGGCCTGCCGTGCACCGATCCGGTGCGGTTCGACGCCACCCCCCTCCTCGACGCGATCGCCGGCTTCACGCGTCCCTGAACCACACGGCCCGGTCGACCACCGACCGGGCGCCGGACTGGCGGGGCTCCCGCTCTCGCCGTACTCTCCAGCGACGCCTCGCGTCCCCCCCTCTCGTTCGCCCACCATCCGTTCGTCCCACCACCACTTCCCCCGCACGGAGTGTCGTCATGCGTCGTTTGCCCTGGTCCGGTCCGCTGTTCGCGCTCGCCGTGGCGATCACTCCGCTGGTGGCCCAGGGCGGCGCGCCGGCGGCAGCACCGAGCGGACCGATCACCGCCATCCGCGCCGGACGGCTGCTCGATCCGGAGAGTGGCACCATCACGCGCAATGCGGTGATTCTGGTGCAGGGCGGGCGCTTCACGGCCGTGGGTGCTGACGTGGCGGTCCCGAGCGGTGCGAAGGTGATCGATCTCTCGAAGCTCACGGTGATGCCCGGGCTGGTGGATGCGCACAACCATCTGGCGCTCACCTACAAGGAGAATCCGGAGCGCAACGACTACTACATCACCTACATCAAGGAATCGTCGGAGCTGCGGGCCATTCAGGCAGCGTCGAACGGCCTGCAGATGTTGGCTGGCGGCTTCACGATTGTCCGTGATCTCGGCAACAATGCCAACTACGCCGATGTCGCACTCCGCCAGGCGATCGAGGCCGGCTGGCTTCCGGGCCCGACGTTGATCACCTCCGGGCTCATCATCGGCGGACTGGGCGGGCAGTTCTCGCCGACGCCGAGCATGGCACTCGACCACAAGATCGTCTATCCGGAGTATCTCGAAGCCGACACCCGCGACGAGATCATCAAGGCGGTGCGCCAGAACGCGCTCTTCGGCGCACGCGTGATCAAGATCTGCGTGGACTGCAAGCGCTGGGGTTACACCACCGAGGAGATCCAGCTCTTCATCAGCGAGGCCGCCAAGGCGGGGCTGAAGGTCGCGGGACACGTGCAGACCGCCGCGGGTGCGCAACGTGCCATTGACGCCGGCATCTGGTCGATCGAGCACGCCTCGGCGCTCAATGACACCCTCCACAAGCAGATGGCCGCGAAGGGCATCTGGCGCGTCGGGACCGAGACGCCGATCACTCTGGTTGGGCACACGAGTGCCGCGGCGTATCAGCGCACGGTGGCCGGCCTCACGAATGCGTTCGAGAACAAGGTGCTGCTCACCTACTCCACCGACTCGGACTACTACGTGGAGGGGAAGCTGCGGGGCGAGGTGGCGATCGAGTTCATCAAGAGCTGGCAGGACGCCGGCATCCCGAACGCCGAGGTGCTCAAGGCGATGACCATCAATGGCTACAAGGTCAGCGAACTGGAGACGAGGCGCGGTCCGATCAAGCCGGGAATGGCGGCCGACTTGATTGCCCTCTCGGGGAATCCGCTCGAATCACTCGACGCGCTGCGGGACGTGCAGTTCGTGTTGAAGGATGGCCTGGTCTACAAGCAGGATGGCGTGATCCTGGTGGGAGAGTTCCTCCACGGCGGTCCGCAGAACGTGCGTCGCGCGGCCGCGCCACCTCCGGCCGCGACACCCGCACCCACGCGGCGGCCGAACGGACGGTAGCCTCTCCGCGTGTCGCGGCGGATGGCAATCGGGAGCGCGGTGGTCGTCCAACTGCAGTGCGCGCGCGACACAGTGTCTGTCGCGCACGCACCACGTACGCGCAGGCGTACGTCGCGATCTCCCACATCAACCCTCGGCATCACAAGGGGTTAGCCAACAGGTGGAGCGACGGGCCCCGTCCAACGACGGGGTACGCTTGATGCGGTCCTGAGCCGTACCCCCTCGGAGGGTCCTGGCATCATGAAACCGCTCGTCATGTCGCTCGCCGCCGCACTCGTCGTGGCCACACCGCTCACTGCACAGTGGACCGCGATCGGCACCCCCGCCAACGATGGTGGGCAGTTCTGGGACAACTGGTCCGACGATGGTCAGTTCTGCAACTCGGGCTACATCGTCACGGGCAGTGCCCTCACCGCCAACTGCGGCAGCCAGCGTCCCGTGGGCTGGCTGCCATACGCCGGCCTCGTGCAGACCGAGTACTGGAATTCGGGCAGTGGCGGGTTCCAGCCCTTCCTCTTCGGTGGAGGCGCCTATTCCTTCTCGCTGTTGCCGGGTACGCTGGATGGTGGTGATGTCGCCGGGCAGAATCGTGACTGGGGCTACTTCGAACTGGCGACGCCTCTCACGCTGGTGAACCTCAACACGCTTGCCCTGCCCACCAATCACTTCTTTGCCGGTGCGTGGGGTCTGTGGATGTCGCTGACCAACGGCACCATCGCGCGCTCGACCGCGGACAACCAATTCGCACTCTTCCGCAACACGGGCTATCCCAACGAGGTGATCGCCGGCATGGAGGACATCTATACCGGGGCGCCGGGCTCCGACGCGGACTATCAGGATGCGTTGTTCCGGATCACGCGCGAAGATGGCGGCACGCTCGAGATCGTGCCCGAGCCCGCCACGATGACGTTGCTTGCCACGGGCCTGGTCGGGCTCGCCACGGCCAGCCGTCGCCGGAAAACGCGCTGACCTGGCCCCTCACACGCCACACGCCACGCGGCCCCCGAACCAAGGTTCGGGGGCCGCGATGGCATCGGCGTTCACCCCATCGCCTCGAGTCGCGCGATCCGTTCGGCGACCGGTGGGTGGCTCGCCAGCAGATTCCCCAGCGCCCCGCGCATCCCTTCGACACGGCGCTCGGTCGGATCGACAATGCAGAGGTGACTGGCGGCGCGTCCGATGCGGTGGGTCGCGCCGCGCGACGCACTGAGCACGGCCAGCGCGGAGGCGAGGGCGCCCGGGTTCCGGGTGTACTGCGCGGCGGTGGCATCGGCGAGGAATTCGCGCCGCCGGGAGATGGCCATCGCCACAAGGCGGGAGACCAGGGGGGCCACCACCATCGTCGCGAGCCATACCACGAGGAGCACCGCACCAGCCGACCCGCGGCCGCCGCTGCGACGTGCCACCACGCCACCTGCAGCGCGGGTCGCCGCCTCGCTCGAAGCGCCCGAATGCCAGAGCAGTCGCCCCAGCCCGTCGCTCAGCAGGGCGATCGCCCCAACCATCGCCGCCACCAGGGTCATCAGGCGCGTGTCGTAGCGTGCGACATGCGCGAACTCATGGGCGACGACGGCCTGCAGTTGGTCGCGATCGAGCACCTCGAGCAACCCCTCGGTGAAGGCGATCGAGGCCCGCTTCGGATCGCGCCCCGTCGCGAACGCATTCGGGTCGCGGTCGGGCACGATCCAGAGTGTGGGCCGCGGCAAGCCACTGGCAATCGACATCTCGTCGACCACGTTGACCAGGCGTTGCTGCGCCGGCGTGACGGCGTTGATCAGTTCCATGGCGCGGGTCGACCAGAGGATCTGCTTGTCGCCGTGGCGCCAGGCCGACCACGCCAGGCCGCTCGCGACGAGCGTCACGACGATGCCGATCACCGGAATGCCGTGCCGATAGCCGAAGCTGCCGTCGGCCGTGCTCCGCATGAGGGCCAGGTCGCCGCCGAAGCCGACCCACGCGAAGAACGCCACGAAGGCCACGACGAGCCAGCTGGACTTGCGGCGGTTCTCCTCCTGCTGGGTGAAGAGATCGCGCCGGAATCGACCGCTGCCGACCGAGGGAATCAACGGAGGGAGATGTCTACCTTGGGTACGTCGCGTTCGCCTGAGTCCGTGATCTCCCAGAGTTCGACGATCGAGGCCTTGGCCAGTCCCGCCACCAGGGCGGTGGGGAACTGCTGCTGGGTGACGTTGTAGGTCGTGGCGACATCATTGTAGTGCTGGCGAGCGAAGGCGATGCGATTTTCCGTCGACGCCAGCTCTTCCTGCAACTGCTGCACCCCGGCCAGGCTCTTCAGGTCCGGGTAGGCCTCCGCGACGGCGAAGAGCCGACCGATCGCCTGCGTCAGCTCCCCCTCAGCCTGGGCGACCTGATGGACGCCCGTGGCCCCGACCGCCCGCGTCCGGGCCCCGATCACGGCTTCGAGCGTCTCCCGCTCGAACTGCAGGGCGCCCTTGACGGTGTCGACGAGGTTGGGCACGAGATCGTGGCGACGCTTGAGCTGCACGTCGATCTGCTTCCACCCGTTCTGAACCTGCCCCTTGAGCGCGATCAAGCGGTTGAACGCCGCGATCACCCAGAAGAGGAAGGCGGCGATCGCGCCGAAGAAGATCATCGTTCCCATCGGTGCTCCGAGTTCGGGGGGTGGTTGACCGACCATCCCAAGAGTATCGGCGGGACATGGCGTCGCGCCACCCGGCGCCGCCGTGAGCCGGTGCGCAGCTCAGCGGTTGCCGTACGGCTTGGCCGGCAACGACATGAAGTAGGTGTACAGCGCGGTCAGCTCATCATCGGTGAACTCGCGCGACATCGCCAACGGCATCGCCACCGAGTCCATCATCACACCCTGCGGCAACTGCCCGAATCGCATGGCAATGCGGAAGTCCTCGAACGACCAGCGCCCGATCCCCGAGGCACTGTCGGGCGTGAGATTGCGCGACGGCAACATGGTGGGGCCGCCGGGGATCGCGCCGCCGGAGAACGTCTCGCCGTGACAGCCGCGACAGCCGCCCGCGAGATACTCGCCGTACGCCACCGTGGGACCGATCGGCACCGAGGGCGGACGCGGGGCGTCGTGATCGAGTTGCTCGGCGGTCACCAACGGCAGGCTGCCCCGCAGGTAGAGGAAGCGGCCAAGCAGCTTGAGCTCGTTGGGCGGATGCACGGCATCCACGGCGGGCAGGCTCCGCAGCCAGGCCACCAATGCGCCAAGGTCGTGATCGTTCAGGCGCTGGTAGTTCTGCGACGGCATGAAGTAGAGCCCGCGGCCATCGGGTGCCACCGCGTGGCGAATGGCACGCACCCAGTCGGCGTCGGTGTAGGTCGCCCCGGCCCCGCCCTCACCGGGGGTGAGATTGCGTGCCCAGATGCGCCCGATGCCCGGGGCGTTGAGGAAGATCCTGCCGGAGAGATCGGGACCATGGCAGCCGTTGCAGCCGAGCAGCGTGGCGACATGCGCGCCATGGGCGACCGTGGCGGAGTCCGTGGACACGGTCACCGTTTCGGCCGGAATGTCCCAGCGCTTGTCGAGGCGAGAGGAACTGAGGAAGTGCACTGCAACCACAGCGAGGAGCAGCAGGACCACCAGGCCGGCGAAGATCCGGAGGATCCACTGCGCGAGGCGAAGCAGGACTACTTGCCCGGCAGGAGCGTGGCCGGAATCGCGGCGAGGGTCGAGACCAGAAAGCTGCCCACCTTGAGGGTCAGGCCGACGACCGGGGTGGCAAACGCCGTCACCAACAGGGCCGCGTCGGTCATCAGGAGCGGCTTGGTCCACCGATCGACCACCCGGCGGTCGCGGGTCATCACCAAGGCCGCGATGAAGGCCCCGTTGACCACCACGAAGAGCCCGACGGCGACAGTGGCAAGGGTGGCGAGCTGCGATTCGATCCACGGCATGGCGGAAGCCTCCAGCTGGGGCGTTCTGGTGGGGCAGTGCGCTGGTTGTGCGGGAAACGTTTCATGGCCGAAACGCTGTCTCCAAGCTAGCCCACCGGACGGCCAGCGCAAGGCGAGCCGGGGGGGCGTATGCAACTGCAACAATTCCAACGACTTCACTCCCGTTTGCCCGGCGCGAATCTCGCATAGCTTGCTGAGACCCCCCGCTTGACCGGAGAACGCATGCCTGCCGTGACTGTGGTCATTACCCCGCGCGATCGCTACACCGGGATCGCCGACTGCATCGAGAACCTCTATCGGTGCACGCCGGAGCCCTTCAAGCTCCTGGTGATCGACGCCGATTACCCGCCCGCGTTGCGCCGCGAGATGGAGGGGGCCATTCGGGGGAAGCCCAACGCGACCATCGTCTCGCTCGGGCTCGTCATCCCGATGGAGGCGCTGGCCGCCATTCGTGATCGGATCGACACGCCCTACCTGATGCACCTCGACAACGACTCCGACGTGACGCCGGGATGGCTCCCGCCGCTCCTCGAGACGGCCGCGGCCACCAACGCGGCGATCATCAATCCGCTGACGCTCGAGCGCGCGGGCGTGGACGACGGCGAGGATCTTCGCTGCCATCTCTACACGTCGGACATCCGCGTCGTGGATGTCGCGGGCACCCCGTACCTGATCGAGAACAAGCACTTCCGCCGCACGCCGCACCGCGAGCTGCCCACCGAGGTGCGCGACACCGAGACCTTCGAGATGCACGGCGTCATGTTCGAGACCGCCGCCCTCCGGGCGCTCGACATTCCGCACATGACCATTCGCGAGCATATCGACATCTCGATGCAACTGCAGGCGATGGGCCGGCGACAGGTGGTCGACCCGCGCTCGGTGGTGGAGTTCGACAACCTCGGCACGCGCGCCTCGCTGAGCGACCTCAAGTACTTCGACCACCGCTGGAACGCGAAGATCATGCGCGCGTCGAGCGACCTCTTCTTCGCGCGGTGGGGCTACCGCTTCTACTCCGAGCAGTTCATGCACAACTGGGCGGTGCGGCGGCGCCTCTTCCTGATCCTCCATCACTTTCGCTGCCCGATGGCGGTGGCGAACAAGCTGGCGAACATCTACCAGCGCCTCTTCCTGCCGTCGTGGGATCCCATCAGCGATCCGGTGGGCAAGTCGCAGCACTTCTACGGCACGCTCCCGAACGGCGTGCCGGTGCGTCGCGATCACTGACGTACGGTCAGGTCGGCGCTAGGGTGCTCGCGCCAGCACCACGTCTTGCACGATGAGTTGCCCGCCACGGAGCCGGAGTCCCTCGATCAAGGCGTCGCGGTACTCCGGCCGGGTGACCCGAATGGCGATGGTGCCGGGCGGGATCGACTGCAGCCGGAAGCGGCCCTGCGCATCGGTGATGGTCCGGAGCGGGGTGCCGACGATCGCCACCCTCGCCGCGGCCAAAGGCGCGCCATCCTCTCGGCGGATCACCCCCTCGACGCGCCCCGTGGTGCTGTCGGCGACCGGGTTTCTCCGTTGGACGGGCACGCCGTCGACATAGGTGTTTCTGTCTCCCGGCGGGCCAATGGTGCGCGTGCCTGGGGCGATGGTGAGCACCCTCGAAATCTGATCCACGGGCAACTTGTCCACGTAGCTCCCCGCGCCGTACTCCGGCACGAAGTTTGGGCAGCGCGCCGCCGGCGCCCGGGGCGGGGCGGGGGGTGCGCGGTCGCCGCTCGCCGCGGCACTCATCCCTGCATCGCCGGGCGGGGGCGTGCTCGGCGCCGAAGGCTCCAGCACGAAGTCTTGGCGGATCGCGTGGCCAGCGGGCAGCAGCAGCCCATCGACCTGGGAGCGCGTGTGGCCGACATAGGTGGCGCGCAGGCTGACCGTATCGGCCGGGATCGACAGGAACACGTAGCGGCCGGAATCGTCGGTCGTTGTGGTGAAGGCCGTGAAGGTCACCGTGACGCGGGCGCCGGCGAGAGGCACCCCCGGCCCGCCGAAGACCCGCCCCTCCAGGCAGGCGGTGGCGCCTTGCGCAGCCATTGGTGCGGCCAAGCCCAGCATGGCGAGAGGGATGAGCAACGAGCACAGACGAGCCTGGGGCATGGCAGTCCTCCTGCGGGGTAACGGTGGCATGTCGTGGATCTGAGGGAGACGACTGACGTCCGGTGCCGTGACACGGCGGCGCTCCCCGCCGGCGCTCACCGATCCAAGTAGTTCATGCGTGGGTTCACCACGTTGTTGAACACCGAGCCGAAGGTGTAGTTGAGCCCGAAATACGTCGAATACTGGTAGTTGGTGCGCAGCCGTCTCAGGCGCAGCAGGATCTCTTCGTCGCTCGCGCCGTCCCGCGGCAGGGTGATCTGGTCCCGGACTCGGGCGTAGGAGCCGCCGTAGTTCAACGACAGTCCCTGGACGATCCGGATGTTCATGTTGGCATCAACCGACAGCCGATTCTGACGAATGTCCGAGAGGTAGGCACCGCCTGCCACGCCGATGCTGGCCGACCCCCACGTGGTCCGGGTGGAGTAGTCCAGCGAGAGGCGCTGCCGCAATCTGGTCTCGCGGTCCCGGTCGAAGATGGTGGTCTCGGTGTAGTCGTAGCGGTTGAGCCCGACGCTGTACTGCAGCAGGAGCTGCCGCCGCGTGTACTCGGCGTAGGGGAAGAAGTCGTACTCGATGGTCGGGGCGACCCGGGTGTACAGGTCGATGTTGTCCTGCGAGGAGGAGGAGCCGCCAAAGCTGGCACCGACAGAGAGGTGGTCGGTCAGGGAGCGCACCAGTTTCCCGCTCAGGTAGTAGCTGTGCACGCTGGCGCGGTACACGGTCCCGTCGCCGAGCGAGAAGCGATTGTTGCTGCTGTTGCCCGAGAGGCCGAGCTCGAATTTCCATTCCGCCGTGACGCGCGCCGCGGAGAGGTTGCCGCTGACATCGCTGGACGTCGCGCTGGACTCGCCGCTCACGTAGCCACTGATGCCGAGCGAGAAGACCCACCGCTTCCAGGGATCGTGCGACGCGACGGCCGCGATGGCGGTCGGCACCGTGTAGCCGATCGCGAGTCCCTTGCCGCCCGACAGGCGGACCGCGTAGCGCGCGAGGCCGAGCGAAAGCACTCGCACCAGCTCGGCACGGCGTTCGTCACTCGTCGTCCCCTGCGGCAGTGCGTAGCGAAACTCGTCGTCCATGCCGAGGAACCGCTGGCGCCCGGCGAATTTCAGGGTGATCTCGCTGCCGCCCCCGCCGGTGGACAAGGCGGTGATGATCACGTGCACATCGGCTGCGGCCGGGTCGCGAACGTAGTCCACCCACGTCACGCGGGTTCGCAGGTAGTCGAAGTCGCAACCCGAGGCTGCACAATCGAGGAAGAGACGCACCGGATGCGTGGCATCGGCCGACGCGGGCGGCTGCTGGGCTGGAAGTGCCGGCACGGCGAGCAGGAGTGTCGCGGTCACCAACCAGCGGTCGAGTCGGGGCATGGACTCTCCGGACAGCGAGGAGGGCCTGCGGGACACCCGGGAAGGTAGTCCCCCTGCCGACGAGCGGACTCGCCACCGAGGTGATAGAATGGTGGGTGGGCGGTTCCCCCGACTGCCCTGCCCGGAGCCCCGCATGAGCATGACCCTCGCCGACCGTCTCCGCGGGCTTCGCGTGCTCGTGGGGAACACGCCCCTCCTGACCGTCGAATTCTCGGTCGATGGCGGCCTCCCCCGCCGGATCTACGCCAAGGCCGAGAGCCTGAACCTCACCGGCAGCATCAAGGACCGCATGGCGCTGCACATCCTGCGGCGCGCCCGGGAGAGTGGGGACCTCCTGGTCGGCGGGATGATCATCGAAGCCACCAGCGGCAACACCGGCATCTCCTTCTCGGCGATCGGCCGCGCCCTCGGTCATCCGGTGACCATCTTCATGCCCGACTGGATGAGCGCCGAGCGGATCGCCCTGATCCGTTCCTTCGGGGCCACCATTCGCCTGGTCTCGAAGGAGGAGGGGGGCTTCCTGGGATCGATCGCGCTGGCGGAGGAGCTGGCCAGGAATACGCCGGGCGCCTTCCTGCCGCGGCAGTTTGCCAACGAGCTGAACTGCGATGCGCACCTTCGCACCACAGGCCCCGAGATCTGGGCCCAGTTGCGCAACGCCGGCCTCAATCCCGATGCCTTCGTCGCGGGCGTCGGCACCGGGGGCACCATCATGGGTACCGGGCGCTACCTGCGCCGGATGCGACCCGACATCCGGCTCCACCCCGTCGAGCCGGCGAACTCGCCCACGCTCACGACCGGGCACAAGGTGGGCAAGCACCGCATCCAGGGAATCAGTGACGAGTTCATCCCGCCGATCGTGAACCTCGCGGAGCTCGATCGCGTCATCGCGGTGGACGACGGCGACGCGATCCTGATGGCGCAGGCGCTGGCCCGTGAACTGGGGCTCGCCGTGGGCATCTCCAGCGGCGCCAACTTCCTCGCCGCCATCGAGGCGCAGGATGCGCTCGGCCCGGACGCCGTGGTGGCGACGGTTTTCTGCGACTCCAACAAGAAGTACCTCAGCACCGACCTGCTGCGCGAGGAACCCGTGCTGCCAACGCATCGCACGCCTCACGTGCGGTTGCACGGTGTCACCGCGATGAATCGCGTCTGCAACGTCTGTGTGGATCCCGACGACCTCGCGAGCGCGCCGGCCGGCTTCTACGACATCACGCGATCCAGATGACCGACCTCGTCGACGCCTTCCCCCCTCGCGAGATCGCACGCAAGGCCGAGCAGGCCGGGGTGGTGAAGGCGGGCACCGATGCACTCACGTTGCTGGTGCTCGCCATCCTGGCCGGGGCCTTCATCGCACTCGCCGCGCTGCTGTTCACCGTGGTGGTCACCGATCCGCAGCTCGGCTTCGGCGTGACCCGACTCATCGGGGGACTGAGCTTCTGCGTCGGGCTGGTGCTGGTGATCGTTGCCGGCGCGGAGCTTTTCACCGGCAACAACCTGCTGGCGATGGCGTGGGCGAGCGGTCTCATCGGCATTCGTGCCGTGCTGCGCAACTGGTTGATTGTCTATGCCGGCAACGTGATCGGCGCCCTGGCCACGGTCCTGCTGGCGTGGTGGGGCAACATCGACGCCCTCGGCGGCGGCGGCGTGGGCGACACGGCGGTCCAGATCGCCACGGCCAAGGCGGGGCTGACCATCGTCGAGGCGATCGCGCGAGGCATCCTCTGCAATGCCCTGGTCTGCCTCGCGGTGTGGCTCGCCATGGGAGGGCGCAGCGTGGCGGACAAGGTGCTGGCCATTCTCTTCCCGGTGACCGCCTTCGTCGCCAGCGGATTCGAGCACTCGATTGCCAACTGGTTCTTCCTCCCCTATGCGATGCTGCTCGATGCGGGGGGCGCCATCACGATGGCGGCCGTACTGCGCAACCTCGCGGCAGTCACAGTTGGAAACGTGATTGGCGGCACGCTCCTGGTCGCCGGGGTCTACTGGACCGCCTACCTGCGTCCGGGCGCCAGGCCCGCGCCACGCGCCTAGCGCTGGACGGCGTCTGGCAAATTCGGTAACCTTGGGAATCCCCCACCGCAGGTTGCCCCCATGCTCGATCGCGGCGCCCGTCCCTTGGTCTGCATTCTCGCCATGCTCACGGTTCCGCCGCTGCCATTGTCGGCGCAGCAGTCGGCCCTCAACAGCGACGCCGGATGGATTCCGCCTGCGCTGACGGCGCAGGGCCAGGCCGCCGCCAACCCTGACGGGATCGCCGTCGACGCGCTCGCGCTGCTGCAGCGCGGCGAGGCCAACGGCGACCCGGCACCGATTCGCGAGATGTTCCGTCTCGCCACCATGGCCACCAGTCGGCAGAAGCAGTCGGCCTGGGGGCCCTTCCTTTCCGCGCGCGGCCTGCTGGCGCTGGTCCGGATGGATGCGCCGCCGATGCTGTCGGATGCGCAGCGCGAGGGCGAGGGGTACGTGGAGGCGTTCTGGCGCCATCTGCTGATGGCGCTCGAGCGTGACCCGTCCTTCGCGCCCGCCCGCGAGCTGGCCTCGACGCAACTGGTGGCCGCCGGCGATCGCTACCTCACCGCCGATCAGCGACGGCTGGTCGAACGCATGGTGAGCGCGCCGGCGGCTACGGCCGACTTCCAGCTCGTCCACGCGCGCGACCTGCGGACGGCGGGGCAGCATGAACAGGCGCTCGCCGCCTTCGAGCGCGCCGCGGCTCTCGGCGGGGACGCGGGTCGGCTCTCCCTCGAGCGGGCCCGAACGCTGATGGCCCTCGGGCGTGGTGACGACGCGAACCGCGCCTATTGGGCCGGCTTGCGCGCGCTCACGCCGGTGGCCCGCGAGGCGTATCGCTTCGACCTCGCGTGGATCCTCGAGGGTGACACGCTCGCGGCCTTCGACGCCCTCCCCGATGTCGCGGTGCAGCCGTGGCTGCAGCGCTTCTGGGCGGAGCGTGATGCGGCCGCGGCCAATCGCCCCGGCGAGCGCCTGAGTGAACACCTCCGCCGCTGGACCGTGGCCTTCCGCGACTATCGGGTGCCGAAGCCGGAGCGTCGTCGTCACTACGCGCGCGTGGAATATCTCTTCGATCGCCTTGATCGTTGCGTCGCGAACGATTCACCACTCTACGAACGACTCGTCCGCCTGCAGCCGTCGCTCGCCGGGGACCTTCGGTTTCGCGAGCCGCTGCTCGATCATCGCGGCCTGATCTACCTGCGCCACGGGGAACCTGCGGGCCGGGTCGTGGGCGTGGGGACCGGACCGATTCGCAACACGGGCGCCGAGGTCTTCGAATCGCTTGCGCGCGAGATCGGCTGGGCATCGGTACTGGACGGCGGCAGCACGCTCTTCGCGCCGATTCCCAACGCCAGCAGCCCGGTGACGCCGATCGAGGGGCAGCTCGACATCGAGACGATGCGGTCGATGGAGCGCAACGAGTCGTGGCTCTACTGGATCGAGGGGGCGTGGCGCGTGTTGCACTTCCGCGGCAGCGTCGCGATGGGGCAGTGGGGGCCGACCACGCTGACCAGCTACCTCCCGGTCAAGGGCTACGGCCTCGAGTGGTTCCTGCGCGGGCGGCTCGACCCGGAGTACGCGCGGGTCGGGGCGAACCTGATCAATGTCGGCGAGCGGCGGATCCTCGCGCAGAACGAGTACCCGACCTGCATCGCGTCGGTGCTGGCGGTGATTGACCGGAGTCGCGGCGATGCGCGCACGGCGACCACCGCCGATTCCGACACGCCGCCGCTCACCAAGGCGTGGAATGCGGTGGTGCAGAGCTACGTGGTCGGCTCGGCACGCGACGCCACCTCGCGGGCGCTGGTCACCTTCGCGATTCCCCTGCGCTCCCTCGTGGCCAGTGACTCATCCGAGGGGCGGCGCGTCTATCCGGTGACATTCCGGTTGGTCGCGTTCGAGGCCGCCAGTGGCCGGACCGTGACGGTCGACACCCTCCGGCAGTTCGTGCGCAGCGGCGTCGATGCGCCGAACATGAACGTGGCCGGCTGGTTCGAGGTGCCACTCCCCGCGGGGACCTGGCAGCTCGCGGTGCGCATGGCCCAGCATCCCGACAGTGTCGGAGCGTACGGCCTGCAGCGCGGACTCGCGGTGCCCGAGGTGGCCTTCTCGCTGAGCAGCATCGTCCCGGGCGTCGCCGGCACTTCGCTCCGCTGGCCCGGCGACGGGGAAGGGTTCCCCGTCAACACCCTCGGCGTCTGGCAGGAGGGCGCCACGGTGGAGCTCTACTACGAGGTGCATGGCCTCGCGGAGGGGGCGGCCTACCAGACCACGCTCGAGGTGAAGCCGCAGAATCCGCGGGTGAAGACCACGGTGCGGATCCGCTCGTCCGATCGCGCCACCGGCGCCTTCACGCAGGTCCGGAAGAGCCTCGCGCTTGGCAAGCTCCCCGTCGGCACGCACTGGCTCACGGTCTCGGTGGAAGAGGGTGGGCGCACGGTCACCTCGCGGCAGGCGATCGTTGTCGTGAAGCGGTAGGCGTGCGCGCCGTTCTCTGCCGACTGCTGTTGCTGGTGGGCCTGGGTGCGGTGGATGCCCAGGCCCAAGTGCTGCGCGGCCGGGTCGTGGCCGCCGGCGATGCGCGGCCGATTCCCGGGGCGCTGGTGGAGCTGCAGGACAGCGTCGGTCGGCCGCTGCAGCGCGCGCTCACGACGACGAGCGGGACCTTCCGATTCGTCCCCGGCCGCAGTGGCGCCTTTCGCGTGCGTGCGGCCGCCATCGGCTACACGATCCATCCCGTCGCCTCGATCACCATCGCTGGCGGCGACGCGCAGCTCCCTGACTTCCAGCTCGAGGCAGCGGTTGCGATCCTCCCGGATCTCGTCGCTGCCGGGAAGCGGCGGATGTGCGGCCTCGAAATCCTCGACGATCCCTTGTTCGGTCGGTTGCTCGAGGGAGCCAAGGCGTCGCTCGCCGTGATGGAGCAGGGCATCGGGCTTGGGACCACGTACGCTGTCGAAGAAGTCCGCACGCGCACCCTCACCAACGTCAAGCCAGCACGGACCACCGCCGACACGACGCGTGGCGAGCTCACCAAGTGGCCGCTCGAGAGCGTCAACCCGGCGTTGCTGCGCGCCGAGGGATTCGCGCGCCTCCTTGCCCCCGAGGAGGGGAAGGGGCGCGTCTATTACGGACCCGACCTGCGCGTGCTCTTCGCCGACTGGTTCCTCGAGTCGCACTGTTTCGCCTTCGACGCCAAGCCACGCGAGGGCGACACCGGCCTGGTCCGGGTGACCTACGAACCGAAGTCGAAGGGGAAGCTCGTCGATGTCGCCGGCGATCTGCTGATTGACGCCACGACGCTCTCGCTTCGCGAACTCACCTTTGTCCATCGCCATCTCCCGGGCCACATCAAGAACGGCGCAGCTGGCGGCATGGTGGCGTTCGCAAATCTCGAGGATGGCGGCTGGCTGCCGGTGCGCTGGCGGATCTACGGACCCGTCGAGTCGTCGGTGACGGAAGTGCGGGTCACCCGCTCGGTGTCGCTCGGCGCGCGGCGGCAGTCCATCCAGATGCCCCCCAGGGTGTCGGTCACGGGGAGCGTGGAGCTGGTTGGTCGAGTCCTCGGCACTGGGGGTGAGCCATGATGGCGAGCCTCGCTCTCGGTCTGCTGCTGCAGGCGGCGCCCTTCACGCCGATGACGTATCCAGGCGCCGATCCGCAGCTTGCGGAGCGAATTCGAGATCTCTGCCCGGTGCCGCTCACCACCAATCGTCAGGCGCTGCTCGAGAACGAGGAGCGCCTGGCGACGCGCGTCCGCGAGGCACGCAAGCAGGTCACGGCCGTGCAGTGGGCAAAGCTGGCATGCGGGCGGGCATTGCTCGATGCCATCGGGGCGGGCTCGCGCGAAAGCCACCTCATGCATGCCGGTACCTCCTGGCGTGACGGCGCGCTGGACGCGACGATCTACGCCTCGCGGCTGCCCGACCCGGACCCCGTCGTCTACGAACTGATGGCGTTGCTCACGGTGGCCGACGCCCAAGCCGAGGTGCCTGCTGGATTCGCGGAGGCGATGCGCAGGGCGGTGGCCACCGGCATCCGCAGTCCGCTCGTACTGCGCGCCTGCGCCGACTTTGCCGTGCGCGTCGGTGACGCGGCGGATGTCCGTGAGTGTGCCGAGGCGGGACTCGCGGGCGGTCAGGACTCGACGTGGCACCTGCTCCGACTCGTGCGGCAGCGCTTCCGCGATGCCGATTCGCTGGACGGCATGCACCTGTTCGAGGCGGCAGCCGACGCCGCACGGGACGCGCTCTCGCAGCGCGACGTCGAATGGCACCTGCAGTGGTTCCTGAGTCCCGCCGAGCGTGCCGCCTGGAGCGCCACCCCTGATTCGCTCCGTGGGGCCTGGGTACGCGACCGACTGGTGGAGCGCGATCTGCGTGACGGGCGCCCGCTCGGCGCGCGCCTGGCAGAGCACTTCGCGCGGCTCGAGCATGTCGAACGGCACTTCATGCTCGATGCCCCAGCCAGCTGGCGGGCCAGACACCAGACCGGCGCGGCGATGTATCAGGGTGTCGATGGGGCGGGCAACTCGGTGAACGAGACGATCTGGCGCGAGTATCGGCGCTGGCAGGTGGACTTCGACGATCGTGGCGTGGTGTGGATGCGCTTCGGGAAGCCGGAGCGGATCGTGCAGAACGTGCCGCCGCGCGGCGAAGCCTCGCTCGAGATGTGGCGCTACACCATCGGCGGCGAGGCGATGTTCGTGACCTTCAGCGAGGCGGACTTCGACGGCAGCAGCGGCACCACCACGCTGGTGGTTGGCAAGGTGGGCGCGTGGCAGTGCGGCATCGATGCGTGGCGCTGCCTCCTCGCGGAGCGGCAGTTGCCGGGGATGGGAGGCATCCCGCCCGAGCAGTTGCTTCGGGTGCGCGATGCCGACCGCGAATACCTCGCCATCGCCACCACGAAGGACGACAACTCGCCCCGCGACCAGTCGCGTACCATCGGGGCATTGGCGCAGGTTCAGCAACTCTGGGACGTGGTGACCGGCGAGCCCATCACCGTGGTCACCTATGGGGTGCGCCTCGAGGACCTGGCGGTCGTGAGGGACAGCAGCGGCAGCTCCCACGCCCTGGTGGACTTGGTGGCGCGGTGGTGGCTTCCCGCTTCGGCGGAGTGGCAGGAGGATTCGCTCCCGTCGCGATTCGACGTCCCGGCGCGTCGCTCGGGGGACACCCACCTCACCGCCTTCAAGGTGTACCCGGGGCTTGGGGGCATCGGCAGTTGGGGAATGGTGGCCACGCAGCCGGATCGGCGGTGGGGTCGGGCCTACGGGACCAGCACCCCGCTCGACGAGGGGCGCGTCGCGCTCTCCGACCTGATCGTCGCCCCCGAATCGCGGGGCCTCTCGTGGGTCCACCGAGGCGAGCGGATCTTCCTCTCCCCAGGCGGGACGCTGCGCCGCAGCGAGCCGCTTCGCCTCTACTTCCAGGTCCGGAGCGAGGGGGCGATGGATCAGGCCACCACGACCATCGAGGTGCGGCGGGTGCGTCGCGGCGTCGCCGACAGCGTCGCCGCCATCGGGCTCACCTTCGCGGCGCCCCTTCGCGCCGGCATCACCCCTTCGAACCGCCTGCTCGATCTCGCGGAGCTGCCCGCGGGCTCCTACCTGCTGGAGGTCCGGGTGGCCGACAAGACCGGGGCCTTCCTCGCCCGGCGACTGGTGACCCTGGACCTCGAGTAGCGCACTGGGGTGGCGGCCGTTGACCCGTCCCCCTCCCCCCGGCACTTTGCGGCCATGATCCGCTCGCTTTCCTCCCTGCTCTTCGACCTGACGGCCTCGGTCGAGCGCTTCATCGCCCTCTTCGGCATCGAGCTCGAGGAGTTGCGCGTCGTCGGCGTCAAGATCCTCGTGTTGTGGGTCAGCGCCTTCGTGGCGTGGGCCCTGGTCCGGATCGTGAGCGACCGGATCGTGGCGGCCGCCGATGACGGCGACGACGACCGCCTCACCTATCACGAGAAGCGCGCCCAGACCATCGCCCAGCTGCTGCGCGGCGTCGGCAAGATCGTCATCCTGATCTTCACGCTGGTGCTCACGCTCAACCAGTTCGTGGACATCACGCCGCTGCTCGGCGGCGCGGGCATCCTCGCGCTCGCCATCTCCTTCGGCTCGCAGTCGCTGGTCAAGGACGTCATCAGCGGTTTCTTCGTGCTGATGGAGAATCAGTTCGCCGTGGGTGACGTGATCGAGGTCGCGGGAAAGACCGGCACGGTCGAGAAGATGTCGCTCCGTGTGGTGATGCTGCGCGACATGGAGGGGACACTGCACATCGTCCCCAACGGACAGATCACCACCGTGAGCAATCGCACGCGCGGCTGGTCGCGCGCCGTGGTGGATATCGGCGTGGCCTACGACGCCGACGTCGATGCGGTGCTGGCGATCCTGCGTGACGAGGCCGAGCGGTTTGGTGGCGACGAAGGGTGGCAGACGCGCCTCGACGGCATGCCGGATGTGGTGGGTGTGCAATCGCTGGGCGACAACGCGGTCACCATCCGCGTGCTGCTGCGGACGCAGCCCGGCAACCAGTGGGAGGCGGGACGCGAGTTCCGTCGCCGGGCCAAGATCCGGCTCGACCGGGAGGGGATCGAGATCCCCTTCCCGCAGCGCACCGTGCACGTGCGCCACCACGGAGCGGTCCCGGACAATCCGGCCGACCGCGCCGCGATCACCGATGCCGCTGCGGGGGGCGCATGACGCTGAAGCTCTACAACACGATGACGCGGTCCGTCGAGGATTTCGTCCCGCTGGCCCCCCCGCGCGTGTCGCTCTACACCTGCGGGCCGACGGTCTACAACTACGCGCACATCGGGAACTTCCGCACCTTCCTCTTCGAGGACGTGCTGCGGCGGTGGCTCCAGGCGAGCGGCTACGACGTCTTCCACGTGATGAACCTCACCGACGTGGACGACAAGACCATTCGCGGTGCGGCGGCGGCCGGTGCGTCGCTTGCCGATCACGTGGTGCGCTTCATCGAGGCCTTCCTCGAGGACAGCGCCTACCTGCGCATCCTCCCGGCGCACGTCTATCCGCGCGCCACGGAGTACGTCGCGCCGATGATCGCCCTGGTCGAGTCGCTGCTCGCGAAGGGCGTCGCGTACCAGGGTGACGACGGCTCGGTCTACTTCGCGATCGGCCGCTTCCCCGCGTACGGCAAGCTCTCGCGCCTCGACACGCGCGAGTTGCAGGCCGGGGCGGGAGGTCGCACGCTGGCCGACGAGTACGCCAAGGAGGACGCGCGCGACTTCGTGCTCTGGAAGGCCGCGCGCGACGAGGATGAAGCCGTGGGGGCCGCGTGGGACGCACCCTTCGGCCGCGGTCGGCCGGGGTGGCACCTCGAGTGCTCCGCCATGGCGCTCGACCTGATCGGCAAGCACCTCGGCGCCGACGTGCTCGACATTCACGCCGGTGGCATCGACCTGGTCTTTCCGCACCACGAGGACGAGATCGCGCAGAGCTGCGCCCACACGGGGAAGCCGGACTTTGCGCGCGTCTGGATGCACGGCGAGTTCCTGACCATGGCCGGCACCAAGATGTCGAACCGCTTCGGCAACATCCTCACGGCGCGCGACCTGCGCGAGGAGAAGGTGGACGCCGGCACGGTGCGGTTGCTCCTCGCCACGACGCATTACCGCGCGCCGCTCGACTTCACCGATCAGGCGCTCGACTCGGCGCGTGAGGGGTCGCGCCGCCTCGGCGCACTCGCCGCACGACTGGCGCAGGTGGCCGACGGGGCGGGGAGCGCCGCGTTCGAGGCCGTCGGTGCCACCCTCGCCACCGATTTTGCGACCGCCATGGACGAGGACCTCAACACGCCGCGGGCGCTCGCCGCCCTCTTCGAGGCCGCCCGCGAGGGGAACCGGCTGCTCGACGCGGGGGAGCTGCCGGGGCCGAGCTTCCGGGCGGCCTGGGCTCGGGCCACCGAGGTGCTGCAGGTTCTGCCGGCGAGACAAATCAGCCTGAAGGCTGAGTCAGGGAGCTTCCATCTGACGGGGGGCGACGCCACCCTAAACGTTGAGTGGTCCGAAAGTCAGCCCTCTGAAGAAGCCCAGCAGGGGCCCTGGGCACAGTTCTGGGCGAACAAGCGCCTGACCGCCAAGCAGACCCGAAACTTTGCCGAAGCCGACCGGATCCGGGCCCTGCTGGCCGAGGCGGGGTGGGACGTCCGGGACAACCGGGACGGCACGGCCGAGGTGCAGCGCCGGTAGTGCCCCGTTGACGCCGCTTTCCGAGGCGGGTAAGTTGAGGGTCTGTCGGTCGAACGGCCTTTTTTTGTAGGCTGACGTAGCTCAGTTGGTAGAGCACCCGATTTGTAATCGGGCGGTCGTGGGTTCGATCCCCTCCGTCAGCTCCAGCGGCGAGGGTAGGGCAGCAAGCGGTGGGGTGGCCGAGTGGCTAATGGCAGCAGACTGTAAATCTGCCGGGCTACGCCCTACGTAGGTTCGAATCCTACCCCCACCATGTGTCACCGAAGTTGGCGTACGGACGACCCGATGCGGGTGTAGCTCAGTTGGTAGAGCATCAGCCTTCCAAGCTGAGGGTCGCGGGTTCGAGTCCCGTCGCCCGCTTGCTCACGTAGCTCAGTCGGTAGAGCACATCCTTGGTAAGGATGAGGTCACCGGTTCGATCCCGGTCGTGAGCTCTGCAGGACCGTCGAGCCCGCGAGGGCTCGGGTGGACAACACGGCAGGAACGGGGCGTGCCGCATGGACGCCCAAGGCACGCCGGGCAGGCGGGGCGAGGTTCCCGCGCCCGGCGCGTCGTGTCCCGGCAAAGGGTCATAGGTCGTAGGTCCCAGGTCGTAGGCTGATCTGACCCGACACGACTTACGACCTACGACTTACGACTTACGACACGCAGCACTGACACTAGAACTTCGAGGACCTGACGATGGCCAAGGCAAAATTCGATCGCAGCAAGCCGCACGTGAACGTCGGCACCATCGGCCACGTGGACCATGGCAAGACGACGACGACGGCGGCGCTGACGAAGGTCTCGGCCGACAAGGGCTTCGGGACCAAGTACATCGCGTACGACGAAGTGGC
>JANRIW010000023.1:0-115831 GCA_033764505.1 Gemmatimonadales bacterium
GAAGCGAGAAGCGTGGTGTGACGGGAAGGCCTGCCCGCTACACCACGCTTCTCGCTTCTCGCTTCTCGAAGCTTACGCCCCCGCCAACAACTCCCGCTGCGTCGTCGCCTTCCGGAGCCGGGTGAGCGCTTCCTGCATCGCCTTGTCGCGCGGGATGCCCAGGTTGAACGCCTCTCCGTCGCCGAGGGCGAGACCGGCGATCTGGTTCTGCAACAGCCGATCGACGACTTCGTGGGCGGCGTCGAATTGCTCGCGGGTGACCGGCATCTTCTCCCGCTCCACCATCGCGAAGAGCGAGTCGCGCCACTCCGGCTTGATGCTGAAGCCGCGCGTCACGCCGGGCGCGGCCATCCGGGCCACTTCGAAGGCGGCGTTCTGGAAATCGGCGAGCCGCTGACCGAGCGCGCGCGCGAGTGCCTGTTCAGGAGCCGAGGCGGTATCGGGGCGCACCACGATCTCCGGCGTGACGCCACCACCGCCGAGCACCACGCGTCCCGCGTCCGAGCGGAAGGTGGGCCGAGCACCGGTGGTGTCGGTCTCCACGAAGCGCTCATCACCCATGCCGCCATGGTCGGCCTGGATGGAGCGTCCACTCGGCGTGTACCACTTGCCGGTGGTCAGCCGCACGGCCCACCCGGAGGGGAGGAGTCGCTGCGTCTGGACCAATCCCTTCCCGAAGGTGCGGGTGCCGATCACCAGGGCGCGGTCGTGATCCTGCAGCGAGCCCGCGACGATCTCCGAGGCCGAGGCCGACGCCCCATCCACCAGCACCGCGATGGGCGCCTGTCCGATCGGCAGCGTGGTGGTGGCCCGATAGATCTGCGGTTCCTGGCCGCGGTGCAGCACGCGCGCCACTTCCTGCCCAGGGGTGAGGAAGAGCCCGGCCATCATCGTGGCGGCGTCGAGGTCGCCGCCGGGATTGCCGCGGACGTCGAGGATGTACTTGGTGGCGCCGTCGCGGGCGAGCTGACGCATCGCCGCTTCCACGTCCTCGGCGGCGGTCTGGTTGAAGCGCTGGATCGGCACGTAACCGATCTTCCCCTCGAGCAGCATCGTGTAGGGCACCGCCGGCGTGCGGATGACGCCGCGGGTCACGGTGGTGACCGTCGGCGTGAGAGAGGGATACCGCTCGTAGGTGACCCGCACCGGCGTGGCGGGCACACCGAGCAGCAGCGCGGTGACCGAGTCCACCGGCATCCCGGAGACTTCGCGGTCATCGACCTTGAGAATGCGGTCGCCGTGCGTGAGGCCCGCGCGCGCCGCCGGCGCACCGTCGAAGACGCGGAAGAGCGTGACATGCCCACCGGTGCTCCGCACGTAGGCACCGATGCCGGCGTAGCGATTGCCGATCGACTGCCGCTGGAACCGCGCCTGCTCGTCCGGCGAGAGAATGGCGGCGTAGGGATCATTCAGCGAGGCGATCAGTCCGCGGGCGGCACGCTCGTAGAGCGAATCGGCGGGTACCGAATCGACCGCGGTATTGACGATGATGTTGAAGACCTGACTGAGCAGCTCCTGACCAGCCGGTTGGGGGCGGCGGACCGGTCCCTGTGACGGGAGGGCGCCGGCGAGACCAGCAAGGAGCACGGCGAGCGCAACGGGGCGACGAAAGGTCACGGCAAAGCCTCGATCAAGGAAGAAACAACGACGCATTTCCATACTACGCTCAACTGGGCCAGAACGTGCCGCCCATGGATCAGGAGACGCCTGCGGCGATCTCGATGGCACCCCGACAGGGATCAATGGCGGTCGCGTGGACCGGGATCCCCTCGGCGGCGCAGGCCGCGACCAGCGCGGAGCGGAGCGCTCCCCCGGGGGCGATCAGACCACCCGAGCAGGCCACCGCAGCCGTCCCGGCCCCCGCGGCCTTGGCGAGGCGCACCAGCGCCGTCACGGCCTCCTGGCGCAGCTGGACGGCCACTGGGTCACCACGCTCCGCCGTGGCGAGCACGGCGGGCGCCAGGGAGGCCACGAGGGCCGTCGGTGCGGTGGTGGACCAGCGCACCAGGCCGGCGATCCCGTGGACCCCGGCGGCGGCGCAGAGCGCCTCGGTCAGGTGCGTGGTCGGGCCGAGCCCGTCGTGCATGGCCCCGACGGCCTCGAGCGCCCGGTGGCCGAGCCAGTACCCCGACCCGTGGTCACCCATCCGCCACCCGAGCCCACCGGCGCGGCGTGCCGACCCGTCGGCGTCGCGGCCGATCGCGATGCTGCCAGTCCCGGCAATCAGCAGGACACCGGGACCGTTGCCGAAGGCGGAGGCGCGCGCCAGCTCCGCATCGGTGGTGACCACCGTGCGCCACGCCAAGTGGTGCCCTCGCAATGCCTCCTCGAGTTCGAGTCGCTCGCCCTCACGTCCCGCCCCCGCGGCGCCGACCACCAGGACGTCGGCGCGCTTGATCCCCGCCCGGTGCAGCAACGGACCCGCCAGCGCCGCCACCTGGGTCGCCAGCTCCTCGCCCTGCCCGGGCCGCATCGTGCCACCGCTGCCATCGGACCGACCGCGCTCCGCGCCGGCGTCGAAGAGCGCCACGCGGCACGAGGTGCCCCCGACGTCCGCGCCGAGGACGATCATGCGGACGCGGGTCCTCTGCGGAGACGACTGGCGACCAGCGCGACACCGACCATGATCGTGGTGCCGATCGGGACGTACCACGGCCACGCGAGCGTGCCGAGCGGTGCCAGGATGGTCACGCCGGCCGTCGCGAGTCTGGCCGAGAAGACGGTGACCAGCATGAGCACGACGGTCACGACGGCGGCAAGGATGACATCCGGCCCGGTCACCCGTCGACTGATCCCCGCGAGGATGTACGCGCCGAGCAATGCGCCGTAGGTGACGGAGGCGATGGAGAGCGCCAGCACCACGGCGGGGGTGTCGTTGCCGGTGGTGAAGGCGTGGAAGCCGAGCGCCCCGAAGGTGAGCAGCGTGCCCCAGAGCAGTGAGACGGCGCGCCCCACGCGCAACAGCTTGGCCGGATCACGCTCGCCCGTGAGGGAGGCATACCAGTCGTGCGTGAGCGACGAGGCCAGCGCATTGATGGACGAGGAAATGGTGCTCATCGCGGCCGCGAGAATCCCGGCGATCACCAAGCCGCGGAGGCCGCTCGGCAGGTGGCCCAGGACGAACCGTCCGAAGATCTCGTTCGAGGGCGTCGTCTCCGGCGCGAGCTGCGCGGCCCACAGCGCCGTGCCCACCAGGAGGAAGAGCAGGAACTGCGCGATCACCACGACGCCAGACCCGATGAGTGCCACCCGGGCATCGCGCAGCGATCGTGTGGCGAGGAGTCGCTGCACGATCAGGTGATCGGTGCCGTGCGAGGCAGCCGAGAGGAGCGCCCCGCCCAGCAGTCCGCCGAGCAGGGTGTACGGCGCGGTGAACGAGAACGACGGATTGAACACGCGCAACTTGCCTGCTTCACCGGCGAGCGTGAGCGTCTCGCCGAACCCGCCTGCGAGCGACGAGGCAACCCAGAGCGCCGCGATGCCACCCGCGAGATAGACAAACAACTGAATCACGTCGGCCCAGATCACCGCCTTGATCCCGCCGAACCAGGTGTACCCGATGGTGACCACGCTCATCACCACGATGGCCGAGGGAATGCTCCAGTCCGTGAGCAGGGCGAGCGGGATCGCGCCCGCGAAGATCCGGACGCCATCGCCGAGAAAGCGCGTGATCAGGAAGACCAGCGACAGCGCGCGACGTGTGGCCGGGCCGAATCGCGTCTCGAGCCGGGTGTACGCCGTCTCCTGGTCGCCGCGGAAGTAGCCGGGCAAGAGCCAGAGCGACACGCCCAGACGACCGATCAGGTAACCGATGGGGAGTTGCAGAAACGTCAGGTCGCCGCGTGCCCCGAGCGCCGGCGTCGAGATGACGGTGACGGCCGAGGTTTCGGTCGCCACGATCGAGAGCATCACCGCCCACGCCGGCAGGTCCCGCGCGCCGAGGAAGTAATCGCCACTGCCGCGCTGGTCTCGCGAGAGCCAGAGCCCGAGACCAACCGTGGCGATGAAGTAGGCGGCGATGACGGCGAGGTCGAGAGGGGTCATGGAGAGCCGTGAGTCATTAGTTGTTGGTCGTTAGGGGATCGGTGCGTATGGATGGTCCGGAAACAGGCAGAGGGGGCCCCGCGACGGAACCCCCTCCAACGACCAACGACTAACGACGAACGACTAAACGGTGAAGCTACTTCCACACCCACACCCACCCGTCGCATTGGGATTCGTGAAGGTGAAGCCGCTGCCCTGCATCGAGGAGACGTAGTCGATCACCACGCCCGAGAGATACTGCGCCGAGAAGGCGTCCACGAAGACGCGCACGCCATTGAGCTCGGCGGTCATGTCGTCATCGGCCGGCTTGTCCTCGACGTTGAGCGAATACTTGAAGCCCGAGCAACCGCCCGGGAGCACCGAGACGCGGAGGCCCGCGGTGTCGGCCGGGACATCGTCGCCGGCGAGGAACTTCTTGACTTCGCCTGCGGCGACGTCCGTGATGGTCAGCACGAAGCCCTCGGGGAGGGCCTGGGTCATGGTCTCGCTCATTGGTGCCACTCCTTGAGGATCGGAACTCCGTGGAACTTCGTCGGGGATCCTGCTCGCGTCAATTGGGGAACGGCTCGCCGCCTTCGGAGGTTCCCCGGCGTCACGGCGGGGTGGCGGCCCGGGGCGGGCTGCCCGGAAAGGCGGCGCGCATGACCGCGTCGGCGACCGTGCCGCGGATCAGGCCGAACGCGGGGGTGTTCCGGGTGGGATGCACCCGGTTGGTCAGCAGGACGATCACGGTCTCCCGCGCCGGATCCACCCAGATCGAGGTGCCGGTGAAGCCGGTGTGGCCATAGCTCGACGCCCCCATGATGGTGCCGGCGGAGGAGATCCCCGAGGGCGTGTCCCACCCGAGGGCGCGCGAAGAGCCGGTCGGCGTATCCTGGCGTCGGGTCCACGTCGCAAACGAGGTCGGCACCGGCGGCCCCTGGACGGCGGGTCGACCCAGCGCCCCCGCGAGCGTCCATTCTCCGAATCGCAGCAGGTCCTCGGCGCTGCCGAAGAGGCCCGCGTGGCCGGAAACGCCATCCAGGTGCGCCGTGTTCTCGTCGTGCACCTCGCCGCGCAACATCCGCCCGCGCCACGGATCGCGCTCCGTCGGGGCGATGGCATGCCGCCAGGACTTCGGCGGCAAGTAGCGCATCCGGGTGAGCCCCAGCGGCCTGGCGATGCGCTCAGCGAAGAGCCGGTCGATGCGCTCATGGTAGAGCGCCTCCAGCACGGCAGTGAGCGTGATGGCGCCGAGATCGGAATACACCATCCGCGTCCCGGGCGGGGCGACAAGGTCCGTCGTGACGCTGCGGAGCATGCCGCCCTCCCGCACCAGCGATTCGCGCCAGAGTGGACGCCCCGCCGGCAGCCCGCTGTCATGCAGCAACAGGTCGCGGATTCTCACGGCGGCCTTGTCACCCGCACCGCGCGCAAACTCCGGGAGGTAACGAATCACCGGGGCGTCGAGGTCGAGGCGACCCTCCTCGACCGCCATCATCGCGAGGGTGGTGAGGGCGATCACCTTCGTGAGCGATGCCATGTCATACAGCGTGCCGCCATCGGGGCGCGTGCTGTCGGTGAGGCCAAGGTGCCCGGTGCCGTAGACAAACCGTTCACCGCGGATGGACACGGCGAGCACCGCACCGGGCGCCGCGCCGGCAGCGATGGCCGAGTCGAGCACCGACACCGCGGGGGCAAGTCGCGCCGCGAGCGAGGCGTTGAGCGGAAGCGGCAGCGCCGTCGGTGGTCCGCCGGCGCACGCCGAGAGGAGCAGGAGCGCCGCGAGCGCTCGCGTCATCGGACGGAGGAGCGCTGCAATCCGGCGCGCAATGGCCACGAGGGGGGAATCGGAATCGGCGCCGTGCCGGTGATGGCGCGGCGACCACCCAGCGCCAGCCCGACGGCGCGTTCGGCCATGGTGGTGTTGCTCCACGCAATCAGGTAGCTCGCGGCGGTCGGCACCTGAGCGATGATGTACGGCGACCCGAACGAGACGAGCACCGCGGGCTTCTTCGCGGCGAGCGTATTCAGCAGGGTGGCCGTGGCGGGGGCGAGGCCGATGGTTCCGCTGTATGAACCCCATCGGGCCGACGTCGCGAGCACCACGCTCTGCGCCGTGCGGATCGCCGAGTCGGCCGCCGCAAGCTCCTTCGGCAGCGGATCGGTGGTCGAGACGCGCACCAGCGTCACGGTGTGGCCCGCCGCGCGCAGCTCGGTGGCGAGGGTGGTGCCGAGTGTGCTGCCGACGTCCGCCACGCTGACCAGCGCAACGCGGCGCGGGGCGGCACGGAGGAAGTCGCTGGTGCCGAGCGAATCCTTGAGCAGGACCAGGGCGCGCGTCGTGATGTCGGCGGCGATCGCCTGCGAGGCGGCGGTGCCGACCACGTCGGGAATCCGCGCCAGGTCGACTTCGCGCTGGGTGAAGAGCCCCATCCGCGCCTTGAACTCCAGCAGCTTGCGCACGGAGTGGTCGAGCCGGGCCATCGAGATCCGGCCAGTCTCGACCGCCTTCGTCATCGCGGTGATGGCGGCGGCCGGATCGGCCGGCATCAGGAGCAGATCGCTGCCCGCTTCGAACGCGAGAATGGCGGCCTCGTCCGCGCCGAACTCCTTGACGATCCCGCCCATGTCGAGCGCATCGGTGGTGATGAGTCCGCGAAAGCGCAGCGAGTCCTGCAGGATGCCGGTGAGGATCGCCGGCGAGAGCGTGCCGGGGCGGCGCGCGCCACCGTCGAGTGCCGGCAGCGCGATGTGCGCCGACATCACGGCGTCCACGCCGGCAGCGACGGCGGCACGGAAGGGAACCAGCTCCAGCGAGTCGAAGCGGGGCCAGCCGACGGTCAGCGTGGGCATCGCGAGGTGCGAGTCGGTGTCGGTGTCGCCGTGTCCTGGAAAGTGCTTGGCCGTCGAGAGCACGCCGCCGTCCTTCAGGCCGCGCACCGTGGCCGCCACCAGCTCACCCACGGCACGCGGATCGCTGCCGAAGGAGCGGGTGTTGATGATCGGATTGGCCGGGTTGCTATTGACATCCGCGACGGGCGCGAACGCGAGATGCACGCCCATGGCCCGCGCCTCGAGTCCCGTGATCCGCCCCATCGTGTAGGCGTCCTCGGTGCGACCGGTGGCCGCCACGCCCATCTGCGTCGGGAAGCCGGTGCCCGCGGCGACCCGCATCGTCGTCCCCCCTTCGAAGTCCGCGGAGATGAGGAGGGGGAGTGGCGCGCGGCGCTGCAATGCGTTCAACTTCGCCGCCACGTCGAGTGGCGTGCCGGTGGAGATGATGATGCCCCCCACGCCGAGCGAGTCCACCCACATCCGCGCGCGCTGCATGGTCGGCGCATCCGTCGCCGCGTAGTCGCCGAGCAGCCAGGGCATCACCAGTTGGCCCACCTTCTGGCGGACCGTGAGACGGCGCAACAGGGCGGTGACGGTATCGGCGGCGGCAGGTGACGCCTGCACCGTCGTCGCGGACGCGGTGGCGGGTCCGCGCTGCATTGGGGCGCAGGCCATGGCGGCGGCGACGATCCAGAGACGGGAGGAGGCGGGATGCAAGGTCACGGGTGGCGTAGGCTCGGCAAGGGGTGGTTGTTGGTGCTCGGGGCGGCGGCGTGTGCGCCGCGCGGTGGTGTGCGACCATCGGTCGCCCCGGCGCCCGACTTCGAGGTGGCACCACGGGTCGCGCTCCCGCTGGTCCGGCCCGGCATCGAGGTGTTGCTGACCGACTCGATCACCCTCGTCCGCGGTCGTCGGGTCGGCTTCGTCACCAACCTGGCCGCCGTGGACCGCGAAGGGGTCGGCGGCATCGACCGACTGCGCGCGGCAGGGGTCAACCTCGTGGCGCTCTTCGGGCCGGAACATGGACTCGCCGCGACCGCTGCCCCGGGGGAGAAGGTTGCCTCTGCCGTGGACAGCGCGACGCGCACTCCAATCTACTCCCTCTACGGGGCCAATGTCCGGCCCACGCCGGCGATGCTGGCGAACGTGGACCTGCTGCTGGTGGACCTCCCCGACGTGGGCGCACGCTACTTCACCTATCTCGCGACCACGGTCGAGGTGATGATCGCGGCGGCCCCGCTGGGCATCCCCGTGGTGATTCTCGACCGGCCCAATCCGATCGGCGGGGCGATGCAGGGCGCCATCCTCGACACCGCGTTCATCTCGATGGTCGGACGGCTCGCCGTTCCCATGCGGCATGGGCTCACGCTCGGCGAGCAGGCCCGACTCGCGGCGCGTGATCTCGGCATCGCCGTCGACCTGCGGGTCGTCCCGGCGGCGGGGTGGCGGCGGAGTACGGCCTTCGAGGGAACCGGCCTGCCGTTCCGTGCCCCATCACCCAACCTCAAGGACGTGGATGCCCTCTTCCACTACACCGGCACCTGCCTCTTCGAGGGCACGGCACTGTCGGTGGGGCGGGGGACCGACCTGCCGTTCCACATGGTCGGGGCGCCGTGGCTCGACACCACCGCCGTCCTCCGCCTGATGCGACAGGCACGCCTCCCCGGCGTGGCCTTCGAGGGAACCCGCTTCACTCCCGTCAATCCGGGGGACGGCAAGTTCGCGGGGACGTCGGTGGTGGGCATCCGACTGCGCATCGTGGACCGCGCGACCTACGATCCCACCCGCACCGCCGTCCACCTGCTCGCGGCGGTGCAGCAGGTCCACCCCACGGAGGCAGAGATCGGCGGGTCGTTTGACCGGCTGGCCGGGGGGCGCACGCTGCGCGAAGCGCTCCTCCGTGGCGACGACCCGGAGGAGATCGTGGCGTCATGGCGGCCGGGACTGCGCGCCTTCCGCGACCGGGTCGAGGGGCTGCTGCTCTACCCCAGGTAGGGCGTCGTTGCCGCCTGCCGCCCCGTCCGTTACGTTTTGTGACTGCTCCGCCGCTCCGTTCCACGGGCGGCGGGTCTGTTGGGACCATGGACATCGGGGGGGCGGAGCGGAATTGGTATCGGCGGCGAGCAAGCGGATCTACCATGATGGCATGGCCCCCGTCGTTCGGGCCTTGCTCCGCACGGGCGTCACCCCCAATACGCTGACCACCATCGGTGCCTTGCTGATCCTCGCCTCGGCCGTCGCCTTCGGCTTCGGCGAGATCCGCTGGGGTGGCTTCCTGCTGCTGGTGAGCGGGATGGTGGACACGCTCGACGGCCAGGTGGCCCGACTCGGCGCGCAGGAGAGCCGGTTCGGGGCCTTCTACGACTCGACGCTCGACCGGGTCGGCGACGGGGCCTCGTTCATCGGGATTGCCGCCTATCTTATGCGGGCGCCGGACGTGCGGTGGCGGGATGCCGCGGTGGTGCTCTGCATGGTGGGGATCGTCGCCGCCTTGTTGGTGTCGTACATGCGTGCCCGCGCGGAGGGGCTCGGCCTGGAGTGCAAGGTCGGGATCGCTCAACGGGCTGAACGGATCCTTGGCCTCGGTCTCCCCACGCTGATCATCGGCGCGGGGCCCGGTGGCCTGGTGCTCACGGTCATCGTGGCCGTGCTCACCCTGTTGTCGCTCATCACCGTCGGACAGCGGTTCGCCCACGTGTACCGGGAGACCGCGGCCGATGTCCAGTCAAGGGGAACTACGAGTGGCTGATCAGACCGTCCGGACGATTGCGCCGGCAGAAGGGAAGCTCGGTGTCCTGTGCGTCGGCCTCGGGGCCGTTGCATCGACCTTCATCGCCGGCGTCGAGCTGGCCCGTCGCGGCCTCGCGAAGCCGACCGGCTCGCTGACGCAGCTGGCGACCATCCGGCTCGGCAAGCGGACCGACGGGCGCGCGCCGTTCATCAAGGACTTCGTGCCGATCACGCCGCTGGAAGACCTCGTCTTCGGCGCGTGGGACCCCGTGCCGGACAATGCCTATCAGTCGGCGCTGCACTGCGGCGTGTTCGACAAGCACGAGCACGTCTTCCCGATCAAGGACTTCCTCGAGGGCATCACGCCGATGCCGGCGGTCTTCGATCAGCAGTACGTCAAGCGGCTCACCGGCACCAACGTCAAGAAGGCGGGCACCAAGCGCGAACTGGCCGAGGCCCTCCGCCAGGACATCCGCGACTTCAAGGCCAAGCATGGCGTCGCGCGTTGCGTGATCGTCTGGTGCGCCTCGACCGAGATCTTCATCGTCGCCGGTCCGCAGCACGAGACGCTCGAGGCCTTCGAGGCGGCGATGGACGCGAACGATCCGTCGATCGCCCCGTCGATGCTGTACGCCTATGCCGCCATCATGGAAGGGGTCCCGTTCGCCAACGGCGCGCCGAATCTCTCCTGCGACATCCCCTGCCTCGAGAAGCTGGCCCGCGAGAAGGGCGTCGCCATCGGCGGCAAGGACTTCAAGACCGGCCAGACGATGCTCAAGACGGTGCTCGCCCCGATGTTCAAGGCGCGCATGCTCGGCGTCGCCGGCTGGTACAGCACCAACATCCTCGGCAACCGCGACGGCGAGGTCCTCGACGACCCGGAGTCGTTCAAGACCAAGGAAGAGTCGAAGCTCGGCGTGCTCGAGTACATCCTGCAGCCGCAGCTCTATCCGGAGCTGTACGCCAACATGTACCACAAGGTGCGGATCAACTACTACCCGCCCCGTGGTGACAACAAGGAAGGCTGGGACAACATCGACATCTTCGGATGGTGCGGCTATCCGATGCAGATCAAGGTCGACTTTCTCTGCCGCGACTCGATCCTGGCCGCGCCGCTGGTCCTCGACCTGGCGCTCTTCTTCGACCTGTCGCAGCGCGCCGGCATGAGCGGCGTCCAGGAATGGCTCTCGTTCTACTTCAAGAGCCCGCAGGTCACCCCGGGCCTCTACCCGGAGCACGACCTGTTCATTCAGCACACCAAGCTGAAGAACACGCTGCGCTGGATGATGGGCGAGGAGATGATCACCCACCTCGGCCAGGATTATCCGCACGGCGACTGACCTCGCCCGGCCCACGCAGGCACGCGACGGGACTCCTTCGGGAGTCCCGTTGTCGCATTTGCGCCCCGCGCGATTGCCGGATCGCGCCGTCTCCGGTAGCTTCTTCTCGCCGATGCAATACTTCCATCGCACCTCCGTGTCGCCCGATGCCGCCATGCAGGCGGCGGCCGCGTTCTTCGGAACGCGGCTGGCCCCCACCGAAGAGACCGCCCGGCGGCGCAGCTATGCCGGCGCCCTGGGCTCGGTCCGGATCTCCGCCCGACCCGAGGGAGGGCACTACACCCTCGTCACGGTGCGCACCGACCAGCCCGGCGAGAGTGAGCTCGACAAGCTGGCCAAGCGCTTCCTCGGCGAAGTGCACGTCCTGGCCGACTCCACGCATCATCTGCGCGGCTCGTACTAGCCCGGCCCCTCCGACCCGGTCTCCCGAATCCATGGCCCTGCGCCTGCTGCCCCGTGACGAACGCTTCTTCGAGCTCTTCGTCGTGCTCGCGTCCAAGACGGTCGAGGCCTCGCGTCGCCTCATCGAACTCTTCACGGAACAGGGCGAGGCCCGCTGGGCTGCCGTCGAGCTGATCAAGGCCCTCGAGCACGAGGCCGACGAGACGACACACGCCATCGTCACCCGGTTCGACCGCTCCTTCATCACGCCGTTCGATCGCGAGGACATCCACGAGCTCGCCTCGCGCCTCGACGACGTGATCGATCGCATCGACTCGGTGGCGCGCCGGTCGCGGATCTTCCGCATTGACGAAGTGCCGCAGGGTGCGCTCATCCTCTCGGAAGTGGTCCACCGCGCCGCCGTCGAGGTGCTGCGGGCCGTTGAGGCGCTGGAGAAGGGTCCGCCCTCGGTGGTGCTCGCCGCGTGTCGCGACATCAAGCGGCTCGAGGAGGAGGGCGATGCCCTCTACCATGAGTGGCTGGGTCGCCTCTTCGAGCCGGGGGCCGACCCGCTGATGGTGATCAAGTGGAAGGAGCTCTACGACACGCTCGAGAAGACGCTGGACAGTGCCGAGGACGCCGCCAACGTCCTGGAGTCGGTCACCATCAAGCACGGCTGAGCGATGGACCAGTCGATCGCCTTCGTGCTCGCGGTGGTGGTGGTCGCGCTCGTCTTCGACTTCATCAACGGCTTCCACGACAGCGCCAACTCGATCGCCACCGTGGTGGCCACCCGGGTCCTCACCCCCGGCGTCGCCGTGTTCTGGGCCGCCTCCTTCAACTTCCTCGCCGCCTTCGTCGTCGGCACCGCCGTCGCCAAGACGATCTCCAAGGGCCTCATCGACCCGAGCGTCGTCACCCCGACGCTGCTCTGCGCCGCGCTCCTCGGCGCCATCGTCTGGAACTTGCTCACCTGGTGGCTGGGACTCCCGTCATCGTCGTCGCACGCCCTGCTGGGCGGCTTCGCCGGCGCGGCGCTGGCCAAGGCCGGCCCCAGCGCGATCATCCTCGCCGGATGGGTGAAGCCAATCCTCGGAATCGTCGTGTCGCCCTTCCTGGGGATGACGCTCGGCCTGCTCCTCTCGGTCACGCTCTCCTGGTCGCTCTGGAAGCAGGACGCGCGCACCCTCGATCGCTTTTTCCGCCGGGCCCAGCTCGTCTCCGCGGGACTGTACTCGCTGGCGCACGGCTCGAACGACGCGCAGAAGACGATGGGCATCATCGTCGGCCTGCTGGTGGCCTCGCAGTCGCTCTTCGTGGGGGAGACCGGCCTCCTCCATGGCTTCTATCTCCCCAACGCCGATCACGTCCCCCTCTGGGTCGAGATGGCGGCGTATTCCTCGATCGCGGCAGGAACGGCCATGGGCGGGTGGCGGATCGTCAAGACGATGGGCACCGGGATCACCAAGCTGCAGCCCTTCGGCGGCTTCTGTGCCGAGACGGGCGGCGCGATGACTGTCTTCCTCGCCTCGTCGCTTGGCGTGCCGGTCAGCACCACCCACACCATCACCGGCGCGATCGTCGGCGTCGGTGCATCCCGGCGCCTCGCCGCGGTACGCTGGGGCGTCGCGGGGCGGATCGTCTGGGCCTGGGTCCTCACCATTCCGTGCAGCGCGCTGGTGGCGGCCTTGGTCTTCTGGCTCTTCCCCGGCTGAGCAGCGCGGAGTAGTCTCGGGAACCACGCCGCCGCGCTTGACCCATCTCCGATGCGGGTCGAAGTTTCCGCCGCGCCGACACCCCCGACCCGAGGCACGCCGTATCCGCATGGCCGATTCCCGTCCCGCTTCCGACCAGGCGATTCCCGCCGGCCTCACCCGCGACCAATTGCTCGCGCTCTATCGCTGGATGCGGCTCACCCGCACCCTCGAGGAGCGGCTGGTCGCGCTCTACCGGCAGACCAAGGTGGTCGGCGGTCTCTTCCGTTCCCTCGGGCAGGAAGGGTGCGCGGTCGGCTCGGCCTTCGCCCTCGAGCGTCGCGACGTCCTCTCACCGCTGATCCGCAACCTCGGCTCCATGCTGGTGAAGGGGGCGACGCCGGTCGAGATCCTCCGACAGTACATGGCCAAGGGCGATTCGCCGACGCGTGGACGCGAGCTCAACATCCACTTCGGCGACGTCGAGGATCGTCACTTTGTGGGGCAGATCTCGCATCTCGGCGACATGGTGCCGGTGATGGCCGGGGTCACGCTGACCTTCAAGATGCGCGGCGAAGATCGTGTCGGCCTCGTCTACGTGGGCGATGGCGCGACCAGCACGGGCGCCTTCCACGAGGGCATCAATTTCGCCGCGGTGCAGCGGTGTCCGCTGGTCGTGGTGGTGGAGAACAACGGGTACGCCTACTCGACGCCCACCTGTCGGCAGACGGCGGCGGCGCAATTCGTGGACAAGGCCATCGGCTACGGGATTCCCGGCGTCCGCTGCGACGGCAACGACGTGCTCGAGGTGTATCGGGTGACGCAGGAGGCGGTGGCGCGCGCGCGTCGCGGCGAGGGCGTCACGCTGCTCGAGATGCTGACCTATCGCCGCAAGGGGCACGCGGAGCACGACAACCAGAGCTACGTGGCGCCCGGCGAGATCGAGCAGTGGGCCACCACCAACGATCCGATCGACCGCTACGTCGTGCGGCTCACCACGGAATTCGGCGTGGCGCAGGCCGAGCTCGATGCGATCGATGCAGCGGTGGCCGCCGAGGTCGATGCGGCGACGGATGTCGCCGAGGCGTCGCCCCCGTGCGATGGTCCCGATGCGCTGGTGGGCGTCTATGCCGACCCGCCGCGCATGCCGACCCTCTGGTTCCGCGATGGCGTCGGCTCGGCGGTCGCCGAGCACGAGCGGCCGGCGAGTTGGGGGACGCACCATGGCTGAGATCACCTTCCTCGAGGCCATTCGCGAGGGAATCGCCGAGGAGATGGAGCGCGACCCGAACGTCTTCCTGCTCGGTGAGGACATCGGCGGCTTCGGCGGTGCGTTCAAGGTGACCGAAGGACTGCAGGCGCGGTTCGGTGAGCAGCGCGTGATCGACACGCCCATCGCGGAGGCCGGAATTGTCGGCGCGGCGGCGGGGGCGGCCCACTACGGCATGCGCCCGGTGGTCGAGATGCAGTTCATCGACTTCATCTCGTGCGCGTATGACATGCTCACCAACTACGCGGCGACGGCGCGCTATCGCGCCTTCCTGCCGTGTTCGATCGTGGTGCGCGGACCGTCCGGCGGCTACGTCCGAGGCGGGCCGTTCCACTCGCAGAACCCCGAGGCGGCCTTCCTCCACACCCCCGGGCTCAAGATCGCCTATCCGGCCACGGCCGAGGACGCCAAGGGACTCATCAAGTCGGCCATCCGCGACCCGGATCCGGTGCTCTTCTTCGAGCACAAGTATCTCTATCGCCGGATCAAGGGGGTCATGCCCCCGGGCGATCACCTGGTGCCCTTCGGGAAGGCCCGCGTGGCGCGGGAAGGGAAGGACCTGACGATCGTGACCTATGCCGCGACCGTCTGGAAGGCCCTCGAGGCGGCCGAGCAGCTGGCGGCCGAGGACGGCCTCTCGGTCGAGGTGCTGGACCTCCGGACCTTGCTTCCGATGGACCATGAGGCGATTGTCGCCTCGGTGAAGAAGACCAACCGCGTGCTGATCGTGCACGAGGACACCGTGACCGGCGGCGTGGCCGGCGAGATCACGGCGCAGATCAGCGAACGGTGCTTCGAGTGGCTCGACGCACCGATCCGGCGCGTGGCGGCGCATGACGTGCCGCTGCCGTATGCTCCACCGCTGGAGGACTTTGTCCTTCCGCAGACATCGGACATCGTGCGCGCGAGCCGTTGGCTCGCCGCCTACTGAAGACGGATCAACGAGGGAGTCGGGATGGCCCGCATTGACGTGATCATGCCGCAGATGGGTGAATCCATCACCGAAGGAACGATGTCGCGCTGGATCAAGCAGCTCGGCGACGTGGTGAAGCGCGATGAACCGATCTTCGAGATCTCCACCGACAAGGTGGACGCCGAGATTCCGGCCCCGAACGCCGGCACCCTGGTCGAAGTGCTCGTGACCGAGGGACAGACCGTCGCGGTCGGCACCATCGTCGCGCGGATCGAGACCGAGGCCGGGGCGGCTGCGGTGGTCGCGCCGGCTGCGGCACCGGCACCCGCCGCGGCCGCCCCTGCGCCCGTTGCGACCCCGGTTCCCGCCCCGCCGGCGCCCGCCGCGGCCGCGCCGGCGGCACCGGCGGCACCGACCCCTGCCGCCGCGCAGGGCGAGGAGACCGCCGAGCAGCGCTTGCAGCGGAAGTCCACGCCGCTGGTCCGCAAGATGGTCGAGGAGCACGGCCTCGACCTCGGCGCGATCCCGGGCACCGGCTCTGCCGGGCGCGTCACCAAGACCGACGTGCTGAGCTTCCTCGAGACGGGGCCGACCGCCGCGCCGGCCGCTCCCGCGCCCGCCGCCGCCATTGCCCCGGTTGCTCCCGCAACGGCTGCGGCCGCGCCCGCCGCGCCGCGTCCGCCCGCTGCGGCGGTCGAGGCGTGGGAAGGCGATCGCGTCGAGCCGTGGGGACGGGTGCGCAAGCTGACCGCCGATCACATGATCATGTCGCGGCGCGTCTCGGCCCACGTGAACTCGTTGATGGAAATCGACTACACCCATGTGGCCGGCATCCGGAAGCGGCTGAAGGGCGAGTTTGCCGAGCGGGGCGTCAACCTCACGTACCTGGCCTTCATCGTGAAGGCGATCGCCGACAACCTCCGGAAGCATCCGGTGGTCAACGCCGCCATCTCCGGTGACAACACCATCTATCGCCGCGACATCAACATCGGCATCGCGGTGGCGCTCGATTGGGGGCTGATCGTCCCGGTGATCAAGCACGCCGATGAGCTGTCGCTGCTCGGCGTCGCACGATCGATTCAGGACCTCGCCGAGCGGGCGCGCACCAAGAAGCTCGCGCCCGACGACATCCAGAAGGGGACGTTCACCATCACCAATCCCGGCGGCTTCGGGACGTACGTGGGCACGCCGATCATCAACCAGCCGCAGGTGGCGATCCTGGCCGTGGGCGCGATCGAGAAGCGCCCCTCCGTGATCACCCTCCCCGACGGCAGCGACGCCCTCGGCATTCGCACCAAGGGGATGTGGTGCATGGCGTACGATCACCGGATCGTCGACGGCGCGGACGCCGACCGGTTCCTGGCCGATGTGCGCGCGACGCTCCACGCCTTCCCCGAGCAGCAGGGATAGCGTGGCGCGCGTGCTGACGGCGGTGCGTGTTGCCGTCCGTCCGGAGAACGAGGCCGAGTGGCTGGCGACGATCGACGCGCTGGCCACTCGGCTTGGCATGCGGGGGCAGCACCTCTGGGTGTTCCGCCGGCGAGGCGACCCAGGCACCTTTCTCGAGTTCAGCGAGGGGCGCGACGACGGCAGCCACCGACGCCACGGCCCCGGTGATCCGACCGAGGCGGCCCTCGAGGCGACGCTCCGCAGGCTGGCCGAGTATTCCACCGACCACGACGACGTGTGGGACGAAGTTCCCGCGTCCGGCTTTGAAGGGAGGGACTGAGATGGCCCGACGCATTGTGGACGCCGCGGGTGTGACCTGGCGGGTGGCGCTCAGCGGCAGGAGCACCAGCTATGGCCGTGACGAACTGTCGCTCGAGTTCCAGCGCGTCGATGCGCCGGCCGACCGGCGCTACTGCCGTTTCTCGCCGCGCGGCGCCAAGGCGGGCGAGATGGCGCTCGAGGAGAGCAGTGATCGCGAGCTGCTGGGCCTCCTCGACGTGGCGCAGCTGTCGTGGACATCGCCCGATGCCGAGTACGGTCGGGCGGGCCAGGGTGATTGATCTCCACTGCCACTCGACGGCCTCCGATGGCCACCTCGCGCCGGCCGACGTCATCCGGCACGCCGCCGAGATCGGCCTGAGCGCCGTCGCCCTCACCGACCATGACACGCTCGGCGGGCTGCTCGAGGCCACCGCCGCGGGGGAGGCGCTCGGCATCCGCGTGATCGGAGGATGCGAATTCTCCGTGGCGGCGCCGTGGGGGGAGATGCACCTCCTTGGCTACTTCCTCACGCCGGGCGACGCGGACATCGAGCACTTCCTCGTGGATGCCCGCACCGACCGCAGTCGCCGCGCGCGCGAGATGGTCACGCGCCTGGTCGGCCTCGGCCTCAAGATCAGTTACGACGACGTGGCGAAGGAAGCCGATGGTGGGGCGGTCGGCCGGCCGCACGTGGCACGCGCGCTGTTGCGGCTCGGGCTGGTGGCCACGGAGCAGGCCGCGTTCGACAAGTATCTCGGCCGCGGACGTCCCTGCTTTGTCGAGAAGGCGCTGCCCACGCTGCGCGAAGTCGCCGACCTCGTGCACGCCAAGGGCGGGATCGTCTCCGCGGCGCACCTGAAGTGGCACGGGACGCGGGCGTCGCTCGCGCTGCTGCAAGCGGACGGTCTCGACGCGGTCGAGACGCGCCATCCCAGTCACGATGGCGAGGTGCGCGCCACGATCACCGAGGCCGCCGCCACGCTCGGACTCGTGCGCAGCGGTGGCTCGGACTGGCACGGCGAGTTCGGTGCAGCGGCCGGGCACTCGATGCTCGGCTCGCAGGAAGTCCCCGACGCCTGGCTCGACGAGCTCGAGGCGCGGCGGCCGGTCGGGACCCCGCGGGGATGACCACGTCGCCGCAGCGCGTGGCGCTCGTCACGGGCGGAGCGCGGCGGCTCGGCCGAGCCTTCGCCGAGGCGCTCGCCGAGGACGGTCTCGCCGTGGCGGTGCATTTCGGCAGCGCGTCGCGCGAGGCCGACGACGTCGTGGCCCACATCCGCGCCCACGGCGGAAAGGCCCAGGCGTTCGGCGCGGACCTGCGCGATGGTGAGGCGGCCATGGCGCTCCCCGGGCGCGTGGTGGCGGAGTTCGGTCGCCTCGACGTGCTGGTCAACTCGGCGGCGGTCATGGAGCGCCTCCCGGTCGAGGAGACATCCCTCGCGCAGTGGGACGACATCCTCGACCTCAACCTGCGCGCCCCCTTCTTCCTCGCCCAGCAGGCCGCGCCGCACCTCCGGGCCGTCGGCGGCACCATCGTGAACATCGCCGACCTGAGCGGCTTCGAGCCGTGGCGCCATTATCCCGCCCACTCGGTCAGCAAGGCCGGCGTGGTGATGTTGACCAAGGTGCTCGCGAGTGCGTTGGCGCCGGAGATCACGGTCAACGGCATTGCACCCGGGACGGTGCTGGTGCCGGAAGATTACGACGACGCCCGTCGCGCCTTCCTCAGCGAGACGACGCCACTCGGACGTCTGGGCTCGCCCACCGATGCGGTCGCCGCGCTTCGCTTCCTCGTCCACCAGGCGCCCTTCGTCACGGGTGAGACGATCGTCGTCGACGGCGGGCGCCTCCTCCGGCGATGATCGCCCTCGGCGAGGTCGTGATCATCGGCGGCGGATGCTACGGCTCCTTCTACGCCGGACAACTCGCGAAGGCACGCACCAGTGGACGAGTCACCTGGCGACGCCTGCTCCTGGTGGATCGCGATCCGGCATGCCAGGTGACCTCGCAGCTCGACACCATCCCCGATGCCACCCTGGTGGTCCAGGAGTGGGCGCCGTTTCTCGGCGCGTGGCTCGCCGTGCCGCGCGCCGAGGACGACCAGATCGTCCCCTCGCCGCTGATGCCGCACCTGCTGGCGCAGTGGCTGGAAGCGCGTGCGCGGGCAGCGTGGCCCGCGCATCGGGTCGCGATGGTGCCGGCGACCGATCCGCTGGGCACGCCGTTCGACTGGCTGCATCCCGGCGATGGCGTGCGGTACGTCTCGTTTGCCGATTGGCTCTGTCCGACGCACTGCATCGAGCCCGCGACGTGCCCGGTCATCAGCGCGCCGCGCACCTGGGAGATGGGCGAGGCGGTCACGGCGTGGACGGCGGCGCGCCGCGCCGAGCGCCCCACTGCCGGGCCGGCACTCTTCACCTGTCGCCACATGGTGCATGGTGTCGGGATGTATCCGGCGCGCCTTGCCGAGGAGGCCTTTGCCGCGCTGGCCACGCAACTCGCGGCGACGCCAGACGGCGCCGACCTGGTGGTGGGGTCGGTGTCGGCGTGTCATGGGGCGGTGGGGGTACTGCGGGTGCAGGGTGAACGGTGAACGGTGAACGGGGCGCGACCTTCGGTCGCGCTGGGTGAGGAGTGAGGGGGATGCGCCCACAACACCCCCTCACCCCTCACCATCCCTCCCGTTCACCGTTCACCGTTCACCGTTCACCGTTCACCCCTCAGGAACCCACCCCACCCCCCAATCGTTCTATATTCGCACGCTTCTTCATCCACGCCCTTTTCCGGATCTCTGCATGACCGCTCCAGTTCGCACCGAAACCCTCGTCATCATCGGCTCCGGCCCCGCCGCATGGACTGCCGCCATCTACGCGGCCCGGGCGAATCTCGACCCGGTGGTGTACGAGGGCGAACCGTCGCGCGAGATGATTCCTGGTGGGCAACTGATGTGGACCACCGACATCGACAACTTCCCGGGCTTTCCCGAGGGCGTCGATGGCCAGGGCCTGATGGAGCGGATGAAGCAGCAGGCGGTGCGCTTCGGCACGCGCGTCGAGAGCGAGAACATCGCCTCGGTGGACTTCTCGCAGCGGCCGTTCGTCTTGCGGCCGAGTTGGAGCGAGCCGATTGCGGCGAAGGCGGTGATCGTGGCCACTGGTGCACGGGCCATCTGGCTCGACGTGCCCAATGAAGCGCGCCTGGCGCAGACCGGCGGTGGTGTCTCGGCGTGCGCGGTCTGCGATGGTGCGCTGCCATTCTTCCGCGACAAGGTCCTGGCGGTGGTCGGCGGCGGCGACTCGGCCATGGAAGAGGCGACCTACCTCACCAAGTTCGCGCGCGAGGTGGTCATCATCCATCGGCGCGATGCCTTCCGGGCCTCCAAGGTCATGGCCGATCGCGCCTTGAATCACCCGAAGATCCGGGTCGAGTGGCACTCGCAGGTCACCGAAGTGATTGGCGACGACGAGATCACCGGTGTGCGACTGCGCGATACCCGCACCGGGGAGGAGCGCACGCTCGACGTCGGCGGACTCTTCGTGGCAATCGGGCATACGCCGAACACGGCGTTTCTCGACGGGCAGCTGGCCACCACCCAGGCCGGGTACATCGAGACCCCGACGTCGTGGCGCACCGAGACCAGCGTCGAGGGGGTCTTTGCGGCCGGCGACGTGATCGATGAGTACTACCGTCAGGCCGTCACATCGGCGGGCAGTGGCTGCATGGCGGCACTCGAGGCGGAGCGCTGGCTCGCGCACCACGAGGCGTGAGCGTGCCCGCTGGTCCCGCGACCCGGGTCATCACCACCGGCGGCTTCGTCCAGAATTGCTGGCTCCTCTGGGATCATGAAAGTCGCGAGGCGGTCGTCGTCGATCCGGGGGAGGGAAGCGACGCCATCCTCGCGGAAGTCCGGCGGCTCGACCTGCGCGTGTCGGCCATCTGGCTCACGCACGCGCACATCGACCATGTGCTCGGCGTGTCCGCGGTCCGCGAAGCCACCGGCGCACCGGTCTGGCTCCACCCGGATGACCGCCGCTGGTACGACGCACTTCCCGAGCAGGGGCGCTTCTTCGGGATGAGCGGATTGGAACCACTCGCCCCGCCGGAGCACGAGCTGGTGGATGGCCAGGAGCTCGGCTTCGGCCCTTGGCGCTTTCTGGTGCGGCACACCCCCGGCCATGCCCCCGGTCATGTGGCTTTCCTGGGACACGGGCTGGCGGTGGCCGGCGACCTGCTCTTCCTCGATTCGATCGGTCGAACCGACCTCGCCGGGGGCGATCACGCCACCCTGCTGGACAGCATTCACCGGGTGCTGTTGGCCTTGCCCGACGAGACGGTGGTGCTCCCGGGTCACGGGCCGGAGACCACCATCGGGCGGGAGCGCCGGCTCAACCCCTTCCTCCAGGCGAGTTGAGCGGCGTTCGCGGCCTCGGGGGGTCTATTGACAGCCAAATACTTCACTAGTAGATTAGTGTCCACGACGAGAAGTTGTCGTCCTCAACCAACGCCATCGGAGCTTTGCCATGACCACCGAAACCGCCCTGCGCACCTGGAAGATTGATCCGTCGCACTCGTCCGTGGAGTTCTCGGCCCGCCACCTGATGATCACCACGGTGAAGGGGAGCTTTGCCGAGTTCGACGGGAGCATCGACTTCGACCCGGCCGACGTGGCCAGCGGCCGCGCACAGGTCAGCATCGCCGTCGCCAGCATCGGTACCCGCTCCACGGACCGCGACACGCACCTCCGGAGCCCTGATTTTCTCGACGCCGAGCAGTACCCGACGATCAGCTTCGTCTCCACGCGGATCGAGCCGTCGTCGGCCGACGCGAACGCCTTCACCCTGGTCGGCGACCTGACCATTCGGGGCGTCAGCAAGGAAGTGCGCCTCGCGACCACGTTCGAGGGGCAGGGGAAGGACCCGTGGGGCAACGAGCGTGTCTCCTTCCTCGCGAGCACCACGATTGACCGGCGCGACTTCGGCCTCACGTGGAACGCCGCACTCGAGAGCGGCGGCGTGCTGGTGAGCAACGAGATCAAGTTGACGCTGGATGTGCAGGCGATCGGGGCCTGACCGGCGGTGAACGGTGAACGGTGAACGGTGAACGGTGAACGGTGGAACTGGTGAGGGGTGAGGGGTAAGGGGTAGCAGGATTCGCCCCCTCACTCCTCACCCCGCGCGGCCGGAGGCCGCGCCCCGTTCACCGTTCACCGTTCACCGTTCACCCCACGCTGCCGTTCACCTTCCGGCGTCGTGCCCTTAAGCTTCCCCCGGCCTCCGGGCCGGAACCCTGAACCAGGACACGACGCTCCGATGACTTTCCGCACCGAAAAGGATCCGCTCGGCGAGAAGCAGGTCCCTGCCGAGGCGCTGTACGGGATCCAGACCCTGCGCGCTGTCGAGAACTATCCGATTTCCGGGCTGCGCCCGCTTCCCGGCTTCGTCGAGGCCGTGATCATCATCAAGCGCTCCGCCGCCGTCACGCACAAGGCCACCGGGCGGCTCGAGGCACCCTATGCCGATGCCATCATCCAGGCCGCCGACGAGATTCTCGCCGGGCAGCACCGCGACCAGTTCGTGGTCGATCCGTATCAGGCGGGCGCGGGCACGTCGCACAACATGAACTGCAATGAAGTGCTGGCGAACCGTGCCAACGAGCTGCTCGGTGCGGCCCGCGGTGCGTATGCCCCGGTGCACCCGAACGACCACGTCAACATGGCGCAGTCCACCAACGACGTGATCCCCACGGCGATGCGCCTCGGCACGTTGCGCGCGCTGCCGAAGCTGCTCGGCGCGCTCGACGGCCTGGCCAATGCCTTCCTCGCCAAGGGGAAGCAGTTCGACCATGTCATGAAGTCGGGCCGCACGCACCTGCAGGATGCCACGCCGATCCGCCTTGGCCAGGAGTTCACGGCCTACGGTCGCACCGTCGCGCGGCATCGCGCCAAGCTGGCACAGGCCGCGGACTGGCTGCGTCCGATGAACATCGGCGGCAGCGCAGTCGGCACCGGCATCAACGTCGAGCCGCAGTATCCCGCGATGATGGTGACCGAGATGCAGGCGCGCGCGGGCGTGGCGCTTGAAGTGTCGGAGGACCGCATCCAGCTGATGCAGTCGATGGGCGACATCGCCACCTTCAGCGGCGCGATGCGCGCCTTCGTGCTCGATCTCTGCAAGATCGCCGATGACATTCGCCTGCTCGCCTCGGGTCCGCGGACGGGGCTGGCCGAGATCATCCTGCCGGCGGTGCAGCCGGGGTCGTCGATCATGCCGGGGAAGATCAATCCCTCGATCGCGGAGATGGTCAACCAGGTCTGCTACCAGCTGCTCGGCTTCGACACCACCGTGGCGATGGCGGCCAAGGCGGGCGAGCTCGAGTTGAACGTGATGATGCCGGTGATCACCCACAATGTGCTCTTCGGGATGGAGATCCTCGCGAACACGGTGCGCGTCTTCGACGAGAAGTGCGTCAGCGGCATCGAGGCGGACGAGGCGATGTGTGCCCACTGGCTCGAGCGCTCGCCGGCGCTGGTCACCGCGCTGATGCCGAAGATCGGCTACGCCGAATCGGCCAAGCTGTCGAAGGAGGCGCTCGCCACCGGCAAGACGGTCAAGCAACTCGTCACCGACAAGAAGGTGCTTGAGGGGAAGGAGCTCGAGGAGGTGCTCGACCTCCGTGCGATGACCGAGCTCGGCGTGCCGGGCGGCGGCAAGGGCGTGCCGGTCAGCGGGTGACCGATCACGCTCCGGCGCGATGGCGGCGACTGGCCCTCCTGGCGGTCGCCGTTGTCGGCGGGATGTCCACGTGGTTCGCGGGCAGCGCCGCGGCCCCGTTGCTCGCAGCCGATCTTGCCCTCACCCCGGGCGAGGTCGGCTGGCTTGCGTCGGCCGTGCAGCTCGGATTCGTCGCGGGGACGCTCCTGCTGGCGATCACCAATCTTGCCGACCTGCTGCCAGGGCGGCGACTCTTTGCGCTCTCGGCCATCGGGGCCGCCCTGAGCAACGCCGCACTCCTGCAGGCGCACGGCGTCGGCGCACTGACCGTGTCACGATTGGCCACCGGGCTCTTTCTCGCGGGGGTCTATCCTCCCGCGATGAAGATGGCGGCCACCTGGTTTCGCTCCGCGCGCGGCATCGCCATCGGCACGGTCGTCGGCGCGCTCACCGTCGGGAAGGCGGTGCCGTACCTCCTCGAAGGCGGCAGCGGACTCTCGCTGGCCACCATCGTGATCATCCCGTCGATCGCGTCATGCCTGGCGGCGGTCGCGATCTTCGTCTGGTGGCAGGATGGACCACATGCCTTCCCGTCCCGTCCGTTTGCGTGGGGCCTGGTGGCCGAGGCGTTTCGCGTGCCGGGCCTTCGCCGCGTGACGGCCGGATACCTGGGGCACATGTGGGAGCTCTACGCGTTCTGGGCGTGGGTCCCGGGCTTCCTCGCCGCCGCCTCCCTGGCCAGGGGTGAGGCGCCGCGGTCGCAGGGTGCCATGGCCTTCGGCGTGTTGGCGGTGGGGGCCATCGGCTGCATCGGCGGCGGGTGGCTCGCCGATCGCGTCGGTCGCCGTGCCGTGGCACGCGGGGCGATGCTCATCAGCGGTTCGCTCGCCGCGCTCTCGCCGCTGCTCTTCGCGGCGCCGCGCTGGCTCCTGATCGCGGGCCTGCTGCTGTGGGGGATGGCGGTGATTGCCGACTCGGCACAGTTCTCGGCGCTGGCCACCGAGTTGGCTCCACCCCATGCGGTCGGCACCGCGCTCGCGCTGCAAACCTCGCTCGGTTTCCTGCTGACCATCGTCAGCATCCAATTGGTGCCGATCGTCGTGGACGCGATCGGATGGCAATGGGGATTGGCGGGGCTGGCGGTGGGGCCGTTGGTGGGGGCGTGGGTGCTCAGGAGGCCGTGAACGGTGAACGGTGAACGGTGAACGGGGCGCGGCCGTTGGCCGCGCTGGGTGAGGAGTGAGGGGCATGCGTCCGGGCCACCCCTCACCCCTCACCCCTCACCGAGCCCCCCGTTCACCGTTCACCGTTCACCGTTCACCTCTCCTCCAATCCCATGCAGAAAAAATCCCGCCAGCTCGGCGCGTCCGCTCTGGCCGGACTTGTCGTAGACGCTGACCGCATGCTGGCGGACGGTCCGCTCACTGCGGCCGGTGCGCGCGGCGATCTCCTTGTGCCCCAGCCCCTGCAGCAGCAACAACGCCACCTCGCGCTCCGTCGGCGTCAGTTCCCACTTGGTGAACTGCGCCCCGACGGCCTCGGCCATGGAGCGGAGCGCCCCCTCGGCGCTCGCCTGCCAGGCGTCGCGCTCGGCCTGCCGCTCGGCGAGGGAGCGCCGCGTCGTGACCAGCTCGGTGGCGAGGGAGCGCCACCGCAGCCAGAGCGAGGTGGCGAGCGTCAGGCTCGTGGCCACCAGTCCGAGCTCAAGGAGCACGTGGGCTGAATACCAGCTGTCGGGCTCGTCGAGGATGAGGTCCACCACACCACCGATCCCGACGATCGCGAGGACGACCATCACGAGGATGTCCATCGGTGAGGCGGAACCGGGCTGATCGGGGTCGCGCGGGGTGTTGGATGGCATCCGGCAAATGTCGGAGTGTCACCCCGCCACCACAAGCAGGGCGGATGCCGGATGGTGCGCACCGGGCTCCGGCCCGACCTTGCTGCCACGTATCCGGTCGGAACGGTTCCATCGCGGCGCCGTCACCCGGACCCACTCCACGGAGGTCGTCATGTTTGCCAGCCTGCTCCCCGATCCGCTGCACGCCGCGGTGATTCATATGCCGATCGCCCTGGCCGTCCTGCTCCCGCTCTTTGCCCTGGGTGCCATCGTTGCCATCAGTCGCGGGGCTGCGCCTCGGCACGCCTGGGGGATCACCGTGGCGCTCGCCGCGATGCTTGCGGCCAGTGCCCTGATCGCCAAGGAAACGGGCGAGGATGGCGAGGAGCGTGTCGAGCAAGTCGTTCCCGACTCGGCGCTCGAGGCCCACGAGGATGCCGCCGACCGCTTCGTGGTGGTGGTGCTGGCGGTGTTGGCCGTCAGCGTGCTGGGCCTGCGCCGTGACCGCCTCGGGGCGGCGGGTCGCCTGGTGGCCACGATCGGGACGGTGGCTGTCCTCGCCACCGGCTATGCCGTCGGAAAGGCGGGCGGCGAACTGGTCTACCAGCACGGCGCGGCGTCGGCCTACACCGGTGGAGCGACCCTTCCCCCGCGGGGGGCCGAAGAGGGCGAGGGGTGAGCGGCCCTACCCCGTGACATTCACGAATGATCAGCTAATATTGCTACCATGCGGGTCACGACTTGGACGGAATATTCCCTGATCATCTCTCTCCACCTCGCGAGGCGGCGCCGGGACGGTGCCCGCGCCATCGCCGCCCGCGAGCTGGCTGAGTTGGAAAAGCTGCCCCCCGACTACGTCGAACAGATTCTCCTCCGGCTGCGTCGGGGTGGCTTGGTCGATTCGATTCGTGGCGCCAAGGGAGGCTATCTCCTGGCCCGGGATCCCGAGGGGATCACGGTCCACGACGTCATGACCGCCTCGGAGCATCAGACCTTCGAGATGAATTGCGCCACGCACCCGGTCAATGCGGAGCGGTGCTCGCCCACCACCGCGTGCTCCATCCGCCCGGTCTGGCTCGCGCTGCAGAGTCGCATCGACGAGCTGCTGCTCTCCATCACCTTGGCTGACCTCCTCCAGAACGAGCCGCAAGTCCAGGAGCTGGTCACGCTGCAGCCCACGACGTGAGCACGGCGGCGCCACGCGCCGCTGCAACGCCGTGTCCCCACTGACATCGCAGGAACTCCAGCGCTACGCGCGCCACCTGACCCTCCCCGAGGTCGGCGTGGCCGGGCAGGAGCGTCTGCGCGCCGCCCGTGTGCTCCTGATCGGCGCGGGAGGTCTCGGTTCGCCGGCGGCGCTCTACCTCGCCGCCGCGGGTATCGGCACTCTCGGCATCGTGGACGCCGATGTGGTCGACGCCTCCAACCTCCAGCGGCAGATCCTGCACGACACGCCCTCGATCGGCATGTCCAAGGTGCGCTCCGCCAAGGCACGGCTCGAGGCGCTCAATCCCTACGTGCAGGTTGATGCGATTGCCGAGCGCCTCACCGCGTCGAATGCCCGGGCCATCATCGCCGGTTACGACATCGTGGTTGATGGCAGCGACAACTTCCCGACGCGCTACCTCGTCAACGACGCCTGCGTGCTCGAAGGGAAGCCGTTCGTGTACGGCGCGATCTTCCGCTTCGACGGCCAGCTCTCGCTCTTCGGGACACCCGGCGGGCCGTGCTACCGCTGCCTGTTTGCCGAGGCCCCCGCGCCCGAGTTGGTGCCGAGCTGCGTGGAAGCCGGCGTCCTGGGGGTGTTGCCGGGGCTGGTGGGCACCCTGCAGGCCCTCGAGGCCATCAAGTGGGTGCTGGGGATCGGTCAGTCGGCCGCGGGGCGCCTGCTGCTCCTCAGCGCCCTGGAGCTCAAGGTCCGGGAGATCGCCGTGGCCCGCGACCCCGCGTGCGTCGTCTGCGGTGACCGGCCCAGCCTGACCGAACTCGTGGATTACGACGCCTTCTGTGGTGTGGCCCCGCTGCGGCTGGAGGAGGGCGAGGGCGAGGTGGGACCGGAGGCGTTGGCGCGCGCGCTGGGTGCGAGCGAGTTGCCGCTGCTCCTCGATGTCCGTGAACCGTGGGAGTTCGCCATCGCGGCGATTCCCGGTTCGCAGCTCCTGCCACTGGGGGAGCTGGCGGGGCGTCTCCGGGAGTTGCCCACCGACCGACCGATCGTGGCGATCTGCCACCACGGGATGCGGTCGCTCACGGCTCGGGATCTCTTGCGGCGGGCGGGGTTCCCGCATGTGACGAGCCTCGCCGGCGGGGTGGACGCGTGGGCGAGGCTCGTGGACCTGCAGATGGCGCGGTACTGACCGGCTGGGCCGGGTGCTGCGAGTGCCGAAGGGGGGACTCGAACCCCCACGGGCTTGCGCCCACTGCGCCCTGAACGCAGCGCGTCTACCAATTCCACCACTTCGGCGAGGCGGCAAACCTAGTCCCATCGCGGCCCGAGCGTCAAGCAGAGGCCCCCATCGTCCGTTACTATCCTTCATCATGACCTCGAAGGCCAACACTCCGCCTCCCGCCACGAAGGCTCGGGTTTCCGTCGCCCGGAATCCGAAGGCCAATTATGACTTCTTCGTCCTCGACTCGCTCGAGGCGGGGATCGTCCTCACGGGGACCGAGGTGAAGTCGCTTCGGCGGCGCGGCGCGTCCATCAAGGAGGCCTTCGCCCGCGTCTCGCGCGGCGAGGTCTGGCTCGAGGGGATGAACATCACGCCGTACGAGCAGGGGAATCGCTACAACCACGACCCGGTCCGCTCGCGCAAGCTGTTGCTCAACCGCAAGGAGATCGAGAAGCTGATCGGCGCGGTCGAGCGACAGGGACTCGCGCTGATTCCGCTGGAGCTCTACTTCCTCGACGGGCGCGCGAAGATCCTCCTCGCGCTCGCGCGCGGCAAGAAGGCGCACGACAAGCGCGAGACGCTGAAGAAGCAGGAGGCGAATCGCGAGATTGCGCGGACCGTCGCATGGAAGGGCCGCCAGTGATGCGCGGCGCGCTGCTGCTGGCGGCGTGGGCCTGGTTGGCGGGCTCGCCGCCGCCATCGCGCCTGCAGGTCAGCAGCGCGCGCGGCGTGACCACCATTGCCTTGCACCAACGCGCCGGGGACGGCCCCCTCGTGCCGCTCGCGCCGCTCGCCAAGGCGGTGGGCGGGACGGTCGAGGACGGCGAATGGGTCACCCTGGTCACCGGCGCGTTGCGCTTCCGCTTCCTCGTCGGCACCCCGCTGGTCTCCGATGGCACCACGCTCCGCACGCTGCCCGCGCTCACGCTTCGCCGCGGTGACAGCGTCTTCGTGCCACTCGCCTTCGTGGCGGAAATGCTGGCCGATGGCGAGCGACGGGCCTGGGCGTGGACCGCGGCCACCGCGACCCTCGCGGAGGTCCCCGCGGCGTCGCCGATCGCGGTGCGTCCGGCGCGCACCACGACCGGCGCCGAGGAACGCGCGCGCTTCCCCGATGGGCTCCGTCCCGGGCACCACGTGACCGTGGACCCCGGGCACGGCGGCACCGACCCCGGCAACCCCGGCCTCTTCTTCCCGCGCGGCATGCGCGAGAAGGACGTGAACCTCGCCGTGTCGCTGCTCGTGCGCGATGAGCTCGTGCGCCGCGGCGTGCGCGTGACGATGACGCGCACCCGGGACACGCTGATCAACCTGTCGCACCGCGCGCCGCGGTATTGCGGTGGGAGTTGCGACCTCTTCGTGTCGATTCACGTCAATGCACTCGACCCGCGCACCGGCTATCAGAACGTGCGCGGCTTCGAGACGTATTTCCTCGCCGACGCCAAGACCGCCGATGCCGCCCGCGTGGCCAAGATGGAAAACGACGCCATTCGCTTCGACTTGCCCGACGATGAGGGCCCGACGCTCGGCGGCCTCGACTACATGCTGAAGGACCTGCAGACCAACGAATTCCTCCGCGAATCGGCGCGCGCGTCGGAGCTGGTGCAGTCGCACCTGCGCGAAGTGCACAGCGGGCCCGATCGCGGCGTGAAGCAGGCCGGCTTCGCGGTGCTCTCCACGGCGCGGCGACCGGCGATCCTTGTCGAGCTGGGCTACAGCACCAACCGCAGTGATGCGCGTCTCATGTCGACGCCCGATGGACAGGCGGCGCTCGCCACCAAGATCGCCGACGCGATCGTGGCCTACCTGCGCGAGTACGACCGCCGCACCGGCGATGCGCAGCGTGGAGCGGCACAGTGAGGCGGCTCGCGCTCGCGCTGCTCTGCCTGCTCGGGGGCTGCACCTGGTCCAACTCGCTCTATCAGGCGCGGCGTTTGGCCGGCGAGGCGGAGCGAGCCGAGCGTGAGGGCCGACCCTTCGACGCCGAAGGCGCCTGGGGCCAGGCGATGGTCAAGGCCGAATCGTCGTTTGTCCGTCGGCCCGATGGGCGAGCCGGCGCCGAGGCACTCTGGGTGCTGGGTCGCGCGGCGGCCCGCCGGCGAGACTGCCTTGCGGCGATCAACGCCTTCGATGCCTCGCGTGTGCTGATGCCGGACGCGCCGTGGAACGAGGCGCTGCTGATGGAGCTCGGGCGCTGTCGCGAACAGGTTGGCGATGCGCGCGCCGTCGAGCAGTACGCCGCGCTGCTCACCAGCACCGATTCGGCGCGGCGGCGCGAGGCCACGTTGCGGGCCGGCCACCTGGCCGTGCAGGCTGGTCGCTGGGAGGAGGCACTCACGCTCCTCGCGGGTGCGGATACCGCCTCCGCGCGGGTGGATCGCGCCGTGGCACTCGCTGCGCTCGACCGGACCGATGAGGCGCTGACCGAAGTGGAGCCGCTGCTGGTGCGCGCCGACAGCGGCGTGGCATGGGCTCCCCTGGTGCAGCTCCTCGCCGAGCAGGACAGCGAGGACGCGGAACGCTTCCTCAACCGCCTGATGACGCAGCCCACCGCGTCCGACGGTCGGCGCGCGGTCTGGCTGCTCGCGGGCATTCAAGGCGCCATCGGCCACGACCCGGCCGTGGCGGAGCGGCGCTTCGAGGCGTTGGTCCGCTTGCCACCCTCACCCGCCGTCGGGGAGGGACGCCTCGTGATCGCCGAACATCGCGTGGCCCAGGCGGCCTCGATCGACGGGCTGCGTTCCGCCCTCGAGGCGCTCGGCTCGCTCGCCGAAGGCGGCGGGCTCGCTGCCCTCCGCATCGGCGACCTCCGGCGCCTCGGGGGACGGATGGTGCGCGAGCACGATTCGCTCACGGCGGGGAAGGACGCCGGCGACCTCATGCTCTTTGCGCTCGCCGAGGAGGCGCGCGATTCGCTCGAAGCACCGGTCCTGGCGGGTTCGCTGTTGCAGCGACTCGAGCGCGAGTGGCCCGCGTCGCCGTACCTGCCCAAGTCGCTGATGGTCCGGATGGCCCTCGCGCCCGATTCTGCCGAGACGTTGCGGGCTCGACTCCAGCAGTTCAGCAGCAGTCCCTACCTCGGCTACACGCGTGGCGAACGCGATCCGCGCTTCGTGGTGCTCGAGGATTCCCTCGCGTCGTTCCTGACGGCGCGGGCGCGCCGTCACGCGGCCAGCACCGTGCCGGTCGTCAACGAATGAGCGGGTTGGCGCGCGACGTGGCGGGGCTGCGCTTCGCCAATCCGGTGCTGCTTGCGTCGGGGACGGCGGGCTACGGTCGCGAGCTCCTCGGCGTGTCCGACCTCGGCTGTCTCGGTGGCTTGGTCACCAAGGCGGTGTCGCTGCTGCCTCGTGCCGGGAATGCGGCGCCCCGCGTGGCGGAATTTCGTGGCGGGATGCTCAACTCGATCGGACTCGCGAATCCCGGTGTCGCGCAGGCGGCGCGCGACGAGATCCCCTGGTTGGTGCAGCACGTGCGGGGCCCGCAGATTCTCGTCAACGTGGTGGGCTTCACCGAAGGGGAGTACGCCGAGGTGATTGCGCAGCTCGAGGCGGTCGACGGCATCGCGGGATACGAGCTCAATCTCTCCTGCCCGAACACCTCTGCCGGTGGCGTCGAATTCGGTGCGGCGCCGACGACGGTCCACGCCGTGGTCGGCCGCTGTCGGGCCGCCACGCGGCGGCCACTCTTCGCGAAGCTCTCGCCCGCGCTCCCGGATATTCCCGGGATCGCGGCCGCGGCGCACGAGGCGGGCGCCGACGGCATCTCGCTGGTCAACACCATGCCCGGGTACCTCTTCGAGGGCGATGGGCCGCGCCTCGGCAACGGCTTCGGGGGCGTGAGCGGGCCCGCCCTGCTGCCGAGCGGCTTGCTGGCGGTGCAGCGCACGGCCGCACGATTGCCCGGGGTGCCCATCATCGGAATCGGCGGCATCCGCAGTGCGGCCGATGTTCGCGATTACCTTCGGGCCGGCGCCGCCTTGGTCGCCATCGGCACCGCCGGGCTGGCTGACCCCCGGCGGCCGGAACGGATCGTCAGAGAATTGGAGCAGTCCGGTGGCTGAACTCTTCGTCGCGCTCGACCTCCCCGATGCCCCGTCGGCGGTCGCGTTGCTCGATCTTCTTCCCGATCGCGCCCCCGTCAAGGTTGGTTCGGTGCTGATGACGCGCGCGGGCAGCGGATTCATCCGATCGCTGGTGGCCAACGGGCACCCCGTGTTCCTCGACCTCAAGTGGCACGACATCCCCAACACCGTCCGTGGCGCGGTGGAAGCCGCGCTGGACCTGGGCGTGAGCATGGTGACGGTCCACGCCCTGGGCGGCCCCGCGATGATCGAGGCGGCCGCCAAGGCCGCTGGGGACCGGATCGCGGTCGTGGCCGTGACGGTGCTCACCTCGCACGACGCCGAGGCGTTCGGCGCGGTGGTGGGCCGGGAGACGTCCGACCTGAGTCGCGAAGTGGCGCGCCTGGCGCGCCTCGCCATGGGGGCGGGGGCGGCGGGAGTGGTCTGCTCGGCCGAGGAACTGGCGGCCGTGGTGCCCGTGGTGGGGCAGGGCCGGGTCGTGGTGCCGGGGATTCGGCGGGCGGAGGATGCCCTGGGCGATCAGGCCCGCGTGGCGACGCCCGAAGCGGCGCTGGCCGCGGGGGCGACCGATCTGGTGGTCGGCCGGCCGATTGTCCTGGCCGACGACCCGGCGGCCTCCTATCTGAGTTTCCGACAAGTGTTTGCGCCAATTTGATGCACGGGGTTGCGTGGTCCCCGAACCGCCGGTATCTTGTCGTGCTGTCCCGTAACCCTAGGGTCCGGAGTCTACTGTGAAGGTTCGTTCGAGCGTGAAGCCAATTTGTGAGAGCTGCGTGGTGGTGAAGCGTCGCGGTGTGACGCGCATCATCTGCAAGCGCACCCCCAAGCACAAGCAGCGGCAGGGCTGATATGGCGCGTATTGCTGGTGTAGACCTTCCGCGCGAGAAGCGCGTCGAAATCGGGTTGACCTACATCTTCGGGATCGGCCGAGTGACGAGCAAGAAGCTCCTCGCCGAAACCGGGATCAATCCGGACACCCGGGTGCGCGACCTGTCGGACGTCGAAGTCGGGCGGCTGCGGCAGATCATCGAGCGGACGGTGAAGACCGAGGGCGCGCTGCGCACCGAGGTCGCGATGAACATCAAGCGCCTGATGGACATCGGGAGCTACCGGGGCATCCGCCACCGGCGGGGCCTGCCGGTTCGCGGCCAGCGCACCCATACCAACGCCCGGACGAAGAAGGGCCCGCGTCGGGCCATCGCCGGCAAGAAAAAGGCGACGAAGAAGTAAATGACCGCACCTACGACTGCACCCCGGTCGGGCGCCAAGCGCTCGAAGAAGATTGTCGAGTCGGAGGGGATGGTTCACATCTCCGCGACCTTCAACAATGTGCTGATCACGATCACCGACCTGCGCGGCAACACCATCGCGTGGGGCACCGCCGGCAAGGCGGGGTTCAAGGGCTCGAAGAAGTCCACCCCGTTCGCCGCCACGGTGGCGTCCGAGAACTGCGCCCGCGAGGCGCTGAATCTCGGTCTCCGCAAGGTGCACGTCCGTGTGCAGGGGCCGGGGAGCGGGCGCGAGTCCGCCATCCAGGCGCTGGCCTCGGTCGGTCTCAAGGTGGCGTCGATCCGCGACGTGACCCCGATTCCTCACAATGGGTGCCGTCCGCCCAAGAAGCGGCGGGTCTGAGCCATGGCACGATATACTGGACCCGCGTGCCGGCTTTGCCGCCGCGAAGGCACCAAGCTCTTCCTCAAGGGCAGCCGCTGCCTGACCGAGAAGTGTGCTGTTGAGCGTCGCGCGTACCCGCCTGGCCAGCATGGTCAGAACGCGGGCCGTGGTCGCAAGACGTCGGAATACGCCAAGCAGATGCGCGAGAAGCAGAAGGTGAAGCGCATGTACGGGCTTACGGAGACGCAGTTCCGCACCATCTACACGCGGGCCTCGCACCTCCCGGGCGTCAAGGGCACCAACCTGCTGGTGGCGTTGGAGACCCGGCTCGACAACATCGTCTACCGGATGGGCTTCGCCGCCTCCCGGCGCGCCGCGCGGCAGCTCGTCCGCCACGGGCACGTCGAAGTGAACGGCCGCAAGCTGGACATCCCGAGCTACAAGGTGCTGCCGGGCCAGGAAGTCCGCGTGGCGCCGTCGGACCGCGAGATGCTCGCAGTCAAGGTGGCCCAGGATCAGGCGTCGCGTGGCGCGACGGTGTCCTGGCTCTCGGTGGATGCCGAGAAGGCCGCTGGCCGGCTCCTCGAACTGCCCACGCGCGACGCCATTCCGGTGAACGCGACGGAGCAGTTGATCGTCGAGCTCTACTCGAAGTAAGAAGGGGACCACGGGGCCGATGAGCATTGACCTGACTGGATTGGTCCTTCCGCACGTCGTCGAGATGACGAAGCGGGAAGACAACGCAAATGTCGCCGAGTTCCGCCTCCAGCCGCTGGAGCGGGGCTTCGGCCACACGCTCGGCAACTCGCTGCGGCGGCTGCTGCTGTCGTCGCTGCGGGGCAGCGCGGTCTGGGGCTTCCGCCTCGACGGCGTGGTGCACGAGCACCAGACGGTGCAGGGCGTGCTCGAGGATGTGCACCAGATCGTGCAGCGCCTCAAGGCGCTGACGTTGGTGCTCGACCCGAGCGTCGACGAGGCGGTCCTCCGCATCGTCGCCCAGGGCCCGGGCCCGGTGTACGCCAAGGATATCCAGCCGACCGGCCACACCGAGATCTTCCATCCCGACCAGCTCCTCTTCACGGTGCAGGACGACCGCGAGATCAACTGCGAGCTCTACGTCAACAAGGGCCGTGGCTACGTCGAGTCGGAGATGCACCCGACCGACCGCTCGTTCCCGGTGGACCTCGTCCGCATTGACGCGATCTACAACCCGGTCCGCCGCGCGAACTTCACCGTCGCCGAGACCCGCGTTGGCCAGCGTACCGACTACGATCGCCTCGCGCTCGTCGTCGAGACCAACGGCACCATCACCCCGGAAGACGCCCTGGCCTACGCCGCGGCCCTTGCCCGGGAGCACTTCCGCTACTTCGTCGAGTTCGGCAAGGTGCCGGTCCACGCCGCGCCGGTCAGCGAGACCGCCGCGCCGACCAGCCATCCGACGCCGAGCGGCCTGGCCGCCTCGCTGGCCCGCCCGATCGACGATCTGGGCCTGTCGGTGCGCTCGTTGAACTCGCTGAAGAACTCCTCCATCCGGACCCTCAAGGACCTGGTCGAGTTCACCACGAAGGAACTGAACGACGTCAAGAACATTGGCGAAAAGGCGGTCCACGAGATCGCCGAGCTGCTCCAGCGCGAGGGGCTCAACTTCGGCATGAAGTTCGACGAGGTCGATGGCGACCTCCGGATCACCGATCACGGCACGCTCCCGGCCCTCCCGGCCGTCAGCGGCGAGGAAGCGTAAGCAATGCGGCACAATGCCAAGGGACGGCAGCTGTCGCGCACGTCGACCCACAAGCGGGCGATGATGCGCAACATGGCGGCCTCCCTGTTCGAGCACGAGGGAATCACGACCACCGTGGCCAAGGCGAAGGAGATCCGGCCGTACGCCGAGAAGCTCATCACCCTGGCGCGCCGTGGCGACCTGCATGCCATCCGTCAGGTGGAGCAGAAGATCCCCAACAAGGCGCTGATCACCAAGCTCTTCAAGGAAATCGGCCCGCGCTTTGCGGCCCGTCCGGGTGGCTACACCCGCATCCTCAAGCTGGGGCATCGCCCCGGTGACGGCGCCGAGATGGCGCGGATCGAGCTCGTCGGCGAGTGATGGCCTCCCCCGTGGAGTCGGCCGTTGGATTCAAGGGGACCCTCGGGTCCCCTTTTTTTCACGCCGGAACCACTCCCGCAACGCAAACGGGTGGCGCCCGTGAAGGGCGCCACCCGTTGGTGACCGCGGAAGAGCAGGGGTCAGGCGGCGACGGGCGCCGCGTTGACGGCCTTGACGACCTTGCCGCTCTTCATGCACTTGGTGCAGACCTTCACTCGACGCGGCGAGCCGTCCACCAGCACGCGAACCGTCTGAAGGTTCGGGTACCAGCGGCGCTTCCGCCGGTTGTTCGCATGGCTGACGTGGTTGCCGGTCGTTGGCCCCTTGTCGCACATGGTGCAGACGCGCGCCATGATATCCTCTCTTGCAGCGGTCCAGAAAGACGGAACTCCAATAGCCCCCCAATCTATGGGATGGGGGCCAGTCTGACAACTCCCCCGAGGTTGCAATGCCCAAGGCCCTGATTACCGGGATTACCGGCCAGGACGGTTCCTACCTCGCCGAGTTCCTCCTGGCCAAGGGGTACGAGGTGTTTGGCGTGGTCCGCCGGACCTCGCACCACTCCTACGAACGGATCGACCACCTGATCCCGCGGGTCCGGATCGTCGCGGCCGATCTCCTCGATCAGCACTCGCTGACCATGGTGATGCAGGAGGTCCAGCCCGACGAGGTCTACAACCTCGCGGCGCAGTCCTTCGTGCCGACCTCGTTCACCCAGCCCGTGCTCACCGGCGAGTTCACCGCCCTCGGCGTGACGCGCATCCTCGAGGCCGTGCGGCTCGCCGCACCCAAGGCGCGCTTCTATCAGGCGTCGTCGTCGGAGATGTTCGGCAAGGTCCACGAGACGCCCCAGCACGAGGGGACGCCGTTCTATCCGCGCTCGCCCTACGGCGTGGCCAAGCTCTACGGCCACTGGATCACCGTCAACTATCGCGAATCGTACGACCTCTACGCCGTGAGCGGGATTCTCTTCAATCACGAGTCGCCGCGGCGCGGCATCGAGTTCGTCACCCGCAAGGTGAGCGATGGCGTGGCGCGGATCGCGCTCGGCCTCGAGACCGAATTGCGCATGGGCAACCTCGAGGCACGTCGCGACTGGGGCTACGCCGGCGACTATGTCGACGCGATGTGGCGCATGCTGCAGCAGGATGAGCCGGTCGATTACGTGATCGGCAGCGGTGAGACCCATTCGGTCGAGGACCTCGTGCGCGTCGCGTTCGAGCGGGTCGGCCTGGATTGGCGGAAGCATGTGGTGGTCGATCCGCGCTTCTATCGCCCGGCCGAAGTGGATCTCCTCCTGGCCGATCCGGGGAAGGCCGCGCGCGAGCTGGGCTGGAAGCCGACCGTCTCCTTCGAGCAACTGGTCCACATGATGGTGGACGCCGACCTCGAGCGGTTGCGCCCGCGGTGAGTCGCCTGCTGGTGACCGGCGCCGACGGCTTCGTCGGGCGATGGCTGGTGCGGGCCGCACGTGCGGCCGGGCACCACGTCGTGGCCGCGATCGCGCCCGACGGGGCACCACCCGCATCCTGGCTGACGGCCGAGGAGGCGCGCGGCTGTGAGGCGGTGGAGGCCGATCTCCGTACGTCTGACGGGATTCGCGCCCTCGGTGCCACCGCCCCCGATGCCGTGGTGCACCTCGCCGCGATGGCGAGCGGGGCGGCCGCGCGGCAGGACCCCGCGGCGGCCTGGGCGCTCAACGCCGGCGCCACCGCGGCGCTTGCGGATGCCCTGGCGCACGGCAGCCGACCGACCTTCCTGCTCGTCTCGACCGGCGAGGTCTATGGTCGCGACCACAGCGGCCCGATCCCCGAGACGGCGCTGCCGGCGCCCTGCTCGCCGTACGCAGCCAGCAAGGTGGGCGCCGAGGTGGCGGCCCTCGAGGTGCGGCGTCGCACGGGCCTCCCGGTGGTGATCGCGCGGCCCTTCCCGCACACCGGCCCGGGGCAGGCACCGATCTACGTGCTGGCCGCGCTTGCCGCCCGCCTGCGGGTCGCCGCGGCGGCCGGGGCTACCGAGGTGACCGTGGGCAATCTCGCGCCGGTGCGTGATCTGCTCGACGTTCGTGACGTGGTGCAGGCCTATCTCGCCCTGCTCGAGAAGGGCGTCTCCGGCGAGGCGTACAACGTGGCCAGCGGCACCGGGCATCGCCTCTCCGATTGCTTCGACATGCTGGCCCGGTTGGCCGGCACCACCGCGCGGCCGGTGCAGGATGCCGCCCTGCTCCGCGCGGCCGATCTTCCGATCCTGATCGGGGATCCGACCCGGATTCGCACCACCACGGGTTGGCTGCCTCGCATCTCCCTTGACCGCACTTTGCAGGACCTGGTACATGCCCAAGCGCACTGACATTTCCTCGATTCTCATCATCGGCTCCGGCCCGATCGTCATCGGCCAAGGCGCCGAGTTTGACTACTCCGGTACCCAGGCGGTTCGCGCGCTCAAGGAGGAGGGATATCGGGTCATCCTGGTGAACTCCAATCCCGCCACGATCATGACCGACCCCGAACTCGCCGATGCGACCTACGTCGAGCCGGTGACGGCCGAGTGGGTGGCGCGGGTGATCGAGCGGGAGCGCCCGGATGCGCTGCTGCCCACGCTGGGTGGCCAGACCGCCCTCAACGTGGCGATGGCGTTGGTGGCCGATGGTACGCTTGCGAAGTACGGCGTCGAACTCATCGGCGCCAACGAGCGCGCCATTCGCCTTGCCGAGGATCGGGCGGAGTTCGCCGAGGCGATGGTCCGGCTCGGACTCGATTCCCCGACCGGGACCACCGTCGGCAGCCTCGAGGAGGGGCTCGCGGCGGTCGCGGAGACGGGCTATCCCGCCATCCTGCGGCCGTCGTTCACCCTCGGCGGCTCGGGCGGCGGGATCGCGTACAATCGCGATGAGTTCATCGCCATGCTCACGCGCGGGCTCGACCTCTCGCCCACCACGTCGGTTCTGGTCGAGGCGTCGCTGATCGGCTGGAAGGAGTACGAGCTGGAGGTGATGCGCGACGGCGCCGACAACGTGGTGATCGTCTGCTCGATCGAGAACCTCGATCCGATGGGCGTGCACACCGGCGACTCGATCACCTGTGCGCCGGCGATGACGCTGACCGATCGCGAATACCAGCGCATGCGCGACGCCTCGATCCAGATCATCCGCGAAGTCGGGGTCGCGGCCGGCGGCTGCAACATCCAGTTCGCCGTGAATCCCGCCACCGGGAAGCAGGTGGTGATCGAGATGAATCCGCGGGTGTCGCGCTCGTCGGCGCTCGCCTCCAAGGCCACCGGCTTCCCGATCGCCCGGATCGCTGCCAAGCTCGCCGTCGGCTACACGCTGGACGAGCTGCCGAACGACATCACCAAGGTCACGCCCGCCTCCTTCGAGCCGGTGCTGGACTACGTGGTGGTGAAGATTCCGCGCTTCGCCTTCGAGAAGTTCCCCGCGGCCGAGGCGACGCTCACGACGCAGATGAAGTCGGTCGGCGAATCGATGGCGATCGGCCGCACGTTCAAGGAGGCGCTGCAGAAGGGCTTCCGCGGCCTCGAGACCGGCCGCGCCGGCTGGGTGGTCGGCGCCGGCCCGATCGACGACCGGCTCGACGCCATCGACCGCGAAACCTTGCTGGCTGCCATTCGCCGTCCCACCCCGGAGCGCTTCTTCCAGATCAAGCGCGCGATGATCGCGAAGCTCACCGTCGAGGAGTTGCACGAGGCCTCGGGCATCGACCCGTGGTTCCTGCATCAGCTCGCCGAGCTGGTGGCGAGCGAGGATGAGTGGATCGCCCATCCGTATGGCGCCAACGATGCCGCCGACCGCGCGATGATCCTCCGGATGAAGCGCGACGGGTTCTCCGATTGGCAGCTGGCCGACCTCAAGGGTCTCGCCGAAGCCGACGTGCGCACCACGCGGCACCGCCTCGGCCTGCGACCGGTCTACAAGACGGTGGACACCTGCGCGGGCGAGTTCCCGTCGAGCACGCCATATCTCTACTCCTGCTGGGACGAGGAGAACGAGGGTGGGCCCGGCCCCGACGAGCAGCGCCAGGCCGTGATCATCCTCGGTTCCGGTCCGAACCGCATCGGGCAGGGCGTCGAGTTCGACTACTGCTGCGTCCGCGCGACCCTTGCCTTCCGCGAGCTCGGCTATCGCACGGTGATGGTCAACTCGAACCCGGAAACGGTGTCGACCGACTTCGACATCTCCGACGCGCTCTACTTCGAGCCGCTCACCCTCGAGGACGTCCTCGAGATCGTCCATCTCGAGAAGCCGCTCGGCGTGGTGGTGCAGCTCGGTGGCCAGACGCCGCTGAAGCTCGCCAAGGGACTCGAGGCGGCGGGGGTCCCGATTCTCGGCACGTCACCCGACGCGATCGACGCCGCGGAAGATCGTCAGCGCTTCGAGGCCCTGGTCACCTCCCTCGGCGTCCGGCAGCCGCCGGCCGGTACCGCGCGCTCGATTGACGCGGCCATCGAAGTCGCCGAGCGCATCGGCTACCCGGTCCTGGTGCGGCCGAGTTACGTGCTCGGGGGGCGCGCGATGCGCATCGTCTACGACGCACCCGAGTTGCGCGGCTTCTTCGACGAGGCCCAGGCGGTGGCGCCGGGTCATCCGGTGCTGATCGACTCCTTCCTCGAGGACGCCTTCGAGGCCGACGTCGACGCGATCTGCGACGGCGAATCGGTGATCATCGGCGGGGTGATGCAGCACATCGAGGAGGCGGGCATTCACTCCGGCGACTCGGCCTGCGTGATGCCCCCGTATCTCATCACCGAAGACCAGGTCGAGCAGATGCGCGCCCACACCCGCGCCTTCGCGCTCGCGCTGGGCGTGGTCGGCCTGATCAACGTCCAGTACGCCGTCAAGGATGGCGTGGTCTACGTGATCGAGGTGAACCCGCGCGCGTCGCGCACCATCCCCTTTGTCTCCAAGACCACGGGCGTGCCGCTTGCGGCCCTCGCGGCCGCCGTGATGGTCGGTCGCAAGCTGGTGGACCTCGGCCTCCGCGATGATCCGCTCCAACCGTACGTGGCGGTGAAGGAGGCCGTCTTCCCCTTCGCCAAGTTCGCCGGGGTGGATGTCCGTCTCGGCCCCGAGATGAAGTCCACCGGCGAGGTGATGGGGATCGCCGACTCGTTCGGGATGGCATTCGCCAAGGCGCAGGCCTCGGTCGACGGGGCGCTGCCGCTGAGCGGTACCGTCTTCGTGACCGTCAACGACCACGACAAGAGCTCGGTGGTGCCGATCGCCCGGCGCTTCCACGAGCTCGGCTTCCGGGTGCTGGCCACCACCGGGACCGCCACGTACCTCCGGGCGCGTGGCATCCCGGCCGAGCGCGTCCTCAAGGTCTACGAGGGGCGGCCCAACGCGATCGACCTGATGGTGTCGGGGGAGATCCAGCTGCTGGTCAACACGCCGCTCGGCAAGCTCACGCAGATGGACGACCACTCGATGCGTCGCGCGGCCCTGCAGCATCACGTGCCCTACACCACGACACTCTCGGCCGCGTCGGCGGCGTGTGACGCCATCATCGCCATGAAGAGCCGGCCGCTCGAGGTGCGCTCGCTGCAGGAGTGGCACCAACTGGCGCGCGAGGCGATGGCGACGTGACCACGGCGCGGGACCCCGGCTTTGCCGCCGCCCTGCGCGCGCGCGTCGCGGGCGACGTGCGCGAGGGCGAGCCGTTGTCGCGCTGGTCCACCTATCGCATCGGGGGACCGGCCACCGTCTGCATGCCGTCCCGTGCCGAGGATGTGGCGGTCGCCGTGCAGCTGGCGGCCGAGGCGGGCGTGCCATGGTTCGCCCTCGGCCTCGGCTCGAACCTGCTCTTTCCCGACGAGGGCCTGGATGCGCTCGTCATCCGCGTGGGGAAGGGACTCGATCGCCTCGAGCAGCGCGGCACGGAGTGGGTGCTCGGCGCGGGGCTCCCGGCGCCGCTCGCCGCCAAGCGCACCGCGTCGGCGGGATGGGCCGGGATTCACAAGATGGTCGGCGTGCCCGGGAGCGTCGGTGGCGGGGTGGTGATGAACGCCGGCTGTCATGGCGCGGAGTGGCGCGACACGGTGGTGTCAGTGCTGGTCATGGACGCCAGCGGACACGATCGCGTCGTGCCGGCCCACGAGGCCGGCTTTCGCTATCGCCGGAGCGAGCTCGGCCATGTGGTGGTGCTCGAAACCACGGTCGCGCTCACCGAAGCCGATCCCGCACACCTCGAGGAGGAGACCGAGGAGCTCTACCGGTGGCGCAAGGAGGGCACGCCCTTCAACCAGCCATGCTGCGGCTCCGTCTTCCAGAACCCGGTGCTCCCGGCCGATTGGGCCGAGGGCAAGCCGCGAACCAGTGGCCAGTGCATTGATGCGGTGGGGCTCAAGGGCGAACGGATCGGCGGCGTCGAGGTGTCCCCGATGCACGCCAACTATTTCGTCAATACCGGTGGCGGTACCGCGGCCGACGTGATCGCGCTGATGCAACGCGTGCGCGGGCGCGTGCGCGAGGAGCTCGGTGTCGAGTTGGTGCCGGAGGTGAAGGTGATTGGGGCGGATGGGAGTGTGGTGGGGATTGAGTCCTGAGTCCTGAGAGGGTGTCATCCTGAGCGAAGCGTCGGCGCAGCCGGCGCGCAGTCGAAGGACCTCTTTCCCAGCGCACCGGAGAGAGGTCCTTCGACTACGTCTGCTTCGCAGACTCCGCTCAGGATGACAATCTGCCTCAACTCACGACTCACGACTTCTTCACCACCACCGTATCCGCCCGCACCCGCGCCGCCTCCTCCCCCCTCCCCAGCGCGGTGTACTCCGCCACCAGATCGGTCCGCGCCGCCTTCAGGAACGAGATGGATGGTTCCGCCTGGGCCACCAGGATGTCGAAGCCACCGCGGGTTTCCTCCAGTGCCTCCTCGAACCGTGACTGCCGCAAGAGCGCGCGCCCCAGCTTGAGGCGGGCGATCGCCGTGTTGACGTGCGTGGCCCCCTGCGATGCGGTGAAGATCCGCTTCGCCTCGCGAAAGCGGGCCTCGGCGGTGCGGTAGTCCTCGCGACCATTGGCGACCGCGCCGAGGTTGGAGATGGCGACAGCGGTGCGCCAGTCGTTCGGACCATGGACGCGCTGGTAGATGGTGCGCACCCGCTCCCACGCCGTCTCCGCCTCATCGAATCGGCGAGCCGCGAGGTCCAGCGACGCGAGTTCGTTGAGGGCAGACGCCACGCGAGGATGCTCCGGTCCCGCGGCCCGCACCTGGATGGCGAGGGCCTCGGCCAGCAGGGCGCGCGCCTCGTCGGGCCGATCCTGCCGACTGACGGCGCGGCCCACCTGCGTGATGGCTGACGCCGTGGTCGGGTTGTTCTCGCCGTACCAGGCGCGGATGATCTCGAGCGCCTGCCGCTGCTCGCGCTCCGCCGCGGCGTAGTCGCCGCGCTGGAAGGCGGCGGCCCCCAGGTTGGTGTGGATCTCCGCCACGGCCGGGTGGCGGGGACCGCGACTCTCCAGCAACAAGGGGAGGGCGACGCGATTGAGGGAGTCGGAGCGGTCGTACTCTCCCGCGTAGAAGTCGGTGGCGGCCAGGTGCACCAGCGCCGTCGCTCGCTGCAGCGGCTCCTCGGCACGTCGCGCGACCAGCACCGATTCCTGGACCGCGCGCGCGGCGGGGTACTCGCCGCGTTCCTGGAGCACCGCGCCGAGTGCGGCCATCGCCTCGATCACGGCGGGGTCATCCGCGGGGCGGAGGCGGCGCGTCATCGCGAGCCCCTCGCGAATCAGCGATTCCGCCGGGGCCAACTCGGCCTGGTCGAGTCGCAGCCGACCCAGCGCGATCAGGGTGGCCGCCACGTCCCCGTGCTCCGCACCGTGGATCGCCCGTTGGCGCACCAGGGCGAGCGAGAGCAGCGAGTCGGCCCTATCGTAGGCACCGATCTGCTGCCGGATGGCGCCGAGGGTGGCGAAGAGTTCGGCCTGCCCTTCGGGGTCGCGTTCGAGGACGGCAGCCTCCTGCTCACCACGATCGAGCAGGTCGCGCACCGTCAGCGATTCGGCGGGGCCGGCGTCGTCGCCCCCGCCCGAGAAGAGCCCCAGCGTGAAGCGTTGGATGCGCTCGGCACGACGCGCCTCGAGTTCCGCCGCGTCCCGCGCATCGGCGAGCCGAATCGTGTAATAACTCACCACGCCGATGAGTGCGATCAGCACGATGGTCACGGCGCTGACTTCGCGCCAGCGGCGTCGGAGCAGCTTGCCGGCGCGATAACGCCAGGCTGCCGGACGCGCCTCGAGCGGCTCGCCCGCGAGGAAGTGCGCCAGGTCGCGGGCAAAGGCCTCGACCGTGCGGTAGCGTTGCTGGGGGTCGCGGGCGATCGCCGTGAGGCAGAGCGCGTCGAGGTCGGCCCACTCGGCCCGTCCCGCCTCGCTGCGGCGCTCGGGCGAGGCGGCAACCGAGGGACGCAGCGGTTCCTCAGTGAGGCGATGCGCCGTGGCATCGGGACCGTCGAAGGGCCGCTTCCCGGCGACCAACTCATACAGCATGATGCCGAGGGCGTGCACGTCGGTCTGTGTGCTGACGGTGCCGTCGGTGAGTTGCTCAGGGGCGGCGTACGCCGGCGTGAGCAGTCGCGCACCGGTGCGGGTCTGCAACGGGTCGTCGGTGTCATCGAGCTGCTTGGCGATGCCGAAGTCGAGCAGCACCACGCGGCCGAGTTGCGTGACGAGGATGTTGGACGGCTTGAGGTCGCGGTGGATGACGGCCCGCGCATGGGCATACTGCACCGCGTCGCACGCGGCCAGGAGCAGGCGAAGCCGCCCGCCGAGTGGCACGCGGTGCACGTCGCAGTAGTCGGTGAGGGCCAGGCCGTCCACGTACTCCATCACGAACCATGGCGTGCCGTCGGCCAGGGTGCCCGCGTCGTGCAACTGCGCGATGCCGGGATGCACCAGCTGCGCCAGCATGCGTTGCTCGCGACGGAAACGTTCGCGGCGCGCCGGCGAGAGCCAGGCATCGCGCAGGATCTTGAGCGCCGCCTCGCCGCCGAGGTCATCGCGCGTGACGAGGTGCACCGATCCCATCCCGCCTTCGCCCAGCGGTCGCACAATCCGGTAGGGTCCGAAATCGCCGGTGATCGGATGGGGAGGCTCGCCGAGGAGATCGGCCGCCATGGCGCCGATGCCGTGTCCCAGAAAATCGTCGGCCGCGGCATCGGCGGCGAGCATGGCACGGACGCGGGCGAGCAGCGCGTCGTCGTCGCCACACCACCCGACGAGGGCGCCGTCGCGGGCGGCCGGTTCGAGATCGAGGGCGCGATGAAAGAGCGTCGTGGCGAGCGCGTGGCGTGCTTCCGGTGAGGTCACCTGGCGGCGGCCCCGAGCTCGGTCGCGAGCCACGCACGGGCCGCGCGCCAATCCCGCAGCACCGTGGCCTCCGAGATGGTGAGCGACTCAGCCACTTCCTCGACGCTCAGGCCGCCGAAGTAGCGTGCCTCGACCACGGCCGCCTGACGCGGGGCGAGTCGGGCCAGGTCGGCCATGGCGGCGTCGAGGGCCAGCACGTCCGTGGCGTTGCCGATGGCGGGCGAGAGCTCGTCGTCGAAGGTCACCAGGGCGGTGTCGCGCCCGCCTCGCTTGGCGGCGTGCCGCTGGCGCGCGGCCTCGACCAGGACCTGCCGCATCGCGCGCGCGGCAATCCGGCGGAAGTGCAATGGGGAGGTCACCTCGAAGTCGGGTGAGCGGGCCAGCTTCTCCCACGCCTCGTGGACGAGCGCCGTGGGATTGATGGTGGCGGTGGGATGGTCGCGGCGCACCTGCGCGGCCAGACGCCGCAGCTCCCCGTAGGCGGCGGTAAAGAGCGCATCGAGGGTGTCGCGATCGGTTCGTGGCATGCGCTGGGTCGGCAGGGGGGAGGCGGTCGGCCGGACGAGGCCGAGCCGTGCCGACGAATGTACCCCCGGAATCGTGGGGGGGCGAGGTGCCGTGACGGATTCTGCGCTCCTTTGGCGCAAGAGAGATCAGCCCGAGTCCTTTCCCTCCCGGAGATTTCCCATGCGCCGTCTCAGCTCTCTCGCCCTGCTCCTCCTGCTCGCCGCCTGTGGCGGTTCCTCGACGGGTCCCGACGACGGAGGTGGCGGCGGGGGCGGGGGGAACGGGACCAACCGGGTCACCGCCACCATCGACGGGCAGGCCTTCACCGGCGGGACGATCCTGGCGGTTCCCGTGTCCACCGTGCCAGGCAGCCTGGGCTTCCAGGCCACGCAGGTCACCGGCAACACGGCACGGACCATCGCGATGTACCTCGCCTTCATCCCTGGCCCGGGGACCTATCCGTTGGGGATGAACATCGGCACGTCGCCGGGCGGGACGGTCTCGGTGACGACGGGTGCGAGCGCCTTCACCACCCCGCTGTCGGGGGCGGCCGGCAGCGTCACCATCACCTCGCTCACCTCGACGCGCGTGGCAGGGACCTTCACCTTCACGGCGGCCGCGACGCTGGGGACCGCCACCACGACGGTGACCAATGGCGTCTTCGACGTCCCCCTCTCCACCGGCTACGTGGTGCCGACGGCGGACCTCGCCGGCAGCACCATGACCGCCACCATCAACGGCACGCCCCAGGTGATGGCGACGCTCACCGGGATCGGGGGAGGCGCAAGCACGCGCGTGCTGGGGGGGATGAATCTGGACTACTCGATCAGCATCACGGTCGGTCCCATCACCGCCCCGGAGTCTGGTCCGCTGACCGGCTTCACCGTGCCGACCCGGCGCGTCACTGTCACCCGAGTCGGGACGGCGCAATCGTGGGGCGGTACGGGCAACGACACCGGAACGCTCACCATCACCTCGATCAGCGCGACCCGTATCGCCGGAACCTTCTCGGGGACCCTCGCGCCGAATGCGCAGACGACCGGGACGATGACGGTCGCGAATGGGACGTTTACGGTGAGGACGCCGTAGGGCGGATGATGGATGATGGATGATGGATGATCGAGGATCGATGATCGATCGAGCGTGCCGTCCTGAGCGGGGCGATCCAAGGAGCGTGTCATCCTGAGCGAAGCGACGGCGTAGCTGTCGCGCAGTCGAAGGACCTGCGTAGTCGCGATCACGCAGGTCCTTCGACTGCGCCCGCTGCGCGGGCTCCGCTCAGGATGACACTCATCGACGCGGCATCGATCATCCCTTAGCGATCATCGATCATCCATCATCGATCATCGATCATCCATCACTCCGTCGCAATCCGATACCCCGTCTTCCGCACCGTCAGGATGTGCACCGGATTCGCCGGGTCCGCCTCCAGCTTGCGGCGCAGCTCCAGGATGTGCACGTCCACGGTGCGCGACACGATGTCGGGCTCGTACTGCCACACCGCGTCGAGCAGCTCGGCGCGGGTCGCCACGCGCCCCTCGCGGCGCAGCAACGCGACCAGCAGGTCGAACTCGCGGGGGCGCAGGGCCACGGCCTCGCCGTCGCGCAGCACCACGTGCGTTCGTGCATCCACCGACACGTTGCCGAACTGCCACTGCTCCGTGCCGGCCTTGGGCGCCGAGGGATGTGCCGGGCGGCGGCGCAGCATGGCGTTGACCCGTGCGAGCAGCTCCGGCAGCGAGAACGGCTTGATGACGTAATCGTCGGCCCCGAGCCGGAAGCCGCGGAGGCGGTCGGTCTCGGCGCCGCGTGCCGAGAGCACCAGCACCGCGACGTCGTGACCTTCCTCGCGCAGCGTCCGCAACACGGTGAAGCCATCCATGTGGGGCAGCATCAGGTCGAGCAGGATCAACTCGGGATCCCACCGACGGGCCTGCGACAAACCGTCGAGGCCGTTGGTCGCGATCCGGACCTCGTGGCCGTCGTGGGTCAGGTTGAGTCGCAGCCCCTCGGCCAGGACAGGGTGGTCCTCGACCACCAGGATTCGTCGCATCGTCATCCTCCGGTGTGCAGGGGGAGCGTCACCCGAAAGCGTGCCCCGTGTGGATCGACCGTCTCGAGGTCCACCGTGCCGTGATGCAACAGCACCAGCTGGCGCACGACCGCGAGGCCGATCCCGCTGCCACTCCCCTCGCCTCGCTCGAACGGTTCCCAGATTCGCTCGCGATCGTGCGCAGGGATGCCAGGCCCCCGATCCTCCACGATCAACTCCAGCTTCGTTGCATCGTGCCGCGCGCGCACCGTCACCGTGCCGCCATCGCCGCCGTGACGGATGGCGTTGTCGAGCAAGTTGATCAGGATCCGTCGGACGGCGTCGCTGTCGAGCGTCGCCACCGGGCCGGCGGCAATCTCCGTGACGAGCCGGATTGCATGGGCTCGCGCGAGTGGCTCGAAGAGCGCGGCGACCTCGCGCACCAGCCGGTCGACATCCTCCGGACGCGGCGAGAGTCGATGGGCCGGGCGGCCGACCCGCGACAGTGCGAGCACGTTCTCGACCATCTGGCCGAGGTGACGTGTCTCGCGGACGATGGTGTCGAGGGCGCTGCGTTGCGCGGCCTCGCCGCTGGCGCGCTCGAGCAGCAGTGTCTCCGCAAAGAGCTGGATGTTCGCGAGTGGCGTGCGCAATTCATGCGACATGTTGGACGTGAACTCCTCGCGCAGCCGACTCAGCGCCACGGCACGCCACGCCGTGATGGCGGCGGCGCTCACCAGCAGCAGGGCGAGGGCGACCGCGATCGCCACGCGCAGGCCCGGCAGCGGCGGGTAGCCGCCCGGCATCAGCACGGGTACGGCACTCGGCAGGATGGCGTAGGTCACCCGCGCCTTGAGGGGACCGAGGACCGGTCGCTCGCTGCGCCAGAGGCCGGCCGACACATCGCCCGATTCGAGGAGGACCTCGCCGTGGTCGCCGAGCACCCGCAGGGCCACGGGTTGGCTGACGCTGTCGGTCGGCGCCATGCGCAGCGAGTCCCGCAGTCGCGAGAAGGCATTGAGCGTCGGCGTCAGGGGGGGCTTGAGGATCTGCTCGCGGAAGCGGGGCAGGGGGACCTCGAGGCCCACCCAGCGCGTCCCGCCGCGCTCGCGCTCCACGAAGGCGATGGAGGTGTCGCTGCCGCGGGCAATGACGGTGCCGAGATACGTGGCCTCCATGGGACGCGGCTGGCCCAGGCGACCACGCAGGGCGGTGGCGAGGAGGGTGTCGGCCGTGTCGCCGCGCGAGGTCGCGACGGCGGTGATGCTGTCGAACACGAAGTAGCGGCGTGGCGCCAGCTCGAGCACGTAGGGCGAGAACGCCTCGGCGCCGGTGAGCGTGGCGATGGAGTCGGCGGTCAACTGGCCCCTGGCCTGCAGGGCCCGCTGCGCACCGCGCAGCAGTGTGCGCAAGTCGATGAAGGTGCGGCTCTGGATGCTGCCGGCGTAGGAGTCGGCGAGGTACGCGGCATGGTCGCGCAAGGTCTCGTCGGCCGTGGCGCGATGGTGCATCATGGTGGTCCAGAGGAACCACGCGCCCCACCCGACCATCAGCACCGCCAACAGGGATGCGCCGCCCACCAGGAGTTCCGGGCGGCGGCGCCAGTCGCGTGCGGGGCGGGTGCGGTGCGGCATCACCCCAAAGGTACTTCGGCAAACCTGACGGCGTCGCAGCTCTGACTCGCTTCTGACCGAGGCGCATCCTGGCGCCCCTGCTCAGCGGTCCGCCGCGGCAGGAGAGTGCTCGGCCGCCACGGCGAGGAGCACGCCAATCAGGAGCACGCTGAACTCCGCGCCGTTCCGTCCCCCGCCGACGACGAACCATCCCTCCGGGGCGTGCACGAGGAGGATCCCGATGCTGAGTTCCGCCACGAACAGCGCGGCGACGATCCGCCGCTGCCATCCGAGCCAGAGGACCACGGCGCCGAGGAGCTCCGCCCCGGTGATCGCGGCCGCAAGCAGGTGGCCGACCGGCAGGCCCTGCAGCGTGAGCCACTCGCCGAATCCCTCGACCGCGCCATGGGTTGCAGCGCGATGGACCGCGTGCGCCACCATGAGGAGTGCCACGAGGCGACGCAGGAGGGCGAGCAGGCGGTGGGCAGGCATGGCAGCTCGTGTGATGAGGTGATGCGACCGGCGGCAGGTGGATGCACACCACTCGGCCGCCGGAACCACCGAAGGAGCGGCAACCCCTGGGGAGTGGAACCGACGACCGAATGTTTGCACGCACTCGGATGCCAGGCTGCGTGGTCCTGTCATCCGCAATCACGATCGCCCCGCGGCAGAGAACGCAACAGGGGGGTCGTGTAAGGGGATGGTACGTGGCGCGTTCGACGACCGCTGACACTGTTCTGACATGCGGACGGGCCAACGCACGCGACGCGAAATATTCTTCCCCGATGCGACACTTCATCACCTGCTGCTTTGTGCTGTGCCTGACCGCCAGCACCCTCACGGCTCAGCGTGCCGACTCCGCGGCTGCGGCGCGTCGCCTCATGCGCGGGGCGACGGCCGCTCTCGCCAAGGGGGACACGCTCGCGGCCGCGGACTCGGTGCTCGCGGCCGCACGGAGTTGGCCGACACAACCGGCCTACTGGCTGGCGACCGCGCGGTGGCAGGGACTCGCCGGGCGACCCGCGGTGGCGCTCGAGGCGCTGGCGACGCTCACGGCACTTGGCGGCGGCTGGCAACCCGACGATCCACGTCTGGCCCCGCTCGCACGTCAGCCGGGGTTCGCGGCGTTGCGACGGCCGGAGGTGTCGTCGCGCAGTGTGCGCGTGGCGACGTTGCCCGACCCGGACTTCCATCCGGAGGGCGTCGCGTGGGACCCTCGGACGCGGCGACTCTTCGTCGGAAGCGTGCATCGTGGATCGGTGCTCGTGATTGGCGACGATGGGGTGGTGACCTCCTTCGTGCCTGCAGGAATGCCGGGGCTGCGTGCCGTCTTCGGGGTGCTGGCCGACACCGCGCGCAACCTGCTCTGGGTGAGCAGCGGCGACGTACCGGAACGCGACGGCGGCGTCGCGACGCCGAGAACCCCGTCGGCGGTCTTCGCCTTCTCGCTCGCGAACGGTCGCCTGATCCGACGGTGGTCGTTTCCAGGAAGCGATCCGGCGCACCTGATTGGCGAACTCGTCCTGGCACCCGATGGCACGGTGTGGGGAACGGATAGCGAACAGCCGGCACTCTATCGCGTGCCATCCGATTCCTCGCGCACGGTGTTGGAGCGGGTCGCGCTGTCGCATCCGGATTGGCAGTCGCTGCAGGGGCTGGCGTTCAGCGAGGACGGTCGGCAGGCCTGGGTGGCCGATTGGACCACCGGACTCTTCCACCTCGACCTCAAGGCAGGTGTGGTCACCCCGGTCGCGATCCTACCCGGGACGACGCTCCTCGGCATCGACGGCCTCTATCGCGTGGGCGCGGGTCACTTCCTGGCGATCCAGAACGGCATCACGCCCCATCGGCTCGTGGCCCTGGACCTCGATGCCCAAGGCACCCGGCTCCGGGCGCTCCGCCCGCTGGACCACCCGCCCGGCGGGGGCGAGCCGACCCTCGGCGCGGTCGCCGAGGGCGGCCTGTTCTTCGTGAGCGGGTCACTCTGGCCATTCTACGATGCAGCCGGCCACCTCTCCCCTCGCGAGGGGCGCCCGTTGGGGGAGATTCGGATCATCCCCTGGCGTTGATCCTCCGCCCCTCGCCACCACCGGCTCCGCTATCTTTCGGGCTTCTCTAGCGCGGGGAGCCCGGGCATGTCTGACTTTTTCGTCCACGAATCCTCCTACGTGGACGTCGGGGCAACCATCGGCACCGGCACCAAGATCTGGCACTTCTGCCACGTGATGGCCGGAGCGGTGATCGGCGAGCGCTGTTCCCTCGGCCAGAACGTCGTGGTGATGCCGGGGACCAGGATCGGCCACAACGTCAAGATCCAGAACAACGTCTCGATCTACGAGGGGGTGGAGCTCGAGGACGACGTCTTCTGCGGCCCCTCCTGCGTCTTCACCAACGTGATCAACCCCCGCAGCCATGTCTCGCGCAAGGCGGAGTACCGCCGCACCCTGGTGCGCCGGGGCGCCTCGATCGGGGCGAACGCCACCATCGTCTGCGGCGCGACCCTGGGGGAGTACGCCTTTATCGGGGCCGGGGCCGTCGTGACGGGGACCGTGCCGGACTACGCCCTGATGGTGGGTGTCCCGGCGCGCCGGATCGGCTGGATGTGCCAGTGCGGGGAGCGGCTCCCGGTGAGCGCAGGGCACGGGTCGTGCAAGGCGTGTGGAGCGACTTACCAGGAAGCAGGTGACCGGCTGGAGCCGATTGCCCCGCCCGTGGCGCAGGGCTAACTTCCTTTCCTAGTGCAACTTACGTCACTTTGACCAGAGTCAGAGATGCCTGTTCCGATGCTTGACCTCGTTGCCCAGCACCAGACCGTCCGCGACGAAGTGCAGGCCGCCGTGCAGTCCGTGATCGATCGTCAAGCCTTCATCATGGGCCCGGAGGTGCCGGCGCTCGAACAGGCGATTGCCTCCATGACGGGGGTGCGCCGGGGCATCGGCTGCGCCAGCGGCACCGATGCGCTGCTGCTCCCCATCCGCGCGCTCGACCTGAAGCCGGGCGACGAGGTGATCGCCCCGGCGTTCACCTTCTTTGCGACGGCCGGGGCAATCCACAATGCCGGCGGCGTTCCGGTCTTCGCCGACATCGATCCGGTGACGTTCAACATCACGCCAGAGGCCATCGAGGCCGCGATCACACCGCGCACCCGCGCGATCGTGGTGGTGCACCTCTTCGGGCAGATGGCGCCGATGGAGCGGATCGTCCCGATCGCCCAGCGGCATGGTCTGGCCATCATCGAGGATGGTGCCCAGACCATCGGCGCGCGTCGCCTCGTGGATGGTGCCTGGCGGCACCCCGGCGAGCTCGGCACCGTCGGCACGCTGTCGTTCTTCCCGACCAAGAACCTTGGTGCCTGGGGCGATGGCGGCATGATGCTGACCAATGACGAGGCGCTCGGCGAGCGGCTCGCGCGGCTTCGCCTGCATGGTGGGGCCAAGCAGTATCACCACGACGAGATCGGCTACAACTCGCGCCTCGATTCGCTGCAGGCCGCCGTGCTCCTGGCCAAGCTGCCGCACCTCGCCGCATGGAACGATCGCCGGCGCGCCAACGCCGCGCACTACGAAGCTGCCTTCGCCGGCATGCCCGCCGTCTGTCCGCCGCGCACCGATCCGGCGAACGAGCACATCTGGCACCAGTACACCATCCGGGCCGAGCGGCGCGACGAGCTGATGGCGCACCTGAAGGCGCGCGGCATCGGCTGCGCGATCTACTATCCGTTGCCGCTGCACCTGCAGCCCTGCTTTGCCCACCTCGGCTACTCGCGCGGGTCGCTGCCGGTGACCGAGGCGGCCATGGACTCGGTGCTGTCGCTCCCGATCTACGCCGAGCTGACCACGGCGCAGCTCGATGAGGTGATTGCCGGCATTCGCGAGTTCTACGCGTGAGCCTCGGCACCCGTCCAGGCCTGGTGACTGCGGCGCCGATCGTCGGTCGCAAGATTCGCGTGGCCCTCGTCGGCTGCGGGCGCATCTCGGCCAACCATCTCGACGCCTTCGAGGCCCACGCGTCCGAGTGTGAGGTCGTGGCGGTCTGCGACAGCGAGCCTGCGGCCCTCGCCACGGCGGTGGCTCGCACCGGTGCGCGGGGCTTCCCCAATCTCGATGCGCTCCTTGCCGGCTCCGACGCCGATGTGGTGGTGCTCGCCACGCCGAGCGGCCTCCATGCGGGGCAGGCGATTGCCTGCGCCGAGGCGGGGCGGCACGTGGTGACCGAGAAGCCGATGGCGACGCGCTGGCAGGATGGCAAGGCGATGGTGGCCGCCTGCGATCGCGCCGACGTGCATCTCTTTGTCGTGAAGCAGAACCGTCGCAACGCCACGGTGCAGGCCGTCAAGCGCGCCGTCGAGGCGGGACGCTTCGGCCGCATCTACATGGTGTCGGTCAACGTCTTCTGGCAGCGGCCGCAGGCGTACTACGACTCGGCTGCCTGGCGCGGCACCTGGGAGTTCGATGGCGGCGCCTTCATGAATCAGGCGAGTCACTACGTCGACCTGCTCGACTGGCTCATCGGCCCGGTGGAGAGTGTCCAGGCCTACACCGCCACGCTCGCCCGCACGATCGAGGTCGAGGATTCCGGCGTGCTGGCCATTCGCTGGCGCAACGGCGCGCTCGGCACCATGGCGGTGACGATGCTGGCGCACCCGAAGAACTTCGAGGGCTCGATCACCATCCTCGGCGAGCACGGCACCGTCCGCCTCGGCGGCGTGGCGGTGAACCAGGTGGATCACTGGGAGTTTGCCGAGCCGCATCCGGATGACGCCAAGATCACCGAGGCGAGCTACGCCACCACGTCGGTGTATGGCCACGGCCACAAGGGTTACTACGAGAACGTCTTCGCCACGCTGCGCGGCACCGCGCAGCCGGACACCGATGGCCGCGAGGGGCTCCACTCCCTCGAGCTGCTGATCGCCACCTATCTCGCCGCCCGTGACGGGCGTCGGGTCGCCCTACCCCTGGAGTACTGACTGATGTCCCTCGCGAACGACCTCATTGCCCGCGCCGAACGGCGCGACATCACCTTCGGGATCGTCGGCCTTGGCTACGTCGGCCTGCCGCTCGCGGTCGAGCTCGGCCGCGCCGGCTTCAAGGTCCTCGGCTACGACATCTCGGAGAAGGTCTGCCAGGGCCTCAACGCCGGGCGGTCGCACATCAAGGACATCAGCGACGCCGAGGTGGCCGAGCTTCGCCGGGACGGGCGCTTCGAGGCGACGGCGGATCCGTTGCGGCTCGGTGAGGCCGACGCGATCTCGATCTGCGTGCCGACGCCGCTCTCCAAGTACAAGGATCCCGACGTGTCGTTCATCGTCGCGGCCACCGAGGCGATCAAGGCCACGCTGCGTCGCGGTCAGGTGATCATCCTCGAGAGCACCACCTATCCGGGCACCACGCGCGAGATCATGCTCCCCGCGCTGGAGAGCACCGGCCTCAAGGTCGGCGAGGACTTCTTCCTCGCCTTCTCGCCGGAGCGTGTGGACCCGGGCAATCCGACCTACGGCACCCGCAACACGCCGAAGGTGGTGGGCGGCATCACGCGTGACTGTCATCGCGTGGCCTGCGCCATGTACGCCCCCGCGATCGACACGCTGGTCCCGGTGAGCACCACCGAGGCGGCCGAGCTGGTCAAGCTGCTCGAGAACACCTTCCGCAGCGTGAACATCGGCCTCGTCAACGAGATGGCCATTGTCTGCGACAAGCTCGGCGTGGACGTCTGGGAAGTGATCGACGCCGCCGCGAGCAAGCCGTTCGGCTTCATGAAGTTCACCCCGGGGCCGGGCCTTGGTGGCCACTGCATCCCGGTGGACCCGCACTATCTCGCGTGGAAGATGCGCGGCCTGAACTACAAGACGCGCTTCATCGACCTCGCCGGCGAGCTCAACAGCGAGATGCCGCTCTTCTGGGTGCGCAAGTTGATGGAGGAGTTGAACAACCACTCGAAGGCGATCAAGGGCGCCAAGGTGCTGGTGATCGGCGTGGCCTACAAGAAGGACATCGAGGACCTGCGCGAGTCGCCGGCGCTCGACATCCTCGGCCTGCTGCACCAGTACGGCGCCGACGTGAGCTACCACGATCCGTACGTCCCGAAGTTCTCGGAGGCCGGCCACGACTACGCGTCGGTGCCGCTCACCGAGGCGAGCGTGGCCGCGGCCGACGCCGTCCTGGTCGTCACCGACCACACCAACATCGACTGGGCGATGGTCAAGCGCGCCGCCAAGCTCGCGGTGGACACCCGCCACGTGCTGGCGAAGTACGACGCATGAAGGTGACGGTGATCGGGTCCGGCTACGTCGGGCTGGTGGCCGGGGCATGCCTCGCGGAAACCGGCAACGACGTGGTCTGTGCCGATCGCGACGAGGGGAAGATTGCCCGCTTGCGTGAGGGGCTCCTTCCCATCTACGAACCTGGGCTCGAGCCGCTCGTCGCGCGCAACGTCGCCGAGGGGCGACTCCGCTTCACCACCGACCTCGGCGAGGCCGTGCGCCACGGCGACGTGGTGTTCATTGCCGTCGGCACTCCACCCGGTGAGGACGGATCGGCCGACCTGCAGCATGTACTGGCCGTGGCCACGACGATCGGCCAGCATCTCGACCGCTTCAAGGTGGTGGTCACCAAGTCCACGGTGCCGGTCGGCACCGCCGAGAAGGTGCGCGCCGCACTCGCCGCGACGGGCGCCACCGACTACGCGGTCGCGTCGAACCCCGAATTCCTCAAGGAGGGGGCGGCGATCGACGACTTCATGAAGCCGGATCGCGTGGTGCTCGGCACCGATGATCCACGCGCCGAGGAACTGCTGCGCGACCTCTACGCACCGTTCGTGCGTAGCGGCGCCCCGATCCTCTTCATGGACATCCCGTCGGCGGAAGTCACCAAGTACGCAGCCAACGCCATGCTGGCCACGCGCATCTCCTTCATGAACCAGATCGCGGAACTCTGCGAGCGGGTGGGCGCCGACGTCTTCGCCGTGCGGAAGGGCATCGGCAGCGACTCGCGCATCGGCAATGCGTTCCTCTTTCCCGGCCCTGGCTACGGCGGGTCGTGCTTCCCGAAGGACGTGCAGGCGCTGGTGCACACCGCGCGCGGCGTGGGCATGGCCCCGGAGCTCTTCGAGGCGGTCGAGGCGGTCAACCTGCGCCAGAAGCAGGTGATGGTCGCGAAGCTGCGCGCCCTGCTCGGGGAACTGCGCGGCACCACCGTGGCGGTCTGGGGCCTCGCCTTCAAGGCGGGCACCGACGACATGCGCGAGAGCCCGGCGGTCGCGCTGATTGACGCGCTGCTGGCAGCGGGTGCCTCGGTGCGGGCGCACGACCCCGAGGCGATGACCGTCGCGCGCGGTGTCTGGGGCGACCGGATCGTGTACGCGACCGATCCGTACCACGCGCTCGAGGGCGCCGACGCGCTCGCGGTGGTCACCGAATGGCTGGTCTATCGCACGCCCGATTTCGACCGGATCAAGGCGACGCTGCATCGTCCGATCGTGGTGGATGGGCGCAATCTCTATGAGCCGGCGCGCATGGCGCGGCTTGGTTTCCAGTATGCCGGCATTGGCCGGAGGATGAGCTGATGCGCGTCGTGATCACGGGAGCCGCTGGCTTCCTGGCCTCCCACCTCACCGACCGGTTCCTCGCGGCCGGCGACGAGGTGGTGGGCATCGACAATTTCCTCACGGGGCGCCCGGCCAACCTGGCCCACCTCGCGGGGAATCCGAAGTTCCAGTTCATCGAGCATGATGTCTCGACGCCCTATGACGTGGAGGGTCCGGTCGACGGCGTGCTGCACTTCGCCTCCGCCGCATCACCGCCGGATTACCAGGAGTATCCGATCGAGACGCTCCTCGTGGGCTCCGAGGGGACGCGCCACGGATTGGAGCTCGCCAAGCGGAAGGGGGCGCGCTTCTTCCTCGCCTCGACCTCCGAGGTGTACGGCGATCCGCAGGTGCATCCGCAGCCGGAGACCTACTGGGGCTACGTGAACTCCATCGGGCCGCGCTCGATGTACGACGAGGCCAAGCGCTTCGCCGAGGCGATGGTGATGGCCTACCATCGGACCCACGGCGTGGACACGCGCATCGTCCGCATCTTCAACACCTACGGCCCGCGCATGCGGCCCGAGGATGGCCGCGTCGTCTCGAACTTCCTGGTGCAGGCGCTGCTGGGCAAGCCGCTGACCATGTACGGCGACGGCTCGCAGACGCGCTCCTTCTGCTACGTCGCCGACGAAGTCGACGGGATCTACCGGCTCTTCCACTCCGACCGCACGCTGCCGACCAACATCGGCAACCCGGTCGAGTTCACCATGCTCGAGCTCGCGCAGGAAGTTCTCGCCGCGACGGGCTCCGCCTCGAAGATCGAGTTCCTGCCGCTCCCCGGCGACGACCCGAAGGTGCGCCAGCCCGACATCACCGTGGCCCGCACGGTCCTGGGCTGGGAGCCGAAGGTGGCGCTGCGCGAAGGGCTCGAACGCTCGCTGCCGTACTTCCGCGCCGAGGTTCTGGGATGAGCCGCGGCGCCGGGGCTCTCGTCGAGGCGGCGCGCGAGCGTTTCGCCAACCGTGACTACTACGGGGCGCTGCTCTGCCTCGAGGACGGCGTCACCGGTGAGCAGCGCTGGGCCGATGTGGATCACCTGCGTGGCGTCTGCCTCTCGTTGCTCGATCGCCATGCCGAAGCCGTTGTCGCATTCGATCGGGCGCTCGCGGTGAATCCGCGGTATCTCGAGGCCCACCTGCACCGCGCGCTCGCCCTCACGGCGCTCGGCCGCCAGGACGAAGCCGCACGCGCCTTTGCCGCCGCGCGCGAGGCCGTCGGCCCCGACGTGGCGGGTCTCTCGGCACCGGTGGCCGCCCGCCTCGCCAACGAGCATGGCCGCCTCGGTGAACTCTACGCCGAAGCCGGGGCAGTGCAGGACGCGGTGCGTGAGTATCGGCGTGCCTCGCAGCTCGGGCCCGGCTTCCTCGACATCCGGCTTCGGCTCGCGCGGCTCCTGATGGAGTCGGGCAACCCGCTCGACGCGCGCGACGAGCTGAACGCCATCCTCGCCGCACGTCCGGGTTGGATGGAGGCCCGTGTCCAGCTGGGTCTCGCGCGCCATCTCGCCGGCGACAGCGCCGGCGCACGCGACACCTGGCGCCGCTGCCTCGAGGACGAGCCCGGCCTCGACCGTGTCGCGGCATATCTGGCGATGGTGGACCGGATCCCCGAATGAGGTCGCTCCTGCTCCTCGCCGCGCTCGTGGGATGCGGCGGTGCGCAGGAGACTCCCGAGCGCCTTGGCGACGAGGCGTGGCACCGCGGTGACTGGGCTGCGGCGGCGTCGCACTACGCCCGCGCCGGCGATTCGCCGCAACTGCTCGCCAAGCGAGGCGATGCCGCGCTGGCGATCGGCAGCCTCGGCGAAGCCGCCACGCACTTCCGGCGGCTGGGCGAAGCCGATCCGGAACGGACTGGCGAGGCCGCAGCCGGACTGGCTCGCGTCGCCGCCGCGGCGGAGCGGGGCGGCGATTACACGGCGCTGGCGCAGAGCATGGTCGCGCTCCAGTCGGTCTCGAGTGGGTGGCCGCTCGGCCAGCTGGCGCTGCGGCTCCCCGTTGATGGACCATGGGACGCCACGATGGCCTCCACCCTGCCGGTGATGGGACTCGCCGCCGGCGGGGGGGACCGCTGGCTCCTGGTCCTGGCGAGGGGACGGCAGTCGGCGGGACGGTGCGACCAGGCCATTGCCCCCCTCGAAACGCTGCGTCGTCGCGATGGTGGCGTGCTGGCTGACACTGCCGGGCGGCTCCTCGCGTCGTGCGAACTCGCGCTCGGCCTCGAGGCGATGGCGGCCGGAGACGAAACCGCCGCGGATCAGTGGCTCCAGCGAGCTGCGTCGGGAGACCTGCTTGGTGCATCCACCCGACGGGCGCTCGTCGCCTTGGGGGATCGGCGCCTGGCACAGGGCGACCTGGCCGGGGCGCTGTTGTACTGGCAGGAGGTCCTGACCGCGCCAGTTCCGCCCGATTCGATTACAGTAATGGCGCTCGAACGGCTCCGCGCGCCGGAGCCGTCCGTCGAACCGCCCGACTCTTCCGTTGTCCCGGGACCGCCCTGATGCGTCGTTTGCTGTTGCCGATTTCCGCGCTCGTCCTCATCGCCCTCGCCGGTTGCGGCAAGGGGCGCCCCGAGGTGACCCCCACGACCGTGCGGCTCCGCCTCACCTCGACCGAGGTCGATTCGCTCTGGAGCGAGGCGCTCGCCCTCTACCAGAAGCGTGAGTGGCGGAAGGCCGGGACTGCCCTCGAGCGGGTCCAGCTCGAGATGCCGATGACCGATGCGCGCGTGCCGCTGGCGCGCTTCTACCTGGGCGAGACGCGCTTCGGCGAGAAGAGCAACCTGCAGGCGGTGCGCGAATTCCGTCGCGTGGCCGACGAATATCCCAACGACACGCTCGCGCCCAAGGCGCTGCTCCGAGCCGGTGATGCCTATCTCGCGATGTGGCGCCGCCCCGAGCTCGATCCCACCTATGGCCGCACCGCCTACGCCACCTTTCAGGAACTGGTGACTCGCTACCCCGGCACGCCGGGCGCCACGACGGCCGCGGAACGGATCAAGGATCTCGACAATCGCTTTGCCTTCAAGGAATACAAGGCGGCGCTCTTCTACGTCCGCATCAAAGCGTGGGACTCGGCCATCCTCTATCTCCGCGACATCGTGGCCTCCTGGCCGCGAGCGGACGTGGTGCCCGACGCGCTCACCCGCCTGGTCCAGGCGTACCGCGAACTCGGCTACGTCGAAGACGTGAACGAGACCTGCACCTACTTCCGGCGTCAGTGGCCGGAGGCCCCCAAGCTTGGCGACACCTGCCCGGTGCCGAAGGATTCGACCACCGCGCCGGGCGAGATCGCGAAGGGATCCTGAGATGCGGGTCGGGATCCTCGGCGGTTCCTTCGATCCGATCCACCACGCCCACCTGATCATCGCGCAGCTGGCCCGGGAGTCCCTCGGGCTGGACGTGGTGCGCCTGATGATTGCCGCCCGCCAGCCGCTCAAGCCCGGCGGCCACGGCGCCACGGCCGAGCAGCGCGCCGAGATGGTCGAGCTCGCGGTCGCCGGCGTGCCGGGGCTGGTCGCCGATTGGCGGGAGCTGCGGCGCGAAGGCCCGTCGTGGACGGTGGACACCCTGCGCGAACTGCACGCGGAACATCCGGAGGACGAGTTCACCCTCCTCCTCGGCTCGGACAGCGCCCGGCGCTTCGGGGAATGGCGCGCGCCCGACGCCATTCGGACACTGGCCCGCGTGGTGGTCTTCCGGCGGGGCGGGGAAGCCGCGCCGGCGGGATTTGATGCCGAAGTGGCAGTACCCGCCCTGGAACTCTCGTCCACCGCGGTCCGTACCCGTGCCTCGGCTGGGTTGTCACTCGCCGGGTGGGTCCCCGATCGGGTGGCCGACTATATTTCAAGGTTTGGGCTCTACGTCACCGGGAGTGGTACGGGATGATCAAGCAGCTGGTGGAATCGGTCTTTGGCACACGGCAGCAGCGCGAGGTCAAGCGCCTTCAGCCCATCCTCAACCAGATCAAGGGTCATGAGGCGCGGCTGCAGGGGATGGACGACGCGTCGGTGCAGGCCGAGACCGTTCGTTTCCGGGCGATCATCGCCGAGCGGACCGACGCGCTCCGTGCCGAAGTGGAACGGCTCCGCATCGAGAAGCATGGCTGCGCCGACCCGGTCCAGCGCGACCTCCTCGACCAGCAGCTGCAGAAGGCCGAGGTGGCCTGGAAGAACGAGGTCAACCAGACGCTCGACGATCTCCTCCCCGAGGCGTTCGCCGCGGTGCGGGAGGCGTGCCGTCGCCTGGTGGGGACCACCGTCGAAGTCACCGGGCAGCCGATTGCCTGGAACATGGTGCCGTATGACGTCCAGCTGATCGGCGGCATCGCGCTGCACCAGGGGCGGATCGCCGAAATGGCCACGGGTGAGGGCAAGACCCTCGTCGCCACGCTGCCGCTCTACCTCAACGCGCTCACCGGCCGCGGCGCGCACCTCGTCACGGTCAACAACTACCTCGCCCGCCGCGACTCGCAGTGGATGGGGCACCTCTACCGCTGGCTCGGCCTCACGGTGGCGTGCCTCGATGACACCGAGCCGTCGTCGCAGCAGCGTCGCGACGCGTACCTCGCCGACATCACCTACGGCACCAACAACGAATTCGGCTTCGACTACCTGCGCGACAACATGGTCTTCTCGATGGACCAGCGCGTGCAGCGCGAGTACGTCTTCGCGATGATCGACGAGGTGGACTCGATCCTCATCGACGAGGCGCGGACGCCGCTGATCATCTCCGGTCCGGTGGGCGACGAAGACTCGGTGCACTATCGGGGCTTCAACCCGAAGGTGGCCGAGCTGGTGCGCCGCCAGAACGAGGTGGTGTCGGGGCTGGTGGCCGAGGGGCAGAAGCTGCTGCAGGACGAGAAGAAGCGCAGCGAGGCCGGCGTGGTGCTCTTCCAGGCGCAGATGGGCGGCCCGAAGAACAAGCAGCTGCTCAAGCTCCTCAACGAGACCGGCGTCAAGCAGCTCGTGCAGCGTGCCGAGCTCGACTATCTCGCCGACCGCAAGCTGCCGATCAAGCAGCAGTCGATGCGGAGCATCGAGGAGTCGCTCTTCTTCGTGCTCGACGAGAAGGGGCACTCGGTGCACCTCACCGATCGCGGCTCGGCGGCGCTCTCGCCCAACGACCCCGACCTCTTCCTCGTGCCCGATCTCTCGCTGGCCATTCACCAGCTCGAGCACGACGAGTCGAAGAGCCTCGAAGAGCGCGCCGAGTTGCGGCGGCAGATGGAGGCGGAGTACGCCGCCAAGAGCGAACAGCTGCACGTGATCCACAAGCTGCTGCAGGCGCACGCGCTCTATGAGCGGGAGACGGAGTACATCGTCCAGGAAGGCCAGGTGCTGATCGTGGACGAGTTCACCGGCCGCATCATGCATGGGCGTCGCTGGTCGGACGGGCTGCACCAGGCCGTCGAGGCCAAGGAAGGCGTGGTGGTGAAGGGGGAGACGCAGACCTTCGCGACCATCACCATCCAGAACTACTTCCGGATGTTCGAGAAGCTCTCCGGCATGACCGGCACCGCCGAGACGGAGGAGACCGAGTTCTTCTCGATCTACGGCCTTGAGGTGTCGGTGATTCCGACCAACCGGCCGATTCGCCGGAAGGACCACGTCGACCAGATCTACAAGACGCGGCGCGAGAAGTTCAACGCGGTGGCCGAAGAGGTCGAGCGGATCCACAAGACGGGGATGCCGGTGCTGATCGGCACCACGTCGGTGGACATCTCCGAGACGCTGTCGCGGCAGTTGCAGCGGCGCGGGTTGCCGCACGAGGTCCTCAACGCCAAGTACCACCAGCGCGAGGCCGAAATCGTTGCCAAGGCGGGCATGAAGGGGGCGATCACGATCGCGACCAACATGGCCGGCCGCGGGACCGACATCAAGCTCGATCCGACGCTCGACCTGACCGGCGACGACGCCGGGCTGCACATCATCGGCACCGAGCGGCACGAGTCGCGGCGCATCGACCGGCAGCTGCGCGGCCGTTCCGGCCGTCAGGGCGACCCGGGCGTCTCGCTCTTCTTCCTCTCGCTCGAAGACGACCTCATGCGTCTCTTCGGGTCGGACCGCATTGCGCGGATGATGGACAAGAGCGGCGCCGAGGAGGGCGAGGTCATCACCGGCGGCCTGATCACCCGGGCGATCGAGTCGGCGCAGAAGCGGGTCGAGTTGCAGAACTTCCAGCAGCGGAAGCGGCTGCTCGACTACGACGACGTGATGAACCAGCAGCGCGAGGTCATCTACTCCACGCGCCTCTTTGCGCTGGAGCGCGGGGCGGAGCTGCAGGCCGAGGCGCTCAAGATGGTGCGGGCGGCGCTGACCAAGGCGGCGGAGACCTACCTGCTCGATGCCGAGCGGCCGGAGCAGTTCGACCGGGTCGGGCTGCACGAGTCGTTGCTGCTCCAGTACCTGGTGCCGGCCGACGCGGTGAAGGACGCCGAGGCGACGCCGACGCGCGAGGCGGTGATCGCGGCGGCGGTGGCGGCGGGTGAGGAGGCGTTCTTCCGGAAGGTGGACTACCTGAAGGAGTTCGGCGCCAAGATCGGGATTCCGGAGGTGGACCTGCAGGTGTTGTCGCAGGTGACGCTCTCGGTGCTCGACGAGAAGTGGAAGGATCACTTGTACGACCTGGACCAGCTGCGCAACGCGATCCAGTATCGCGCGTACGGCCAGAAGGATCCGTTGGTGGAGTACAAGAAGGAGGCCTTCGAGATGTTCGAGGACCTGCTGCGCGACATCCAGTCCACCTTCTCGGAGCGTTACCTGAAGATCCAGGTGAGCGCCGATGCGCCGCCGCCGCCGCCTGCGCCGGTGATGCCGCCGCCGGTGTTGAATGCGCCGTCCACCGACGATCTCTTCAACGGTCCGGTCACGCGCACCGTGGGTCCGGCCGTGGTGCCCAAGATCACCACGCCGAGCGGGCAGGGGTTGTCGCATGCGTTCGGGGATCAGTCGGGGAGCGCGCCCGACGCCACGATCGGGCGGAACGATCCGTGTCCGTGCGGCAGCGGCAAGAAGTACAAGAAGTGCCACGGGGCCGGGTTGTAGCCGTTTTGTCAGGGGCCGCCGTCAGGCGGCCCGAACGCTCATAATCCAGCTTTCAGGGGCCGCCGTCAGGCGGCCCTTCGGCGTTCCCGGGGGTGGCAGTCGCCAGCTTTGACAACTCTGGGATCGTGGTAATACTGAGAGTGTGGTCCGTCTCGCCCCCTGACCGGGAGTTGCTCCTGACGCGTCGACGATTCGCCCAACACTACTCGGTCATGTTCGCGCTCTGGACGGCGGTGACCTCAGTCTCTCCATTGGCGGGGCAGGTCGTGCCGTTCCTCCCGGTCCGCCACGACCTCCGCATCGACGGCGCCGCGGCAGACCTGTCGCGGACAGTTCATCTCGCTGTTGGACGCGATGGTACGATCATCGTCGCGCAGCCCGACGATCACCACCTTCGCTTCTATTCGCCCACAGGCAAAGAGATTGGGCGCTTTGGACGGCGCGGTGAGGGACCAGGTGAGTTTCAGTCGATGGGGGTCTATGCGGGATGGGTCGGCGAGTCGTTCTGGCAGGGAAACGTTTGGCCGGCAAGGTTGGTGATGGTCGGGCCCACCCGGGCACTTCAGCGTACCTTGACGCTCCCACCGCTCCGACCTCAAACTCGCCTCTTGTTCCATACCGTCATCGGGTTGCTCCCAGGCGCCAACGTCGTGATCCAAGGAACGCTGGCCCGAGCCCCTTCGAACCCGACGTGGGCGCGACGCATTCGCGATTCGTTGGCCACCGTGGTGTTGCTGGTCGATTCGAGCGGGACGATTCGAAGCCTGGTTGCTGTCGCACCGGAGCTTGAGGCGGGCTGTATGACAAGCGTCAACGGCCGCCAGCGTCCTGCCCCGGAGTGCATGAAGTGGTTTGGTGCGATCTCCCCCAACAGCGATCGCTACGTCTGGGTGCAACCACGCGTCGGACCGGGTGCTTCCGGGACGATGCGGGTAACCTCGATCCATATCGCCGGCGACACCGCGTACGCACGGGACATCCCGATCCCGCTCGAGCGGATAGTCGCGCGGCAATCCGACAGTATCCGGGCAGCAAGGATCGCGGGGGCGACCGGGGAGCAACTTCGGCAAGACTACGCGGCGATGAAACTGCCCACATTTTTCCGGCCCGTTCATGGAATCGTGGCAGGGAGTGATGGGCGCACCTGGATTGCGTTGCGAGGCCAGGGAAGTGAACGCTCCTGGCTCGTCCTCAGTCCGACTGGAGCTGTGGTTGGAAGGGTCAGAATCCCCGAGAATGTTCGTGTGGTCGTGGCCGATGCCACGCACTTCTGGGGAATCGAGACTGATGAGGACGGGATCCACAGTGTCGTCCGTTACCGAATTGGCTAGCCTGGGGTGATTGTCTGAGCTCGTCGGATCGAGGAGTGCTCGGTCACGTCTTGTGGCCACAAGGGCTGCCCGGCCGCTGACACTCTACCCGCATCCCGGAGCGGGCGGGGCTGACGCCCAATCTCGTCACCCTCCGCAGTCGAATGCGCCGTGTCCCGTCGAGCCACTGCACACCTTCCGGCATGCCAAGCCACGCGCCCGCCCGCCCCGGTTTGCCACCTGCCACACATGCATCCATATTGCAGCCGAAACGGATGCATGGAGGCGGTGTGGCAACCCTGACGATCAAGAACTGTCCCGATGCGCTGTATGCCCGGCTCAAGGAAAGGGCGGCGGCGCACCGGCGCAGCCTCAACAGCGAAGCCATCCTCGCACTAGAGCAGGCACTGGCGCAGCCCGACGCCACCGACACCGCCGCGTTGCTCGCGACGTTGCGCCGCGGCCGGGCACGCCTCAAGGGCGTCTTCCTGACCGACCGCGATCTCAAGGCCGCCCGCGAGGCTGGTCGCAAGTGATCGTGGTGGATGCGAATCTCCTCGCGTATCTGGTGATCCCGGGTGAGCGGACGGCTGAGGCGGAGGCAGTCCTCTCCAAGGACGCGGTCTGGGTGATGCCGCCGCTCTGGCAGAGCGAATTGCGCAGCGTGTTGCTGAAGTACCTGCGAGCCGGTGTGCTGAGCCACTCCCAAACGCACGCCATCTGGGAAGCAGCCCTGATGGTGCTCGCCGGCCGGAAAGGGGAGCCGGATACCCAGGTGGTGCTCAAGCTCGCCCAGGCATCGGGACGCTCGAGCTACGACTGCGAATACGTCGCACTCGCAGTGTTGCTGGACGTCCCTCTCGTCACCGCCGATCGGAGCCTAGAGAAGGCGTTCCCGGATCGTGCGCTGAGCCCAGAGGCATTCCTAAGCACCTGACCGCGCCCCATCCCGCCACCCCACGCGCTCAATCGCGCCGAGCCCCGCCCATCACCGCCGCCACCTTGCGGCATGCCCCTCCTCCTCGCCGACCACGACCGCCCCCGCGAGCGCCTCTGGCGCCTCGGCCCCGCCGCCCTCAACGCCCGCGAACTTCTCGCCATCCTCCTCGGCACCGGCTCCGGTGAACACGACGCCCTCGCCACCGCGGAGCAGCTGCTCAACGCTGCCGACGGAGGGCTGCGCCGGCTCGCGGCGCGCCCAGGCGCCGAGCTGATGCAGACGGCCGGGGTCGGGGAGGCCAAGGCCGCGCGGTTGCTCGCCGCCTTCGAGCTCGCGGGGCGCCTCGCCCGGGAAGCCCGCCCCTCGGCCCCCCGTATCCGTGAGCCGGCCGACGTGGCGAGGCTGGTGGGCGACCGGCTCCGGGACCTCCCCGTGGAGGAGTTCCACCTGCTGGCGCTCGACACCCGGTCGCGGGTCCTCCGCGACGTGCTGGTCACCCGTGGGCTGCTCGATTCGTCGCTGGTGCACCCCCGGGAGGTGTTCCGGGCCGCCATCGCGGAGGCGGCGGCCGGGATCATCCTGGTCCACAACCACCCGAGCGGTGACCCGACGCCCTCACCCGAGGACCGGGCGGTCACGCGGCAACTGGTGGCCGCTGGGCAGCTCCTGGACCTGCCGGTCTACGACCACGTGATCATCGCGGGGGACCGGTTCACGAGCTTCGCGACCGCGGGGCTGCTGTGAGTCCCGCATGCCCTCGGGGAGGTCGGTAACCCTTCGGTCACGGGCCGGTGCCGCCGGTTGACCACCCGAACCCCCGCTGGCGACCTTTCCCGCACGGTGCGATTCTCAGGGGAGGATCCCCAGTGACCCCGAGGGGTTCGAACGGGGGCTAACTCAATCTTCAGACTGGCAGTACCTTTTCGCACTGCAGGAAACCTGGCGGGGGGCAGGCCGACCCCTCCTGGCGCGCACGACCCAACATGGTGGCCCTCTGCCGTGCTCGGGACCATTTCCTTCCGGAGAACTTCATGATGAAGAGGTTGTTTGCCTCACTCGCCCTGCTTGCCGCAGTCGTGGCAGGGGGAACCTCGTCGCTCGCGGCACAGGGTGTCACGACCTCGCAGGTCCGTGGCGTCGTGCGCGGTCCGTCCGGCGGCATTGGTGGCGCCCGCATCGTGGCGGTCCACCAGCCCTCGGGTACCCGCTACATCGGTCAGGCGCGCGGCGACGGCCGCTATGCCATTTCCGGCATGCGCGTCGGCGGTCCGTACACCGTCACCGCGACGGCGATCGGCTTCCAGCCCGCCTCGCGTGACAATGTCTTCCTGACCCTCGGCGAAGCCACCGACGCGGACCTGACGCTGGCCGCCGTCGCCGTGACGCTGGCCGACCTCACGGTGGAAGCGCAGTCGGGCGCGCTGACCTCGACCCGCACGGGCGCGGCGACGCAGATCTCGCGTGAGGTGCTGACGGCGCTCCCGACCGTGTCCCGCCGGATCAGCGACCTGACCCGCCTCACCCCGCAGGCGCGTGGCGGGTCGTTTGCCGGCATCGACGACCGCCTCAACAACATCACCGTGGACGGCGCCTACTTCAACAACTCGTTCGGCCTCTCGGGTGCCCCGGGTGACCGGACCGGCGTCTCGCCGATTCCGCTCGACGCGCTCGAGCAGATCACGGTGAACATCGCGCCGTACGACGTGCGCCAGGGCAACTTCATCGGCGCCGGCGTCAACACGGTGACCAAGAGCGGCACCAACGAGTTCTCCGGCTCGGCCTACATGCAGTACCGCAACGAGGCCTTCGTCGGCACCGAGGCCAAGGGCAACGCCTACAACCCCGGCACCTTCAAGTACGACCAGATCGGCCTCCGCCTCGGCGGCCCGATCATCAAGAACAAGCTCTTCTTCTTCGGCAACTTCGAGGATGACGGCCTCTCCGAGCCGGGCACGCCGTTCGTGGCGAATCCGGGCGGCGTGCCGGCGGTCGGCAACACCACCCGCGTCCTCAAGAGCGAACTCGATGCGCTGAGCACGTACCTGAAGGACAACTTCGACTACGACACGGGTCCGTACCAGGACTACGACTCGGAGACGCCGTCGCGCCGCTTCATCGGTCGCCTCGACTTCAACGCCTCCGACCGGACCAAGTTCTCGCTCCGCTACGTGCACCTCGATTCCGACACCGACGTGCTGCTGTCGAACTCGACGTCGCTCGGCTTCGGCAATCGCCGCGGGACGACGAACGGCCTGAACTTCCAGAACTCGAACTACCAGATCAAGGAGAACATCCGCTCCCTGATCGGTGAAATGAACACCCAGATCGGCTCGAACATGGCGAACAACTTCATCGTCGGCTACACGTCGAACGATGAATCGCGTGCCGTGCGCGGCTCGGGGAACATCTTCCCGTTCGTGGACATCCTGAAGGACGGCGCCACCTACACCTCGTTCGGCTACGAGCCCTTCACGCCGAACAACGAGCTGCGCTACAAGTCGCAGCAGCTGCAGAACAACTTCACGATCTACGGCAAGAAGCACGACGTGACCTTCGGCGTCTCGGTCGAGAAGTACCGCTCGGAGAACGTCTTCTTCTCCGGCTCGCAGAGCGTGTACATCTACAACTCGCTCGAGGACTTCTACACCGACGCGAACGGCTACATCGCCAACCCGAACCGGACCACGTCGCCGGTGACCCTGCGCCGCTTCCAGGTGCGCTGGTCCAACATTCCGGGGCAGGACAAGCCGCTCCAGCCGCTCGAGGTGCTCTACGCCGGCGCCTATGCCCAGGACGAGTTCCGCGCCAGCGACAAGCTGAAGCTGACGCTCGGCGTCCGCGTGGATGCCCCGAGCTTCGGCGACACCGGGTTCGAGAACCCGCTCGCCAACGCCATGACGTTCCAGGACGAGGACGGCAACCCGGTGCAGTACCGCACCGAGGCGCTGCCCGAGCGCAAGCTGCACTTCTCGCCGCGGCTCGGCTTCAACTTCGACGTGAAGGGTGACCGCTCCAGCCAGATCCGCGGCGGGACGGGCGTGTTCACGGGCCGGCCGGCGTACGTCTGGATTTCCAACCAGATCGGCGAGAACGGCGTGCTGACCGGCTTCGAGGACCTTTCGAACACCACCGCGCGTCCGTGGAACCCGAACGTGAACGCCTACAAGCCGACCAACGTCACCGGGGCACCGGCGGCGCAGTACGGCCTGGCGTATACCGACCCGGACTTCAAGTTCCCGCAGATCTGGCGCACCAACATCGCGATCGACCAGAAGCTCCCTTGGTGGGGCCTGGTCGGCACCGCCGAATACATGTACAGCAAGGACGTGAACGGCGTGAAGTACATCAACGCCAACCTCAAGGACCCGACGTCGGCCTTCACCGGCGCGGACACCCGTGAGCGGTGGCTCGGCGGCAACGCGGGCAACCGGATCCAGGGCAACGTCTCCGGCGCCTTCGTGCTCAAGAACCAGGACGTCGGCAGCTCGTGGAACTACGCCTTCTCGCTCGAGAAGCCGTTCACGAACGGCTTCTATGCGAAGGCCGGCTACAGCTTCGGTGAGTCCAAGAACCTCTTCGATCCCGGCTCGATTGCGGCGGGCTCGTGGCAGGGCAACCCGATCGTGGGCGACCCGAACAACCCGGAGCTCACCCGCGGCAGCAATTCCCCGGGTCACCGCTTCTTCACCGCCTTCTCGGTGCGGAAGGAGTACCTGAGCGTCGGCGCCACGACGATCTCTGTGTTCATCAACGGCCAGACGCAGGGGTACGCCAGCTACGTGTACAACGGCGACATGAATGGTGAGGGCGCCCTGAACAACGACCTCATCTATGTCCCGGCCAACACCTCGGAAATGGTCTTCGAGCAGTACACGTCGGGCGGCCGCACCTACACCGCCGCCCAGCAGACCGCCGCGTGGGAAGAGTACATCAAGCAGGATCCGTATCTCTCCACCCGCCGCGGCCAGTACGCCGAGCGCAACGGCCTCAAGCTGCCGATGCTCTGGCGTGCCGACCTCTCGATCACCCAGGACCTGTTCACCCGCTTCGCCGGGAAGCTGAACAACCTGCAGGTCCGTGTGGACATGCTGAACTTCACCAACTTCATCAACAACAACTGGGGCGTCAGCCAGCGCCTCGAGGCACCGAACGGCCGTCCGCTGTCGACGGCCGGGGTGGATGCCAATGGCGCGGCTCGCTTCCGGATGAACGCCGTCACCACCGGTGGTGACCTGGTCACCAAGACCTTCAACACCAACGCCGGCGTCGGTGACGTCTGGCGCTTCCAGCTCGGGCTCCGCTACACGTTCAACTGAGCTCGCTGGCAGGAATTGACCGGCCGCCCCCCTCGGGGGGCGGCCGTGTCATTTCCCGCCTGGCCCCGGTCCCCGCGCCGGCGCCTTTGTTGACGCCGCGCCCGGTCCTCGCCATTCTCCGGCGTGTCCCCAGCCTCGCCCGCCTCCCTCGCCGAACTGTCGCCCGGCTTCTTCGCCACCCTGGAGAAGTTTGCCGACCGGCTCGACATTGCCCTGATCGACCGCGCCCTGCGCTACTCCGCCGCTGCCCATCGGGGGCAGAAGCGGATGAGCGGCGAGGACTTCGTCGAGCATTCGATCGCCGTGGCCTCGATCCTCGCCGGCCTCCTGGTGGACAGCACCTCGATCTGCGCGGCGCTCCTCCACGACGTGGTCGAGGACTCGACCATCAGCACCGAGGACATCGCCCGCGAGTTCGGCTCCGAAGTCGCGGGGCTGGTGGACGGCCTCACCAAGATCTCGTCGCTCTCCTTCCGCTCCTCGGCCGAGGAACAGTCGGAGAACTATCGCAAGCTGCTGCTCTCGGTCGCCAAGGACGCGCGCGTCATCATCATCAAGCTGGCCGACCGGCTGCACAACATGCGGACGCTGGAGCATCTCCAGCAGGCGCGGCGCGACCGGATCGCCACCGAGACGCGCGAGATCTACGCGCCGTTGGCCCACCGCTTCGGCATGGCGAACGTCAAGGCGGAGCTCGAGGACCTCGCGTTCAAGTTCCTCGAGCCCGACGAATACCAGCTGCTCGCCGCTCAGGTGGCCGCCAAGCGGCTGCAGCGCGAGGAGATGATCACCGCGCTGCGCACCCCGCTCGAGCAGGAGCTCCGTCGCGCGGGCATCCAGTGGTCCGACGTGAGCGGGCGCCCGAAGCACCTCTGGTCCATCTACCAGAAGATGAAGAAGCGGGGCAAGCCATTCGAGGAGATCTACGACCTGATGGCGATGCGGGTCACGGTGCAGACCGTGCCCGAGTGCTATCACGTCCTGGGCGTGATCCACCATCGCTGGACGCCGCTGCAGGAACGGATCAAGGACTATATCGCGAGTCCCAAGTCGAACGGCTACCAGTCGCTGCACACCACGATCTTCGGCCCCAACGGCCAGCTCTTCGAGATCCAGATCCGCACCCAGGAGATGCACCGCACGGCCGAGTACGGCATCGCGGCGCACTGGCTGTACAAGACCGCCAACGATGGCGAGGAGCTCGACCAGCAGCTCGGGTGGTTCCGGCAGCTCATCGAGTTGCAGCAGGAGAGCCACAGCGCCGAGGATTTCCTCGAGTTCCTGAAGGTCGATCTCTATCACGACGAGATCTTCATCTTCACGCCGCAGGGCGACGTCAAGCAGCTCCCCAAGGGCGCCACCGCGATCGACTTCGCCTTCCACGTGCACACCGACGTCGGCCTGCGCACGCAGGGCGCCAAGGTCAACGGCCGGATCGCGCCGCTGCACCGCGAGCTCAAGAACGGCGACACCGTCGAGATCCTGACCTCGGCGCAGTCCAAGCCGTCGCGCGACTGGCTGGCGCACGTGCGCACGGGGCGGGCGCGCAGCAAGATCAAGCAGTGGATCCGCCAGGAAGAGGAGGCGGTGTCGTCGCAGCTCGGCCGCGAGATCCTCACCCGCGAGCTCAAGCGACGCCGCCTCGACGCCCCGTCGCCCGAGGCGATGCGCCAGGCCGGGATCGCGCTCAACCTGCTCGACGGCACCGCGCTCGAGGTCTCGCTCGGCCGCGGCGACCTCGCCATCGGTCAGGTGATCCGCGCCCTCTTCCCGGAACTGGCGCCCGACGCGCTGCAGGAGAAGCCGGCCACCGTCTTCGGGCGGGTGATCGATCGCTTCCGCCTCGGCCGCGGCATCAAGATCCAGGGCGTGGATGGCCTGATGATCCGCTACGCCCAGTGCTGCCAGCCGGTGCCGGGCGACGAGGTGGTGGGGTACGTGACGCAGGGGCGGGGGATCTCGATCCATCGCGCCGATTGCCCCAACCTGCTCACCCTCGGCGGCGAGGGCCGCCGGGTCGAGATCGACTGGCAGGAGCAGAGCGGCGAGACCTTCGCCGTGCGCCTCGTGGTCACCGGCGAGGATCGTCGCGGGCTCTACGCCGACGTGATGCAGGCCATTTCACAGACCGGCACCAACATCCGCGGCGCCGACCTCCACTCCAAGGATGGCTCGGTCTTCGGCACCATCTTCGTCGAAGTGGACAACCTCCCGCACCTGGCGAAGGTGCTGAAGGCGATCCGCAAGGTGAAGGGTGTGAGCACGGTGGAGCGGCGAGAGGCGCAAGGACCGTAGGCCGATGGCCGTGAACGGTGAACGGTGAACGGGGCGCGGCCGATGGCCGCGCTGGGTGAGGGGTGAGGGGGTAGCTGTCATCCTGAGCGAAGCCCGCTCAGCGGGCGAAGTCGAAGGACCTCTCAACGCCGCGGGAGGTCCTTCGACTGCGCAGCCCTTCGGGCTGCTCCGCTCAGGATGACAACACTACCGTTCACCGTTCACCGTTCACCGTTCACCTCAGTACCAATCTCCGATCCACGATGCTGGCACTCCTCCCCACCACCCCATCCGAACTCGCCGGCGGCGTCGTCACGAAACTCCCCTCGCGGCCGCTGATCCGCAGGATCCCGTCGGCGCCAAAGTCGAGGAAGGCGAAGAGCGGCGCGCTGTAGCGCTGCATGCCCCCGGACCAGAAGTAGCTCGCCGAGTTGATGCTGACGCAGGGGATGCCATCGACGCGTTCGAGGCGATCGACGTGCAAGTGGCCGCTGAGGCAGCAGGCGACGCGGCCGCGGGGATTGGCGCGACCGGCGTCGCGGACGATGTCGAAGATGTCGCGTTGCTCCTCCGGCAGGGTGCCATCGGGAGCACCCATGCCGAGGGGTTGGTGCCCGATGAGAATCACCGGTTCGCGCGACGTGCGGAGCTGCCGGTCGAGCCAGGCGAGCTGTTCTGGGTCGGCGCGGTTGAGCGCGGTGCCGGCGTTGAAATAGTTGCCGTTGGCGTAGGGGTACACCACGCCGTCCTTCCGGAAGTTGTTGAGGTCGAGCGCCACGAAGCGCCAGCCGCCGGTCACGCTGGCGTGATAGCGCTCGGGCATGCCCCACGCGGCCATCGCCGCCGCCTTGTCCACCTTGTCCATGTCGTGATTGCCGAGCACCGAATGCCGGGGCAGGGCGATGCCGCGCCACTTGGTCAACAGCTCCTCCGAACCGGCGTCGGAGTAGCAGAAGTCGCCGAGTTGCCAGACGGCATCGAGGTCGCGGTGCTGCGCGATGGCGGCGAGGAAGGCGTCGAAGCGCGTCAGCGCGTCGGGGGCGAGGCCGTGATGGAGGTCGGTGATCAGGGCGAGCTTGGCGCCGCCCTGGGGCGGCGACGCAAGCGGGAGGCGGAGCTGCAGCACGGGGACGGCCGCACCAGCGGCTGCCAGAAACTCTCGGCGGGAGAGCGGCATCGGGACCTCGCGGAGGGAACCAACGCCCCGAATATATTCGAGGCATGCCAACCCTCCTGCTGAAGTCCGAACCCTCCGTCTACTCCTTCGACGACCTCCTCCGTGATGGCCATGCCGTCTGGGATGGCGTCGCGAACGCGCAGGCCCTCGCCGTGCTCGCCAGTGCCGAGGTCGGCGACGAGGCGCTCATCTACCACTCGAATGAGGGGAAGGCGATCGTCGGCATCGCCAAGGTCACCAGGAAGGCCTACCCCGACCCGAAGCTCGACGACCCGAAGCGGCTGGTGATCGAGATCGCTCCGGCGAAGGCCCTCAAGGCCCCGGTCACCCTGGCCGACATCAAGGCGGTCCCCGGGCTGGCCGACCTCGCCCTCGTGCGGCAGAGCAGACTCAGCTGCATGTCCGTGAGTCGCGAACATCGCAACTTGCTCCGGGGGTTGGGCGTGAAGTAGCGAGAAGCGAGAAGCGAGAAGCGAGAAGCGAGAAGCGAGAAGCGTGGTCTGGCGGTAACATCCCCCCCCTCGGTCGGAGCCCCCTCGCTTCTCGCTTCTCGCTTCTCGTCCCTCCCCGAAGATCCCCCGAAAACCATGTTATCTTTCCCCGATGCCAAAGTTCGAGGTCCAAGCCCCCTTCCAGCCTGCCGGCGACCAGCCGCGCGCCATCGCCGAGCTGACGGCGGGGCTTGTCCGTGGCGACAAGTACCAGACCCTGCTGGGCGTGACCGGCAGTGGCAAGACGATGACCCTGGCCCACACCATCGCGGCCTACGGCAAGCCCACGCTCATCCTCTCGCACAACAAGACCCTCGCCGCGCAGTTGTACGGCGAGATGAAGCAGTTCCTGCCGGGCAACGCGGTCGAGTACTTCGTCTCGTACTACGACTACTACCAGCCCGAGGCCTACGTCCCCTCGACCGACGTCTACATCGAGAAGGACGCGTCCATCAACCAGGATCTCGAGGCGCTGCGGCTCCGTGCCACGTCGTCGTTGATGGAGCGCGAGGACGTGGTGATCGTCTCCACCGTCTCGGCGATCTACGGCCTCGGCGACCCGGCCGCGTACCGCGCCTTGATGGTGAGCATCGGCGTCGGCGAGGAGCGCGGGCGCGACGCCATCCTCACCGATCTGGTCGGCATCCAGTACCAGCGCAACGATGCCTCGTTCGAGCCCGGCACCTTCCGCGTCCGCGGCGATACCGTGGAAATCTTCCCGGCCTACGACGAGCAGGCGGTGCGGATCGAGCTGTGGGGCGATCAGGTGGAGCGGATCACCCGCTTCCATCCGGTCTCCGGCAACGCGATCTCGCAGCTCGAGCGTTGCGCCATCTATCCGGCCAAGCACTTCGTCACCCAGCGCCCCACGGTCGAGCGCGCCGTGGGGCTCATCCGCCAGGAGTTGCAGGCTCGCCTGCTTGAACTGCGTTCGGCGGGGAAGCTCCTCGAGGCGCAGCGGCTCGAGTCGCGCACCACCTTCGACATCGAGATGCTGCTCGAGGTCGGCACCTGCGCCGGGATCGAGAACTACTCGCGCCAACTCTCGGGTCGTGCCTCGGGTGAGCGCCCCGCCTGCCTCTTCGACTACTTCCCGGCCGACTTCCTGGTGGTGGTCGACGAGTCGCACGTCTCGCTGTCGCAGATCAACGGGATGTTCAACGGCGACCGCGCCCGGAAGACCACGCTCGTGGAGTACGGCTTCCGCCTCCCGTCGGCGCTCGACAACCGACCGCTGATGTTCGACGAGTTCCTCGCGCTGTCGCCGCAGATCATCAACGTCTCGGCCACGCCCGGCGACCTCGAGCTCAAGATGAGCGGCGGCCACGTGGTCGAGCAGATCATCCGGCCCACCGGCCTGATCGACCCCGAGATCGACATCCGTCCCGTGCGCGGCCAGGTGGACGACCTGCTCGGCGAAATTCGCAAGCGCGAGGCGGCGGGCGAGCGCGTGCTCGTGACCACGCTGACCAAGCGGATGTCGGAGGACCTCGCCGACTACCTGCAGCAGGCTGGTGTGCGGGTGCGCTACCTCCACTCCGACATCGACGCCATCGAGCGCGTCGAGATCCTGCGTGGCCTCCGCCTTGGCGATTTCGACGTGCTCATCGGCATCAACCTGTTGCGTGAGGGACTCGACCTCCCCGAGGTGTCGCTGGTGGCGATCCTCGATGCCGACCAGGAGGGCTTCCTCCGCTCCGATCGCTCGCTGATCCAGACCTGCGGGCGCGCGGCCCGGAACATCAACGGCCGCGCGATTCTCTACGCCGACCGGATCACCGGCTCCATGGAGCGCGCCCTCGCCGAGATGAGTCGCCGCCGCGAGATCCAGCGGGCCCACAACATCGCGCACAACATCACGCCGATGGGCATCGTGAAGTCGCTCGATGAGGTGCGCCTCTCGACCCACGTGGCCGACCAGCGCAACGAACGCACCGACCGCGCTGACACCCGCGCGGCGCGGAAGGGCGCCCCGGCGGAGCCGCTCGACCTGCACGATCCGGCGCAACGCGCCGTGGCGATTGCCGCGCTCGAGCAGCAGATGCGGCAGGCCGCGGCCAACCTCGAGTTCGAGCTCGCGGCGATGTTGCGCGACCAGCTGAACGACCTGCGTGCCGCCGACGCGCCGAACGTCAAGCGCGGCGGCCAGCGCGGGGGGCGTCGATGACGCCGCGGCTGCTCGACCTCGCCGCCCTCGAGGCGCTCGGCGCGGAACTGGGTGCGACGCTCCCCAGTGGCAGCGTGCTCTGGCTCGAGGGCGAGCTCGGCAGCGGGAAGACCACGCTCTCGCGCGCCATCCTCGCGGGGCGTGGCGTCACCACCCCCGGCGCGTCGCCCACGTATGCGCTGGTGCATCATCATCACGGACCGCGCGGCGACAGTTACCATCTCGATTGCTATCGCCTGCGGCATCCCGACCAGGCGGCCGACCTCGACTGGGAAACCCTCGCCACTGCGGACCTGTTGCTGATCGAGTGGCCGGAGCGTGCCGGCGCGTGGGCGCCGCCGCCGACCCATCGGATCCAGCTTGGGCACCACGACGACCTGACGCGCACGCTGGAGATCGCATGATCACGCTGGCACTCGACACCGCTACCGATCGATGCAGCGTCGCCGCGACCGACGGCACGCGCGTGGTGGAGCGGCATCTCGACGGGGCGCGACAGCACGCCCGTGCCGTGCTCGGCCTCGCCGATGAGCTCCTCGCCGAGCTGGGGGCAACGCCGCGTGACGTGCAGCGAATGCTGACCGCCGATGGGCCCGGGTCGTTCACCGGGTTGCGCGTGGCGGCCTCGGTGGCCAAGGGGCTCGCGTGGGCGGGGCGCATCGAGTGGCGCGTGGCGCCGTCGCTTCTGGTCCGCGCTGCGGGGCATGCGCCCGCGGCCGGCGGCACCGTGCTCGCCCTCAGTGACGCACTCCGCGGCGATCTCTACGCCGGAGCGTGGAACTTCGGGGCAGGGGAGGTCGTGCCGGTTGGCGATCCGCCGCGCGCCCGGGCGCCGCTCACGCTGGCGGACTTCGGTCCTGTCGATGTGGTGGTCGGGTCGGTGCCCGAACCGCTGCGCGCCGCGGTGGAGCAGGCGACCGGCCGGACTTTGATGATCGGGCCTGATGCGCTCCCCTCGGCGGCGCAGTTGCTCCGGCTCGATACGCTCGCGGGCGGGACGCGCGCGGTGGACGACGTGGCGGGATGGGAGCCGGAGTATGGCCGCCCCGCCGAGGCGCAGGCGGTCTGGGAGAGGAAGCATGGACGGCCCCTGCCGTCTCCGCCCGGCATCGCGCGCTGACGTCGCGGCCATCGCCCGGCTCGAGCTGCGCGCCTTCTCCGATGCGTGGACCGAGGCGCAGCTCACCGACGCGCTGAAGGCCCCCGGGGCCATCGGGTTGGTGGCCGAAGAGGACGACGACATCCTCGTGGGACACCTGATCGGGCGCTCGGTGGTGGATGAGGGCGAGATCCTGACCGTGGCCGTCGACCCCGACCGGCGCCGTCGTGGCATCGGCCAGCAACTCCTGTTGGAGGCGATGGCCCAGCTGCAGGCCCGCGGCGTCGGCCGGCTCTGGCTCGAGGTCCGCGCCTCGAACGCCGGCGCACAAGCCCTCTATGCCGGACAGGGCTTCGTCCCGGCGGGGCGACGCCGGAGCTATTATCGTGATCCCGTGGAAGACGCCCTGGTGTTGCGGCGCGATCTTCCCCCCGTGGCATCAACCGGTCCACCCGAGCGGTGAACGGTGACCCGGGCCCGCTGGTGGCCCGGGTAAGCTGCGATCGTTCACCGAAGTGCTTCCCTATCCGTCCGACGCTGGAGCGAGGAATGAGCAAGAGTCTGAACAAGGTGATCCTGATCGGCAATCTCGGCGCCGACCCCGAGATCCGGTCCACCCCCAACGGCGGTCGCGTGGCCACCCTCTCGCTCGCCACCGGGCGGCAGTGGAAGGACGCCAGCGGGCAGAAGCAGGAGAAGACGGCGTGGCACCGCCTGATCGCCTGGAACAACAAGGCCGGCCAGCAGCTTGCCGACATCTGCGAGCGCTATTGCAAGAAGGGCGACAAGCTCTACATCGAGGGCGAGATCGACTACCGCTCCTGGGACGACAAGGACGGGACCAAGCGCTACACCACCGAGATTACCGTCCGCGAGTTGATCATGCTCTCGGGGAAGGGTGAGGGCGAGGGTGGCGGCAGCGGCGGGAGCGGTGGCTGGAGCGGCCGCAGCGCCAGCTCGGCCCCGGCCAAGAGCGCCAGCGCGGCCAAGAAGGACGATTCCTTCGATGACGTGCCCGAGGCGCTGGACGCCGAGGATGACGATCTGCCGTTCTGAGGCACAGGTCGTAAGTCGTAAGTCGTAGGTCGTAAGTCCCGATCGGCTGGTGTCACAATGCGGCGCCGACCCGAAAGGACCAATGACCTACGACCTACGACCTACGACCCATGACCCCCCACCCCTCCCGCCCCGGCCCCCATCGTACGATACTCCACTCATCTTCTTGTGCCGGAACCGTTTGGCACGTTTTGTGGTGAAGAAAAGGGTTTCACGCCGTCCCACGCGGAGGACTCCATGCGGTCACAGCTCGCCCTGCTGCTCCTGATCACCTCGACGCCATTGGCGGCCCAGGATGCCCTTTCGTTCCTCCGGCGCACCGGCGCGGAGCCGGACGAGGCGCTGATCATCTACAAGGAGCAGCCCTACCGCCCCATCCGCCCCGACGAGGCCCGCGCGGCAGGTTTCCTGACCGAGGGTCGGCTGTTGCCCTTCGGACGCGTCCTCGGGCCGGTCTCGCCCGCCCAGGTGCGTTCGACCTCCACCGGGAGCATCGCCCTGACCGGGACGGTCATCGGGATCCGGCCGCCGGCCGGCGCCACCTACCAGGCCGGCGACACGGTGGTCCTGGCCGTGGTCTCGCAGGGTCCGAAGGGGTGGGGGAGCATCGTGGTGCCGACCGGTCTCGCCAAGGTCACCGGCAGCAATGATCGCCAGACCCTCGCCACCGTGATTTCGACCTACGGCCCGATTCGCGACGGGCAGGTCACCCTGCCGCTCGAGCCGGTCAAGGATCCGGGTCGCGTCCAGCCGGTCAAGACCACCGGCCCCGCGGGCACCGTCGTGATCGGGCAGACCACGCGTGAGCTCGAGCAGCCCGGCGGGATCATCTTCTCCGACCTCGGTCGTGAGTCCGGGGTGCGCCCCGGTGACTTCGTCGAGGTGCGCCGTCGGCCCACCGCGCGGATGAATGCCAGCGACACCATCGACGAGGTGATGGCGACTGGGCAGGTGCTCCGCGTGGATGGCCGGAGCAGCACCATCAAGCTGCTGCGCATCGTCTCGCCGGGGATCCTCCCGGGCACGCCAGTCGTGCGGGTCGCCACCCTTCCGAACTGAGCCGTGGCCCTCGGCCGCGGCTATCTTTCCCCGACAATTCTTCCCACCCCACCGGCGGGCGCCCTGTGCGCCCGCCGCGGAGGCGTTTCATGAGCGGTTCAGTGCTGATCACCGGCGGTGCAGGCTTCATCGGCTCCCACATTGCCGAGGCGTACCTCGCGGCAGGATGGTCGGTCACCTGCCTCGATGACCTCTCGCGCGGCAAGCAGGAGCAAGTCCCCGCCGCGGCGCGCTTTGTCCACGCCGACGTCCGCAGTCCCGAGGCGTTCCAGCTCGTGGCCGATGGCGGCTTCGACGTGGTGGTGCACCAGGCCGCGCAGATCGACGTGCGCGTCTCGGTCCACGAGCCGGCGCTCGATGCCTCGATCAACCTCGTCGGCTTCGCCAACATTCTCGCCGGCGTCGCGGTCGGCAAGGTGAAGCGCGTGGTCTTCGCGTCGAGCGGTGGCGTGGTCTACGGCGATCCTTCCGTGATCCCGACGCCCGAGCCCACGGCCAACCTGCCGATCTCCCCCTATGGCGTCAGCAAGCTCGCGGGCGAGCACTACCTTCGCGTGCTCGGCGAGCTGCACGGGTTCGAGGGCGTCGCGCTGCGCTACGCCAACGTGTACGGTCCGCGACAGGATCCGAAGTCGGAGGCGGGCGTCGTCTCGATCTTCGTCTCGCGCCTCCTCGCGGGACAGCCGCTGACGATCTTCGGCGACGGCACGCAGACGCGCGATTACGTCTTCGTGCGCGACGTGGCCCGGGCCAACCTGCTGGCGGGCTCGGCGCATGTGTCGCGCGGTGACCGCCTCGACGTCCCCGCCTTCAACATCGCCACCGGCCGGGAGACCTCCGTGAACGACCTCGCACACACCGTGGGTGCCGCCCTGGGCGTCACGCCGGTGCTCCAGTACGACCCGCCGCGTCTCGGCGAACTGGCCCGTTCCTGCCTCGACATCTCGAAGGCCTCACGTGAGCTCGGCTGGACGCCGCAGGTCTCGTTCGACGAGGGGATGAAGGCGCTGGCCGGCTGGTTCGAAGGGACGGTCCGCTGATGGAGGAGACCGTCGCCGCGACCGGCCTCCTTGACCTGGTCCTCGGGGCCAGCGCCGAGACGACGGTGGTGTTGGTCATCTGCGCGCTCTGTTCGATCGTGTCGTGGTACGTCATCGGCGCCAAGTGGTGGGAGTTCCGGCGCCTCGGTGAGCAGCGCGTGGCCTTCGACGAAGCGATGGGGCGCGCGCGAACCGTCGCCGAGCGTGAGCAGTCGGCGGCCGGACTGGGCGACTCGCCGTACGCGGCGGTGGTGCGCACGGCGGGGGGATACGTGGCCGACCTGCAGGCCGCGATGGCGCGCGGCAACGTGACGCGCAGCGGTCTCTCCCTCACGCAGCTCGAGGCGCTGACCATGGCGCTCGACGGCACGGTGCGTGGCACGGCGGAGCGTGCCGGTGCGCGCATCTCGTGGCTCGCCATCATCGGCGCCACCGCACCGCTGCTCGGCCTCTTCGGCACCGTCCTCGGCATCATCAACGCCTTCAACGGCATCGCGGCGGGCGGCTCGAGCACCATCGCCTCGGTCGGCCCGGGCATCGCCGATGCGCTCGTTGCGACGGCCGCCGGTCTCGGCGCGGCCATCCCCGCGGTGGTGTTCTACAACATCTTCACGGCCGCGGCCGAGCGTGTGGAAGGTGAGCTCGAGCGCGCGGCGCAGGAATCGATCGGCGCCCTGGGACGCGAGGGGCTCCTCTAGCATGGCCGGACTCGGCGGGATCGGTCGACGTCGTCGGCGGCGCACGCTGAACGCCGAGGTGAACATCATCAACCTCGTCGACGTCGTGCTGGTGCTGCTGATCATCTTCATGGTGACGGCGCCGATGATGCAGGGCGGCGTCGAGGTGCGACTCCCCAAGGCCGCGACCACCCCGATCAGCAATCGTGAGGCCCTCACCATCTCGGTCACCAAGGACGGGCAGGTGGCGATCGAGGACCAGCTGCTGTCGGTGCGCGATTTCCGGGCGATGCTCCCTGGCGTGGTCGCGCGGAAGTCGCCCAAGGCGATCTACATCCGCGCCGACGCCGACGGACGCACCGAGGACCTCCTCCGCGTGCTCGGCATCGTGCGCGGGACCGGGGTGGCCTCGGTCGGGCTGGTCGCGGAGCCGGAGGGGCGATGAGCGGCTCACCAGAGCGGGCCGGCCTGATCGGGACGCTGCTGGCGCACGGCCTGCTCGTCGGGGCGGTGGTGGTGACCGTGCAGCGTGCAACCGAGCCGACACCACTCGTCTATGCGGTGGACCTGGTTGCCGCGCCGCTGCCGTCGAATGTCTCGCGGCGTGCGCCTGCGGAGGCGACGCCCACGACCGAGACCGAGGTGGCGCCGTCGGTGAAGCCGCCCAAGGTTGACCCGAAGAAGCGGCCCGACCCTGAGCCACCCAAGCCGATCAACACCCCGCGGGACGAGAAGCCGCTGCCGGTGCGCTCGACCAACACGCCGGCCCCGGGGGAAACGCCGAGCACCGGGCGCGACCAGGTGACGGTGAAGCAGGCGGGCTTTCAGAACCAGTATCCGGGCTACATCAGCAACATCGTCGAGCAGGTGCGGGTGCGTTGGCCTCAGCCCACGCTGGCCCGCGCCCTCAAGACCGAAGTTGCCTTCACCATCCTCAAGGATGGTTCGGTGACGGGGATCGAGGTGGTGGTGCGCTCCGGCAACTATTCGTTTGATGCCGCGGCGGAGGCGGCGATCGAGGCGGCGGGGAATGCCCGCGCGTTCGGTCCGCTTCCGGCCGGCTTTCCCGGGGGTGCGCTCCCGGTGACGTTCTTCTTCACCCCGAAGGGGCCGCAGTGACCCGACTGTTCCGTGCGCTCGCGTTCGCCATGCTGCTCGCCACGCCGCTCGCCGCGCAGGATGGCGTGCGCACCGGCATCTCGTACGGCCCGCCGGGCGTGCGTCCGGGGATCGTGGTGGCGGCCGCGCCGGGGCTCGATTCCGTGCGCGCCATCATCGAGCGTGACCTGCAATTCTCCGATCGCTTCGAGGTGATCATCCTCCCCGACAGCAGCACGCGCATCGCGGGCGGCGTGCAGCTGGGCATCTATCGGTTGTTGGGCGCGGCGGCGGTGGTCGAACTGCAGCCGGCACCGGGCGGGGTCGAGGTGAAGCTGCACAATGTCGCCACCGGTGCGATCGCCGAGCAGGGGATCAGGGCCCTCGACCGGGGCGGGGTCGGTGACGGGCGGATGGCCATTCATCGTGTCAGTGACGAGATCGTGGCCTGGGTGACGGGGGCCAAGGGGATCGCGGCGACGCGGATTCTCCTGAAGCTGGCCAAGACCGGTGGAAGCGACGACGGCATCTTTCGGATCGACAGCGATGGCCAGAACCTGGTGCGCGTCTCCCGGCCTGGAGGAATCACGCAGTCCCCGGCGTGGCACCCTGACGGAAATAGGGTGGCCTATACCGAAATGCGCGACCACGTCGGGACCATCGTGCTCCAGTCGTTGGCGACGGGAACCCGTGTCACGATCCCCACGACGACCACCGCCCAGAACTACACGGCAGCGATCTCCCCGGACGGCACGCGCATGGCCTTTACGCGCAGCAGCGAGGAGGGGTCGGATATCTACGAAGTGAACCTGGCGCAGATGTGCTGCGTGCACCGTTTGACCACGGTCGGGAGGCTGGCGATCAACCTCTCACCCACCTATTCTCCCGACGGGAGACGGATTGCCTTCATCTCGCAACGAGGCGGTCGGCCGGGCCTCTACGTGATGGATGGGGACGGCTCGGGTCAGCAGGCGCTGATTTTCGATGCTGATGACACGGCCGAGTCGCAGGCGCCAGATTGGTCTCCCGACGGCACGAAGATTGTCTTCCATCGTGACCTGGCCGGTGGACGGCAGATTACCATCCTGGACGTGGCGCGGGGCACGGTACGCGCCGTGACCAGCACCGGACGGAACGAGGACCCGAGCTGGGCGCCCGACTCGCGCCACGTGGTCTTCAAATCGAGTCGCAGCGGGCGTGACCAGCTCTGGGTGCTTGACACCGAGACCGGGGCGTCCCGACAGATTTCAACCCCTGGGGGCGCCCGCGTCCCCGCCTGGTCGCCGTCGCTCCGCGCCTCGGCTCCCTGATCTTGGAGGATCGCATGACCCAGCGCTCTCTCGCCACGTCGCTCATGGCCCTCGTGCTCCTGACCACCGCCTGCGGCAAGAAGGCCGAGCCGGCCACGTCGCCGACGCCGGTGCGTCCGCCGGCCGGCACCAACGCCGACTCGATTGCGCGGGCCCGTGAAGACTCGATCCGTCGGGCCGCCGCCGCGGCCGCCGAGAAGGCGCGTCTTGCGGCCGCCGCGGCCGAAGCGGAGCGCGCGGCGCTGATCAACCAGCTCGCCGAGACGATCCACTTCGAGTACAACATGGACGTGATCTCGACCGAGGATCAGGCCCGGCTCGACGCGAAGGCCGCGATCATCCGCGCCAATCCTGCGCTGCGGATCCGGATCACCGGTCACGCGGACGAGCGCGGCTCGGATGAGTACAACATCGCCCTCGGCATGCGCCGGGCGGTGGCCGCCAAGGCGTACCTGATCGGGAAGGGAATCGAGGGTGGCCGGATCGAAGTGGCATCGCTCGGCCGTGAAGTGCCGATCGATCCGTCATCGAATGAGGCGGCCTGGGCGCGCAACCGTCGCGACGAGTTCGAGGTTGTCGCCGGCGGCCAGTCGCTGGTGAAGCCGAACTGATGATGACTCGATACGCCGCACTCCTCCTCCTCGGGGCCGTTGCCTGTGCCACGCCGGGACAGGTGCGGCGTGTCGAGACGCAGGTGGCCGTGATGCAGCGGAGCCAGGAGCGCGCCGATTCTGCGCGCGCCGCGGAACTCGCCCGGATCATCGCGATGCAGACGCGCGCCATGGATTCGCTGATGGCGATCACGCGGACGCTCGACCGGGTCGATCGCACCGGCCGGGAACAGTCCACCGAGCTGCTGGAGGCCCGCAAGCAGATCCTCGCCGTCCAGCAGCGCATCGACCAGAGCCAGCAGGGCCTCCGCGAACTGCGGGCGCAACTCGATGCCCGCACCGAGATGGCGGCGATGCCGGCCGACAGCATGCCGACCACCCAGCCGATGGCGGGCCAACCGCCCGTCACGGCAGGGCAGCCGACGGCCGCGACGCTGTACGCCAATGGCGCGCAGTCGCTGCGGATCAACGCGTTCGGCACGGCGCGCAACGCCTTCCGCGAGGTGCTCCGCCTCTACCCGACGTCGACCTACGCGGCCGACGCCGCCTTCGGGATCGGCGACGCCTTCCTGCGCGAGCAGCGCACCGACTCGGCGCAGGTGGCCTTCGCGCGAGTGACGCGTGACTATCCGGCGTCAATGCGCGCCGCCTCGGCGCTCTACAAGCTGGGGATCATGGCGCAGGAGCGCGGCAACCTCGCCGATGCCCGACGCTACTTCCAGCAGGTCGTGGTACCGAAGTACCAGGCCGCGGAAGAGTACGAGCTCGCGCAGGACCGCCTCCGCGGCCTGCCGCAGTAGCCACCACCCCGGCGCCGACGATGGCCACTCCCGCCGGCGAGATGCCGTTCCTCGATCACCTCGAGGAATTGCGCGGGCGCATCTTCTGGATTCTGGGTGCGCTGGCCGTCGGCGTTGGCGTCGGCATCTGGCTGGTCATTCACTTCGACCTCGTCGTCGAGATGACCAAGCCGATCGCCCCATACCTCCCCGAAGGGAAGCTCACCGTGCTGTCCATCACCGAGCCGGTGATGGTCAACCTGAAGCTGGGGTTCGTGCTCGGGCTCGTCCTCGCCTCCCCCGTGATTCTCTACCAGGTGTGGGCGTTCCTCTCGCCGGCGCTCTACGAACGCGAACGGAAGGCCATGATTCCGGCACTCATCGCCGGCCTCGGCCTCTTTCTCCTCGGGGCCTGGATCGGGTGGGCGTATGCGGTCCCGCTGACCGTGAAGGTGTTGCTGACGTGGCAGGCTGACGCGTTCATCAATCAGATCACCTTCGCCTTCTATTTCTCGTTCCTGCTGAGCATGGTGCTGGCGCTGGGCCTCTGCTTCGAACTTCCGCTCATCATGATCGTGCTCGCCGCACTCGGCGTGATGGACGCGAAGCGCTACCATGCGTTTCGCCGCTACGCGGTCGTGCTGTCGTTCATCGCCGGCGCGGTGCTCTCGCCCGGCGCCGATGCCATGTCGATGATGCTCTTCACCATCCCGTTGCTCCTGCTCTACGAGATCGGGGTGCTCGGGTCCTACCTGGTGCGGCGGAAGCCGAAGGTGGCGGCGCTCCTCCTGCTCACGGCAGGCCTGCTCGGCGCCCCAGGCGCGTTGGCCGCGCAGGATCCACCGCGGGTGGGGCAGGGGAGCGTGCTCGACCGTCCGCCCGACACGCTGGGCCGAGGGCGGGCGCCGGGCGGCCGTGCGGTGGATTCCGCGACCGCCAAGCGACTCGGGCTGCCGAGCGCGCCGATCCGGAAGTTCGCCGAGCCGGACTCGTTGATGCAGGCCCTCCTCGGTCGGGAGGGTTTCGCATTCACCCGCTATCTCGGTGACTCGGCGCGTCTCGTCTCGGATTCCAATTGGATCGAACTCCGCGGGCGCGCGGCGACCGTGCGCGACTCGGCCACGCTCGAGGCGGAGGAGATCCGCTACGACGACGCCCGCTGCGAGATGCTCGCGCGAGGCGAACCGAAGCTCTTCCAGGGCGCCGACATCCTGATCGGCCGGACCATCGCCTTCGACACCTGCAACGACGAGAAGGCCGTCCTGCGTGACGCCTTCACCTCGTTCGACGAGCTCGGTGCCAACTGGTTCGTCCGCGGCAACCTGCAGGTGGACTCGAGTGCCAAGCGGCTCTGGGCCGGCAACAGCGAATTCACCACCTGCGACCTGCCGGTGGCGCACTATCACTTCCAGGCCGGCCAGGTGAAGTGGGTGTCGCAGTCGGTGCTGGTGGCGCGCCCCGCCGTGCTCTACGTGCGCGACGTCCCGATCATGTGGTTGCCGTTTCTCTTTCAGGACACCAAGCCGGGCAGGCGTTCGGGCATTCTGATCCCGCAATTCGGTGTCAACGACATTGTGCGACCGTCCCGAAGTTACAATCGGCAAGTGACCAACATCGGCTACTACTGGGCGCCGAACGACTACCTCGACTTCACCGCGCGGCTCGACTGGTTCGCCAATCGCTACATCCAGTACGGCGGCGAGGTCCGCTATCGCTGGCTCGATCGCTTCGTGCAGGGCGGCCTCGGCTTCGACCAGCAGCGGCAGAGCGATGGGGCCACCTCGCTCTCCTTGCGGTGGGACCACCAGCAGCGCTTCAGCGCGGCGACGTCGCTGAACCTGCGAGCAAATTATGTCAGCGATTCGCGGGTGCAGCAGAGCAACGCGGTCGATCCGCTGCTCACCACGCAGCAGATCAGCAGCGACGCCAACTTCACCCGGCGCTTCCGCTGGGGTACCGTGAACCTCGGCGCCACGCGCCGACAGACGGTGAGCGACGGCAGCGGGAGCATGACGCTCCCCTCGCTGGCCATCACCCCGGCGCAGGTGCGCGTCGGACCGGCGACCTGGTCGCCGACGCTCTCGTTCACCAACGCCACCACCTTCAAGACGCCGCTCCCGGTGCAGCCGATCCTCGGGCTCGGTGGCCCGGACTCGGTCGTCGCGACGGGAAGCACGCGCAACTCCGATTTGCGCATCGCCAGCCCGATCACCATCGCCGGGTGGAACCTCCGCAACTCGGTCCGCATCTTTGATCAGATCTCACGCACGCGACGCGTGGTCTCGACGCGAGTGCCCGACCTCGAGACGCCGGAGCCCAACGACTCGATCACCATCGCGACCGTACGCGGCGGCGATTTCTACAGCGGCATCGACTGGGAGACGGGCTTCGACCTGCCAGTGCTCTTCCGCAGCAGCTGGAACATCACGCCCACGGTGGGCGTGACCAACATCACCACCGGGCCGCTGCTGGTGCGCAGCCCAGGATCGCGCGGCGAGTGGGTCGCGCAGGGGAAGAAGCTGCAGTTCGGCATGCAGGCGGCGCCCACGTTCTACGGCTTTCTCAACCGTGGCGTCGGTCCGGCCGAGCGGATGCGCTACAAGATCCAGCCGCTGATCAACATGCAGTTTTCGCCCAAGGCGACGCTCTCCGAGGACTACATCGCGGCCCTCGCCGGGACCGGAATCACCGGGTTGCGTCGTGAGACGCCGGCCACGAAGCTGGCCTCGCTCGGCTTGAACCAGAACCTCGAGGTCAAGCTGAGGCGGGCGGAAGCCGATACCACCTCCGACCCCACGACCCAACGGAAGGTGGCCGTCTTGACTCTCTCGACGTCGTCGGTGAGCTACGACTTTGAACAGGCCAAGGAGCCGGGCCGCACCGGCTGGGTCACGCCGGCGCTGACCAATTCCTTCCAGAGTCAGCTCATCCCGGGCTTCCAGCTCTCCCTCACGCACGACCTCTGGGAGGGGCGGGTGGGCACCGATACGGCCAAGTTCTCGCCGTTCCTCTCGAACGTGCAGAGCAACATGTCGCTGTCGTCGGCGACCTTCCGGTCGATCGGTGCGCTGTTCGGCCTGGCCTCCAAGGAGGAGACGCCGGGGAGGGGCGCCGCCGCGCCTCCGGTGATGACCTCGAGCCCGCGCCGATTCCGCCCGGGGAGCTTCTCCTCGATGGATGGCGCCGCGCCGCTGGGCGGCCGTGGGCTCACGGCCTCGCTGACCTATTCGCTCTCCCGACAGCGCCCCTCGGGCGGCCTGACCGTGGTGGACCCGGTGGACCCGAACGACCCCTTCGGCAGCATCCCGATCCGGTTGCCCGGGGCCGCGACCACCCAGAGCAGCATCGGCCTGAACACCTCCTTCTCGCCGACGGCCTTCTGGAGCGTCTCCTGGTCCACCCAGTACAACGCCACGCTCTCCCGCTTCGAGAGCCAGCAGATTCAGCTGACCCGGGACCTCCATGACTGGCGGGCGCAGTTCAACTTCGTCAAGAGCGCCAACGGCAATTACGCCCTCTATTTCTCGGTGTTCCTGCTCTCGCTGCCGGACCTGAAGTTCGACTACAACCAGACCACGTTGCGGCCGTGAAGAGGCCGTCCCGCGCGCGGCCTGCGGCTTGCCTCGGACCCGTGCGGGGCCTACACTTCACGTGCAAATCCTGTTGCCACCTGCGCCTCGCCCTTTCCCCGGTCAGTCATGACGCTTGACAAGCTCAAAGTCATCGCGCGCCAGCACGAACAGCGCGAAGAATGGCGCGAGGCGATCGAGCTGTACCGGCAGGCTGTCCGCGAGGTCGAGGGCAGCGGCGAGGGGGGCGATCCCGCCCTCTACAACCGCATTGGCGACCTCGAGCACCGCCTGGGCAACGCCCGGGGGGCCTGCGAGGCGTGGGACCAGGCCGCGAGCCGCTACGGCGAGCACGGGCTCACCAACAACGCGATCGCCCTCTGCCACAAGATCCTCCGCCTCGAGCCGAGCCGGATCCGCACCTACCTCGACATGGCCGTCTTCCAGGCGCGGAAGCGGATGCTGTTCGAGGTGCGCGAGAACCTGGCCTCCTACCGCGATCGGATGCACACGGTCGGGCAGGTGGATCAGTGCCGCGCCGAGCTCGAGAACTTCAGCGCCACCTTCTCGGGATGGCGTGAACTCCGTCGTGCCGTGGACGAGCTCCTCGGGCGCGACGAGGGCGAGGGGGAGGACGGCACCGCCACCGCTGGCGGGAGCGAGGGGGGCCAGGGGCTGGTGTTCATCGATACCGGTCCGGTCGAGTTCGAGCGCGCCTCGGAGCCTCGCACCGACCTGAGCCCGATGACGGTGGAGTCCACCTCGCTCGGCGACGTGACGCTCGATCAGCGGCCGCCTGACAACGCCATGATCGGCCTCGAGCCGACCAGCGCCGATGGCGCGTGGCAGCCGAGCACGGTCACCGATGTGGAAGGGCTGGTGGACGTCGAACGGACCGCTGCCCAGGTCGGTCAGACCGCGATCATCGAGGGCCTCGATGCCGCAGCCCCGAGTGACGCGGGGCCTGCCGAGATCTCCGTCCGCCTCGAGGGCCTCGACTCGACGGAGTTCGTGCCACCGACCACGCCGATCGCCCCGGCGCCATTGGTCGGCGACGACGTGCTCTTCATCGACCTCGGGACGTCCACGCCGCCGCAGGAGACCGCGGCCGTCGAAGAGGAGCCGGTGCCGACGCCGGATCCCGACGATCCACTCGGTCAGCGCGTCGCGGCTCAGGCCTTCCTCGATCGTGGCGACCGCACGGCCGGCCTCGCGGCCCTCGATCGGGCGCTGCATCTCTACAGCGAGCGCGAGGAGTGGTTGCACGCCTGGCAGGTGGCCGGTGAGTTGATTGCCGCCGATCCCGAGTCCACCGCGCGGCATCAGGCGCGCGTCGAAGTCGCGGCCCGGATGCACGACACGGTGCGCCTCGTCGAATCGTATCAGGCGCTCGGCGATGCGCTGGTCCGTGGCGGCGCGAGCGAGAAGGCGGTGGCGGTCTATCGCCGCCTGCTCGAGCTCGACGAGGGGAATCAGGCGGCGCGCAGTGCGCTCCGCGCCATGCTCCCCGAAGGGAGCGAGCCGAGCGTGCCCGAGGGCTTCGTCGACTTCGGCGCGATGGTGATCGACGATGCCGGCCCGCGGTCGAGCCGCATGCGCACCGAGACCACCGCCATCTCCGCGGACGAGGACGAGACCTTCCGCGAGGCGCTGGCCGAATTCAAGCGCGCGCTCGACCAGAACATCGCCATCGAGGATCATCAGGCGCACTACGATCTCGGCATCGCCTTCAAGGAGATGGGGTTGCTCGACGAGGCCGTCGGCGAATTCCAGAAGGCCCTTCGAGCCACCGAGGGGCGTCTCCGGACCGCCGAGGCGCTTGGTGCCACCTTCCTCGAGAAGGGGATGCCGCCGGTGGCCGAGGCGGTGCTCCGCAGCGTGGAGCGGGGGCCGGAGGATGACGCCGAGAAGATCGGCGTGCTCTACTGGCTTGGCCGCGCCCTCGAGGCGCAGGGCAGGGGCGAGGCGGCGCGTGGCTTCTACGAGCGAGTGCTCGCCGTGGATGTCGGCTTCATGGATGCCGTGAGCCGGATCACCGGCCTGGCCGCGGAGCCGGGCTCGTGACGCTGCCGCAACTCGGTCCCATCTCGCTCGCCGACCTGCAGGCGCCGGTCCGCGATCGCCTCGACGACGTGACCGCCGAGATGCGCCGCATGGTGGAGGAGGACTTCCCGCTCATCAGCGAGGTCAACCAGCACCTGCTGCGGATGCGGGGGAAGATGTTCCGCCCCACGCTGGTGTTGCTCGCCGATCAGGCGACCGGTGGCCCCACCGAGCGCGCGGCGACCTTCGCCGCCGTGATCGAGGTCATCCACCTCGCCACGCTGGTGCACGACGACTCGGTCGATCACTCGACGCTGCGACGCGGCATGCCCACAATCAACGCCCTGTTCTCGCACCAGGTGTCGGTGATCATGGGCGACTTCCTCTACTCGCGCGCGGTCGTGGAACTGGTGCGGCTCGGCAACCTCGATGCGCTCCGCATCCTCTCGCGCGTGACGACCGCGATGACGGTGGGCGAGATGCGGCAGCTGCTGGCCCACGAGCCGCTCGCGTTCAGCGAAGAAGAGTACGATCTCCTCATCAAGGCCAAGACCGCGTCGCTGATGTCGGGCGCCTGCGAAGTCGGCGCGCTCGAGGCGCCGATGGCCCAGCGCCGCGCGCTGGCCTCCTTCGGCGAGAAGCTCGGCATGGTCTTCCAGATCACCGACGACCTGCTCGACTACACCGCCGACGAGGCGATGACCGGCAAGCCCTCGGGCCTCGACCTGCACGAGCACAAGGTCACGCTGCCGCTGATCCACGCGCTGCCGCGCTTCACGCCCGGCGAGCGCTCGGCGCTCGAGGCGCTGATGCGCGACCCCACGCCGAGCGAGGAGGCAATCGCCGCGGTGGTGGAGGCGGTGCGGACGCATGGCGGGCTCGACTATGCCCGCGACCGCGCCCAGCGTTTGCTGGGCGAGGCGGAGGAGGAGCTGGCGCTCCTGCCGGACACCCCCGCCCGTGAAACGCTGCGGGCCTCGCTGGGATACGTCCTCGAACGGAGGCGCTGATGGCGTCCGGACCACGTCGGCCACGTTTCTATCTGGGCGTTCTCGCCGCAGGCTTCGTGACGGGAGGGCTCCTGACCGCCCTGCTTGAGCGGTTTCTCCCCGAGAGTGCTGCCCGGAGCTTCTTCACGACCGCCGTCACGCCCACGCTCGGGCCTGTCTCGGTCGATCTTCTCGTGCTATCGTTCACGCTTGGGCCCATCGGGCTGCATGTGACCGTTCTGAGCCTGGTCGGCGTGGCCATGGCCTATTACGCAGCGCGGTCGCTCTTCTAACCTGGAGTTGGCGATGCTCGGCAATCTCGGTTTCACGGAGATCATGATCATCATGGTCGTGGTCCTGCTGTTTTTCGGGGCGAAGCGCCTCCCCGAGATCGGCTCGTCCATGGGACGCGGCATCCGCGAGTTCCAGCGCTCCTTCAAGGACACCAAGGATGCGGTGCTCGATGCGCCCGTCGACGATCGGGCCACCAAGCGGATGCTCGATGGCGCCGATGACGCCCCGCCGACCGGCGGCGAGCCGAAGCGGCTGTCGCAGTAATCGCGCGGCGCTCCGGCGCCGCAGGGCAGGCAAGAGAAAGGGCGCCCGAGTCATCGACTCGGGCGCCCTTTCCGTTGCTGCGGTTGTGCTGCTCGCCCTAGAAGGGCGAGGACGTCTGACCGGGCTGCTGCAGCGGGGCCGCGGCCTCGATCTGCGCGTTGGTCTTGAAGAGCGCGTCGCGGCGATCGACAATCTTCGCGGCGGCGCGGAGCGAAGCGAGGTACTGGCGGATGCGCTCCTGGCGCAGCCCCTGAATGGCCTCGGCGCGCAGCGTCTCCTTGCTCGCCTCGAAGGCCAGCGTGTCCGCAGGCAGGCGCTGGATCATCTGCACCACGTACAGCCCTTCGTCGGTCTCGATCACATCCGACGTCTGCCCATCGGTGAGTCCGAAGATCGCGCCGACCAGCTTGGCGTTGCTCAGCGGCGGCGACACGCGCGCGAACGGCGGGAACTCGCGATGCGACAGCCCCATCGCCTCGGAGGCCGCCGCCAGCGTGCTGCCACCCTTCACGCGGGCCACGAGCGCCTTCGCCATTTCCTTCGCCTTCTCTTCCTTCTTCAGCTCGCGCGCCTGACGCTCCACGACGCCGCGAATCTGCGCCAGCTCGGGCGTCCCTGCCGGGAGCAACGAGTCGAGGCGGAAGACGTAGAAGGCCGTCTCGCCTTCGATGACCGGCGAGGTCTCACCCGGCTTTGCCCGAAGCGACCAGGCACCGGCATCGGGCACCACGAAGGGGCCGAGGAGGACCCGGCTCCCTTCCTGCACCGGGCCGGTCTGGCCGATCGGAAGGCGCAGGGCCCGCGCGACGGTGTCGAGCGCGGCGGGGTCGAGCTGCTCGGCGGCAAGCGCCTCGAGCGAGTCGGCCTGTGCATCCACGAGGTCGCGGTGCGCGCCGGCGAGTTCGAACGGAATCAGGATGTGGCGCGCGGTGGCCGAGTCGGCGGTGCGCGCGGTCACCTCGATGAGGTGATACCCGAAGTCCGTCTGCACCGGCTGGCTGAGCGTGTTGAGCGGCATCGAGAACACCGCGGCGTCGAACGGCGGCACCATGGTGCCCTTGCCGAAGGTCCCCAGCTCACCGCCGTTGGCGGCGCTGCCGTCGCTCGACTCGCGCTTGGCCACTTCGGCGAACGGCGCCCCGCCGACCAGCTCGGCACGGATGGCCTGGACCCGCGCAAGCGCGGCGGCCGAGTCCGATGCGTCGAGCACCCGCGGCACGCTCACGAAGCTCATGTAGGCCGCGCGCGGACGCTCGAACTCCTTCTTGTTGGCCGCGTAGTAGGCCTCGACCTCGGCCGGCGTCACGGAGACGGCGGTGTCGGAGATCAGGCTCTGCCCGACCAGCGCGGTCAGCGCGATCTTGGCCTGCTCCTTCTGGTCGCGGTACCGGTCCCAGAGCGCCGCATCGGACAGGTACACGTCGGCCGTGATGGCGACGAGCAGCTTCCGCCGCTTGAGCTCTTCGGTGTAGCGCGCCTCGAGCGACGGGAGGTACTGCTGCCCGACCGGCGAGACGATCCACCGCTGGTACTTGGTCATGTCGAACTGGCCGTTGGTCTGGAAGTCGGGCGCGGAGCGCACCTCATCCGGCGGCACGTTGCGGATCGCGTCGACGACCTCTTCCGGCGTGACGGTGATGTTGCGGCGCTTGAACTCGGTGGTCAGCGAGACGTTCTGGATCAGCTGCTCCCAGACCTCGTTGCGCACCTGCTCGAGCTCCTCGATGCTGAGCCCGCCCCCACGCTGGGTGACGGCGTTCTGCACCGCCTCCTGATAGAGTCGGGAATCGATCTTCTCCCCGTTGACGGATCCGACGGACGTGTTCGTCAGGAATCCGCCGGATCCGGTGAGCCCGCTCAGGTCCACGATCATCCAGGTGAGGAAGGTGATCGTGATCAGCAGAACGACCGGCTTGGCGGCGTTGCGGAAGGATTGCATCATATGCGGTCAACCAGCTCCGGACTGAGGAGGAAACAGCCCGGAAAGTTAGGGTGTCAGGGGACGAAGCTCAAGCCGACCGATGCCTTGACAGGGGTTTCTGGGGCGCTAGTCTTGCCGACCCACCCCTTGTTCACTCGCCGCTCAGGACAGAATGCCCCACAGTCCCGAACTCGACCACCTCGCCACCCAGTGGGCCGGCACGCCAGAAGGGACGGCGTTCGCCGCCCTGGCCGACGGCCTGCGCAAGGCCGGCGCCCTCGCCGAGGCGGAGGCCATCGCCCTGGTGGGGCTGGAGCGCCACGCCGACCTGATCCCGGGGCTGATTGCCCTCGCACGGATCCGTGAAGCGCAGGGGGACCTCGACGGGGCCGAGGCGACCCTCCATCGCGCCCTGGGGCACGATCCGACCCATCCGGTGGTGCTGGAGTCGCTGGCCGCCATCGCGGCGGCGTCGGGTCACGACGAGTCGGCCCGCGCCTGGACGGCCGTGGCCGAAGCCGCCGAAGCGACCGATGCCGAGGAGGCCCCGATCGCCTTGGACGCGCCAGACCCGCTGGCCGAGGCCGCGCTCGACGAGTCCGACGAGGATGCCTGGCTGGACGGCGCCTTCTGGGGGCCCGACGACGTCGACGCGGTCCCGGAGGCGCCGGCACTCGTGACGGAGTCGCTTGCGCGGCTCTACCAGCAGCAGGGGCATCTGGAGCGGGCGGCCGAGGCGTTCCGCACCCTCGCCGGCCGTCACCCCGAACAGGCTGGCTATGCCCACGAGGCAGACGCCCTCGAGAGAGAGCTGACCTCGCGTCGCCCGCGTCCCTACGACGTCGCCGAGAGCGGCGGGACTTCGCTCGGCGAGTGGCTGGCCAAGGTGGCGTCGGCGGCACCGGTCACCCCGCCCAGCGCCCCGGGATTCGATGCCTTCTACCAGGCGCCGCTTCCGGCGCCGCGCGACACGGCTGACTTCGAATCGTTCCAGGACTGGCTCAAGGGGCTCGGACGATGACCACCATCGCGGTCATCAACGGGCCCAACCTGAACCTGCTCGGCCAACGGGAGCCCACCATCTACGGGGCGACCACGCTGGCCGAGCTGGAGCAACAGGTGCGCGAACGCGCCGCGGCACTCGGCGTCTCGGTTGAGTGGACGCAGTCCAATCATGAGGGCGCGCTGGTGGATCTCGTCCAGGGGCTGCGCGGTCGCGTGGACGGGGCCATCGTCAACCTCGGCGCGTACACGCACACCTCGCTGGCGCTGCGTGACGCGTTCCTCGCCGCCCCGGTGCCCTTCATCGAAGTCCACCTCTCGAACCTTTACAAGCGCGAAGCCGCACGCCACCACTCGTTGACGGCCGATCTGGCGGTCGGCATGGTGAGCGGCCTTGGTGCCCGCGGCTACCTCCTGGCGCTCGAGGCGCTTGCCGGCATCCTCCGGGATGGCTGATCGCCGCCTTGCGCGCCAGGCGGCGGTCCGCGGATCGCTGGCCGCCGCAGGCGCCGACGCACTGCTCGTCAGCCACCTCCCCAACATCCGCTGGCTGACCGGATTCACCGGCTCGGCCGCGATGGTGTTGCTGACCGAATCGCACACGGTCCTGCTCACGGACTTCCGCTACGCGGCGCAGGCCCCGCAGGAATCGGCGTCGGCCGCGGAAGTGGTCGTCGAGCGCGCCTCGGTGTGGGATCGCCTCAGGCGGGAGCTGGCGCGCCGGGTTGCCGGGCCGATCGCCTTCGAGGCGCATGTGACCACGGTGCGCGAGGCGGAGCGTCTGGAGGCATCGGCCCGCGGGCGGTTGCGGCCGGTGAACGACCTGGTCGAGGTCCTGCGCCAGGTCAAGGACGCGGACGAGATCGACGCCCTTCGCGCCGCGACGGCGCTCGCGCACGAGGCACTCGCGGAGGTGTTGCCCACCGTGCGCGTCGGGGAACGGGAGCTGGACGTGGCCGCCCGGTTGGAGTCGGCGCTGCGACGGCGCGGCAGCGAGTGGCATCCCTTCCAGACCATCGTCGCCTCGGGACCGCGGTCGGCGCTGCCGCATGCCCACACCACCTCGCGCCCGATCGGGGCCGGAGAGTTCCTCCTCATCGACTTCGGGGCGATCGTCGACGGCTACTGCGCCGACATCACCCGGACCGTGCTCGTGGGTGCCGCCCCCGATGAGCGGCAACAGCGCATCTACGGGTTGGTGGAGGAGGCCCAGCTTCGGGCTCGGACCGCGATTCGGGCCGGGATGACCGGCCGGGAAGCGGACGCGCTGGCACGGTCGGTGATCGCCGAAGCGGGGTACGGCGACGCCTTCGGGCACTCCCTCGGCCACGGAATCGGGCTCGAAGTCCATGAAGCACCACGACTTGCCGCCACCGCCGAGGGGGTCCTCCCGGTCGGGGCGGTGGTCACGATTGAGCCGGGGATCTATCTTCCCGGTTGGGGTGGGGTCCGCCTGGAGGACGATGTCTGGCTCACGCCGGACGGTCCAGTGCTCCTGAGCGACGGCCGCACCGATCTCATCACGATCTGATTTCAGGGCAGGAGACGGCGTGGCAAGCACCGCGGATATTCGCAACGGGCTGGTGATGGAGCAGGACGGCAAGTTGCTTCAGGTGGTCTATTTCCAGCACGTGAAGCCCGGCAAGGGGAGCGCCTTCGTGCGCACCAAGCTGAAGAACGTCCGGACGGGGCTCGTGGTCGAGCGGACCTTCCCCTCGGGGGAGCGCTTCACCGAGGTCGACCTGAGCCGGCGGCCGATGACCTATTCCTATCGCGACGCAGAGACGTATCATTTCATGGACCTCCAGTCCTATGACGACATCCCCCTGACCGGCGAGCTGATCGGCGCCGACCAGCTCAAGTACCTGAAGGAAGGGATGGAGTGCATTGGCCTGGTGCACGACGAGCAGGTGATCCTGCTGGAACTGCCGATGTTCGTCGAATTGCAGATTGTGGAGACCGACCCGGGGATCCGCGGCGACACCGCCACGGGGGGGACCAAGCCGGCCCGCCTCGAGACTGGTGCGGTGGTGCAGGTGCCGCTGTTCATCGAACCCGGGACACTCATTCGCGTCGATCGGCGCGAGGACAAGTACCTGACCCGCGTATGACACCTGACGACATGCAGGAACTCGCCCGCGCGATGGAAAAGATGCCCGGCCTCAAGGGGATCGACCTTCGTGACGTTCGCCGCCTGGCCCAGCTCCTTCGCGAGCAGCCGGAGATCGGCTCGATCGAACTCAAGGGCCTCTTCGGGACCGGCGTGGTGATCACCCGGACCTCGTCGATGCTCGCCGCGCCGTCTCCGGCGCCGGTCTATCAACTCCCCGTGGCAGGGGCGCCTGCCGCGCTGCCCGCCCCGAGCGCCCCGCCCGCCAGCGAGGCTGCGGCCCCTGCGGCAGCGTCGTCGCACAAGGAGGTCCGCTCGCCGATGGTCGGCACCCTGTACCTGCAGCCCGAGCCGGGCGCCGAGCCGTACGTCCGCGTCGGCTCGCGGGTGACCGCCGGGCAGACGGTCTGCATCATCGAAGCGATGAAGATCATGAACGAGATCGAGGCGGAGGTCTCCGGCGTCGTCCGCGAGATCGCCGTCGATGACGCCTCGCCGGTCGAGTACGGCCAGGTGCTCTTCCGCGTCGATCCGAATGGCTGACGAGGAGTTTCCCGAGGTCGCGACCGACGCGGCGGCCCCCGAGGGGCCGACGCTCGGCTTCAACTTTCGGCAGGCCATCGTGCAGATGGTCCAGCGCGGCGCGTCCGACCTGTTGCTCAAGGGAGGGCGGCCGCCGACGGTGCGCGTGAACGGCCACCTCGAACCGCTGGGGATGCCGCCGCTCAAGCCGGAGGAACTCAAGGTGCTGGCCGAGCAGTTGATGACGCCGCGCCAGCTCAAGGAGTTCGCCGAGACCAAGGAGATGGACTTCGGCATCGGCGTCCCGGGGATCGGCCGCTTCCGGACCAACATCTACCAGCAGCGCGGCACCGTGGCGTTCGCGTTGCGCGCGATCCCCTACGAGGTGCGCACCATCGCCGAGCTGCAGTTGCCGTCGGTGGTCGAGGCGCTCGCCTCGCGCCCGCGCGGGCTGATCCTCGTCACCGGGATCACGGGCAGCGGCAAGTCCACCACGCTCGCGGCGATGATCGAGCACATCAATCGCACGCGCCGGGTGAACATCATCACGGTCGAGGACCCGATCGAGTTCCTCCATCGGGACCAGCTGGCCAACGTCTCGCAGCGCGAGGTCGGCTCCGACACGCACTCGTTCGGCGCCGCGCTGCGCCACGTGCTGCGCCAGGACCCCGACGTGATCCTCATCGGCGAAATCCGCGATGCCGAGACGATGGACACCGCGCTGAAGGCGGCCGACACCGGCCACCTCGTGCTCTCCACGATCCACACCACCGACGCCACGCAGACCATCTCGCGCATCCTCTCGTTCTATCCGCCGTTCCAGCACGGCGAGATCCGGATGCTGCTCTCCACCGCGCTCGCCGCGGTGGTCTCGATGCGCCTCGTGCCGCGTGCCGATGGCCGGGGCCGCGTGCCGGCCATCGAAGTGCTGGTGAACTCGGCCGCCGTGGCGGACAACATCCGCGACATGGCCAAGGCCCTCAACATCCCCGACCTCATCGCCGAGGGTGGTGTGTCCTACGGCATGCAGTCCTTCGACCAGTCGCTGATGCGCTGGCTGCAGGAGGGGACCATCGCGTACGATGACGCGGTGCGCGCCGCGACCAACCCGAGCGAGTTCGCGCTCCGGGTCTCCGGCATCAGCGCCGCGTCGGATCGCACCTTCAACGACCTGGGCAATTGATGTTTCGCAAGGTGATGGTGGCCAATCGCGGCGAGATCGCGCTCCGCGTGATTCGCGCCTGTCGGGAACTCGGCATTCGCACGGTGGCAGTGTACTCGGAAGCCGATCGAGAGTCGCTGCATGTCCGCTTTGCCGACGACGATGTCTGCATCGGGCCGCCTCCGGGGCGGCTCTCCTATCTCCGGATCCCGAACCTGATCGCGGCGGCCGAGGTGACCGGCGCCGACGCGATCCATCCGGGCTACGGCTTCCTCGCCGAGAACGCCGAGTTCGCCGACACCTGTCGCGCGTCGAACATCGCGTTCATCGGCCCGACCGGCGACCAGATCCGCTCGATGGGCGACAAGGCCTCGGCCCGGCGCCTCGCGGCCGAAGCCGGCGTGCCGACGGTGCCCGGCTCGCCCGGCGTGATGAAGGATGCCGAGGAGGCGCTCGTGGTGGCCGAGGGGATCGGCTTCCCGGTGATCATCAAGGCGACCGCGGGCGGTGGCGGGAAGGGGATGCGCATCGCCAATGACGCCGAGCAGTTTGCCCAGCTCTTCTCGCTGGCCCAGAACGAGGCGCTCTCCGCCTTCGGCAATGGCGACGTTTACGTCGAGAAGTTCCTCGCGCGGCCGCGGCACGTGGAGATCCAGGTCCTCGGCGACCTGCACGGCACCGTGATCCATCTCGGTGAACGCGATTGCTCGGTGCAGCGGCGCCACCAGAAGTTGATCGAGGAGTCGCCCTCGCCGGCGCTCACGCCCGAGCTTCGGCAGAAGATGGGGGATGCCGCCGTGCAGCTTGCCGCGGCGATCGGCTACGCCGGCGCCGGCACCATCGAGTTCCTGCTCGACGAGGACGGTTCGTTCTACTTCATGGAGATGAACACGCGCATCCAGGTGGAGCATCCGGTCACCGAAATGGTGACGGGCCACGACCTGGTGAAGGAGCAGATCCGCGTGGCCGCCGGCGAGCCGCTCTCGTTCGGCATCTCGCCGATGTACGGGCACGCGATCGAGGTGCGCATCAACGCCGAAGATCCGTACCGCAACTTCCAGCCGTGTCCGGGGCTCATCACCGCGTACCATCCGCCCGGTGGGCCGGGCGTGCGCGTCGACACGCACGTCTACGCCGGCTACACGGTGCCGCCGTATTACGACTCGCTCCTCGCCAAGCTGATCGTCTGGGGTCGTGACCGGCCCGAGGCGCTGGCGCGGCTGGGGCAGGCGCTCGACTCGTTCATTCTCGAGGGCGTGAAGACGACCATCCCGTTCCTCGCGCGCGTGATCCGGCATCCCGACTTCATCGCCGGCAACATCGACACCAAGTTCCTCGAGCGGGAGTCGCAGCTGCTCCGGCCCGAGCCCTCGCCAGGCGAGTCGCCCGAGCCGTGAGCATCCACGTCGCCTTCACGCCGCTCGGGCTCCCGCCTGCGGACGTGGCGGGGCGCACGGTGGTGGTCGTCGACATCCTGCGTGCCACGACCAGCATCGTCGCGGCACTCGATCACGGCGCGCGTGCCGTGATCATCGCGGCCGACACCGACGAGGCCATCACGCTGGCCCAGTCGCTCGATCGGCGCGACGTCCTCCTCGCGGGCGAGCGCCACGGCATTGCGATTCCCGGCTTCCAGCTTGGCAACTCGCCGCGCGAAATGCTCGCGGACACGGTCCGCGGCAAGACGCTGGTGATGACGACCACCAACGGCACCCGCGCGTTGCTCGCCACGGCGGGCGCCCACGAGGTGCTGGTCGGTGCGGCCGTGAATCTCTCGGTGGTCGGTGCCCGCCTGCGCGAGGCGGTTGAGTCGGGCCGCGAAGTCCTGATTCTCTGCGCCGGTCGCGAACACGGCTTCGGCATGGACGACGCCTATCTCGCGGGACGCTTCGTGATCGCCGCGCTCGGCGGCCGTCGGCTGCGGAAGGGGCTCAACGACGCGGCGATCGTGTCGGTGGACCTGGTCCGTCGCTACGGCGACCGCATCGACCGCGCCCTCGCGCTGTCCGCGGCCGGTCGCGACCTCACCCGCCTCGGCTTCGCCGGCGACATCGAAGCTGCTGCGGCCATTGACGCGCACCCCGTCCTCGCCCTCTACCACGACCGGCGCGTGACGCTGGCCGCCCGCGTGTGAGCGACGACAACCGCCGTCGGCTCTGGGCCGTCCTTGCCCTCGTGGCCGGCGCCTTCCTCGCGCTGACCCTCTTCCCGGTGAACGTCACCGGCCCGCTCGGCTCGGCGATCGGCCCGTCGCTCTGGGAGGCGCTGGGTATCGGGGCGCTGGGTGCGCCGGTCCTCGGATTCCTCCTCGCGCTCGCCGGCTTCGACCGCCTGCCGCGCCTCGACATGAAGCGCGCCGCGATCCTCACCGTCAGCAGCACCATCCTGATTCCGTACGTGATCGCCGTGCTGGCGCGCGCCGATCAGTCGTTCTACCTCGACCCGCTCGCCGAGTGGAGCTGGTCGGCGCGACTCACGGGGTGGTTGCCGGGCTTCCTCGCGCGCTCGGCCATCGACTCGATTGGCGTCGCGGGGGGGCTGCTCGTCGGCTTCGTGGTGCTCACCGCCACGACGCTGGGCACCCTCGCCTGGCATCCGCTGCAGCGCCTCGAGAAACCGGTCGAGGCGCCGCCGCTCAAGGCGGGGCGCGCGGTTCCGGTCAAGCGGCCCGCGCTGGTCGAGGCCGAGGAAGACGCAGCCGACGAGGAGGAGGTCTCGCAGGAGGAGCTCTTCCCGCCGTCGCGTGGCAAGCCGAAGGTCAAGCGGAGCATGGTCGAGGAACTCGAGCTGCCGCTGCCGCCACCGAGACCGGTGGACGAGGCGCTGCCGCCGCTCGACCTGCTCGACCTGCCCAAGGGCGGCGACGCCGAGCACGACGAGGCGGTCCTGCAGCGCCTCGGCGAGCTGCTGCTCGCCACGCTCAAGACGTTCAAGGTCGAGGGGACGCTCGCCGGCATCACCAGCGGTCCCACGGTCTCGCAGTTCGAAGTGGTGCCGGCCTCGGGTGTGAAGGCGGGGCGCATCGTCGCGCTCGCCGACGACCTTGCCATCACCATGCGGGCCCAGTCGCTGCGCGTGGCGCCGATTCCGGGCCGTGGCGCCGTCGGCGTCGAGATCCCCAATCCCAGCCCGCGCATGGTGACGCTGCGTGAGCTGCTGGCGAGCGAGGCGTGGCGCAACTCGTCGGCATTGCTGCCGATCGCGATCGGTCGTGACGTGGAGGGGAAGCCGGTCGTGGCCGACCTCGCGAAGATGCCGCACCTGCTCGTGGCTGGGGCGACCGGCTCGGGCAAGTCGGTGGCCATCAACACGATCGTCACGTCGCTCATCTTCCGCTACACGCCTCGCGAACTGCGCCTGCTGATGGTCGACCCGAAGATGGTCGAGCTCTCCATGTACAACGACCTGCCGCACCTGCGGCACAAGGTCGTGACCGACAACAACGACGCGGCCGCGCTGCTCAAGTGGGCCGTGTACGAGATGAACCGCCGCTACGAGTTGCTGCACGCCAACGGCGCGCGCCAGCTCGGCGAGTTCAACCGCAAGGTGCGCGAGGGGAAGCCGCTCAAGAATCCGGCCTCGGCCAAGCCCACGCTCACCACCATTGCTCGGGAGGCTCCTGACACGACGGCCGCGGAGTCGTGGAACGAGACGTACACCGAGGGCGAGCTGCCGATGATCGTCCTGATCGTCGACGAGCTGGCCGACCTCATGATGACGGTGCAGGCGGAAGTGGAGCGGCCGCTCGCGATGCTGGCGCAGAAGGCGCGCGCCATCGGGATTCACCTCATCCTCGCGACCCAGCGCCCCAGCGTGAACGTGCTCACCGGCCTGATCAAGGCGAACTTCCCGGCGCGCATCGCGTTCCGCGTGGCCAGCAAGGTCGACTCACGCACCATCCTCGACCAGAACGGCGCCGAAGCCCTGCTCGGCAACGGCGACATGCTCTTCCTGCCGCCGGGCCGCAATGAGCCGCAGCGGATCCAGGGCGCCTACATCAGCACCGAGGAGACCGAGCGCGCGATGGCGTGGTACGTCGCCCAGCGCGATGTGGCCGCCCACGATGGCCACGAGGAAGACATCCTTGCCGTGGTGCGCGCGCAGGCCGGGGAAGGGGAGGAAGGCGGCACCGCGCACGACGGCGAACGCGATGCCCTCTTCAAGCAGGCCGCCGAGCTCTGCGTGCAGCATCAAGGCGGCAGCACCTCGCTCCTCCAGCGCCGCCTCGGTATCGGCTACGGCCGCGCGGCGCGTATCATCGACCAACTGCACGACGCCGGCATCCTCGGCCCGCCGAACGGCAGCAAGCCGCGCGATGTGATGATCGGGGTGCATCAGGTGGAGGAGTACACGTAGGCGAGAAGCGAGAAGCGAGAGGCGAGAAGCGAGAAGCGAGAAGCGAGAAGCGTGGCGTCACGGGGAGATTTCTCCGCAGCATCACGCTTCTCGCTTCTCGCTTCTCGTCCCGCTCTTTGGCCCCCCGCCGCGCGATTCGGTGCCTGCCGTGCCGCCGGTCCCACGCGATGTTCCGCGCATGTCGACCCCCCGCCGCACTCTCGACCTTTGGACCGATCCCCGCCATCGTGATGGCTGGGAGGCGGAGCTGGTTGCTGGCCGCTGGCTCACCCGGCGCGGCTGGCGCGTCGAGGCGCACCGCTTTCGCCTTGGCCGCCATGATCTCGACCTGGTGGCGCGCCGAGGGTCGCTGGTGGCCTTCATCGAGGTCAAGTGTCGCCGCTCCGCCGCGTGTGGGGGCGGCGCCGAGGCGGTGGGCCCGCGCAAGCGGGCCACCATCGAGCGGCTCGCCTGGGCGTGGCTCCTCCGCCACGGCCAGACCGGAGACCAGTACCGCTTCGACGTGATGAGCCTCGACGGGATGGGTCCGGCGGCCCAACTGACCCATGTCGAGGACGCCTGGCGACCCGGTTGGCGATAATCCGGCCATAGTGGCGCAAAATACTACACATTGAGACTCTTGCTTCGGAGTAGATTCGGTTGTAGCTTGTTATGGTATGGACTGGTGACCGAAAATGCTCCACTTGGTAGGTCGTAGGTCGTAGGTCGGTCACTGGTCACTGGTCACTCGCTTCTCGCTTCTCGCCACCCCCCAACTCAGGATCCCAACTCATGTCCGCCACCGAGACCCGCGTCGACACCGAAAAGAAGAAGGCCCTCAACCTGGCCATCTCGCAGATCGAGAAGCAGCTGGGGAAGGGGTCCATCATGCGCATGGGCGCCGACCGGCCGCGCGAGCGGATCGCCGCCATCTCCACGGGCGCCATCAACCTCGACGCCGCGACCGGCATCGGCGGCGTCCCCCGTGGCCGGATCACCGAGATCTACGGCCCCGAATCGTCCGGCAAGACCACGCTCTGCTTGCACCTCGTGGCCAACGTGCAGAAGGCCGGGGGCGTGGCGGCCTACGTCGACGCCGAGCATGCCCTCGACATCGAGTACGCCAAGAAGCTCGGCGTGGACATCGAGAACCTCCTCGTCTCCCAGCCGGACACCGGCGAGCAGGCGCTCGAGATCGTCGAGATCCTTGTCCGGTCTGGGGCGGTCGATCTGGTGGTGATCGACTCGGTCGCGGCCCTCGTGCCGAAGGCCGAGATCGAGGGCGAGATGGGCGACTCGCACATGGGGTTGCAGGCGCGGCTGATGAGCCAGGCGCTGCGCAAGCTGGCCGGGGCCATCAACCGGACCCACTGCGCCGTGGTCTTCATCAACCAGTTGCGCGAGAAGATCGGCGTGATGTTCGGCAACCCGGAGACCACCACCGGCGGCAAGGCGCTCAAGTTCTACGCGTCGCTGCGGATGGACATCCGTCGGATCGGGCCGGTCAAGGAGCGCGAGGCGATCATCGGGTCGCATGTCCGCGTGAAGGTGGTCAAGAACAAGGTGGCGCCGCCGTTCAAGCAGGCCGAGTTCGACGTGATGTTCGACGAGGGGATCTCGCACACGGGCCTCCTGGTGGACATCGCCTCCGAGGCGGGGATCATCCAGAAGTCCGGTGCCTGGTACTCCTACGGGGAGCAGCGGATCGGGCAGGGGCGCGAGAACGCCAAGCTCTTCCTCAAGGACAACGTCGTGCTCATGGAGGAGATCGAGGCCAAGGTCAAGGAATCCCTCGGCATCCTCGCCGCTGCCGGCCCGGGCGTGCCGGATGAGGAAGACGGCGAGTGATTGTCGCCGAGTTGGTGCCCGATCCGCGGCGGCCCGGGAGCACCCGGATCATCGTGGACGGGCGGCCCGCCTGGACCGTCCCGGCCGACATGGTCGCGTCGCTCGGCGTTGTGCCGGGGCAGGCGTTGCCGAGCGGGGCGGTCTCGGCGCTCGACGCGGCCGCCGACGTCGAGGCGGCGTTCCGGGCCGGCCTGCGAGGCCTGGAGCAGCGCGCGCACGGTACCGTCGAGTTGGGGCGGAAGCTCGATCGGCGTGGTCATCCTCCCGAGGCGGTCGCGGGTGCCCTCGAGCGGCTGACCCGCCTCGGATTGCTCGATGACGCGGGCTTTGCACGCGGCTACGTGGAGGCCCGGGCCAGGCGCGGACGCGGTCCGCTCCGGATCAAGCACGACCTTGCGCGCCTCGGTGTGGCAGCGGAGATCGTGGCGGCCGCCATGGCCGCGCTGCAGGCCGACGATGCGCCCGATCCGATGGCCAAGACGCTGGCGCAGGCTGAGCGCCGCGCGGCCGCCATGACCGGACTCACCCGGGATGCCAAGCGACGCCGCCTGCTCGCCTTCTTCGCACGGCGGGGCTGGAGTGGCTCGGAGGCCAACACCCATGTCCGACGACTGGTGGGGGAGGGCTGACGGCACCGGGGTTGGTTAGATTCCGCCCCATGAATGCCGCCCAAATCCGCCGCCGCTTCCTCGATTATTTCGCCGCCCAGGGTCACACCGAGGTCTCGTCCTCGACCCTCGTCCCGGCCGACGATCCGACCCTGCTCTTCACCAACGCCGGAATGGTGCAGTTCAAGCGCACCTTCCTGGGGCAGGATCCGCGTGCCTACGTCCGCGCCGTCACGTGCCAGAAGTGCGTGCGGGCCGGCGGGAAGCACAACGACCTCGAGCAGGTGGGGCTGACCCGTCGTCACCACACCTTCTTCGAGATGCTCGGCAACTTCTCGTTCGGCGACTACTTCAAGCGCGACGCGATCAAGTTCGCCTGGGAGTTCGTCACCTCGCCCGAGTATCTCGGCATCCCCGCCGACCGCCTCCGCGTGACGGTGCACCACACCGACGACGAAGCGCGCGCGATGTGGCAGGAACTGTCCACGCTCCCGGCCGACCGCATCTACGGGCTCGGCGACAAGGACAACTTCTGGCAGATGGGCGACACCGGGCCGTGCGGCCCCTGTTCCGAGATCTACGTCGACCTGAAGTGGACGCCGGGCAGCACGCCGGTGCCGATGTCGCAGGCGGAGTTCGAGGTCGAGGCCGAGTCTGGTCGATTCCTCGAGATCTGGAATCTCGTCTTCATGCAGTTCGATCGTTCCGCCGACGGCACGCTCACGCCGCTCCCGAAGCCGAGCGTGGACACCGGCGCCGGACTCGAGCGCATCACCGCCGTGCTGCAGGGGCAGGACGACAACTTCCACACCGACCTCTTCCGGCCGCTGATCGCCGACGTGGAGCGGCTCGTCGGCGCGGCGTATCCGGGTGGCCCCGAGGGGACCGGGATCTCGTATCGCGTCCTCGCCGACCATGCGCGCGCCGTGTCGTTCCTGCTCCTCGACGGCGTCTACCCGAGCAACGAGGGCCGCGGCTTCGTGCTGCGCCGCATCCTCCGCCGCGCGGTGCGCCACGCCTGGCTCCTGGGCCGTCGTGAGCCGACGCTGGTCGAGCTGGTGCCGACCGTGGTGGCGCTGATGGGCGACGCTTATCCCGTGCTGGTCGAGAAGCAGGCGTTCGTGGCGGAGACCATCCGGCAGGAAGAGGCGCGCTTCCTCGAGACCATCGAGGCGGGGCTCGCCCGGCTCGAGGAGATTCGAGCGGCAGGCACCACGCGCATCGCCGGCGACGACGCATTCAAGCTCTTCGACACCTTCGGCTTCCCGCTCGACCTCACGGTGCTGATCGCCGGCGAAATGGGGATCACGGTGGACACCGATGGCTTCGACGTGGCGATGACCGAACAGCGCGAGCGGAGTCGTGCGGCGGCGGGGAAGGGAAGTGCCGCCGCTGGCGATGCGCGTGTCGATGTGGTGGTGGCCGGGGGCGCGGTCAAGTCGCACTTTGTCGGCTACACCGATCTTGCCGCCGAGACGAACGTCCTGAGCGACGCGGCGGCGGCGACTGCCGGCGTGATGGTCTTGCAGGAGTCGCCCTTCTACGCGACGTCGGGTGGTCAGCTTGCCGATCATGGCGTCATCGAGGGAGCCGGCTGGCGCTTCCACGTCACCGACGTGCAGAAGGACGTCGAGCTCGGCCAGCGTCTGATTGGTAGGCTGGAAGGGACTTTCGCGCCTGGTCGCGTGCATGCCGCCGTCGATGCGTCGCGGCGTGCCGAGATCGAGCGCAACCACTCGGCCACCCACCTCGCGCACATGGTGCTGCGCCGTCGTCTCGGCGAGCATGTGCGGCAGCAGGGGTCGCTGGTCGAGCCGACGCGCCTGCGCTTCGACTTCTCGCATGGCGGGCCGGTCGATCCCGTGCAGCTCGCCGAGATCGAGGCCGAAGTGAACGACCTCGTGCTCGCCAATGCACCGGTCGACATCCGCGAGATGTCGTATCCAGACGCGCTCGCCAAGGGCGCGATGGCGTTCTTCGCCGACAAGTACGGCGACGTGGTGCGGGTGGTGACCATGGGGGATTCGATCGAACTCTGTGGCGGTACCCACGTGCGCACGACAGGGCAGATCGGCCTCTTCCGCGTCACGGCGCAGGGCGGTGTGGCCGCGGGCGTGCGTCGGCTCGAGGCGATCACCGGTCACGGCGCCTACGCCGCGGTGCGCGCCGCCGAGGCCCGGCTGGCGGCGTTGGCCCAGTCGCTCAAGGCACAACCCGACCAGCTCGAGCGGAAGCTCGAGGCGATGCTCGTCGAGCGCGACAAGCTCGAGGCACGCCTGGCCGAGGCGCTCAAGGGCGGCGGGTCGGCGGCAGCCACCAAGCTGCCAGCCGGCAAGGTGACCGTGCACCTGATGAGCACCGTGACCGAGGACCGCGGCCAGCTTGGCGAGCTCGCCGATGCCTTCCGCGGGGCCAATCAGGTCGGCGCTGTGCTGGTGCTCGTCAACCCGACGCTGCCGGCAGCCGTCACGATCGCCGTGTCCGACGACCTCATCGGCAGCGGCAAGGATGCCAACGGCTTGATGAAGCAGCTCACCGCCACCTTCGGGGGCCGGGGTGGCGGACGCCCGACCTTTGCGAGCGGCTCACTCGCCGTGCCAAGCGTCGAGGCCATCACCGCCGACCAGATTGTCCCGCTCGTGGCGGGGTGGGTCGGCTGATGACCGACGCGATGGACGCCTGGTTCACCGCGCGGACGGCGGGTGCGCCGCCTCGGTTGCTCGCGGCGAGTGAGGCGTGGTGGCAAGCCGCGACTGGGGACACGCCGGGAGTGCGCCTCGCCGACGCGGGTCGGCGCGCGCTCGACGCGGCCATCGCGGCTGGCGCCTCGCGCGACGCTGCGCTCGACCTGTTGGCGGCCGATGCGCTGATCACGCTCGCGTTGCTTGCCGAGTCCGAGCGCGAGCCGCTCGCGCTCGGTGCGCGCGCCCTCGCCATCCGGGACGCGGTGACCCCCTCGTGATCGACCTGCACTCGCACCTCCTCCCGGGCGTGGACGACGGCTCGCGCAGCGTCGGCCAGTCGGTGCGCGTGCTGCGGACCTTCGCGATGAAGGGGATCACCGACCTCGCCTGCACGCCCCACATGGTGTCGTCGCAGATGGCGAACGGCTTCACCGAGGCGCAGGACGCCGCGTGGAAGGCGCTCACCGCCGAGGCACCGCCGGAAGTGCGGCTGCATCGCGGCGCCGAGGTGATGCTCGACCGCCCGGTGCCGCCCGCGGCGGCCGAGCGGAAGGTCACGATCAACGGCACGCGCTACCTGCTGGTGGAGTTCCCACGCATGGTGCCCGCCGAGATCGTGGGACGCGCGCTCTATGAGGTGATCCAGATCGGCCTGGTGCCGATCCTGGCCCACCCCGAGCGCTACACGTCGTGCTCGGTGCAAACGGTGCGCGCGTGGCGCGAGCTTGGCGCCGTGATGCAGGTGGACGCGACCACATTGACGCTCCCGCGCAATCGCGGCGATCGGGCGCGCGACCTGGTGCGCCACGGTCTTGCCGACATCCTCGCGGCGGACAACCACGGCGACGAGCGCAACGTCGCCACCGCGTTGGACTGGCTCGGCGAGCACGAGGGCGCCGAGCAGGCGCTGCTGCTGCTCGACGCCAATCCCCGCGCGATTCTCGACGACCAGGCCACGTACGAGGTCGATCCGTTGCCGGTCCGCGACTCGCTGTGGCGCAAGATGCAGCGGATGTTCGAGTCCGAATGAGCGACGCCCTGCGGATCGCCTCGGGACTTCGCGAACTCGCGCTGCTGGCGGAGCGCGTCGCGGCGCGTCCCGGCGGCCTCGACCCGATCGTCGCGACGATGCGCCGCTGCCTCGCCGAGGGCGGGACGCTCTTCTTCGCGGGCAATGGTGGCTCCGCGGCCGATGCCCAGCACCTCGCGGCGGAGTACGTGGTCCGCTATCACGCCACGCAGAAGCGGGCGCTCCGCGCCATCGCCCTGACCACCGACAGCTCCATCCTCACCGCTGCCGCCAACGACTTCGGGGCCGAGGTGCTCTTTGCGCGGCAGCTCGAGGCGCTCGCGCGGCCCGGTGACGTGCTGGTGCTGCACAGCACCTCGGGCCATTCGCCGAATTGCCTGCTCGCGGCGCGTCGCGCACGCGAACTGGGAGTCACCACGGTGGCGATGCTGGGTGGCGACGGCGGGGCCCTCGCCCCACTGGTGGATCATGCCTATGTGGTGCCGGATGCACGGGTGAACCACGTGCAGGAGCTCCACCTCGCCATCCAGCACCAGATCGCCGGCATCCTCACGGCGGAGTTGGGCGGATGATCTCACTTGCTGGGAAACGCGTTCTGGTCACCGGCGGCTCGCGCGGCATCGGGCGCGCGACGGCGCTGCTCTGTGCGCGGGCCGGGGCCGACGTGGGCATCACCTACCGCACGCGGCGCGCCGAAGCGGAGGCCGTGGCCAAGCAGGTCCGTGCCCTCGGCCGTCGCGCGTACGTGGGCGGCGGCGACCTGAGCGATGCCAAGCGCGTGGCCCAGTGCTTCGCCGAGGTGCAGGCCGCGTTTGGTGGACTCGATGGCTTCGTCGCCAACCACGGCATCTGGCCGGCGGCCGAAACACCAATCGCGGCCATGGCCCCCGAGCGGTGGCGCGAGACCATGCGCGTCAACCTCGATTCGCTCTTCCTCACCACGCAGGCCGCGCTCGGGCTGCTGCAGGGCGAGGGACGCGTGGTGATGGTGGGTTCCACGGCCGGGCAGCGTGGCGAGTCGAATCACGCCGACTATGCGGCCTCGAAGGGGGCGATGATCTCCCTCGTGAAGTCGCTCGCAGTGGAGTGCGGTCCGGGGATCACGGTCAATTGTGTGGCCCCGGGGTGGGTGGACACCGAGATGAGCGCCACCGCGCTCGGCGATCCGCTCCGTCGCCCGGCCATCGAGGCGGCCATTCCGCTGCAGCGTGTCGCCACGGCCGACGACATCGCCGGACCGATCCTCTTCCTGCTCTCCGATCTGGCCCGGCACATCACCGGCGAGATCCTCAACGTCAACGGCGGCAGCGTACTCTGCGGCTGAGGCCGGAGGCTCCCACGCCTGACGCGATCCACATCCCCGACCAGGTCATCGCGATCGTGCGCCGCCTCGAGGAGGCCGGGTACGAGACGTGGTGCGTCGGCGGTGCCATCCGCGATGCGCTGCTCGGCGGACCCGGTACCGACGTGGACCTCGCGACGGCCGCCCCGCCGACGGTGGTGCGTTCACTCTTCCGACGCACCGTGCCGGTGGGGATCGAGCACGGCACGATTGGCGTGCTCGACGAGCAGGGCGTGCTGCATGAAGTGACCACCTTCCGACACGACGTGGTCACCGATGGCCGCCATGCCGTGGTCGCCTTCGGGGCATCGCTCGAGGAAGATCTCGCTCGGCGCGACTTCACCATCAACGCCATCGCCTACCACCCGATCCACGAGCGATGGGCCGACCCCTTCGATGGCCGCGCCGACCTGGCCGCAGGCGTGGTGCGCGCGGTGGGCAATCCGGCCCAACGCTTCCGCGAAGATCGGCTCCGCATCCTGCGCGCCCTGCGCTTTGCGGCGCGGCTGAACTTCGTGATCGACGAGCCCACCTGGGCCGCCGCCGTGGCGCAGTCCGACGACATTGCGCACCTCTCCGCCGAGCGCGTCCGCGAGGAGTGGGTCAAGGGACTCAGCAGTGCGCGCGACATCGGGGAGCTGGCGCGCCTCTGGGAGGCATCGGGCGTGGCGCGCACCTGGCTTCCCGAGCTGCGCGTCGAACGTGCGAGCGTGCTTGGCACACGCCCGCTTGCCGATCGCGATGCCGGGCTGCTCACGGCACAGCTCTGCGTGCCCTCGGCCTCGGTGTGGCGACGCTTCAAGGGCTCGAGCGCCGAGGTGCGTCGTGCCGAGGCCATCGATCGGGGCCCGGCGGCGCCCGCATCTCCCGCCGCACGTGACGTGCGGCACTGGATGGCGCGCGTTGGTGATGCCACCGACGACCTGGTGGCGCTCGCGGAGTGGCAGGATGGCGATGCCGCGACATGGACGCGTGAGGTGGCCGGCGTGCGGCAGCGCGGCGAGGCCACCAGTCGCGGGGCGCTCGCGATTTCGGGGAACGACCTCATCCGCGAGGGCGTGGTGCCACCCGGCCCGCAGCTCGGCGCGGTGCTCGAGGCGTTGCTCGAACAGGTGCTCGATGACCCGTCGCGCAACACGCGCGAGGCGTTGCTCACGGCCGCGCGCGCCGTCGTGCTCGGATGACCGACACCCTCTTCTCGTTGCCCGAACCGCTCGCCGCACGGATGCGGCCGCGCTCCCTCGAGCAGTACGCCGGACAGCAGCACCTGCTGGCAGCGGGGAAGCCGCTCGGCGACGCGATCCGGCGCGGCGATGTGGGCAGCATCGTGCTTTGGGGGCCTCCAGGCACCGGCAAGACGACGCTCGCTCGCCTGGTGGCGCGCCACACGGAGCGCGCGTTTGTCCCGTTCTCGGCAGTGAGCGAGGGGATCCCGCGCGTCCGCGAGATCATCAAGGAGGCCGAGGAGCGCCGCCGACTCGGACGAGGCACGATCCTCTTCGTGGACGAGATCCACCGCCTCAACCGCGGACAGCAGGACGCCTTTCTCCCGGCCGTGGAGCAGGGCATCGTCACCCTCATCGGTGCCACGACCGAGAATCCCTCCTTCGAGTTGAACGCGGCCCTCCTGAGCCGGGCACGCGTCTGGGTGCTGCAGCCGCTCGCCGAGGAAGAGATCGCGGCGGTGCTGGCGCGGGCGGTCGCGAGCGACGACGGCCTCCGTGGCACGGTCTCGCTGGCGCCCGAGGCGCAGGCGCTGCTCGCGCGCGTCGCCGATGGTGATGCACGGCGCGCCCTGACGGTGCTGGAGGCGGCCGCACAGCATGTGGGCAGCGGCGGCACCATCACGCCTGACGTGGTTGAGGCGACGATGGCGCGACGCCTCGCGGCGCACGACAAGGGCGGTGAGCAGCACTACGACCTCATCTCGGCCCTCCACAAGGCGGTGCGCGGCAGCGATCCGCAGGGGGCCCTCTACTGGCTCGCGCGCATTCTGCAGGGCGGGGAGGATCCGATGTTCCTCGCCCGACGCCTCGTGCGGATGGCGACCGAGGACATCGGCCTCGCCGATCCCCGGGCGCTCGAGGTGGCCATCGCCGGGCGCGACGCGTTCCACTTCCTTGGCAGCCCCGAAGGCGAGCTCGCCCTGGCGGAGGTCGCGGTGTACCTGGCCACGGCGCCGAAGAGCAATCGCGTGTATGTGGCATGGAAAGCGGCGCAGGCGGCGGCTGCCGAGACGCCGGCGGCACCGGTGCCACTGCACATCCGCAACGCCCCGACCAAGCTGATGCAGGAGCTTGGGTACGGCGCGGGCTACCGCTATGCCTTCGACGATCCGGCCGGCTACATCGCTCAGCAGTACCTCCCCGACGCGCTCAAGGATGCCGAGTTCTACCAGCCCGGGCCATTCGGCCAGGAGCAGCGGATCGCCGAACGGATGAAGTGGTGGCGCGAGCGGGGTGGCGTGCGCGATCCAGAGGCTGGGTGGCTGACGGCGTGTGCCGTGCGACCCCGTCCGGGGACTATCTTTTGCCCAACGCCTTTCGGAGCCTGCCATTCGTTCCCTGATTGATGTGATCCCCCCCAAGGAGCGGGTCATCCTCGTCGCCGCCCCCCGCAAGGGGAGCACCGACGCCCAGAAACTCGAGGAACACCTCGAGGAACTCGGTCGTTTGGTGGACACGGCCGGGGGCGAGGTCGTGGGCCGACTCACGCAGCAGATCGCCACCGCGAGTGCGGCCACCCTCATCGGCGAGGGGAAGGTCGAGGAGCTAGGGAAGCTGGTGTTCGAGACCAAGGCGACGCTGGTGGTCTTCGACGAGGAGCTCTCGCCGGCGCAGGGGCAGGGTGTCGAGGAGGCGATCAACACGCGCGTGATGGATCGTGCCGAGATCATTCTCGACATCTTCGCGACCCGCGCCCGCAGCCACGAAGCCAAGTTGCAGGTCGAGCTGGCGCAGCTGCAATACATGTTGCCACGCCTCACGCGCATGTGGACCCACCTTTCGCGGACGCGAGGCGGCATCGGCCTGCGTGGTCCGGGCGAGACGCAGCTCGAGACCGACCGGCGGATGATCCGCACCAAGCTCTCGCTGCTGCGCGAGAAGCTGCGGGACGTCCAGCGGCACCGCGAGACGATCCGATCCGGGCGCAGCGTGATGCTCGGCGCCGCGCTGGTCGGCTACACCAATGCCGGCAAGTCGAGCATCCTGCGCGGCCTGTCGGGCGAGCACGAGATCTTCGTCGAGGACCGCCTCTTCGCCACGCTCGACACGCTGACGCGCGAAGTGGACCTGGGCGACAACCTCCGCGTGCGCCTCAGCGACACGGTCGGCTTCATCCGCAAGCTGCCGCACCATCTGGTCGCCTCGTTCCGGGCGACCCTCGAGGAGGCCGGCGAGGCCGACCTCCTGCTGCACATCGTCGATGCCTCCCACCCCGAGTGGGAAGACCAGATGCACACCGTCGAGGAGGTGTTGACGGAGCTCGGCCTCGAGGAGAAGCCGGTGCAGGTGGTGTTCAACAAGCTCGATGCGCTCGAGGATCCGAACGCCTTTGCGGCCTTCGCCCATGAGCGGCATCCCGACGCAATCTTCACCAGCACGATGCGGATTGATGGGCTCCAGTCGCTGAAGGCCGCCCTCCGAGGCCGTGCCGAGGCGATCCGGCCCGTGGTACGGGTCCTGCTTGATCCCTCCGACGGGAAGCGCCTCGGCCAGCTGCACCGGATCGGTGACGTGCTGGGTCAGGGGCTGGAAGAGGGGCAGCTGGCCGTCATGGTCCGGCTGGAACCGTGGCGAGCCGAGCAGCTCCGGCGCGAGGGCGTCACCGTGGAGGGGGCATCATGAAGCATCTGGTGACGGGCGCAGCAGGGTTCATCGGCTATCACGTCAGCGAGAAGCTGCTGGAGCGGGGCGACGAGGTGGTCGGGCTCGACATCGTCAACGCCTACTACGACCCGACGCTCAAGGAGGCGCGCCTCGAGCGGCTCCGGCGGCACAAGAACTTCCGCTTCGTGCGGCTCGACCTCACCGACCGCGAGGGGATGGAGCAGCTCTTCCGAACCGAGCGCTTCCCGCGGGTGATTCACCTCGCGGCGCAGGCGGGCGTCCGCTACTCGGTCACGCACCCGCACGCCTACGTCGACAGCAACGTCACCGGCTTCCTGCACGCCATCGAGGGAGCCCGGCACCACGGGGCGGAGCATTTCGTCTTTGCCTCAACGTCGTCGGTGTACGGCCTCAACACCAACATGCCGTTCTCGGTGCATCGCGGGGTGGATCATCCGGTCTCGCTCTACGCCGCGACCAAGAAGGCCAACGAACTGATGGCGCACTCGTATGCCCATCTCTATGGGCTGGCGTGCACCGGCCTGCGCTTCTTCACGGTCTATGGGCCGTGGGGTCGCCCCGACATGGCGCTTTTCCTTTTCGCCAAGGCCATTCTCGAGGGACGCCCGATCGAAGTCTTCAATCACGGGCAGATGCGGCGCGACTTCACCTACGTGGGTGACATCGTCGAGGGCGTCGTCCGCGTCTCCGACCGGCCGGCCGCCGCGAACCCGGAGTGGGACAGCGCCGCGCCCGACCCGGCCACCAGCTCGGCGCCCTACCGCCTCTACAACATCGGCAACAATCATCCGACGCCGTTGATGGACTTCATCTCGGCGCTCGAGCGCGAACTCGGCATGACGGCCGAGAAGATCTATGCGCCGATGCAGATGGGCGACGTCCCCGAGACCGCCGCGGATGTGAGTGACCTGGTCCGCGACGTCGGCTTCCAGCCGGGTACCCCGGTGGACGTGGGCGTCAAGCGGTTCGTGGAGTGGTACCGGGAGTTTTACGGGATCTAGCGAGAAGCGAGAAGCGAGAAGCGAGAGGCGAGAAGCGAGAAGCGTGGTGTCACGGGAAGATCTCTCCGCAGCACCACGCATCTCGCTTCTCGCATCTCGCTTCTCGTCCTACTTAGCCA
>JANRIW010000009.1:0-17221 GCA_033764505.1 Gemmatimonadales bacterium
GTGGTGTCACGGGGAGATCTCTCCGCAGCACCACGCTTCTCGCTTCTCGCTTCTCGCTTCTCGCTTCTCGCTTCTCGCTTCTCGCTTCTCGCTTCTCGCTTCACGCTTCTCGCCTACCCCTCCGCCGGCACCCCTCCCTGCCGCGTCATCAGCACCCCCGCCACGATCAGCACGCCGCCCACCAGATGGATCAGGCCGGGGCGTTCGCCGAGGCCGACCATGGCGATCGCGGTGGCCACCAGGGGCACCAGCGTGTTGAATGCCACGGTGCGCGCGGCGCCGAGTTCGGCGACGCCGCGATTCCAGAGGATGTAGGCGGCGACGAGCGACAGGAGCGAGGCGTACAGCATCCCGCCCCACCCTGCCCACGACACGGCCTGCCAGTCGGTGCGGGCAAGCTGCGGGAGGCCGAGGAGGACGAGCCCCGGGGTACCGGTGTACATGGTCCAGGCGGTGAGGCGCAGGGAGGAGATCGGGATCTTCCACTGGCGCATCAACAGGGTGTAGACGGCCCAGGTCACGATCGCCCCGAAGAGCATCAGGTCGCCGATGGTGAGGCCGGCGTCGAGTGAACCGCCGCGCGCGGTGACGACGATCACCACCCCGATGGTGGCCAGCAGCACTGCGAGGCGCTGGCGCAGGGTGGTGGTCTCCAGCCCGAGCAGCCAGGTCGCGAGGATCACGATCGCCGGCATCCCGGCGAGGATCAGCGCGCTCTTGGTGGCCGACGTGCGGGCCAGCCCCTCGATGAAGCAGAGCTGGTAGAGGGTGTTGCCGACCAACCCGAGCCAGACCAGCCGCTTGGCCGCGCCGGGCGGCAGCGGGGTCGGGGTCGGCTCGACCCGCCGCAGGATGGCCCACAGCACCAGCGTGGCCAGCAGGAAGCGGAGCGCGGTGAACGCCAGCGGCTCGATCTCGGCGAAGGCGAGCTTGGTGGCGGTGAAGTTGCCGCCCCAGAAGAGGGTCACCAGCAGCATCCCGGCGGTGGGGGAGAGGCGGGGGCCGGAGGCGGGAGGCATGGTCGAATATACGGGCGGCGAACAGCGAACGGCGAACCGCATTTCGCCGTTCGCCGTTCGCCGCTTCTATATTGCCGCCATGCAACCGTCCCGGATCCGCAATTTCTGCATCGTCGCCCACATCGACCACGGCAAGTCCACCCTCGCGGACCGGCTGATCGAGCTCACGGGCACCGTCTCCAAGCGGGAGATGCGCGAGCAGCTGACCGACACCATGGATCTCGAGCGCGAGCGCGGGATCACCATCAAGCTCAACGCGGTGCGGATGGTCTATGAGGCGAAGGACGGGGTCGAGTATGCCCTCAACCTGATCGACACGCCGGGGCACGTGGACTTCACCTATGAAGTCTCGCGCTCGCTCGCGGCATGCGAAGGCGCGATCCTGGTGGTGGATGCCTCGCAGGGGATCCAGGCCCAGACGCTCTCGAATCTCTTCCTCGCGCTCGACGCCGGCCTCGAGATCATCCCGGTGCTCAACAAGATCGACCTTCCCGGCGCCGAGCCGGAGAAGCGCGCGCAGGAGATCATGGACCTGATCGGGGCCAAGCGGGAGGAGATCCTCGCGGTCTCGGCCAAGGACGGCACCGGGGTGCCGGCGCTCCTCGAGGCGATCGTCGCGCGGATCCCGCAGCCGCGCGGCGACCGCAACGCGCCGCTCCGCGCGCTGATCTTCGATTCGTACTACGATCGCTACCGCGGCGCGATCCCCTCGATCCGCGTGGTGGATGGCGCGCTCGAGGCGGGGATGAAGATCGCCTTCGGCGCCCATCCCGAGGACGTGTACGAGATCGACTCGGTCGGCCACCTCGCACTCGGCCAGCGCACGGCGCCGATCCTCGAGGCCGGCGAGGTCGGCTACTTCATCGCCAACCTCCGCAACGTGCGCGACGCGCGCGTCGGCGACACCGTCCTCGACAGCACGCGGAAGGCGCCCGAGCTGCTCGCCGGGTATCGCGAGGTCCGCTCGATGGTCTTCGCCGGCGTCTATCCGGCCGACGCCGCGCAGTACGAGGACCTCCGCGACGCCCTCGAGAAGCTCTGCCTCAACGACGCCTCGCTGCAGTACGAGCCGGAGAGCTCGACCGCGCTCGGCTTCGGCTTCCGCTGCGGCTTCCTCGGCCTGCTGCACCTCGAGATCGTGCAGGAGCGCCTCGAGCGCGAGTTCAACCTCGACCTGATCACCACCGTGCCGACGGTCGAGTACCACGTCTACAAGACCGACGGCGAGATGCTCCCGGTCGAGAATCCGAGCGACCTCCCCGACGTCGCGAACATCACGCGCATCGAGGAGCCGTACGTGAAGGCGCGCATCATGGCCCCCACCGAGTACATCGGCGGGATCATGAAGCTCGGCCAGGAGCGGCGCGGCGACTATCACGGCATGACGTACCTCGACACGGCGCGCGTGGAGTTCTCGTTCTCCTTCCCGCTCGGCGAGATCGTCCTCGACTTCTACGACAAGCTCAAGTCGATCTCGCGCGGCTATGCCTCGCTCGACTACGAGATGGACGGCTTCCGCACCTCGCCGCTGGTGCGCCTCGCCATGCTGATCAACGGCGACCCGATCGACGCCTTCTCGGTGATCATCCACAAGGACAAGGCGTACGAGTGGGGGCGCAAGCTCGCCGAGAAGCTCAAGGAGCTGATCCCGCGGCAGCTCTTCGCCGTCGCGATCCAGGCGGCGATCGGCCAGAAGGTCGTGGCCCGCGAGACGATCTCGCCGATGCGGAAGGACGTGCTCGCCAAGTGCTACGGCGGCGACATCACGCGGAAGCGGAAGCTTCTCGAGAAGCAGAAGGAAGGCAAGAAGCGGATGAAGCAGGTCGGCAGCGTGGAGATTCCGCAGGAAGCCTTCCTCGCGGTCCTCCAGGTCGAGTAGCCGGTGACCGGTTTGCCGGCGACGGCGCGCCTCGGCTTCGACGGCGTTCGTGCGCTCCGCAACGCGACCGGCCTCGGCAACTACGCGCGCCACCTGTTGCGCGGCCTCCGCCAGGTCGCGCCGGGGCTCGACCTGCACCTCTACTCCCCCTCCCCGCCACGCCCCGAGTTCGCCGGCTTCGCCGACGCCATCGGGGCCACCGTGCACCTCCCGCCGCGTGGCTGGCGCACGGCGGGACTGCGGGCGGTCTGGCGCACCACGCGACTCGGCCAGACGGCGGCCCGCGACGGCATGGCGCTCTACCACGGGCTCACCCACGAGATCCCGCGCGACCTCCCCGAGACCGGGGTGCCGTCGCTGGTGACCGTCCACGACCTGCTCTTCCTCACCCACCCCGAGCTCTTTCCGGTGGTCGATCGGCAGAGCTATCTCTGGCGCTACCGATGGAGCATCGAGCACGCCACGGCCCTGGTGGCGGTGTCGGAGCACACGCGGCAGGAACTGCACGCCCATCTCGGCGTGGCGCTGGAGCGGATCGTGGTGATCCCGCCCGCCCGCGACCCGCGCTTCGCCAAGGCGTGCCGCGACGAGGCGCGCGCCGCCGTTCGCGCGCGGCACGACCTCCCGGCCCAGTACCTGATCATGGTCGGGACACTCGAGCCACGGAAAAACCATCGCCTCGCGCTCCAGGCACTCGCGCAGCTTGGCGCCGACGCACCACCGCTCGTGTTGGTGGGCCGCGACGGCGGGAGCGCGGCGGAGCTGCAGCTCGAGGCCCGACGATTGGGCATTGCGGACCGCACGCTCTTCCGCGACACGGTGACCGACGAGGAACTCCCCGCCCTGCTGCAGGGTGCGACGCTGGCGCTCTACCTCTCGCGGGCCGAGGGATTCGGGATGCCGATCATCGAGGCGATGAGTGCCGCGGTCCCGATGATCGTCTCGGCGGGCCCTCACCTCCGTGACGCGGGTGGGGAGGCAGTGCTCGTCGTGGACCCGGACGACCCGAGCGCCCTGGCCGAGGCGATCCGCGCCCTGCTGGGTGATCCCGCCCGTCGCGCCGCCCTCGCGGCCGCCGGGACGCACCATGCTGGCGGATTCGATGCCGCGGCGCTGGCGCGGCGGCTCCTCCGTGTCTACGATGCAGTATTCGCGGGGACGAGCCTCCCCGTCGAGCCTGACCCCAGCCTCCACCCCTTCACCGCGCCACACCCCCCGGAGACGACTCTGTGAAGTGGGTACTCGGCATCGACATCGGCGGCACCAATCTCGTGGTCGGCGCCGTCGCCGCCGATGGTTCGCGCGTCATCGGCGATCATTCGCGACCGACCGACGCCGCACGCGGCCCTGATGCCGTCGTGGCCACGTTGGTCGAGATGGGGCATCACGCGATGGCCGAGCTGCGTCGTGAGCTGCCCGAGGCGGAGATCCTCGGCATCGGCGTCGGCGCCCCCGGCCCACTCGATCGGCGCGCCGGCGTGGTGCTCCTCACCCCCAATCTGGGGTGGGTGGACATGCCGCTGCGCGCCAAGCTTGCCGAGGGCCTCGGCCTGGCGACGGCGCTCGACAACGACGCCAATTGCGCCGTGCTCGGCGAGGCGTGGGTCGGGGCGGCGCGCGGCGGGCGGCATGTCATCGGCATGACCATAGGCACCGGCATCGGCGGCGGCATCGTGCTCAATGGTCGACTGCATCATGGCGCGTCGGATTGCGCGGGCGAGATCGGTCACGTCACCATCGACCTCGACGGGCGTCGCTGCGGCTGTGGCAACTATGGCTGCCTCGAGGCGTATGCCTCCGGGCCGGCGATTGCGCGCCGCGCCGTGGAGCAGATTGAGACCGGCACGCCCAGCATCCTCACCGAGATGGCCGGCGGCGATCTCTCCCGCATCACGGCCGCCACGGTGTACCAGGCCGCGCAAGAGGGCGATGCCGTGGCCGACGAAGTGGTCCGCACCACCGCGCGCTATCTCGGTGCCGGGCTCGCGAACCTCCTCAACATCTTCAACCCCGACCTGGTGGTGATCGCCGGCGGCGTGACGCAGGCCGGGGAACGCCTCTTCGAGCCGCTGCGGCGCGAGGTGGCGCGCCGCGCCTTCAAGCCCGCGGTGCAGGCGTGCCAGATCGTCCCGGGCGAACTCGATGGCCTCGCCGGTGTCTACGGCGCGGCGCGCGCCTTCCTCGACCAGCGCGAGCAGGGCGTGGTCTGAGATGCCGCGCGTCGGCGTCCTCGGCTCCCTCGTCTGGGATGAGATCCACGGGCGCGACCCGCTCGTAGCGCCCGTGCAGGAGTGGGGAGGGATCGCCTACGCGCTCGCCGGGATGGACGCTGCCCTGCCACCGGAGTGGGAGATCGTCCCCCTCATCAAGGTGGGTCAGGACCTGGCCCACGAGGCCAGAGAGTTCTTCGGCACGCTCACCCGCCTCACGCCCGGCGCCCGACCGATCGAGGTGCCGGTCGCAAACAATCGCGTCACGCTGCGCTACGAATCGGCGGAGCGCCGCTGCGAGCACCTCACCGGCGGCGTCCCGGGATGGAAGTGGCCGGAGCTCGGCCCGATGGTCGCCGACCTCGACGCGCTCTATGTCAATTTCATTTCCGGCTTCGAGACCTGCCTCTTCACCGCGCAACAGCTGCGGCGCGGCTTCACCGGCCCGATCTACGCCGACCTGCACTCGCTCTTCCTCGGGCTCGGGCCCGACGGATTGCGCACCCTGCGGCCCCTCCCCGAGGCACCGGGGTGGTTCGCCTGCTTCGACGTGCTGCAGTTGAACGAAGACGAAATGCAGCAACTCGCGACCGAGCCCTTGGTGGTGGCGGCCGATGCCCTCCGCGCCGGCGTGTCCCTGCTCACGGTGACCGTGGGACCGCGCGGGGCGATCTACTTTGCCCGACCGGGGTTCGACACGCTGGCCGATCTCGCGCATCCGGCGCTGGAGGCGACGGGCCCGATCCGCACCGAGCGGCGCGCCCCGCCGGCCGTGGACGCCGTCGATCCGACCGGCTGCGGCGACGTCTTCGGCGCCACCTGCTTTGCCCGACTCCTCGCGGGCGACTCCACCGTCGAGGCGGTGGACGCCGCCAATCGCGCGGCGGCGCGCAACGCGACCTTCCGCGGTGCGACCTCCCTAGCCCGCCACCTCCGTGGCGACCTGGTGCTCTCCTGATGCATGTCGTCTCGGTGCCGGCCTATCTCGATGATCGCACGCTCGACCAGCTCGCGGCCCAGTTGCCGCCCTGGCCGCCGGAAGGGCGCGTGCTGGTGGATGCGCATGCGACCGAGTGGTCGTCGCCGGCGGGATTCACCGCCCTGCTGACGCTGGGGCAGGCGCTGGCCGAGCTCGGCGCACCGACCCCGCGACTCACCCTGCCGGGGGCCGATGGCGTCGCTTCCTATTGGGCCAAGGCCGGCTTCCTGCAGCACGCCGACACGCTCTTCGAGTTGCACGGCAAGGTGCCGCGACGCCGCGCCGACGATGCCAGCGAGACGCTGCTCGACGTGACACCGATCCGTGAATCGAAGGACGTGCACGAGGTCGTGGGGCGCATCAACGAACGCTCCACCCAGATCCTCAAGCGCGAACTCGACCTCGAGGCGAGCGTCGTGGGCGGCTTCGGGCAGTCGCTCTCCGAGACCTGCCAGAACATCACCGAACACGCCGGCACCGGCGGATGGGTCGCGGTGCACGTCTACAACTTTCGGCGTCGCCTCGGCCGCAAGGCGGTGGTGATCGCGGTCAGTGATGCGGGGATCGGCTTCCGCCGGTCACTCGAGGCGACGCAGGCCAAACGCTTCGGCGAGCGGTGGGGTGATGGACTCGCCATCGAGACCGCGCTGATCCACAACATCTCCCGCTTCCGCGATCCGGGCCGCGGCCAGGGATTGGCCGGCACCAAGCGCTACCTGGCACGCTGGCAGGGCAAGATCTCGATCCGGTCGGGCACCGCACGCGTGTGCATCCCGCCGGCGTGGGACGACGAGCCGCCGATGACCGAGGGACTCGCATGGTTCCCCGGTTCGCAGGTCACCATCGTGATTCCCGCACGCGAGGTGGCAGGATGAGCGCCGTGATCCGCCTGGAACGCCTGCTGCACGAGACCGTGGCCACGCCCTACTCCGACCTCGTCACCCGACCCACGGGCGCCGCGGTGCGCCAGCGCGTGCTCGAGGCGCTCCAGGAAGCGTCGGGCGAGGAGGCGCACCTCGACTTCTCCGCCGTCGGCCTGGTGGACTTCTCCTGTGCCGATGAAGTGGTCGCCAAGCTCCTGAACCAGCTTGCGCACCTCCCGATCGTGCAACTGCGCCTGCGCGGGCTGCGGGAAGATCACGCCGAGGCGATCGAGCACGCCCTGCTCTGCCACGGCCTCGCCGTGGTGGCGCTGTTGGCCGACTCGCCGCGGCCGCGGCTGCTCGGCCTGGTGCCCGACGACTGGCGCGACGCCTTCGCGGTGCTCGCCGACCTGGGGCGCGCCCCGGCGCCGCCGGTGGCCGAGGCGCTGGCATGGCCGCTGGCGCGGGCGCTGCAGGCGCTCGATGAACTGGCGGAACGACGCTGCGTGCTGGCCCATCCTGATGCGACGTTCGAACTCGGAGCCGTGGCATGACCTCGCGACTTGGCCTCTCCACCATCGCCATTCACGGCGGCGCGCCGCAGCGCGGCGCCGACTGGACGCCGGCGGTGACGCCCATCTACCAGAGCGCCACCTTCCGCAATCCGCTCGGCAGCGACGCCGAGGTGCTCTACACGCGGTACGGCAACAACCCGAATCAGGTCGTGCTCGCGAAGCGGTATGCCGCACTCGAGGGCGCCGAGGATGCGGTCTTCCTCGCCAGCGGGATGGCCGCGACGTCGCTCGCGCACCTCGCGGTGCTGCGGCCCGGCGACCACCTGCTCGCCTCGCGGTGGATCTATGGCGGCACCCGCGTCCTCTTCGACACCGAGTTCACCCGGCTCGGCATCGAGATCAGCTATGTGGACCCCGATCACCCGCGCGACTGGCGCAAGGCGATCCGGCCCAACACGCGCGCCATCTTCATCGAGGCGCTCACCAACCCGCTGATGCGCGTCGTGGACGTCCCGGCGATCGCCAAGGTCACCAAGGCCCACGGCCTCGCGCTCCTGGTGGATGCCACCTTCTGCTCGCCGGTGATGTTCCGCCCCCTCGAGCACGGTGCCGACATCGTCATCACCTCGGCCACCAAGTACCTCAACGGCCACAGCGACATCATCGCCGGCGCGGTCGCCGGGACGTCGGCGCTGATCGACGAGGTCACCCGGTTGATGCGGCTCTGGGGCCCCTCGATCGACCCGCACGCGGCGTGGCTGACCGAACGCGGCCTCAAGACGCTGGCCCTGCGCGTCGAGCGGCAGCATCGCAACGCCCTGGCGATCGCCCAGTGGGCGGCGAGCCGGCCCGAGTTCAGCGCCGTGCACCATCCCGGGCTGGTCTCCCATCCCGATCACGAGCTCGCGACGCGCCTCTTTCAGGGCTATGGCGGGATGGTCGGGCTGGTGCTCGAGGGCGGGGTGGCCGCCACGCAGCGCTTCCTCTCCCACCTCCGGCTCATCACCCATGCGCCGTCGCTCGCCGGGGTCGAGTCCCTCGTCTCGGAGCCGCGACTCACCTCGCACAAGGCGCTTGGCACGGCCGAGCGCACCGCGCTCGGGATTCCGGACGGCTTCCTCCGGCTCTCGTGCGGCTGCGAGGACCTCGACGACCTGCTCGCCGACCTCTCGGCCGCGCTCTAGCGGCCCCGCTATCTTTCGGACGTGATCCGCTTCACGAAGGTCTCCAAGCACTATCCCACGGGCACGGCCCCGGCCCTCGACGACGTGACCTTTCACGTCGCGCGGGGAGAGTTCGTCTTCCTCACCGGACACTCCGGCGCCGGCAAGTCCTCGCTCCTCAAGCTGATGTACGGCGACGAGCAGCCGAGCAGCGGTGACGTCCGGGTGTCCGGATTCCACATCGGGGCCCTCAAGCGCGACGAAGTGCCGCGGCTCCGCCGCCGGCTCGGCATCGTCTTCCAGGACTTCGGCCTGCTCGAGGACCGGACCGCGAGCGAGAACGTCGCGTTCGCCCTCGAGGTCACCGGCACGCGCGCGGATGTGATCCCGGCGCGGGTGACCAAGGTCCTCGCGCAGGTGGGGCTGCTCCACAAGGCGGAGTCGTTTCCGCGCGAGCTCTCCGGCGGCGAGCAGCAGCGCGTGGCAATCGCCCGGGCCTTGGTGAACGACCCGCCGATCCTCCTCGCCGACGAGCCGACCGGCAACCTCGACGAACGGGCCACGCGCGGCGTCTTCCAGCTGCTCACCGACATCAACGCGCTCGGCACCGTGGTGGTCATGGCCACCCACGACCTCGACCTCGTCCGCTTCGGGGGGCAACGCACCCTGGAGCTGCGCGACGGCCGGATTGTCTTCGACTCCGGCAAGGACGGCGAGGGCTCCGCATGAAGCTGCTCTGGCGTGAGGCGATGCTCGCCTTCAAGCGCACCAGGACGCTATCGGTCCTGTCGATCACCACCATTGCCTTTGCGCTCTTCGTCTCGGGGCTCTTCGGGCTGGTGGCGCTCAACCTGCGCTCCGCCCTGCGCAACGTGGCCGAACGGGTCGAGGTGGTGGCGTTCGTGTTCCGCGGGACGCCGTCGCAGCAGCTGCAGGTGGCGAGCGATGACATCAGCGCCTTCCCCGAGGTGCTGGAAGTGCGCTACGTCTCCGAGGAGGAGGCGCTCACCCGGGCGCGCCGTGACCTGGTCGAGTTCCAGGAGGCGTACCAGGACCTCGAGATCAATCCGCTGCCGCCCTCGCTCGAGATCCGGTTGCGCCCCGAATTCCGCGACGCGCGTCACGCTGGCGAGGTGGCCGAGCGACTCCGCGGCTTCGAATTCGTGGAGGACGTCCGCTACGGACGGGACTGGGTCGAGCGACTCGACGCGCTGCGGCAGATTGCCGCCTTCGTGGGCCTCGCCATCGGCCTCGCCTTCGCGCTCGTCAGCATCGTCATCATCGGCGTCACCATCCGCATGACCGTGCTGCACCGTGCGCGCGAGATCCGCATCATGCGCCTGGTCGGCGCCACCGACTGGTTCATTCGCGGTCCCTTCCTGCTCGAGGGGATCATCAAGGGCCTCATCGGCGGCGTCGTCGCGTCGATCCTCTGCGCCGCCGTCTTCGGCGCCTTCGCCGCCGGCCAGTTCGGCCTCGGCATGGGGCTGACGTTCTTCGGGCCGCTCGAGGTCCTCGCGTTGCTCCTCTTCGGCATGCTGCTCGGGCTCACCGGGTCGCTGGTGAGCGTGGGCCGGCACCTGAAGAAGGTCTGAGCGGTGCCCGGCGAACAGCGAGCGGCGAATGGCGAACGGCGGATCGGGCATCGGATCGCGCGGTTCGCCGTTCGCTGTTCGCTGTTCGCGCTCTTCGCGCTGCCCCTCGCTGGGCAAGGCACCCCCGACCTCGAAGCCTCGCGCCGCCGCCTCGAGCAGATTCGTCAGGAGCGCGAGCAGCTCCAGCGCCAGCAGCAGCGCATCACCGGCCAGGTGAGCGACGTCGGCGCGGCCCTGCGCAATCTCGAGCGGCAGAAGGACGCGACGACGCGCCTGGTCGGCGAGATCGAACGACAGATCGGTGGGCTGGGGTCGCAGTTGGAGCGGTCGGCGGCGGAGATGACGCTGGCGCAGGACAACCTCGCCGACCGGAAGGCGGTGCTCCGCCGGCGGCTGGCCGACATCTACAAGCGTGGCCCGCTGTACACCTTCCAGGTGCTCCTCGCGGCCGAGTCCTTCGGCGATCTCCTCACGCGCTACAAGTACCTGTACCTCACCTCGCGGCAGGATCGGGCGCTGGTGAGCGACGTCGAGCGGCTCACGGCGCGCGTCCGCAGCCAGCGCGACGAGCTCCTCGGCATCCGCAACGAACTCGACCGTCGCCGTGGGGAGCGTGAGGCCGAGCTCGAGCGCTTCGCGAACCTTGCCGACGAGCGGCAGGCCCAGTTGCGCACGCTGCAACGCAGCTCGGCGCAGACCCAGCAGCGGCTCACCACGCTCGAGCGCGACGAAGCGCGGGTCAACGACCTCCTCGCCTCACTCGAGCGGGCACGACGCACCGCCGAGGCCAATCGCGCGGCGCGCCCCGGCGCAGCGGCCCCCCCGGTGGCATCCGGACGCAACCTCTCGACCGCCGACCTCGGCAAGCTCGAATGGCCGGTGGATGGCGCGATCCTCTTCGAGTTCGGGCGCGACACGCTCAAGAGCGGCGCCGTGGTGCGCAACCAGGGGATCGGCATCGGCGCCCCGGTGGGCACCCCGGTCAAGGCCGTCGAGGCGGGCACCGCCGTGCTGGTGCGCCGCCTCTCGACCTACGGCCTCTCTGTCTTCGTGCAGCATGGTGACGGCTACTACTCGCTCTACATGCAGCTGCAGAACACCTCGGTCACCGAGGGGCAACAGGTGACGCGCGGCCAGATCCTCGGCACCGTGGGCGGTGCCAACTCGGATCATGGGCCGCACCTGTATTTCGAGATTCGCGGGGCGCAGCAGATCGCGCTCGATCCGATGGTCTGGCTGCGGCGGCGCGGAAGGTAAGCGGCGAGGCGCCGCGTCAGGCGGCGCTGCCGATCCGGTCCACGTCCTGCGATTTGCCGTCGAGGAGCGCCGCTTCGACGCGCGCAAAGAGATCCTCGGGACGGTGCACGCCCGCGTGCGGGTACACGGCCACACCGGCGGTGAGCCGACAGCGCACGCCGAGGTGCAGTTCGCCGAGACCGGCCGGCTCCATGCGCTCGCGAATCCGGTGCACCGTGTCGCGGGCCCCATCGAGGTCGGTCTCGGGGAGGAGCAGCAGGAACTCCTCGCCCCCGTACCGGGCCACGAAATCGGGCGCACGCAGCTCACGCTGCAGCAGGCGACCGAGGTCGGCGAGGAGGCGATGTCCGCCGTCCCGGCCAAGCCGCTCGTTGATGACGCGCATGCCATCCACGTCGAGCAGGACGAGCGCGAAGCTCACGTCGTAGCGGCGTGCGCGGTCGAACTCCTCGCGAATGCGACGGTCGAGCGCGTCGAGGGTGCCGCAGCCGGTCAGCGGATCGACGTGCGCGGTGATGGCCTGGCGCCGCACGATGGCACCGCGCCGCTCCTCCGTCTCGAGCAGCCGGCTGGTGGCGGTCACGGCGAGCTCGGCGAACTCCACCTGCGCGGTGGTCAGCGGCGGTTGGCCGATTCGCGTGCGGAGCACCACGCTCCCGACGCTGCGACCCATCGGCCGGAGCGGAATGGCGGCGGTGCTGGCGAGGTCGGTCGGCGGGGCAATGACCCCGGGGCGACCAATGGTGGTCCGGAAGAGCGGGCTCTCGCGCACGTCGCGCAAGTGACAGGTGATGCCCGACGAGGCCGCGGCCACCGCCTCGGGCCACCGCTCCAGCTCCACCTCCGCGTCGCGGACCTTGGGCCGATCACTCGCGGCCACCAGGCGGCCACCAGAGGCGTCGGGATGATGGAGGAGACAGCTCACGGAGCCGAGGTCGAGGGAACGCGCGAGGCCATGCACCAGGGCGTGCAGCATGTCTTCGCGGTAGAGTTCGGTGGCCACCGCCTGCAGCACCTCGAAGAGGCGGAGGTCCTTGCCGCGGCCCGCCTGCGTCCCGCCGCGCGGCGCGACCAGACGAGCGCGGAGTCGCGCCACCAGTTGCCGGGACTCGAGCGGAAGCAGGATCGCCTCGTCGGCGCCCGCCTCGGCGGCACGGACCAGGTCGAGCGGATCATCGCTCGAAATCAGCACGACGATCTGCGCTCCGCTCCGCCGGGCGGTGCCGAGCGAGTCGATCATCTCGCGACCGCCGATGCCGAGCGACATGCAGGTGGCCAGGACCAGGGCGGGACGATCTTCGGGGAGACCGCGGATGTCCTCGACCTCGGCGACCTGGAACCCGGCACGCACCAACTCCCCCTCGAGGCCGATCGGGCGCTCGTGGGGCGAGCCCACGAGAATCACCAAGGGCCGATTCGCGGGCGGAGCCGTCCGGCCTGTCACCAGCGGCGAAGAGGGATCAATGCGCAAGACGTCTGACACGGGACCTCGACACGAAGAGAAGGCGGTCGAGACGGCGCCACGCCCAGGGGAACTGCTGGGAGCGCACGTCTCGACGTCGGGAGGCCCCGCCACCGCTCCCGGCCGCGGCGCGGCGATCGGGGCGACGGCACTCCAACTCTTCACCAAGACCCCGAACATGTGGCGGGAACCTGAGGTGACGCCGGAAATCGCGGCCGCCTTCCAGCGGGCGCGGGCGGAGCATCCTGTCGGGGCGATCGTTTCGCACGATTCGTACCTGATCAATCTGGCCTCCCCCGACCCGGAACTGCGGGCCAAGTCGCGCCAGGCATTCTGTGGCGAACTCACGCGCTCACAAGCACTTGGCCTCGACGGGATCGTCTCGCACCCGGGCAACTTCATCGATGACCACGATGCGGGACTGGAGCGGAATGCGGGAGCGATCACCGAGGCACTCCGCACGGTGCCGGGGACGGTGATGGTCTATCTGGAGACCACGGCGGGGACCGGGACGGTCCTGGGGCGGACCTTCGAAGAGCTCCGCGACATTCGGGATTTGATCGGGGAGGACGTTCGCGACCGGGTCGGATTTTGCGCCGACACCTGCCACCTCTACAGCGCCGGCTACGACCTCGTGAACGACTTCGACGGCGTCTGGGCGGCCTGGGAGCGGATCATCGGCCTGCAGCACCTCCGTTGCCTGCACCTGAACGACTCCAAGAACCCCTTCGCCTCACGGAAGGACCGCCACGAGCTCATCGGCGACGGCTCGCTCGGCACCGAGCCGTTCCGGCGCATCATGCGCGACCCCCGCTTCGCCACCATCCCGAAGATCCTGGAGACCCCCAAGGGCGACGAGGACGAGACCACCAACGACCGTCGCATGCTCGCCCTGCTCCGGTCGTTCGAGGCGGCGAATTGACCGCCGCCCCCTCGGGGCCGCATCTTCGGACCATGCGCCTCTCCATCCTGACGGTCCTTGCCCTGGCCGCGGCACCGGTTCCTGCCGCAGCCCAACTCTCGGTGCGCGTCGGCGCCGGGGCCACGCTCGGCAACGCGCTGGTCTCCGAAGCCGTCGTCTACGACGACATCATCTCGTTGCGCACCGGCGTGGCCCCGACCCTCGCGGTCGCGATCGGCTACCCCGTGGCGCCGCGCTACCAGCTGCTGCTCGAGGCCAGGATCGCGAGCTCGGGGATGACGGCCACCAGCAACGAGGGCGACGCCGACCTCGGCACCCTGCGCACCATCGGCGTGACGGTGATGGCCGAGGGACCACTGCCGTACGGGATGCGCTTCCAGATCGGCGGCGGCGCCATCAAGTACTCCCCGTCCGAAGCCACGGGCGTCTTCCTCGCGGACGCGCCGATGAAGCCGATGGTCGTGGCCGGGCTCGGCTGGGTCCGCGCCCTGCGGCCCGGGCTCGACCTGCACCTCGGCGGACGCTGGGACATGCACGAATTCACCACCACCACGCTGCGGCAACGCGGCTGGTCCCAGGCGCAGCGGATCAACCGTGTCGCCTTCACCATCGGTCTCGAGCGAGGCTTCTGATGCGCCGCATTGCCTGCCTCGCCCTCCTCGGTCTCGCGGCCTGCGCCGACCTCGTGCCGCCGCGTTCGTCCGAGAGCTATTACGAGTACCGGCAGATCAGCGGCCTCGACACGCTCTCGTTCAAGTGGCTGCCGAGCCAGCTGCCGGTGAAGATCTGGGTGGCCGATGACTCGCCGCTGCGTCCGCACGTGGTCACCGCCATCGATCGGTGGGAGCGCGCCTTCCTCTTCGGCGAATTCCGCGCGACCCTGGTGCCCGATTCCAACGCGGCCGACGTCATCGTGCGCAACACGCCGCCGGTCTCCCTGCTCACGGCCAGCGTGCTCAGCGCCTTCGCCCCGCAATGCACCGGCGAAACCACCTTCGAGTTGGCGCAGGGCGGCGACGCGCTGCAGCTCCCGTGGCGGATCTTTGTCTGGCCGGCCTCGAATCCCAACGCGAACGGCATCGAGACCTGCTACGCCATCACGGTGACCCACGAGCTCGGGCACGCCCTCGGGATCATCAACCCGAACCACACCGGGGCCCAGATCGGGGATGTGATGTATCGGGATCCGGTGTTCAATGGCATCAGCGAACGCGACCGGGCCACCGTGGAGCGGCTCTACCACGGCCCCACGACGTTGCGGCCGCTCGCCCGACTCCCGAGCCCCTCGGCCCGCTAGCGGCCGCCCCGAACCCGCGCCGCCGGTCCCCGAGTTTGCCCGGGGGACCGGCGGCGGCCATTTTTGTGGCTGGTCCGCCCAGGTGGGTGGACGCGCCTGTCCCCATCGGAGAGATGATGAGCCCCACCACCCCGCTCGACGCCGCCGCCCCGGACTGGGTCCACCACCCCCGCCTGCAGGCGTGGGTCCACGAGATGGCCGCGCTGACCCAGCCGGACCGGATCCACTGGTGTGACGGCTCCCAGGCCGAATACGACATGCTCTGCGAGCAGATGGTGGCGTCGGGGATGCTGGTCCGGCTCAACCCGTCGAAGCGTCCCAACTCCTTCCTGGCCCTCTCCGATCCGAGCGATGTGGCGCGCGTCGAGGACCGCACCTTCATCTGCAGCAAGCGAAAGGTCGATGCCGGCCCGACCAACAACTGGGTCGAGCCGAAGGAGATGCGGGGCACCCTCAAAGGACTCTTCGCCGGCTCGATGCGCGGTCGCACCATGTACGTGGTCCCCTTCTCGATGGGACCGATCGGCTCGCCGCTCTCGCACATCGGCGTGGAGCTCTCCGACTCGCCCTACGTCGTGGTCAACATGCGGATCATGACGCGCATGGGACGCGCCGTGCTCGAGGCGCTCGGCGACGGTGACTTCATTCCCTGCATGCACACCGTCGGTGCGCCGCTCGCGGGCGGCGAGGCCGACGTGAAGTGGCCGTGCAACGCGCAGAAGTACATCGTCCACTTCCCCGAGGAGCGGGAAATCTGGTCGTACGGCTCCGGCTACGGCGGCAACGCGCTGCTCGGCAAGAAGTGCTTCGCGCTGCGCATCGCCAGCTACATGGGGGCGCAGCAGGGCTGGATGGCCGAGCACATGCTGATCGTCGGCATCGAGAACCCGCAGGGGCAGGTGACCTACGTCGCCGGCGCCTTTCCGAGCGCCTGCGGCAAGACCAACCTGGCGATGCTCGTGCCGCCTGCCAGCCAGAAGGGCTGGAAGGTGTGGACGGTCGGCGACGACATCTGCTGGATGCGCCCGGGCCCCGACGGCCGCCTGTGGGCGATCAACCCGGAGGCCGGCTTCTTCGGCGTCGCGCCGGGTACCTCGAAGAAGACCAACCCCAACGCCCTCGCCAGCCTGCAGCAGAACAGCATCTTCACCAACGTCGCCGTCACCGACGACAACTGCCCGTGGTGGGAGGGTATCGACGGCGAGGTGCCGGAGCACCTGACCGACTGGCGCGGCAACGACTGGCGCAAGGGCTCGAGCGAGAAGGCCGCGCACCCGAACTCGCGCTTCACCGCGCCGGCGTCGCAGTGCCCGTCGATCTCGCCGCACTGGGAGGATCCGCAGGGCGTGCCGATCTCCGCCATCCTGTTCGGCGGCCGCCGCGCCCGCACCGCGCCGCTGATCATGCAGTCGTTCGACTGGAACCACGGCGTCTTCGTCGGCGCCTCGGTGGCTTCCGAGACGACGGCGGCGGCGAGCGGGCAGGTCGGCGTCGTACGGCGCGATCCGATGGCCATGCTGCCGTTCTGCGGCTTCAACATGGGCGACTACTTCGGCCACTGGCTGCGCATGGGCGCCGGCCTGAAGAACCCGCCGAAGATCTTCCACGTCAACTGGTTCCGCCAGGACGACCAGGGCCGCTTCATGTGGCCGGGCTTCGGCGAGAACATGCGCCCCCTGCAGTGGATGCTCAGCCGCTGCGATGGCAGCGGCAACGGCAACGCGGTCGAGTCGCCGATCGGCCTGCTGCCGGCGAAGGGCGCCATCGAGACCGACGGCCTCGACCTGCAGCCCGGCGCCATGAACGAGCTGCTGACGGTGTCGAAGGACGACTGGAAGCAGGACGCCGCCAACATCGGCGAGTTCTTCGGCAAGTTCGGCGACCGCCTGCCGACCGAGATGGAGTCGCAGCGCCAGAACCTGGTGAAGCGGCTCGGCTAGCCCTCCATTCAGAGGGCGCGACGCAGCACCTTGCCGTTGCGCGTGCGCGGCAGATCGGCGACCAGGTGCGCGACGCGAGGCGCCTTGTAGGCGGCGAGGTGTTCGCGCCCCCAGGCGAGC
>JANRIW010000029.1:0-33757 GCA_033764505.1 Gemmatimonadales bacterium
GTGGTGCAACGGGATGATCTCTCCGTGACACCACGCTTCTCGCTTCTCGCTTCTCGCTTCTCGAACTCCGCTACACGTCGAGGACACTCACATACTTCGCATTCGCCTCGATGAACAGGCGGCGCGGCTCGACGTTGTCGCCCATCAGCTCGTCGAAGAGCTTCGAGGCTTCCACGGCGTCCTGCAGCGTCACGCGGAGGACGGTGCGCGTCGCCGGGTCCATGGTGGTCTTCCAGAGCTGGTCGGGGTTCATCTCGCCGAGGCCCTTGTAGCGCTGGACGCCGACGTTGCCCTTGCCGCCCTCGGCGAGGCGGCGCTGGAATTCGCTCCGCTCTTCCTCGGTGTAGGCGTAGTACTCCTCGCGGCCGCGGGCGACGCGATAGAGGGGCGGCTGCGCGATGTAGATGTACCCCGCCTCGATCAGCTCCGGCATCTGCCGGAAGAAGAAGGTGAGCAGCAACGTCCGGATGTGCGCGCCGTCGACGTCGGCGTCGGTCATCAGGATGATCTTCTGGTAGCGCACCTTGGCGATGTCGAAGTCCTCGCGCACGCCGGCGCCGATCGCGGTGATCATCGCCCGGATTTCCTCGTTGCCGAGGATCCGGTCGATGCGCGCGCGCTCGACGTTGAGGATCTTGCCGCGCAGCGGGAGGATCGCCTGGAAGGAGCGATTGCGTCCCTGCTTGGCCGAGCCGCCGGCCGAGTCGCCCTCGACGAGGTAGATCTCGCAGAGCGCCGGGTCGTCGCTGGAGCAGTCGGCAAGCTTGCCCGGCAGGACCGCGTTCTCGAGGCCGGTCTTCTTGCGGACGAGCTCGCGCGCCTTGCGGGCCGCCTCGCGCGCACGCGCCGCGCTGACCGCCTTGTCCACGATGGCGCGGCCGACGGCCGGGTTCTCGTCGAGGAACTGCGCCAGGTGCTCGTTCACGATGGCGCGGACGATCCCCTCGACCTCGCCATTGCCGAGCTTGGTCTTGGTCTGTCCCTCGAACTGCGGCTCGCGCACCTTCACGTGCAGCACGCAGGTGAGCCCTTCGCGGGCATCCTCGCCGCTCAGCGTGAAGCCTTCCTTCTTGAGCGCGTTCGACTTCTTCACCACCTCGTTCACCGTGCGGGTGAGCGCCGAGCGGAAGCCGGTGAGGTGGGTGCCGCCCTCGTGGGTGTTGATGTTGTTCACGAAGGTGAAGGTGTTCTCGTTGTAGCCGTCCTCGTACTGCAGGGCGATGTCCACGTCGACGTCGTCGCGCGTGGCGGAGAAGTGCACCGGCTTGGGGTGGAGCACCTTCTTCGACCGGTTGAGCCAGGTCACGAACTCGACGAGGCCGCCCTTGTAGAGGAACGTCTCAGATTTGGTCTGCTCCTCGCGCTCGTCGGCGAGCGTGATCGCGATACCGCCGTTGAGGAAGGCGAGTTGGCGCAGGCGATCCTCAAGGGTGCGCCACGAATACTCGAGCACCGAGAAGATCTGCGGGTCCGGCTTGAAGTGGACCGTGGTGCCGGTGCCCGGCGCCATCCCGATCACGCTCAGCTTCTGGCGGGTCTGGCCGCGGACGAACGACATCTGGTGCCGCGCCCCGCCGCGATCGACCGTGACGACGAGCGATTCGGAGAGCGCGTTGACCACCGAGACGCCGACGCCGTGGAGGCCGCCGGAGACCTTGTAGGAGTCCTTGTCGAACTTGCCGCCCGCGTGGAGCACGGTCAGCGCGAGTTCGACGCCCGGAATCCCCTCGGTCGGGTGGATGTCCACCGGGATGCCGCGCCCGTTGTCGGCCACGGTGATCGAGTTGTCGCGATGGATCGTGACCTCGATCTTGTCGCAGTGCCCGGCGAGCGCCTCGTCGATCGAGTTGTCCACCACTTCGTAGACGAGGTGGTGCAGACCGTTCTCGCCCGTCGAGCCGATGTACATGCCCGGCCGCTTGCGGACCGCCTCGAGTCCCTTGAGGACCGTGATGTTCTGCGCGTCGTAATGCGGCGCGCCGTTCCCGTTCTTGTCGTCGTTGGCCATGCGTCCTCGCGCTCGAGAGCGATCAGGGTCGGTCGAGGGGACCGACCATCCAGCGAATGTGTTGCACGCGGCCCTTCCGCGAGCCATTCAGGCGCGCGAGGATCCGCGGGGTCATCAGGCCCAGCTCCGTGGCCCAGGCGCCCGAGGCGACCCGTACCATCAGCGTGCCGTCCGGCGTGACGGAGAGCGCACGGGTGACCGCGGCGATCTGCGGTCCCACCAGCTCCGGCCACTCGTCCACGGCGGCCGCGAGGTCGACGCGCTTGCGCAGCCCCGAGCTGGCCAGCCACTGCTCCAGCGCGTCGGCGAACGGCGTCGGCGGCCTCGGCCGATTCATGCCACGCCCTCCATCGGGGTCACCACGCCATCCTGGACCAGCCAGGTCGGCAACGCCAGCTGGGGCGGCAGCTCCTCGAGCCGCGGTGCCGTGACGATCCGCTGGCCCGGGTGTCGCACCAGTCGCACGGCGAGACGCGCCTGTCGATCGCCATCCAGTTCGGCAAAGACGTCGTCCACCAGCAGCGCGGGGCGCACGCCGCGCCCTGTCGCCAACGTCTCGAGCTCGAGCAATCGCAGGGCGATGGCCGCCGAGCGCTGCTGGCCGGTCGAGCCGTAGTCGCGCAGGGCATGCCCGCCGAGCGAGAGGGCCACCTCATCGCGATGCGGTCCGACATGGCTCTGGCCGCGGGCGAGGTCCCGGCCCATGGACGCCGCGAGTCGGGCCGGCCACGCGGCCTCGTCCGAGAGGGCCTCATCGCATCGGTACCGGAGTCCCACCGCCGCCGCCTCGCCCAGCGTCGCAAGTTCCTCGGCCCAGGGACCGGCCGCACCGTGGGACCACACCTGCCGCGCCCCGGTGACCGCGGCGCCGTGGCGCGCCATCACCTGGTCGAAGGCGCCTGCCGACACCCCATCGCCCTGTCGCAGTGCGGCGTTGCGCTGGGCCAGCGCCGCACGGTACCGCAGGAGCGACTCAAGATAGGGCCGCGACGCCAGCGAGAGCATCCGGTCCAGCCACCGTCGCCGCTCACCCGCGCCCCCCTGCACCAGGGCGAGATCGGTGGGGAGGAAGGCGACCGCAAGCCAGCGCCCGAGGGCGGCGGTCCGGCTGGCCAGCTCCTCGCCGTCGAGCGTGATCCGCTTGCGCCGAGTGGCCGACGACCAGGTCGTGGTGATCGCGGTGCCGTCGTCGAGCGCCACGGTGACATGGAATCCCGGCCCGCCAAACCGGGCGAGCTCGCGATCGGCCGCGCCACGGATCGAACGGAAGAGCACCGGATACGCCAGCGCCTCGAGGAGATTGGTCTTGCCGTGTCCGTTCGGCCCCACCAGCGCGATTCCGTCTGCCGGCAACGCCAGCTCGGCGTCTGCGAGGTTGCGGAAGCTCCGCACCAGCAGGGTCGCCGCGCGCATCGCCTAGCGACCGCTGAACTGGGCCGGCCGCTTCTCCAGGAACGCCGAGGTTCCTTCACGCTTGTCGTCGCTGCCGCACGCCACCCCGAACTGCGCCGCCTCATGTGCCAATGCCGCGTCGAGCGGCAGGTCGAGCGCCCGGTCCACCGTCTCGAGCACCAGGCGCACCGCGAGCGGACCCATCTGCAGGATGCTCCGGGCCAGGGCCTTCACTTCCTCGAGCAGCGCCTCCTGCGGCACCACCTTGTTCACCAACCCGATGCGGTGCGCCTCGGTGGCGTCGATCATCGCGCTGCTCATGAGCAGTTCGAGTGCGCGGCCGCGCCCCACCAACCGCGGGAGGCGCACCGTGCCACCGTAGCCGGGGATGAGGCCCAGCTTGACCTCGGGTTGCCCGAACTTGGCATTGGGTGAGGCGTAGCGGACGTGACACGCCATCGCGAGCTCGCAGCCGCCGCCGAGGGCAAAGCCGTTGACCGCGGCGATCACCGGCTTGCCGAGCTGTTCGAGCGCCCGAAAGGCGGCGTGCCCCTTGGCGGCCAATTGTGCGCCCGTCGTGGCATCGGTCTGCGCAATCTCGGCGATGTCCGCACCCGCCACGAACGCCTTCTCTCCTGCGCCGGTCAGGATCACCGCCCGCACCGAGGCATCGGCGCCAGCCCACGCCGCGAGCGCCGCCAGGTCGGTGATGACGGCGTCGTTGAGGGCGTTGAGCTTGTCGGGGCGGTTGATGGTGACGACAACGATGCCGTCGGCGTCCTGCGCGGTCAGGAGGGTGGTATAAGACATTCGGGAAAGATAAGGGGAGTGGGGGTGAACGGTGAACGGTGAACGGTGAACGGTGAACCGTGAACGGGGCCCGGCCTTCGGCCGCGCTGGGAGAGGGGCAAGGGGGGGAACCCCTCACCCCTCACCGGTTCCCCGTTTACCGTTCACCGTTCACCGTTCACCGCCTCCTGCCCTCCCCTTCGCGCGGAGCCCCCATCCCCACGATCCTCGCCCTCGATCAAGGCACGACTGGCTCGACTGCCCTGGTGGTCGGGCCCGACGGTCGCATTCTCGGGCGTGGCACCCGCGAGATTCCCCAGCACTTCCCGGCCCCGGGCGAGGTCGAGCACGACCCCGAGCAGCTGTTGCAGGCCACGGTGGCCGCGGGGCGCGAAGCGCTGGCCGCGGCGGGTGTGGCGGTGGACGCGATCGGGATCACCAACCAGCGCGAGACGCTGGTGGTCTGGGACCACGCCTCCATGGTGCCGATCGGTCGTGCCATCGTCTGGCAGGATCGGCGCACTGCCGCCCGCTGTGCCGAACTTCGCGAGGCCGGCCACGAGGCCGACATCCGCGCGCGGACCGGCCTGCTGCTCGATCCCTACTTCTCGGCGACCAAGCTGGAATGGCTGCTGCGCGATCCCCTCCTGCGGGAGCGCGCCGAGGCGGGCACGCTGCGCGTCGGCACGGTCGAGAGCTGGCTCGTCGCGCGACTCACCGGCGGGCTGCATCTGTCCGATCCTACCAATAGCTCGCGCACGATGCTCGCGGCCCTGGCCACGGGGGAGTGGGATCCCTGGTTGCTCGCCCTCTTCGGCGTCCCCCGCGGAATCCTGCCGACCATCGTCCCCTCCGCTGGGGTGGTGGGGCACGCCAAGGCCGAATGGTTCGGGCGACCCATCCCGATTGCGGGACTCGCCGGTGACCAGCAGGCCGCGCTCTTTGGTCAGGGGTGCGTGACCCCCGGCTCGGCCAAGATCACCTACGGCACGGGCGCCTTTCTGCTGCGCCACGCCGGCACGATCGGGCCGGAGACGCCCGACCAGGGGATTCTGGCCACGATCGCGGCAGGGGCTGCCGGGGAACGTGCGTGGGCGCTCGAGGGAAGCGTCTTCGTCGCGGGGGCGGCGGTGCAGTGGTTGCGCGATGGGTTGGGCGTGATCGGCCATGCCTCCGAAACCGCGGCCATGGCGGCGAGTGTGCCCGACAGCGGCGGCGTGGTGGTGGTCCCGGCCTTTACCGGGCTGGGCGCTCCCTACTGGAACGCCGAGGCGCGCGGCACCATCACCGGACTGACCCGAGGAACGACGCGTGCCCATCTCGTGCGGGCCACCCTCGAGGCGGTGGCGCACGGCACCGCCGACCTGGTCACGGCGATGGGAGGCGTCACGACCCTCCGTGTCGATGGCGGTGCCGCGGCCAACGACTGGCTGATGCAGATGCAGGCCGACCTCCTCGGCGTGCCGGTCGAGCGCCCGGCGGCGGTGGAACTCACCGCCTACGGGGCCGCGCGGCTGGCGGCGATCGGCATCGGCGCGTCCCTGCCATCCGCCGCCGAACTCGGGGGGCAAACCACCTTCGCCCCGCAGGCCTCGGCCGACTGGCGGGGCGAGCGGCGGGCGGAGTGGCGGCGGGCGGTCCGCGCGGCCCTGGAATGGGCAGGCAATCGCTGACCAACCCCGGCACTTCCGCGCCCGTTCGTGGGTATATTGCGTCATCCGACAGGAGGCAGCAGATGAAGCCCAGCACCAAGTTCGCCCTCGGCAGTGTCGCCATCGTCGCGGTGGTGTCGCTCCTGATGATCGAAGGGGTCAAGCAGACGGGGACCTACTTCCTCACGCCGTCGCAGCTGGTCGAGAAGTCGTCGGCCGATCCCTCCTTGCACGACATCGGGGTGAAGGTCAGCGCCAAGGTCGTGAAGGGGTCGATCGTTCGCGACCCGGCGGCGCAGCGCGTCGACTTCACCATCAGCGATGGGACGCACTCCTTTCCCGTGACCTACACCGGCCTCGTGCCCGACACCTTCACCGACGAAAACGAGATCGAAGTCGTCGCCGAAGGAAAGTTCGGACGCGACGGTACCTTCCATGCCACCGTCCTCGTCGCCAAGTGCGGTTCGCGATACGAGGCCGAGTGGGACGAGATGGCGAAGCCAGCTTCCACCTGAGCGGGACTCCATGACATACCTCGGACAATTCGCACTCTGGGCCGCCTTCCTGGTCGGCGCCTGGGGTGCGGCCTTGGCGTTCTTCGGCCGCTGGTCGGAACGCCCAGCCCTGGCCACGGCGATCGGCCGCAGCAGCTACGCGCTGTGTGCCGCCCTCCTCGTGGCGGCGGCGGCACTGTGGAAGGGGATCTTCACCCACGACTTCAACATCGAGTACGTAGCCGCGTACACCTCGCGGAACCTCCCCGACTACTACCTGATCTCGGCCTTCTGGGCCGGACAGAAGGGGTCGCTGCTCTTCTGGGCGGTGGTGCTCTCGATCTTCGGCGCGCTCGCGCAGGCGCTGACGTCGCAGCGGTTCCGCGCCATGCTGCCCTACGTCGCCGGCATCGCCAACGTCGTGACGATCTTCTTCGTCGCGGTGATGCTCTTCGCCGACACCGCCAATCCGTTCGAGCGGTTGCCGTTCACCCCCGATGACGGCCGCGGACTCAACCCGCAGCTGCAGAACCCGGGGATGATCATCCACCCGCCGATGCTGTACCTCGGCTACATCTCGCTCACCATCCCCTTCGCCTTTGCGATGGCGGCGCTCCTCGCCAAGCAGCTGGACGCGGGGTGGATCGTCGCGATGCGGAAGTGGGCCCTCACCTCGTGGCTCTTCCTCTCCATCGGCATCACCATCGGGATGTGGTGGGCGTACGTCGAGCTCGGCTGGGGCGGCGTCTGGGCGTGGGATCCGGTCGAGAACGCCTCGTTGCTCCCGTGGCTCACGCTGACGGCGTTCCTGCACTCGGTGATGATCCAGGAAAAGCGCGGCATGCTGAAGCGCTGGAACATGGGGCTGATCGTCGGCACCTTCCTGCTCACCATCTTCGGCACCTTCATCACCCGCTCGGGCGTGATTGCGTCGGTCCACTCCTTCACGCAGTCCGCGGTCGGGTACTTCTTCCTGGCCTTCCTGCTGGTGGCGGGGATCCTCTCCTTCACGCTGCTCTATACCCGCTGGCCGCTGCTCGAGCCCGAGGCGCAGCTGGAGTCGATGGTGAGTCGCGAGGGGGCGTTCCTCTACAACAACCTCGCGCTGCTCGGCATCGCCTTCTCGGTGCTCTGGGGCACGCTCTTCCCGATCCTCTCCGAGGCGGTGCGCGGGACCAAGATCACGGTCGGCCCGCCCTTCTTCAATCGCGTCAACATCCCGCTCGGACTCTTCCTGCTCTTCCTGACGGGTGTCGGACCGCTGATTGCCTGGCGGAAGGCCTCGATCGCCAACCTGCAGCGGCAGTTCATCGCGCCGCTGCTTGGCGGCCTGACGGCGCTCACGGCGCTGCTGGTCGGCGGCCTGCGCAACCCGTGGGCATTGGTGTCGCTGTCGCTCGCGGGCTTCGTGCTGGTCACCGTGATCCAGGAGTTCGGTCGCGGCGTGCGCGCCCGGATGACGATGCACAACGAGGGTGTCCCGATCGCGCTGGCGCGGCTCGTGGCCCGCAATCGTCGGCGCTATGGTGGCTACATCGTGCACGTCGCCATGCTGATCTACTTCGTGGCGTTCACCGGCCTGGCCTTCCCGGCCAAGACCACCGTGGACCTGCAGCCCGGACAGCAGACCACGCTCAAGTCGCCGTTCGGTCACACGTGGACCTTCACGCACCTCGGCGTCTCGCAGTACTCGGCGCTCAACCGCCGCGTCTCCGCGGCCACCGTCGAACTGCTGCGTGATGGCAAGCGGATGGGGACCATCAAGTCCGAGAAGCGCCAACACGTCGATTCCTTCGGGCGGAAGACCTTCGAGGCCTCCACCGAGGTGGGGATCCGCTCCGACCTGCTCGAGGACGTGTACGTGGTGTACGCGGGCTCGCCTGACGGCACCGAGCGGGCCTCGTACTCGCTGCTCATCAATCCGCTGGTCGGCTGGTTCTGGATCGGTGGCGCCATCCTGACGCTCGGTGGCTTGCTGACGATGTGGCCAGGCGGACCGCAGGTGAAGGTCGCCCGCCGTCGTGCCTCCATTCAGGCCGGCTATACCGTGCCGCTTGCCGGGGTGGCCGAGTGAATTCCTCGCGCCGCCTCTTCCTCGGTTCGCTCGCCGCTGCGGCCGGCAGCGCCGTGCTCCGTCCGCTTGCGGCGCAGGACACGGCGGCGGTGGTGCAGGGTGACCGCCTCCGCGATCCGTATTCCATCGGGATTGCGCGCGACACCGTCACCGCGATCGACAACGACCCGGGGATCATCGCGATCGAGCGCCAGCTGCGGTGCACCTGCGGCTGCACGCTCGACATCTACACCTGCCGCACGACCGACTTCACCTGCACCTACTCGCCGGCGCTCCACAAGGAGCTCGTCGCGATGGTGCAGGAAGGGAAGTCGGCCGAAGAGGTGATCATCTTCTTCGTCGAACGCGAAGGCGAGAAGATCCTGATGGCCCCCGTGGCCCAGGGATTCAACCTCGCCGGCTACCTCGTGCCCGGACTGGGCGTGGCGGCGGCCAGTCTGGCGCTCGCGGCGTATCTCTCGCGGCGTCGCGGTGCGGTGGCCGCGACGGCCGACGGCGGGGCCGGTGCGGTCCTCCCGCCGCCCGATGCCGAGGCGATCGCCCGGCTCAAGCGCGCCCTCGATGACGTGGAGTCGTGATGATTGCCGAAGTCGTAGCCGCGGTGCTGGTCGGATTCGCCCTCTTCTGGTTGGTGGCGCAGCCGCTCGTGGCGCCAGGGCTCGAGGCGGCGGTGGTGGACGAACCGCCCGATCCCGAGGAGACGCCGCGCGGGCAGGCTCTGCTCGCGCTCAAGGAGATCGAGTTCGACCGCGCCACGGGCAAGCTCTCCGATGAGGATTACACCGAGCTGACCGAGCGCTACTCGCGCCGTGCGCTGGAGTTGCTCGATGCCCCCGTCACCACCACGGCGCCCGATCCGGTCGAGGCACTGCTCAGCCGGCGCATCGTGTCCCACGGCAGCTTCTGCGGCGCCTGCGGCGCCCGCCAGCACGCTGGCGGACGCTTCTGTGGCAGCTGTGGTGCCGCGCTGACGGCCTGAGCCGTCAGCGGCGGTACTCGGTGGTGAACCAGCCAAAGGTGCGGGTTCCCTCCGACTTCAACACCCAGTTGGCGCCACCCGGCGCGTAGCCTGCCACCGTGGTCTCGACGGCGTTGCCGATGAGATCGTCCCCGGTGGTGAGGATGTTGCGGATCGCGCTGAAGAGGTTGAACGCCGACGGCGCGGCCCGAACCCCCCGAATCAGCCATGGCTCCACCTTGCCGCTGGTGACGTTGCGATAGGCGGCGTCCACGGCAGCAATCAGCTGGCCCACCCGATTGCCATCGAAGCGTGGAACGCAGGCGCCGTCGTCGTCCTCATAGGCCACGATGCGAATGGGCGCGCCCGGATGCGCCGCCTCGTACCGCTGGCGCTCACCTTCGGAGAGCAGCATCGCGGAGCCACGCCAGTCGGGGCCGTTCTGGTCGTAGAAGAAGGGCCAGCCCGTCTTCTCGCCGGTGCAGCTGAGCTGTTCCGACTCGTCGGAGTCCCCCTTGCCGTACACATGGAATTCGTATTCGGGCGCGCCCTTCAGCCACCCCTCGAATGACTCCTCGAAGTGCGACGTCGTCAGATACAGCCCGGCCGTTCCGCTGCTCGAATTGGCTGGCGTGCCTCCCGAGCCGGCGGTGCCCTCGTCGTCGGGGCAGAGGTCCACGCAACTCGCGGCGAGGGCCGGCCGGCCGCGGGTGAAGTCGAGCTCCTGGGGGACCAGCGCGAGCACCGGGACCGACGGCGGCGACGCCGGATCAAGCAGACGACGGTTGCCGGCGAGGTCGTAGGCCACGGGGATGTCGCCATCCTGCGCCGCCGTGGCCACGAGGAGATTGGCGTCGCCATTCCAGCGGACGCGATGGGCCTCGACCGGGAGATACACCTCGAGCGGGCGCGCCGCGTCGAGGTCGGCCACGAGTTCCGCGATGGAGGTGGCGCCTCGACTCGCGAGCGAGGCGAGCAGCAGGCCCTGGTCGGCGCGGGCCAGCGCCTGGAACTGCAACTTCCCCTCGGGAGCGCGCGAGGCATCGAGGCGGCGCTTGAGCGAGGCGCGCGTCGCCGGGTCGCCGAGGGCAACGGCGAGACGCATGGTCAGGCGTTCGCGCGCATCGACCGGCGTGCTCGAGGCAACCTGCGGGCCGGGGTGCGGTGGCGATGCGGGTGGAGCGGCCTCGTCGGGCGAACAGGCGGCGAGACCGAAGAGCAACAGGGCGGAGCGGAGGCAACGGGGAGACATCGAACCCTCCAGGGGCACAAGGACAATCCGCGACTCGGCGGAGTGCCGAATCGCGGAAGCCATGATTGCCGATGGAGGGCGAGAGCCGAGTCACCAAACGGTGCGCATCGGGACCGCGTCGTGCGACTACACCTCGAGGTGTCGCAGTCGCCGCGCGGCCAGTCGGAGCGGCAACCACCCGGCCAGCACGCAGAGCGCCGCCGCCGCCCCGAAGGCGAGCCAGCCCGTGGCGTCCACGCCGGCGGGGGCGCCCGCCTGGGCCGCCCGCAGGTGCTCCACCACCGGGAGTGCCTCCAGCGAGATCACCGCACCGAGCAGGGCCACCGCCAGCAGCATGAAGACCAGCCCACCAAACGAGGTCGGAATCTGCGCCGCATTTTCGCTGTCATACTGTGGAAACAGCGTCCCGATGCCGAGCGCCAGCCCGCCGATGGCCAGCGTATAGCAGACCACGGTGAGCAGCGAGACCAGCACCATGAAGTCGCTGGCGCGGAGCAGCTTGTTGGTCGAGTAGGTGAGGCCGACGGCCAGGAGCAGCAACGGCAGCACGCCCACCAGGTACTTGCTCCGCAACATCGCGATCGGGTCGAGCGGCGACGACCGCAGCAGCCACATCTGGCGCCCTTCGAGCGACACGGCCGGAAAGATGAAGCGGGCGGCGATCGCGGCGATGACGAAACCGGCGAGGCCCTGGTTGAGGAACGCGATCAGCGTGACCAGCAGCACCGGCACCTTCTCGCCGGTGAAGAGCGGCAGCGCCTGGATGTTGAAGAGGTACACCATCACCAGGACGCCGAGCAGGATCAGCTGGCTCCACTGGGTGGAATCACGGAAGAAGGTGCGCAGGTCCTTGAGGATGAACTCGCGCCGCATCGGCGGCATCCCCACGAGGAGTCGCCGCGCGACGCCATCCCAGCGGGTGCCGCGCACGAAGCTGTCGGCGCCCTCCTGCGCCCTGGCAAAGCCGCTCACGTAGAGACGACGGTGCAACGCCGCGCCCATCACCACGGCCGCACCCGCGGTGGTCCACAGCAGCGCGATCGGCAGCGGATCGGCCACGCGCGTCAGCCAGTTCATCAACATTCCGCTCGCCCACTCGCTCGGCAGCAGCGGATGCGACGGCGTCCTGAGCACCGCGAGGAAGTCCACCAGGTTCTGGAACCCCTCGGGCCGCGCGAGCTGCTCGGGGCGGAGCATGCGCAGCATCACCACCAGCGCGCCCGCGGCGAGGATGGTGACCAGCCCGAGCAGGTCGCGCGTCCGTCGCGCGGGGAACACGTTCACCAGGATGAGCGTCACGGCCGAGCCGATCACGCCGGGGATGATCAGCAACGGAATCAGTGCGCCCAGTGCCACGAAGGGGAAGAGCAACCCGCCGTCCCACGCGACGGCGTAGGCGGCCAGCAGCGGCAGCGCGAGCAGCGCCACCATCCATGAGGAGTGGATCACCGTTTCGCCGAGCTTGGCGAGGTAGAAGCGGCCCCAGTCGAGCGGCGCGGCGACCAGCATGTCGAGGTCGCGCGCGAGGAAGAACGTCGACAGCGCCGACACGAGATTCGACAGCAGCAGGATCGAGAGGAAGGCGAGGAACGCCATGCCGAGCAGCTTGCCCGCGAGCAGCTGGCCGATCTCCTCGACCTCCTTGAAGTACGTCACGGTGCGATAGGAAATGCCGAACGCGGCCGCCAGGAAGAGCAGCCCCGCCACCGCCAGCAGAATGCCCCGGCCGCGCGGCGCCCCCTCGGGGCGATGCCGTGCGCGCGCCAGCGCACTCCGCCACTTCGGCGACGTGAGCGTGGCGAAGTCGGGCTGCCGCCCGGCGGCGTCAGGTGAGGAGGGCGTCAAGGTCGTGCTCGATGTGCTCGCCGGTCAGGCGGAGGAAGAGTTCCTCCATCCCGGCGCCGTCGGCCGAGGCGCTCCGGCGCAGCTCGTCCACCGTGCCGCAGGCCACGAGCTCGCCCTTGCTGATGATGCCGACGCGGTCGCACAGCCCTTCGATGATCTCCAGCGTGTGCGTGCTCATGAGCACCGTGCCGCCCAGCTCGGTGTAGCGACGGAAGAGTGTCTTGAGGAGCTTGGCGCTCTTCGGGTCGAGCCCGATCATCGGTTCGTCCACGACGATCACCTCGGGCTTGTGCACCAGGGCGCTCGCGATGATCAGCTTCTGCCGCATACCGTGGCTGTACGACTCGGTCAGCTCGTGCTTCCACGGCGTCAGCTCGAAGAGCTCCAGCAGTTCGTCCATCCGCTCCTCGACCGCCGCGCCGTCCTGTCCGTAGAGCGCCGCCGTGAAACGGAGGAACTCGGCCCCGGTGAGCTTGTCGTAGACGTAGGGACGGTCCGGGATGAAGCCGAGCCGTGCCTTGGCGCGCATCGGATGGCGGATGATGTCCTCGCCGCCCACCTCGATGGTGCCGCTGCTGGGTGCCAGGATGCCGGCGATCATCCGCATGGTGGTGGTCTTGCCGGCCCCGTTGGGGCCGAGCAGGCCGAAGAGCTCGCCGCGGCCGATGTCGAGGTCGATGCCGCGCACCGCCTCGAACTTGCCATACCGTTTCGTCACGTCGCGCAGGCGGATCATCGATTCTCCTCCGCACTGGGGAGTGCAGTGATGCGCAATTGAGCCACGCGCGGCAACAGCTGCCACGGGGCGGTCGGGCCGCTGCTGCCGAGCCGGATCAGGTCGGTGGCCGCCCGGGGCCGCCCGAAGGCCGGATCGACCGCGTTCCAGAGCCCGGTCGTCCGGACCTCGGCCCAGGCGTGGCTCTCGAAGCCGTCGCCAACCGGGCGGATGCCGATCGCGAGCCGCGCGGAGAGTCCGGCGGCGCGGGCCGCGGCCACGAAGAGCCGGGCCATCCCCTCGGCGCGGGCGCGCTGCCGGGTCAACGCCGCGCTGGCGCCCACGGGCGCGGTGAGCGCGGTGTCGAGCGTGACGCGCCGCGCCACTTCCCTGACCAGCGCGTCAATCAGTGCGGAGTCGTCGGTGCGCGAGGCCGGGATGTTGCGCCGGGCAGTGGTGACCAGGGCGATCACGCCCGGATCGGTCTCGTCGCTGAGTGGATCACGCGGCAACGAGTCGAGTCGATCGGCGCCGGGACTCCGCGACCCGCTGAGGACCACCAACGTGTCCCCGCGCAGTTCCTGTCGTCCGGAGGCGAGTGGCGCCAGCAATTCGCGGTCGAGCGGCCGGCCATCGCGTCGCCCCAGGAGGTACCGCCGCTCTCTCCTGCCGGTGTCCGGTCGCGTCAGGACGGCGATCGGCGGGTAGTGCGACCGCAACGTGGCGGCGCGTTCCGCTCCGCGGTTGCGCAGCGCGCTGGAGGCGAGGTCGAAGTCGGTGCGCACCCAGCGGAGCCCGAACGCCGTCTCGATTCCTACCACGCGACCGCGCGAATCGATCCACCACCGTTCCGCGGGACCGTCGCCGCGGAACAGCACGGCGCGAGCGCGTGCGGAATCGGTGTGCGCCACCAGGAGCGCGCCGGTGGCCGGATCAATCATCGTGCTGTCCGCAAAGACGGCCATCGAATCACGGCCCGCCTCGACGCGCAACCGTTCCAGCACCCCCGGCGCCCCGAGGTAACTGGGGACGGTGCGACCCCGCCCCTCCACCAGCCCGCCGGAGAGCGCGAGGCGGAAGGGAAGGATGGCGGTGGTGGTCGGCACCTGGGAGACCGCGGTGCCTGCGCCGCCATCTGGGGTGTCCCCCCCTCGAATCCGCAGACGGCCCTCCCGGACCGTGACGGTCCAGGAATCCTGCCAGTCGCCCCGGACGCTGCGGCTCTGGATGCTGTCGAGGAGGAGGGCCGCCGAGACCTTGGTCACCGTGGAGCGGGAGGCGCGAAGGACCATCGCATCCTGCGGGGTCTCGAGGGAGAAGTTCTCGAGGACCTGATAGCCGGGCGAGAGGGTATCGAGTGTGATACCGGCCTGTCCAACCTGCAACGCGCCGCTGTACAGGGCGAACCACGACGCCCCCGGCGCCAGGCGCAGCAAGGCTTCGGAGCTGAGGGTCGCCGATTCGGTCTGGGTCAGACGCCGGGTCCCGAGCCACGCCAGGGAGGCACCCCAGGCGGCGAGAACGGCGATGGCGGCCCAGGCTCTGGGGGAGGGGCGGTAGAGGCGCATTTCACCTTTTGGAGCAAGGCCCGGGCCGACGCGCCGGGGGGTCCGCGTTGCTCCGCGTTCCCGGTCCACCCTATTGTTCGGGGCTATGGCAGAAGAGTTCCTCGTCGTTCGCGGCGCCCGTGAGCACAATCTCAAGAACGTCACCGTCCGCATTCCGCGGAATGCGCTGACGGTCATCACTGGCCTGTCCGGGTCGGGGAAGTCGTCGCTCGCCTTCGACACCATCTACGCCGAGGGGCAGCGGCGCTACGTCGAGTCGCTCTCGGCGTACGCGCGACAGTTCCTCGGGTTGATGGAAAAGCCCGACGTGGACGCGATCGAGGGACTCTCGCCGGCAATCTCCATCGAGCAGAAGACCACCGGGCAGAATCCGCGCTCCACGGTCGGGACCGTCACGGAAGTCTACGACTACATGCGACTGCTCTGGGCGCGTGCCGGCGTGCCGCACTGCCCGGTGGACGGCACCCCGATCACCCGCTCGTCGGCCGGCCAGATCGCGGACACCATCCTGACTTGGCCCGAGGGGACGCGCATCGAGGTGCTCGGCCCCATGGTGCGTGGTCGGAAGGGCGAGTTCCGCGACTTGATCGAGGACCTCGGCAAGCAGGGTTACGCCCGGGTGCGCGTGGATGGCGAGACGCACGATCTCAACGCGGTGCCGGCGCTGAACCGACGACAGAACCACGACATCGCCGTCGTGGTGGACCGACTGGTCGTGCGCGAGAGCGACCGCAGTCGTCTCGTCGATTCGATCGAGACGGCGTTGCGCGTCGCCGACGGCGTCGTCGAGATCGTCACGCACACGACGCGCCCCGCAGGCCAGGAGACGCGCCTCTTCAGCGAGCGCTTCGCCTGCCCGACGTGCGGCCTCTCGTTGCCGGAGCTCGAGCCGCGGCAGTTCTCCTTCAACTCGCCCTTCGGGGCCTGCGCGGAATGCCATGGCGTCGGCACGTCCCGCGTGCCCAACGCCGAACTCGTGCTTGGCGACCCGAGCATCTCGATCCTCGAGGGTGTGGTGCTGCCGTGGGGCGAGCCGACCGGGTACCTCCGCAAGGTGGTCCTGCCCACGCTGGCGCGGGTGCACAAGTTCGATCTCAACACGCCCTGGGGCGACCTCCCGGCCGCCGTCCGCAAGGTGCTGCTCGAGGGCGCGCCGGGGAAGAAGATCACCTGGGTCGCCGACGGTGGTCGCAGCAAGGAGACCGAGGGCGAGTGGGAAGGGATCCTCGCCAACGTGGGACGGCGGTGGCGGGAGTCCTCGAGCGACTCGGTGCGCCACGACCTCGAGGGGTACATGGTCGAGCGGCCCTGCATCGTCTGCGCGGGGAAGCGCCTCAAGCCGGAATCCCTCTCGGTGCTGGTCGGTGGCGAGAGCATCGGCGACGTGGTGGCGCTGGCCGTCGACGCGGCGATCGCCTTCTTCGAGGGGATCCCGGTCGGGCGTGGCCGTGCGGGTGCGGTGGACCCCGACATTGCCGGGCCGATCCTCAAGGAAGTCGTCGAACGGCTGCGCTTCCTCGCCGATGTCGGCCTCGACTACCTCACGCTCGGTCGGTCGGCGGGGTCGCTCTCGGGTGGCGAGGCGCAGCGCATCCGACTCGCGACGCAGATCGGCTCGCGGCTCGTGGGCGTGCTCTACATCCTCGACGAGCCGAGCATCGGGCTGCACCAGCGGGACAATGAGCGACTGCTCGACACGCTGCGCGGCCTGCGCGACCTCGGCAACACGGTGCTGGTGGTCGAACACGACGAGGACACCATTCGCGCTGCGGATCACGTGATCGACCTGGGCCCGCGCGCCGGCCGCTTCGGCGGCGAGGTGGTGGCCGAGGGCACGATCGACGAGATCCTGGCGCACCCCGATTCGCTGACGGCGCGCTACCTCCGCAACGAGCTGCGGATCCCGATTCCGGCGGTGCGCCGGCCACGCGAGGCAGGGCGCAGGCTGCGGATCACCAACGCCCGCGAGAACAACCTCCGCGGCCTCACGGTGGACATCCCGCTGGGCTGCTTCGTCTCGATCACCGGCGTCTCCGGCTCCGGCAAGTCCACGCTCGTCACCGACATCCTGTACCAGACGCTCGCGCGGCACTTCTACCGGGCCAAGGTGCTGCCGGGGGCGCACGACCGGATCGAGGGGCTCGACCTGATCGACAAGGTGATCGAGATCGACCAGTCGCCGATCGGTCGCACGCCGCGTTCGAACCCCGCCACCTACTCGGGACTCTTCACGCCGATCCGCGAGCTGTTCACGCAGCTGCCCGAGGCGAAGATGCGCGGCTACGGGCCCGGTCGCTTCTCCTTCAACGTGAAGGGCGGACGCTGCGAGGCGTGCCAGGGCGATGGACTCGTCAAGATCGAGATGCACTTCCTCCCCGACGTCTACATCCCCTGCGAGGTGTGCAAGGGAAGGCGCTATGGCCGGGAGACCCTCGAGGTGCGCTACAAGGGGAAGAGCATCGCCGACGTGCTCGATCTCACCGTCGCCGACGCGCTCGATTTTTTCAGTGCGCAGAACCGGATCGCCGATCGACTGGAACTGCTCAACGACGTCGGGCTGGGCTACCTGCATCTGGGGCAGGCGGCGACCACTCTCTCCGGCGGCGAGGCCCAGCGGGTCAAGCTGGCCACCGAACTCGCCAAGCGCGACACCGGGCGCACCCTCTACATCCTCGACGAGCCGACCACCGGACTGCACTTCGAGGATGTCCGGCTGCTGCTGGAGGTGTTGCACCGCCTGGTGGCCAAGGGGAACAGCGTGCTGGTGATCGAGCACAACCTCGACGTGATCAAGACCGCCGACTGGGTGCTCGATCTCGGCCCGGAAGGCGGAGTGCGCGGCGGCGAGGTGGTGGCGGCGGGGACGCCGGAGGCGGTGGCGAAGGTGGCGGGGAGTCATACTGGGAGGTTTTTGAGGCGGGTTCTCCAGAGTCGTGAGTCGTGAGTCGTGAGTCGTTAGTCGGGAGTCGTTAGTCGGGAGAGGGGGTTCCCAGTTTCTCACACTCCCTCTCCGGTCGCCGACCCAAGAGGGGGGTGGCAGAGCGGGGAGTCCCCTCTCCCGACTCACGACTCACGACTAACGACTTACGACCAACACTAGATTACCGAGAGTTCGGCATGTCCGACTCTCCTCATCCACCATCTGCCGCGCACCAAGGAGCCGTCGTGACCCTGATCACCCTTGAGTCACTCCGCCCCCGCTTTGCTGATGAGTACACCCTCGAGCGCGAGCTCGGCCGTGGTGGGATGGGCGTGGTTTTCCTCGCGCGTGAACTCTCGCTCGACCGCATGGTGGCTATCAAGGTGCTGCCGCCAGAATTGGCAGGTGATCCGGCCATTCGCGAACGATTCCTCCGCGAGGCACGTACCGCGGCGCAGCTCTCGCACCCCAACATCGTCCCGATCTTCAGAGCTGACTCGATGGACGGCCTCGCCTACTTCGCGATGGGCTACGTCGATGGCGAGAATCTCGCTGAGCGGCTCGGGTCGCGAGGCCCGCTCCCGCCGGCGGAGGCGGTACGAATTCTCCGCGAGACCGCGTGGGCGCTTGCCTACGCGCACGCACGTGGCGTGGTACACCGCGACGTCAAGCCCGAGAACATCATGCTCGATCGCGGGACGGGTCGCGTCACCGTAACGGACTTCGGCATTGCCCGGGACGTCCGCGCCAAGAGCCTCACCGCCGATGGTACGGTGCTCGGTTCGGTGCACTACATGAGTCCGGAACAGGTCGGTGGCGAGGCAATCGATGGTCGCAGCGACCTCTACGCTCTCGGAGTGGTGGCCTTCCAACTCCTCAGCGGCCGACTCCCGTTCGACGCACCCCAGGCTTCCGCCGTGCTGCTGATGCAGGCGACGCGCGCCGCGCCCTCGCTGGGGGAGGTGGCCTCCGGCGTTCCCGCGCCGCTGGTACATGTCGTGGATCGCTGCCTGCGGAAGGACCCCGCCGAACGCTACTCCACTGGCGAGGCCCTTGCGGAGGCGCTGACTCAGGCACTCCAGCAGGCCCAGAGCGGCCCGCAGGCGACACCCGATCCCGTCCTCAGTGAGGAGGCCGCCAAGGCGGTCTGGCTGCGTGCGGCCCAATTGCAGGCGGATGCCGCGCGCCGTGTCAAGGATCGCACCGCCCAGGCCGAAGCATTCGCCACCGGCGTCCAGCCATCGGCACCGACCACCGGCTACCGCCGCAGCGATGTGGCTGCGGCGGCGGTCGAGGCCGGCATCGGTGCGGAGTTCGTCCATCTAGCCATGGCCGAGCTTCCGGGCGCAACCGCCGAACACGGCGAAGCCGTCGTCCCGGTGGGCGACAGGCGTGATCGACTCGCCACATTCATCGTCGGCACGAGTGAGCGCTCGATGCAGATCACGCGAACCATCAAGGCGACGCCGGTACGCACACTGGAGGCGATCGGCCGCATCTTCCCTGCTCAGCCGTGGGGACTGAACTTCCGCGACACCGTGGGGGGCCACCCACTCGACGGCGGAGTGCTGACTTACGCCGTGCGCGAAATCACCTCCGGCGACTATCTCGGTGGACGCGGCCTGACCTCGCTGCGATACTACCTCGCGATGATCGATGCCTACCAGCTTCGCGTCACGCTGCATCCGCGGTCCAACGATCCCCGCCAGTGCGATGTCACGATCACCGCTGACCTCCGCAGCGGCGTGCAGAAGAACGCCAAGCTGGGGTTTGGGCTGGGGCTCGGGATGGGCGGTGGTGGGGCCGCGCTGGGCATCGGACTGGCAGCTGCCAAGGGGGCATTTATGGTCGCGGCCCCGATCGGCGTGGGAATTTTCCTCGGTGTCGCCGGGCTGATGGTCGGGATGTATCGCTGGACCTTCCGCTGGGGGCTGAGGCGCGCCCGGCAGGAGCTCGAGGCGATGCTTGATGCCCTGCAGGCCAGCGTCCGCTCGCAGGATGTCTTCGGCGCGCCGCCACACATCCCCCTGCCGCCGCCCGGCGACGGGGACGATGGTGCGGTGCCGATCTTGATGATGGGTTCGTGATCCCCGGGCCACCAATCACGGCTAGATTCCGGACACACTCAACCAGGAGGCAGCGATGGAACTCGACGCGATTCTCCAAGTGCTGACCTATGCCAACAGCAACGAACGCTCGGTACGACTGGTCCTGCGTGACGGCACCGAGGTCGTGGGGGTACCGACGGTGGTGGATACCCATCTCACCGCCCACGAAGTCTATCTGACTGTCGGCGGCGATGACGACACCGAAGTCGGCATCTCCCTCGAGACCATCATCACCGCGGAGCTGGTCTGAGCCACATCTCGTTGCTGGACATCATCGGGCCCGTCATGGTCGGGCCGTCGTCGTCGCACACTGCCGGGGCTTGCAGGTTGGGGCTGATCGCGCGCGCCCTGGTGGGACAGACGCCCGACCACGCCCTGATCGAGTTGCACGGCTCGTTTGCCCGCACCGGTGTGGGCCACGGCACCGACCGCGCCATCGTCGGCGGTTTGTTGGGCTACCTTCCTGATGACGAGCGGCTCCGCGAATCGCTGGTCGCCGCCGAGAGCGCCGGGGTGGCCATCGAGTTCAAGAACACCACCTTGCGGGGCGATCATCACCCCAACACCACCCGCATTACCGTCAAGCACGGCGATCTGGGTGCGGTGCTGGTGGGCTCGTCGATCGGTGCCGGACGGATCGTGGTCACCGCCATCGATGGTTTCCCGGTGGAGATCAGCGGCGCGTACACCACTCTGGTGGCGGTGGCCAAGGATGTTCCCGGTATCGTGGCGAGTGTCGCCGGTGCCCTCGCCGAGGATACCGTGAACCTTGCCACCATGCGCGTCTCCCGCCGCCAGAAGGGTGGCGAGGCGATCCACATTTACGAACTCGATCATGCCCCGAGCGATACGGCGATGGCGCGCATCCGCGCCCTCCCGGTGATCAAGACGGTGCGCATTGTCGAGCGGGTGGTCTGAATGTTCGATACCTTGCTGGATGCCGTCGATGTCGCCGAGCGGGACGGGATTTCCCTCGGCGAGCTGGCGCTGGAGACCGAAGCGAAGGCGGGGCTCCGCACTCGCGCCGAAGTCGAGAGCGGCCTCCGGAGAGCGCTCCAGGTAATGCAGGGCGCCGTCGAGCGCGGCCTGGTGGGTGATCTTCACTCGGTCAGCGGATTGGTGGGCGGCGATGCCCACCGGCTGGCCCACGCCAAGGGACCGCTCGCCGACACGATCTTCACCGATGCCCTGGCCGCTGCACTCGCAGTGCAGGAGGTCAACGCAGCGATGGGGGTGATCGTCGCCGCCCCTACCGCCGGCGGCGCCGGTGTGCTCCCCGGCACCCTGTTCGGAATCGCCCGACGGCATCCGGTGGCGGAGGAGGCGATGATCCGCGCCCTGGCCACCGCCGGTCTGGTCGGCGCGGTGGTGGCGGTGCGCGCCTCGCTGAGCGGCGCCGAAGGCGGTTGCCAGGCCGAGACCGGCGCCGCCGCCGGGATGGCCGCCGCGGCCGGGGTCGAGCTGCTCGGTGGCACCCCACGGCAGGCGATGCACGCCGTGGCGCTCACCATGCAGGGCACCCTGGGGCTCGTCTGCGACCCGCTCGGCGGGCTGGTGGAGGTGCCGTGTGTTTATCGGAACGCCACCGGAGCCGCGATGGCACTGGCCGGGATCGAGATGGCGCTGGCCGGGGTGGAGTTCCCGATTCCGGTCGACGAGGTGATCGACACCATGGGGCAGATCGGCCGGGAGATGGATGTCCGCTACCGGGAAACCGCCGGAGGAGGGCTGGCCGCGACGCCGACCGGTCGGAAGCTGGCCCGGGAGCGGCTGGTGCAGTTGAAGCCGAGGAAGGGTGGCGGGGGGAAGTAGGGGTTGGATGTTGGATGTTGGATGATGGATGTTGGATGTTGGATGTTGGGGGGAAGGTCGTTTCCCGCTGAAACATCCTGGTCTGCTCATCGTAGGGGACGCGTCAACCGATTCCTGTGGAGGTGGTCAAGTGGAGGACATTCTCGCGATCATCTTCATTTTTGGGGGCGGCACCGCCGTCCTGCTGGCGTTTTCTCCGTTGGGGAAGGCATTTGCTGACCGCATCCGGCATGGCAAGCAGCCGCTCGCCCCGCTGGACCCGGATCCAGCGCTGTATGACGAGATCGACCGGCTGCGGATCGAGATGAGTGAAGTGCACGAGCGATTGGACTTTGCCGAGCGGCTGCTGGCCGATGGACGCTCGCCCGCCGACCCGCGACTGGAGGGGTGATGCCGCAACTCCAGGAATTGCCTCCGGCAGAGGCGCCGGTTGATCCGACGGTGTTCATCAACTCCGGACCACCTCCCTGGATCGAGACCATCGCCACGTTCGGGCTCATGGTGTTCGTCGGTGCGGTACTGGTGTATCCCCTGGTGCGGGCGTGGGCGCGGCGGCTGGAGCGCGGCGTGGTGACCGATGACCTGATGGACGAACTGGTGCAGCTCCGCGAGCGGGTGGCCGAGCTTGAGGGACAGGGGCACCGGATGGTCGAACTGGAGGAGCGGGTGGATTTTGCCGAGCGTTTGCTGACCGAGGCGCGGGAGACCGCGCGCCTGCCGCGTGAGGGGGGGGGATGAGCGGCCGCTCCTCGCGCAGCGCCGGGATGTTTCTCGTGCTGGGGTTGGCGGGAATGGCGATGCTGTTCCTGGCTGTGCTCGCCAGCGAGGTCAACGGTCCCGAGGAGTTCCTGGTCGGAGTGCTCGCTCTGGGCGGCTTTGGCTGGCTGCTGTTGCGCGGTCCGGTGGGCAAGGCGCTCGCCAGCATGCTGGAAGGGGGGGGACCCCAGGCCGCCGACCCCGCGCTCGCGATGCGGGTGGCCGACCTCGAGGATCGGGTTCAGGAGCTCACCCTCGAGGCGCAGCGCCTGATGGAAATCGAGGAACGGATCGACTTCACCGAACGGCTGATCGCGTCGCGTGAGGATGCGGTACGCAGGGGGGGGGACGATGGGCGTTGAGATGCGGCACGCAGGGGGATCGTGGTGGCTGCCACTGGCCGGTCTGATTTCGGGGATGATGGTGTTCGCCGGCCTCATGGTGGCGACCAACGTCATGGGTCCGGCCTCGCTGCCGATCTGGGGGATCACCATGATCGCGGCGATGGTCATCCTGCGCGGCCCGGTGGGCAAGGCGATCGGCGCCAGAATCGCCGGGACGACCGCCGACCAGACGCCGGCACTCGATCTGCCGCCGGAGCTCTACGCCGAGCTCGACGAATTGCGGGCCCGGGTGCTGGAGCTGGAGGAGAGACAGGACTTTGCCGAGCGGCTCTTGGCCGAGCGCTCGGCGACGGAGCGGCCGGAGGGTTAGGCCGCGGCGGTTTGCCGGGATCGCCGGCCCGCCACTACGTTTCGGACTGACTGCCCGGATTACCCGGGCCGGAGGCATGCCGATGTTGACGCACGATGATGTGGAGTCGTTTTTCGATCGACTGGATCTCACGGTCGAAACGACCACCGATGACCTCTGGCTCGTCCGCACGCCGGACGGCACCCAGCTCGCCGTGCAGTACGCCCCGCCGGTGCTGGTGCTCAGGATCCGGGTGATGGCGCTGCCGGCCGATTCGGTGCGGGCCGGCGAACTCTGCCGCAAGCTGATGGAATACAACGCCCGTGACCTGGTCCGCGGGGCCTACGGCGTGGAGGGCACCGACGTGGTGCTCACTGCGGCGATGGAACTCGACCGGCTCGACTTCACGGAATTCGAGGCGAGCGTCGATTCGCTCTCCCTCGCGCTCGCTTCGCACCTGGGCAGTCTTGCCCCGTACCGGGAGTCCTGACCGATGGGGATCTTCGAACGATTCACCACCATGCTGCGCTCGAACATCAACGACCTCATCTCCCGGGCCGAAAACCCCGAGAAGATGCTGACGACGCTGATCACCGACATGCGCAGCCAGCTCGACAAGGCCCGCCAGCAGGTGGCCCAGGCGATCGCCGACGAGAAGAAGCTCGAGGCCGACGCCATCGCCATGAAGAAGCAGGCGGAGGACTGGGAGCGCCGGGCGATGCTGGCCGTCCAGGAGGGACGCGACGACCTCGCCAAGCAGGCGCTGATGCGCTACAACGAGGCGCTGCAGGGCGCCCAGTCGCTGCATGAGTCCTGGGTCAAGAGCAAGGCCGAGACGGAGTCGCTCAAGTCCTCGCTGCGTCAGCTCAACGACAAGATCGAGGAAGCCAAGCGCAAGAAGAACATTCTGGTGGCCCGGGCCCGCCGCGCCGAAGCGCAGCAGCGGATCCAGGAAACGCTTTCCGGGATGGGCGACAAGAGCGCCTTCGAGTCGTTCGAGCGGATGCAGGAAAAGATCGAGAACAACGAGCGCAAGGCACTGGCCGCCGCCGAACTTCAGCAGGAGTTCTCCGGCGACAACCTGATGAAGGAGTTCGAGCAGTTGGAGTACCACGGCTCGTCCGACCAGCAACTGCTCGAGCTCAAGGCCAAGATGGGGATGCTCGGCGCCGGCAAGGGCGACTCGCCCAAGCAGATCGGCCAGGGGCGTCCATCCGGCGAAGATGCCGAGGTGATCGAGGAGCCCGATACCAAGTGAGCCGCGGTCCGGCTCCGAAACACCTGATCCTGGCCGACGGCGACTTCGGCCCGATGACATCGAAGACCGCCAACTCGGTCATCCGCTACCAGGCCGACCGGGTGGTCGCGGTGCTCGACCGCGAGCATGTCGGCCGGACCGCCCACGACATCCTCGGCTTTGGGGGGGGGATCCCCGTGGTCGGGTCGATGAATGAGGGACTGGCCCTCGGCGCCAACTCGGTGCTCATCGGGATCGCTCCCGTAGGCGGTCGGCTGCCCGACGCCTGGCGCGAGTGGCTCCGTGAGGCGCTGCTGGCCGGCGCCGACGTGGTGAGCGGGCTCCACACCTTCCTCAATGATGATCCGGTTCTCGCCGAGGCGGCCCGCACCTCGGGCGCCACGATCACCGACATCCGCCGACCGCCGGCCGATCTGCCGGTCGCGGCAGGGTTGGCCAAGCGGCTCGAACCGCTGGTGGTTCTCACCGTGGGGACCGACTGCAACGTCGGCAAGATGACGGCGCAGTTGCAACTGGTGAAGGGTCTCAACGAGCGCGGGCTCCGGACCCGCTTCGTCGCCACCGGGCAGACCGGCATCATGATCGAGGGGTGGGGAATCGGGGTCGATGCGGTGGTCGCCGATTTCATCGCCGGCGCCGCCGAACGGATCACCCTGCAGGGTGCCGAGGGGGCCGACGTGGTGCTGGTGGAGGGGCAGGGAAGCATCAACCATCCCGGCTATTCCGGCGTCACCCTCGGCCTGATGCATGGCAGTTGCCCGGATGCCATGATCCTCTGCCACCAGGCCAGCCGCCAATACATCGGTGACTACCGCAAGTCGGCCTGGCTCAAGATTCCGCCGCTCACCGAATATGTCGAGGTGTACCAGCGGCTCGCGGGGATGGTCCACCCCTCGAAGGTCATCGGCATCGCGATGAACACCTTCGACATGACCGACGATCAGGCCCGCGCCGCCTGCGAACAAGCCACTGCCGAGACCGGGCTGCCCTGCACCGACCCGGTGCGGTTCGATCCGGTGCCGCTCTATCAGGCGATCGAAGCGGCGGCGCGAGCCAAGGCGGGCTGAACTGCCTCACAACGCAGTGGCGGGCCGGATCGACGATGTTGCTGTCGAGCCGACCCGCCACCCTGCCGATGTCCTGAATCAGTTCAGGGTTTGAAGCGCATGAAGGCGACCGTCGGCTGGTAACGATGCTCGATCTGGGCGTTGTCGAAGATTGCCACACCAAAGGCGTAGTCACGGGCCATGTCGTCGAACTGGACGTCGAAGGGATCCCCTGTCACCAGGCGGCGGCGAATCTCGACGACCCAGCGACCGAAGTTGTGCAGCCCCTTGGCGTCGATGTCGGCTCGGGCGCCAGTCGGCCCTGAGGTGATCATGTTGGCGATCTCGGTTCCCACCGGAAGCGCATTGAGCTCGGCATCGGTCAGGGCGACCTTCTGGTTGTCGAAGATGTAATAAGGCGGAACCGCCGCCGTCGGCCCGCGGTACTGCGGCCGTCCGTTGATTGCCGGATTGTTGCCATAACCTGCCGCGCCCGGGTCGCTCGCACGTCCCCCATTCCCCGAGTTCGCGGGACCTGGTTGCCAGAACTGGACATACTGGTCGTCCGCCTTGGCATGCTGGTCATTCCGGACCAGCTTCCAATGCCACATGTCGGCGATCTCCCCGGCTACGTTGGCGTATTTCTTGGAGCCGAGTTCAGCGGTGGTGAGATTGTAGGTAGCGCCCGGTTGATTTCCCTGCGACGGGTCGTGGCAGAGCACGGCACAGCCGGCTTGGTTGAATCCCGCGACCGTCGACGCCCCATAGGTGTTCCAGATGATCCCGAGCTTGTCTTCGTACGCAAAGGCCGACGGATCCTCCTCGTTGGGATGGGCCGCCATGAAATTGAGCCAGCTCATCCCGTCAGCGGGGAGAGTCGATTTGGCGGCAACGGTTCCCCAGGTGCCATCAGGTCGCTTGATCCACGGTTGACGCCGGACGCTGGCCTTGTCGTCGTCCCAGACGAGGAGCATGTAGATGTAGGTGTCGTCATACGCCGCCTTGACCGACACGAATTCCGCCTCCCCGAAGCCCCCGGTGACTCTCAGACTCGTGCCGACGACGGTGCCCCAGACTGCGTCGAAGAAGCCATCGATGGTGGGCGCAGGTGTCGACGTCCCCGCTCCGGTGCGGACCGCCTCCACCATCATCTCTCCCGCTCCCTCCGCCAGAGTGCCGATCCAATCCGTCACTCTGGAGCGATGCTCTGCCGTGTAGGCGCCGACCAAACCTCCTCCGTGGGGCGTCAGGTTCAGGGGCTTGAGGATCATCAGGCTGTTCGAGGGGTCTGCAGGATTCACGAGCCCGGAAGAAACCAGTGCTGCGGAATCCATCGTGGTGAGAAAGAACCGACCGGAACCTGCCCCATGACACGAGCCGCAGTCCCGATCCAGAATGTCGCTCACGGCGAGGAACGACGGACCGGTGTCGCTCGGCCCCGTGGTATTGGAATCGCTGGAGCAGGACGCTATCAGGACGACCGGGACGAAGAGGGTCAACCGCCGCACACTGGCCACCATTGGAACGCTCCTGAGAATGTGTGCGGAGAAAGGTGGGGCGCAGCTTCTGACGGGAGCATGATGAAAGCTGGAAACTTCGTTCAGGCCGAATTCATGATTCCTTCATTCAGGCTTCCTCCCCACCCGGGGCATTCCGGGGTGCCTGCGCCTGGATGCATGGCCTCGAAAAACCGGACAGCTGGTCACGATCGAGAGTGATTGGTGCATTCCCGCGGCCGGAACTGCCGCCGTCTTCGCCGGGCGCCTTCAGTGGTTGCCGGAGATACCAACGGTCTTCCGGAGAATGAACCCGACTCCCCGGACGGTCTCGATCCCTTCGGTTCCGGGCGTCGCTTTGAGTTTGCGCCGGAGGTTGCCGACGTGCACGTCCACCACGTTGCTTTCGGGATCGAAGTGCATGTCCCACACCTTTTCCAGCAGAGTGGTGCGGCGCACCACCTCCTCGGGGTGGTGCAGGAAGTACTCCAGGAGCTGGAACTCCTTCGTCGTCAGGTCGAGTGGTTGCTCTCCCACGGTGGCTGCATGCCGCAGCCGGTCCATGGCGATGCCTCCGAACCGGAGCATTTCCATCCGCTCGGCTCCACCCCGCCGACAGAGAGCCCGCATCCGCGCCAACAACTCCTCGAACTGGAACGGTTTGGAGAGGTAGTCGTCGGCTCCTGCATCAAGACCACGGACCACATCCTCCACAGCGTCCCGGGATGTGAGCATGATGATCGGTGTGCTTTGCCCCTTGCGGCGCAACTCCATCGCCACCTGGAAGCCGCTCTTCTTGGGGAGCATGACATCCAGGAGAATGATGTCGTACTGGTAGACATGCGCCATCATGGAGGCCTCTTCCCCATCGGACGCCACATCCACCACATGGCCCTCCTCCTTGAGTCCCATTTCGATGAATCCGGCGACCTTCCTGTCGTCTTCCACGACGAGCACTTTCATGATCTCTCCATGGCCTCTCCGCAAGGGCTCCTTCCCGGGGCAATGACGCAGGAAGAATACTTCGTGAACGTGAATCTACGGGGCGGTGTACGGCAGCTCCAGCCGGAGATTTCCCCCCCCCTCCGGACGGGATTCCGCCGACAATTCCCCCCCGAGGAGCCGAGCCAGCCTGCGGGACAGCGGCAGCCCGAGGCCGACACCACTGCGTTCCTCGCCGGCGTCGGTCTGGTAGACGTCGAATACATGTTCGATCATCTCCGGCGGAATGCCGGGCCCGCTGTCACCCACGAGGATCACCACCCGGTTTCCCTCCAGGTGGGCGTTGAGCCGGATCTGCCCACCGGCCGGGGAGTGGCGGGCGGCGTTGCGGAGGAGATTGAGGAGAATCTGCATCACCCGGCTGGCGTCGGTCCGGCAGTGGGTGAGGTCGGTGGTCACGATGGTGCTGATGGTGAGGGCCTTTGCCTCAAGTTCGGGGAGCACGCGTGCCGCGGCCTGGTCGAGCAGAGTGCGACAATGCACCTCCCGCATCACCGGGTGGAGCCGATCCTCATCGAGCCGGCTCAGATCGAGCAGGTCGCTGATGAGTGCCGCCGCCGCCGAAGCGGAATCGAGAACTTCGTACGCAGCCCGTGAGGGAGGCGGCTGCCCCTCCTTGCGCCGCACCAGGATCTCGGCCCAGCCGTACACCGCAGCGAGGGCATTCCGGAGTTCGTGGTTGACCATGGCAAAGAAGCGTTCGCGGGTCCTGTGAAGCTGCTGCACCTCGGCAATCAGCCGGGCGCTTTCCTCGTGCAGGCGGGCGTTCTCGATTGCCGCCGCTGCCTGCTGGGCCAACAGCACTGCCAAGTGCTCATCTTCCTCGCTGAATTCGGCAGCCAGGATGCGATCGGTGAGATAAAGATTGCCCAACACCGCGACCCGCCCCATCACGGGGACTCCGAGGAACGACTGCATCGGTGGATGATCCGGTGGAAAGCCGCTCGATGCGGGGTGGTTGTCCAGTCGATCGAGGCGGAGCGGCTTGGTGTCCCGGATCAGTACGCCGAGGACTCCCTTGCCAGTCGGGAGGGCCTCGATCCAGTCACTTGTGGCGGGGTCGAGACCCGAGGAGTAGAAGGCCTCGAGGGTCACATGATCGGGGCTCAGAACTCCGAAAGCGGCGTACCGCGCCCCGATCAGTTCCCGGGCCAGATCGGTGACCCGTTGCAGGACACCCTCCAGGGAGGTTTCACGGGTGAGCACGGTGCTTTCTGCCAGGAGGCGTTCAAGGCGCTCGGCCAGAGTCTTTTGGGAGACGAGGGCGTTATTCACGAGTGGATCCCGACGGATCTTCCGGATTTCTTCATCCTCGATTCACCCCACATCCCCTATCCTTCAAACATGACACGGAAACATATCCTGGCGGCCACCGACGGGTCGCGCACCGGGCAGCATGCTGTTGCCATCGCCCGGCGGCTTGCCACTGATTTGGGGGCCGGCCTGGATGTCCTCCGGGTGGTGCATGGAACTGACTCGCCGCGGATTGACGCCGAGGGGACGCAACTTCGCACCGGGATCCCCGGAATAGAGATCATTCGGCGGGCGGAGGAGATCGGCGCCGACCTGCTGGTGCTCGGCAGATTTCTCCGGGGATCGGCGGCCCACCCGCAGCTGGGGTTGACAGCCGACGCCGTGGTCCGTCGCAGTCAGGTCCCCTGCCTCTTTGTGCCGGAAAACCAGGATCGCTTCGCGCAGCTCTTCGCGGCGGCAGACGGTACCGAGAGGGGCCTCCGAGTCCTGGACGAGGCCCATCAGCTTCTGGGCTGGACCGAGGCGGTACGATGGTGCGCCGTGACGGTCGAACCGCGGCAGGGTGGGGAACCGGATGTGGGTGCCGCCAAGGTGGTGCTTCCGTCGGCCAGGGAAGAACGACTCCGGGGCTGGATGGATAATCGGGGCAATGGCGAGGCGGCCCGGATGGATCTCGTCGTCCTGTCGGGTGACCCGGTGACCGGCATCCTGGGTCAGATCGAAAACTCGCAGGATGCCCTGCTGGTGGTCGGGAATCACCGCGGCGGTCCCGCAGGTGTCGTGGCCTCAACCGGGGTGGGTCGCGCGTTGCTCTACCGGGCCCCGTGCGCGGTGGTGACGATTCCTCTCTGATCGCCGCAGATCATCCAGCATGCCGCATGCTTGAGGATCTCCGCCGGATCGATCGAGCGGGAATCTGGTGACTTTGACCATGACCTGTTCCGATTGACGATCGAGGCGGCCTGCACATCGGTGTCCCCAGCTTGAGTGGCCCAAGGAATGTGGTTTCGCGTGGAATCGGACCGCCGCGCGCCCGATCGCACCGCGTCGGCAAGCTGGCAAGGGCAACCTTCCGCGATGCGCCGACGCCTCCTCCTCCTCGACCTCGTTCCCGGTTCGCCGCCGGTTCCCAGGATCCACCCTCTGGTGGTCATTCCGATGCATGACGGCAGGGCCACCGTCCCGCTCGACGGCGCCACGCCCGAGGAAGCGCTGGCCGAGCTGCTCGCACAGGGAGTGGCGATCCGGGCCTCGCGGGTGATCGACGACTCGGGGTGCGGTTGACCCTGCTCCCCCGGACCCACAGTTTGCGAGTCATGACTGGACTCGGTTCCAACGCACTATTCGACATCACCGCCACCCTCGAACGGTGGCTCGACCTCTTTGGCGTCGAGGTGGCCGACCTGCGGGTGCTCGCGGTCAAGACGGCGATCCTCTGGCTTGCAGCCTACCTCGCCTGGCGCGTGGTGCTCATTGTTGCCGCCCGGATCGTGGCGGCCTCTGATGATGGCGACGACACCCGCCTGAGCTACCACGAAAAGCGGGCCCAGACAATCGCCGCTCTGCTCAAGGGGGTCGGCAAGATCGGCATCCTGGTCGTCACCTTGCTGCTGACGCTCAACCAGTTCATCAACCTCGCGCCGCTACTGGCGGGTGCCGGGATTCTGGGGCTGGCCTTTTCGTTCGGCGCTCAGTCACTGGTCAAGGATGTCATCGCCGGCTTCTTCATCCTGATGGAGAACCAGTTTGCCATCGGCGACGTGATCGAGGTGGCTGGGTTGGCGGGCGGTGTCGAGAAGATGACCCTCCGCGTGGTGGTGCTGCGGGACCTGCATGGCGTGGTCCACGTCATCCCCAACGGCCAGATCACCACCGTCAGCAACCGGACGCGCGGCTGGTCACGCTCGGTGCTCGACATCGGGATCGCCTACGACGCCAACGTCGATCACGCCATCGCGGTGCTCACCGACGAGGCACGCCGCTTCGGGGAAGATCCCGGCTGGGCCAATATCAAGCTGGACGGGATGCCCGAGGTGGTCGGAGTGCAGTCGCTGGCCGACAGCGCGGTCAACATCCGGGTGATGATGCGCACTCATCCCGGCCTCCAATGGGAGGTGGGGCGCGAGTTCCTGCGGCGCGCCAAGAACCGGCTGGACCAGGAAGGGATCGAGATCCCGTTCCCGCAGCGCACGGTGCACGTGCGCCATCATGGCCCGGACGGCGCATTGATCGCCCCGCCGGCCGACGCCAAGGATCCGTACGCGTGACCCTGCGCCTGCACAACACCATGACCCGCTCGGCGGAGCCGTTCACTCCGCTCCAGCCGCCGCATGTCTCGATGTACACCTGCGGGCCGACAGTCTACAACTACGCCCACATCGGCAACTTCCGCACTTTCCTGTTCGAGGACGTGCTGCGGCGTTGGCTGGAGGCGAGCGGCTACGATGTCTATCACGTCATGAACCTCACCGACGTCGACGACAAGACCATCAACGGCGCACTCAAGGCCGGGGTCACGCTCGCCGAGCACACCGCGACGTTCATCGCGGCGTTCCACGCCGATCGCGAGTATCTGCGGATTCTCCCGGCCCACGCCTACCCGCGGGCCACCGAGTTCATCGGGCCGATGGTGGCGATGGTCGAGTCGCTGCTGGCCAAGGGCGTGGCCTATCGGGGCGACGACGGCTCGGTCTATTTCGCCATCGCAAAGTTTCCCGGTTACGGCAAGCTGTCCAGGCTCGACACCCGGGAGTTGCTGGCCGGCGCCGGAGGGCGCACCTCGGCCGACGAGTACGACAAGGAAGACGCCCGCGACTTCGTGCTCTGGAAAGCGGCTCGCCCGGAAGACGAGGCGGTCGGGGCAGCGTGGGATGCGCCGTTCGGTCGCGGTCGCCCGGGGTGGCACCTCGAGTGCTCGGCGATGGCGCTCGATCTGATCGGCAAGGAACTCGGCGCCGAGGTGCTCGACATCCACGCCGGCGGGATCGACCTCGTCTTCCCGCACCACGAGGACGAGATCGCGCAGAGCTGCGCCCACACCGGGCAGCAGGAATTCGCGCGCGTCTGGGTGCATGGCGAATTCCTGACCATGTCGGGCACCAAGATGAGCAAGCGCTTCGGCAACATCCTCACCGCACGGGACCTGCGTGAGGAGGGCGTCGATCCGGCCACGGTGCGCCTGCTCCTGGCCACCACCCATTACCGCGCCCGGCTCGATTTCACCGACCAGGCGCTGGAGTCGGCCCGGGAAGGTTCGCGGCGGCTGGGTGCCTTCGGGGTGCGCCTGGCCAAAGAAGCAGCGGGTGGGGGGGAGGGGAGTCCCGCTTTCGCCCAGGTCGCCGCCGAGCTGGCCAGCAGCTTTGCCGAGGCGATGGACGACGACCTCAACACCCCCCGCGCCCTGGCCGCCCTCTTCGAGGCGGCCCGCGAGGGGAACCGGCTGCTGGATGCCGGCGAGCTCCCCGGCCGAGCGATGCACTCGGCCTGGGCCCGGGCCACCGACGTGCTCCAGGTGCTGCCCACTCTGGCCGGACCCCGGGTGGTCACCATGGCCGATGCCCGCGATGACCTCAGCGAGACCCCGGCCGACGCCGATTGGGCCGCTGGATGGGCCGGCCGCCGCCTCCAGGCCCGCCATTCCCGGGATTTTGCCGAAGCCGACCGGATCCGGGCCCTGCTCACCGCCGCCGGCTGGGAGGTGCGGGACCGGAAGGACGGGACGGCTGAGGTGGCAAAAGGGTGAAAGGTGAAAGGTGAAAGGTGAAAGGGGAAAGGTGAAAGGTGAAAGGTGAAAGGTGAAAGGGGGGGTATCCCCCAAGGCCGTTTCACTTTTCACCTTTCACCCCCAAACCAACCATCCCCCGGCCACGCCCTCCCTCCTCCCCGTTGACGCCCGCTTGCCAGTCAGATATGTTTGAGGTCTGGCCGTGGACCGGGCATTTTTGCTGACGTAGCTCTATTGGCAGAGCACCTGATTTGTAATCAGGCGGTTGTGGGTTCGATTCCCGCCGTCAGCTCCAGTGGCAGGGATGGCAAATCCGGAGATGGACAGGCCGCGGTGGGGTGGCCGAGTGGCTAATGGCAGCAGACTGTAAATCTGCCGGGTTTACGCCCTACGTAGGTTCGAATCCTACCCCCACCATTGGGCAGGGTTGGTACAAGACAGGCTGCGGGTGTAGCTCAGTTGGTAGAGCATCAGCCTTCCAAGCTGAGGGTCGCGGGTTCGAGTCCCGTCGCCCGCTCTGACCGACCTCGAGGTGGGGGTCGGTCATCCCGGCATCGGAAGCCGATGACGGGGTCTGGTGGCGAACGCAGTCGCTCGCGTAGCTCAGTTGGTAGAGCACATCCTTGGTAAGGATGAGGTCATCGGTTCAATCCCGATCGCGAGCTCTGGGTGGAAGGGTCATAGGTCATAGGTCATAGGTCGTAGGTCGTAGGTCGAACGACCAACACCTTACGACCTACGACTTACGACTCACTACTAACGACAGCAACACTGAACCGTATTGCACAAGGATCTTCGCAATGGCCAAGGCAAAGTTCGACCGCAGCAAGCCGCACGTGAACGTCGGGACCATCGGTCACGTCGACCACGGCAAGACCACCACGACGGCTGCGCTGACGAAGATCTCGGCCGACAAGGGTTTCGGCACCAAGTACATCGCC
>JANRIW010000037.1:0-135333 GCA_033764505.1 Gemmatimonadales bacterium
CGCGACCGGGGCCGCTGCGCGCGGCGCCGCTGGCGAGGCGGGGGCGAGACGACTCGCGGGCGGAGCGGCGCCGGCCGGCGGCGCGGCCGGGGCGCGGTCCGACGCCATCAGCTTGTCGATCTCCGCCATCTCCTTGTCCCAATCTCGCGGTCCGGTCATGCGCGCTCCCGATTGAGGCCGTACTTCTCGATCTTGTTGTAGAGGTTCGAGCGCGGCATCCCGAGGGCCCGTGCCGTCTCGGCCACATTCCAGTAATGCTCGCGCAGTCGCGCTTCGATGAACGCCCGCTCCGCGATGTCCCGGAACTCCTGGAAGCTCCGCTCGCCCGCCTCGGCGGCGAGTCGTGAGGGATCCTGCAATTCGCTTTCGGGCGGCAGCACGAAATCGACGTCCTCCTCCGTGACCTCCGGCCCGGCGGCGAGGATCAGCAGCCGTTCGACGGCGTTGCGCAGCTCGCGCACGTTGCCGCTCCAGCGACGCTTCTGCAGTCGCCGCAGCGCACCACCGGAGAACGGCTTCGGAATCATCCCAGGCCCCGAGCCGAGCACCGCCACGAAGTGCGACACGAGGGCCGGGATGTCCTCGCTCCGCTTGCGCAGCGGCGGCACGTGGATCGGCATCACGTTGAGTCGGTGGTAGAGGTCTTCGCGGAAGCGTCCCTCGCGAATCTCCCCCTCGAGATCCCGATTGGTGGCGGCGATCACGCGCACGTCCACCGGGATCGCCTTGGAGTCACCCACCCGGACGATCACGCCCTCCTGCAGCGCGCGCAGGATCTTGGCTTGCGCCGAGAGGGCGAGGTCGCCGATCTCGTCGAGGAAGAGGGTGCCGCCGTCGGCCGCCTCGAACTTCCCCTCCTGCTCGCCCACCGCGCCGGTGAAAGAACCCTTGGTGTGCCCGAAGAGCTCGCTCTCGACCAGCTCGCTGGGAATCGCAGCGCAGTTGACCTCGACGAACGGCCCCTTGCGACGCGCCGAGGCCTCGTGGATGGCCCGCGCCACGAGCTCCTTGCCGCTGCCGTTCTCGCCGGTGATCAGCACGCGGGCGTTGGTCGGCCCGACCCGCGTCACCAGCTCGCGAATCTTCTCGAGCCCCGCGCTCTCGCCCACCATCGCGAAGCGCGCATCAGTGGCACGCGCCAGTCCCTCGCGCAGCCGTGCGTTCTCGCCCTCGAGGCGCCGATGCTCCAGGGCGCGCTTGACCGTGACGAGCAGGCGGTCGGAGTCGAGCGGCTTCTCGAGGAAGTCGAAGGCCCCCTGCTTCACCGCCTGGACCGCCGTGGCAATGGTTGCGTGCCCCGAGATCATCACGACACGGACACCGTCGTCGTGCTGGCGGAGTTGTGCCAGCGTGTCGAGTCCGTCGATGCCCTGCATCTTCACGTCGAGGATCACCAGGTCGAACGGGCGGGCGCGATAGGTGGTGAGCGCCTCACCGCCCGACGCTGCGGTCGCGACCTCGTACCCCTCGTAGCCCAGCACTTGCGCGAGGATGTCGCGGATGGAGCGTTCGTCGTCCACCACCAGAATCCGTCCGATCATGGTGCGGTCCCGTCACGATAGATGGCCACGCCCTCGGGACGGACGCGGAAGCCGGTGACCCCGCGGGGCATCGCGATCTCCAGTCGCCCATCGCTCGGCCGGCCGGTGGCCTTGGCGATCAGCCGCGCCGTGAGATCACTCGGCACCGGGAGCCCACGCACCAGCACCCGCTCGAGCCGCCATTCTGCCACGCCAGCGCGCGCCGGCGTGAGGGTCCCTGAGGCGATCACTTCCTCGAAGGGCTCCGGCGAGAGCGGCAGCATCGAGAGCACGCGCTCGGGGAGCTTGGCGGAGTTGACCATGGTGCGCACCCGGATCGTGCGGTCGCCGAGCTCGACGCTGATCGAGTCGAGCGGCTCGCGGGGGAGGAACGAGGCGCCCGCGCGGATGAGGGAGGCCATTTCGGCGGAGGAGAGCACGATCGAATCCCGGTCGAAGCGCATCAGCGAATCCACCTTGAGCAGCGCGCTCGCCTCGGCGTCGGCGGAGGGCCGGCCCGTCCGGCGCGCCTTGGCCATCGGGTCCACCACGTCCTTGCCCCATCGCGTGAGTTCATCGCGATAGAGCCACCCCGCTCCGATCAGGAGGAGGAGGAAAACGGCAAAGACCATCCGACCCAGGCAGCGCATGCCGACAAACGTAATTCGGGCCACCCTCTCCCGCCCTTCGGCCGGGGCGATTAGCCTCAGGCGTGGCCGACGGCGACCCGCTCCAGATCTCCCCCGCTCTCGCGATCCCCCGCGAGGAGCTCCTCTTCCGGGCCTCGCGCAGCGGCGGCCCCGGTGGGCAGCACGTCAACACCTCCTCGACCCGGATCGAGGTGGTCTGGAACGTCCTCACCTCGCCCGCCCTGTCCGACGAGCAGCGCGCCGCCCTGCTCCGCCGCCTCGCCACCCGCCTCGATTCCCAGGGGCAGATCCGCATTGTCTCCCAGGCGGGGCGCTCCCAGCTCCAGAACCGCGAGGCCGCCGTCGAGCGCCTGATCGAGCTCGTCGCCGCGGCCCTGATCGAGCCCAAGAAGCGCAAGGCCACCAAACCCACCAAGGCGTCCAAGGTCCGGCGGGTGGAGGCCAAGAAGAAGCGGGGGGAGCTCAAGCGCGATCGGAGGCAGAAGGGGGATGATCGATGATGGATGATGGATCATCGATCATCGACCATCGCTCCTCGGCTATCTGACCCGCACCAAATTCAGATCCTGATAGTCAAACGAAAAATCCGCCAGCGGTGAAATCGCCTCCATCCGCATCCGCTCCGGCACCCCATCCCGTCCCACCATGAAGGTCACGAACGCATCCGGCGCCACGCGGTCGCGGAAGCGCGCGATCCAGGTGTCGCCGCGGAAGTGATGCAGGTCGGCCGCCATGCGAGGGGAGTGCTGCCAGAGGAGCGCGAGTCCCTCGCCCTGCTCCACCACGCGGAGGTCGCCGTACCAGGCATCGCGATAGGTCCCGGCCATCTGCCGGCGCGTGGCCGTCGGCTGGATCGCGTGATTCTCAGCGGCCATCGCCTTGGCCACTTCGGCGTTGGCCTCCGTGATGGTGCGGCTCCGCTGGGCACGAGCCGCCGCGACCCAGTCGAAGCCGGTGCTGCCCAGCATCGCATCGGCGAGCGTCCAGGTGAGCGCACCGATGATCGGCTCCTGGTTGTTGGTCAGCACGATGATGCCGAGCCGCTCGGCCGGAAAGAGCGTGACTTGCGTGACCATGCCGTTCAATCCGCCGGTGTGCATCACCACCTGGTGGCCACGGAACTGCCGCAACACGAAGCCGAGCGCGTAGCCGCTGTAGTTGGTCACCAGCGGCGAGAATTCGGGTGCCGGGGGATTGATGGGAATCGCGGTCTGCATCCCCCAGAGCATCCGCGTGGTGGTCGGCTTCCAGAGCGGTGCCCCACCGGCGACGCGCCCGGAGTCGAGCTGGGTGGCCACCCACTTGGCGACATCCTGCACCGTGGACTGGATCGATGCCGCCGCGGCGATGTTGTCGATCGAGTCAGGAATCACCTCGACCGGCTTCCCGGTGAACTCGTGATCAATGTGCGGCGCCGCGTCATTGCCGTTGGCACCCCGCTCGGCGAGCGTCGCCACGCTCCGCGTCATGCCGAGCGGCTCGAGGATGCGGCGGGTGACGAACGCGGCCCATGACTCACCGGTGACGGCGGGAATCAATTCGCCGGCAACCGCGAACATGATGTTGTTGTACTCGTAGGTGCTGCGGAACGACGTCCGTGGTGGGAGGCCGCGAATCTTCCGGACAATGCTGTCGGTCGGGAGATCGCTGAGCCACGCCATCAGGTCGCCGCCACCGAGTCCGAGCCCGCTCTTGTGACTGAGGAGGTCGCGGACCCGGATCTCGCGGGTCACGTACGGGTCGTGCAGCCTGAACCACGGCAGGTAGGTGATCACCCGCTCGTTCCAGTCGAGCTTCCCCTCCTCGACCAGCATCGCGAGTGCCGTGGTCGTGAATGCCTTGCTGTTCGAGGCGATCCCGAAGCGGGTGTCGGGCGTGACGGCGACGTTCTCGCCGAGCTTCCGTACCCCGAAGCCCTTGGCGTAGACGAGTCGGCCATCCTTGACGATGCCGATGGCGACCCCCGGCACATGGAACTCGGCGCGCGCCTTCTCGACGGCCGCATCCACTGCAGCCGCCTTGAAGCTTGCGGGGAGCTGGGCCGCGGCGGAGCCGCTCCCGACCACCACGAGTGCCGATGCGAGCAGGGCGCGAGTGATCATTTTCCGGCTCCGAGGTCGTTCCAGTGGAGCAGCGCATTGAAGCCGAGCGAGTAGGTCCCCTGCGTCTGCCAGCGCCAGAAGGGGCGAATAGCAAACATCACCAGGTGTCCCTTGCCGATGGTGGCGTCAACCAGCTGGGCGCGATTGGCCAGCAGTTCGCCGTTCTGCAGCGTGCCGGAGAGGAGCATCTGGTCGGCCTTGGCCGGGAAGGCGAGCACCACGCGCGCCGTCGCGGTGGAGTCCACCACCATGCCGGTCAGTGCCTGTGCGGCACCGCCGCGTCCGCCCCCGGGACCGCCCGCGCCACCCCGTCCCCCTGCCCCACGACCACCGGCCGCTGCTGGCGCGGCTGCCGGGGCATCCGGCGCGGCAGGGAGCGAGCCGTAGGCCAGGCCCGTGGCCGCCGGATCCCAACCCGAGAGCGTGAGCGGGAACGCCATCGGTGTGATGGTGCCGCCACGCCCAGGTGCGCCTGCCGGGCCGTCCACCAGTGTCGCCGGTGGCAGGTTGCCGACGTTGATGATCGGGCTCTGGTTGAAGTACACCGGGACCTCGGCATGCTCGTAGCCGTAGGCCAGCGGTGAGGTGCGATCGGCGATTATGCCGCGGAGGATCGAGCCGCGGGCGAAGAGTGCCGGTGCCGTCTCGACCTTGGCTGCCGGAAGGAGGCCATTGCTGATGAAGAGCGGCGCGGTGTTCCCCTCGGTGATGAGCGTGCCGCCTTCGCGAACAAACTCGTAGAGCGCCTTCATCCCTTCGACGCCGAGCGCACCGCGAATGTCGCTGGTGGAATCGGGGTAGCCGAGGTTGGGGAACTCGGCGGTGCGCTGGTAGGGCACCGGCTTGCCGTCGGCGGCCACCGCGCCACCGATGCCGCTACCACCGTGCGGATAGACAATCACGTCGAACTTGGCGCGCAGGTTGCCCGCACGTGCCATCGGCTCACCGAAGTAGGTGTACGGGACGCCATAGTGGTCGAACGCGGCGCGCACCCACCCCTCGTCCTGCGTGCGCGACCACGAATGGATGTACCCGATGCGCGGCACGTCGAGGTCGTGCATGGCCACCTTGGGCAACGAACCGGTCGCCACGCCCTCGAGGCCCAGCTCCTTGAGGATCGGATCGAGCTGCGCGCGATTGGCCTTCGGAATCACGAAGGCGCCGGCGGCGAAGCGCCGGCCTCCCACGTCGAATGCCGCCTCGGCCGCACGCATCGGCACCTTGGCCAGGCGGAAGCGAAGCGAGACCAGCGCATTGTCGCGCGTGGCCGGCACCACCACCACGCTGCCCGAACCGGTGATCCCGCCGGCGGCCCGCACGTCGGTCGTGACCGCCGTCATCGGCCCGGCGAGCAGCGCCGCGTCGCCCACCGGCGTGATCGTCATGTTGCGCATCATCGGGAAGGTCCAGCCGGTGTCGTCGTACGGCGACGGGTTGGCCACCGGGAAGTTCTGCAGCGAGAAATACATCTCGGCGAGGGTCCGGTACGGCTGGTCGCCGCGCACGATCCAGTCGCCAGCCTTGACCGCCACATGCCCCGCCGTGAATGGCGCCGTGGCGACGTGGAATTCCAGCCCCTGGCGGCGCAGGTCGTTCACCGCCTCGGCGGCGTTGGCGCGGGCGTGTTGTCCTGCAGGAATCACCCATCCCTTGATTGCACCGCTCTTTCCCTTCTCCACCGCGCGCTTGTTCTTGAGCCAGTAGTTCTCCAGGAAGCTCCGCCGTTCCTTGGCCATCCGCGAGAGCGAGAAGAGCACCCCCGACTGCTGGATGTTGACGTTGGCGCGCGGGCCCCAGTTGATCTGGGCGAGCGGCGGATTGGGACGGAACCACTCGCGCGAGGTGGTGGTGGCACCGGTGCGCTGGACGTAGTTGTCGGGCCCGTAGCTCTGCACCTCGTAGAAGCGACCGATGGCGTTGTGTGTGTGGGCGATGAAGAACATGTAGTTCGGGGTCCAGCCGTCGTAGAACCCGTACGTCCAGACCCCCGGTACGCCGCGCTTGGTCATCTCCAGCACGTCGTTCTTGGCGAGGAGCCACCACTCGTCCACGGTGATCGGATCGATGGCGTCGTTGTAGGGGCCGGTGCCGGTCGAGGAGTAGAGGTACGTGGCCGCTTCGTGCAGGTCGTGCAGCACGGTCGGAGTGTATTCGATGAACGTGCGGGTGGTGTGCTTGGTCAGCGCGAGGTACTGCCCCATGCCGTCGCGATTGTTGTCGTGCTGGACGTACTTGCCCCAGTACATCAGCGGCAGCGTGCCATCGGTGCCGTACTTCTTGTTCCAGTAGTAGGTGTCCACCATCTTCTCGCGCCCATCCACCTCGAGCACCGGCGTGATGAAGGTGATCACGTTCTCGCGGATCTCGCGGATGAACGGTGTCTCCTGCACCACCAGCCGGTAGGCCAACTCCATCAGCGTCTCGGGGCCACCGCGCTCCGGCGAGTGCATGCCGCTGGTGAGCCAGTAGATCGGCTTCGCCGTGCCGAGGAGCTGCTGGGCACGCGCCTCGGAGGTGCGGCGCGGATCGGTGAGCTCGTTGAGCATCCCCTTGTAGCGGTCGAGCTGGGCGAGGGTCGCGCTGTCGGCAATGGCCAGCACCACGATGTCGCGCCCTTCCTCGGTCTTCCCGATGCTCCAGTACTTGGCCCTCGGCGAGGCAGCGGCGATGGCGGCGTAGTAGCGGTGGATATCCTTCGCGTAGGTCAGCTCGCCCGGTGTCCCGACAATCCGCCCCAGGAACTTGAGCGGCGTCGGCACCGTCGCGGACGCCGGCAGGTGGTCCACCAGCTCGGTCGAGATCCGCGGATCGGTGAGGTACTCCTTGATCTTGGCGGTGTACTCGACGTCCACCGGCTGCGGCGGCCCCTGGGCCGGCAGCGGGGCCACGGTCCAGAGCGCCGCCACGAGGGGGAGCACGGCCACACGACTCGCCGCGAGGGTAGAGCGCGACATCCTGCCTCCGTCATCTGTTCGGGAATCGCCGGGGGTTCCCGGCAGCACGAATGAATACGCGTTGGCCGGCTGGGGCACCAGAGCGGCCGCCGTCGGCGATCTTCAGCCGCGGCCGTCAGGCCGCGGTGAGGGGAAAGAGGTCTTCAACCATGCATCTGCCCCTTCCCCGCGGCCTGACGGCCGCGGCTGAAGCGACATCGGGATGACATGTTGCTTCATCGGCACCAGATTACTGCCATCCCTCCCATCCTCGGATTCCCGATGCGCCTCAGCCTCGCCGCCGCCCTGCTTCTCATCCCCTGCGTGGTGCCGGCCCAATCAGCGACCCGGCCCGACACGTCGGCGCTCCAGCGACTCCTCGAGGCCGAGGATCACCGCGGCACCGGACGCGAGGGCATCCGACCCATTCTCGACGGGATGGCGGGCAGCGACACCCTGCTCCGCCGCGTCGCCGCTCGCGCCGCCGGCCGACTGCAGCGCCCCGAGCTCGGCGCGCGCCTCATTCCCCTGCTCCGTGATCCCGTGCCCGCGGTCCGACGCGAGGCCGCCAATGCGATTGCGCAGAGCGTGGCCCACCTGCCCCGGACGACAGCCAGCACCACAAGCACGGGGCTGACAGTGCGCAGCGCCAGCGACGCACTCGCCGCTGCCCTGCAATCCGAACAACACCCCGCCGTGGTCGGCGCACTCGCCGCATCCATCGGCCGGTTGCCGCACGCCGACTCCAGCGCGGCGCGTGGGGCCGAGTCGGCCATCGCCGCCCGCATGGCGCGTGCGCCGAGCCGGGAGATGATGCAGGGACTCTACCGACTGGCGCAGGCGCGACGGACCACGGGTGCCCTCACCGCGTCGACCGTCGCGGCGGTGCGGCGCGCGGCCGTTGCCTCGACCGACGCGACCGTCCGGCGCATTGCCCTCAGCACGCTCTCGCTCACCGGTGGCCTCGATTCCGCGACGGTCGCGGCCACGCTCACCGATCGTGACGAGCAGGTGCGCCGCCTCGCCGTCGAGGGCGTGATGGCGCTCCCGGTCGCACAGCGCACCGCGGCTGTTCGACGCGCCGCCGCCGACCCCTCGCACGTGGTGCGGCTCGGCGCCATCGTCGCAACCCGTCTCGGCGCACGGCCCACCGACTGCGCAGTGCTCCACACCCTCGCCGACGACCCGATGCCGATCGTCGCGCTCACGGCGCTCGACGCCCTCGGCACGCCCTGCGCCGATCAGGCGGCCGCGGTGGCGGTGCTCGAGCGCCACCTGACCACGCCGCGCACCACCGGTCCCGTGGCGCATCGCTGGCACCATGCCGCGCGCGCGTTCAAGTCCCTGGCCCGTATGGACAGCGCTCGCGCCCGGCCACACCTGGCGCGCTTCACGACCGCACGCGAATGGGGCGAGCGCATCGCCGCCGCGACCGCCGCCACCACCCTCGGCGACGTGGCCACGCTCCGGTCCCTCGCCACCGACCGCGACCACAACGTGCAGGAAGCCGCCATCGAGGGACTGGTTCGCCACGCCAAGCACGACGCCGACCCGATCTATGTCGCCGCGCTCTCCTCGCCCGGCTACCAGGTGGTGCTCGCGGCCGCCACGGCACTCCGGGGCACCACGAACGGCAACGCACTCGATGCCGCCTTCGAATCGCTGCGACGCATCACCGCGGAGCAGCGCGAGACCTCCCGTGACCCGCGCATCGCCCTGCTGCAACGGATCGGTGAACTGGGCAGCGTCGAGCACTCGCCCAGGCTCCTTGGCTACGCCGCCGACTTCGACACCAGCGTGGCGGTCGCGGCCACCGGCATCCTCTCGCGGTGGCACGGGCGCCCCCTCACCGCCCAGCCGAAGCCGCTCCCGATCCGCCCCGAGCCGTTGGCGGCACTGCTGCGGCAGGGCCAGGCGCGGCTGATCGTGACCATGGCCGAGTCGAGCGGCGGTGGCCGTTTCGTGATCCGCCTCTTTGCCGACGACGCACCGGCCACCACGGCGCGCCTCCTCCGCCTGGCGCGCGAGGGCTACTACAACGGCAAGATCCTCCAGCGTGTGGAGCCGAACTTCGTGGCGCAGGGTGGAGGGGGCGACGCCTCGGAGTACGTGGGCGACGGCCCCTTCATGCGCGATGAGCTCGCACTCCGGTCGCACTTTCGGGGGAGCATCGGAATCTCGACCCGCGGTCGCGACACCGGCGACGCGCAGTGGTATGTGGACCTGGCCGACAACCCCCGGCTCGATCACGAGTACACCATTGCCGGCGAGATCATCAGCGGGCTCGAGGCCGCCGACCGCATCCTGCCGGGCGACGTGATCGCGTCCGTCGAGGTGGACGAGTTGGGCGCGCCGATGGGTGGCGTCTCGCCGCGGGAAGGGGAAGATCCGCGCGTGCGCGACGCGGTGATGACCATGCCGAGCGGTGCGGCGGAGGTGGAGCAGACATCGCACGGCACCGCGCCCGCCGCGCGAATGGTCGCCTCCTTCGACGGACTCGGCGTCGGCTTCTCCGGACCGCAGGGCACGGCCACGGTGCGCAACCCATCCGACAATTCGCTCGCGGTGGGTCCCGATCACATCGTGCAGATCGTCAACACGCGGATGGCGATCTTCACCAAGGCGGGGACGCGTTATCCGGAAAGCGGGCACGTGCTCTACGGCCCGGTCGAGACGCGCAACATCTGGCGCGGCTTTGGCGGCCTCTGCGAGCAGCGCAACAACGGCGATGCGGTGGCGCGCTACGACCAGCTCGCGGATCGGTGGCTGATCGTCATGCCGATCTTCTCGCGTGGGCCGGTGCGGCCGGATGATGCCCCGGCACCCAAGGACGGTGAGGGTGCCAAGCGGATGGTGATCGGTCGCGCCGGTCAGCCGGGCCCTGCCGCACCACTCTTCATCCCGGCCCCGCCTGAACCGACCGTGCCGGGGGCGGCTGCGGCGGCGCGTCCGGTGGCACCGCGCGACAGCGGCCAGTACGCCATGTGCTACGCGGTGAGCACCAGCAGTGATCCGATGGGGAGCTACTACCGCTACGAGTTTGTGCGGCCGCTCTTTCCCGACTATCCACGTCCCGCGGTCTGGCCTGACGGCTGGTACCTGCCCAGCTCCACGGGCGACGACGTGATCGAGAAGCACGCCTGCGTGGCCGACCGTGCACGGATGCTGCGCGGCGAGCCGGCCACCGAGCAGTGCGTCACCGTGGCGGGAGTGAACTTCCTGAACAACGTGGATCTCGATGGCCATGCCTTGCCACCGGCCGGTGCCCCCAACCTGGTGCTCGCCAGCGGCGGCACGCAGCTCAAGAACGTCCTTCACGACGACGGCATCTACGCCTGGCAATTCCGGGTCAACTGGGACGACCCGAGCAAGACGCGTCTCGATGGCCCGACCAGGATCGCGGTGGCACCGTACCACTACCTCTGCGGCGGGCAGCTCACCAACTGCGTTCCGCAGCCGGGCGTGGAGCGTCGCCTCGACTCGCAGGGTGACAAGCTGATGGCGCGGGTGGTTTATCGGCGCATCGGCAACACCGAGTCGGTGGTGGCCACGCACTCGATCAACACCGCGGCGGGTGCCGGTGGCGTGCGCTGGTACGAGTTCCGGATCGGGAAGGACCGCGCACCGGCGCTGCATCAGCAGGGGACGTACGCACCGGACGCGACCTACCGCTGGCTCCCTTCCCCGGCCATCGACAAGTTCGGCAACATCGGCATCGGCTACTCCGCCGGGAGCGCCACCCAATTCCCCGAGCAGCGCTTCGCCGGTCGCCGCCCCAACGACCCGCTCGGCGTGCTCCCGATGCGCGAGGTCATCATGGTGCGCGGCGAAGGGGCGCAGACCAATACGCTGCGCTGGGAGGACTACACGCAGACGGCCGTAGACCCGAGCGACGATTGCACCATCTGGTATGTCGGTGATTACTACCGGCCGGGGGCGACGAATTATTCGAGTCGGATTGGGGCGTTTCGGATGGTGGGGTGCAGGTAGACGGCGAACAGCGAACAGCGAACGGCGAACCGAAACGCCCATTCAGCCGCGGCCGTCAGGCCGCGGGAAGGAGAAGCTGTCATCCCGAGCGAAGCGAGGGACCTGCGTGCTCGCGAATGCACTGGCACCTGTTGTCATCCCCCTGCAATGAACCCGCCGCCACCCCGTCATCTGGGGGGCGGCGCATTGTCATCCCCGCCCCACACCAGTGCAAGCTTGCCGAGCGATGTTGAACTCCGAGGCCTTGGGTCCCACCCACGCACGGAGGTTCCTCATGTTCGGCACGCTGATCGCATCCAGCACCCATTCAGAACGCTCGTTGACGCAGTTGTTCGGCTCGCTGGTGGTACACGTCGGCCTGGTGATCGGCGCCGTGCAGGCCACGCAGGGGGCCGCCCAGATGGTACAGCGCAGTCTGGTGGACACCAGCGCGGTTTACGTCCGCTCCATCGCACCGCCGGCGGCGCAGCTTCCACAATCCGCGACCGTCGCTACGCAGTCCGCGACAAGCGCTGCTCCGAGCTTTGCGAGCATTGCGCCGCCGACCGACATCCCGAGTGGCATCCCACCCGTGGACCTTGGCGCGGCCTTCGATCCCTCGCGACTGACCGGTGGCGGCAACGTGCCTGCGAGCGTGCTCCCCGCTTCTGGCGGAGGCGAGGGCACCACGCCGCGCGACTTCACGCAGGAAGAGGTGGACATCCCGGTCCGCTACCTCGGCGGTGGCGAACCGGTCTATCCCACGGCGCTCAAGCAGGCGGGTGTGGCGGGGCGGGTCACGCTGCGCTTTGTGGTGGACGCGCGCGGACAGGTCGAGCCGGCCTCGGTGCGATTGATTGGCCAGGCACTCCCCGCCTTCGAGGCTGCCGCGCGCGAGGCGATCCTGCGCGCGCGTTTCGAGCCCGCCAAGATGCGCGGCAAGGCCGTTCGGCAACTGGTGGAGCAGCGGATGGTGTTTGAGGTGGGGGGGTGAGTTACGGCTTCCCCTTCTCCACCTTCCCCTGATCCGCCACCCGCTTCACCTCCGCGGGCGTGTCCTGGAGCTTCATGCCGTCGGTGATCCACGTCGGGGCAGGCTCACCCTTGAGGTAGTGCCCGAACCACTCGAGAATCCGGCGGTGGTAGTCGATCTGGTTCGCCTTCCGACTGAAGCCGTGATCCTCGCCATCGTACACCAGCAACACGGCTTCCTTGCCGGCACGGCGCACGAAGTTGTAGAACTCCGTCGCCTGGAAGAACTCGACCGTGCCATCCTTGTTGCCGTGCGCCATGAGCATCGGAATCTTCATCTGCTGGAGGCCGTGCAGCGGCGAGTTGCGCTCGTAGGCCGCGCGGTCCTCCCAGTACGGCACCTCCATCCGCGCCTGGCCGGTCTCGCCATGATCCCACTCGGGCGAGCCACTGGCCCAGTGGAACTGCCCCAGGAACGAGACCATGTCGAAGATCCCCGCACCGGCCACGGTGGTCGCGAGGAAGTCGCCGCCGTAGACGCCGAGGTACCCGGCGGAGTAACCACCCCAGGAGTGACCGATGTGGCCGACGCGCTTCGGGTCCACCAGGCCGCGATCGGTCACGTGGCGCACAGCGGCACGCACCGACTGCAGGACGCTCACGCCCGGCTCGCGTGCCTTGAAGACGATGTCCGGCATCAGCACGAAGTAGCCGCGCTGCGTCCAGACCGAGTAGTTGTAGTAGCTCCGCTCCGACGGCGCCTGAAAGGAGTGCAGCCCGGCCGCGAGCTTCTCGTAGGTGTAGACGATCATCGGGTACTTCCTGGCCGGGTCGTGATTCGCCGGGTAGAGCAGGATCCCCTGCAGCGGAATGCCACCGTCACTGGTGAACGACACCAGCTCCGACTTGGTCCAGGCGTAGTCCTTCAGGAACGCATTAGTGGCGGTCAGCTGCTTCGGGACGGCGAAGTTGCCGTGCACGGCGAACACCTCGCGCGGCTGCTCGCGAGTCTCGGTGCTATAGAGGAAGACGTCCGCACTATCCGCTCGACTCAGCGATCGGAGTGCGCGGTCCGCCAGGAGCAGGCGCTCGACCTTCCCGCCCGGTGCCATGCGCGCGTACCCCATGGCCTGGGTGTTCTCGTCGCGCAGCGTCACGTACATGGGCTTCCGTGGATCGATCGACGGTTCGGTGAAGTCCAGGCGCATGACGCGGTGGGTGAGCTTGGCGGCACGGCCATCGGTGAGCTTCTCACGGCGCGCACCATCGGGCGAGATGCGCCAGACATCGAACTGGTCATAGAGGAGCACGGCCGCGTCGCCGGCGAGCCATCCGCCCACGCCATGTGGCGGCAGGATGTCGGTCGGGGTGTCGTACTCGGTGTTCGCGAAGGCGACCGGAAGGCCTGCCGTGAGCGGCGTGCGCTTCCCCGTGGCGATCTCGTAGGAGGTGTAGCCGGTGCCGTCAAAGAAGAGGAGATACTTGCCGCCGCCGCTCTGGAACGAGTGCCGCACCTTCTCCTGCACCAGGGTCCGCGTGCCAGTGGCGACATCAATCAGGTACACGTCGTGGTAGCGCCGCCCGAACATCGTCCCCCAGTCGTACCGATCGTCGGGCTTGTCGACCGCATGCCGCCACCCTTCGAGCAGGATGGGCGAGGCCTCGGGGTCGGTGCCGAGTTGTACCACCCGGTCGCCGTCGAGATGCCAGACCGCCAGGAGGGTCTGGCGCGCCAGCGCGGATTGGCGCACCTGCTGCTGCGGGATCACCGACACATCGGTGCTGTGCCAGATCTGGACGGTCGATGCCGAGTCGTTGCGCGCACCACGGGTGCTGTCCTTGACCGGGACGCGTTGCAGTCCGAAGGCGAGCGAGCGGCCATCGGTGGACCAGCGCGGTGGGGACATGCCGACCACCTGCAGCGTGTCCGGGAAGCGCGTCCGCGCCGCGTCGAGCACGGCTGCGCTCTGCTTGCCGGCGACATCGCGCCACACCAGCAGCGCATCGCCCACGCGCGTCGAGTCAGCGGGCGCAAGCGTGCGGTAGGCCGCGAGGTCGGTGCTTCCCTTCCGCCAGGTGAGCGACTTGTAGGCCGAGCCGGAGAGGTCGAGGGCGCGCAGCCGACCCGTTGCGGCGTCGAAGAGCTGGATCCCGTTGCCGCTCGCGCCGCCGGTCGCGACCGTCATGGCCAGCAGCGCACCGCGGTCGGCCCAGCGATACTCGCCCACGTCGCCGAACGCCGTGACCGTCCCCGAGGCCAAGTCGACCACGCGCAGCGGCGCGCCCTTCCCGCGCGGCTCGGTTGGGGCATAGCCATGGAGCACCAGATACCGGGCATCGGGTGAGAACGTGAAGGCTCGCACGTCCTCGTGCCGGGTGAGGGTGCCCGTCGCGAGGTGCAGCACTGCGGCCTGCAACCGAATCGGCTTCTTCTCGCGGGTGAGCTTCTCCCGCTCGGCGATCGTCAGATCCACGCTCCACACGAGGTACCGACTATCCGCCGAGAAGGCGGGAGCGGTCCCGAGCGGGACCACGCGCACCGAATCGCCGCCATCACTCCGCCGGATTCGCAGTTCGCCATCCTGATCGGGCTTGGTCACCCGATAGGCAAACCACCGCCCGTCGGGCGAGAGCGTTTCGCCGACGATGCTCTCGAAGCGGGCATAGTCCGCGACGGTGAGGAGCGGCTTGGCTTGCTGGGCGGTGGCGGGAACCACCCCAAGAAGGAGCAGGGCGAGGACGCGCACGACGGCGCGACGAGGGGAGCGGGACATGGCGAGACCTGCAGCTGAGTGGGGGAGGTGGAGAGGGTTCCCCGCAATCTACCTCGGCGTGGCGACCGGGTCGATTACCTCAATGCCCTCAAACCTGTGGAAGTCGGCATCTCGGGTCACGGTCCGGGAGAGGCCCGCGGGGATAGGCTCGCTCAGTCCTCCTGATCGAAGCAATCGTAGAGGGCGTTGCGATCGGCAAGGTCGACCATCGGTGCGCCGAGCTCGAAGGTTGGGAGGGGGTACCATGAGGGGGCTGCACGCCGTCCATCGAGCATGCGCAGAAGCGCCTCGGCGACGACGTCAGACATCGTCGCCTTCAGGCGGGCCGCTTCGGCTTCAAGTCGGGCGACAAGAGGCTCTGGAAGGGAAAGGAACAGCTTCATCCGGATAAGCGTAGATGCTGAGCACTCGAGGGTCAATTGCCGCGCTCTCCCAGTGGTACCAATAAGCGCCAAGCGGCAACCCCAGGCTCCTGGTGCATGTGCCGCGCCTTGGACCTTCGCGGCTCTCAGGGCAGGCATGCGCGGCTGAATGCGGCTGGTATCGGTCCGAGGGGCCGCGCATTGACATGCGCGGCTGTACTAGTCCCGCCCCCGATCCAGCACCCGGTACTGGATCGCCTCTGCCACCTGCGCCGCCGTGACCTGGTCACTCCCCGCCAGGTCGGCCAGCGTCCGCGCCAGCTTGAGCACCCGGTGATAGGCGCGCGCCGAGAGGCCGAGCCGCTCGATCGCCCCCTTCATCACCGCCTCCGTGGCCGCGTCGAGGGGGACGTGCTTCGCCAGCTCCCGCGGCCCCATGTGTGCGTTGGCAAAGATCCCTCGGCTCCGCTTGAAGCGTTCCCGCTGCCTATCACGCGCTGCCTCCACCCGCGCCCGCACCGCCGCACTCGACTCCACGCCGCTCCGCGCGGCGAGATCGTCGTAAGCCACTGGTGGTACGCTCAGGTGAATGTCCATCCGGTCGAGCAGCGGCCCCGAGATGCGCGCCAGATACTTCTGCACCGTGAGCGGCGGACAGTGGCACTGCCGCACCGGGTCGCCGGCATAGCCACAAGGGCATGGGTTCATCGCCGCCACGAAGAGAAAGCGCGCCGGATAGCCAAGCGTCATCGCGGCGCGCGAAATGGTGACGTGCCCGTCCTCCAGCGGCTGCCGCAGTACTTCGAGCACGTTCGACGACAGCTCGGCCACCTCATCAAGGAAAAGCACACCATGATGGGCGAGTGAGACCTCGCCCGGCCGCGGGATCGACCCGCCACCGATCAGCCCCGCATACGAGATGGTGTGGTGCGGCGCCCGGAAGGGCCGCTGCGTGAGCAACGCCTCGCCCAGCGGCAGCAGCCCCGCCACCGAATGAATCCGCGTGACATCCAGCGCTTCCAGCAGCGACAGCGACGGGAGGATGCTCGGCAGGCGCCGCGCCAGCATGGTCTTCCCCGCCCCGGGCGGACCGATCATCAGGATGTTGTGCGCCCCCGCTGCCGCCACTTCCAGCGCACGCTTGGCCGCAGCCTGCGCCTTCACGTCGGCAAAGTCCACATCGCACGATGGCGCAGCCGCCATCAGCGCCGCCGTGTCGGTGCGCACCGGCTCAAGGGTGATCTCTCCACCCAGGTGTCGGCAGACCTCGGTGAGCGTCGCCGCGCCGCGCACCGTCACGCCCTCCACCACCGCCGCCTCGGCCACATTGGCGATCGGGAGAATCAGTTCGCTGCACCCCATCGCCGCGGCCGCAAGCGCGATCGGCAGCGCGCCACGCACCGGGCGAAGATCGCCCTCGAGGCCGAGCTCGCCGAGGAAGAGCGTGCCCGCGAGTCGGTCTTCGATGATTTGCCCGCTGGCGGCGAGGATCCCCACGGCGATCGCGAGGTCGAGCGCGCTGCCGCGCTTGGGCACATCCGCGGGGGCGAGGTTGACGGTGATGCGGCGCAACGGGAGTTGATAGCCGGCGTTGCCGAGCGCAGCGGCGACTCGCTCGCGTCCCTCCTTGACCGCGCCGAGCGGGAGGCCGACGGTGGTGAAGTTGGGAAGCCCGTTGGTGATGTCCACTTCAACATCAATGGCCAGGGCGTCGACCCCGAGAACCGTGGCAGAGCGGATGCGGGCGAGCAGTGAGGCCTCGTGGCAGGAGATCCCGGAGTCTCGCCACACCAGAACGCCCCACGCGCATCAATCCGATGCGGCGTGAGGCGTTGGCGATGCAATGCTGCAGCGTGCTAGAGCTTGAGCCCGAAGTGTGCGAGACGGAGTTCGACTTCGGCCACCAGCACCAACTCGCGATCCATCCGTTCCTGCGTTGTCACGTCGGTCCGCGGCTCCAGGGCCTCGTCGGTCCAGAGCAGGATCCTGTCGCCCTCGAGGAAGTAGGCGTCAAACTGTTGCTGTGCCGCGCGCAACTCGCCATCGACGAACCAGTAGGCCGATTCGTCGTTCATCAGCCCCGACTCATTGGGCTCGCTCACCAGCAGCTTGCGCGGCGCGCCGTCCTTGAGCCAGACGGAAATGCGCTGCGGTTCCTGCCCGGGCTCGGCGGCCAGCACCGTGTCGCGACGCTCCATCGTCTCGAGCAGCGCGTCGAGCTCGCTCATGGTCAGCTTGAGCAGCGCGAGCACCGTCGCCGTGTCGCCCTCGGCGATCATCGCCGACGAGGCCGGCCCCGGGCCCTGAAACGCAGACTCCCCGTCTGGCGGGGTGGCGTCCTTGACGCCACCGCACCCGACGAGGAGCAATCCTGCGAGAATCAGCGGGCGAAGAATTAGAGGCCGCCCGGTCCGCGTCCACCCATCCGTGCCGCCTGCGCCGCCTGCACCGAGTCGAACTTCTTGACCTGGTCGCCCGTGAGCAGCGCCTTGAAGTCGGCGTTGAACTTGGTGCGCGCGTCGGTCGACTTCTTCATCGAGTCCGGGTTGACCTCGCCGCCACCCTGCCGCTGCGCCATCATGTACTGCTGGAGCGGCATGACCTGCGCCTGATACGCCTTGAGGAGGGCATCGGCCTTGGTCACCTGCTCGGGCGTCAGCGTGTAGAGGGCGGTCATTGCCTCGATGTTCATGCCACGGCCACCCATCCCACGACCACCACCCGGGGCCCCACCACCACCCTGCGCGGCCAGCGGGGCCGTCGCCAGGACCATCACTGCCACCAGCGCGAGACGAGACTTCATAGTGCGCCACTCCGGTTGATCGGTACGCCCGCCGGACGACCCGGGAATCGGGGTCCAAGGGTTCAAAGAGGTGATACGCCGGTTCCCCCCTCAGGGGTTGAGCCCGGAAAGCGGATCGTGAAGCTGCTTCCTCCCCCGGGAACGCTTTCCGCCTCAATCCGGGCCCCCCACCCCTCCACCAGCCGGCGGACGATGGCCAGCCCCAGCCCGGTCCCGCTGGTGGTGGTCGAGAAGGTCGGATCGAAAAGCCGGCTGATCTGGTCCGGCGGGATCCCCCGACCATTGTCGCTGACCCGAAGTTCCCCCTCCCCGGTAATCAGGCGAATGTGCGTGGCATCGGCGGCCATGGCGTTGTCCACGAGGTTGAGCAGCACCTGTAGCAGCTCCTCCCGGCGCGCCAGCACGGCCGCGCCCGAGTGGGCCTCGACCTCCACCACCGCCTGCCCGCCACCCAGCGCGAAGAGCGCCGCGATCTCGCGGGCGGCCTCGGCGAGGGCAAGGGACTCCAGCGGCGTGGCCTGTTCCGGCGGCGCGCCGTAGCGAGCGAAGGAACGCGCGATTCGATCGAGTCGGTCGATCTCGCCCAGCAATCGCTCGGCCGTCTGGTCCACCAACTCCGGCAGCCCCGCGCCGCCGTCGGCACGCACCCGCCGCAGGTGCTGCAGTCCGAGACGCATCGGCGTGAGGGGATTCTTGATCTCGTGCGCCACCTGTCTGGCCATCTCGCCCCACGCCACGATGCGCGCCGCGCGCGAGGCGGCGGTGATGTCGGTGACGGCCAGCACCAGGCCACCATCGCCCAATGGGGCCAGCGTCACCGCAAACTGTTGTTCGTCCACTTCCAGTTCGCGACTCTCGGCGTCGCGCGTGTCGGGTCCGAGCAGGCGTTGCACTCCGGCCTCGACCGACGCCCAGCTCGGCGGCAACTGCGTCACCAGCGGCACGCCGACCTCGACGCGTCGGCCGAGCAATTCGGCGGCGCGCGGATTGGCGTGAATCACCAGCCCCTGCGCATCCACACCGATGACGCCGGTGGTGACCGTGCTGAGAATGGCGGCCGTGCGCGCACGCCCGGCCTCGAGCTCGGCCTCGCTCGACTGCAGGTCGGTCTGCATCTGCGTGATGGCATCAAACACCGGCCCGAACTCCGCCGGGATGTCGCGCGCGGTCGGCGGGGACTCGCGTCGACCGATGGCGAGCGCCGTGCGACGCAGCAACTCGATCGGCTGGCCGAGGGCACGCGCCACCACGCCGGCCACCACCACGGCGGCGAGTCCTCCGGCCAGTGACGTCAGCAAGAGCAGCAGCAGCAGGTCGACCTGCTCGTTGGCGAGGTCGGCCTCGCTGCCGGGCAACGCTGCCGCGATGAGGGTGGAGTCATTCGCCGCTTGCTCGACGCCGAGTCGCAGGCCGGCACCCGGGAGCGGCACCGGCACCGCGCGCACATCGGTCCCGGCCGGCGGACGGACGCCGGGGTCGAGCGCCGGGGCCATCAGCCCGAGGTTGGTGAGCAGCGGCACGGACGCGGCCACGAGCCTGCCATGCCGATAGATGCCGAGCTCGGTGTCTTCGCGATCGGCCAGGCGTCGCAGCGCCTCGAGGTCGGGCACCGGTGCCTCGGCCAGCGCGAAGCCACCGGCGACGGCCACGTCGCGCAGCGTGCGGGTGACTTCATCGGCGCGCTGCCGCGTGGCATCGCCGCGCAGGCGCAGCACCGACCAGAGCGTGAAGAGCAGCGCCGGCACGATGAAGAAGGCCGCGAGTGCCGTCGCCACCGTGCGGCGATAGGAGCGACGGAAGACCGGCTGCGGTCGCCACGGGGTCGCCGTCATCAACCACTGCAACAGCTGCCAGCTGCCGAGGATGATCAGCACATCGAGCAGCACCACGAGCGCGGCACGCACCGCAAACGGACGCGGGCGCGACATCTCGAGGGCGAGGCGCACGGTGCGACGCTCGGCCCCGACCTCGATGGGGCGCAACGCGGTGACGAGGCGACCGCGTCGCGCGAAGTTGGCGTCGCTCGCGGTGGCGGCCGCCGGCGTAAAGGAGACGCGGTACGGCGGATCGCGTGGTGCGCGCCAGTTGATCAATCGCCCGAAGCGCGTGGGCGCGATCAATCGTGAGCGCGGCCCGATGGTGACGGTCACAATGGTGTCGGGGGCCAGTGGCACCACCAACACCTCGTGCCGCCCCGCCCCGCGCAGTAGCGTGGTGCGCCGCACGGCGTCGCCGCCCTGACGCACCAGCGAGTCGAGGTCGGCCCAGACTACGTCGAGTGCATCGAGCGCCACCTGATCGCGCGGCGGCAGGCCGTCGCTGTCCCAGAGCGCCAGGTGCGTCGGCACGCCGAGCGCCTCGAGCGGCGAATCGAGCCACGCCACCAACAGGCGATCGAGTGTGGTGGGTCGTGCCGCGATCAGTTCGGCACCAAAGCGATCGAGCGCTTCGCGCGCGGCACTGTCGGGGCGCTCGCCCAGTCGCTCCACGTCCTGTTGGGCCAGCATCATCCGCTGTTCGAGCGAGGCCCCCCAGGTGGCGAGCGCCGCGAGGATGCCGGCGGTGGTGGCAATGGCGAGGAGCCGGGCACGCGGCGTGGTGAGGGGGAGGAACACCGCCAGCGGCAGCAACCAGAGCGGTGCGTACCACCACGCCCACTGGCTCGGCAGCCATGCCACGATGCCGATCACGCCAACACCCACGGCGAGTGCCGCGGCCGCAAAGCCCCAGCGCGCCGTCCCCTCGTGATCCTTCGGGGTGCGCAGCGGTGCGGAGGCGACGGCAAGGAACGACGCGGTGGCGAGCGCCAGCACCGCCTGCCACCAGAACCACGCGAGGATCGACGTGGACTCAGTGACGGGCACCACCTCGCGCCCCATCAGCGCCACCAACGGCGGCGTGGTCGCGAGCAACAGCACCGAGGCCACCAGGCCGATCGAGGTGCGCCGCAGCGGCCTGCGCCAGAGCAGCACGGCGAGCAGGAGCAACGCGACGGCCGCGAGCATCGCCGCCACCGCCGTGGCGCCGAGGACGGCGGGTGCCACGTCCACGCGCATCACCGCCCAGAGCGGGACGAGGATCGCACCGGCCCGCACCCCCACGGGGGCACCACCGATCAGCGTGAGCACCGCCACTACCGTCATCGCCGCGGTGAGCAGGAGCTTGGCGAGGTCGCGCTCGCGCTGCACCAGTGCCGCGGGCTCCGGTGCGACGGGAATCATCGCGGCACGCACGCCCGCAATCGCGGCCGAGACCGTCGGGAAGCGCAGTTCCGACGCGGGCACCTCCCAGCGCCAGCCGACCCGCTGCCATCCCCCGGCGCCGCGAGCCAGCGAGGTGCCCGCCGTCGGGACCCCGGGGGCTGCGTCGAGCAAGAGGGTGACCTGCGCCTCACGTCCGCCGCGGCTCCGCGAGACCACGGCGAGCTTCACGAAGGGGGTCGTGATCAGGGTGACCTCGCCGCGACCCGCCATCGGGGGAACGCGATGCGGCCCCACCACCGCCAGGACCGAGTCACCAGCGAGCACGGTGATGGCCCGTTCCACCGAGCCATCGGCCGTGAGGTCGGTGAGGTCGGCGCTGCTGGGCGTGGCCGCCAGACGTTGCAGCGCGTTGTCGGCCGCGCGGGTGGCCGAGGCGATCGCCGAGCCGAGGAGGCGGTCGCGCCCCGCTGTGGCGTCGGCGAGGGACTCGGCGACGAGCCCCCCCGAGAGGCTGGAGGCCCGTCCGAGGCGCCACGCGACCGTCCCGGCCACCGCGCCCAGAATAAGGAGACCCAGGGCCGCGGCCCGCATGGCACGCCCCCCGAGCCGGGCCACCACCCCGCCAACCACCAACGCGACCAGCGCGGTGGCCAGAGCCAGAAGCCATCGGCCATCCCTTCCGGCCTCACCTGCCAGTAGGATTGTGCCACCCAGCAGGAGCCACGGCGTCATGGCCGGGGCTCCGGTGGATGTATCACCTTGAAACTTTGACTGGGGTTGGTCGTACAAGGCCATATCAGTCTTCATCTCTTTCCGAAGGATGGCCCATGTCGAGTCGTTTGGTTGGCGGTCTGCTGGCACTGCTGGTGGTCTCGGGTGCCCCCGGGGTCTCGGCTCAGGCGGCCGCCCAAGTGCCCCGTCAGCTCTCGTTGTCCGAGGCGCTGGTCCTCGCCCGACAGAACAGCCCGACCTATCGTCAGACGCTGAATGATGAGGACCCGGCGGCCGCGGCGGTACGGGCGGCCTACGGCGCCCTCTTCCCGACCCTGAGCGGGAGCACCGGCATCAGCTACAGCCGGGCCGGGCGGCAGACCTTCGCCAACCAGGTCTTCTCGCAGGGGTCCAACACCATCGGATCGAATTACAACCTCTCCGCCTCATGGAGCCTCTCGGCCCGTGAATTAATGGCACCGGGGCAGCAGAAAGCCCAGCAGCGGGTGGTGGAGGAGAATATCACGGGCGCGGGGAATAACCTCACGGCCGACGTGACGACCCAGTACCTCGCGGTGCTGCGGGCGTCGGCCTCCGTCGAAGTTGCGCGCCAGCAGCTTGCGCGGAACGAGGACTTCCTGACGCTCGCCCGCGCGCGGCAGCAGGTCGGCCAGACCAACATCATCGATGTGCGCACCGCCGAAGTGAATCGCGGTCGCTCCCAGGTGACACTGCTCCGCGCCGTGCAGGCCGAGACGGACGCGAAGATCGAACTGATCCGCCGGCTGGGCATGCCGACCCAGATGGATGTCGACTCCCTGCGCCTCACCGAGCAGTTCCAGCTCGTCGAGCCGACCTACCAGTTGGGCGCGCTGCTGGCCGCCGCCGGCGTGGACAATCCGACCATTCGGGCCGCCGACGCGCAGCACGAGTCGGCGCGCATCGGGGTGCGCGTGGCCAAGGCCGCGTACCTGCCCTCCTTCTCGGTCAGCACGGGCCTCAGCGGCTTCACGCAGCAGTACACCGACATCAATCCGCAGCTGGCCGGGGCCCTCGCGAGCGCGCAGGGGACGAAGGCGAATTGCGAGTTCCAGAACGGCATCCTCTCGCGCCTGACCACGCCCCATCCGGCGCCGAACGGCGGGCTGATTGCCGACTGCAACAGCTACGCAGGACTCGACGCCACCGGCGGTGCCCTGCAGGCCGACATCAGCCAGGCGATCCGCGACCGGAACAGCGGCTGGCCCTTCTCCTACACGCGCCAGCCGTGGTCGATCTCGGCCGGGCTGTCGCTCCCGCTCTGGGACGGCTTCTCGCGCGCGCAGGCGACGTCGCAGGCCAAGGCCCAGGAAGATGACGCCCGCGAGGCCGCGCGCGCGCGGCGCCTCGAGGTGGCCGGCACGGTGCAATCGCGCCTCGGCGGCGTGCGCACCGCATATCAGGCGGCCGTGACGCTCGAGGCCAACCGGACGCTGGCGCGTGAGCAGTTGAGCCTGGCGCAGGATCGCTATCGGATCGGACAGGGCACCGCCCTCGAAGTGGCCGATGCACAGAATGCAGTGACCCAGGCCGAGGCGGACTACGTCACGGCCGTGTACGACTACCATCAGGCCGTCGCGGCGCTCGAAGCCGCGGTCGGTCGCCCCCTTCGCTGACGCAGAGGACACAGCCCATGTCTCGTGGAGTCAAGATCGGTCTCGCCCTCGCCGTGGTCGCCATCATCGGCGTCACCGTCATGAAGGTCCGTGGCGGCAATGACAAGCCGGTGGAGGTGCGCCTTGAGGACGTCGCCGCCCGCGACCTCGTCTCGGCCGTGACAGCCAGCGGCAAGATCGAGGCGAAGAGCCAGGTGGACGTCTCGTCGGAAGTGACGGCGCGCATCCTCAAGATCACGGTGAAGGAGGGCGACCTCGTCACCAAGGGTCAGCTGCTGGTCGAGCTCGACCAGGTGCAGTTCAAGGGCGCCGTGGATCGCGCCACGGCCGCGCTGACCTCGGTCGAGGCGCAGCTGCTGCAGGCGCGCGCCAACCGCGACCAGGCCAAGCGCGCCCTCGACCGGAATCGCGAGCTCAAGCGCACCAATCCGACGCTGATCGCCGACGAAGTGCTGGAGCAGTCGCAGCAGTCGTTCGACGTGGCCGAGGCGCTGCTCAAGTCGAGCCAGGCGCAGGTGCAGCAGACGCAGGCGTCGCTCAAGGAGGCGCAGGACAACCTGGCCCGCACGCGGCTCTACTCGCCGATCGCCGGGCGCGTGGTGCGGCTCGCCGTCGAGGAGGGCGAGGTCGCGCAGACCGGTGCCTTCTCGCGTGACGTCGGCCTCCTGATGCGCATCGCCGATCTCTCGGTCATCCAGGCGCTCGTCAAGGTGGACGAGACCGACGTGGTGCGCCTCGAGCTGGGCGACTCCGTCTCGGTGTCGATCGACGCCTTCCCCGACACCGCCTTCGTCGGACGCGTGACCAAGATCGCGAACAGCGCTGCCACCGCGGCCGCTGGTGCGACTTCCGCCGACCGTGCGGTGGACTTCGAGGTGGAGGTCACGCTGACCAACCCGCCTGCCGACGTCCGCCCGGACCTCAGCATGACGGCGCGCATCGTCACCGACGTGCGCAAGGGCGTGCTCTCGATCCCGATCATTGCGCTCACCACGCGGCCGGACAGCGCGATGGGCGACGCCGCGCCGGGACAGCCGCTCACCCAGACGCTGCCGTCCGACACCGCCGGCGGCAAGAAGCCGAAGGACAAGGAAGGGGTCTTCGTCGTCGAGAACGGCGTCGCCCGCTTCCGCCTCGTGAAGGTCGGCATCGCCGGCGACGAGCACTTCGAGGTGCTGACCGGCCTCAAGAAGGGCGAGACGATCGTGGCCGGCAGCTACCAGGCGATTCGCGACCTCAAGGACTCGGCCAAGGTCAAGAGCGTGGAAGTCCCTGCGGGGACGGCGGTGAAGCAGTGAGCGACGCCATCATTCGCCTCGAAGGGATCAAGCGCGAGTACGTGATGGGGAGCGAGCGCGTGCTCGCCCTCCGCGGCGTGGACCTGGAGATCGGGCGCAACGAATACGTCGCCATCATGGGGCCCTCGGGCTCCGGCAAGTCGACGATGATGAACATGCTCGGCTGTCTCGACACGCCCTCGGCCGGCCAGTACTGGCTCAACGGCCAGGAAGTCTCGACCATGGTCGACGACGACCTCGCCCGGGTGCGCAATCGCGAGATCGGCTTCGTGTTCCAGACCTTCAACCTGCTGCCGCGGGCCACCGCGCTCGCCAACGTGGAGCTGCCCCTGGTGTACGCCGGCGTCTCGACGCGCGAGCGGAAGCGCCGCGCCGAGGCGGCCCTGGAGCGGGTCGGGCTGGGGAACCGGATGGACCACCGCCCCAACGAGCTCTCGGGCGGGCAGCGGCAGCGCGTGGCGATCGCCCGCGCGCTGGTCAACGAGCCGTCGATCCTGCTCGCCGACGAGCCGACGGGCAACCTCGACTCGGCCACCAGCGTCGAGATCATGCGGGTGTTCGGCTCCCTGCATGCGCAGGGGCAGACGGTCATCCTCGTGACCCACGAGCCCGACATCGCCGCGCACGCGCACCGCGTGGTGGTGCTGCGCGACGGCAAGGTGGACAGCGACAAGCGCAACGAGTCGCCCGTGACCGAGGCCGCGGCCTGAGATGCCCTTCTTCGAGGCGGTTCGGCTCGCGTGGGACTCGATCCGCGCGCAGAAGCTGAAGAGCTTCTTCTCGCTGGTCGGCGTGCTGATCGGCGTCACGTTCCTGATCGCGGTCGTCTCGATCGTGCAGGGCATGAACGTCTACATGACGGAGAAGTTCGCCGGCGCCCTCATCGGGGTGAACACCTTCCAGGTGCGCTCGCGCCCGAACATCCAGACCGGCGACAGCAGCGAGGAGGAGTGGCGGCGGTGGCAGCGCAATCCGCGCATCACCATCGAGGATGCCGCCTACCTCAAGGAGCGGATCACCGTCCCGACGCGGATCGCCGCCGCGGGCAACGACCAGGTCACGCTCAGCTGGCAGGGCAAGGTCGCCAAGCAGATCACGCTCAACACCGTGGATGCCGAGTTCTTCCAGATCAAGCACTACGACATCGCCCAGGGCCGTGCCTTCTCGCCGCAGGAAGTGAACATCGGCGCGGCGGTGGTGGTGCTCGGCTCGGAGCTGGGCAAGCGCCTCTTCGACGGGCGCGATCCGATCGGGCAGACCATCTCCGTCGGGGGCCTCCCGCACCGGGTGATCGGTGTCGTGGCCGAGCAGGGGACGCTGTTCGGGATCTCGCTCGACAAGTTCGCGATCACGCCGATCACCTCGCCGGCCCGCCGGCTGGTGAACCGGCCGCACATCATCGACGAAGTCCACATCCAGGCCATCTCGCCCGACCAGATGCGGGCGGCGATGGAGGAAGTCACCGTGCTCATGCGCGGTCGCCGTGGGCTCCGTCCGGGCGAGGCGAACGACTTCCACCTGCAGTCGGCCGAGGGCGCGCTCTCCGGCTGGGAGAAGATCTCGCAGGTGCTCTTCCTCGCCCTGCCGGGACTGGTGGCCATTTCGCTGGTGGTCGGCGGCATCGTGATCATGAACATCATGCTCATGGCGGTGAGCGAGCGCACCCGCGAGATCGGTGTCCGCAAGGCACTCGGCGCCAAGCGGCGTGACATCATGGCGCAGTTCATCGTCGAGTCGGCCACGCTGTCGGTCACCGGCGCGGCCATGGGCATCGGCACCGGACTCCTGCTCGCCTTCGCGGTGCGTGCCTTCACGCCGTTGCCGGCGGCCGTGGCGCCCTGGTCGATCTTTGTGGGCGTCGGGCTCGGCATCTTCGTCGGGATGGTGGCGGGCGTCTATCCGGCGCGCCAAGCCTCCCGGCTCGACCCCATTGCGGCACTGAGGCAGGAATGAGCGAATTCGGACGCGGCAACCTGATGGCCCGGGCGCTCGAGGGCGTCACCCTCGCGCTCGACTCGGTGCGCGCCTCCAAGGTGCGTGCCGCGCTCACCATCCTCGGCGTGGCCATCGGCGTCATGGTGGTCATCGCCATGGCGGCGACCATCACCGGGATCCAGAACTCGGTGAGCGAGATCGTGCAGCGCGCCGGGCCGAAGTCGTTCTACGTGATGCGCTACTTCCAGGCCGGCATCCAGATCTCCGACGGCTCGGATGAGATGTCGCCGTGGCGCCGTCGGCCGCGCATGAACCGCGAAGAGGCGGAGATGATCAGCCGCCTCCCCGCCATTCAGGCGGTCAACATCCGCGAGTCGGCCAACTCCCGCATCTCCTACGGTTCACGCTCGATCCCGTCGGCGCAGGTCGAGGGGCAGAGCACCAGCTGGATGCAGGTCGAGGGCGGCGAGCTGCTGCAGGGCCGCAACTTCTCCCCGACCGAGGATGCCGCTGGGGCGCTCGTGGTGGTGATCAACGGCCCCGCCGCCGAGGAGCTCTTTCCCGGCGCCGACCCGCTCGGCCGACAGATCAAGATCTTCGGGCTCCCCTTCACCGTCGTCGGCCTCTATCAGGACCCGACCGGGCTCTTCTCCGAGGAGCAGCCGAAGATCATCATCCCGCACACCACCTTCGTGAAGACGGCCACCTTCGCGTGGGGATGGCTCAACATCGCCGTCTTCCCGACGGCCACGGTGAGCCAGGCCGAGGCGATCGATCAGGTGACGGCGGCGCTGCGCGTCAAGCGCGGCCTCAAGCCGGGCGCCGAGAACAACTTCGACGTGGTCTCCGGCGACAAGTTCATGGAGAGCTTCAACTCCATGACCGCCGGCTTCTTCCTGGTGATGCTGGTGCTCTCGTCGGTCGGGCTCATGGTGGGCGGCGTCGGCGTGGTGGCGATCATGATGATCTCCGTGACCGAACGCACCCGCGAGATCGGCGTCCGGAAGGCGCTGGGTGCCACGCGCGGCGAGATCCTCTTCCAGTTCCTGGTCGAGGCCGCCACGCTGACGGTGCTCGGCGGCATGATTGGCATGGCGATGGGCGCGGTGATCTCGTGGGGCATCCGCACCTTCTCACCGATCCCGGCCTCCATTCCGCTCTGGTCCATCGCGGCGGCACTGATCGCCTCGGCCGTCACCGGAATTTTCTTCGGGCTCTATCCGGCGAACCGGGCGGCGAAGCTCGATCCGGTGGAGGCGTTGCGGTACGAGTAGGACGAAACCATTCAGCCGCGGCCGTCAGGCCGCGGTCCGGACCGCGGCCGGACGGCCGCGGCTGACAATCTCCACCGCTCTACCCCTCCCCCACGCGCCCCACCCCTCGCGGCCTCACGGCCGCACCTGATCTCTGGGTATCTTCTTCGCATGCCCTACTCCGAAGCCCTCCGCCTGGCGCTCCAGACCATCTGGTCGTCCAAGCTGCGGGCTTTCTTCACGCTCCTCGGCATCATCGTCTCGGTGGCCTTCCTGGTGACCGTGGTGGCCGTGATCCAGGGGATGAACGCCTACGTGAAGGAGAACCTCACCGGGGCGATCATCGGCACCAACGCCTTCCAGGTGCGCCGCACCCCGATCACCGTGGGCCTCCTCGACGACGCCCAGATCAAGGAACTCGCCAAGCGGCCGCTGATCTCGAAGGACGACGCCGAGGTGGTGCGGCGCGCGCTCCCCGACGCGCAGGGCGTGGCCCTCCAGTCGGGGTGGCCCACGCCAAGCGCGCTGGTGATCTCCGGCAACCAGTCGGTTGGAGGTGTGCTGATCTTCGGGGTGACCCCGGACTACCAGCTGGTGCAGGACTACAAGATCGCCGCCGGGGAACCGCTCAACGACATGGACATCGCGCGTCGCCGGCTGGTGGTGGCCATCGGCATGGACGTGGCCAACAAGCTCTTCCAGTCGCCGGAGGCCGCCATCGGACAGACGGTGCGGATTGCCGGTCGGCAATACGTGGTGAAGGGGGTCTTCGCGTCGAAGGGCCAGACGCTGGGGCAGTCGTTCGACGGCTTTGCGCTGCTGCCGCTGCCCGTGTTCGAACAGGTCTGGGGACGCCGACGGACCACCGTCATCTCGGTCAAGATGCGCCAGGCAGAGGAGATTCCCGGGGCGATGGACCGCGCCGAGGAGGCGATGCGTCTGGCGCACCAGCTGCGCCCGGGCACGCCGAACGACTTCACCGTGGACAAGGCCGATGCCCTGCTCGCCTTCTGGACCGCGCTCACGGCGTTGCTCTTCACCGTCGTGCCGGCCGTGGTCTGCATCGGCATCGTCGTCGGCGGCATCGTGATCATGAACATCATGCTGATGTCCATCAGCGAGCGCACCCGGGAGATCGGCCTTCGCAAGGCGCTTGGTGCCAACCGCCAGGACATTCGCCGGCAGTTCCTCGTCGAGACGGTCCTCCTGTCGCTGCTGGGTGGCGTGATCGGGGTGGTCGCCGGGTGGACCTTCGCCACGCTGGTCTCGGCCTACTCGCCGCTCCCGGCGCGGGTGACCGGCTGGTCGGTCGGGGTGGCGCTGCTGCTCGGTGCCAGCACCGGCATCATCTTCGGGGTGTACCCCGCCACGCGCGCGGCGAAGCTCGACCCGATCACCGCGCTCCGGAGCGAGTGACCGATGGCCTTCCGGATCAGCAACGTGGCCGAAGGGGTGGTGCTGGCGCTCGACGCGATGCGCGCCAGCAAGCTGCGCAGTGCGCTCACCATCCTGGGCGTCGTGATCGGCGTCACGACGGTGATGGTGATGGCCTCGCTGGTCAACGGCATCCAGACGCAGATCTTCGCCTCGGTGGAGAATGCCTCGCCGCAGACCTTCTACGTGGTGCGCTTCTTCTCGTCGATCCCGCTCAACCCCGACCGTCTCCCGCCCGAGGTGCGCGCGCGCAAGGTGCTCGACGAGGCCGACGCCGAGGCGCTGCGGCGCAGTGACCAACTGCGCTATGCGGGGCTGATGGTGCAGGTGCAGCAGAAGATCGAGGTCGCCGGCATCCAGTCGCAGGGGCTGATGATCTACGGCGCCGACAACAGCTACCTCGAGATCCAGGGCGGCTCACTGCTCGCAGGGCGCTTCTTCTCGCAGTCGGAACTGAAGTCGGGACGGCCGGTGGTGGTGCTCGAGCAGGAGGTCGCCGAGCGCCTCTTCGGGCGCACCGACCCGCTCGGCGACCTGGTCCGCATCGGCGGCGTCTCGTTCACCGTGATCGGCATCTACGCGAAGCCGGACAACATCTTCCAGCCGCCCGGCGCCAGCGACGGCGGCATCGTCCCCTTCCGCGCCGCCAAGCAGAACTTCCGCTACGACGAGACCAACTCCCTCTTCATCGCGGTGCTGGCGCAGCGCGGCGTTTCCGTCCCGGTGGCGAAAGACGCCGCGATCGCGACGCTGCGGCGCGCGCGCGGGCACCGCCCGTCGGTCCCCAACTCGTTCGACGTGATCACGCAGGACCAGATCCTCGACACCATCACCTCGCTCACCTCCGCCTTCTTCCTGGTGATGATCGCGCTCTCGAGCGTGGCGCTGTTGGTGGGCGGCATCGGCGTGATGGCCATCATGATGGTCTCCGTCACCGACCGCACCCACGAGATCGGCCTCCGCAAGGCGCTCGGCGCCACCAAGAACGAGATCCTCTGGCAGTTCCTCGTCGAGGCGGCCACGCTGACCGGCGTGGGCGGCCTCCTCGGCATCATCATCGGCCTCCTCATCGGCGAGCTGCTCAAGGCGGTGCTCGCGCTCGACAGCGGCGCGCCGCTCTGGAGCGCCGTGGTGGCCGTGACGGCCTCCGTGGGCATCGGCCTGGTGTTCGGGATGATCCCGGCGGGGCGCGCGGCGCGGATGGATCCGGTGGAGGCGTTGCGGCACGAATGACCGATGATCGATCATCGATCATCGATGATGGAGCCCTCCCGGGATTGTCATCCTGAGCGGAGCCGGCGTAGCCGGCGAAGTCGAAGAACCTGCTCCGGGATTGTCATCCTCAGCGAAGCCGGCGTAGCCGGCGAAGTCGAAGGACCTGCTCCGGGATTGTCATCCTGAGCGAAGCCGGCGTAGCCGGCGAAGTCGAAGGACCTCCTCCCGCGTTCTAAGGCCCTGCACCGCGATATCCGATCCCGCGAGAACGACCCGCGACAGGCGACCATTCGCCTCCCTCTCTCGGAGTGCGTCGCCATGATCTACTGGGTATACATCCTAGCCAGTCGCAGTCGCGTCCTCTACATCGGCGTCACGTCGAACCTGCCGCGTCGGCTGGCGCAGCATCGGGAAGGGGGCGTGAATGCGTTCACAGCCAAGTACCACGTGCATCGCCTGGTCTATTGTGAGCAGACCGGAGATGCGCATTCCGCATTGAGGCGGGAGAAGCAGCTGAAGAGTTGGAGGCGGATGAAGAAGCTGGACCTTGTGGAGTCGGTGAATCCTGATTGGAGGGATTTGTCCCCGCCGGAGATTATCGGGAGCGTGGACGGCGGCGCCTTAGGTCCTTCGACTGCGCACCCCTGCGGGGTGCTACGCTCAGGATGACAGTTCGTTGGGTAGGTCCTTCGACTTCGCCGACTTCGTCGGCTTCGCTCAGGATGACAAGCCTGGGGGTGCTTCGCTCAGGATGACAAGCTTTTTGGGCCTCCGCTCAGGATGACAACTCCTCACATTGGCCGTACCTTTCCCCATGCCCCTCGACCTCCTCGCTGCCGTCGCCCACCCGGATGATGCCGAACTTCTCGCCGGTGGGACCCTTGCCAAGGCCGTTGACGCGGGACGCCGCGTCGGGATCCTCGACCTCACCCACGGCGAGATGGGCTCGCGGGGGAATGCCGAGATCCGGGCCCGTGAATCGGCGGCCGCGTCGCTGGTGCTTGGCATCACCGCGCGGACCAATGCCGGCTTCCCCGATGGCCACCTCCAGAACAACGACGCGATGCGCCGGGTCATGGTCGAGCAGCTGCGCCGGCTCAAGCCGCGGGTGGTGATCGCCCCCTACCCCGTCGGCCGCCACCCCGACCACCGCATTGCCGCCGAGCTGATTCGCGACGCCTGCTTCCTCGCCGGCCTCAAGAACTATCCCGCCGATGGCGAACCGTGGAAGCCGTTCAAGCTCATCCACGCGCTCGCCTATCGCGAGGATGCGGTGAAGCCGACCTTCGTGGTGGACACCTCGGCCCAGTTCGAACGGAAGCTCAAGGCCATCGCCTGCTATGTCTCGCAGTTCAGCGATGACACCATTCAGGCCGGCGAGCTCTACCCCACCGGGCAGCCACTCCTCGACCTGATCCGCACCCAGGACGCCCACGCCGGATCGCTGATCCGCGCCGCGTATGGCGAGCGATTCTGGACCGCCGAGACCATGGCCGTGGACGACGTGACCCGGCTCGGTGTGGCGAGCCTCTAGGCTCGCGGCAGGTGTCAATCGGGTAACTGTTGCCCCAGCAACCCTTTACGTCGTTTCGGAGGGCCGCCATCCTTGAGGGATGCCGGCCCTCCTGACGGTTCCGCAACCTCGTGTCCCGACTAGATTTGGGCCCATGGAACCTGTCTACTTCGATCACGCCGCCACCACGCCCGTGCGCCCCGAGGTGCTCGAGGCCATGCTCCCCTTCTTCTCGGCCTCGTGGGGCAACCCCTCGTCGTCGCACCGCTTCGGGCGCGCGGCCAAGGCCGGCCTCGAGCAGGCCAAGCGAGAAGTCGGCGAAGCCCTCGGGATCGAACCGAACCAGGTGATCTTCACCTCGGGTGGCACCGAGGCCGACAACCTCGCCGTGCTCGGCGCCGCGCATGCCGCGAAGCGCACGGGCAAGTCGATGCACGTGGTCACCACCGCGATCGAGCACAAGGCGGTTCTCGCCGCAGCGCATGTGGTGGTGTCGATGGGCGGCCGCGAAACCATCCTCCCGGTTGATCGGAACGGACAGGTTCGCCTCGATGCCCTCGATGCCGCGCTCGCCGAAGGACCGGCGCTCGTCTCGGTGATGTGGGTCAACAACGAAGTCGGCACGGTGCAGCCGATGGCCGAGATCGGCGCGCGATGTCGCGCGGCCGGCGTCCCGCTGCACTCCGACGCCGTGCAGTCCTTCGGCAAGCTCCACATCGACCTCGACGGCGTCGGCTGCGCCCTCCTCTCCATCTCCGGCCACAAGCTCGGCGCCCCCAAGGGCGTCGGGGCGTTGATCGTGCGCGACCGTCACATTGTCGATTCGCTCATCCACGGCGGCGGCCAGCAGTATGGCATCCGCCCCGGCACCGAGAACGTGGCGGGCGCGGTGGCACTTGGTCGAGCGGCATTGCTCGCGCGCCAGGAGCTCGACGCCCACGTGCAGATGGTGCGTGCCCTGCGCGACGACCTCGCCGAGCGACTGCAGGCCGCGATCCCCGACATGGTGGTCCATGCGGCTGGCGTCGAGCGCGCACCGCATGTGCTCTCGATCGCCATTCCGGGGGCAGAAGCCGAGGCGATGCTGATGCACCTGGACCTCGCGGGCGTCGCCTGCTCGGGCGGGTCGGCCTGTGCCACCGGCTCGGTGGAACCGTCGCACGTCCTGACCGCCATGGGCGTCGAGCGCGGCCTCGCCCTCGGCACCCTCCGCTTCTCGCTGGGCCACGAGTCCACGCCGGCCGACATCGATCGTGCCGTCGAGGTGCTCCCCAGCGTGGTCGAGCGCGTCCGACGATTGGGAGCCGCCCTCGGCCGTGGCTAATGCGCAGAAGGTCCTCGTCGCCATGAGCGGCGGGGTGGACTCCTCGCTGGCCGCGGCACTGCTCGTCGAGCAGGGCCACGAAGTGATTGGCGCGACGATGAAGCTCTTCTGCTACGGCGACGACGTTCCCGACCGCCCCTGCTGCTCCCTCGACTCGATCAACGACGCGCGCGCCGTGGCCCACCGCCTCGGCATCCCGCACTATGTGCTCAACCTCGAAGACCGCTTCTCCGAGCGGGTGATCGACAACTTCGTGGACGAGTACGCGCGCGGCCGCACGCCGATTCCCTGCGTCCGCTGCAACTCGTTCACCAAGTTCCGCGACCTGTTGGCCCACGCCAACTCGCTCGGCTGCGACGCAATTGCCACGGGCCACTACGCCATTGCCAAGGATGGCGCACTCTTTCGTGGCAGCGACCGCAACAAGGACCAGAGCTACTTCCTCTGGGGCATCGACAAGGCGGTGGTAGCGCGGATGCTCACCCCGGTTGGTGAACTCACCAAGGCCGAGACGCGCGCGCGTGCCCGGGCGCTTCATCTCGAGACCGCCGACAACCCCGAGAGCGTCGAGATCTGCTTCGTCCCCGACGACAATTACGTCGGCGTGCTCGAGCAGCGCCTCCCCGCGGATGCGCCGGCATTGCAGCCGGGTCCGCTGGTGACCGCGTCGGGTGAAGTGGTTGGCGAGCACGACGGCTTCGCGCGCTACACCATCGGCCAGCGGCGCGGCCTTCCGGGTGGACGATCGCTGCCGCTCTACGTGGTGGGAATTCGTCCGGAGAGCCGCGAAGTGGTGGTGGGCGAGGCCGATGAGTTGCTCGGCCACGCCGTCACGCTGGAGGAGCTCAACTGGCTCGCCGCGCCACTTGCGGTGGGTGATCGTTGCTGGGCGCAGTTGCGCTACCGCGCCGAAGCGGTGCCGGCCGTGGTGCGCACCGCGAATGGCGACACCTTGACGCTCGACCTTGAGGTGCCGGTGCGAGCCATCGCCCCCGGGCAGTCGGGGGTGTTGTACGATGCCGACCAGCGTGTCCTTGGCGGGGGCGTGATCGCCTCCTGATGAAGACCATCCCATGACCATGACTTCGCCGCGGCCGATCGCTCCGACCGGCCCGAACCTGCGCGACCCGTCGCTCTACCTGAACCGCGAGCTCTCCTGGCTCGAGTTCAACCGGCGCGTGCTGCACGAGGCGCTCGATCCGCGCACGCCGCTGCTGGAGCGAGTCAAGTTCCTCTCGATCTTTGCCAGCAACCTCGACGAGTTCTTCCAGGTGCGCGTGGCGGGCCTGCGCGAACAGGTGCTGGCGAAGGTCGCCGAGAATGCCGCCGACCGGATGGCGCCGATGGCCCAGCTCGACGCCATCCGCCATGCCGTGCAGGGGATGCTCGAGCAGCAATCGAGCTGCCTCGTGCAGGAGTTGGTCCCGGCCCTCGCGGCGCACGGGATCCGGATACACGAACGCTTCGACGCGCTCCCCGAGGAGGAGCAGGCGCACCTGACCTCCTATTTCGAGGCGCAGGTATTCCCGGTGCTCACGCCCTTGGCGGTGGACCCGGCCCACCCCTTCCCGCACATCTCCAACCTCTCGCTCTCGCTGGCGGTGTCGCTGCTCGACGCCGAGGGGGAGGAGCGCTTTGCGCGGGTGAAGGTGCCGCGGTTGCTGCCGCGCTGGGTGCCGCTCCGGCGGGCCAATGAGTTCCTGCCGCTCGAGTACCTGATCGGTGCGCACCTGGAGACGCTCTTCCCTGGGGTGCCGATCGTGGGGTGGCACCTCTTCCGGGTCACGCGGAACACCGACCTCAAGCTCGAGATGGGCGACGACAGCGACGAAGCCGAAGACCTCCTCTCGCTGATCCAGGAGGAAGTGCGCAACCGGAAGTTCGGCGAGGTGGTGCGGCTCGAGGTGCACAAGTCGATGCCGCAGTCGATCCGCACGCTGCTGCTCGAGGAGCTCAACGAGGCCGACGCGGGCGAGGGTTTGCCGCTCACCGAGGCCGACCTCTTCGAGGTGACCGGTCCACTCGACCTGAGCGAGTTGATCACCATTGCCAACCTCGACGCCCCCGCGCTCAAGGACCCGCCGTTCACGCCGGCCACGCCGCGCCGCCTCACCGAGTCGCGCGACATCTTCGCGGTGATCCGCGAGGGCGATGTGTTGCTGCACCACCCCTACGACTCCTTCCAGGGATCGGTGGAGCAGCTGATTGCGCGGGCCACTGAAGACCCCGACGTGCTCGCGATCAAGATCACGCTCTACCGCACCGGTGGCGAGATCGCGCGGTTGTTGGCGCACGCGGCCGAGCGGGGGAAGCAGGTGGCGGTGCTGATCGAGTTGCAGGCGCGCTTCGACGAGGAGCAGAACATCTCCTGGGCCAAGCGCTTTGAGGACATCGGGGTGCACGTCTCCTACGGCGTCTCGGGCCTCAAGACCCACGCCAAGGTGCTACTGGTGGTGCGGCGCGAGGGCGACGCCATCCGCCGCTACGTGCACATCGGCACCGGCAACTACAACCCGCGCACCGCGCGCTACTACACCGACTTCGGGCTGTTGAGTGCCGATCCCGATCTGGGTGCCGACCTCAGCGATCTCTTTAACGTGCTCACCGGCTTCGGGGCGCCCACCGGCTACCGCAAGCTGCTGGTGGCGCCGCGCTGGATGAAGCCGTCCTTTCTCGAGAAGATCGAGCGCGAGGCCGAGCATGCTCGGCGCGGGCGGCAGGGGCGGATCCTGGCCAAGATGAACGCCTTGGTGGATCCGGAAGTGATCGAGGCGCTCTACCGCGCGTCACAGGCGGGGGTGGAGATCGACCTCATCATCCGCGGCATCTGCTGCCTGCGGCCCGGTGTGCCGGGGGTGAGTGAGCGGATCCGCGTGGTCTCCATCCTGGGGCGCTTCCTCGAGCATTCGCGTGCCTTCCTCTTCCGGAATGCCGGCAAGGAGGAGTGCTACATCTCCTCGGCCGACTGGATGCCGCGAAACCTCGACCGACGGATCGAAGCGGCGGTACCGATCGAGGAGCCGAAGCATCGCGCCGAGATTCGGCGGTTGCTGGAGGGGATGCTCGCGGACAACCGGCAGGCGTGGGAGCTGGGGGCCGATGGGCGGTATACGCAGCGCACCCCGGCGCCGGGCGAGCCGGACCGGGGGACGCATCGGGTGCTGGTGGAGAGGGGGAGGTAGGGGCTACCTCCCACCTCGGATCGCATAACTCACGATCCCCTGTTCGCCGTCCTCGTTCTCGACGAATCCCCATACCCGGTCCCGCTGGACAATCTTCAACGAAACATTCGCGGGAAAGGTTACCTCGCCGATTGGCCTCCCGTCCGGCGCGAGCACTTGCCAGCGCCGTTCAGTATCCCGCGCGCGCAACTCCACCCAGACGGTCCCATCGCTCCCGACGACCAGGTTTCGAATCGGTGGGTACACGGTGGGGATGCGCATCCGCTCTGCGTCGGCGCGGGCGGCGGGTGTCATCGCGCCTTTGATACTCCGCGCGCGGGCACTGTCGAGCGACGACTTGGCGATCGGTACGGACGTGAAGGGGTACGTCCGATTGATGAGGGTATCGCCACGAGACCCGATCGCAACGACTCGGTACTTCCCTGCCGCCGCATCGGAGCCCTGCACGGTGGAAAAAGCAAAGCGGCTACCGTCTGGGGCAAAGGCCTGGAGGGGTTCGGCGCAGAAGGGGATCGTGATGGCCCCCTCCTCACACTGTTGGTCCGATGGGGTGAAACCGATCACCTTGCTGACACGGCCATCCGGCGCAACGCGCAGAACCGGGTACTCACCTTGCACGACGTTTCGTGGAAGCCACTCAATGCGCGTCCGGTCCCACTGGATCGCCGAGAAAAGCATTCCGCCGCCAGGATACCTGGCCTGAGGCGAGAGATACGTGAACTGGAGAGGCGGGCTCCCGTTCCCCCCCTGATAGGTGGCGGAGCCCAGCAACGGAACAGTGCCAAGCACTCTCTGGGTCGGGGAGATCAGCGTGATCCGCTTCAGAATCCTGTCCGCAACCCAAAGGGTATCGGCGGTCCACAGCAGGTACCCCACATACCGGAACTCACCCGGGCCCGCGCCCGCGCGTCCGACGCTGCCCACCGGTTTTCCCGTGGCAGAGAAGAATCGGATCGTGTTGTCCAACGGCTGCGTCACCGCAATCACACCATCGCGGGAGACCGCCATGTTGATGGTGAGGCCGAGGTCAGCACTTTCTGGGGCGATGTACAAGTCGCGCACGGCGGTCAGGCTGGCAGTCGTCTGAGCCTGCACCGGGTCCCCGCCGAGGACCGTGAGCAGCATCACAGCAGTAAGTGTCGGAAGCCCACCGAGTAGCGAACATCGGTTCATAGAGACCAACAGCGGGATGGGCCGTGTCCGGACCTGGGTACGCATCGGGTTACGGCGGGAAGGTGGAGATGGCGCTTCATCGTTGTCACCTCCCGTCGCGCCTGCCGCGCACCAAGCGCAGCCGATAGACCACGAACCGGGCGAGACCTGGTTCGGGAAAGCTCCGCTCCACCACGATCGAGTCGGACAGAAATCCTAGCACGCGCTGGTCGAAGCGCTTGCTCGTCAGCAGACTGACTGAGGAATCGGAGATTTCGTAGGCCGCGATCACTGCATCCGCCCGCTGATTGGGTGCGAGGGTCTCCTCGGCCTGTACTCCACGGTGAGCGTCTGCATCACTCACAACCTTTGGAGGAGGCAAGCCGATTGTCCTTGGATCCGGAACCCTCGTGACTGTCCAAACGCGCTGACTCCCGTCCTGCCAGAGCGAGGTGGTACCCGCCAGTGGAGCAGCGCGTGGTTTGGCATCACGCTCGATGAGAGCCTCAACGCCATACGGCACGAACCAAGGCGCCGGCAGCTCCACACGGTCCCTCAGTCCACCCGAGGTGGTCCAGCGCTCGAGCGTCGGCGCGAGGAACCAGCCGATGGTGTAGAACTCACCTGGCACACGCCCTGTGACGTGCCTGAACATTGAGGCACCACCAACTGTCGCCGTGTTCGGCACCGTCGGCGCCGTGGATCGACCGAGGACCAATCCCCCCGGATTCGGCGTCGACAGATAGATCTCGCCGGACATCCCCACCCCGCCGGTTGTGGTCGCCAGGAAGCGGCGGCCACTGAACGCAATGAGTGCCGGCTGATTGAGTGGCATCGGCACCGGCTCCGCTGATGATTCGAGCGTCTGCAGGTCGTACCAGTGCACCTTCCGGTACTCAACCAAGAGCAGCTGCGAGTCTGGTGCTGCCGCAAGCGTTCCGGCAGAGCCATATTGTCCGGGAGCCTCCCCCTGCCCGCCGAACAACAGCGTGAGCGCCCCCTTCCAATCATATCGTCCGATCTTCAGCTGATCCGACATTGGATGGATGTAGAACTGCTGATCCGCCCCCTGCACGACGCTGGCCGGCACCAACGGAAATACCGTGTCGTCAGAGAAACCGACGGTGAAGAGACTGTCCAGGACAATGTCACAGGTTGGGCATGTGGGCTCGTCCGACGAACTCCGGAGCAAGGGTGCCGTCGCGGGCAACGGATCAGCCGCGGTCGCGGTTGAGGGCACGACCTCGTCTGCTGTCCGCCCACACGCGGCCAACATGCCGAGCATACAGGCCACCGTCACGCGCCACCGCATCAATGGGATCACTCCGGATCGCTGTGAGCCAAGCCCCCGACCTCGAAAATCTGAGAAAGCGGGGGCATTCTGCGAGGGACAAACCACTCAGACGTCACACACGCAACATCGCCCGAAACCCACGCGCCGCATAATACGACTGGGCGCCGTTGTGATACACAAACACCCGCCCATACCGCCAATCACCGAAGATCGCGCCGCCACGGTTCCGAATATCCGCCGGCGTCTTGAGCCAGCTCGACGTCTTTGCGTCGAAGGTGCCCAGTTCCTGCAGTGCCCGATATTCTGCCTCGTCGAGCAGCTCCACCCCCATCGACTCCGCCAGCTCCACCGCGCTGTGCTCCGGCCGGTGTTCCTTCCGCGACTCCAATCCCTCGCGGTCGTAGCAGCAGCTCCGGCGTCCCGCCGGACTCTCGGCCGAACAATCGGTGAAGGTGACTTCCCCGCTCTTCGGATCGTGGGCGGTCACGTCAGGCTCGCCCCCGCTCTCTTCCATCGCCGCGAGCGCCGCCAACTTCTTGGGCGCTCCCTCAAGCCGCGCGAGCACCGTGGCCCATGCGAGCTTCGGATGACGCTTGGCGTTCTTCTCGAAGCGCTGCTGCAGCGTGGCGAGGAGCGCGGCGTGTGCGGGGGATGGTTTGGCGGGCATCAGTAGGTCCTCAGGCAGGTCCCTTCGACCGCGGCCTGACGGCCGCGGCATTAAAGCATCACGTCTTCATCGTGTCGATGAACGCCCGAAACGCCAACTCCTGTTCCTCGGTGAGCTTCTCGGGAATCTTCACCTGCACCGTGACGATCTGGTCGCCCTTCTGGCCGCCCTTCTCGAGCCCCTGCCCCTTGATGCGGAACTTCTTCCCGGACTGGGTGCCCGCCGGAATCTTGAGCTTGACCTTGCTCCCCGCGACCGTCTTGGCGTGCACCACGGTGCCGAGTACCGCCTGCGAGAGCGAGACCGGAATCTGGCAATGGATGTCGAGGCCGTCGCGCGTGAAGAAGGTGTCGGGCTCGACTGTGAACGACACCAGGATGTCGGCTGCCGGGCCACCGGCGCGCGCACGCGGCCCCTGCCCCTTGAGGCGGACGCGCGTGCCGGTCTCGGTGGCCGGCGGCACCGTGATCAGGATCTGCTTCTCGGTGCGCTGCTCGCCGATGCCGCTGCACGCGTGACACTTGGCCGAGGGGACCTTGCCGCGGCCGCGACACGCGGGACAGGGACGCTGCACTGCGAAGCCACCCTGACCGAACGAGATGGTGCCGCGTCCCTTGCACTCGTCGCAGGTGGCCATCGTCGCACCCGGTTCGGCACCGGTTCCACCACACGTCGCGCAGGCATCGGTCATCGTCAGCGTCACGGGAACCTTGCCACCCACCGCAGCCGTGCGGAACGGCACCGACACCGAGGTTTCCACTGCCTCGGGACCAGCGCTCTCCTCCGCGCGGCGTCCCTTGTTGCCGAAGATGGACGAGAAGATGTCGCCGAGGCCGAAGGAACCGAAGTCGCCGAGATCCTGCTCCTCGGCTTGCTGCTGCTGCCCGGTGGGACGACGCGTGCGCTGCTGCGCACCACCCGAGGGGCGCGAGCCGAAGCCGCCAAACGCACCGAGCCGGCGCATCTGGTCGTACTTGGCCTTCTTCTCGGCATCGGAGAGGACGCCATGCGCCTCCGAGATCGCCTTGAACTTCTCGACCGCCGCGGCGTTGTTCGGATTGGCATCCGGATGGTACTGCTTGGCCAGCTTCCGGTACGCCTTCTTGATCTCCTCAGGCGTCGCGGAGTCGGGCACGCCGAGCAGCGCGTAGAAGTCCTGGGTGGCCACTCAGACGCCGCCCTGATCCCCGTACACTTGCACGCGTGCCGGACGGATCACGCTCCCCTTGAAGCGGTACCCCGCCTGGAAGGTGGCCGCCACCGTCTGCGGCTCGGCGCCATCCACCAACGCGGTCATCGCCACGGCGTCGTGCTCGTTGGGATCAAACGCCTGGCCGGTCGGATCGATCTTCTCGAGGCCTGCCGCGCCGAGCTCCTTCTCGAACTTCTTCTGGATCAGCACGAACGCGGCCCGGTAGGCTTCGTACGTGGTGGTCTCCGGATCGCTCGACGCGAGCCGGTCGATGTCGTCGAGCTCGTCCATCAAGCGCTGCACCATCGCCGACGCACCACGGTCAAACGCCTCGGCCTTCTCCTTGGCAGTCCGGCGCCGGTAGTTCTCATACTCGGCGGCCAACCGGAGGAAGCGATCCTCCGCCTCGGCGATCGCCTTGGCGGCCTCGATCGCGGGGACCGCCTCGGTGGCGCTCCACTCGTCGGGGAGAATGTCCTGTTCCACGACTGGAACATCGTCGGCAGGAATCGGCGTCGGGTCGTCGGATGGCGGGTTCTGCTTGGACATCGCGGCATGCGCTCCGGAAATTCGGGAAAACCAGTCTCTCAAAGGAACGCAACCGACGTGCCCCGGCGCAATGCCGGATTGGCAGATTGGGGCGCACCGCCGCAATGCATCACGCTCATATCGTCGTGCCCCCTGCCGGGACGGCCTCGCCACGCACCCGGCGCAGCACCCCGACCAGGGCGGCCAGCACCGCACGGGCACGAATCTCGTCCCGCGTGCCGGGGAAAATCACCCGGGCGCTGTCCACCACCCCGCGACAGGAGAAGCCGAACCAGACCGTCCCGACCGGCTTCTCCTCGGTCCCTCCGGTCGGTCCGGCAATCCCGGTGATGGCCACGGCCACGTCGGCCCCGAGCTGGTCGGCCGCGCCGCGCGCCATCGCCTCGGCCACCGGCGCCGAGACGGCACCATGCTTGGCAATGTCCGCCGGCGGCACCCCCAGCAGCATCGCCTTGGCACCGTCGGCATACGCCACCACCCCGCCACGGAACGACGCCGAGGAACCGCTGATGGCCGTCAGTCGCGCGCCGAGCATGCCGCCGGTGCACGACTCCGCCACGGCGAGATGCTCCTCGCGCGCAATGAGCTCGCGCAACACCACGGCGGCGAGGTCGTCGTCGCCCTCGCCATAGATCCACGCGCCGACGCGCTCGCGCAACGCGGTGGCCGCGGCCTCGAGGCGCGCGTCGGCGTCGGCGGGGTCTAGGTTCCAGGCGGTGAGTCGCAGGTCCACTCCCGCCACATCCGGAAGGTAGGCGAGCGAGAGCGGCGCGAAGCTCGCTTCGAGGTCGCCGACCTTCTCGCCGAGCACCGACTCCGGGATCCCGGCCGTGCGCAACATGCGCGAGCGGATCACGCCGCCACCACCGCGCGCGGCGAGCCGCGGCATCACCTCGTGCTCAAGCAAGTTGCGCATCTCCGTCGGCACGCCGGGGAGGAGAATCACCACGCCGCGCGGGCCTTCCAGCCAGAGCCCCGGCGCGGTGCCCCACCGATTGGGCAGCACCGTGCCACCGGCCGGCACCATGGCCTGCGAGCGATTCGACTCGGCGATGGTGCGGCCGAGTCGCTGCCAGCGCGCCACGAGATCTTGCCAGACGGCGTCGTTGAATTCGAGCGGCGTGCCGAGCAACTCGGCGATCACGTGCTTGGAGATGTCGTCGCGCGTGGGACCGAGACCACCGGTGGTGATCACCATGCCGGTGCGGGTCAGTGCCGCGTCCACGGCCTCGCGGATCTCGTCGGGGGTGTCGCCGACGGCGGTGCGACGCGCGACGCGCACGCCGATGTTGGCGAGGCTGCGGCCGATGTGCGCGGAATTGGTGTCCACCGTGAAGCCGAGCAGGAGCTCGGTGCCGATGGTGACGATCTCGACGGGAAGCGTGGCGCCCACGGGCGACTCAGCGGAAGAGGCGACGGTACTGGACCATGTAGATGACGAACGAGTAGATCGTCAGCGTGAGGGCGATGCCCAACGCCGCAGCGACGAAGCCGCCATGGAAGGCGTTCCACCAGTGCGCGAATGGCGTGTCGGTCCACCCCAGCTGCCGGAAGGCGTCGCGGAAGGCGAACCAGGCGAGCGTGCCGCCGATGAAGACGTTTTGCAGCGCGGCCTTGGTCTTCCCCGCACTCCCCGCCGCGATCACCACGCCCCGCCGCTCGGCCCACGCGCGGAAGACGGTCATCGCCACCTCGCGGCCGATGAGCATCAGGCAGACCCAGAGGGGGATGCTTCCCCACACGGGGATGTCGTACATGGTCTGCCGCTGCTGCGAGATGTACCAGATCGGGCCGAGGGTGGCGAGCAGCAGCAGCTTGTCGGCGAGCGGATCGAGCGTCTTGCCGAGGTCGGTGATCAGGTTGTCGCGGCGGGCGATGCGGCCGTCGATCACGTCGGTCACGGCCGCGGAGACGAAGACCACGAAGCAGGCGAGCTTGGGCCAGTAGCCGTCGATGAACGGCAACGCGGCCACCACCGGCGTGATCGCGATCCGCGCGGCGGTGAGGATGTTGGGAAGATTCCAGACCGTGGGGCGTGCGTTCATCCGAGGGTCTTGAGCACCAGCTTGCTGACGGCCTTCAACGTGTCGAACACGCCATCGCCGCGCACGGCCACGCCCTCGAAGGTCGGGACGCGCTCGACCCAGACGCCGTCCACTTCGCGCACCAGGTATTCACCCGGGCGATAGGGGTCGGGCGTGACATGCTGACGGGCCGGATCGTCCACGGTCCAGCCGGGATTGAGCGCGGCGTCGAGGTCGGCGATCGGCGCCGCATTCGGGAGGTCGCGCTTGTTGTACTGGATCACGAACGGCAGCTTGGTCAGGTCGTAGCCGTGCTGCGTCATGTTGTCGTACAGGTTCTGCATCGCCTCGAGGTTGGCTTCCATGCGGTCGAGCTGCGAGTCGGCCACGAACACCACGCCGTCCACGCCCTTGAGGATCAGCTTGCGCGAGGCGTTGTAGTACACCTGCCCCGGCACGGTGTAGAGATGGAAGCGCGTCTTGAAGCCGCGGATGGTGCCGAGGTCCACCGGCAGGAAGTCGAAGAAGAGCGTCCGCTCGGTCTCGGTGGCCAGGGAGATGAGCTTCCCCTTCGACGACGGGGCGACCTTCTCGTAGACGTACTCGAGATTGGTCGTCTTGCCGCCGAGGCCGGGGCCGTAGTAGACGATCTTGCAGTTGATCTCGCGCGACGCGTAGTTGATCAGGGACATCCGGTCACCCGCCGAAAAGTTTGTCGAGCTCGTCCTCGGCGTCGCCGACGAAGCCGGCGTCCACCCCGCTGCTCCCGCCCGCATCGCGCGCGAAGAGGGCGGTGAAGAGCGCGGTCAGCTCCACGACGGTGCCGCGCATCCGCAACTTGACGAGTCCCAGGGTCGTGCGATTGTCGAACAGGACGACGAGAATCACGCGCCGCGCAATGTCGGCGAGGTAGAGCGATTCCTTCTCTCCCTGATGGAAGAGCGTGCCGAACTCCGGCTCGCCCAGCAGGCGGGCGAGCTGGTCGTTGGCGGAAAAGTCGGCGGCCGTGAGCGACGCGAACGCGGTCGGGTCAAAGGTCGGCGGCTCACCCACCGTCACCAGCATCTGGCCGGCGCGATCCACCAGCAACGCGGTGCGTGCCTGCGTGTCGCGCAGGAAGTCGAGCAGCACGCCGCGAATCCGCGCCGAGTCCTCCTCGCGGAACGACCACGAGGCCGCACGGGGAGAGGTCACGCGATGGTCGCCTCGAGTGCGTGCACCAGGCGACGCGCGCGGTGCCGCAACGTCGGCGTCTGTTCCCATGCGAGGTAGTCGTGCAGCAGCGGCAGGGATTCGGGATCGCCCTCGCGTTCGAGCCACCCCAACGCGGCGAAGCGCTTCCATGCGGCATCGGCAAAGAGGTTGCCGGCATGGATGCGGTCGTGCCGCTGGGCGAGCAGCCAGCCCCCGGCCAGCCCGAGCAGCGCAGCGCCGGCAAAGAGGGTGACGCCCGACGGACTTCGACTCATCGCAATTCCTCCCGGGCAGTCAGGGCATGGGTCAGGGTGACCCCGTCAACGTATTCAAGCTCGCCTCCAACCGGCAGGCCGCGTGCCAAGCGCGAGACCTTCACGCCCGGCCGCGCCGCCAGCAGCTGCTGGAGATAGGTGGCCGTGGCCTCGCCCTCGAGCGAGGAGTTGGTGGCGAGGATCACCTCGCGCACTTCCCCGCCATTGAGCCGCCGCTCGAGCAGGCCGATCCGCAGCGCCTCCGGGCCGATCCCGTCGAGCGGCGAGAGGCGTCCCCCCAGCACCACGTAGTGCCCGCGAAAGGCCGCGGCCTTCTCGAGGATGGCCAGCGCCGAGGCCTCTTCCACCACGCAGAGCAGGGTGGCATCGCGCCGTGGATCGCGGCAGATGGGGCAGACCCCGTCTTCCGTCGGCTGCCCGCACTCGGTGCACGGGTGCACCCGCTCGGCCACCACCTGCAGGGCGGCGGCCAGCGCGGTCATCCGTTCGCGCGGCTGCTGCAGCAGATGGTAGGCAAGGCGCTGCGCGGTCTTCCGGCCCACGCCGGGAAGCCGTGCGAACTCGCCAATGAGCGTCTCGAGGGCGCTCATCGCGTCACGTGGCGGGGGGTTCCGCGTCCGCCTCGGCCAGCGCGTCCACCCGACGCTGCGCCTCGGCGATCGCCGACATGATCAGGTCGGCGAGGAGATCGGGATCGCGCCCCTCGAAGACTTCGGGGGCAATCACCAGGCGCCGCAGGGCGCGATGCCCATCCACCTGCACCTGCACCAATCCGCCACCGGCACGCGCGTCCACCGCGCGTCGAGCAAGCTCGGCGTCGCGGGCAGTGCGGGACCGATCGGCGCGGCCACGCGAGGGGGCGTTTGTCGAGGAATCCGCCAACGTCCATCCGTCGTCCAGGGTGACACCGGGACGAAGGATCATCCCTCGTCCACAAGCTCCAAATCTAACGCGTCGGCGGCGGCATCGAGGGTCGGATCCTTCCGCCGGAGCTCGCCGAGCCGGTCGGCGCGGATCGTCTCCTCGGTCATCCGCCCCCCCTTCCGGGCCGCCGGGGCCGGGGTGGCGTTGCCGGACTCGAGGCTCACCTGCACCGCCGTCCCCATCCGGGCCGAAAGGATCGTCTCGATGGTGCCGAGAAAGCGCTCCGCGCCCTCCCGAAAGACCGCCTCCTCGGGCCCGAAGGCCAGAACCACCTTGCCGGGGCTGTCCATCCGCGCCGAGGCGTGGTCGAGCGACTGCCCCAGGAGCATGCTCTGGCGGTTGGCCGTGGCCACCACCTCCGACCAGATCGCCCGGACGCCGTCGGTGGTCTGCGGGACCGAGAAGGCCGGGGCCGATGGAGCCGCGGCAGCCTGACTGGGCGCCGGAGCGGGCGTCGGAGCCGCAACCGGAGCCGGAGCGGCCGCCGCAGGACGACTCTGAGGTATCGGCTGGGCTGGCGGCGTTGGAGAGCCACTTCCCTGCCACGCCGGCGGGGCCTGTCCGGCCAGCAACGCCTTGAGGTCCACCACGCGGTCGAGCATGGCCCAGCGGAGCAGCAGCGTTTCGAGCACCAGCCGCGGGTGGGCGCTCCGGCGGATCGATGGCTCGGCGTCGGCCAGCAGCTTGAGCATCCGGACCGCGTCCTCGGGGGCCAGCCGAGGCGCCACGTTGGCAATGAGGGCGAGGGTGGATTCGGGGAGGTCGGCCGGGGTCACGCCGTAGTGATGCATCACCAGGGCGCGTAGCACCTCGGAGAGCCCCCCGGCGAACTCGGCCAGGTCGGCGCCGCTGTCCATGAGGGCATCGAGCACGGCGAACACGGCGCCCGGATTGCGATCGGCCACCAGCGTGAGCACGGCGCCGTAGGACTCGTCGTTGACGAGGCCCAGCACATCGCGCACGCGTGCGGCGGTGAGCGGCCCTTCGCCAAATGAGAGGCACTGGTCGAGCACCGAGAGCGCGTCGCGCATGCCGCCATCGGCGTGGCGGCCGATCAGCAGCAGCGCATCGTCTTCCGCGTCGAGCCCTTCGGTGCGCAGCACCTCGCGCAGCCGCGACTGGATGGCTGCCGGACCGATACGGCGGAAGTCGAAGCGCTGCAGGCGCGACATCACCGGGGCGGCGGTGTTGAAGATCTTCTGCGGTTCGGTGGTCGCGAAGACGAAGACCACGCCCGGGGGCGGCTCCTCGAGAATCTTCAGCAGCGCATTCCACGCCTCGCGCGTGAGCATGTGCGCCTCGTCCACGATGTAGACCTTGTGGTGCCCATCCTGGGAGGCGGCGTACATCGCGCGTTCGCGGAGTTCGCGCGCGTCGTCGACGCCGCGGTTGGAGGCCGCATCAATCTCGACCACGTCGAGGTTGGCCTGCCCGTTCCAGATCCGCTCGCACGAGGAGCACTCGCCGCACGGTTCGCCGGTCGGGTGCTCGAGGTCGCGGCGCTCGCAGTTGAGCGCCATGGCGAGGATGCGCGCCGCGGTGGTCTTGCCCACGCCGCGCGGACCGGTCAGGAGATAGCCATGGCCGACACGATTCTTGGCCACGGCCCCGCGCAACGCGGCCGCGACGTGGTCCTGGACCAGGAGATCGGCAAAGCGACGGGGACGATAGCGGCGGGCGAGCGCGATGGACATCAGACGATCCCGCAGGGAGAGAAATGCGAAGTGCCCCAGGCGACCCACAGCGACTCCAGACATCGCTTAGCGCTGCTGCCGTTAGGCCCTGACGCGGTTCGCGCGCTGAAACCCTGTGGACCTGGGGCGCCCCCAAGATATCAGGGGGGCGGGAGCTTCGCCAATACGGCGGCCACGGGATCCGCCACACGGGCCCAGTCGATCGGAATGGTCGGGGCGATCCCCTTCCCGCGCATCCCGCCCTCCGGGAGGCGGCGGTGGGCCGTGATGGTCGGGTACCCCAGGAACCAGCGTGAATGGTCGGGGTGGATTCGCACAATCGAGACACTCTGGTAATCGAGCGCTCCCGCCGTCGGCTGCCCGATGACGGGCGCCCGCCCCTCGCGCGTCGCCGTGAGCGTGAGCACCTCGGAGGCGCTCACGGTCCCGCGATCGACCAGCACCGCGACGCGCGGGGCAGCCCGAGCGGCGAGACGTGGCGGTGCCGGCGACGGCGGGTCCTCGAGCGGCACGAGTCCACCGGGAGACGCCTCCATCGCGGCGACCAGACGAGTCACGAAGGCGGACGTCGGGGCGCCGAACGCTCGCTTGGCATAGGTGATCTGATCGGGCGAGGAAAGCATGACCGCCCCACCGAAATCCGGCTCCGGCGCTGGGGGGGTCGCCGCCAGCACATACGGTGTCAGCGCGGCGGTGGTTTGCGAGCCGCCCCCTTCGTTGCCGCGGAAGTCGATCAGGAATGCTTCGGAGGTGGCGAGGCGCTCGGCGTTGGCGGCGACCATCGAATCGATGGTCCGTCGATACGGCCCATCGTGCGAGAGCACGGAGATGATCGCCACGTTGCCGCGCCACGTGAACGTGGGGCGATGCACGTCAACGGAATCGAGAAGCGCACGCTCGGCCGCTGCTCCGGGAAAGCGCTTCCCCCAGATCCCGGGAGAGAGTCGCAGCACCGTTCCCCCTCGATGCAACGAGACGGGGGGCGTGGTCACGGCCAGCGAACGCCAGCGCAGCGACGTGCGGTAACTCCCCGCCGCCGTGCGGTCGAACACGGCCCGCACGCTGCCCACGGGAAGCGTCACGGTATCGCTCCTGACCACCACGCCAACAAAGCGGCCCGCCTTGCCTGCCGGATCAGGAACCACCGCGATCTCCATCGCGCCATCGTACCAGAGCCCCTCGATCGGATCGACCTTGGCGCCACGGGCACCAATCGATCGGCGCATCGCCTCGACATCGATGTCCACGCGCGGCACGGCAGGCATCAGTCGCCGCGTCTCGGCGCTATCGACCCGCGAGCTCTGGAAGACAAAGAGGTAGGGATCCTGGAACCAGTCGAGATAGGCAGCGAGCACGGGAAAGCACGCCGCTTCGGCCAAGGTGGCCGCCCGACGCTCGAGCGGCGCGAGCATCGCCAGGTAGGCCTGCTGGCGTGCCCCGCGCACCTCGAGGTGATAGCCGGCGTAGTTCGCTTCCGTCTTCGCGCGGAGCCCCGCCAGCAAGTCAGCGCAGGTCGGTGCCGTTGTCGGGACGCGGGCTCCTCCGATCAGGGCAACGTGAAGGGCGAGCATCAAGGCGTGGCTGGGCACAGGCAATCCTTGGTCGATCATTGCGGGTCGGGCCCATGCGGAACGGGCGCCCCCGCCTGAGTGCGGGAGCGCCCTGACCTACGCGAGGGAGCCGGTGAGGATTCAAATCGCAACGCCCCTGACACGGCTCTGACCGATGTCCGCCGGGGAGTGCCCGCTTCTCGCTTCTCGCTTCTCGCTTCTCGCCCCTACGGCCTTCCCGCCCCATACATCACCGCATTCGCGAACAGCATCGCGGTCCCCCGCCAGAAGCTCCGGAAGAGCGGATTCTCGGCGAACGCCACCACGCTCCCCCGCCCCGCCCGCTCCACGCTGGCCCAGACCGAGCCGGGGAGGAACTTCTCGGTGTTGCCGGGCCAGGTGAAGCCGGAAATCACCGGGGACTTCTCGGTGAAGACCACCACATTCTCGCCACCCTTGGAGGGCTTCAGGAACGACCCCGGCACCGGCACCGCGATCTGGTCCCGATCGTAGCCCCAGGCCAGCCAATGCGTGCGGTCCAGTGCCGCGCGCGCGATCGCCCCGGGCACCGACTCCGCCTCGCTGTTCCCCTTGGCGCTCGGCGAGACAAACGGGAAGCCGCCGCCCGCGGTCAGCGCGGTGTCGGCTGCCTCGAGCTTGGGCGCGTCCTTCTTGGCCTCCTCCGCCGTGGCGCGGAGCCCCATCTCCTTGTGCTCGAGCAGCGAGACCGACGAGCCCATGGTGATGAGCGCGCCGCCGCCGCGCACCCAATCGCGCAGCCGGTTCATGCCGGCCGTGCCGAGCGCCGCCGTGTAGCCACCCTCGGGAAGGACGATCACGTTGTATTCGTCGAGATTCATTGAGCCGAGACGGCGCGTCTCCACGGGCACGAACGGCTGCCGCAGTTCGCGCTCGAGGTACCACCAGACATCGCCGAACGAGGTCTGCGACACGCCATCGCCGGCGGCCACCAGCACCTTCGGCGCGCGCACCACTTCCACGGCGCCACTCCCGATGCCGACCGTGCCGGAATCGGGGAAGGCCGACTGCACGCCGATCACTGGCACGTTGTACTCGGGACCGAGCTCGGCCATCCGCGCATGCAGCGTCGCGGCGTTGCGGCCGACGCGCACCACGAGCGTCCCGGCCGGATACTCCTTGCCGTCGGCACGGAGCGGCGCGGTCGCGACATTCACCACGAAGCCCTCACGCAACAGCGCGAGGCCGAGCTGCTGCGCGGCACGCGTCCCGGGGGCAATCAGGTAGCCGGCCTGCGCGCGACTCGTCGGTGCCACCCGCACCTGCGGTTCGCCGATCTCGGCCAGCGCCACCGCGGTCATCGGCGTGGCTTCGTCGGTCCAGGCAGCGCGGAGCCCGTGCACCAGTGGCAGTGCCCACGCCGTGACGTCATAGAACTCATAGCCCTCGCGCGGCGCGTTCTCGCCGCGGCGACGATTGCGCTCGAAGCGGTCGAGCTGCCGCCGCGCAAACGCGGAGTCGAGTGCGGCCTGCGGCTCGAGCAGCGCGCGGGCGAGGCGGCCGTTGGGCTGCGTCATCTCCACCACCCAGCTGCCGGTCGGGAAGGTGCGACGCGATGCGGCCCCACCCAGGTAATCGTTGGCGCGCACCGCGGTCCATGGGGCGGTGAGCATCGAGACCTCGACTCCTTGGAAGGCGAGCAGGTCGATCACTTCGCGCGTGCGCGCCGGATCGGCACCCGGCTCGATCACCACGCGGCGCAAGCCGCCCGCCGGCGTCATGGCGGTGGAGTGGAAGTCGTAGAAGTCGTTCAGCCGCGCTTCGCGATTCGCCGCGAGCGTGCCGAGCGTGGCCATAGACGCCACGAAGTGGTGGGCGATGCCGTCGCGGAAGGTGGTGATGGTGCCATCGTCCTTGCGGATGGCGAGCTCGGGACCGCCGTCGGTCTCGAACGTCATGCCCGTGGCGCCGAGGAGCGAGGGCCACGAGTCCCAGTAGCCCGCATAGTGCAGGTCGAAGACGTCGCGCACGTAGTAGGGCCAGCCGAAGCGGTCGAACGCCGCGGCGTTGCCCTGCCCGAAGGTCTCCAGCCACTTCACCGACGACGCCGGCACGTTCTGGTTGATCGGCGCGGCGGCGGGCGGGAAGAAGTACTGCGGCGTGGTGCTGTGCAGGTCCACGAACACCTGCGGATGCCAGCGGCGCACCAGGCCCGCGGTGGCACGGGTCTCGGCCTGCGACATCGCGACGAGGTCGCGGTTCATGTCGAAGCGATAGTGGTTGAAGCGCCCCTGGATGCTCCACGGCTCGCTCTGCTCGAGCGCGGCCGGTTCGTCGAGACCGAGTGCCACCGAGTTGCTCCACGCGGCGAAGCGCTCGTGGCCGTCGGGGTTCTGCGACGGATTGATGATCGTCACGGTGTTGTCGAGGATCGCCTTCACGGCCGGCGCATCCGACGCGAGCAGCGTGTAGGCGGTCATCATCGCCGTCTCGAAGCCGGCCGGCTCGTTGCCGTGGATCGAGTGCGAGAGGATGGTCACCGCGGGCGTGGTGCGCGCCAGCTCGGCGGCCTGCGCCCGGGTCAGCTGCCGCGGATCGGCCAGGCGGGCCACGTCACGCCGGATCTGCTCGAGCCGCGCGATGTTGGCCGGCGAGGAGATGATCAGCACGCGCATCACCTTCCCCTCGGCCGTCTGCCCGGTCACTTCCGTGCGCACCCGATCGCCCGCCGCGGCCACCAGCGAGTCGAGCACCCGCTGCTGCTCGTGGTACATGGTGTGACGCGAGCCGATCGGGTGGCCGAGCAGGCGCTCCGGATTCGGCACGCTGGTGCGGTAGGGCGGGAACGCGGCGAAGTCGTAGGCCGGGTACCGCCCCTGCGCGGAGAGCGGCGCGACGAGGACGAGCGTGAGCAGGGCGAGGCGGAGGCGCATGCGGGGGGCTCGGTGTGGGGTGGAGGGGGGAATATACGATGATCGATGGTCGATGATCGATGATCGGTGAGCCTTCTGCCCCGAGTGTCACGCATGTACCGGTAGACCCTCTCCGGAAGGCAACCGATGCAATCGATCATGATCCGCGCAACCCTTGGCTTGGCATTCCTGCTCACCGCGTGTGGCGGCGGCACCCCGACGACCCCGAATCCACCCGCCCCGCCCCCGGCCCCACCCGCCGCCGTCGCCACGGTGACCCTGTCGGGCGCGCCGGCCGGCCCAATCTCGCCGGGGGCCACCGCCGTCCTGACGGCCGTGTTGCGCGATGCCCAGAGCAACACCCTGAGCGGCCGCTCGATCGCCTGGAGTTCGACCGCCACCACCGTCGCCAGCGTCACTGCCGGCACCGTCACTGCCGTCGGGCCCGGCACCGCGACCATCACGGCGACCAGCGAGGGTCAGAGCGCCTCGGTCGATATCACGGTAGCCTACGTCCCGGCCTCGGTGCAGCTCAACCGGAGTTCCTCCTTCATCCTGACCGGCGACACCCTGCAGTTGACTGGCCGGGTCCTGACGTCCGGTGGGCAGGAGATCCCAGGCGCGAGCGTCACCTTCACGGTCGAGCAGCCTGCCGTCGCCGGCCTCGCGGGAGCCACGCTCACGGGACTCGCGCCCGGTCAGGCCACCGTGCGCGCCACCGCGGGCGCGCTGAGCACCACAGCCGTGATCACCGTCTTCCCCGGCGGCGGCGTCCGGGTTCCGATGCTCTCGCGGCTCGACAGCGTGGTGATCAGCGAGATGATCCGCTTGGGCGAACCTGGAGGTGCGGTCGCGGTCGTCAAGGATGGTCGGCTGGTCTTCTCGCGCACGTACGGCTATGCCGACAGCGCGGCGAAGCGCATTCCCACCCAGAATGACAAATGGCGTATCGGCTCGGTCTCCAAGCCGCTCACGGCACTGGGCATCATGAAGTTGGTCCAGAACGGACAACTCACCCTCGATGAAGCAGCCGCGCCGCGCCTGAGCGCCGTGCCGCTCCTTCCCGGCAAGACCCAGGATCCGCGTTTCGCCAGCATCACGATCCGCCAGTTGCTCAACCACTCGGCAGGCTGGAACCCCAATCGCAGCGTGGACGATTCGGTCTTTGCCTACCTCTACTCCGCCGCCACGGTCGACCCCGTGCAACTGTCGCGCGTCGGTCGCGGCGTCCCCCTGCTCAACGACCCGGGGACCGTCCACGCGTACACGAACTACGCCTACCTGCTGCTTGGCCGCATCATCGAACAGGTGACCGGGCAGAACTACCAGGCCTGGATGCAGGCGAACGTCCTGGCTCCGGTCGGCATCGGCGGGATGAAGCTCGGCGTCACGCCGCTGGCGCAACGGGATCCGCTGGAGGTCACTCCCTACGATCGACGCGCCGCGATCACCGGCTTCTACGGCGTCGGCCTCTGGCCCAACGTCGGGGCCGCCCAGGAGTACGCGGAAGCATCGGGGCAGTGGATCGGATCGTCGATGGATCTGGCGCGGGTCCTCGCTGCGCTTGACGGCAACGCCACCCGCCCGGACCTACTCTCCGCCGCCACGCTCACCACCATGTGGACGCGCCCTGCGGCCCTCTTCCCCGGAAGCAACTTCTACTACTCCCTCGGCTGGGAAAACGTCCCCGTGACGGGAGGGTTCGCGCGTGAACACCCCGGCGGGCAAGACGGGGGCGATTCGTGGATCTCGCTCTTTCCGAATGGTGCAGGGATCGCCGTGCAGTTCAACCTGACTCGAGGTCAGGGCAATGGCGGCGGGACCGCGGACGCGGCGATTCGCGGTGTCTTGGGCACCATCACGAACTGGCCGGCGTTTGATCTGTTCCTGCAGTAAAGCGAGAAGCGAGAAGCGAGAAGCGAGAGGCGAGAAGCGAGAAGCGAGAGGCGAGAAGCGAGAAGCGTGGCCCGGCGGGAGGATTCATGCGCCGAGTCACGCTGCTCGCTGTTCGCTGCTCGCTCTTCGCCGTTCTTCCCACACATGCGCCACCGCCGCCCCGATCAGGAAGACCAGCGCCATGTACCAGATCCAGAGCAGCAGCAGCAGCGCCGCGCCAAGGTTCACGTCGAGCGCGAACTGGCCACCGCGGGCGGAGTGGGCGAGGTAGAGGCCGAAGAGCCGCTTGGCGAGTTCGAAGCCCACCGTGCTTACGGCGGCGGCCAGCAGGGAGCCGCGCCAGGAGAGCCGGCGCGGGGAGGCATAGCGATAGAGCGCCACGAAGAGGGCCACGCCCGACGCGAAGGCCACCACCTCGCCGAGGATGATGCCGAGTCCGCTCACCAGGAAGGTCCAGGGAGGCTCGAGGTAGATCCCCTGACCGGTCAGGATCGCAATCGTACCGGAGAGGAGCGTGTTCACGAGCGCCAGGGTCAGCACCACGAGCACGATCAGCAGGTCCTGTCCCTTGCCTACCACGTAGCCGATCAGGTACGACACCACGTAGCCGCCCGGCATCGGCCGGGCGCGTACATGGAACACGTTCGAGAGGCAGACGCGGATGGCGGAGAACATCCGGGTGGAGAACCAGAGGAACGCCGGAATCGCGATCCAGGTGAACGAGCTGCGGAAGTTGCGCACCTTCTCCAGCAGTTCCGCCACCAGCGCAGAGGGACCGGTGCCCGTGCCGCTGCCGGTCGGGACAAAGTTGGCGATCAAGGCGCCCGGGTCGAGCATCCCGAAATAGTCGGTGCGGTCGAGCAACAGGCCGAGGCCGGCAATCAGCAGCACCGCGAAGGGGATCAGGGCGAGGAGCGCGTCGAAGGTCAGCGCCGAGGCGAGCAGCGGGATGTTGGAGCGGTCCAGGGTCTCGAGCAGCCGGCCGAGGAAACTCCCGACCGGGGCCACGGCAGAAAGCCCGCTGGGAGGCGGGCTTTCGAGCAATGGGGGTGGCTCGGTGTCACGCACGCTCAGGCCGTGCCACCGTCATCGTCGTCCTCATCCTCGTCCTCGTCCGGCACGTCGATCGCGGCGCGGCGACGGGCCCGTGCGTCGGCAAGCCGACGCTCGAGTTCGTCGCGGGCGGAGTTGGCGGTGCGCTCCAGGGTGCGGCGTCCCTCGCGAACGCCATCGCCCACATCTTCGACCCACTCTTCCACCTGCGCCTTGACCTTGCGGCCACGCGTCTCGACTTCGTCGATCACGTCGTCGAACGACTCCTCGGCGTCGCGGCGCAGCTTCTTGGCGCGGCGGCTGATGTCGCGGCGGGTCCGCTCCCCCGACTGCGGGGCGAAGAGCAGGCCGAGGCCGGCGCCAAGCAGCGCGCCGAAGAGGAACCACTTGGCCGTCGAGCCACTCTCCTGCTCGACATAGGTCACGTCATGATCGTTGTTGCGCATCCGTTCCTCCCTCGGCTTACTCGCCGGCGTCGGGGTCGTCCTCGGCGAGGGCCCCGGCATGAGTGAGCGCCCCGTGTGCCAATGAGGGGGCGGTGACAAAGCGACGGACCAGGTCGGCCGTCCCCGTCACGCGCAGCTGCTCGAAGAGAAACGTGAAGGTCTTCTCGAGGTCTGCGCTGATCTGCTGACGAATCGCGGCCGGCAATGCCCACATCTCCTGCTTGAACGGCCCGATCGCCTTCTTGCGCGCCTTGTAATAGAACTGCTCCGCCGAATCGCCGCTCTTCTTCTCGCCCTGGGCGTTCTCGTCCAGCCACTGGTAGGCCCGCTTCCGCAGGTCCGCCGGGAGCGCCGGATGATCCCAGACGATGCTCTGGAAGTTGGTCGCCAGGTGGATTTCGACCGCCTCGACCCGCGGGAAGTTGCCGAAGGCGTTGGGCGGGAGGGTCGAGGCGCCGTGCTGCACCGCCCCGCCCATGCCGTAGTCCTGCTGGGCCGCCTTCGAGAGCGCCTCGAGCGCCTCGATGTCGAGCTTCACCTCGGCGATGCTGCCATCGGGGAGCACCACGCCGCCATGCGAGGTTCCGGTCTGGACCGAGATCTTGCTGATGCCGACATAATCGCCAAGGCTCGCGAGGGTGCGGTTGTACCCCTCCATGAAGGCGTGCAGCTCCTCGACCGTCGAGTTCTTGTGGCCGACCTCGCCGATCTCCGCGCCCACCGACACCGTCACGCCCTCGGGCTCGAGGTCGCGGATGAACTTGGTGATCTCCGCGGCGCGCTCGAAGTTGGTGCGCTGCTGCTCCTCGAGGGTCGGGAAGGAGAGGTCCACCAGGGTCGAGGTATCGACGTCGATGTTGAAGAAGCCGGCGGCGATCTCCTCGCCGATCAGCTTCTTGACCTCATCCACCTCCCCCTGCGGATTGGCGGCATACTTGGTGGCGTTGACCTGGCAGTGGTCGCCCTGGATGAAGAGCGGCTGATGGAAGCCCTCGCGGAGCGCCGCCCCGATGATCACGGCCACGTATTCGGCCGGACGCTGCTCGGTGTAGGCGATCTCGGAACGGGCGATTTCGATCAGGATGGCGCCACCGTTGCAGGCCTTGGCGGCCCGGAAGATGGCCCGCGCGGTATCGTACGCGATCATCCGGACGTTGATCGCGGGGACCGTGAAGCCGCCGCATTCGCCGCGGCCCCGCGCCACGTAGAGGTCGTGGATGGACGATGGCTTCGCCCCCGTGGCCTGCCCCAGTTCCCAGAGCAGCGCACGAGCAGCGGTGCGTTCCGCCTCTCCGCCGAACACGGCCGTCCAGACCAACTGGTCCATCGCCTCGGACTGCAGGGCGGCCGCGTTGGAGATTTCCACATGCCCCTTCGTCACCACCACCGCCCCGCCAAAACCCGCCGCCGCCCCGACCAGATCAACGCCCATGAGATTCTGCTCCAGGAAAGAAAGGATCGCCTCTGCGCAATCTATGGTGCGACCGGTGACCGGGCAAACGCCACAGCCACAACACCCTATCCCGAGACGACGCACTCAATCCAAGGAGCGGATTGGCGACGTTTCACTGCTAAGTTTCCACATCAATTTCAGCTGTGAATCGATTGTTGAACATGGACTTACGATTTCCGCGCCAAGTGGAAAAACAGCCACCGCCGGAGGTAATTGCGGCGCCACAAGTTAGCCGACGACCGGAGGGGTTCTCCCCAGAATCCACTGTGGAGAAGTTTTCCAATCCACAGATGTGTGGAATCGATTTCCGAGCAAATGTCTCGGCCGAGCAACAATGCGGTGATTGTTCACAAGTGGGTGCGTACTCACACCCTGCCCCAGTCGGGAAGCCCATTCCCGGGCCCACACTTGTGGACAACAACTTTCCCACAATCCACGCCGAATGTGCGGTAGTGACGCGACTGCGACGTTTTCGGGTGCCATCTCGCTCCAGAGATCACTATCTTGTCCAGTTGCCGTCGCACCTGCGACCGCGCCTTCCTTGCTGGCCGAATCCGCCCTCCGGTGGCGGTCGGCCGCCCCGTACGGAGTGAGCCACCTCGATGCCTGCCGACCAACTGATTCGCCGCACCAAGATCGTCGCGACCCTGGGCCCCGCGTGGGACAGCGTCGAGCGGATGCACGCCCTCTTCGATGCGGGGGTGAACATCGTTCGCATCAACGCCTCCCACGGCAGCGCCACGGTGCGCGAGGAGTGGATCCGGCGCATCCAGGATGTCCGTCAGGCGCGCGGCCTTCCCACCGGCATCCTCGTGGACCTGCACGGCCCCCGCATCCGGGTCGGCAAGCTCCCCGAGCCGCTCACGCTCACCCCAGGGCAGTCGGTGGTCTTTGCCCCCGAGGCCACGGCCCAGGAAGGCGACATCCCCACCACCTACCCGGAGCTGGCGGGCGACGTGGTCCTCGGCTCGCGCATTCTGCTCGATGACGGCCTGCTCGCGGTGGACGTGACCGCAGTGCGGGGCGACCGGGTCGAGGGGCGCGTCCGCTACGGCGGGCTGCTCAAGGCCAACAAGGGGATGAACCTCCCGGGCGTGGATGTCTCCGCGCCGGCGGTCACCGACACCGACCGCGAGGAAGTGCTGCGCGTCATCGCACTCGGGGTCGAATACATCGGCGTCTCCTTTGTGCGCCGCGCCGAGGACATCGAGGGGCTCCGCGCCATCGTGCCGAAGACGGTGCGCCTGATCGCCAAGATCGAGAAGGACACCGCGGTCAACAACCTCAACGGCATCCTCGAGGCCTCCGACGGCGTGATGGTGGCGCGCGGCGACCTCGGCGTGGAGCTGCCGTTCGAGCAGGTCCCGCTGGTGCAGAAGCGGATCATCTCGCGCGCCAACCGGCACGGCAAGCCGGTGATCACGGCGACGCAGATGCTGGAGTCGATGATCACCAACCCCCGCCCGACCCGTGCCGAGGCCTCCGACGTGGCCAACGCGATCATCGACGGCACCGACGCCGTGATGCTCTCGGCCGAGACCGCCGTGGGCAGCTATGGCCTCGAGGCGGTGCTGGCGATGGATCGGATCGCCCGCGAGGTCGAGGCGCAGCGCCTGCGGCCGCCCGAGGGCGAGCGGCGTCGCTGGTCCCTCCCTGCCCCGCACGTGGCACGCACCGAGGCGGGCGCGACGCCCACCGAAGACGCCATCGCCGTCGCCGTCTCGGCGGCCTCCGAGCTGATGCAGGCCGCGGCCATTGTCTGCTTCACGTCCAGCGGCTTCACGGCGCGGACGGTGTCGTCGTACCGGCCCAAGGTGCCGATCCTGGCGCTCACCTCGGAGCCCGAGACCTATCACCAGCTGGGGCTGGTCTGGGGCGTGGTGCCGGTGCTCATGCCGCACCTCAACAACTACGACCCGATGTGGCAGGTGGCGCGCACGGAACTGCTGACACGCGGACTGGCGCGCGAGGGATCGCGGGTGGTGGTCACCTGCGGCGTGCCGTTCGACATGCCGGGCACCACCAACCTCCTCAAGGTCGAGACCGTCTAGGCCGATGCGCCTCACTCTCCTCGGAACGGGGACCTCCATGGGGGTCCCGCAGATCGGCTGCCACTGCGCCGTGTGCCGTTCCGACGACCCGCGCGACCGCCGCACCCGGACGGCGGCGCTCATCGAGAGCGGGGAAAGCACCATCCTGATCGACACGCCGCCGGAGCTGCGCTTGCAGCTCCTGCGCGCGGGCACCACCAAGCTCGATGCCGTGCTCTACACGCACGAACATGCCGACCACGTCCACGGCATCGACGATCTCCGCTCCTTCTCGCTGCTCCAGAAGCAGCCGCTCCCGCTCTATGCCCCGCCGGCGACGGCGGCGCATATCCGACAGGCGTTCCACTACATCTTCGACGCCGCCGTGGTGCCTCACGTCGGGACGTCCAAGCCGCGACTCACGCTCGAGGCGATCGGCGCCGCCGCACCCATCACCATCGCCGGCCTCGAGGTGCGCCCGATCGCGTTCGAGCACGGCCATGCCTCCGTCTATGGCTACCGGATCGGTCCGGTGGCCTACATCACCGACGTGAAGCGCGTGCCATACGAGGCCCGGACCCTCCTCCGCGGCGTCCGCGTCCTGGTGCTCAACGCCCTCTGGTGGCGCGAGCACCCGACCCACCTCTCCATCGAGGAGGCGGTCGAGGTGGCCCAGGACATCGGGGCGCAGCGCACCCTGCTGACCCATCTCACCCACGAGACCAGCCACGCCGAGCTGCTGGAGCGCCTCCCGCCGGGGATCGAGCCGGGGTATGATGGTCAGTGCATTGAGATTTGAGGTCGATGATCGATAGTCGATGATCGATGATCGATCATCGTTTTTCCGCCGGAGTCCTCCGCATGCTCCTCGACACTTCCTTGATGTTCCGCGACGCCCTCGACGGCCTCCATGGCCTCGATCCCGCGCTGCACGGCACGCTGGCGACCCGCTTTGCCGAGGTGCAGGCGGAGGTGCGCCGCCGCCGTGCCGAGGGGGGCTACGCCTTCATGGGGCTGGGGCAGCAGCCGGCGGTGGTGGCGGCCATCGAGACGTGGGCGGCCGAGCGGCGCGGGCGCTACGCCCACCTGCTGATCCTCGGCATCGGCGGCTCGGCGCTTGGCGCCAAGGCGATGCTGAGCGCCACCAAGCCGGCGGCATGGAACGAGTGGGGTGCCGACCGTCGAGACGGCTGGCCGACGCTGACCATTCTCGACAACGTCGACCCCTACACCGTCATGGCGACGCTCGACCGCCTCGACCCTCGCCAGACCCTGGTCAACGTCATTTCCAAGAGCGGGGGCACCGCCGAGACCCTGGCGCAGTACCTGATCGTGCGGGAGTGGCTCGAGCGGGCGGTGGGCGAGGCGGCCGTGGATCACCTCGTGATCACCACCGATCCCGAGAAGGGGGCGTTGCGCGCGCTGGCCCGCGAGGAGGGGATCGCCTCCTTCGAGGTCCCGCCTGCGGTGGGCGGCCGCTTTTCCGTGCTGACTGCGGTTGGTCTCCTCCCTGCCGCGCTCCTCGGCATTGACCTCACGGAGCTCCTTGCGGGCGCCCAGGAGGCCGTTGAGGAGGCCGAACACGACGATCTGGCCCGGAACCCTGCCGCGCGCTGGGCGGCCCTCCAATGGCAGGCTCAGGCCTCCCGCGCGGCCAACGTCCACGTCCTGATGCCCTACAGCGACCGGCTCCGCGACTTCGCCGAGTGGTACCGGCAGCTCTGGGCCGAGAGCCTCGGCAAGCGGCTCGACCGGAGCGGCGCCGAGGTCTTCCGCGGCCCGACCCCCGTGGGGGCCGTGGGGGCGACCGACCAGCATTCGCAGGTGCAGCTGTTCATGGAGGGGCCGTTCGACAAGACCCTGACGTTTGTGAGGGTACGCGACACGGTTGGGATGTTGCGGATTCCGGATCGAGAAGCGAGAAGCGAGAAGCGAGAGGCGAGCACAACCGAGGAGGCGCTGGGGTACTTGCGGGGGCAAACCTTGGGAAAGCTCCTCGATGAGGAGTTTGTCGCCACGAGGGAGGCCCTCAGGTCTCAGGGCAGGATGAGCTCGACGATCGAACTGGACACATTGGATACCCGGGCATTTGGGCGCTTGATCATGTTCTTCCAACTTGCCACAGGATATGGCGGCATCTGGTACGGGGTGGATCCCTTCGACCAGCCGGGCGTGGAACTAGGAAAAGTGCTGACAAACGCAGCCATGGGAAAGCGCTGAAGCAGCCAATCACCGCAGGCTGCGTTGCCAGAGTCGAAAGACCAGAGCCTCAACCCTCCGCGACAGTACCAGGCATCCTTCCGTATCCCCGCCAAGCTCCTTGAGAAACTCGAGGAGCTCTGTCGTTTCCACTGCAGAGCCGAGCGCGATTCGGAAATGATGCCGACATCGCGCTCCCCGCCCCATGGCATACCCTTCCGCGATATTGAGCTGAACAGAGAGGGCCGCACGCCGCAGCTGGTCGATCGCCGCGGCCCGCGGCGGTGTCCAATGCCCGTCGAGATATCGGTACGTAGCGAGGGCACTCTCATGCGCGACTTGCCACGCGACCAGCTGCCGGTGCGATTGCATCACCAACCGTAGCGACTGACGAGCTGCCGGGCAGACCACTTTGCCGCAGATCGGCACCAACGACCGCGCATCTCGCTTCTCGCCTCTCGCTTCTCGTCAATCACGGAAACAAGACGACCCCGCTTGCGCGGGGCCGTCCGGTTTCCTGCGATGCTGCAATCAGCCGAGGCTGATTACGGCGTCATCGTCACGCCAGCCACGATGCCGTCGCCGGCCGCCGTGACGCCAACCGCGGCGACAACGTTGGTCGAGACAACCGAGGTGGCCTGCGTGGTGCCATCCCAGCGGTTGGCATACGGCGCCGCCAGCTGGTAGACCCACGAACGGTACGTGCCCTGGTCGGTCCCGATCGCGGTGCTGCTGCTACCGAGGTAATCCCAGTGCGAGACGCCGTTCCAGCGGTAGAAGTCAACACGGACGAACGGAGAGTTCGGCGTGTTGGTCGGCGAGACCGCCTGCGCACGAAGCGGGACGATCGAGCCGAACTGGTTCGTCGTGGCGACGGTCGGAATCACGCGGAAGTGCTGCAGCGAGTTCGTGACGTTGCCAGTGTTGAACGTGTTGAACGTGATGCCGTCCTGGACGTTGAGCGCCGGGAGCGGGATCGTCAACGAACGGCCCGGGAGCGGACCACCCGAGAGGGTGGAGCCCACGTTCCACGACCAGCCAACGACCGTCGTCGGCTTGTTGTTGACCGGAGCCGCCTGGACGTTCAGGCCCGGGAAGGCCGTGCCGTCAACCACTTCCATGTGACGGACGTACGGCGCACCCGTGGACGGGTTCAGCAGGCCGACGAACGGCGACGTGATGACGTCGTCGAACTTCGTGCCAACCGAGACGCGGGTGTAGCGGACCGAGTCAAGCGTCCCGCCCGCGCCAACCCCGGCGAGGTTCGGGTACTCGAGCTGCAGCGACGCCGCGATGATCTCGGCAGAGTCGGCGAACGTCGGGGTGATGTTGAAGCCCGCGGCGGTCACCGTGCCCGGAACGCCAAGGCCCGTGATGAACGGCGAAACGGTGTTGACGATCGACTTGCGGAACAGCGTCGCCGAGGCGTTGCCGGCAGCGTCGATGACGCTGGAGGCGTAGCCGTAGTAACCCTCACCCAACGGCATGGCGACCTGCTGGCCACCCTGCCAACCGTCGATGCGGAGGAAGCCACCAGCGGTGATCGCAACCTGCGTGCAGGCCGGGGCCGTCACGAAGGTGGCGCCGATCGCGCCCGTGCCAACCACGCACAGACCGGTCGGGTTGGTGTGCCCGGCGTACGACAGCGCATGACGCTGCGCCGCAGTGCCGCCCGACGGCGCGCCCGCGTTGAAGAAGCCGGCACGGTCGTCCAGGTACTCGACGCGATAGACGTCGTTACCGGCAACCGGCTTGGCCGCACGGAACTGCGAGTCCACGGCCACGACAACGCCAACCGGCGCGGTGTAGGACGGGATGGTCGCATCAGCAATGCCCCAACGGATCGACGGAACGGTCTTGTCGACGCCGAAGGTCTGGGTCTGCGACGAGGTGCCGACGTTGCCGAGGCGATCCGACTCGGTCAGGTAGGCACGGTACGGCGCGGTGCCCGGCGAGCCGAGGCCCGGGGTGCCGCCGATGAAGTTCGTCGCGCACTCAGGAATCGTGTTGCCCGTGCCGTCGAACGAAACGGCAGTCGCGCCGCCGCAGTTCGGGGCGTTGTAGAAGTAGGCACGATCCGGCGTGGTACGGGTACCGACGCCCGCGTTGTCCGTCGAAGCGCCCGGCGCGAACGAGAAGGCCGCGTTGACCCAGCCAGTGACGGCCGGAGCAGTACGGGTGATCGTCGGCGTGGTGACGGTCGGCGCCTGGTAGTCGAGGCGGATCGAGTCCGGGGTCGAGTTGAAGACGACCGTGTTCGCGATCAAGCCAGCGAACGGACCATAGACGTTGGCAGCGTTGTCGACAGCGGTGCTGACGAAGACGTTGTCACGGTTGCCACCGGTCCACTGGTAGCCGCAGGCCGTCTGCGCGCCGCCGGCCGTGTAGCCGAACGAGCGAACGAACGGAAGCGCCGTCTGGACGACGGTCGGGCAGCCACCGATGCCCCAGGTGACCGAGGTGATCGAACGGCCCGGGGTGTAGACGACCGGGTAGAGGGTCGCCGAGACGACGCCCGCCGCGCCCGGACCGCCCCAGAACGTCTGGCCAGGAGCAGCCGAGGACGCATTGGCCAGCGTGTTCGTGGTCGGCTTGGTCATGTCAGCCGCCCAGCTGTCCGTGTTGTTCAGGATGATGCTGAACGTGTTCGCCGAGCAGACCGCCGCGACGCCCGGAGGGGCGTTCGTGCAGTTGCCAGCCGACTGGCCGGTGGTGGCCTTCGGATAGACGATCGCGTTGATCGTGGTCGGGCCGTTCAGGAAGTCAACCTGGGTCGCGCCCGTGGTGGCAACGCCAGCCTGGTTGAAGTTCTTCCGGAAGTTGGCCGTGTTGACCGACATCGAGATGGTGCCCGAAGCCGGGATCGCGTTGGCCGAGAACGACTGCACGGCCGCACGCTTGGTGCCGATGTAGCTGACGACGGAGTCGATCAGCTGGCCACCCGGATTGAAGTTCAGGTTGATCTCGATCTGGCCATTCACGTTCGACAGGTTCACCGGGAGGGTCAGCAGACCCTGGGTGACCGAGGCGATCGAGATGGAGGCCGGCGCCGGCGTCGGCGCGGCAACAACCGTCACGCCGATGGTGGCCGCGGAGGTCTGGCCGCCCGAGGTCGCCGTGGCGGTGATGACCGCGGTGCCCGGAGCAACAGCGGTGATCTTGCCCGACGCGTCAACGGTCGCAACCGTCGTCGTGCCGGAGATCCACGCGACCGTACCCGTGAGGGTCGGCGCGAGCTGCAGGTTGTAGGACGCCTGGACGGTCTGGCCGGCAGTCAACGTCACCGCGGCCGGAGCGACCGAGAACGACGTGATGTTCGGCACAGCCGGCGGCGCCGGCGGCTGCGTGATGGTGACGTCGTCGCCGCAGGCCGCGAGGCCGAAGGCAAGGACGCCAGCCGTCAGACAGTTGCGCATGAACTTGTGCATTACTCCCCCTGAGAATTGTTATGGTCCTGCTGGTCCTGCAAATACATCATTGGGTCCTGCCATCCTGCTGCTGACTCGACTGCATGGCCCGGGCATCCATCGCACGGGCGTCGTCGGGGTGGCGAGCGTTGCTCGAGACGCGGACCCCGACCCGCGTCACTCCGACACCGCCAACTATCCGACACGCCATGCGCGAACGGACAGATCGGGGGCCAGCACTACAAGGTACCGAGCTCTGGAAAACAGGTCAACTCCTTGCCCCTGCTTCACTTGCAACGACTCGGCCCTCGGCGTCGAATCCCTGAGCGTCCACCTGCGGACGCCACCGGACACACGATGCCGAGGGCCACTAACGCAAACCCCGTGCTCAAAATGGCCAGGACTACCGATTGCCACCCCGGGTGAACTGCCAGATGCTCCGGCCGCCCTGCTCCAGGGGGCCAACCGCCCGGATTGGCGAGGCCTTGAGCGCCTTTGCGAGGTCATCCTTCCCCTCGACCCGCAGCTGACCCACCAGCAGCCGCGTGGTATCCGGGGTCGCCTTGGCCTCCAGCAGCCACGAGGAAGTCCGCCGGCCAACGAGTCCAAACGACATCATGCGTGTCGATTCGACACTCGGCTCTCCGGTCGGATGACCGCTCCAAAGCAGTTTGGCCTTCTCAATCTGGAAATGCCAGGCGTCGTCGCCGCCCTCGCGATCCGGGACGCGGGTGACTTCTCGCTGCTCGACCTGCAACCCGATATCCTCGGCCACCCGGGCCAGCGTGCCATTGTCGGTCGAGAGCTCCAGCAGCAAGTAGCCCGCTCCCTGCTGCCCGCGGGGCGCCGCGGCCGCGATCGAGTGGGTCATCACCAGCACAGGCCGATCCCCCTTGGCCCGCGCCGCCACCTCCCCATCCACGGTCACCGTGCCGTAGAGGCCGACGCAGATGGACGCCGGAATCCAGCTCCCGAACTGGGGCTCGTCCCGGACCAGCCGAGCCACCGCTGGCGGGAGCCCCTCACCGGCGCCCGCCGGGGCGAAGACCGTCCCCTTCGGCGCCAGATCGGGCGCCATGGCGGGGTCGGTCAGGTACCAGACACAGAAGCTGCCGCGGGCATCGTCGAGCTGCCAGGTCGAGCTCTTGGCGTCGACCTGCGCGGCGGCCGTGATCGGCGCCAGCAACAGCAGCGCAGTCGCGAGGGGAGAACGGGTCATCGGATCTCCTGGGCCGCCCGAATCGCTGCGGCAAGGTGGATGTAACTCTGGGGATCGAGTGCAGCGAAGGCCGGATCAACGGAGCGGATGGTCCCGTCGCGACCGATGACCACCACCGCCCGCTTGGCGCGGGAGCCGTCGGACAATCCGTAGCGCTGGATGATGGCGCCATCCCGGTCGCTCAGCAACTTGTACGGCAAATCGAGCGCCTGGGCAAATCGGGCATGCGACGCCAGCGAATCGGTGGAGACACCGACCACCACCACCCCCGGGGTCAGCAGCGTCGCGGCGCGGTCACGCAACGCCTGCCACTCCGCCGTGGACGAGGGCGTGAAGTTGTCGGGGTAGAACACCAGCACGACCACCCGTCCCAGCTCGCGTGAGAGATCGAAGGGCTGGTCCGCCGGACCGATGCCCTCCCGCGTGGCGTAGGGCAGCACCAGCGGCATCGCCTTCCGACCAACGCGCGGGGTGTCCTCGACCGCAAGGCGCAGCCGAAGCGGCTCCGGCTCACTCTGCGCCGGGAGCGACGCCGTGCCCACCAGCAGCAGCGCCACCACGACCCGCGCGATCATGGTCCGACCACCTTGGCCAGCTCGGCCGCCAGGGCCTGCGTGCCCCCACTGCCGGTGTACCGGATGATCCCCTTGGCATCGACGAGCACCACATACGATGTCGCGGGAGCGGCGTAGGCCCGGACCGCGGTACCGCGCTCGTCGTAGAGCGTGCGGAACGGCGGCTTCTCGGCATCCACCCAGCGGCGCACGCGGCTCTTCGATTCGTTGACGGTGACATTCACGCCGAAGAAGTCCGCGCGATCGCCGACCTGTCGCCGTGCCGCCACCACACGCGGCAGCAACTCCTCGCACACCTCGCACCAGGTGGCCCAGAATTCGATCAGGGCGGGACGCCCCGGGGCCGGCAGCGTCACCATCGCACCATCGAGGTCGGTCACCGTGATGACCGGCGCACGGCTCCCGACTGCCTGCGCAGAGGCGCCACTGGCCATCGAGGCCAGCGCGAGAACCGTCACCATCATTGCTCGAGCAAGACGCATCACCACACCATCCCCATGCGCACGAAGTAGTACTCGGCCATCGCGAACATCACCACCGCGGCAACGCGCTTCACGGTCAGCATCCACTGCCCCGCCCGCGGCAGCGCCGCGAGCGTCCCGGCGGAGAGACCCACGGCCACCAGCACCGCCGTCATCCCGAGGGAGAAGACGAACAGATAGACAAAACCCCACACCGCACTCTGCGTGGCGGCCACCCAGGTCAGCACCGCGGCGAACGCCGGCGCGCCGCAGGGCGCCGCCACGAGCCCCGACGTTGCACCGAGCAGCAACGCGCCGCCCGCCGAATCGCCGCCGATGCGCGCCGCCCAGGCGACGAGTCGCTGCGGCGCCGCGACGGGCAACACGTCCAGCATCGCGAGCGCGGCGAGGAGGAGCAGGTTGCCGAAGGCAAAGTACGCCCAGCGGTTTGCCGAGATGGTGCCGAAGAGGGTGCCCGTCATCCCGGCGATGAGGCCGAGCGTGGCGTACACGAGCGCGAGGCCGAGCACGTAGAGCAGCGTGAGCTGCACGGTGCGCCGGCGCGAGCGTCCCTCGGCCCCTGCCCCGCCGAGGATCCCGGCGGTGATCGGAATCATCGGATAGATGCACGGGGTGAGCGACGTCGCGAGGCCGGCCGCGAAGAGCACGGGGATCGCGGCGAGCGGACGCTGTTGCAGGGTGTCGGCGAGGGAGAGATCGAACACGGCAGGAATCTACACTCGCTCCGGAACGCACCGCGCCCCGGTGTCCTCGAGGGACACCGGGGCGCGGGGTTGCACGCAACGTCGACTGGACTACTTGCGGAGGGTCCGAACCTGGTTCGGCTTGTCGCCCGGCTCGCTGGCGCGGAGGTCGTAGTCGTAGTCGTCGCCGCCGATGAAGACGTGGATCCGGTAGGTACCGGTCCATCGCGAACCGCCGAACGCATCGTAGCTGCCCGCGCGCACCAGGTACTCGCGCTGCGCCCCGGTGCTGTTGGTGATGTTGACGATCGGGTCGTTGCCGCAGTAGCCGTCGTCGTCGTCATCAACCGGGGTCAGGTCGGGCCACGTCCACGCGGTGAGGGAGTTGTCCTCGTGGTTGTACGCCCCGCCGAGGCAGTCGTCGCCTTCCACGATCACGGACACGGTGGTGAAGGCCGGGACGAAGACGCGCCAGTCATCATACAGGTGGCCGCCGCCAGCGTCATTGTTGTAGGTCGAACTCCAGTTCCACATGGGATCATCGGCGGTCAACGCGCCGTCGCGATAGTCGCCGACGAAGAGGCAGTTGTCGCAGTGATTGAAGACCACCACGATGCTCTGCGGATTGTTCTGCGCCGCCGGCACGTTCACGGGGATGGTGGCGGTGTAGCGGCCGATCGGCAGCGTGGCGGCCTTCGGCTTGAGCTTGAAGGTGAAGCGCCAGGCGAGCGGCGAGCGCGAGAGGTCCGGCACGGTGACCATCTCGAGCCAGTCGTTCGCGCCATCATACTGGATGGCCCCGAACTGCGGGTAGCCGCCGACGGCGATCAAGCCGCCGATGAGGACCTGCTTGGTCTCGACCGGCATGGGGCCGTTCGGGAGGCGGGTCCACGAGACCTGGTTCGGAGTGATCGTGTAGTTGAGCGACCCCGAGGAGAGGTCCGGCGACGCCGGCGCAGCGGTGTCGCCACCGCACGCGGCGAACACGAGCAGGGACGCGGCACTAGCCGCCGCAAGATACCGAACGTAAGAGCGCATCAGAGGTCGACCTCGTGGGTGGGTTCACACATGCTACAGGATTCCCTAAGTATCGGAAGGGAGCGAGGTTGGCGCAAGAGCGTCTGCCGCCCTGCCCCCCCTCAGCTGCCCCACCGCGTCTCGACATAGGCATCAAGCATGCCGAGGAACTCCTTGACGATCCCGTCGCCCCGGAGCGTGGTGACCAGCTTCCCGTCCTGAAAGACCGGCGCCACCGGCTCCTCGAAGGTCCCCGGCAGCGAAATCCCCAAATCGGCGTGCTTCGACTCCCCCGGCCCGTTCACCACACACCCCATCACGGCGACCTTCATCTCCTCGACCCCGGGGTACTTGGCCCCCCAGACCGGCATCTGCACCCGGAGGTAGCCCTGGATCTCCTCGGCCATCTCCTGGAAGAAGGTCGAGGTGGTCCGGCCGCACCCGGGACAGGAGGTGACCTGCGGGGTGAAGTGCCGGATGTCGAGCGACTGGAGGATCTGCTGCGCCACCCGCACCTCCTGGGCACGGTCGCCACCCGGCTGGGGCGTCAGCGAGACGCGGATGGTGTCACCGATCCCCTCCTGCAGGAGGATCGAGAGGCCGGCCGCCGATGCCACGACGCCCTTGACCCCCATGCCGGCTTCGGTGAGGCCCAGGTGGAGCGGATAGGGTCCTCGCGTGGCCAGCATCCGATAGACATCCACCAGGTCCTGCACGCCGGACACCTTCGCCGAGAGAATGATGCGGTCGCTCGGCAGGCCGATCTCCTCGGCAAACGCCGCCGAGCGGATCGCCGACTCCACCATCGCATCCATCATCACGTCGCGCGCGGGACGAGGCGCCGCGAGCGCGGCGTTCTCGTCCATCAGCGTGGTGAGCAGCGCCTGGTCGAGCGAGCCCCAGTTGACGCCGATGCGGACCGGCTTCTCGTTGGCGATCGCGACCTCGACGATGGCGCGGAAGTGCTCGTCGTGACGCTTGCCGCCGACGTTGCCCGGATTGATCCGGTACTTTGCCAGGGCACGGGCACAATCGGGGTGTTTGGTGAGCAGCAGGTGCCCGTTGTAGTGGAAGTCGCCGACAATCGGCACGGTGACGCCGACCTTGGCGAGGCCGGCCACGATGTGCGGCACGGCCGCGGCGGCGTCCTCGTTGTTCACGGTGACGCGCACGATCTCGCTGCCGGCGCGCGCCAACTCGGCGACCTGATGGATGGTCGCCGGAATGTTGGCGGTGTCGGTGTTCGTCATCGACTGCACCACGATCGGGTGCGCCGATCCCACGGGAACGCCGCCAACCCGCACGGTGCGGGTCTGGCGGCGCGTCACGACAGCCATGCGGTGCTCCGGGTCAGGCGAGGCCGAGCTGGGACACGAATCGATGCCATTCGGTCGGCGTCACCGTGCCGTCGAGGCGCAGCGGCTCGAGCGCGGCCATGATCTCGGCGCGGGTGCCGGCGATCTGCCGATCGCGCAGCTCCTGGATCATCCGCGAGAAGCGGTGCTCGTACTCGTTGGGCTTCAACTCGCCGCTCTTGAGCGCGGCCGACAGCTTGGCCAGCTCCTGGGCAGCACGAGCGGGCGCGATCGAGTTGACTGGGGCGTCGGACATCAGGACTCCTGAGAGGGTGTGGACGCCCGGGAAGATAACTGCCCGGGGGGGAACGGTGAACGGTGACCGGTGAACGGTCCTCGGTTCCCGGTTTACGCCTTCTTCTTCCCCGTCACCTCGCACCCCGTGGTCTGCCTGGTGTCGGCCAGGGCCGTGATCTTCCACCCCTCGCTGGTGCGGACCAGCTGGAAGGCGTCCACCCCGCAGTGCGACAGCCGCTCACCCACGTGGAAGGTGTAGAAGGTCCACACCGTGGCCAGGCCACCGTCAATCCGGATCTCCGGATCGTACAGCGTCTCGTTGAGGAGGGTGCCGGCCGGTGCCGAGGCGATGCCCCCGATGAAGGCATCAATCGGCGTGAACCGGACCGGCTGGCCGGCGCGCGGCACGCCGCCGAGCAGGGTGCCGGGGGCGAAGGTCGAGCGCATGAGGGCGGTGTCGCGGCTCCGCATCCCGTCGAAGAGCTGCTTCACCACGGTCATGATCGAGTCGTGCGCCGGCGTCATGGTGTGGTGGGCGGCGTGCATCGCGTCGTGGGCCGGGTCGGCCTTGGCGGCGGTCTGCTGGGCCGAGGCGGCGATGGGGGCCATGGCGGCGAAGAGGGCGGCGAGGAGCAGGCGGCGCATGAAGACTCCGGGTGAAGGATGGTGGTGGTACGAGGCTGGGTGCTGGTGGGTTTCCCCGTGCCCCTCATTCGGCTCGCAGGCGGTACCCGACGCCGGGCTCGGTGACCAGCAACCGTGGCCGGGCCGGGTCGGCCTCGAGCTTGCGCCGGAGCTGGGCGGCGTAGACCCGCAGGTAATGCACCTGCTCTTCGGTGTGCAGGCCCCAGACCTCACGCAGCAGTTGCCGGTGCGTCACGACCTTGCCGGCATGCTGGGCCAGCACCGCGAGCAATCGATACTCGGTCGGGGTCAGGCGCAACTCGTTCCCGTGCAGGGTCGCGGTGTGCGCGCCAAGGTCGATCCGCAACGGACCGGCCTCGACCACCGGCTCGGGCGAGGCCTGCTGCGCCGCATGTCGCAAGGCCACACGAATGCGAGCGAGCAGCTCGTCGACCCCGAACGGCTTGGTGAGGTAGTCGTCGGCCCCGGCATCGAGCGCCGCGACCTTGTCGTGTTCCCGACCGCGGGCCGAGAGCACGATGATCGGCACCGCGCTCCACTCGCGAATCCGGCGAACCACGTCGAGTCCGTCCGCGTCAGGCAAACCGAGGTCGAGCAACACCAGATCGGGGCGTCGCCCCGCCACCTGCGCCAGTCCCTCGCGGGCGGTCTCCGCCTCGATGAGCACCATCTGCTGCGTCCCGAATGCGGCGCGCAGAAAGCGCCGCATCGGCGGCTCGTCCTCGATCAAGACCACGGTGATCGGCGTCGTCACGACGAAACCTCGGGTGGCGCGAGCGGTTGCTCGGACGGCAGCGGGAGCGTCACGATCATCCGCAATCCGCCACCCTCCCGACGCTCGGCGCGAATCCGCCCGCCATGCGCGGTCACGATGCCGCGACAGATGGCGAGCCCGAGTCCGACGCCGCCACCGGTCGCGTGGCCGCCGCGCGCGAACTTCTCGAAGATCGCCTCTTCCTCGCCTGCCGCCACCCCAGGACCACGATCCTCGACGACCACCTCCAGCTCGGCGCCGAGCTGACGCGCGCCGATCTGCACCTCACCCCCAGCCACGGCATAGCGACTGGCATTCTCAAGCAGGTTCACGAAGACCTGTTCGAGGAGCAGCCCATCCACGCGCAACATCGGGAGGTCGGCTGGCAGGTTGGTTGTGACGGTCATGCCCCCGAGAAACGGCTCGCAGCGAAGCAGCGCCACGCCGACGATCTCTTCCAACGCCTGCCACTCGCGCTGGACCTGGAGCGATCCGGATTCGACCCGCACCATCTCGAGCAGGTTGCTGACGAGTCGCGCCATCCGACGGGCTTCGTCGCGCACGGTTTCCAGCAGCTCATGGCGCGTGGCGGGATCGGTGGCCAGGTCATCCCGCAACAACGTGGTGGCGGCCCCTTCCACCCCCGCCAGCGGAGTACGGAGATCGTGCGACAACGACGACAGCAGCGCCGTGCGAAGACGCTCGGCTTCGATTTCGACCCGGTCGCGCTGGGTGCGGTCCACCAACCGGAGTCGTTCCAGCGCCACGGCGGCCTGCCCCGCGACCGCCTCGAGAAAGAGCCTGCGATCAGGGGCCCTGATGGGGTCGCCGTCGGGCATTCGCACCCCCATGGCCCCGATGACCTGGTCGCCCACCGGCAGCGGGATCCATCGGGCCGAAGCGGTCGGCAGGGTGGCCGTGCCGAGGCCGGCGGCCTCGCGCCGCTGCACCGCCCAGCGCGCCACGGCCAGCTCGCGCTCGTCGAGTGGCACGGCACTGGTCACCAACGGCTGCAGGCCGCCGTTGCCGTCGGTGAGCACGATGCTCACCTCGGCACCGATCGAGTCGGCGAGCCGGCGCTGCACGGCAATCCCGACCACCTCTTCGGTCCCCGCCAGGGCGAGCTCCTGCGCCAGGTCGAGCAACGCGGCCGTGCGACGTTCGCGCGCGCGCGCCGCCTCGGCCCCCTCACGCAGTTGGCCCATGAGGTGGGTCATCGCGAGCGCGACGGCGAGCATCACGACAAAGGTCAGCAGGTAGGAGGCATCACTGATGGCAAAGGTGCCGTATGGGGGCACGAAGAGCAGATCGAAGAGCGCGATGCCCACGACGGCTGCCAGCACACTGGCCGCGCGTCGAGCGCGCAGTCCGGCCACCGTGATGGCAAGCAGGAAGAGCATCGCAATGTCGGTCGTGGACACGATCCCGCGCAGCGCCAACCCGAGGAGCGCCGCCCCGGTCACCCAGGCCACGGCACCGAGGGCTTCTCGGCCGGTCATGCGGACTTCGGCGGTCGGCCGCTCCGGACGTGCGGTGGAGGGTGCGGGACCGCGCGGTGCGAGCACATGCACGTCCAGCCCGTCGTGGCCACCCAACAGTCGGTCCACCGGGGAGGGTTGCAGCCGCTGCAGCCACCCGGTTCGCCTCGAGCGACCCACCACGATCCGGGTCACGTTCTCGCGACGAGCCCACGCAAGGAGCTCGTGGCCAACGTCGTCCCCCGTCACGGTCGCGACCCGCGCCCCCAGTTCCTGCGCGAGTCGCAACGCCGCCTGCACCGACTCGCGCATTTCCGCTGACGAGCGGCGGACCTCCGCCGTCTCGACATGCAGCACCAGGCACTCCGCCCTGAGGGCAACCGCAAGCCGCCACCCGGCACGCACCAGTCGCGGTGCATCGGGAGTCGGCGCCACCGCCACCAACACGCGCTCTCCCGCGGGCCACATGCCCTGCACACCAGCCTCGCTGCGCCAGTCGCGCATTTCCGCGTCGACGCGCTCGGCCGTGCGACGGAGTGCCAGCTCGCGCAGCGCCATCAAGTTGCCGCGCTTGAAGAAGCGCTCCGCGGCGCGCTCGGCCTGCGCGGGCAGGTACACCTTCCCCTCGCGGAGTCGCGTCAGGAGCACGTCGGGCGAGACATCGACCAGTTCGATCTCGTCGGCGTCGTCAAGCATCGCGTCGGGGACGGTCTCGCGGACGGTCACGCCCGTGATCTGTGCGACCACGTCGTTGAGGCTCTCGACGTGCTGGATGTTCAGGGTGGTGTGAACATCGATGCCCACCGCCAGCAGCTCGCGCACGTCCTGCCAGCGCTTGGCGTGCCGGGTTCCGGGGGCGTTGGTGTGGGCGAGCTCGTCCATCAGGAGGATGGCCGGTCGCCGGACCAGCGCCGCCTCGAGATCGAACTCCTCGAGTGCCACGCCACGATGCATCATCGCGATGCGAGGAAGTTGTTCGAGCCCATCGAGCAGTGCTGCCGTGTCCCGTCGCCCATGAGTCTCGAGGACTCCGACCACCACGTCGGCTCCGGCGGCGTGCGCCAGCTGCGCGGCCTCCAGCATCGCGAAGGTCTTGCCGACGCCCGGCGACGCACCCAGAAAGATCTTGAGGCGCCCGCGCTCGGCCCGCACCGCGTCCTGCTGCACGCGCGCCAGGAGCGCATCCGGATCGGGGCGGGCGGCGTCGGTCATCGCCACAAGCTAACTCCCCATCACGGAGCGGCTGCCAGCGTGATCGAGAGGGAGGTCACCAGGGCGGCCGTGTTGCGCCGGCTGCCCTGCCGATCCGGCCAGACCATGCCGTCGCTCCAGTAGCCGCGCGCTTCCGTGCGCCAGTGCGCCCCCTCCGGAAGCCTTACGTTGACGCCGAGCGATGCCGACGTCACATCGAAGCCGCGCGGATCGGAGACCGGGATCAAGACGCCATCGCGATCGGTATACCGCTCGACGCGGCCCGCCACCGAGAGTGTCGGCGAAAGGCGCCGTTCCGCAATCGCGGTCAGGCTTCCCCACGTCGAGGTCGAGCCCCTCGCCGGACGCTCCCAGCCACGGTCGGCGGTCAACCAGAGTGTCAGGTCGCTCCGCGGCTCGAGCCGGGCGAAGAGCTGGTGGAAGTCCCGCATCCGACCCGAGCTCGACTCGGGTTGTTCGTCGCCTCGAAAGCCGGCCCAGCCCAGGGCGATGCCGGCGCGCGGCGTCCAGTCGAGTCGCGCACCGAGGGCCTTCCGCTCGTTGCTCTCGGCGATGTTCTGCCAGCCGTTGAGCAGGTGCACCTGCGCCGTGAGCGTGGGGCTCACTGCCCAGGTCACCTTCACGCCACTGCTGTAGTAGGGGGTGTAGTCGGCGGTGAACGACCGCGTGTAGGTGGGGTTGTCGCGCGAGATCCAACTCTCCTGCCCGATATGCGAGAAGAAGACGCCGCCGTCGACCCACAGGCCCGGGCGCACGCGGATCCCGACGACTCCTTCCTGAATCGTCCGCGACAGCGAAGCACCGCTGTTGGTGCCGATGGCTGGTTCGCCAGCGTAGTTGGCCTGCACGGACGTGCCGGCCTGCAAGGCGAGGCGACCGCGGACGCGCTCCCCGCTCACCGTGGCTTCGAGGTGGGCGAGGTTGAGGTTGAACTCATCGTGTCGCACCGCCTGCGTGGTGAAGGCGCGGTCGCGGAGTGCCGGGCGTCCGACATCCCAGACGTAGTAGGCATCGGCGAAGGCACCGACGCGCACTGTCGGAAGTGGGGTCTGCGCCGACGCGGGGAGTGCGACGATGATCGTGACGAAGAGGCAATGCGCGCGGTTCATCGGGGGCCTCGGAGAGAGTCGAGCGCGAGATTGAGTTGCAGCACATTGACGCGCGGTTCGCCCAGGAAGCCGAACTGTCGTCCTTCGATGTGCGCAGAGACGAGGGCGTGCACGGCGGCAGCCGACACACCACGAGCCGCAGCGACACGCGCCTCCTGCCATCGGGCGGCGGCCGGGGAGATGTGCGGGTCGAGGCCGCTGCCGCTCGCGGTCAGGAGGTCGACCGGGAGTGCCTCGGTCTGGCTCCCTTCGGCACGAAGTGCAGCGGCACGCGCCCGCACCGAGTCCTGCAAGGCCGGGTGAATCGGGCCGAGGTTGGACCCGGCGGAGAGCCTGGGCTGGTAGCGACCATCGGCGGCGGACGAGGGGCGGCCATGGAACCACCCTGGTCCCTGAAAGTCCTGTCCGATCAGCGCCGACCCGACGACCACCTCGCCGCGCGTGACGGGGGAGCCCGCCGCCGCGTTCGGGAAGAGGGCCGATGCCGCACCGGTCACGGCCAGCGGATAGAGCACCCCGGTCAGCAGAGTGAACGCGAGGAGGAGCACGAGCGCGGGGCGCAGCTCGTGCCGCACGGTATGGTCGGTCATGAGACCCCCAGCGCGGTCAGCGCCATGTCGAGCAGCTTGATCCCGACGAAGGGCGCGATGATGCCGCCGAGCCCGTAGACGAGGAGATTGCGCCGGAGGAGCGCCGCCGCGCCGAGCGCGCGATAGGCCACACCGCGGAGCGCGAGCGGAATCAGCGCGACGATGATGAGGGCATTGAAGATCACCGCGGAGAGCACCGCGCTGGTAGGTGAGCCGAGATGCATCACGTTCAGCGTGCCGAGCACCGGATACGTGGTGGCGAAGGCCGCCGGAATGATGGCGAAGTATTTCGCCACGTCGTTGGCCAGCGAGAACGTCGTCAAGGCGCCGCGAGTCATCAGCATCTGCTTCCCGGTCTCGACCACTTCGATCAGCTTGGTGGGATTGCTGTCGAGGTCGATCAGGTTGCCGGCCTCGCGAGCGGCCTGCGTGCCCGACTGCATCGCGAGCGCCACGTCGGCCTGCGCCAGCGCCGGCGCGTCGTTGGTGCCGTCGCCGGTCATCGCGACGAGTCGCCCGCCCCGCTGGTACTCCCGGATCAGCGCCAGCTTCGCTTCCGGCGTGGCCTCGGCCAGGAAGTCATCGACGCCGGCTTCGGCGGCGATGGCGGCCGCGGTGAGCGGATTGTCGCCGGTGATCATCACCGTCCGGATCCCCATGCGGCGTAGCTCGTCGAACCGTTCCCGCATCCCGCCCTTCACGATGTCCTTCAGCCGCACGACGCCGAGGATGCGCGCACCCTCCGCGACCACCAACGGCGTGCCACCGGCCCGGCCGATCTCGTCGATCGTCGCGAGCACGGCCGCCGGCATCGCCCCGCCCCCGCGTTGCACGTGCCGGTTGATCGCGTCGCTCGCCCCCTTCCGCAGGACGCGGCCGTCCACATCGACGCCGCTCATCCGCGTCGTCGCGGAGAACGGCACCGCCACCGCGTCCGCCCCGATCGGTGGAACGGTCCACCGCTCCGCCGCCAAGGTCACGATGCTCCGTCCCTCCGGCGTCTCGTCACTGCCCGAGGCGAGGGCCGCGGCCAGCGCGAGTTCCTGTTCCGTGACGCCCGGCGCCGGCAGGAACGCGGTCGCCTGACGATTGCCGAGGGTGATCGTCCCGGTCTTGTCGAGCAGGAGCACATCGACATCACCCGCCGCTTCGACGGCGCGGCCCGAGCGCGCCACCACGTTCTTCCGCAGCATCCGATCCATCCCGGCAATGCCGATCGCCGAGAGCAGCCCACCGATCGTGGTCGGGATCAGGCAGACGAGCAACGCGACCAGCACGGTCAGCGAAATGACGGTGCCCGAACCGGCCCCGGCCACCGCAAAGGCCGAGTAGGGCCGCAACGTGACCGTCACGACCAGGAAGACGAGCGTCAGCGCCGCGAGGAGGATGTCCAGTGCGATTTCATTCGGCGTCTTCTGCCGCTTGGCCGCCTCGATCAGGCCGATCATCCGGTCGAGGAACGACTCGCCCGGGTCAACGCTGATGCGGACGATGAGCCAATCGGAGAGCACCGTCGTCCCGCTGGTGACGGCACTGCGATCACCGCCCGATTCGCGGATGACTGGCGCGCTCTCACCAGTGACGGCGCTTTCATCCACGGAGGCGACGCCCTCGATCACCTCGCCATCCCCCGGGATCAGTTCGCCCGCTGCGACGATGACGACGTCACCCCGGCGCAATTCGCCGGCCGACTTCGCCACCAGCGTGAAGCGATCCGTCGGGTCGGGCAGCACTCGCGCGAGCGTTTCGGAACGAGTCCGGCGGAGCGACGCCGCCTGCGCTCGTCCCCTGCCTTCCGCCATCGCCTCGGCGAAGTTGGCAAAGAGCAACGTGAACCAGAGCCACGCCGCGATCGCGATGATGAAGCCCGTCGGCGCATCCGCGTCCCCGGTCAGCGCGAGGATCGCCAGTCCGGTGACGAAGAGCGACCCGACCCACACGGTGAACATCACCGGATTTCTGGCCTGGTGCCGCGGATGGAGCTTGTGCACGGCGTCGCCGAGGGCGGTCTGCACCAGGCCCGCATCGAAGAGCGAGGCGTTCTGTTCGTGGGCGCTCATCGTGCCCCTCCCGCTGCCAGCATCTGCAGCTGTTCGACAATGGGCCCGAGGGCGAGGGCAGGCACGAAGGTGAGTGCGCCGACCAGCAGCACCGTGCCGACCAGCAATCCGACAAAGAGCGGTGTGTGAGTCGGCAACGTGCCAGACGAGGGCGGCACCAGCTTCTTGGCCGCCAGCGCGCCGGCGAGTGCCAACACCGGAATCGCGATGAAGAACCGGCCCGCGAACATCGCGATGCCCAGCATCACGTTGTAGAATGGCGCGTCAGCACCGAGGCCACCGAAGGCGGAGCCGTTGTTGTTCGCCGCCGACGAGAGTGCGTAGAGCACTTCGCTGAAGCCGTGGGCGCCGGGATTGAAGATCCCCGCCCGACCAGGCACGGTCGCCACCGCGAGCGCCGTCCCCACCAGCACCATCAGGGAGGGAACCAGGATGCCGACCATCGCCATCTTCATCTCGAAGGCCTCGATCTTCTTGCCGAGATATTCCGGCGTCCGACCGACCATCAACCCCGAAACGAAGACCGCCACGAGGGCAAAGAGCAGCATCCCGTAGAGTCCGGAGCCGACCCCGCCGAAGACCACTTCGCCGAGCTGCATCAGGACCATCGGCGCCATCCCGCCCAGCGGCGTGAAGGAGTCGTGCATGGCGTTCACCGACCCGTTGGAGGCTGCCGTCGTGGCGACCGCCCAGAGCGCCGAGTTGGTGATCCCGAAGCGGACTTCCTTCCCTTCCATGTTGCCGCCCGGTGCCACATCCGACGCGGCGAGATCGGCGCCAGCCGATGCCAATGCCGGTGTCCCCTCCTGCTCGGCGGGCCAGGTGACGGCCAATGCACCCGCAAGGAGGATCGACATGGCGGCGAGCAGCGCCCACCCCTGCCGCCTGTCACCGACGAGCCTGCCGAACGCGAAGACGCAGGCCGCCGGAACGAGGAGGATCGAGACGAGCTGAAGCAGATTGCTGAACGGCGTCGGGTTCTCGAGCGGATGGGCGGAGTTCACGTTGAAGAAGCCCCCGCCGTTGGTGCCGAGTTGCTTGATCGCGACTTGGGAGGCGGCGGGGCCGACCGGGATCACCTGCGTGACGGCGGATCCGTTCTCGAGCGGCGTGACCGTGACGCTGCCGCGCAACGACTGGACCACGCCCTGCGACGCGAGCAGCAGCGCCACCACCGTGGCGAGCGGCAGCAGGAGGTGGAGCGTCACGCGAGTCAGGTCGACCCAGAAATTGCCGATCGTCGCGGCCTCACGCCGTACGAAACCGCGGGTCAACGCCGCGAGCACCGCGATCCCCGAAGCCGCCGACACGAAGTTCTGCACGGTGAGGCCGAGCATCTGCGTCAGGTGCGAGAGGGTGACCTCGCCACCATACGCCTGCCAGTTGGTGTTGCTGACGAACGACCACGCCGTATTGAAGGCGAGGTCGGGGTCCACCGCGCCCTGTCCGCCGGGATTCAGCGGCAACACACCCTGGAGCCGCTGCAGCAGGTAGACCACGGCAAAGCCGAGCGCCGAGAAGGTGACCAGGGCAACCGCATACCGTTGCCAGGTCATCTCGTCGTCACGATCGGTGCCGGCGAAGCGCAGGAGCACGCGTTCGATCGGGTCGAGGAACCGGGAGAACAGCGTGCGCGACCCGTCGAGCACCTTCGCGAGGTGCGGCCCAAGCAGGGCGCCCCCGCCGATCACCAGCACGGCAAAGAGCCCGACCTGCATCCACCCATTCGTGGTCATTGGAACCACTCCGGCTTGAGGAGGGCGACGACCAGATATGCCGCCAGCGCAGCGGCGGCCAGGGCGCCCACGACGAGTGCGGCGCTCATCCGAGCCGCCGGGCAAGCCAGATGGCACCCAGGCCGAGGGCGCTGAGTGTCAAGGCGATGAAGCACATCACGAGATCGGGCATCCCACCATCCGGAAGAGGACGATGGGACGTTACCGAGCGATCGATCAAGGCGTCGTATGAATTGGGGAGCTGAGGATCAGGAAAAGCTCAAGAAGCTGTCGGACTCGATCCCCCGAAGATCCCACGCCACTTCCCCTGGCGGAACCGGAGGACGCTGAGCGTGCAGCGCGTCGCATGGCCGGCGAGGATGGCCCCCCAGACATGCAGCGGCTCCAGCGTCGTGACGGCCCGAATCAGCATGCAGATCCCGAGCGGCACCACCACCTGCGAGATGATCGAGATCACCAGCGGGCTCTTGGTGTCCCCCGCCCCCTGCAGGCCACCGGTGTACGCCAGCGCCGTCGCGATGAAGATGCCCGAGACCGAGAGCACGCGCAGCAGCTGCACCCCGATCTCGACCGTGACCGCGTCGCGCATGCCGAAGACCGCGAGCAGTTGCGCCGGAAGGAAGAGGAACACCAACCCGACTGCCGAGGCGCCGAGCGCGGCGAAGCGCGCGGCAACGCGCACGCCCTCCTCGGCCCGCTCCGGCTTCCCTGCGCCCAGGTTCTGGCCCACCACGGTGGCGGCGGCACCCATCAGGCCGACCGACGTCCAGGTGATCAGCGAAAAGAGCTGCCCATACGAGACCGCATACGCCGCTTGCGCCGCGGCGCTCGCCGCGAGCGAGCCGATCACCGAGAGGAGCAGCACCCCGCCGACATTCATCGCGATGCCCTGAATGCCCGTGGGCAACCCGAAGCGGAAGAGCGAGCGGATGATGGTGAAGTCGGGCCGATAGCCCATCCCCTTGGGGAACGCGACCACCCACCCCCCATGCCAGAGCTTCCAGAGTCCGTAGCCGCCGACGATGCCCGAGGCGAGCACCGTCCCCATGGCCGCGCCCGCCGTGCCGAAGGCGGGGATCGGTCCGAGACCGCGGATCAGGATCACGTTGAAGGTCACGTTGAGCAGCGTCATCCCGATGCCGAGGCGCATCGGCGTGCGGGCGTCACCGGCCGAGCGGAGTGCACCACTCAACATGAAGAAGAGCAGCATCCCCACCGAGAAGAGCGAGGAGATCCGCAGGTACGGCAGCGCCTCCGCCTGCACCGCAGCCGTGGCATTCACGAACGAGAGGAGCGGCGGGGCGAGGAAGTAGCCGACCGGGGCGAGGACGCCGAGCGACAACGCGATCGCGGTGATGAAGGCCTGGTACACCGCGCGATCGGCATTGAGCGCATCGCGCGCGCCGACATGCCGCGCCACCAGGATGCTCATCCCGGTGAAGAGCGACATGATGAAGACGATCACCACGATGAAGATCTGGTTGGCGACGCCGATCGCGGCGTTGCCCGTGTAGCCGACGAAGTGGCCGACCATCGCGTGGTCGACGATCCCCTGCAGGCCGCCGAAGATGTTGGTCAGCATGCCCGGCCACGCCAGCTTCCAGACCGCCCCTTGCAGGCTGCCGTCCACGATGGAGCGATCGAAGGCGCGTTGTTTCGGCGGGGGGGGCGGTGTGGTCACGGCATCAATCTACCATGGGGTGATTCCGGACAACCGAAAGGGGGGCCGCGCCGCGAGACGTGGTCCCCCTTTGGTGTCCGCGGCCTGACGGCCGCGGCTGATGGTGTCACGCGCGCGGGTGGAGGCTCAGCCGCACTCCGAGAAGCCGCAGACATGGCACTTCATGCACCCCTCGGCGAACTCGAGCTGTGAGCCGCAGTCGGGACAGGCGCCGGTGAGCGTCTCCTTCATGCCGCCCATCATCATCTGCTCGGCCTCCTGCGTCACCATGATCGGCGGCGACGGCACCTCGGACTCGGCCGTGATGGTCAACAGGTCCTGCTGGATCCCCTGCTTCTCGGCCATGAACTTCTCGAGCGCGATGCCGACGGCATCGGGCACCGAGAGCACCTTGTTCGGGCCGACGCCAATGGCGCGGTCGGAGGAGATGCCGCGCAACTGGCGATAGACCTCCTTCATCGGAATGCCCGAGCGGAGGGCGAGCGACACCAGCCGGCCAATGGCCTCCACGTCGGCCATCAGGGCGCCGCCGGCCTTGCCGAGCGACATGAAGACCTCGAACGGCTGGCCCTTCTCGTCTTCGGTGATGGTGACGTAGAGGTCTCCGAGCGGCGTCTGCAGGCGACGGACCGCGCCGCGCAGCAGTTCCGGCCGCGAGCGCTTCTGGCGCCGCTGCAGGTTCTCGCTCTCGAGCTCGTGCACCACCTTGCGGAGCCGGGCGATCTCGGCCTCTGCCTCGGCCAGCGCACCGGCCTGGTCGGCGGCGATCTCGCGCGACGTCGCGGGCGCATCCGCCGCCCCCATCTCGAGGTCGGCGCGGGCCTCGGCCTTCCCCTCGGCCGTCGCCTGCTCGGCCACCTTCTTGGCGGTGGAGCCGGTGGACAGCACCTGCATGTCACGCGAGCCGTCGCGATAGACCGTCACGCCCTTGCAGCCGAGCTTGTAGGCCATGCGGTAGATCTCGTCGACGTACTCCTCGGTCGCGTCGTTGGCGAAGTTGCAGGTCTTGGAAATCGCCGAGTCGTTGTGCGCCTGGAAGGCCGCCTGCATCTGGATGTGCCACTCGGGCGCGATGTGGTTCGCGGTCACGAAGACGCGCTGCCACTTGGCCGGCACCTCGGGGAAGTTGATGTGCCCCTCGGCCGCGATGCGGCGCATCAACTCCTCGCTGTGCCACCCCTCGCGCTTGGCGATCTCGAGGAAGTCGACGTTGACGTCGGGCATCAGCACGCCGGCCTGGTTGCGCATGAACGCCACCGCGAAGAGCGGCTCGATCCCCGACGAACAGCCGGCGATGATCGAGATGGTGCCGGTCGGCGCCACCGTGGTGACGTTGCAGTTGCGCAGCTTGCGCATCGGGCGAATCCGCTGGCCCTGCGCGTCGCGGGCGCAGGTCTTGTCCGGGCCCCAGATGCTCTTCTCCCACTCCGGGAAGACGCCGCGGATGGTGGCGAGGCGCTCCGACTCCACCTTGGCCTCGTCGTCCACGAACGCCTGCAGCTTGCGGCCCATCTCCACGGCCTCGGCCGAGTCATACGGGATGCCGAGGCGGATGAAGGCGTCGGCCAGGCCCATCACGCCGAGACCGATGCGCCGGATCCGGTTGGCGAGATCGGTGATCTCGGGGAGCGGATACGAGTTCGCGTCGATCACGTTCTCGAGGAAGTGCGTGGTGAGATGCACCACCCGACGGAGCTCGTCCCACTGCACGGCACCGTCCACCACGAACTCGGCGAGGTTGATCGAGCCGAGGTTGCAGACGTCGTACGGGAGGAGCGGCTGCTCGCCGCACGGGTTGGTGGCCTCGTACGACCCGAGATGCGGCACCGGGTTGTAGTGGTTGGCGCGGTCGATGAAGAACACCCCCGGCTCGCCGGTCTTCCAGGCGCCGTGGATGATCCGGTTCCAGACCTCGCTGGCCTGCAGCTCGCCCACGACCACGTTGGTGCGCGGATCGATCAGGTTGTACGACTCACCCTTCTCCAGCGCCGTCATGAAGGCATCGGTGATGCCGACCGAGATGTTGAAGTTGGTGATCTTGGTGATGTCGGACTTGCACGCGATGAAGTCGAGCACGTCCGGATGGTCGACGCGCAGGATCCCCATGTTGGCGCCACGACGCGTCCCACCCTGCTTCACCACGTCGGTGGAGGAGTCGTAGAGCGACATGAACGAGATCGGGCCGGAGGCCACGCCCATCGTCGACCGGACGATGTCGTTCTTGGGCCGGATGCGCGAGAAGGAGAAGCCGGTGCCGCCGCCCGACTGGTGCACCAGCGCCATGGCGCGGAGCGTGTCGTAGATGCCGCTCTGCCCGTTGGAGAGGGTGTCATCGACCGGCAACACGAAGCACGCCGAGAGCTGCCCGAGGGGACGGCCGGCGTTCATGAGGGTGGGCGAGTTCGGCATGAAGAGCCGCTTGGCCATCACCTGGTAGAACGCCTCAGCCAGCTCGGTCACCGCACCGGCCGATGCGCCATAGCTCGCATCGGGGGCCGCGATCGTCGTCGCCACGCGCCAGAAGAGGTCTTCCGAGCGCTCCACCGGCTTCCCGGTCTCGTCCTTCAACAGATAGCGCTTCTCGAGCACGGTGATGGCATTGGGCGACAGTTCGACTGCGCTCCGGTCCGGAGACGATTCCATGGGGCCTCTCTACAGTGTGGCGGATAGTGACGGACGATGTGTCGTACATGGGGGAGCGGTGGTGGTGCGCCGCCCCCCGAATTCCGGGGGCACGACCAGACGCTGACTCCCCGAGGGAGCCGGCCTGGCACGCGTGCCATGGGAGAGCAAAGTAGGGGTCGGGGACGGGGGGAGCAATGCACCAAAAAGGCGAGGCGGAATCGGACTCGGAACAATTCACATCACAAATCAACCACTCTCCTTGGTTTTCCACATGAGCCAGTGCCGACTCGCCTGCTCGACATAGTGCCGCCACGTGCCGTCCCGACGCGCCGCCAGGGCCGGATCCACGGCCCGGACCACCCGAGCGGGCGCTCCCACGGCCAGCATCCCCGCCGGAATCACCCGTCCCTCCGGCACCAGCGCGCCCGCCGCCACGACCGCGCCGGCCTCGATCACGGCCCCATTGAGCACAATGGCCCCCATGCCGACCAGGGCGCCATCGCCAATGGTGCAGCCATGGAGGACGGCGCGATGGCCCACGGCGACCCGGGCCCCGACCCGGCAGGGAAACCCGGCATCCACGTGAATCACGGTGAGGTCCTGAATGTTGCTCTCGGCGCCGATCGTGATCCGGTCGTTGTCGCCGCGCACCACGCAGCCATACCAGATGGAACTCCCCGCCCCGAGGACCACGTCTCCGATCACGACCGCCCCCGGGGCAATCCACGCCGAGGGGTCGCAGGTCGGATCGCCAATCGGGGGGAGGTCACTCACGAATCACCAATCCCCGACGCCGGCTGCTCTGCCGTCCCTCCCCGTCCACGGAGACCTCCAGCACGTAGTTCCCTGGCTCCAGTCCACCGAGGGCGAGCGTCCGCCGGATCTTTCCCTTCTCGCCATCCAGGGTGGTGCGCTCGGTCAGGGAGACCGCCTCCTTGCCCCGGCCGAGGAGTCGCGCGATGGTCCCGCGCTGCCGCGTGATGCTGATCCGCAACGTGTGTTCGGTCCCGCGTCGAACCCCATAGGCCTCGACATACACCGTGACGGAGTCCGCCGTCCCGTAGACGGGAATCGGATCGAGCCAGGCGGTGTCGAGGGGGGTCACCGCCCACGGCAGCCCCTGCCCTCGCTGTCCGATCAACAGCGCCGAGAGCTCGAGCGAATCGCCAGCGACATCCGGCACCCGCAGCGAGTCGGTCGGGAAGATCGCACCGACCCGTCGCGTGAGGTCCACGCCCACGCGCACCCGGTGGTCGCCCGGCGGAACCCGCACCGCCGCACGGAAGGCCATCTGCCGCACCCCCGGCTCTGGGCGGCGCACGTACTGCACGGTGTCCACCGTCGCGACCGCTTCGCCCGCGGCAGTGAAGAAGCCACCGCGCAGCGTGACCGGCACCAGCCCGGTCCCTGGCGCCGCTCGAAGCGCCTCGGCATCCACCGCGTACACGAGATGCACCAGCGGCATGCCGGCTTCGACCCCGGCCGCATACCACTGCACGCGGCCACTGAGGAGCGTCTCGTACTGCCGCTCCCAGGAATCCGATTGCGTCGCAACGGCCACGCTGCGTCGCCCGCGCAGCCGTTCCTGCTCACGGAGGGTCAGCTGGGCATAGGGACCGGCAAAGAGGAGGCGCTGCAGCCCCGGCACTTCAGACGCCCGAAACTCGAGCTGGTCCTGCGCCACGTCGAGATCGAAGACGCTCTGCACCGCGCGAAAGTCGGACTGGTCCTCGCGCGCGAGGAAATGCAGCACGAGGTCGCCGTCGGGGCGCCGGTAATGCCACGTCTCGCTGCCGTAGGTCTGGTCGAGGGCGAGGGTGGTGTTGGCGCGGCGCATGGCAGGCCAGACGATCCGCTTGGCCGGCTCACCGTGACGCAGGTACACGACCCCGCGGTCATCGAGCTCGCGTTCACCACTGCGGAAGATCTCGAGTCCGAAGTTGTAGCGCCGACGAAACGGCGCGAGACGGAACTCCTGCCGCGCGACCTGCCAGCGCCGGAAGTGCTCCGCCAGGCGCGAGCCCGAGACGCGGAGGTCCCGCGCATCGCGGTCGCCCCAGAAGGCGCGCAACCACGCCACCCGCGCCTCGCCAACCAGCGTGTCGAGCGCGGTGAGCAGCGAGTCCTCCACGATCGGCTCGAGGTCGCGCCGGTAGAGGGTCATCACTTCGTCGTCGTCACTGCTCGCCCCGGCGAAGTACGCGGCCATCGAGGCGGCCGTGCCACCGACGCCAATTCCGGTGCTGTCCGGCTCGGTGAGCGGATAGGTGCGCGCGAGCTCGAGCCACGCCATCGCGGGCCGGAAGCCAAGCTGCAGCGCACGACGGAACACCACCACCGCCGAATCGGGCGAGCCCGCGAGGCGCTCGAGCCGACCCCGCTCGAGCAGGAGCTCGCCCTCCCAGGTGAGCGGCGAGGCCATGCCGATGCGGAGGGCCGCAAGGGCCTGCTGCAGCGGCGCATCGAGGGTGGCCTCGCGCGCGACGACGGCAAATTCGCGCAGGGCGTCGGTGAAGGACGGGTCGGCCTCGACCGCCTTGGCAAAGGCCTCGCCCGCGATGCGGTGGCGGTCCTCGCCGATGAGCGCAAAGAGTCCACCCGCAAACCCTTCGGCCTTGTTGGGCGCACGCCCCGCCACCAACCCGATCCCGAGCCACGGCCAGGGCCACTGCGGCGCAAGCTCGGCCGCCCACTCGAATTCGCCGTAGGCATCATCCCAGTGCCGGTTGCCCATGAGCTCGCCGAGTCGCAACGCGATCAACCCGAGGCGCAGGTGCGTCATCGGGTCGTCGCGCCGGTTCCGGGCGAGGTCGATCTCGCGCTGCTCGACCGCGAGGAGCGCCGTGGTGTCGCGAACAAAGGAGAGGGAGTCGCGCAGCAGGGTGAGGGCCTGGCGATCGCGGGGGGCCTGCGCAGGCAGCGGCGCCGACGCGGTCGCGCCGAGCAACACCACCAGCACGGCCAGCGAGACGATCCTCATCGGACGATCGTGAACTCCCGCTGCCGCAGCGCCCTCGTGCCGTCGGCCGTGCGCACCGTCACGTCGAGCCGATAGCTGCCGGGGGCGAGGCGGCTGAGGTTGACCTCCCGCTCGATGCCGGCAGTGCCGCCGGGGTGCACGCCCGCGAAACTCAGCTTGAGCGCGGTGCGATCACGCGAGGGCGACCCGCCAGGCCGAACAAACGCCAACTCGACCTCATAGCGGCTCTCCGCCTCGAGGCCGGCGACTTCGAGGTAGAGCTGCATCGGGGTGCCACGCGCGAAACGGCGGGTCGGATTGACCCAGGCCGTGTCGCCCAGCGAGGTCGGCACGGTGAGCGGGGTGCGCCGGGTGCCGAGCACCAGGTCGGAGAGCGCGAGGCGGGTGCCCGACATCGCCGCCACGGTGACGCGCTGGGTCGGCAGGACGGTGCCGCGCTCGTCGGCGTTGAGCGCCATCTGCACGGTGTATTCACCCGGGGGCAGTGTCACCGGGACGCGGCCGAGGATCAGCTCGTCGGGACGGAGGATGCCGTTGCTGCGGAAGGTGCGCATGGTGTCCACGGTGGCGACCACCGCACCCGAGGCATCGCGGACCGCCGCCCGGACCCGAACGTGGTAGTGCGCCCCCATGATGGTGTAGACGGGGGTGATGGCGGTGCCGGGCATGGCATAGGCCAACTGCACCGCGCGTCCCCCGGGACCTTGTCCGATGGCGACGACGTCGGCCTGCACGGCCAGCGGCAGCTCGAAGCCGAACTCCCAACTCGAACCGGCCGCGTTGCTCCGCACCCCGATCTCACGCTCGGCCTGTTGCAGCGCCACCGCGCCGTTCCTCCCCTCGTTGAACATGCGCGTGTAAATCGGCGACAGCGGCTCGCGCGAAATGAAGAGTTCCTGAGAGGTCTGGGCGGTCAGCGACGCGCCATAGGTGCCAATCACCGGTCGGCCGTCCGCGGTGGTGTCACTCATCGGCGTCATGAAGCGCGCCTGCCCGCTGAGCCGGAAGAGGTCGAGCACACTCTCGACCGAGACATAGTCGCGCTCGCCAAAGGGGCGGATGAAATGGAAGAGCAGCGTGTCGCCACCGAGCCGGTCGGGGTAGGCCCACGACTCGTTGCCGCTCATGCCCGGGAGGTTCAGCACGCTCCGCAGCTTGGGCGGACCATGCAAGACGGTCACCACCCCGCGGGCGTCGAACTCCGCATTCCCTTCCTTCATCCCCGGCAGCAGGGCGACCCCGGTCGGCGGGGCCACGCGGAGGTAATACTTCCGCGCGAAGCGAAGCCATTGGAAGTGATCGCGCAACCGCTCCGCGGTGACCGGTATGCCGCCGCGATTCTGGTCGTCCCAGAATCGCTTGGCAATCGCGACGCGCTCGGCCCCAGGGGACGCGACGATCGCCGAGAGGGTCGAATCCGGCATCACCAGCACCAGGTCGCGACCGAAGCGCGCCAGGAGGGCACTGTCGGCGCCCGCCAGTGCCGCGTACCAGAGCGCCACGCCATCGAGCCGCCCGGCGCTGAAGCGGGTGTCGGCGAGCTCGAGCTGAATCTCGGCGTCGTCGGGGAAGTCGCGGAGGAGTGGCTCCAACGCTGCCATCGAGAGGTCGAAGCGCTCGAACTCGCGCTCCACGAGGCCGCGCAGGAGGCGCACGTCACGGAGGCCGCGCGCGGGCCCCGAATCGGCCTGGGTCAGCGCAGCCCGCGCCACGGAAAGCCACATGGGGTCGCGCTTGGCAAGGGCCGCGCGACCGAAGTCCACCAATCCCTCGGCGCGCAGCGAGTCGAGCGCGGCGCTCTGCGCAAGCTTGGCTGCGGCGATGGCCTCGGCATCATGGCCACTGAATGCCTTGAACATCGAGAAGATGCCGAGTTCGGTGGCGCGCACCCCCAGCTCGGCCACGGCCTGGCCATACCAGCCGATCCACCAGGTGGGCCGCAGTTCGGTCGCCATCGCGAATTCGTCAACCGCGTCCTCGTAGTGGCGCGTGAAGCCGGTCACCTCGCCGAGGCGCAACGCAATGAAGCCGAGCTCAAGGTGCGGGAGCGGATCGTCGCGACGCCCCTTGGCGACTTCGATCAGTCGGAGTTCGTGATGGCGCAGGCTGTCGCGATCGGCCACGCGCGCGAGTGGCTGGCGCAGCGCGCGCAGCTCGGGGGCCAGACCCAGCTGCTGTCCCACCAGCGGAGCGTCCGCCAGCGGCAACATGGCCAGAACGAGAACGGCGTGGCGTCGCAGGTTCATTTGACCACCGTCACTTCCTGCTGTCGGGTCTCCTTGGCGCCGTCGGCGGTGGAGACGGTGACCTCGAGGAGATAGCTGCCGGGGCCCACCTCGCCGAGCGAGACTTCGCGACGCACCGTCTCGATGCCGCCGGGGTGCACCCCGTCAAAGGCGACCCGGAGCGCAGCGCTGCCGCGGAAGAGTCGCGTCACCGCGTTGCCTCCACCGGGCCGGACGATCCGCAATTCCGTCCGATACGGCGTCCCCGGCGGGAGGCCGCTGATCTCCAGCGTGACCTCGATCGGCTCGGTGCGCCGGAAGCGCGCCAGCGGATTGAGCCAGGTGGTGTCGCCATCCTCGGCGATCCAGAAGAGGCGGACGCTGCGGCTTCCCACCACCAGGTCGGCGAGGGCGAGTCGCGGGGCGACCGGCGAGGCGACCACGACCGTGTCACGTCGACTGACCAGCCCCGATCGGCCGTGTTCGAGGGAGGCCCGGATGGTGTAGCGGCCTGGCGGCACGCGAATCGGCGCACGCGCGAGCATCTGTTCCCCGGACGGCACCTCGCCCTTGGTGAGGAAGCGACGGAGCGTATCGAGGGTCGCGACCAGCGTGCCATCGAGCGCGAGGACGGTGGCTCGCATCCGGAAGTCGTGCACGTAACCGGCGGCGATCGAATCCGGCGTGAGCGCACTGGCCGGCACGGCGAAGGCGAGCTGGATCTTCGGCCCGATGCTGTCGGCTCCCGCGGCCGCAACGAAGAGCGTCCCCTCGAGGGCCTTCGGAAAACGGAGTGGCCAGCTGTCGGTCTGGGTGCCGATGGCGATGCTGCGACGACCCGCCGCCCGCTCCTGCACCTGCATCGCGGCACCGCCACCGCGTCCGGCGGAGAGCATCCGCGAATAGAGGGGCGACAGTGGCTCGCGCGAACGCACCAGCGCCTCGGTCTGCACGAAGGCATTGACGTCGCCGGAGTCCCGCGCCTGCATGGCGTTGGCAAAGCCGAGGATGTCGAAGACGCTCTCGACCAGGCGGAAGTCCTGGACGTCCTGGCGCGCCAGGAAGTGGAAGATCAGGTCGCCGCCTTCCCGCTGGTAGCGCCACGACTCGTTGGGCTCGATCCCCGGCACGTTGAACTGGAGGCGCTGGTCGGGATTGCCGTGGCGCACATAGATCACGCCGCGATCGTCGAAGTCGTCCTGGGTCGACCGGTAGCGCTCCTGGATGTCGTACTGCCGATTGCGAGAGACGAGCTTGAAATTGCGCTGGGCATGATCGAGGCGCGCGTAGTGCTCGCGGAGGCGGGCGCCTTCGCGCTGGAGTTCGTCGCGATCGCGTTGGGCAAAGAAGGCTCGCGCCACGTCCCCGCGTGTCGTGGCCGTCGCCCCATCGAAGGCGACGATTGTCGACTCGGGCATCACCAGCGCGAGGTCGCGTCGGTACGACGCGAGCACCGGGGCATCGGCGAGCGCGAGGCCCCGGTACCACGGATCGCCCCCATCGAGTCGACCGAGCTGGAATCGCACGCGCGCCAGTTCAAGCAGTGCCGCGGCGTTGCGCGGCTCGCGCGCGAGCAGCGCATCGACGGCCGCGAGCGCCGAATCGGGGCTGCCGGCGAGTCGCTCGACGCGCGCCCGCGCCAGCAGCACTTCGGGATGTTGCGACGCCGCCGTCCGCGAGGCCCGCCGCAGCGCGGCCAGCGCGACGTCCAGCCGCGTGTTGACGAGCTGCCGCATCGCCGTGTTGCTCAGCTCGACCAACCCACCGACAAAGCCCGGATCGACCTCGGCACTCTTCGCAAAGGCGTTGGCCGATCGGGTGAGCGCGTCCTTGCCGAGCATGGTTTGCAGGCCCGCCACCACCGAGACCTCGGAGTCACCGACGCCGAGTTCCGCCAGGCCGAGCCCGAACCAGCCGTAGGGCCACGCTGGCTGCAAGGACGTGGCCCACTGAAATTCCGAGGCGGCGTTGTCGTAGTGCTGTGTTCCCGAGAGCTCGCCCAGGCGCAGCGAGAGAAAACCGAGCCGCAGGTGAACCATGACGCTGTCGCGGTCACGCCGCGCCTCGCCGATCAGCCGCCGTTCGAGGTCGAGCAGGGCCAACGAGTCCGAGACGGTCGCCAGCGAGTCCCGCCAGGCACCCAGGGCCTGGCGCTGCGCCGGTGCCTGAGCCGCGCCGTCGCGCGCACCCAGCACCGCGAGGCAGGGCAGCAGAAACAGGGCGCGGCGCAGGAGGCGGATCATCGGAACTCGGGGCGTGAGGAGGGTGGATCTGAAGGGAGACGATCAGGACGCGGCCCCGTGGACAGCGCCGCGTCCGCAAAGAACCGGCGGACCCCGGCCACAAGCGCATCGGCGTATCGCTGCCGGCCCTCGGTGGTGCGCATCGCCGCCTCCTGCGCCGGGATCATCAGGAAGAGCCCCTCGGCGAGTACGGTCGGATACCAGGTGGGGCGGACCATCGCGAGATCGCCGCGGGCCACCCCCAGGTCGCGCAACCCGAACTCCGCCACCAGCGCCTCCTGGACCCGACGAGCCAGGCCGACCGCTTGGGGATGCTGGAAGAAAGTGCTGGTGCCGCTGTTCGTGAAGGGGTTCATCCCGTCCGGAAGCGCGTTGAGGTGAATGGACAGCAACAGCTCCGCATCCAGCGAATCGGCGAGGGCCACGCGCGGCCAGAGCTCGACCGGTGCCGCGTCCCGGCGCGTCAGCGTCACCACCGCGCCGTCGGCACGCAACCGCTCGGCAGCGCGCTCCGCCACCGCGAGCGTGACCTCGGGCTCGCACAGCGCGGTCGGCCCGCAGGCGCCGAGCGGTGGGTGCCCCGGATCGAGCACGATCCGACGACCCCGCAACGGGGCGGCCGGGTCAACAGCTGGCGGCTGTCGAAACTCGAAGACCAGATCGCTCCCATCCACCACCACGCGCCACCCCCAAACCGGCCGGTCGAATGCGAGCTGCAGTTCAATCCGATCGGCCGTGCGTTGCCGCCAGTCGAGCCACGTCAGGAAGCCGCTGCCCACCGGGTACCGGGTCCAGTCGGCATCTCCGGTCGCGCCATACAGGGTGATGGTAATTCCCGATGGCGTGGCTTGAAGCTGATGAGGTACGGGGTGTGTCAGAGGGAGCCGAAGCCGGACACCATTGGCCGTCGGTACCGCAGTCAGCGAACCCATGGTGGCGCGACCCGGCAGGCCGGAGCCGACCAACGGCCGCATCTCGGCGAGTGGGACCCACGCGGTGGCGCCGTCGCCCAGGCGGAGTCGAACCAATGCGTCATGGCGCGCATCCGCCGTGGCGATGGTCCCGTTGGGGAAGAACCAGTGGTAGGTCCCGCCGGGAAGGTTGCGTCCGATGACAATCCGGTCCGTTGAGATTGCGGGGGTCGTGCCGTCGTCGAGCCGCACCACGGCGGGTGCGTCCGGAAGACGAGTGACGGCGATCGGCCAGGGGAGCCTGGTGGTGTCACCATCGAGCGCGACTTCGAGGACGGGATTGGCCGATGCCTCGCCCCGATCAGGCTGCAACCACTCACCCCCTCGGCCCCCGATCTCACCAACGAGCTGCGCCGAGTAGCCGATGCCAGGCCCCGCGCTCCTCGGCGATCCCTCGGTGCGCTCGAAGGCCAGTACCCCGGCCGGTGGCAACGCGGTCCGGACCGACGGCGCAAAGGGGATGGCCGCACCATTGGGTAGCAGGAGCCGCACTGATGCTCCGGCCGCGGCCTCCACCTGCAGGGCCAATGGTTCGCCGGCCGGAAGCCAGAGTCTGCCCGTGGGCTGGAGTGACGCCCGTGCCACCCATGCCCCCGCGCGTCGCACCCACCCGGCCCGGACCAGCGACACACTGTGGCGCACGACCCGCTCGCCCAGTCGTGCCTCGAGACGGAGCACCGGGGCGGAATCCTGTGGTACGGCGACCCACGCCAGCCAGGCGCCGTTGGCTGCGACCGGGACGGCGCGCCCATCCACGGTGAGGGTGGCACGGCCGTTGCCCACCGTCCCGAAGAGAAAGGTCGAGTCCGCGATTGCCACGGTGGCCCCGTCACGCGGATACTCGACGCGGATCGCCAACTCCCCACGCACCACGGCAATGGGCGCCAGCGGCCGCTGGGCGGCGAGGGGGATCGCCGCCGCGAGAAGGATCGCGAGGAGGGCCGCAGGGCGGATCGTAAGGCGCATTCTGACCGTCACTTAGCAAGGATTCGCGTTGACGGGCTTCGGGGGAGCGGCCTATCTTCCCGCAGTCCGTCCCGAGATTCACCAGACCTGGAGTCAAGCCTACGCCGAACGTTCGCGCCTCCCTGTACGCCGTCACGGATCGTGGCCGCACCCGGGAACACAACGAGGACACCTTCCTCGTTGCCGACCTGGCGACCGGTCAACCGATCCGTGACTCGCGTCACGAAGCGCACACCGTGAGCGAGCGGGGGGCGCTCTACCTCGTGGCCGACGGCATGGGTGGCGCCGCGGCCGGCGAGCTGGCGAGCGAGATGGCGGCGGTGGCCATTCACGAGCACATGGCCGACGCCTGGCGGGAAGACCCGGACCTTTCGGAGGACCGGTTCGCCCACCACCTGAAGGAGGCGGTCGAGCGCGCCAATGCCCTGCTCCACGCGTACGCCCTCGGCAATGCCGAGGTCCGCGGGATGGGGACCACGGCCACGGTGGCGGGGGTGCACGGCGACCGGCTCTACATCGCGCAGATCGGGGACTCGCGTGGCTACCTCGTGCGCGGCGACGTGGCCAGGCAGCTGACCCGTGACCAGTCGCTGACGCAGCGGCTCGTCGAAGTCGGCGAGCTGACCGAAGAGGAAGCGGAGGCGAGCGAGCGTCGCAACATCATCCTGCAGGCGCTCGGCCCCGACTCCGACGTGCGCGTGGACCTGTCGTGGCAGTCGCTCCAGCAGGGTGACGTGCTCATCATCTGCAGCGACGGGCTCTCGACCATGGTCCGGCGCGATGAGATCGCCGAGATCGTCGCCGCGGAGTCCGACACCGAGAAGCTCTGTGTCCGCCTCGTGGAACTCGCCAACGAACGCGGCGGCCCCGACAACATCACCGTCGTGGCGGTGCGTTTCGAGGGCGACGGGCTGCCGTCCGCCAGCGACGTCGAGCCGGGCTACCATGAATTCCTCACCACCGACGAGCGGCCCGGCCTGCAACCCACGGCCGCGTTCCCCGCCGCCGTCTTGCCGGAGCTGGAGCCGCCGACGCGTCGCGGCTCGCCCACCACGTTGACCCTGATCGCCATTGCGATCGGGATGGCCGTGCTGGCCGTGGCGCTCCTCCTCAGCTGAGCGCGTCGCCTCACGGCGGCGTGACGCATCCGAGCACCCGCGCCCCCGTCGCGCCGGTGACGGAGGGGACGTTGCCCGGCTGGCCATGCAACGTGAGCCACCCCAGCAGCGCGAACGCGACCGCCTCCTTCGCCTCGGCCACAAAATAGAGCTCGTCGAAGTGTGCCAGTCGGATCCCGTGCTCCTGCAGGCGCGCCTCGAGCGAGGCCATCACCGCAGGGTGACGGCTGCCGCCCCCTGCCACCACCACCTCACCACAGGGCGGCAACATGGTCACGCAGTAGCGGACGATGCTCTCGACCGTCAACGCCACCGCCGTCCGCACTCCATCCACCCCGGGCAGCCGCGTGGCAAGGCGCTCCGCGTACTCGCGACCGAAGCGCTCGCGGCCGGTGCTGCGCGGGCCGCGTTCGGCAAAGAAGGGATCGGCCAGCAGCTCGGCCAGTATTTCCTCGTTGACCACACCCGCTAAGGCCAGCGCACCATCCACGTCGAAGGGGAGCCCGGGCCGCGCGATCCGCGCGAGCTCGTCCACCACCGCCATCCCCGGACCGGTGTCGGCCCCCAACACCTCGGCGAGTTCGCCGCGCGGGGGGACCCAGGTCACGTTGGCCATTCCGCCGAGGTTGAGGAGGACTCGCGCATGATCGGCGGCCGCGAAGAGCAGCGCGTCGGCCATCGGCACGAGTGGCGCCCCCTGGCCTCCAGCCGCGACATCCCGTGCGCGAAGATTCGAGACGATGCGCACCCCGAAGCGTTCGGCCAGCACGGCGGGCTCGCCAATCTGAAAGGTGACCACCGGCGGCTCGTGCCACATGGTCTGCCCGGGGAACACGATCCCCGCCAGCGCATCCGCGCGGACGTGCGTGGTCTCGAGCAGCGTGTCGACCGCCTCTGCCGCCCACTCGGCCAGCGCGACGTGCAATCGTGCGGTGTCGGCAATCGAGGCGCCGCGCAGCACCGACTCGATCTGCCCGCGCTCCTCCGGGGTGTAGCCTCGGTGGACGAGGCCGAGCAGTTCGACGCGCGTCGGGCCGGCGATGCGCACGAGCACGGCATCCACGCCGTCGAGTGACGTGCCCGACATGAGGCCGACCAGCAGCACCGGGGCGTCGCTCATGCGTCCCCCTGCACCGGCGGCGGGTCACCGACGATCGCACGGAGGCGCCGGTCCACGGCGGCGAGTCGTTCCTCCGCCTGCGCGGCGTCAACACCGTCGTGGAGCATCACGATCGCCGTGCGCACGCGACCGCCTGCCGCGCGAATCGCATCGCGTGCGGAGGCGCGCGGCACGCCGAGCGCCTCCATCACGATCCGCTCGCCGCGATCGGCCAGCTTCGCGTTGGTGACCTGCACGTCGACCATCAGGTTGCCCCAGGTCTTTCCCATCCGGACCAGCGCGCCCGTGGTGAGCATGTTGAGCACCAACTTGGTGGCGGTGCCGGCCTTGAGGCGCGTCGAGCCAGTCACCAACTCCGGCCCGACGTCGACGTGGATCACCACGTCACAGCGGTCCACCATCGCCTGCGGCGGTCGGGCACAGCTGAAGAACACCGTGCGCGCACCAAGCAGCGCGGCACGCTCGAGTGCACCGTGAACAAAGGGGGTGGTGCCGCTGGCGGCGATCCCGACCACGACGTCGTGCGCTCCGACGCCGCGCGCATCCACGGCGGCCGCACCCTGCGCAGGATCGTCTTCCGCGCCCTCGACGGAGCGCACCAGTGCATCCATTCCCCCCGCGATGATCCCCTGCACCAGCTCGGGCGGCGTGCCGAACGTCGGCGGACATTCGGACGCATCGAGGACGCCGAGTCGGCCGGACGTCCCGGCGCCGACATAGGTCAGCCGACCTCCCTGACGGAAGGCGCCTTCGATGAGGACGAGGGCCGCCGCGATGGTCTCGCGCGCCTGCCCGACCGCCGCGGGCACCATGGCGTCCTCCGCCACGAAGCGGTCCACCAGGCTTTGCGGATCGAGGAGGTCGAGGTCGGCCGATCGCGGATTGCGGCGTTCGGTGCTGCGCAGCGGCGAGGTCATCGAGGGGCCTGGATGAGTGCGGGAGGGCGCGCGACGCCTTAAGTTACGGCGTGCCCCAGAGGGCTACAACTCCGACGTTGATTCCCCGCCGAGGTTTCCGTGCACAGTCCGCTTCGCGCCGCGTGGTGCATCGCTGCCGTCCTCCTGACGCAGCCGTCCCCTTCCCTGCTCGCCCAGGGCACCACCGTCCTCCCGGCCACGTGGAAGCACACGGGCAAGGCTCGGGTGCTGGAGGCGCCATCGGCCATGGTCACCTCGGGCTCACCGCTCGCCAGCGACGTGGGTCGCGACATCATGAAGGCCGGTGGCAACGCGATTGATGCGGCGGTCGCCGTCGGGTTCGCCCTCGCGGTGACGCACCCCGAGGCGGGCAACGTGGGCGGTGGCGGCTTCATGGTGATCCGCCTCGCCAACGGCACCGCGGCCACCATCGACTACCGCGAGACGGCACCGGCCGCTGCCACGCGCGACATGTACCTCGACGACAAGGGTGAGCCGACCGAGCGGAGCATCTATGGCCACCTTGCCGCGGGCGTGCCGGGCGCCGTCGCGGGCATGCTCGAGGCGCACCGCCGCTACGGCAAGCTCCCGCTCAAGCGCCTCCTCGCGCCGGCGATCGCGCTCGCGCGCGACGGCTTCATCATCGACGACTACCGCTCGCGCTCGATCCGCGGCCACGTGGAGCGGCTGGCGCAGTATGAGACCTCGGCCTCGCAGTTCCTGATCAACGGCAAGGAGCCGGCGCCGGGAACGCTGTGGAAGCAACCCGCGCTGGCCAAGACGCTGCAGGCCATCGCCTCGCGCGGTCGCGATGGCTTCTATCGGGGCTGGGTGGCTGACGCCATCGTGGCCGAAATGCAGCGCGGTGGCGGCATCATCACCAAGGCAGACCTGGCCGGCTATCAGGCCAAGTGGCGCACGCCGATCACCGTGAACTACCGCGGCTGGACCATCCTCTCGATGCCGCCTGCCTCGTCGGGCGGCGCCACGCTGGCGATGATGCTCAACATGCTCGAAGGCTACGGCCCGTTGCCGCCCTTCGGCTCGGTCGCCTTGCTGCATCGCGAGGCGGAAGTCATGCGCCTCGCCTTCACCGAGCGGAATGCGCGCCTCGGCGATCCTGACTTTGAGCAGATTCCCCTCGCGGAGATGGTCTCCAAGGAGCACGCCGCCAAGTTGCGCGCCCGCGGCAACCTCGCGGTGCACACGCCGACGCCGACCTTCGACCCGGCCCTGCGCGAAGGCAGCAACACCACGCACTACTCGGTGGTGGATGCGGCGGGCAACGCGGTCTCGACCACGACAACGCTGAACAATTCGTATGGCTCGCACGTGACGGTCGCCGGCGCCGGCTTCCTCCTGAACGACGAGATGGACGACTTCGCCACCGCGCCCGGCAAGCCGAACATGTACGGCCTGGTGCAGGGTGAGGTGAACGCGATCAAGCCCGGCAAGCGGATGCTCTCGGCGATGACGCCCAGCCTGGTGCTCGACCCGACCGGTCAGTTGCGGTTGGTGGTGGGGACACCGGGCGGCCCGACGATCATCACGCAGGTGTACCACGTCATCAGCAACGTGATCGACCACGGGATGTCGCTGCCGGCCGCCGTGGAGGCGCCCCGCATGCACCACCAGGGACTCCCCGACCGGATGCGGCTCGAGGGACCGGGCGGCTTCGCGCCGGCGGTGGTGGCATGGCTCAAGGCGATCGGGCATGACATCCAGAACAGCGGAGGCATGGGCGACGTGCAGGCGATCGCGCGGGTGCGGGGGGGCTGGCAGGGGGTGAGTGACCCCCGCTACGGCGGGGGCCCCTCGGGCTACTGAACGACTACGGTCGAACGAATTCGTCGCGCAGGGTGATGGTCATCGCCTTGCCGGCATGGACGATGATGTCGCGGTTGGCCGACTGCGAGGCCACCGCGGCGCCCGCCGCCGCCCCACCGACCGCACCGACGATGGTGCCGGTCTTCCCGCCGATCACGCGACCGATGATCGCGCCGGCTGCCGCACCTGCGCCGGTCCTCGCCACGTCGGTTGCACCGACGCCGCGTGCCTTCATCTCGTACTCGTAGTCCGTGGCACGCGCGGTGATCGGATGGCTCTCGCCATTGATCGAGATCGAGCGACCGGCCAGGCTCAGCAATCCCTTCTCGCCCTTGTTGTTGGCCTGGCCGATCTCGGTCACCGCCAGCGTGATCACCGAGCCCGCCGGGATCACCACCTTGCCATCGGAGCTCATCACGTCATTCGCCACGCGCACGCGAATCGGATCGCCAACGCGGGTGTACTGCGAGTGCACCGAGTCCATCATCACCGTCTGGATGGCCACCCCGCTGACGAGCGACGGTGCCGAGGCCGACGGCCGCGGCGCGGGGGTCACCGGGGTCGGAGCCGGCGGACGCGGCGTCGGGCGCCGCACCACCACGGGCGCCTTCTGCACGAAGACGGTCTCGGGAGGCGCGGCGGGCTTGCTGGTGTCGAGCGGCGCCGCATCAGAGATGGGCACCAGGCTGTCGCCAAGGGGAAGCTGGGCGGTGTCGCCCTCGGCGGTCTTCTCGCCGCAGGCCGAGAGGCCGATGGCGAGGAGGGTGGCAAGGACGAAACGATGATGCGACATGCGATGCTCCTGGGTAATGTGATCGCGCCGGGGGTACCTTTCCCCGATGCGTGCGCTGCGCCGACTCCTGCCCTACCTCCGCCGACATGCGACGGCCTACGGAATCGGCTTCCTCTGCCTGCTCGTCTCCAATTTCTTCACGACCCTCGGTCCGCGCTACCTCCAGCAAGGCATTGACGCCCTCACCCTCGCCGGTCCCGATGCGCGCACCGCCGTCACCACGGCCGCGCTCTGGGTGATCGGTCTCGCCTTGGTCGGTGGCGTGCTGCGCTTCGGGATGCGCCACCGCCTCAATGGCGCCTCGCGCGAAGTGGAGACCGACCTCCGCAACACCCTCTTCCGGCACCTGATGAGCCTCTCGGCGCCCTTCCACCAGCGCCTGCCGGTGGGCGACCTGATGGCCCGTGCCACCAACGACCTGCTGGCCCTGCGCATGGTGGCCGGACCGGCCATCATGTATCTGGTGGACACCACCGTGCGGACCGTGATGATCGTGCCGATGATGGTCAGCCTCTCGCCCACGCTCACCTTCTGGGCCCTGCTCCCAACGATCGGACTGCCCCTGGTGATGATCGTCCTCGGGGGCGAGGTCCATCGCCGCGCGCTGGCCGTCCAGGATCAGTTCGGCGACGTCTCCTCGTTCGTGCAGGAGCACCTTGCCGGCGTCCGGATCGTGCGCGCCTACGCCCAGGAATCGGCGGAGACCGCGATCTTCCACGACCTCGACCACGGCTACGTCCAGCGCAACCTCTCGCTGGCCCGGGCCCAGGGGATTTTCCACCCGCTGCTCACCCTGCTCGGCGGACTCGGTGCCGTGATCGCCATGATCTTCGGCGGTCGCGCGGTGTTCGCCGGCACCATGACCATCGGCGGCTTCGTCGCCTTCGGCGTCTACCTCGCCACGCTGGTCTGGCCGATGATCGCGCTCGGGTGGGCCATCTCCCTGCTCCAGCGCGGCGATGCCGCCTCGGACCGGGTCGAGGCACTGTTGGAGGAGACGGCCGAGATCCGGGAACCCGCACAGCCGACGCCGCTCCCCCCCACCAGCGGGCCACGCCGGATCACCTTCGAGGGCGTCTGGTTCCGCTACCCCGGGGCCGAGCGGGATTGGGTGTTGCGGGATGTCTCCTTCGACCTGCCGGCGGGCAAGGTGCTGGGCATTGTCGGCGCCACCGGCAGTGGCAAGACCACCATCGCCGAGCTGCTGCTGCGCAGCTACGATCCCGACCGCGGGCGGATCCTCGTGGATGGCGTGGAGCTTCGCGACCTCGCGCTGGGCGAGTTGCGCGGGGCGATCGGCATGGTGCCACAGGAGACCTTCCTCTTCTCCGACACGCTACGCAACAACGTCCTCCTCGGATCCCCCGACGATGGCCGGCTCGACGAGGCCGCGCGCGTCTCGCGCCTGGATCAGGCCCTCCCCGACCTCCCCAACGGCTGGGAGACGATGCTCGGTGAGCGCGGCATCAACCTCTCCGGCGGACAGCGGCAGCGCGCCGCCATCGCGCGCGCGCTGGTGCGCCAGCCGCCCGTGCTGGTGCTCGACGACGCCTTGAGTGCGGTGGATGCGCAGACGGAAGAGGAGATCCTCCACGCCTTGCGCGACGCGATGGTGGGGCGGACCTGCCTGATCATCTCGCATCGCTTCTCGGCGGTGCGCGACGCCGACGAGATCATCGTCCTCGCCGATGCCACCATCGCGGAGCGCGGGACGCATGCGGAGCTGATGGCGAAGGGGGGACGGTACGTGGCCTTGCTGAGTCGGCAGGAGCTGGAGGAGAGCCTGGCCTAGCCGGCTAGAGTCGCTCGGAGAGCCACTCGGGTGTCATCGCACTGAGCATTGCGGCCAGTCGCGTGAACTCGCCGGTGACCAGCAACAACCCCACGATCACCAGCAGCAGGCCGCTGGCGCGCTGCAGCCAGGGCATCCAGCGGCGGAAGCGGGTGAACCAGACGCGGAACTTGTCGACCGCGAAGGCCGCCGCCACGAACGGCACCGCGAGTCCCGCGCTGTAGGCGAGCAGCAATGCCACGCCCTGCGTGACGTCGCCGCTGGTGCCCGCCAGCCCGAGGATCGTGCCGAGAATCGGTCCGATGCACGGCGTCCACCCGGCGGCGAACGCCATCCCCACCAGCACGGAGCCAAGAAAGCCGAGCGGCTTGCGGTCGAGGTGCATCCGGCTGTCACGATCGAGCGCGGGGATGCGAACCACGCCCATGGTGTAGAGGCCGAAGGCGAGCACGAGCACGCCGCCCACCTTGGCGATCGCCATCTTGTTGTAGGTGAGCGTCGCGCCGAGGGCCGTCGCGCCCGCGCCCATGATCACGAACACGAGCGTGAAACCCGACACGAAGAGCAGCGCATGCAGCACGGCGTGATGCTTCCGGTCGGTCATCTCGTCGAGCGTCATCCCGGTGAGGAAGCCGAGATAGCTCGGCACCAGGGGGAGGACGCAGGGCGAGAGGAAGGAGAGCAGGCCGCCGGTGAAGGCGATCAGCGGACCGACGGCGCCGTCCCCCATCAGCCCCGCCGCCCGGCGCGGGCGAGCACCCCGACCTCGGCATCGCGACAGGCGCGACAGAGGCCGTGAATCTCGACGCGGTGACGCTGGGGAAGAAAGCCGTGCTCGTCGGCCACGAGTGGCAGGGCCCGCTCGAAGCGCTCCGTGGAGAACTCGGTCACGCCGCTGCAGCGGGCGCAGATGAGGTGGCCGTGCTGCGCGCCCTGCCGACGCGCCTCCCACCGCTTGAAGCCCTCGCCGAAGTCGTGCTGGCGCACGAGGCCGCTGTCGACCAGCACGTCGAGCGAGCGGTAGATCGTGGCGAGTCCGATCTTGTGCCCCTGATCCCGCAGGTGGCGCTGGATCGCATCCACGGACAGATGCTGCCCACCGGTAAAGACCGCGTGCGCGACCAGGTCGCGCTGCCGGGTGACCGGCAGGTGCCGCTCCCGGAGCCAGCGCCGGAAGCGCTCGCCCAGTTCACGCGCGCCGTCGACCTCAGTCGTCGGCACCCGCGTCCCCGGACGACTCGGCCGCATCGTGTTCGGCGGTCACGGCCACCACCTCCGTCTCCTCCTCCACGTCCTCGCCGACGGGCCCGTCGAGGGGGAGTTCTTCCTGCACCACCTGCGGCGGGAACCAGAGGTCGACGTCCACGGCCACAGGCGGGTCCTCGTCGTCGGCGCGGACCGGCACCAACGCCAGCAACTCGCGCAGCGCCTCCAACGGACCGCTGCCGACCTCCTCGATCGTCGCCTCGAAGCCGCCCCGCTTCTTTCCCTTGATGGTGGCGACATACGAGGCGGTGTAGATGCGGCGGCGATCGCCATCCACCCGCGAGAGCACTGCGGTCCCGTATTCGTTGAGGTCACGACGCAGGACGCGGAACACCCAGACGCCGTCGACTTCGACCACGGGGAGCTGGTCGTGCAGCCAGATGGCGAGGCGCTCCCAGTGCGGGCCTTCGCCCGGACCACGGGGGGTCAGACTGGCGAGCATCGTTCAACGTAGGTGCGAAGCACGGTAAGGAAGTCCTGGGCATTGGTGACGACGCCGAACGCCTGATGCGTCCCGCGGTCCTTCAACTTGTTCACGACGAACTCGGTCTGGTCCACGCAGATCGTCATCAGCGGTTCCGGCCGTCCCTCGGGATTCTGCGTATGGAACGACGGCAGCATGTTGCCCACGGCGATGGCGTGCAGCGCGGTGGCAATGAACACCGCGCCGGTGGCGCGCACGGCATGCTCGCGCATCGCGTCCTGCGCCGCGAGGGCATCGCTGTAGACGCCGGGCAGCGGGCCATCGTCGCGAATCGACCCGGCCAGCACGTAGGGCACGCCGCAGCGCACGAGCGTGTGCATGATGCCACCGGACACCAGGCCCGAGGTGACCGCGTCCTCGATCGAACCGGCGGCGCGCACCGAGTTGATCGCGCGCATGTGCAGGCCATGACCACCCTCGGTCGGGCGGCCGTCGTGATCCATCCCGAGCGTGGTGCCGTGGATGGCGGCTTCCATGTCGTGGACCGCGACCGCGTTGCCGGCGAGCATGGCCTGCACGAACCCCTGCTCGATGAACCAGGCAAAATCCGCGCGGGCGCGCGAGTGCACCAGCGCCGGACCGACGACCCAGAGGAGGTAGCCGCCGCGCGCCCGTTGCGCCACCAACTGGGCCGCCAGGTCCTCGTAGTTGACCGGGCGCTCGCGCGAGACCTCGGTGCTCATGAAGGAGAACTCGTTGCCGCGCCGCGCGCCCCGCAGGAATCCCTCCGCGTAGACCACCACGCCATCCGCGCCATGCTCGTCGAGCCCGACCACCACCGGCTCGCCGGCGCGCACGCGGCGCGGCTCGACGGTCTCCAGCGTCCCCCCCCGATCGACGAGGACGCAGTCCATCCGCGGCCGCGTCGGCGCCACCCATCCCGACGCCAGACGGACGTACGTGGGCAGGTTCGACGTCGAGAAGAAGCCGTCGGGGACCACACCATCGGCCGGCGCCGGGCGAAAGGTCGCCACCGGGGCATCGGCAAAGGGCGGGACGGTCAGATCGGGAAGCCAAGTCATCGGGAAGAAAGATAAGACCCTCCTCCCCCGACGGCCGCGGTTGCCCCCCTGCTGGGGCAGGGCGACGTTTCGCCCCATGCACCCCTTCCCCCTGCCCCGTCCCGCGCTCGCGCTCCTGACCCTGCTCCCCGTGACCCTGGCGGCGCAGCGCCCCGACAGCGCGGCGGTGCTGCCACCGATCCGGGTGGCCGTCACCCGCAGCCCGGAAGCCCTCCGGACCCTGGGCGCCTCCGTGACCGTGGTGGACTCCACCGCGATCCGCCGTGGCCGACTGGGTGGCGGCGTGGACGAAGCGCTCGCCTTCGTCCCCGGCGTGATCGCCGCCAACCGGTGGAACCCGTCGCTCGACCAACGGCTGATCATCCGTGGCTTCGGGGCGCGCGCCAACTTCGGCGTGCGCGGGGTGAAGATCCTGATCGACGGCATTCCCCAGACGCTGCCGGACGGCCAGAGTCAGCTGACCAACCTTGATCTCTCCACGATTGACCGTGTCGAAGTCCTTCGCGGAGCTGCCTCCTCGCTCCATGGCAACGCGGCGGGCGGGGTGATCGCGTTCACGTCGAGGTCCGCTCCAGAGCAACGCGCCACTCGATCATTCGGGGTCGAGTATGGCAGCCTGGGCACGGCGCGCGTCCAGGGCACGGGAGGCGCACGGCTTGGACGGTTTGCGGCGACGGTGGGCAGTTCCTTGACCAGGAGTGATGGCTTTCGCGCGCAGTCCCGATCGGAACAGCAGCGCGCGCAATTCGCGCTCGCGTATTCCCTCCGGCCATCCACCACCCTCACCGCGCGCGCGGCCTGGGCCAACGACCCACGTGCGGACAATCCCGGTGCGCTGACCGCGGCCGAGGCAACCGCGACACCCAGCATCGGTGCGCCGAACAATGTGAACCGCAACGCCGGCAAGCAGGTTCGGCAGGGACAGTTCTCGCTCGGCCTCGACGACGAACGGGGCATGTGGCAGAGCGAGGTCCGCGTGTGGCTGCTCACCCGCGCACTCGAGAACCCGCTCGCGGCCCCGGCTCCCGCGCCCAATCCTCCCAACGAAGGGCTCTGGGTCGGCATCGATCGCACTGGCACCGGACTCCGTGCCAGCACCACGCGCCGATTCGGCGTGCACCGCGTGACCGGCGGCGTGGACCTGCAGTCGAGCCGCGATGATCGCGTCAATCGCCGCCACCGCGCCGGCACGCCATTCGGCCCGACGCTCCTCGATCAGCGCGAGACGGTGCGCGAGACGGGCCTCTTCGGGCAGGTCACGCTGCCACACGGCGCCTGGGAGCTGCGCGGCGGCATCCGATGGGACCGGACCTCGTTTGACGTTGCGGACGCGATCGGCAGCGGGAGCGGAGAGCGCAGCATGGCGGCCGTGAGTGGAAGCGCCTCCTTGGCACGGATGCTCGGTCGCGCGACCACGATGTGGACCTCCGTCGCCACGGCGTTCGAAACACCAACCACCACCGAGCTCGCCAATCAGCCCGATGGGAGCACGGGCCTCAATCGCGTGCTCGATCCGCAGCGCAGCGTCTCACTCGAGGTGGGCCTGCGCACCGCAGGCACCCGCGGCCAGCTCGAAGCGGCCATCTGGACCACCACCACGCGCGACGCGATCACGCCATTTCAGGAAGTGGGTGGACGGGCCTACTTCGCGAACGCCGGCCGCACGCGCACGCGCGGCGTCGAAGTGGCGGGACAGGCGCCGATCACGTCGGGTCTGGTGGCACTCGCCACGGTGACCGTCACGGACGCCACCTTTCTTGAGTATGAAATCGGCAAGGTGCGTCTCGACGGACGCCGTGTGGCCGGCATCCCCCGCACCGTCGGTCGCCTCGGCGTGCGTGGCACCCTCGGGCAGCTCGGCATCGACGTCGACCACGCGCTCGCCAGCAGCCAGTTCGCCGACGACGGCAACGCCATCGAGGTTGCCGGCTGGGGCATCGGCATCACCGGCGCGCGCGTTCGGTGGATCGGTGGCGGGCGGCGACAGTTCGCCCCGTTCGTGGCCGTCCAGAACCTCTTCGATCGACAGGTGATCGGATCGGTGACGGTCAACGGATCGTTCGGGCGCGTCTTCGAGCCGGCGGCGGGGCGGTTCGTGAGCGCAGGGGCGACGATCGCCTTCTGAGGCAGGGCACAGTTCAGCCGCGGCCGTCAGGCCGCGGTGTGATCAGTGACCTACGACCTACGACTTACGACTTACGACCCCGCGGCCGGACGGCCGCGGCTGAACACTTCACAACAGCTCACGCCTCACAGCAACGACACCGGATCCCGATCCAGCGCCAGCCGCACGTCCCCGCGCAACGCCCCCAACCGCGGCGCCAGCGCGCGCACCACGCCGCCGAGCACGGCGGCATCGCCCTTGAGCAGGAGGTGGTGACGCCACCGATTGGTGATCCGCTCGATCGGACAGGGCGCAGGGCCCAGCAACGTGACCGGCAGGTCGAGCCGCGTCACCAGCGTCTCGCACCAGCGCGCGAGCGCCAGGATGCGAGCCGCCACGTGATCGGCATCCTCCCCGCTGGCGACGATCCGCACCAGCGCGGTGGTCGGCGGATACGGCGGCGAACGCCGCGCCTCCAGCTCCGCCATCAGGAATCCCTCGGCGTCGTGCTGCGCGGCGAAGCCAAGTGCCGGGTGATCGGGATGCCGGGTCTGGACCAGCACCCTGCCCCCCTTGGGTCCGCGACCGGCACGCCCGGCCACCTGGGCAATGAGCTGAAAGGTGCGCTCGGCGGCCCGGAAATCCGGAAGGTGCAACGCGGTATCGGCGTCCACCACGCCCACCAGGGTGACGTTGGGAAAGTCGATCCCCTTCGCAATCATCTGCGTGCCGATCAGCACATCGACCTCGCCATTGCCGACCTTCTCGAGGATGCGGTGGTGTCCCCATTTGCTGGCGGTGGTATCGAGATCCATGCGGGCGATCCGTGCATCAGGGAAGCGCTCGGCGATCAGCCGCTCCACTTGCTGCGTCCCCGCGCCGAGATGGCGCGTGGTCGTGCCCTGGCAAGCGGGACACGCCGTCGGGATGGGCGTGCGGAAGTCGCAGTAGTGGCAACGCAGTTCTTCGGGGTGACGGTGCACGGTCAGCGAGATGCTGCAGTTGGGACACTGCACCACCTCGCCGCAGCCGGTGCACTGCACGAACGACGCCCAGCCACGGCGATTGAGCAGCAGCAGCACTTGCTCCTGTTTCGCGAGCGCGGCGGTGACGGCATCGTCGAGCACCGTGCTCCACGGCACGCCAGTGGGATGGGTCACCATCGGCGCGACCTTGAGATCCACGAGCGTGACCGGCGGCATCGGTCGCTCGCCGATCCGCGCCGGGAGACGCACCACGTGGTCAGGGGAGAGACGAGCCCAACTCTCCGTCGCCGGCGTGGCGGAGCCGAGGATCAGCGCGGCTCCCTCGAGGCGGGCGCGCCACGTGGCGATCTCGCGGGCGTGATAGCGGGGTGTCTCGCCGTTCTTGTAACTGGCCTCGTGCTCCTCGTCGATGACGATCACGCCGAGGTCGCGCACGGGAGCGAAGACCGCGGAGCGCGCCCCGACCGCCACGCGGCGCTCGCCATGTCGCAGCGCCCGCCATGCATCGGCGCGCTCACCGTCGCTGAGTCCGCTGTGCAATACTGCCACATCGTCACCGAACGCACCGCGCAGTCGCGCCACCGTCTGCGGCGTGAGGGCAATCTCCGGCACCAGCACGATCGCGCCGCGTCCCTCGGCCAGCAGTTCACGGATGCGCTCGAGGTACACCAGCGTCTTGCCCGATCCCGTCACCCCGAAGAGGAGCGACGTCTCGCCGGGGCCGAGGTGGCGCAACGCAGCGAGCACCGCCTGCTGGTCCGCAGTCAGGTGCTCCGGCGGCGGCGTGGCCGGGAGATCGCCGAACGGATCGCGCGGCGCCTCGTCCTCCACGATGCGGATCAGTCCGGCACCCTCGAGCTGCCCGAGCGGCCCAGGGGTGGCGCCGGTGGCCTCGAGCAGTGCCCGGACCGCCATCCGTCCACCGCGTCCCTCCAGCGTCTCGTAGAGCTTCCGCTGCGCGGGCTTCCGCGCGAAGCGTGCGTCACGCTGCAGCAATGGCAGGGCATCCCCGGCGATCACCGCGGTCCGCGTGGTCGCCATCGCGGCCGCGGTATCGGGCGGATTCACCTCGAGCGTGAGCGCACCGACGCGCTGCAACCGATCGGCGGCGTCCCAGAGCGGCTTCTTGAGCGCCCGACTCGCCATCTGGATGGTGCCGCTCCCGCCGCGGCGCTCGAGCCACTCCACCAGGTCGCCGGCGGTGCCGCCGAGGGTGTTGCGCCAGCCGCTCGCCAGATGGGCCACGACGGTGGATTGCCCCCAGAGCGCTCCGGGCAGCATCGCGCGCAGCATCAGGCCGGGTGGCGCGCCATAGTAGCGGGCCGCACGCGCCGCGAGGGCGAGCAGCGCGGCCGAGAGCGCCGGCTCGGCGTCGGGCGCGGCGAGAATGTCGCGCGCCGCGGTGGGCGGCGGCTCGACGTCCACCGCCGTGATGATGCCGATCAACTCCTCGCGACGCACCGGAACGACGACGCGCGCTCCGGGGAGCGCGCGATCGGCGAGGGACGCCGGGATGCGGTAGCGGTAGGGCTCGGCGAGCGGCAGCGGCAGGGCGACCTGCGCGTACCGGTCGGTCATCGTCGGGTCACGCCAAGGCCGGGCGCATCCGGAAGCACCACCTGGCCGCCGGGAATCGCGGCGCCGGTGAACGGATCGTTGGCCAGCAGCGCCGCGCCATCGAGGTCGACGATGTCCACCAGCGGCGTGAGGTGTGCCGCGGCCGTGATGCCGAGCGACGACTCGATCATGCAGCCCACCATCACGGTGAAGTGCTGCGCACGCGCGATCGCAATCATCCGCAGTGCCTCGCGCAGCGACCCGCACTTCGCCAGCTTGATGTTGATGCCGTCCACGCAACCGGCGAGGCGCGGGATGTCGGCGCTCGTCACGCAGCTCTCGTCGGCGATCAGCGGAATGCGCGCATGCCGATGCACCTGTGCCAGGCCCTCGAGGTCCTCGGGGGCCACCGGCTGCTCGAGCACGGTGACGCCGAATTCCTCCAGCACGGGGAGCATCCGGATGGTGTGCACCGGCGTCCAGCCGCAGTTGGCATCCACGCGGAGTTCCTTGTCGGTGGCGTCGCGGATGGTGCGCAGCAGCGTGAGGTCGTCGGGACCGCCGAGCTTGATCTTCAGGATCGGATACTCCGCCGCCTCGCCCACCTTGAGGCGGATCATCTCCGGCGTGTCCATCCCGATGGTGAAGGTGGAGCGCGGTGCCGCGGCACGATCAAGCCCCCAGTACCGCCAGAGGGGGATGCCGAGGCGCTTGCCGACGAGGTCGTGGAGCGCCGCCGAGATCGCCACCCGGGCGGCCGCGTTGCGGCGCAGCGCGATCTCGAGGCGCCGCTCGATGGTCTCCAGCTGGTGCGGGTCATCACCGAGCAACGCCCCGTAGGTCGTGAGCGCGGCCTGCACCGTCTCCAGCGTCTCGCCGTAGAAGCGCGTGGCCGCCGCCTCGCCCCATCCCTCGACGCCGTCGTCGTCGGTGATCTTGACCATGACCGTGCGATAGTCGCTCTGGCCACCGCGCGCGATGATGAACGGATGGCGAGTCCGCAGGGCAAGGAGTTCGGTCGAGAGGCGGAGAGTCATGGGCGAAGCTTACGCGAGCGCCTGCACCGTCGCCAGCACCCCGTTCGCCAGACGCGACGGGAGGTAGCCCCCCTCCATCAGGGCGACGATCGGGGCGTGCGGAAAGGCGCCCCGAAGCCGCGCCACCCATTCGGCAAAGTGCTCGGGCTCGAGGGTGAAGCCGCCGAGCGGATCGCCGTCCATGCCGTCGTATCCCGCCGAGACAAGGATCAGCTCCGGGATCCAGTGCGCAGTGGCCGCCTCCACCCCTCCCCAGAACGCCTCGAGATACCGGGTCGCCGGCAGCTGTGGGGGCATCGGGAGATTGAAGATGTTGCCCACCCCGCGCTCATCAGCCGAGCCGGTCCCGGGCCACCAGGGCGACTGGTGCATCGACACGAAGCGGATCGTCGGGTCGTGCTCCACCAAGGCCTGCGTCCCGTTGCCGTGGTGCACGTCCCAGTCGAGGATCAGCACGCGCGCCCTCCCCTGCCGCCGAGCCTCGGTGGCACAGAGCGCGACCTGATTGGCGTAGCAGAAGCCCATCGCCTCGGCGCGGAGCGCGTGGTGGCCAGGAGGGCGGATGGCGGCGAAGGCGTTGCCGTGTCCCGCGAGGGCGTGGTCGAGCGCGGCGCGCGCGGCGCCGGCTGCGGCGAGCGTGGCGGGCCACGTGCCGGGACCCACCGGGCAGTCGGGTCCGAAGTCGCCGTGGCCTCGCGCACTCATGGCCACCAGCTCGGCGAGGTACCCGTCATCGTGGATCGTGGCCAGCCATTCGCGCGTCGCCGAAGGTGCCGGCACCGCGGGGATGCCGGCATTGGCGAGGCGCTGCAACACCGTGCGGAGCCGTGCCGGCTGCTCCGGACGACCGCTGCCGGGATCGTGCGCGAGGCAGTCCTCCGCGGTGGTGACCAGCACTGACGTGACGCCGGTCAGCGCACCGGCCGACGACGACGGCGCAACACGATCAACGCCCCCTCAGCCGGCACGCCGACGCTCGCGACCGTGCGCGATTCATCCGCGACCTCGGCCCCCCGGAACTTCACCAGAAACTCGGCGGCCGCATCGGTGACGCGCGCCGCGTCGAGCGCCCGCCGCTTGAGTTCCTGCACCGTGGTGGTCTCCGGCACCGTCATCGCGATCTCATCCCACGACTCGTGCACCATCACGCGCAGCGGCATCAGGGCCCCGTTCACGCGGCCTCCGCGGCAGGCGGCAACGTGCCGAGAAAGCGGTCCACCACCTGATCGAAGAGCAGCGTGGAGGCACGGACCCTCGTGGCACCATCGAGGGTGACGGTCGCGAGGGCGATCTCCTCGCCGCCCTGCCCGCGCAGCACCAGCCAGCTGGGGCCCTCGTGCTCGGCAAAGGCGGCCTGATTGGGCACGCGCTCGGCGAAGAAGCGCTTGGCCCGCGCAATCACGTCCGGTGCGTCGAGCGATGTCATCACGTCGTACACCATCACTGCACCTCCGGCTTGAGGTCGGACACCGCCTGCACCGTACCCTGCAGCAACTCGGCGGGGCGGAAGAGGTCGAACAGTCGCGGCCGGCGCCGCAGCACCAGGATCAGGTCGCCCTGGGGCGGCTCGTCCACGCCGTCCACCAGAAGATAGGCGGGAAGCGTGGTGCGCGGCGGGATCTCCGCGATGTAGTGCTGCCCATGCCAGTTGAAGCGGACGGCCGATGGCACCTGGCGCACCACGTGATCGAGGAACCAGTCATCCTCGACCTGATAGACCCCCGGCACCGGCGAGTCGCCATCGAGGAAGTAGAGCGGGTCGAACGGCTCGCCATCCTGCCTGGCGTAGTTGTGCTCGGCTGCGCGGTCGAGCGCCTCCAACTCATCGCGCCTCGCGCGCCACTCGACGTGGTGCCGCAGTTCGTGCGTCAGCGTCTCCCACCCCTCACGCTCCCACTCGAACTCGGGGTCGAGTTCGGCAATGGCGAGGAAGGAGCCGTGGTAGAGCACCACGCGACTCTGCACCGCCTCGGCGCCCTCCTGGTCCAGCGGGAGGGGAATGCACTCGCCCAGCGTATAGATCTCGGCGCGCGTCGGGTGCGGCACCGCGCGGGGCGAGACCACGACTTCGGTGATGCCGTCGAAGTACTCGGCGGGCACCTCGGTGCTCATGCGACGGATCATCCGCTCGAAGTCGGCGAGGTTCATGGCGGATCAGGCGTGGTCGAGCGCCTGGGCAAGGTCGGCGATCAGGTCGTCGTAGTGCTCGACCCCCACCGAGAGCCGGATGAGCCCGGGCGTGATGCCATAGCGTGCCTGGTCCTCGCGCGAGACGTCGGCGTGGGTCATCGAGGCGGGATGTTCGGCCAGCGATTCGGTGCCGCCGAGCGACACCGCCAGCTTGACCAGCTGCATGGCGTTGAGGACCCGGAATGCCGCCACCTCGCCGCCCGGCACCTCGAAGGCGATCAGCGAGCCCGGTCCGCTGCACTGCCGCTCGTAGACATCGCGCATCGGATGGTCGGCCGCGAGCTCGCCGAGGTAGTGGAGCGCCGCCACCTTGGGGTGGGTCTTGAGGAACGCGGCGACGTACCGCGCGTTCTTCATCGAGGCGGTCATCCGCATCTTGAGCGTCTCGAGCGAGCGCATCAGCAGCCAGCCATCCATCGGCGACAGCATCGAGCCGAGGAAGGTGCGCAGCCCGCGAATCGGGGCCATCATCTCCTTGCTGCCAAGGGCGGCGCCCGCGATCACGTCGCTGTGGCCACCGATGAACTTGGTCGCGGAGTAGAGCACCACGTCGGCGCCGTGCTGCAGCGGCTGCTGCCAGAGTGGCCCGAGGAAGGTGTTGTCCACCATCACCGGGGCGCGCCGACCGGGCGTCTCGAGTCGGCGCGTCATCGCGGCCATCGCGGCGATGTCGACCAGGCCGTTGGTCGGATTGGCGGGAGTCTCAAGCAGCACGGCACCGAGCGGTCGGCCGGCCATCCGGGTCCGCAGCTCCGCCTCGTACGCCTCCGGGCGCTCGCCAGCCGGGATGGCAAAGGCGGTCACGCCCCACGTCGGCAGCACATGATGCAGGAAGTGATCGGAGCCGCCGTAGATCGGCGCGCTGTAGATCACCGCGTCGCCCGGACGGAGGTACGCCATCAGCGCCGTGGTGGTGGCGGCCATCCCACTGCTGAAGACGGCGCAGCTCTCGGCATCGTCCCAGAGGCAGAGGCGATCCTCGAGGATCTCGAGGTCGGGGTTGTTGAGCCGCGAATAAATGAGCCCCGGCACTTCACCGGGGCTCGCCTCGCGCAGGCCGTACGCCACCTCGAAGAATGCCTTGCCGGCCTCGGCACTCTCGAAGACGAACGTCGAGGTCTGGAAGATGGGACACTTCACCGCGCCTTCGGACAGGCGCGGATCGTAGCCGTATCCCATCATCAGGCTCTCGGGCCGCAACGCGTGCGACCCGATGGCACGATGAGAAGCGTGCTTGGGCATGACTACTCCTCCAGTCGGGCCGCGACCCAGGCAACCACCTGGTCGAGGCCGATGCGCTCCTGCTGCATCGAGTCACGGTGCCGCACCGTCACGGTGCGATCCACCAGCGTATCGTGGTCCACCGTGAAGCACCACGGCGTCCCGATCTCGTCCTGCCGGCGATAGCGGCGGCCGATCGCCCCACCGTCGTCGTAGAAGGTCGGCACGCGACGCTTGAGGTCGTGATAGAGAGCGTCGGCCACTTCGGGGAGCCCGTCCTTCTTGGTGAGCGGCAGCACCGCCGCCTTCATCGGGGCGATCGCCGGGTGGAAGCCGAGCACCACGCGCACCTCGCCTTCGACTTCTTCCTCGCGGTAGGCGTCGGCCATCACGGTGAGGGTCACCCGATCGGCGCCAGCTGACGTCTCGACGATGTAGGGGAGGTAGCGCTCCCCCGAGGCCTGCTCGAAATATTCGAGCTTCTTGCCCGAGTGCTCCTGGTGCCGGCCGAGGTCGAAATCGCCCCGGTTGTGCACGCCCTCGATCTCCTGCCAGCCGAAGGAGAACTCATACTCGATGTCGTAGGCCGCCTTGGCGTAGTGCGCCAGCTCGCCCGGCCCGTGCTCGTGCCACCGCAGCTTGCTCGGCGTGAGGCCGAGGTCGAGGTGCCACTGCATGCGGATGGCGCGCCACTGCTCGAACCACTCCATGTCGCTGCCGGGCCGGACGAAGAACTGCATCTCCATCTGCTCGAACTCGCGGGTCCGGAAGATGAAGTTGCCCGGCGTGATCTCGTTGCGGAACGCCTTCCCGATCTGGGCGATGCCGAAGGGGATCTTCTGGCGCGAGCTGTTGAGCACGTTCAGGTAGTTGACGTAGATGCCCTGCGCCGTCTCGGGACGGAGGTAGACCACGGCGGCGGTGTCCTCGACCGGTCCCATGAAGGTCTTGAACATCAGGTTGAAGAGCCGCGGCTCGGTCAGGTCGCACGCCGTGTGCTCGCCGGGGATCTTGCTCGGCTTCTGGGCGCACTTGGCGTCGGCCAGCTTGTCGGCGCGGAAGCGCCCCTTGCACGTGCGGCAGTCCACCATCGGGTCGGTGAAGCCGGCCACGTGGCCCGATGCCTCCCAGACCTTGGGATGCATCAGGATCGCGGCATCGAGGCCCTCGATGTCGTCGCGGGCGTGCACCAGCGAACGCCACCAGCGGTCCTTGACATTGCGTTTCAACTCGACACCCAGCGGCCCGTAATCCCAGACGGAGCCCAGCCCCCCGTAGACCTCCGAGGACTGGAAGACGAAGCCGCGCCGCTTGGCGAGGGACACCAATTTGTCCATTAATGAAAGTTCAGGCATGGTCCGAAACTAGCATGGGTCGAATGTTGAGGCGCCTAGTTGCGCGCCAGAAAGTAACGGGTCCATTCGGCGACAGCCTCCCCGCAGGAGAGAAATCGTGCGCCCACAGCGTTCCACATCGCACCACCGCACGAGAGGCATGACCCTGACGGAGCTCCTCATCGTCGTGGTCATGGTCGGCATCCTGACCGGGATTGCCGCCTCCAAGCTGGACTGGCAGCGCTACCGGGCGGACAGCGTCTCGCGGGGGGTGATGGCCGAGCTGGCGGGAGCCCAGCGCCTTGCCGTCTCCCTGCAGGCCGACGTCCGGATCACGCAGCCGGCGGCCGACCGTCTTGCAATCCACGAGGACGTCGACAACGATGGCGCCGTGGACAGCGGGGAGCGAGTCCGCACCGTGGTGCTGGAAGAGGGCTACGCCCTGCGAAAGGTCTCCGCCCCCGACGTGCCCAGCCCCTCCGACCCCACCCAGCTGACCGCCGTGGTCTTTCGCCGTGACGGCTCGGCCTCGCGGAGCGGGACGTTCTATGTCGAGGCGACGGCGGGCGACGCGGACTGTCGTCGCTGCCGCGCCGTGAGCGTCACCCGGGCCACCGGTCGGGTGGTCTGGTTCTCGAAGAGTCAGGGCACCTGGCGGAGGGGCAATTGAGCATCCCGAATCGTCGCGGCTTCACGCTCGTCGAAATCCTGCTCGCCGTGGTCATCCTGGTGATCGTCGCCACCACCACGGCACGCTTCGCCACCGATTTTTCCCGCTCGATGACGACCTCGTCCGTGCGAGTGATTGCGTCGGCCGTGGCCCAGGACCGGCTCGAACTCGTGCGCGCCGACCCCCGGTACCCGCGCCTGGTCACGCTGTACGGCTCCGGGGCCGGGGCGGACACGCTCGGCTTCCCGGGCTATCCGAGCATGCGCCGCGTCACCCGGGTGGTGCGCGACACGAGCGGCAGCAGTCCCCGCCGCGACCGCACCACCGTCACCGTCCGCATCACCGACCCCGGCCTGCGCGACACCGTGGCCGTCACCGCCGTCATCGCGAGCCCCTGATGCCTACGCCGATCCCGCACGTGCGCGCCTCGCGCGCCGGCTTCACCCTGATCGAATTGCTGATCGCCATGGTGATGGTGATCGCGATCACGGGCGCCTCGTATTCGCTCTTCCGGTCGCAGAGCCGTTCCTTTCGGGCCAACAGCGACCGCTATGACCTGATGCAGAACGCCCGCGCCGCGCTGGAAGGCACGGAGCGCGTGATCCGGACGATGGGGGCCGGCACGCCCTCCGAGCAGCCGGTGCTGGTCTATGGCGCCCCGACGGTGCTCGCGTTCAACTCCGACTACGTCGAGCGCGACACGGTCGACATGCGATGGGCGGCGTACTTCAACCCGGACGTTCCGGCTGCCGAAGCGGTGGCGTGGGACCAGGGCACCGCCACGACGATCCCGAATTCGTCGCCGAGCTACAGCTATCCGCCGACGACCTATCTCCTCGGCAACGGGGCGCGCTCGCCCGCCGAGACGTACATGCTGTACTTCGCCGCCGACGCGACGACGCCAGCCGCCAACGACTTCATTCTCTGGCAGCGCGTGAACAACGGCACGCCGGAGATCGTGGCGCGCAACCTCCTCGCGCATCCGAACGGCCGGCCGTTCTTCGAATACCTGATGGAGCGGACCCTCTCGACCGGCGACACGCTGATGATCGTCCCCAGCGGTCTCCAGCCGCTCATTCGCCGTCAGCTCGTCGGCGGGCTCACGAGCGCCGACAGTGCCGCGTACGTGCGGCCCGATTCGGTCCGCGCGGTCCGCATGCACTTCCGCGTCACCAATGGCCGGACCGGCGCAGAGGCGCGCTTTCGCGACCTCTCGACCACCATCGAGGTGCCGAACAACGGCATCCCGCTGCCGAACGTCTGCGGCCGCTCACCCTATGCGCCGAGCGCGCTGGTCGCGGTGGACACGGCACTCGGCAGCGGACGCGTGTGGCTCAGTTGGGGTGCCTCGGCCGATCAGGCGAGCGGGGAACAGGACGTCCGCCAGTACATCATCTGGCGGCGCCTCAGCGCCACTGCGGCGTGGGCCGAGCCACTGGTCGTCGTGCGGGCCGAAACCGGCCTGACCACCTACACCACAGAGATCTCCGGCAACGAACCCGGCACCAGTTACGTGTTCGCAGTCGCCGCGCAGGATTGCACGCCGGCCCAGTCGAGCCTGACGACCACCACACTGACGACGAGTGTTGCGCCATGACGACCCACGTTCCCGGGCTGCCTCGCGCGGGATCGCGCCGGGGCGCCGCACTGGTGCTCGCGTTGATGCTGACGTTCGCCGTGGCCGGCATGGCGCTCGGCGCCATCCTCCTCTCCTCCGGCGCACAGTTGACGACGCGCTTCTCCGCCCGAGAGACCGCGATGCAGGCCGCCGCCAACGGCGGGCTCGAGCTGGTGCGCGATTCCCTCAACCGGGGCACCTTCGACACGCTGCTGCCGATGAGCGGATACACCGTGCTGGAATCGAACGTCCCGATCGTCGATGCCTATGGCGCGACGTTGCCGGGCGTGTACCGCTCGACGTACGTGGGACGCACCGGCGGACGCACCGGCGGATCGGCGACCTCCGGCCAGTACGGGAGCAATTTTGCCTCCGGCCTCTCGGTGATCCGCGACCAACGCGGCGCCGTCGCGGCCAGGCGGCTGCTGATGACGCAGGACTCGTGGTCGAAGTTCGCCGTGGCCATCAACAACTGGTCGGGGTCGGCGGTGTACGGCTGCTCCGAGTCGATCCAGGGGCCCTTCCATTCCAACCACAATCTCCGCCTCCAGAGCAGCTGCAATCCGGGGATCCTCTTTGCCGGCGCGGCGAGCGTGGTGGGCAGCGTCACCAACCAGTCGTCGGGCAACTTCCAGGCGGGGCTCAAGACCTCGGCGGCCGCCATCCCGTGGCCGACGCCCGCGCGCATCTCGCTGATGAAGCAGTTCGCCGCCGATGCCGACGCGACGAACGGCGACTACGACCTCACCTCGCTGACCACCGGCCAGACCATCCCCGGGTTGCGGATCGAGTTCCTCACCATCGACGTCAACGGCAACGGCACGATCGAGTGGGACGAGGGCTACATGCGCGTGTGGCACCCGACCACGACCGCGGACTCGGTCCTCTCCTTCACCAATGGACGCCTCTGGGCCAAGTTCCCCTCGGGATCGGGCTTGACGATCCCGGTGGACCCCAACGCCCTCTCGCGCAACTGCGGCGCCCGCACCAAGGTCAACGGAACGACGCGCTTCTACACGGCCTCGGAGGTCTACAACGCCGTGCTCGCCGCCGGCGGCAACAACAACGCCCGGCGCGATGCCGTGCGCTGGCTGCTGAGTGGCGGCAACACCGGCTCGGCCCATTCCATCATGACCGCGGGCGGTGCCGTCACTCCCACCCTGCGCCGCTGCTACCTGGGCGGTGACCCGGCGCTCTACCCGAGCACGCACGGCACCACCATCACGCCTGCCCCGTCGATCACCAACGTCTCGGGGACGGCCGCCTTCGGCAGCTGGATGGCGCGCCGCACCGGTCCGCACGCCTCGGTGTCGAGCATCCGCAGCGACGCGGCCTACCTGATCCCCCTCGGCCGCAACCCGAACTTCAAGGGCGTGGTCTTCGTCACGGGCGACGTGGCGATCAGCGGCACGCTGCGCGGCCGCGTGTCGGTCTTTGCCACCGGCAACATCGTCCTCGCCGACGACCTGCTGTACTACAACGCACCGGGCACCAAGTGCGACGCCGAGGGCGATATCATGGGGGCCATCGCGACACGGGATGTCGTGATCGCCGACAACTCGGTGCAGACGCCGTTCAACGTGGCCGGCACCCTCTACGGCGGCTTCGACGACACGCCGCGCGACGAGCAGTACAACCTCTTCTTCCTCGCGGCCGGAACCGGCTCGGGCAACACCGGCAACTTCTACACGTCCGGGCTCCCCGGCGTCCCGGGCAATGCCCCGCCGTACTACATGAACGGCACCAAGCACAGCTCGGCCACGGCCGAGAATTGCGGTGGCGGGCCGGGCGGCTGCATCCGCATCACCGGCGGGCTCGCGATGGGCCGGGTCGACTACTACACCTACCGCAACGACTCGCAATCGTACGGCTACGCCGAGGCGCACGCCTACGACCGCTGCGGCGCCATCAACCCGCCGCCCTACTTCCCGACCACGGGACGCTTCAGCGGCAGTCGCTACTACGAGATCGATCCGGCGTGGCTGAACCAGAAGGGGATCGCGAATTACTTTGCGGCGCTGAGGGCGCAGTAGCAACGAGAAGCGAGAAGCGAGAAGCGTGGCTCGGCGGGAAGATCTCTCCGCTAGGCCTCGCTTCTCGCTTCTCGCTTCTCGCTTCTCGCCATCAGCACTCGATGATCTGATCCCGTCTCGTCCCCACGCTCACATACCGAATCGGCGCGCCCGAGAGATCCTGCAGTCGGTCGAGGTAGGCGCGCGCGGCCGGCGGCAGGTCGGCGAGCTTGCGGGCTCCATCCGTCGGCCGCTCCCAGCCCGGGAGCGTCTCGTACACCGGCTCCACGCGACCCAGCCGTTCGACATCGCTCGGCACCTCGGCGCAGACCTGGCCATCGAGCCGGTAGGCCGTGCAGACCGGGATCTCGGCGAAGGAGTCGAGCACGTCGAGCTTGGTGACGGCCAGACCGGTGAGTCCGTTGACGCGCACGGAATAGCGCACGACGGTGGCGTCGAACCAGCCACAGCGGCGCGGCCGTCCGGTGGTCGCACCGAACTCGCCCCCGAGGGTGCGCAGGCGCGTTTCAAGATCGCCTCCCGCTTCGGTCGGCAGCGGGCCGTTGCCGACCCGGGTGGTGTAGGCCTTCACGACGCCGAGGACGCCATCAATCGCCGTCGGCCCGATGCCGGCACCGATGGCCGCCCCGCCAGCGGTGGTGTTCGAGGAGGTCACGAAGGGATAGGTGCCGTGGTCCACGTCGAGCAGGGCCCCCTGGGCGCCCTCCAGCAGCACCCGGCGGCCATCGCGGAGCGCCTCATGGACAAGCAGGCCGGTGTCGGTCGCCAGGGGCCGCAGGCGGGCTGCCAGGCGCTCGATGAGGGCCATGTGCTCGGCGAGGTCGGCGCGGAGGCTCGAACCCATCAGGCCGAGCATGGCGTTGGCCCGGTCGATCCGCTCGGCAAGGAAGTCCGGCGCGATGGCATCGCGGCAGAGGTCGGCGACGCGCACGCCGCGGCGACCAATCTTGTCCTCGTAGGTGGGCCCGATCCCCCGCCCCGTGGTGCCGATCTGCTGCTGCTTCTCACTCGCCTGGTCGAGCAGCTTGTGATAGGGCAGCACGACGTGCGCACGGTCCGAGATGAACAGTCGGCCGCTGACATCGATCCCCTGACCGCCGAGCTCGTCGAGCTCCGCAAAGAAGGTCTCGGGATCGAGCACGACCCCATTGCCGACCACGCACTTGGCGCCGGCATGGAGAATCCCCGAGGGGATCTGGTGGAGGACAAATTGCCGCTCCCCCACGACCACGGTGTGGCCGGCGTTGGCCCCGCCCTGGTAGCGGACGACCACGTCGGCCCGCTCGGCCAGCACGTCGACCAGCTTCCCCTTCCCTTCGTCGCCCCATTGGGCGCCGACCACGACGATGCAGCTGTGTTTCCGATCGAACATGGCATCCCTTCCGGCACAAGAAAAACGGCCCCTCGCGAGGCCGTTGGACGACTTCCCCCAAAAATAGCGCGCCGGGGCCTAGGGGGTCAAATCCCCGGAAGTCCCGCCTCGGCCAGGGCTCTGGCGAAGGTCTCCCCCTTCCCTTCCTTGGTGGCCCGCTCCAGCGCCTTCTGCAAGGCTGCCACCTCACCGCCGCCCGCCAACGCCTCGCGGAGGGCCGGGATCGGTTCCATCCACTCGACGATCGGGATCCGCCCCTCCCCGGTCGGCGCCGGGACAAGCCGCTGGGCCAGCACGGCCCGAAGCACCGCCGAGAGCCGCATCCGACCGACATCGCGCTCCGCCGGCGGAATGGTGGCCACCAGCTGCATGAGCGCCGAGGCCGCATCGCCGGCACTCACCGTGGCGATCACGAGGCATCCCGATTCGGCGGCGCGAATGGCGCGATCCACCGCGACGGGATCGCGGAGGTCCCCGATGACCAGCACGTTGGCGTCCTGCCGCAGCGCAGCCTGGATGCCGAGCACCACCGTGTCGGTGTCGGTGCCGACCTCGCGCTGCGTGATGGAGCTCGACAGGTCGCGATGGAGATACTCGATCGGATCCTCGAGCGTCACCACGTGCCGCTCCTGCGACCGATTGATGTGGTGAATCATGGCGGCGATGGTGGACGACTTCCCCGAACCGCTCGGTCCGGCCACCACCACCAGCCCTTCGGACACCTCGGCGAAGCGGGCCACGACGTCCGGCAGCCCGAGCCCCTCCGGCGTCGGCACCGAGAAGGGGATCACGCGCAACACCACCATGAACGAGGAACGCTGGCGCGAGACGTTGACGCGGAAGCGACCGACGCCCGGCACGCCCCAGGAGCAATCAAAGTCGCGGACCGCATCGAGCCGCGGGTCGTCGAGCTCGAGGCCGGCGAAGGTGGCGGCGAGTGCGCGCGTCTGGGCCGGCGTCAACCGCTGCTTGGTGAGCGGCACCAGCACCCCACCCACCCGTGCGCGGAAGACATCGCCCGCCTTGGCGTGGACGTCGGAGGCGTCGCGCAGGACGGCCGCCTTCAGGACGCGGGCCAGCATCGGGGACGTGACGGTCATGCACCCTCCACGAGGAATCCCATCCGGTTCGACACCTCGACCATGGTCTCGGCCGCCATCCGGCGTGCCGTGGCCGCCCCATCGCCCAGCACCTGGCGCACGGTGTCGGGATCGGCGCGCAATTCGAGCGACCGGTCGCGAATCGGCGCGAGCCGCTCCGACATGTTGGTCGCCAGCACCTTTTTGCAATCGATGCAGCCCCAGCCGGCACTGCGGCACTGCGTCGCCACATGCTCCACGGTCGCCGGTGGCGAGAAGTGGCGGTGCAGCGCGTAGATGTTGCAGATCTCGGGCGTCCCGGGATCGGTCTTGGTCTTCCGCGCCGGGTCGGTCATCGCGGGGCGGAGCTTCTGCCAGATGGCCTCGGGCGCCTCGGTCACGCCGATGGTGTTGCCGAGGGACTTCGACATCTTGGACTGCCCGTCGAGGCCCATGATCCGCTTCGCCGGCGAGAGGATCGGCTGCGGCTCGGGGAAGAACGGCGACTCGCGCGAGAAGGCGGCGTTCCAGCGACGGGCCAGCTCGCGCGCCAACTCGAGATGCTGCACCTGGTCGTCGCCGACCGGCACCGCGTCAGCGCGGTAGAGCAGGATGTCGGCCGCCATCAGCACCGGATAGGTCAGCAGTCCGGTGGGCACCGATTCGAACCGTTGCGCCTTATCCTTGTACTGCGTCATTCGCTCGAGCTCGCCGAGCGGCGCGATCGTCGCCAGCAACCAGGCGAGCGTCGCGTGCTCGGGGACGTGACTCTGCACGAAGAGCACGGCGCGCGACGGGTCGACGCCGGCGGCCAGCAGCGAGATCGCCATCTCGCGGGTGCGCTCGGCGAGCGTGGCCACCTCGTAGGCGCCGGTGATCGCGTGCTGATCGACGACGCAGTAGAGACAGTCATTGCCATCCTGGAGCGCGACGTAATTCTGGATCGCGCCGAGCCAGTTGCCAATGTGCATTTCACCGGAGGGCTGGATGCCCGAGAAGACTCGTGCCATGGCGGCAAGCTACCGTGGCCGCGAAGAGGCGGCAACATGAGCCGCGACCACGCCGCCCTGGCCCGCCTCGCCGAACGGGCGGCGGCGCGTGCCGGCGCCTACCTGGCCGCCGCACCCCGCCCCGACCCCGCCGAGTGGACCGAAAAGGGCCACCACGATTTCGTCACCGCGATCGACGAGGGAGCCGAAGCGCGAATCCGCGAGACGCTGCTGCGGGCGGAGCCCTCGAGTCGCGTCATGGGGGAGGAATTCACCCCTGAGGCGATGGACATGACGGGGTTGGTCTGGGTCGTGGACCCGCTCGACGGAACCGCCAATTTCCTCCATGGGCATCCCTCGTGGTGCGTCTCGATCGGCGCGGCGGTGGACGGCGAGCTGGTGGCCGGGACCGTCTTCCACGTCCCGGGACGCCGTCGCTACACCGCCTGGACGGGGGGCGGCGCGTGGGCCGGCGACGAGCGACTCCGGGTCTCCTCCATCCGGGTGCCGTCCCAATCGCTCATCGGCACCGGCTTTCCGTTCAAGAACCCGGAGTTGTTGCCCCCGTACCTGCCCCAGCTGGCCCGGGTCCTCGCCAGCACCTCCGGCGTCCGCCGCGGCGGCGCGGCGGCCCTCGACCTCGTCGACGTGGCCCTCGGGCGCTTCGATGCCTTCTGGGAGCTGATGCTGGCGCCGTGGGACATGGCCGCGGGGATCGTGCTGGTCCGTGAGGCGGGTGGCGTGGTGACGGACCTGTCGGGGCGGGACATGGGGGTGGAACACAGTGCGGTGGTGGCGGGGAATCCGGTGATGGCGGAGTGGCTGCGAGGAGTCATTGGTCGTTAGGCGTTAGTCGTTGGCAGTAGCCGTGAAGGGGTTGGCACTGAGCGCGATGCAACCCCCTAACGACCAATGACTAACGACTTACGACCCGTCGGTGAGAATCCTCGGCCCACTTTCCAGAATCGCCACCGTATGCTCGAAGTGCGCGGCGAGCTTGCCGTCGGCAGTGACCACGGTCCACTTGTCCTTGAGCGTCTTGGTGGCCGGCTTCCCCTCGGTGATCATCGGCTCGATGGCGATCGTCATGCCGGCGCGGAGCGCGGGGCCGCGCGCGGGCTTGCCGAAGTTGGGGACCTGCGGTTCCTCGTGGAAGCGCGTGCCGATGCCGTGGCCGACCAGCTCCCGCACCACGCCGAAGCCGGCGGCCTCGGCCACCGTCTGCACCGCGTGCCCGATGTCGCCGACATGATTGCCCACCACGCTCGCCGCAATGCCCGCGACCAGCGAGGCCTGGGTCACGTCGAGGAGGCGCTGCGCCTCGGGCGTGATCGTGCCGACCGCGAGGGTTGTCGCGGCGTCGGCGTGCAACCCTTCGATGCAGACGCCGCAATCGACCGAGACGATCGACCCTTCCTTGAGGATGCGCTTCGGCGAGGGGATGCCGTGGACGATCTCCTCGTCAATCGAGACGCAGAGCGTCTTCGGGAATCCGTAGAGCCCCAGGAACGAGGGAATCGCCCCGGGATGCGACCGGATGAAGCGCTCCGCTTCGGCGTCGAGGTCGTCGGTGGACATGCCCGGGCGGATGATCTCCCGCATGCGCTGATGGGTGGCATGCAGGATGCGCCCGGCGCGGGCCATGGTGTCGATCTCCCGCGCCGACTTGATGGTGATCACGCCGGCGCGACCGCCGCGCGCACGCGAGCCGCCACTTCGTCCACCGACCCGACCGCGTCGATCACCGTGACGCCGCAGCGCTCCTCGTACCAGGCCAGCACGGGCGCCGTCTGGTTGCGATAGGCCGCCAGCCGGATGGCCACCGCCGCCGGGTCGTCGTCGGCGCGTCCCTCGATCTCCCGCCGCTTGATCAGCCGGTCGAGGATCACCGAGTCCGCGATCTCGAAAAAGAGGACGTGGGTCATGTTGCGCCCCCGCTCCGCGAGCAGCGCGGCCATGCCCTCGGCCTGCGGGATGGTGCGGATGACGCCATCGAAGATGACGCCGTGGGCCGCTTCCGGCTTGGCCAGTTCGTCACGGACGACGCCGAGAATCAGGTCGTCGCCGACGAGGTGCCCGGCCTCCATGAGCGCGCGCGCCTGCAGGCCGAGCGGCGTGCCGCGCTTGACGGCGTCACGGAGCAAGTCGCCGGTCGCGAACTTCGGGAGTCCAAGGGCCTCGGCGAGGAGGGCGCCCTGGGTGCCCTTGCCGGCGCCCGGCGGGCCAAGAAGCAGGATGTCCACTGGGGAGCTCCGTGCGTACAAGTGAATCAGGGGGTGAACGGTAAACGGTGAACGGGTCGGAAGGCCATCCCGTTCACCGTTCACCGTTCACGATACTGCCTACCGATCGACCTCGGCCTACATCCCGAAGCGGCTCGACCGGCCGCGATACTTGATGCGGCCCGACTTCATGAAGCCATCGTACTTGCGCAGCGTGCGGTGCTGCTCGATCTGCGAGATCGTGTCCAGCATGACGCCGACGACGATCAGGATCGAGGTGCCGCCGAGGGCGAACTGCGACACGCCCAGCTGCTCGGCCACGACGATCGGGATGATCGCGATGAAGGCGAGGAAGAGCGAGCCCGGCAGCGTGATCCGGCCCAGGACGCCGTCGATGTAATCGGCGGTGGCCGAGCCCGGCTTGATGCCCGGGATGAACGCGCCCTGCTTCTTCAGGTTCTCGGCGAGGTCCACCGAGTTGAAGATGATCGACGTGTAGAAGAACGAGAACACGACGATCAGCAGCGCGAAGATCAGGCTGTACGCCCAGGTGCCCGGGGCCAGGAAGTTCGCGAACTCCAGCATTGCCTCGGAGCTCGAGAAGCGCGCCGCCGTGGACGGCACCAGGATGACCGTCTGCGCAAAGATGATCGGCATCACGCCGGCGGTGATCAGCCGGATCGGGATGAAGGTCTTCTGCCCCTCGCGGATCCGCCCGCGGCCCATGACCTTGCGCGGAATCTGGATCGGAATCTTGCGGGCGGCGAGCGTCATGCCGACCACCGCCGCGATCATCGCGACGAGCACGGCGAGGAAGATCGCCGAGCCGAACAGCGTGACCACGCCATCCTTGACGAAGCCGATCAGCTGGAGCATCGAGGGCCAGAGGCGCTCGAGGATCGAGACCGCGATCAGCAGCGACATGCCGTTGCCGATGCCGCGCTCGGTGATCTGCTCGCCGAGCCACATCACGAAGACGGCGCCGGTGGTCAGCGTCGCGACCATCACCAGCCGGGAGAGGAAGCCGACGTTCGGCACCGCGCCCGGAATGCCCTCGACGAAGAGGGTGAAGGTGTAGGCCTGCGCCAGGGCGATCAGGACCGTGAAGTAGCGGGTCCACTGGGTGATCTGCTTCCGCCCCTCTTCGTCCTTCTGCATCTTGCTGAGCGTCGGGACGACGCCGGCGCCGAGCTGGAAGACGATGGACGCGGAGATGTACGGCATGATGCCGAGGGCGAAGATGGTGGCCTGCTGGAGGCCGCCGCCCAGGGCATCATACAACTTGAACAACCCGGCCGAGGCCGAGGACTGGATCGCGTTGTAGAGGGCCGTCACGTCCACCATCGGCGACGCGATGTGCGCGCCGACGCGGTAGATCAGCACCGCCATCAGGACGAACTTGAGCTTCTTGCTCAGCTCGTCATCGATGTTGAGGCCCGGAGTGGTGGGCGCCGTCATCAGTCCTCGACCCGGCCGCCCGCCGCCTCGACCTTCACCCGCGCCGCCGCCGACACGGGCAGGCCCTTCACGACCACCGCACGGGTGATCTCGCCGTGGCCGAGCAGCTTCGCCGGCTCCGACGTGTTCTTGAGGATCCCGGCCGCCATCAACGTCTCGGGCGAGATCTCGTCACCGGTCACGCTCGCCAGATGGCGGAGGTTGACGGCGAGGTAGGTCACCTTGAACGGATTGGTGAAGCCGCGCTTCGGAAGGCGGCGGTACATCGGCATCTGGCCGCCTTCGAAGCCCGGGTTCGTGGCGCCGCCGGAGCGGGCCTTCGAGCCCTTGTGGCCCTTGCCGGAGGTCTTGCCGGTGCCCGAGCCCGGACCACGGCCGATCCGCTTCCGGTTCCGGTGCGAACCCGGAGCCGGACGGAGATTCGACAGCGTGATCTGCTCGACCTTGGTCTTGTCTGCCATGCTCACTTGCCCCCAGCCGGCGACACCTCGACGAGGTGGCGCACCTTGAACAGCATTCCGCGCATCGTCGCGGTGTTGTCGACTTCGATCACGGCCTGGTGATGGCGCAGCCCGATCGACTTGAGCGTCCGATTCATCGTCTCGGCGTGGCCGATGCCCGACCGGATCTGCTTGACCCGGAGGCGCGTCGCCTCAGCCTCGCTGGGGATGACGGCGGCATGATGCGCCGGTCCCTGGCGACCAACAACTGGATTCCGTCCCATGACTCAGGCCTCCTGACGGGCGCGATAGCCGATCTGGTCCACTTCGACGCCGCGCTCGCGCGCGATCTGCGCCACGGACACCAGCGACTGCAGCCCCTGCACCGTCGCCCGCACCATGTTGTGCGGATTGTTCGAGCCGAGGCTCTTGGTGAGGATGTCGGTGATCCCGGCGCACTCGAGCACCATGCGGACCGGGCCACCGGCGATGACGCCGGTACCGCTCGCCGCCGGCCGCAGCAGGACGCGACCCGCGCCGTGCTCGCCGATGATCTCGTGCGGGATCGTGGTGCCGGTGCGCGGGATGGTGACCATCGCGCGCTTGGCCGCCTCGACGCCCTTGCGCACCGCTTCCGACACTTCGTTCGCCTTGCCGGTCGCGATGCCGATCTTCCCCTTCCCGTCGCCAATCGCCACGAGGGCGTTGAACGAGAAGCGGCGACCGCCCTTCACGACCTTGGCCACGCGGTTGATCGAGACGACGTTCTCGACGAATTCCTTCTCCGCCTCGTTGCGGTCGTCGCGACGCGGGCCACCCCGCCCACCGCCGGGACCACGACCGCCGCCGCCCTGCCCGCCACCACGACCCGGGCCACGCCCGCGGTTGCCGTGCGTGCCGACGCCGCCGCCACCCATGCCGCCCGACCCGCCCTGCTGGCCACCAGTGTGGCTCGACCGCGGGGCTGCCTCGGGGGCGCTCGCCGTTTCCGGCGCCTTCTGCTCGTCGCTCATTAGAACTCCAATCCGCCCTCGCGGGCGCCCTCGGCCACGGCCTTCACACGGCCATGATACTGGTAGCCTGCGCGGTCGAACACGACCTTCGTGATGCCAGCGGCCTTCGCCTTCGAGGCGAGGAGCTGCCCGACGGCCTTCGCCTTGGCAATCTTCCCGTCGCCCTCGATCGCGATGCCCTCGGAGGTGTCCGAGACCCCGAGCACCGCCTGGCCGAGATCGTCGTTGACGAGCTGGGCGTAGATGTGCTTCAGCGAGCGGAACACCACGAGGCGCGGACGCTCGGCGGTGCCGGCCACCCGAAGGCGGACGCGGAGGTGACGGCGGTAGCGGCGGTCTTCCCGCTGCTTCGGTGCATGGATCGGCCGCATTACTTGGCTCCCGTCTTGCCCGCCTTGCGGCGGACCTGCTCACCCTGGTAGCGAATGCCCTTCCCCTTGTACGGCTCGGGGGGGCGGACGCTGCGGATTTCGGCGGCCACCTGGCCGACCAGTTCCTTGTTGATCCCCTCGACCTTGAGCAGCGTCGGGGTCTCGCAGATCAGCTTGATCCCGTCCGGCGCCTTGATCGGCACCTGGTGGGAGAGGCCGACCACGAGGTTCACACCGAACGGCTTCGGCTCGGCCTTGTAGCCGACGCCCTGCAGTTCGAGCGCCTTCACGTAGCCCTTCGACACGCCCTCGACCATGTTGGCCACGAGGGTGCGGGAGAGGCCGTGGAGCGCCTTGTGCCGGGTGGCCTCGCTCGGCCGCTCGACGAGCAGCTCCGCGCCTTCCATCCGGATCGTGATGTCGGTCGGCAGGGTGCGGGTGAGCGAGCCCTTGGGCCCCTTCACCGTCACCGTCGTGCCGTCGATCGAGGCCGTGACGCCCGCCGGGAGCGGGATCGGCCGCTTGCCAATGCGTGACATGGCCGCCCCCTACCAGACGACGGCGAGCAATTCGCCGCCAAGGTTGGCCGTCCGCGCGTCACGATCGGTCATCAACCCCTTGGGGGTCGAGACGATCGCGATGCCGAGCCCGTTCTTCACGCGGGGCAGGTCGCGACACTTGACGTAGCGACGGAGCCCCGGCGAGGAGACGCGCTGCAGCTCGCGAATCACCGGCATTTCGTTGTGGTACTTCAGGTACAGGCGGAGCGTCCCCGCGGGGCCGTCCTCCAGGACCTTGAAGTCCGCGATGTAGTGATTGTCGCGCAGCAGGCGCGCCAGTTCACTCTTGAGCTTGGACGCGGGCATGTCCACGCGCTTGTGCCCCGCCGAGCAGGCGTTGCGGATGCGAGTCAGCATGTCCGCGACTGGATCTGTCATGCTCATGCGTTGCCGTCCCTCTTGGTCCCGTGCGTCGTCATATCGAAATCCCTCAGGCCACCCGAAGAGACGTCGGCGTCTCCCCGCGGAACGGCCAGCCAAACTCGCGCAGCAGCGCCATCGCGAGATCGTCGCGACCGGCCGTGGTCACCAGCGTGATGTCCATCCCGTGGACGTTCTCGACCTTGTCGTAGTCGATCTCGGGGAAGACCATCTGTTCCTTGATGCCGAACGTGTAGTTGCCACGCCCGTCGAAGCTCTTCGTCGGCAGCCCGCGGAAGTCGCGCATGCGCGGCACCGTGAGCATGATGAAGCGATCGAGGAACTCGTACATCCGCGCGCCACGCAGGGTGACGGCGCAGCCGACCGGCATCCCGGCCCGGAGGCCGAAATTCGCGATCGCCTTCTTGGCCTTGGTGACCACGGCCTTCTGGCCGGTCACCTGCGCCAACTCCTCGACCGCGACGTCCACCAGGCGCGGCGTCTTGGCGCCCTCGCCGAGGCCGACGTTGAGGACGATCTTCACGAGCCGCGGCACCTGATTCGGGTTCGTGAGGCCGAACTGCTTCACGAGGCGCGGACGGACCGCCTCCTCATAGTGCGTCTGCAGGCGCGGCTTGCCGGCCCGCGCCTTCGGCGCGGCCTCGGTCGGCAGGGACGACACGGCGCCACGCGCCCCGCCGCTCGCCGATGCGCCCTTCTTGCTGGCCGGGGCGCCGGTCTTGCCGCCGCCCTTCGACGGCGACTTGCCGCCGTCCTTGCCACCCTTCGTCGGAGTCTTCGCCATTACCGGGTCCTCGGGATTGCTGCCCCGGACTTCACGGCGATCCGCTCCACGGTCCCGTCAGCATCCTTCTGCCGGCGGATCCGGGTGGGCGCGCCCGTCGTCGGGTCGATCAGCATCACCTTCGAGTGGTGGAAGGGCGCCGGGAACGTGAAGATCCCCCCTTCCGTCGTCTGGGTCGGCCGGCGGTGCTTCTTCGCCAGGTTGAGCCCGTCCACGGTCACGCGCCCGGTCTTCGGAAAGACCTTGAGCACGGTGCCGCGCTTTCCCTTGTCGTCTCCCGAGATCACCTGGACGGTGTCGCCCTTGGTGATGTGGAGCCGCATGGCGACCGGCGCCGTATGGCGCACGCGCTTCGCCTTGCGATGCACGAGCTGCTTCATGTTAGAGCACCTCCGGCGCCAGCGAGACGATCTTCATGTAGCGCTTCTCGCGCAGCTCACGGGCCACCGGCCCGAAGATGCGGGTCGCCTTCGGCTCGCCCTGGTCGTTGATGATGACCGCGGCGTTCTCGTCGAAGCGGATGTACGACCCGTCCTTCCGGCGCACTTCCTTCGCGGTCCGCACGATCACGGCCTTGGCCACGTCGCCCTTCTTCACCTGGCCGGTCGGAATGGCGTCCTTGATCGCCACCACCACCCGGTCACCCAGGGAGGCGTAGCGCCGCCGCGACCCGCCGAGGACCCGGATCACGAGCGCCTTACGGGCCCCCGAGTTGTCCGCGATCTTCAGGATGCTCTCCTGCTGTACCATCGTCTCGTCTCCCCGGCCTAGCGAGCCCGCAGAACCAGCTCGACAGTCCGCCAATGGACCGTCTTCGCCAGCTTGCGCGTCTCCATGATCTTCACCGTGTCGCCCGCCTTGGCGTCATGGTCGTTGCGAACCTTCACCTTCTTGCTGCGGGTGACCTGCTTGCCGTACTTCGGGTGCGCCAAGCGGCGCTCCAGCAGCACGGTCACCGTCTTCTGCATCTTGTCGCTCACCACGACGCCCGTGCGGATCTTGCGCGCGAGGCGTTCGGCGGCGGTGGTCGTCTCTTCAGTCATCGCCATCTCCTCACGCCTTCCGGCGCTTCTCGCCCAGGATCGTCAGGACCCGCGCCACGTCGCGGCGAATGGTCCGGAACCGCATCGGATTGTCCACAGTCTCCGTCGCGGCGCGGAAGCGCAGGCGGAAGCGCTCCTCCCGCAGCTCGGCCAACTTTGCTTCGAGCTGCTCAATGGAGAGCGCCCGCAGGTCTACACTCGTGTTCGTCATGCCTCAGATCTCCTCGCGCTTGAGGACGCGGGTCCGGACCGGCAGCTTGGCCTGGGCGAGCGCGAGCGCCGCCTTGGCCAGCTCCTCCGACACGCCATCCACCTCGAAGAGAATGCGGCCCGGCTTCACCACGGCCACCCACCCCTCGGGATTGCCCTTGCCCTTGCCCATGCGGGTTTCGGCCGGCTTCTTCGTGATCGGCTTGTCCGGGAAGATCCGGATCCACACCTTGCCGCCGCGCTTCATCTCGCGGGTCATCGCCACACGGGCCGCCTCGATCTGGCGGTTGGTGATCCACCCCGGTTCCATGGAGGTGATCGCCCACTCGCCGAACGCCACCGAGTTGCCCCGGGTGGCGACGCCCTTGGTGCGCCCCTTGAACGTCTTGCGGAACTTGATCCGCTTCGGTGCCAACATGGTGTCAGCTCCCCGTGCTGTAGGTGCGGCCGCTCATGTCGTCCACGACCTCGCCCTTGAAGATCCAGACCTTGATGCCGATGGCACCGTAGGTGGTCTTCGCCCGGCCCATCGCGTAGTCGATGTCGGCGCGCAGCGTGTGGAGCGGCACCCGGCCCTCGCGGTACCCTTCGGTCCGCGCGATTTCGGCGCCGCCGAGGCGACCCGCCGCCCGCACGCGGATGCCCTGGGCGCCCATCCGCATCGCGCTCTGCACCGCGCGCTTCAGCGCCCGGCGGAACGAGATGCGCTGCTCGAGCTGCGCGGCGATGTTGTCGGCGACCAGCTTGGCCGAGAGCTCCGGCCGCTTGATCTCCTCGACGTTCACCGCGACTTCCTTGTTGACCTTGAGCTGACGCTCGAGGACCATGGCCAGCTCCTCACGGAGCTTGTCCACCTCGGCGCCGCGCTTGCCGATGACCACGCCCGGTCGCCCGGTGTGGATCGTCACGGTCACCTTCCCCGGCTTCCGCTCGATGTGCACTTCGGCAATCGCCGCGTGCCCGAGCCGCCGCTGGATGTAATCACGGATGAGCCGATCCTCGGCCAGCAACGCCGGCATGTCCTTCGAGGCGGCGTACCACCGGGACAGCGGCTGCTTGGTGACTCCGAGCCGGAACCCGACCGGATGCGTCTTCTGACCCATTACTTCGCCCCCTTCGTCGTCACGGCAATCTTGACGTGACTGGTCGGCTTCCGGATCGGCGTGGCCCGTCCCTGGGCCGCGGCCGCGAACCGCTTCAACGGCGAGCCCATGTCGACCTGGGCATCCGAGACGACCAGGAGGTCGACGTCGAACGCTTCGTTGGCCAGCAGGGCCTTCTGCTCCGCGTTCGCGACCGCCGACTTCAGCGTCTTCGCGATCTGCTTCGCCGCCAGCTTCTTGTTGAACATCAAGAGCGCGTACGCCTCATTGACGTTCTTGCCACGGATCAGGTCCATCACCAGGCGCATCTTGCGCGGCGACTGCCGGACCGAGCGCTGAATCGCATAGCCATGCATATCAGGCCTTCGCCTTCTTGTCCGCGACCAGCTTGCCGCTGTGGCCACGGAACAGTCGGGTCGGCGCGAACTCGCCCAGCTTGTGGCCGACCATGTTCTCGGAGACGTACACCGGGACGAACTTGTTCCCGTTGTGCACGGCGAAGGTGTGACCCACGAACTCGGGGAGAATGGTGCTCGCCCGGCTCCAGGTCTTGACGACCTTCTTCTCGCTCTTTGCGTTCAGGGCCGTCACCTTGTCTGCCAGCGCCTGCTGGACGAAGGGGCCCTTTCGAATGCTGCGTGCCATTACTTGGTCGCCTTCCCGCGCTTGCGGCCGCGCACAATGAGTCGGTTCGATGCCTTCTTCCGCTTCCGCGTCTTCGTCCCCTCGGGCTTGCCCCACGGCGAGACCGGCGGACGACCGCCAGAGGTCTTGCCTTCACCGCCGCCGAGCGGGTGGTCCACCGGGTTCATCGCCACGCCGCGGACATGCGGACGCTTGCCGAGCCAGCGGCTCTTGCCGGCCTTGCCGACGGAGAGCAGCTCGTGCTCCGAGTTCCCGACCTCGCCGATCGTCGCCAGGCAGCGCCCATGCACCAGGCGCATTTCCGACGACTTCATCCGCAGCGTCACGTACTCGCCCTCGCGGGCCAGCACCTGGGCGCCCTGACCGGCCGCGCGGGCCATCTGCCCACCCTTGCCGATCTTCAACTCGATGTTGTGGACCATGGTGCCCAGCGGCACCTCGCCCAACGGCATCGTGTTGCCGACGCGGACATCGCTGCCCGGGCCGCTCATCACCGTGTCGCCCTGCTTCAGGCCGGCCGGGTGCAGGATGTAGCGCTTCTCGCCGTCGGCGTAGAAGAGCAAGGCGATGCGCGCGGTCCGGTTCGGATCGTACTCGATCTCGGCGACGCGCGCCGGGATCCCGAACTTGTCCCGCTTGAAGTCGATCTTGCGGTACATCTGCTTGTGGCCACCGCCGCGATGCCGCGAGGTGACATGGCCCTGGTTGTTGCGGCCGCCCGACGACGTCAGGGGCTCGAGCAACGACTTCTCAGGGGTGCCCCGCGTGATCTCGTCGAACCCGGAGACCGAACGGAAGCGCGTGCCCGCAGTAATCGGGCGGAACTGACGAATACTCATTTAGCCCTCGAACACGGCCAATGATTCGCCGTCCTTCAGGGTCACGATGGCCTTCTTCCAACGCGGCGTCACGCCACGGGTCTTGCCCCGGGCGATCGCGTTGCGGCGCATCTGCATGGTGCGGACTTTGGTGGCATTCACGCCGAAGAACTGCTTCAGCGCCGCCTTGATCTGGTCCTTGGTCGCCTCGGGATGCACCTCGAAGACGTACTCCTGGCGATCCTGCCACGCCTGGGAGCTCTTCTCGGTGATCATGGGGCGCACCAGGATGCCGTGCAGGTCCGCCATTACTCACTCTCCGTCTTGGGGGCGGTCTTCTTGGCCGCCGCCTTCTTCTTGGGCTTCGGGGCCTCCTCGGCCTCGTCCACCATCGGCTCGCCACCGAACGCCTCGCCCTCGATCACCAGGGCATCGGCGCGGAGGATGTCATACGCCGAGGCATCGGCGAACGGCAGCACCGTGAGGTGCGGCACGTTGCGGGCGCTGAGGTACACCGGCGGCTTGGCGCCGTTGGTGAGGATCAGCGTCTTGACGCCGTCGAGCGCCAGCTTGCCGAGCAGGCCGAGCAGCTCCTGGGTCTTCGGGGCCGTGAACGCGATCGTGTCGATCACGTGCAGCATCCCCTCGCGAGCCCGGGCGTTGAGGGCCGAGCGACGCGCCAGCTGGCGCACCTTCTTCGGCAACTCCGTGCGGTACGAGCGCGGGCTCGGACCGAAGGCGACACCACCGCCACGCCAGTGCGGCGCACGGTTCGAACCCTGACGGGCCCGGCCGGTCCCCTTCTGCTTGTACGGCTTGCGGCCGCCGCCGGACACTTCAGCGCGGGTCTTCACCTTGTGGGTGCCCTGACGCTGGTTGCCCAGGAACGACTTCACGGCCTGGTGCAGCACGTCCTCGTTGACCGTGCCGTCGAACAGGCCAGCCGGCAGCGCATACCCGTCGGCGCGCTTGACGCCGGCAGCGGAATAGTGCGGTGCATTAATCATGGCGGCTCTTTCCTCCCTGCTTCGCGACCGTCACGATGCCGTTCTTCGAGCCGGGCACTGCGCCGCGCACGAACAGCAGGTTCCGCTCCGAATCGACCTTCACGATGGTGAGGCCCATTTCCGTGTGACGCGCGGCGCCCTGGTGGCCCGGCATCTTCTTGCCCTTGATCACGCGCGACGGATCGGTGCCGGCGCCGATCGAGCCCGGCTTCCGGTGCCGCGTGTTGCCGTGCGAGGCCGGACCACCGCCGAAGCCGTGCCGGTGCACCACGCCCTGGAACCCGCGACCCTTCGTCGTCCCGGTGACCTTGACCAGGTCCCCGTCGGCGAAGATGTCGACCGTCACCATCGCGCCCGGCGTCAGCTCCGTGCCCGGCAGCTGGAACGAGCGGATGATCTGCGGCGCGTAGTCGATGCCGGCCTTCTTGGCATGGCCCAGCGCGGCGCCCGAGGTGCGCTGCGCCTTGCGACGGCCGTAGCCGAGCTGCGCCTGCGCCTCGTTCACCTGGAGCACCGGGCACGGCCCGGCCTCGATGACCGTCACCGGCACTGCCGTGCCGTCCGCGGCAAACACACGCGTCATGCCGAGCTTGCGTCCAATGATGGCCATGGACTACTCGACCTTGATCTCGACGTCCACGCCGGCCGGAAGATCCAGCTTCGTCAGCGCGTCCATCGTCTGGGGCCTGGAGTCGTGGATGTCGAGCAGGCGCTTGTGCGTCCGCAGCTCGAACTGTTCACGGCTCTTCTTGTCGACGTGCGGCGAGCGCAGCACCGTCCACCGCTCGGTCTTCACCGGCAGGGGAATCGGTCCCGACACTTGCGCACCGGTCTTTTCCGCAGTGCGTACGATATCCGCCGCGGCCTGGTCCAGCACCACGTGGTCGAACGCCTTGAGGCGGATCCGGATCTTTCCAGCCATCGTGAGTCCTCTCTGATGCTCATCATGGCGCGGGATTGTCCCGCGTCACTGCCGCTGTGGGGCGACATTGCCCCCCTGCCCTTCTGCCCTCATCGGGCGCAGCAGGCTGCGCCCGTACGGGCGCGACCCGTCGCGCCCGGCCGTCCTACTTCAAGATCTTCGTGACGACGCCGGCGCCGACCGTGCGGCCACCCTCGCGGATCGCGAAGCGCAGCCCCTCGTCCATCGCCACCGGGGTGATCAGCGTGATCGTCATCTGGATGTTGTCGCCCGGCATCACCATCTC
>JANRIW010000010.1:0-3762 GCA_033764505.1 Gemmatimonadales bacterium
CTCCGGGGTCAGCGGCTTGGACATGTCCTTGTTCTTCGGCCAGCCGCCGGAGGGATACTGGTGGGCCAGCACGCCCTGGACGAGCCGCCCGGCCGCCTCGGACTTCCACCAGGCCGCGTCCGCCGGCAGACGCCCGCCCCAGGGCACGTTTTCGTAGGCGTGCAGCGGGATGGCGAGGACCGCGAGAGCGGCAGCGAGAATGACGCGGTTCATGAGAATCCGACTCAGAAGCCCAGCGTCCGCGGCAGCCAGAGGCTCACCGCAGGGAAGTACACCACCAGCAGCAGCACCAGCACCATCGCGATGAAGAACGGCATCATCGGCCGGATCACCCGGCTGATCGTCGTCTGCGCGATGCCGCACCCCACGAACAGGACGCTGCCCACCGGCGGAGTGCACAGGCCGATGCAGAGGTTGAAGATCATCGCCAGGCCGAAGTGGATCGGATCCATCCCGAACTTCGTCACCACCGGCAGGAAAATCGGCGTGAAGATGAGCACCGCCGGCGTCATGTCCATGAACGTGCCGACGATCAGCAGGATCACGGTGATGATCAGGAGCAGCATCTGAGGATTGGACGTGAGCGCGAGCAGCCCGGCGCTGACGGTCTGGGGAATGTTCGCCGAGGCCATGACCCAAGACATGCCCATCGACGCGCCGACGAGGATCAGGACGACCGCGGTGGTTTCCGCGGAGTCAACGAGGATGCGCGGAACCTCGGACCACTTCACCTGCCGGTAGAGAAAAACGGAGAGGACGAAGGTGTAGACCACCGCGATCGCGCTCGCCTCGGTCGGCGTGAACCAACCAAGGATGATGCCGCCCATGACCAGCGCGATCAGCAGGAGGCTCGGAACCGCGTCGAAGGTGATGCGCAGCGCCTCGCCCCACCCGACCGCCCCGGCCGTCGGGTAGCCCCGCTTCCGCGCGATCACCGCCGCCACCACCATCAGCGCCAGGCCGAGCAGGATGCCGGGGATGTACCCGGCGAGGAAGAGTGCCGCAATCGAGACTCCGCCGCTGGCCATCGAATACACCACCATCACGTTGCTCGGCGGAATCAGGAGTCCCGTCGTCGCAGAGGTGATGTTGACCGAGGCGGCATACTCGATGTCGTAGCCTTCCTTGCGCATCAGCGGGGTCATGACACCGCCATTCGCCGCGGCCGCCGCGACGGAGGAGCCGGAGATGGCGCCGAAGAGCATGTTCGCCAGCACATTGACGCAGGCCAGCCCGCCCGGGAGCCGGCCGACGATCACCTTCGCCAGCGCGATCAGGCGCGTGGCGATGCCGCCCCGGTTCATCAGGTTGCCCGCGAGGATGAAGAACGGAATCGCGAGCAGGGCGAAACTGTCGATGCCCGTGGCCATGCGCTGCGCCAGCACCGTCGCCGCCGGGCCGGCATCGAGGCTGACCAGCAGCGCGGCGAAGGCCGAGAGTCCGATGGCGAACGCGATCGGCACGCCCACACCGAGCAGCACCACGAAGACCAGACCGAGAACCAGGGCCTCGTTCACGACGCCCTCCCTTCAGCCCCGGCCTCGCCCCGCCACGCCGTCACCAGGTCCATGAGCGCGTAGGCCGCGATCAGGACCCCGCTCACCGGCACCGCCAGATAGACGTATCCGAGCTTCACCTGCAGTGCCGCCGAGGTTTGCCCGAGCTCGAGGATGATCCACACCAGCCGGCCGCCACCCCCGACCATCACCGCCAGGGCGAAGCCGAGCAGGCAGCCCTGGATGACCACGTCGAGCGTCCGCCGGCTCGTCCCGTGCAGCCGCTGCTGCAGCAGGTCGAGCGCGAGGTGCGAGCGTTTGCCCGCGCAGTAGGCCGCGCCCAGCAGGCCCAGCCAGATCATCGAGTAGCGCGCCAGCTCCTCGGTGAAGGAACTCGGCGTGCGCAGCACGAAGCGTGTGAACACCTGCCAGACGACGTTGACCACCATCCCGGCAAGCAGGATGGCGATCGCCCCCTCCAGCAGGCGGTTGAGTCCGAGACGCACGGTCTTCATGGGCGTACCTCCGAAATCCGCTGCGCCAGGTCGCCCACCAACGGCTGAGTACGCCGCACCTCCTCGTGCAGCGACTGCACCTTCGCCTGGAAGGCGGCCTTGTCCGGATGAACGATCTCGACGCCGGCCTTCGCCACCACCGCCAGCGCGTCGGCCGTCGCCTTGGCCCAGAGGGACCGCTGGTACTCCTCCGACTCCTTCGCCGCCTCCTGCACCCACGCCTGCTGCTGCGGCGTCAGCGTCCGCCAGAGGTGCAGGCTCATGATGAAGACGTCCGGGACGGCGGTGTGCTCGTCGAGCGTGTAGGCCTGGCAGAGTTCGTAGTGACGCGAGAGGTGGAGGCTCGGCGGGTTGTTCTCCGCCCCGTCCACCACGCCCTGCTGCAGCGCGGTGTAGAGTTCGCCCCAGGCGATCGGCGTCGCCGAGCCCCCGAGCGCCCGGACCATCGCGATCGCCATCGGGCTCTCCTGCACGCGGATCTTCAATCCCGCGAGATCGTCCGGCGTCCGCACGACGCGCTTGGTCGTGTAGAAACTGCGCGTGCCCGCGTCGTAGTAGCAGAGCCCCTTCAGAAAGACCGGCTCGGCAGCCGCGAGAATCTCCCCGCCAATCGGCCCGTCGAGCACCGTCCAGCGATGCGCCTCGTCGCGAAAGAGGTACGGCAGCCCGAAAACCCGGAACTGGGGCACGAATCCCTCGAGCACGCTCGACGACACCTTGGTCATTCCCAGGCCGCCGAACTGCAGGAGTTCCAGGCACTCGCGTTCCGTGCCCAACTGCCCGCCGGAATAGAGGTCCACGCGCATTGTGCCGCCGGACTTCTCCGCCAGCCGCTCCCCAAAACGCACCATCGCCAGATGGACGGGATGGGACTGGTCCAGCCCGTGCGCCAGCTTGATCACCACCACGTCGCGCTGGCGGGCGCAGCCGCCCAGCAGGACGAGAACCAGAAACAGGACGGACCACGCGGCGCCGGCGCGGGTTAGGGTCGGACGGATCATGGGGTCGAGGGAGGGGCGACGGAATTCAGGCTGCGGGCGCCTTTGGCGGGCGTCAGCGTCACGCGGTCGAGGATGATGCTCCCGGCGTGTTCCACAACCTCGGTCTCGGTCAAGCCGGTGAACGTTGAGTCCACAATCCGGATGCCCTCGATCACCGCGCCGGGGAAGCCGCGCACGAACAGCACCCGCGGACTGGCCGCGCTCGTCACCTTCTCAAGCTGGACATTCCGCACCACCGGCTTGAAGGCGCCCTTCGCCCCCTCTTCGTAGAGGAGATCGATCGTCACCACCGCCTCGGCCACGCGGCCGATGCGGACGTTGCGCATGAAGACATTCTCCAGCACCCCGCCGCGGACCGCGTTGTTCTTGAAGCGCAGCGCCCGGTCGAGTTCGGGGCTGTCCATCTCGCAGTTGTCGACAAACACGTTGCGGATGCCGCCGGTGCACTCGCTCCCGAGCACCACGCCCCCGTGTCCGTCCTTCATCCGGCAGTTGCGCACGATGATGTTCTCCGAGGGCACGTTGAGCCGCCGGCCGTCGCCGTTCCGGCCCGACTTGATCGCGATGCAGTCGTCGCCCGTGTCAAAGAGGCAGTCCTCGATCAGGACGTCCTGCGACGACTCCGGATTGCAGCCGTCGTTGTTGGTGCCGTGCGAGATCACCTTCACGCCGCGGATGGTCACGTTGCGGCAGAGCACCGGGTTGATGTTCCACATCGGCGAGCGGTTGAGGGTGACGCCCTCGATGAGG
>JANRIW010000007.1:0-38858 GCA_033764505.1 Gemmatimonadales bacterium
CCCCCCCCCCCCCGCGCGGGGGGTCTGCCTTCTTCTCCCGTCGCGGGTGGGGTTTTTTCGTTTGTTGGGGGGGGGGTGGCTTTTTCTGGGCCGCGCCGCCCCGCCTCCCCTCTACCCGCCACCCGCTTCTCGAGTTACATCCGCCCCAATATCCATCCCCTCTTCCACAACATCCGTCCCGGCGCCTTGCGCGGGTTGCTGCTTCTCGGCGCTGGCAGTGTGGCGGCGAGGGTGGCCGCTTCGACGCGGCTCAGCCGCGCGGCGCTCTTGTTGAAGTACGCGCGACTCGCCGCCTCGACGCCCCAGATCTCGTCACCGAGTTCGGCGGTGTTGAGGTAGAGCTCGAGGATGCGATCCTTGCCGAGCCAGAACTCGAGCCGCCACGCGGTGACGAGCTCCTTCACCTTGCGGAGCGGGTTCCGCGATGGGGAGAGATAGAGATTCTTGGCGAGCTGCTGCGTCAGCGTGGAGGCGCCGCGGACGTCGCCGAGGTCGCTGCGCTGGATGCCACGCCAGAAGTCGCGACGATCCTTGGCCGACATCAGGTCGAAGGAGTCGCGACGATAGCCGAGCGCCTTCCGCAGCTCGATGTAGTCGGCGCCGCCGTGTTCGTAGAAGCGGTGGTCCTCGGCCACGAGGACCGCACGCGGCACCAGGGGCGAGATCTCCGAGAGTCGGACCGGGGCGTACTTCCGGCCCATGGCAGCCACCGGATCCTGGTAGCGGCGCATGGTCTGGAACGCGGTTTCCTGCGGAAAGTTCACCCGGTACCAGAGCGGCGGCGGCCAGACCGCGAAGAGCCAGAAGACAAAGAGTCCAAGTGCCGCAACGATGCCGAGGCCGATCTTGCGCCAGACGCTGCGTCCCTCAGTCATCCCGGTTCCTGGTCACCAGGGGGGTGTAGTTGATCTGGGTCCGGCTGTACTGCATGGTCGGGATGGACTGACGGGACGAGGGGATGGTGATCAGCTTGGTGACCGAATCGACGAAGGCGGCGCGCTCGACTCGGCCGTCAAGTGTCATGAAGTATGTCCCAGTACGACTACCCTGCGCCGTCATGTTCATTTCCCGCCCAGACGAGACCCCGCGCCCGATCTGCTCGAATTCCTCGCGCAGTTGGACGGGGACGAGCCGCAATCCCTGGATCTCGGTGGCGGTGTTGGCGCGCCAGCGGGCGATGCGCCGGTCTTCGGCGCGGAAGATCTCGACGCGAATGGTCCGCTTGGTAGTATCTGCCCATACCTCTCCAGCTGAGGCTCCGCCGCGGGGGAGAGTGGGGAGGAGGGCGGCCACGACCGTGGTCAGCTCCTCGACGAGGATGCCACCCTTGGAGGCGGACAGCGCCTCGAGGTGGCCGAACGCCCCGAGTTTGCCGGTCCAGGTGGTGCCCACGGCTTCTCGGCTCACTTCCTCCGAGGCGGGGGCCAAACGCAGCGAGTCGAGCCGCACGGTGAAGTTGCCGTTGGCCACCGTGAGGGTGAAGCGGGCCTGTCGGCCGAGGCGCTGGACCTGCTTGCTGCCGTTGGGGAGGGTCAGCACGAGCGAATCGCGCTGTTCCAGGAGCACGCGACTCTGCCATTGGGTGGTGAGCCGAGTTGCCGCAGGGCGCGCTGGGGTGGCATCGCGTGGTGCGGGTCTCGTGACTGGGGGTGTCGACTTGGAGCAGGCGGCGGCTCCAAGGAGCCCCGCGAGCAGCAACGCGTGGTGGTGGTGGCGGTGCATCGGTCCATCCCGTGGAGGTCGAGGGGAAGGGTCGCACGGGAGGGGGGCAAATGCCAAGTCGCCGCCGCTCCGGAAGGAGCGACGGCGACGTGGTTCCGCACCACCCTGCGTTGGGTTTACGGAATGATCGTGAAGGTGATCTCGGTCACGGCGGTGACGGGGATCGGCTCCGGGGCTCCTTCCATCGTGACGACCAGATCCTGCATCGCCTTGATGGTGCCCTTCTGCATCGGGCCGGCGAGGGGGCCGCTGAGCGAGCGGGTGCCGGTGATCTTGGCATCCACGGTCTGCTTGCCGTTGCCGGCGTTCCCTTCGCGCTTGCTGGTGCCGTTGGCGACGCCGTCGTACTGCAGCATCCCGTTGGCGCCGGCGGAGGCGGTCCAGTTGATCATGGTCACCGACTGCTGCGTCATCCCGTCGGCGTTGGAGTCGGTCTTGACGGTATCCGACCAGGTGTCGCCCACCTTGGCGGTGGTGCGGAGGCCCGGGAAGAGGTTCTCCACCCCGCCGGCGAGCATGGCGACGAGCTGGTTCGGCTGGTTCGGCTTGAGGCCGCCCTTCACCTTGCCATCCACGACGTAGCCGTGGAAGAAGACCCCCTTGGCTGACGCGGGCTCGCCCATCTGCGGCGGAAGCTCGATGCCAGCGGGCACGACGACCGAGTCCACCACGATGTGGGCCAGTTGGCCGCCGGTGGTGTCGCTCATGGTCACGGTGATGAAGCCGACCAGGCCGAGGTCGGTGGTCTGCTTTGCCCCGCCCAGGGCGGAGAGATCCACTTCCTGCTGCGCCTTCATTTCGATCCGGTAGCGCTGCGGGGCCGACGGGGTGGAGACCACACCGGTGAGCGACGCGAGGGCCAGGAGACCAACCAGCATGCCGAACCTCTTTCAGTGGGGACCTCCGGAGGAGAGGTCCAGTGGAAACCCGCGCCTCCATCGGGCGGCGCGGGACGGGTGAGACAGTAAGCCGAGTTCTGTTCGTGCCGGTGTGACCCGGCGCGGATGATCATCTATCTGGGACGTTCGTCACCGAACGCCTCGAGCAGCCTACCCGTGGCTCTGACGGTGCGGGCCGCACCTCGCCACCTATTTGGCCTTGCTCCGACCGGGGGTTACCGTGCCTCCGACATTTGCATGCGGAGCGGTGGGCTCTTACCCCACCGTTTCACCCTTGCCTGTGTCCGTCGAGCAAGCTCTCGGGACCATCGGCGGTTTGCTTTCTGTTGCCCTGTCCGTCGCCTTGCGGCGCCCAGGCGTTACCTGGCGATCTGCCCTGTGGAGCTCGGACTTTCCTCGACCCCGCGTTGCCGTGGGGCCGCGATCATCACGTCCTACCCGTATCCGAAACCTAGTCGGCGGGGGCCGTACGCGTCATTGGGTCCCCTGGTGTCATCGGGATGCTATCGGACGGATTGAGCCGAGGTTGAGGGGAGGTGCCGAGGTTGGGGGCGAACCCACACCTCAGGATGGCTGATGACACAGACTCCGACGATCGCCGCGGTATTGGATCCTCATGAGCGTCAGCGCGTGGATGCCGCTGGCAATGGCTATTTCGACCTGGTACACCGCGAATCGGTCCGTGATGCCATCCGGGTGGTCCGCGAGCGTCCCGTGGATGCGGTACTGGTCTCGGTCCGGCGCTGTGCCGGCGAGGCGCCGGCGCTATTGGAGCAGTTTGCCCGTGCCTTCCCAGCCATCCCCACCGTGGCCCTCCTCTCCTCCCACGACGCCGGAGCGAGCGAGGCGCTCCTCCGTCTGGGTGCCACCGGGGTCCGCCGGGTGGTGGACACCACTGATCCGGCTGGGTGGCGTCGGCTGCGCGACGTCCTCACCGTGCCCTCCGCTGATCGTGGTCGCGCCATCCTCACCCCGATCCTCACCACCATCGGTCCGTTGCCGGCCGGCTCGCTCCGTTTCTGGGACGAGCTCTGTCAGTCGGCGCCGGAGACCACCACGGTGCGGCAACTCGCGCGGCGACTCCAGACCACGCCGTCCACCTTCGTGTCACGCTTTGCGCGGGCCGGGTTGCCGTCGCCCAAGGATCACCTGGTCGCGGCGCGCCTCTGTCATGCGGCGAAGTTGTTTGATGAGGGGGACCTGACCATTGGTGACGTGGCCTATCGGCTCGACTACGCGTCGCCGCAATCGTTCGGGCGTCACTTGCGCGTGGTGTTGGGGATCACGCCGAGCGAGTTCCGGGCACGCTTCCCCTTCTGCACGGTGCTCGACCGGTTCCTGGAGCGGTTGGTGAAGCCGCATGTGGCGACGTGGCGGAGGTTTCATCCGTTGGCGCCGGGCCGAGGATAGGCGAGAAGCGAGAAGCGAGAAGCGTGGCCTAGCGGAGAGATCTTCCCGCCGAGCCACGCTTCTCGCCTCTCGCTTCTCCTACTTCAATCCCAACTCCGTCGCGGAGACCAACGCGATCACGGGTATCCCCGTTGCTTCGATCTTGGCTTTGCCTCCCGCTTCGCGGTCCACCACGGCGAGTACGCCGAGGACGCTGCCGCCTGCCGCACGGATCGTCTCGATCGCCGTGAGCGCGGAGCCGCCGGAGGTGATCACATCCTCGATCACCACCACGGCATCGCCACTGGCGAAGTTCCCCTCGATCTGGCGGCCAGTGCCGTGTTCCTTGGCGGCCTTCCGCACCGAGAACGCATCCACGATCGGTGCCGCATCCACGGAGGCGCGCGCGATGGCGTAGCTCACCGGGTCGGCGCCCATGGTGAGGCCGCCGACGCTGCGCGGCGCCCAGCCCGCGGCGCGAATGGCCTCGAGGGCGAGCGGCCCGATGAGCGCCTGGCCCGCCGCACTCATCGTGGTGAGTCGGCAATCGATGTAGTAGGTGGAGCGCGAGCCGGAGGCGAGGACGAAGTCGCCGAAGCGGACCGAGCGGTCGCGCAAGAGCGCGACGAGGGCGTCGTGGGAGGGTGCGGTCATGTCGGGTGGAGTCCTACTTCTTGAAGAGCGAGGAGAAGAAGCCGCCCTTCTTTTCGGGCTGGGCCGAGACCGCTTCCTGGAAGGCATTGGTGAAGTCGATCACCGTCTTCCAGCGCTTGCTGAGGTCGCGGGCGAGCCCCTTCATCACGACTTCCTCGAGGCGCGGCGAGAACTTGAGTCCCTTGACCGCCTCGTTGAGCGTGATCGGATCCTGGGTGAGCAGCTGCTGGAAGAGTTCGCGGGGGTTCTTGCCCGGAAACGGCGTCAATTCCGTCAGGAGCTGGTAAGCGATCACGGCCAGCGAATAGACGTCGGCCTGCTCGCCAACGAGCTCACCGCTGAGCGCTTCGGGGGCCACATACTGGAGCGTCCCGACAAAGAAACCGGCGCGCGTCAGCCGCTCTTCGGCCGGCAATTCGGCGTCGCGTGCGATGCCGAAATCGAGCAGCCTGGCCTTCTGCGTGGCCGGGTCGTACATGATGTTGGCCGGCTTGAGATCGCGATGGATGATCCCGACGCGATGCGCCTCCTGCAGCGCAGCCCCGAGCTGGGTGACGATGTTCGCGGCGACGGCAGGCGCCATCGGTCCCGAACGGGTGATGAACGTCTCCAAAGGCTCGCCGGCAGCCCATTCCAGCGCGAGGTACTGCACCCCGTCGGCCTCGCCGAAATCGAAGGTGCGCACCACATTGGGGTGCACCACGCGCGCGCCGAATTCGGCCTCGCGGAGAAAGCGCTTGACGGCGACCGGGTCGGCGGCGAGGCGAGGACGCAGCAGCTTCAACGCGACCGGACCCCGCTCGGGGTGCTCCGCGTAGTAAACCTCCGCAGTCCCGCCCTCACCGACGGCTTTCTGAAGGAGGTAGCCGGCGATCGTGCGCCCGATAAAAGGATCTTGTGCCATGGGATTCCCAAAGGTACTGCCCGTCCCCGCGCTGCGGCAAGCGCAAGCGTTCACGGTTCAGACGTCCTATACTACTATGATGCCTTCCTCTCTCCGCTTCCGACCCGCCGCCCTTGTGGTCCCGGCCCTCCTGCTCCTTGCCACCGGCTGCTCCAGCTGGCAACGGGTCGGCGCCGACCAGACGACATCCGCCGACCAGCAGATGCTCCAGCTCTTCGACCCGATGGCGATGTACAGCCGGATGGGCCGGATCGTCTCGGCCGACCAGGTCCCCTTCGTGGGCAGCATCGCCATGGTCCCCGGCCGCGGGGACTCGACCCTGGCCATTGTCGGCCTCTCGCTGGGCAACCGGGCCTTTGCCTTCGAGCGCGCCGGCGGCAACTGGCAGGCTCGCTACCGGGTCGAATACCTCTTCGAACGGAGCGGCGCCCCCCCGGTCAGCATCGGCCGCGATGAGCTGCTCCGGGTCGAGTCGTTCCAGGAGACGTCGCGGATCGACGAGAGCATCCTGCTCCAGCAGGTGGTGACACTCGCCCCGGGCCAGTACCAGGTGACCGTCCGCGTCCTCGACCGGGGCAGCGACCGGATCGGCGTGGGGAAGCAGACCCTCTCCGTCCCCACCTTCACCGCCGGCTCGGTCTCGGCCCCGATCCTCGCCTACGAGGTGGCCGGTCGCGGCAAGCGCAGTGACTCGCTGCAGATTGTCCTCAACCCCCGCGGCACCGTCGCCTTTGGCGAGGACACCCTCCTGATCTATCTCGAGGGCACCGGCTTCACGGCCCCTGCCAATGTCCCGATCCAGATCCGCGACGAGCGCGACTCGGTGGTCTTCACCAGCATGGCCCGCTTCACCGGGGCCCGCGAGGTCGAGAGCCAGATCGTCCGCATCGCCCCCGACTCGGCGCCGCTTGGCCAGCTCGAGATCCTGGTGGGCGAGGGAGCGGCGATGCGCCGCGTCAACGGGATCGTCTCCTTCTCGTCGAACTGGGTGGTCACCAACTTCGACGACCTCCTCGACCTCCTCCGCTACCTCGGCCAGGACACGCGGGTGGCGCTGATGCGGAAGGCGGCGCCGCAGGACCGCGCCGAGATGTGGCGTGACTTCTCCAAGACGACCGACCCGAATCCGGCGACGCCCGAGAACGAACTCCTCTCCGGCTACTTCGCGCGGATCGCCTTTGCCAACACCCGATTCCGTGACGAGGGGATTTCGGGATGGCGCACCGATCGGGGTGAGGTCTTCGTCACGCTGGGGCCACCCGACGAGGAATTCGACGCCTCGATGCAGACCGGGCCGGTCCGCTATGTCCGCTGGACCTACAACGACCTGCGTGCGCAGCTCTACTTCCAGGACCAGTCGGGCTTCGGGCGCTTCCGCCTGACGCCGCAGAGTCGCGCCGATTTCGAGCTGGCCAAGTCGCGGGTCCGACGTATCCGATAGGGCCGAACCGCGGGTTATTCTTCCCGCATGCCCAACCATACTCCGCCGCAACTTTTCCTCGTTGACGGCTTTGCGCTGATCTTCCGGGCGTTCTTCGCCCTCATCTCCAGGCCGCTTCGCACCGCCAAGGGCGAGAACACCTCGGCGGCCTGGGGGATCACCAACTTCCTGCTCCGCCTCCGCGAGAAATACCGCCCCGACTACCTGGTCTGGGTCAACGACGCGGGCGATTCCTTCCGCACCGTCGAGTACCCCGAGTACAAGTCCACCCGCGAGAAGCTCGACGACGAGCTGCAGGCCGACTTCGACACCGCCGTGATGCGGGTGACGCAGCTCCTCGAGGCCTTCGGCATTCCGCTCGTCAAGGTGGATGGCTACGAGGCCGACGACGTGATCGGGACGCTGGCCGTGCGCGGTGCCGCCAAGGGCCTGCAGACGGTGATCGTCTCCGGCGACAAGGACTTCTATCAGCTCATCCAGCCCGGCGTCTCCCTGCTCAATCCGGGCCGCGGCGGCCCCGGCGGCGTGGACGAGGTCTGGGTCGACATGAGCAACGCCGCCGAGCGCCTCGGCATCCCGCCGCATCGGGTCACCGACTACCTCTCGCTCCTCGGCGACGCGTCCGACAACGTCCCCGGCGTGAAGGGGATCGGCGAGAAGGGCGCCGTCGAGCTGCTGCAGCAGTTCGGCGACCTCGAAACCATCCTGGCCAACGCCGCCAACGTCACCAAGAAGCGCTCGCGCGAAGCGTTGCTCGAACAGGCGGAGCAGGCGCGCCTCTCCAAGCGACTCGTCACCATCAAGACCGATGTCCCGGTCGAGCTCGATCTCGATGCGCTCGTGGTGCACGCGCCCGACAAGGCCGCTCTGATGCGCTTCTGCCAGGAGCTCGAGTTTTCCTCGCTGGTGCCGCGCCTCGGCAACCTCGGCACCAGCCAGGATCCGGCGCTCTTCCCGGCCGCCACCACTACCCCCTCACCCGGTGCCGGCGTCGCCTCCGCCGAGGCGACGCCGGCACCACCCATTGCACCCACGGCGACGCCGGAGCTCAACCTCACCATCGTCACCGACGCGGCCGAGTTGCCGGCGTTGGTGGCGCAGTGGCGCGCGGCGCCGATCATTGCCTTTGACACCGAGACGTCATCGCTCGAGACGCACGATGCCGAGTTGATCGGCCTCTCGATCGCGACCTCGGCCACTGATGTCTGGTACCTGCCGTTCGGTCACCGGTCACCGGCGTCCGATCTCTTTTCGGGCACCTCGACCGACGCCGGCGCCACGCCACCCACCGACGAGGCACCGAAGAATCTCCCCGCCATCACGTCACCCGCGTGTGCCCCGCTCGCGGCGCTGCTGCGGGACCCGTCGGTGCCGAAGGCGGGGCACAACCTCAAGTACGACGTCCAGGTGATGCGACGCGCGGGGATCGAGGTGGCCGGCCTCGCCTACGATTCGATGCTGGCGTCGTTCGTGGCCGATCCATCGCGCCGGTCGCACGGGATTGATGCGCTCGTGCTCGAGGCCTTCGGCCTGCTGATGACGCAGTACACCGACGTGACGGGGAAGGGGAAGCTGCAGATTCCGTTCGCCGAGGTGTCGGTGCCGGTGGCCGCGGCGTACTGCGGCGCCGACAGCGCGATGGTGCTCAAGCTGCAGGCGTACTTCGCCCCGATGCTCGAACAGGGCGAGTTGCGCCGTCTGCTCGAGACGCTCGAGATGCCGCTGATTCCGGTGCTGGTGGACATGGAGTGGACCGGGATCATGATCGACGGGCCACGCTTCGCCGAGCTCGGCCGGATGCTGGGCCATGACCTCGAGGTGCTGGAGAAGCAGATCATGGAGGCGGCCGGCGGCAAGGCGCTCAACATCAACTCGCCGAAGCAGCTCGCCGTGATTCTCTTCGAGGAACAGGGCCTGCCCGTCCTCAAGAAGACCAAGACCGGCCCCTCGACCGACGCCGAAGTGCTCGAGCAGCTCGCCGACATGGGCCACGAGTTGCCCAAGCTGATCCTCGGCTACCGCGAGTTGCAAAAGCTCAAGAGCACCTACGTGGATGTGCTGCCGACCAAGGTGCACCGCGAGACCGGGCGCATCCACACCTCGTACAACCAGGTCGGGGCGCAGACGGGACGGCTCTCGTCCAACGATCCCAACCTGCAGAACATCCCGATCCGCACGCCGCGCGGCGAGGCGATTCGCCGCGGCTTCATCCCGCAGCCGGGGTGGAAGTTCGTGGTGGCCGACTACTCGCAGATCGAATTGCGGCTCATGGCGCACCTCTCGGGCGATCCCGCCTTCGTCGAGGCGTTCCGCTCCGGCGGCGACATCCACAAGCAGACGGCGGCCATCATCTTCGGCGTGCCGCTCGCCGAGGTGACCAGCGAGATGCGCGCGCGCGCGAAGACGATCAACTTCGGTACCATCTACGGCCAGGGGCCGTTCGCACTCTCGAAGATGCTGGGGATCACGCAGGAGGAAGCGAAGAACTTCATCGGCGACTATTTCTCGCGCTTCAGCGGCGTGCGCGCGTACCTCGACAAGCAGGTCGAACTGGCGCGCGAGCAGGGGTATGTCGAGACGCTCTTCGGACGGCGGCGCTACATCCCCGAGATCCGCGACAAGAACTTCAACCTCCGCGCCTTCGCCGAGCGCACCGCGCAGAACACGCCACTGCAGGGCTCGGCGGCCGACCTGATCAAGCGTGCGATGATTGACATCCACGCCGCCTTGCCCGCCGCGGGACTACAGTCCCGCCTGCTCCTGCAGGTGCACGACGAACTCGTCGTCGAGGCGCCCGCCGAAGAGGCGGAGGCCACGGCCGCGCTGGTCAAGGAGCACATGGAGGGGGCCGCGACGCTGAGCGTGCCGCTGCAGGTGGGGATCGGGATTGGGGAGAATTGGGTGGACGCGAAGAGCTGAGCGGTCTCCCCGAGGGCTGTCATCCTGAGCGAAGCACCTCGTAGAGGTGCGCAGTCGAAGGACCTCGGACCTCTTTCCCGGCGCATCGGAGAGAGGTCCTTCGACTGCGCGTCGGCTACGCCGCCGCTTCGCTCAGGATGACACCCCTGACTTGGGCGGCTTGTACCCCGGCCACCAATTCCACGCCCCCGCGATCTGCATCAGGCTCGGCACCAGCACCATGCGGATGATGGTGGCGTCGAGGAGCACCGCGACGGCCAGGCCGAAGCCGACGAACTGCATCAGCAGGATGCGCGCAAAGGCGAAGGCGCCGAAGACGGCGATCATGATCAGCGCCGCCGACGTGATCACCGACGCGGTGGCCGAGAGCCCCTCGCGGGTGGCCAGCGTGTTCTGGCCGGTGCGATCGAAGGCTTCCTTGATGCGCGCCAGCAGGAAGACTTCGTAGTCCATCGAGAGGCCGAAGACCACGGCGAAGACAATGACCGGCACCAGGACGTAGATCGCCGAGGTGGGGCCGTCGATGCCGAAGAGCGAGCCGCCGATTCCTTCCTGGAAGACCAGCACGATCAAGCCGAACGTCGCCGCGACCGAGAGCGAGTTCATCAGCACGGCCTTGATCGGCACCAGCACCGACTTGAAGACGATCGCCAGCATCAGCGCCGTCACGCCGAGGATCAGGGCGACGATCAGCGGGAAGCGCGCCAGCAGCAGGGTCTGGAAGTCGAGCGCCCCGGCGACGTAGCCGCCGACCTGCACGGTCGTCCCCTTCATCTGTTTGATGGACCCGCCCGCCACGATCCCGCGAATCTCCTCGACCACGTCCATGGCGGTCGTGAGCGTGGTGGTATCCGAGAGGATCACGTCGAGCAGCGTGGTGCGGCCATCGCGCGCCAGGTAGGCGTCGAGGAAGTCGGGGTAGCGGGCGCGCACCGTGTCGGGTTCGCTGTAGAGCAGCGAGTACTCGAGGATGCCGGTGCCGGGCGCCAGGTCCACCAACGACTTCACGTCGCGGATGCGCGGGTCGTTGCGCAGCGTGTCCGAGAGGCGCCGCAATCCGCGGAGCGCGGTGGCGCTGGTGGCGTCGGTCCCCTCGGGGAACTCCACCACCACGCGGACCGGCTGGATGTAGCCCGACATCCCCATCCGCTCGAGCGTCGCCACGCCGGCGCCCGCCTCGGTCTGTTCCGGCCACCAGTGCCGGCTCGGCAACCCGATGCGCAGCTTGAGCACGGGCAACGTGAGCAGCGCGATCGCGGTCCCACCGAGCACCAGCGCGCGGTACGGATGGCGTGACAGCGAGCGCGCCCAGCGCTCCCAGATCTGCGGGCGGTGATACCAGGCCAGGCGGCGCGCCAGCCAGCGGGGGCGATCGATGTTGCGGCCGAGGAGCGAGAGCAGCGCGGGCAACAGGGTCGTGGCCAGCAGCACCGCCACCGCCACCACCACCAGACCGGCAATGCCCACGGAGCGCGTTTCGGTGAGCGGCGTGAGCAGGAGCGCGCCGAAGCCCACCACCACCGTCATCCCCGAGACGATCACCGCGTGCCCGGCGGTCTTGAAGGTGTGCGCCGCGGCCTCGCCCGGCCGCATCCCGGCATTGAGCTCCTCGCGGAAGCGGGTGATGACCAGCAGGGAGTAGTCGATCCCCACGCCGAGGCCGATCATCGAGATCATGTTGAGGACAAAGACCGACATCGGGATGACGGTCGCGATCAGGCCGACGATGGTCAGCGTGATGGCGATCGCCATCACCCCGACCACGATCGGCAGGAAGGCCGCCACCAACGCCCCGAAGGCCAGCACCAGGATGGCCAGGGTGATCGGCACCAGCTTCTTCTCGTTGCGGCTGGCATCCTCGGCCGAGACGGCGCGAATGTCGAGATCCAGCGGGGCGCGACCGGTCACCAGGACACTGTAGGCGTCGCGGTCGGGGAAGCGGCGGAGCACGGAGTCGAACGCCTGGCGGATCGGGGCGACCGCAGCGGCCACGGAATCGCCGCGCCGGGCCTTCAGCGCCACCAGGAAGAAGGTGGTGCGCCCGTCGCGCGCCACGAAGGTCGAGTCCTTGGTGCTGCGGACCGAGACGACGCCGCTGACCCAGGGCTGGGCATGGGCCGCGGCGATCAGGGAGTCGAGCAGCTGCCCCGGCATCCCCGTGGTCATCCGGGCGGGGCCCTGCACGGTGACGGCGAAGAACTCGGAGATCGGGCGGGCAAAGCGGGCGGAGAGGAGTGAATCGGCGGTGCGGGCCTCCGTGGGGGCGCTGGCACCGCCGCGGAGTTCGAGCATGCCCACGGTGTCCCCGGCGCGAACGGCGGCGAGGACCCCGATGACGGCCCAGCAGGCGATGACGGCCCAGCGCCAGCGCACCAGAGCACGTCCGAGAGAGTCGAACACGGGACAATCCTAGGAGCGCCCGTTCCCCGACGCCAGCCGAGACCCCTCGTCACTTGCGGCGCGCCTGCCGATATTGGTGGTATGCCCCATCGCATCGTCCTCGCCGCCCTCGCCTTCGTGGTCGTCCTGATCGGCCTCGGACGGCTCAGCCGCACACCAGGCAGCGAGCCGGAAGCCGAGCCGCAGGTCACCTCCACCACGACCCCGGGCAGCCCGTCGGCGCGGCAGCTCGGCCCCCTCCCCGAAACGATGAACGCCCCGCCTGCGGGGACGCCGTCGATCGACCTCGAAGCCCGACTGGCCGTGCGCCGCCGCCTCGAGCGCGAGGGACGCCGGGTCTATCTCGACTCGCTCTTCACCACCACCGATTCGACGGTGGTGCGCTGGGACGACCGCTCCATCCGGCAGCTCACGGTCCGTTTCGACCCCGACACCTCGCTCGCCGGATGGAAGGGGGCGCTCGACGACGCCCGCGCCGCACTCCGCGTCTGGGAGGGAAACGAGGCGGGCTTCGACCTCCGCGAGACCAGCGACAGCACCGCCGACATCACGGTCAAGTGGATCGCCATGCTTGGCGAGGAATCCCAGCTCGGCCTCACCGGGCTCAACTGGGATGGCTCGGGTGTCATTGCCAGCGTGACGGTGACGCTGGCGCTGCACCAGAATCCCGACTCGCTCGCGGTGCCGCCGGCGATCCGACGCCGCGTGGCCGCGCACGAGTTCGGGCATGCGCTCGGACTGCCGCACTCCGATCGCGAGGACGACCTGATGTTCCGCACCTCGCCGGTCGCGGCACCATCGCGTCGTGACCGTGCCACATTGCAGCTTCTCTACGCGGTCGCGCCCGGACCGATTCGCACGCCGTGACACGGATCGTCATGCTCACTCGTCCTTAGAGACATGATCCCGCTGCTGCTGCTCCTCGTCGTCGCCGCCTCGTCCCTGCACGCTCAATCGTCTGCCGCCTTCCGCGCCGTTGATGCCGCGGTCGAGGAGGGCATTCGCCTCGGCACCTACCCCGCTGCCGTGGTGGTGGTCGGTCGTCGCGACAGCGTGCTCCACGCCAAGGGCTACGGGCACTTCACCTGGAGCAACGGCACCTCACGCCCCGATCCGCGAACCTCGCTCTGGGACATCGCGTCGCTCAGCAAGGTGGTCGCAACCGCGAGTGCGGTCGCCACGCTCGTCCAGCGCGGCCAGCTCGACCTCGAGGCGCCCGTGTCGCGCTACCTCACCGATTTTGCCGGTGGCAGCAAGGACCAGGTGACCGTGCGGATGCTGCTCGATCACACCAGCGGATTGCCCGCCTACAGTCCGATCTATCGCGGGCAACCCACGCTCGCGGCCGCACGCAGCAAGGTGCTGACGGTGCCGCTCACTCGCACTCCCGGACGCGAGGCGCTCTACAGCGACCTCAACGCGATGCTCGCCGCGATGGTGGTCGAGGCGGCCGCCGGCGCACCGTTCGCCGATGTCACGCGGCGCGAGGTCTTCGAGCCGCTCGGCATGCGCGCCACGTTGTGGAAGCTGCCGTCACCAGACCAGACGCGAGCCGTGCCGACGGCGCGTGTCTCAGGCCGCTCGATCGGTGGCGTCGTCAACGACCTCAACGCGCGCACCCTCGGCGGTGTGGCGGGTCATGCCGGCGTCTTCTCCACCGGACTCGACCTCGGACGCTTCGCGCAATCGTGGCTCCGCGCCCTCGGCACGCCGGAGGCCACGACGTGGCTCACCACCGCCACCGCGACGCGCTTCACCGAACGCGGCCTCACCAGTGGCACGCGCGCGCTGGGGTGGGACACGCCGAACCTCTCCCCCGACGACGGCGGCCCCGCGCTCTACGGGTGGTGCGCCACGAGTACCACGCTCGGTCACACCGGTTGGACCGGGACGCTGCTCTGGCTCGATCCGGCCAGCGACATCTTCGTGGTGTTCCTGACCAATCGCAGCTACGCCCCGCGCAACGAGAAGCGGTCGTTCGATCAGATCAGGATGATCAGGGCGAAGGTGAGTGATGCGGCGCGCCGAGCAGTCGGCAGTATTTGCTAGATCGAGAGGCGAGAAGCGAGAAGCGAGAAGCGTGGTGTCACGGGGAGATCTCTCCGCAGCACCACGCTTCTCGCTTCTCGCCTCTCGCTTCTCGCTTAATGCCCCAGAAACGCCCTCACCCTCGGATCCATCCTCTCCGGCGTCCAGTACGGCTCCCACACCAATTCGACGTCGACGCTGGTGATCCCTTCGAGATCGGCGAGGGTGCTGCGCACGTCTTCCATGATTTCGGCGCCTGAGGGGCAGCCCGGCGAGGTGAGGGTCATCTGGACCTTGGCGGCGCCATCGGGGGCGACGGCGACGTCGTAGATCAGCCCGATGTCAATCACGTTGAGTCCGAGCTCGGGATCCTTGACGGCGCGGAGCGCCTTCCGGGCGAGTTCGGGGGTGACTGGGATGGCGGGCTCGGTGGTCATTCTTTAATCCTAATCCAAAAGTCGGAATTCGGGGGCAACTGCTCACCCGGTGGCGACCGTGGCCTCCAGCAGTGCTGGCCCGAGGACCTTGACCTGCCAGCGCCGGAGTTCCGGGATGGTGGCCATGTCGGCCAGCGTGCTCGGTTCGGCGCGCGCGATCGCTTCGAGTGTGCCGTTGGGGCAAAGTACCCCGGGGGCGAGCTGAAGCTCCTCGGCCAGCGCGTTCCGTCTGCGCTTGAGTGCCTCGACGCGCGCCTCGAAGGCGGGATCGGGGACGCGGCGCTGTTGCCGCTCGACGCGCGGCAGGTCGCGATCGGGGAGCGCCAGGCCTCGGGCGATGGCGGCCAGGATCTCGTTGCCGCGGCGCTGGGCGCCTTCCTGGCCAACGCCCTTCACCCGGCCGAGCTCTTCCAGCGATTGGACTGGCTGCTGGGCGAGGGCAAAGAGGACCTCGTTGCCGAGGACGCGGAAGGAGGCGCGGTCGAGGCGGGAGGAGGTCTCCTCGCGCCAATTGTAGAGCTCCCGCAGGATGGCCAACTCCCTGCGCTGCAACGCCTTGGATCCCTTGAGGCGGAGGAAGGCCGTCTCCGGCCCTTCGCCGCCGCCAGTCCAGCGGATCTTCTCGAGGTTCTCGAACTCCTCGGCGACCCACTCGGTGCGCCCGAGCGCATCGAGTTGCTCTAGGAGTATGTCTCGCAACTCACAGAGGTGGACCGTGTCGCCTGCGGCGTAGTCCAGCATCGGCCCCGACAGCGGCCTGGCCGACCAGTCGGCCCGCTGGAAGCGCTTGTCGGCGGTCACCCCGAAGTACTTGGCGAGCAGGGCGCCGAGGCCGATGCCGGGCTCGTTGAGGAACTGGGCGGCGATCCGGGTATCGAAGAGGGACTTGGCGCGGAAGCCGAATTCCTTGTCGAAGAGGCGCAGGTCGTAGTCGGCGTCGTGGAAGATCGTCTCGATGGCCGGGTCGGCGAGCAGGGTGCCGATCGGGGTCAGGTCGCCCACGCCGAGGGGGTCGATGACCGCCGTGAGGTCGCGGGTGGAGAGCTGGACGAGGTAGATCCGGTCGTGGAAGCGGTGGAACGACGCGGCTTCGGTGTCGAGCGCGACCAGCGGTGCCCCGGCCACCTCATCGAGGAGGGCGCGAAACGTCTCGGGGCGGTCCACCAGGCGCACGGGCACGGTCATTCAGTCCTTCCGTTTGGCATTCTGTTCCAGCCCTTCGACCACCTGCTCAAGCGCCTTGGCGAGGGCCTTGAGGTAATCGGGGGTCAGGACCGGCGGCGTGCCCATCGAGGCGTCCATCGCCATCTGGCGGGTCAGCTTCGCGGCATGCCGGATGTAGTCGGTTGACGGGGCCATGCGTCACCACAGTGTTGAGTTGCGGGAAAGGTAGTCGGAGGAGGAGGGTGAACGGTGAACGGTGAACGGGGCGCGGCCTTCGGCCGCGCTGGGTGAGGAGTGAGGGGGATACCACCCCGGCCCACCCCTCACCCCTCACCATGTCCCGTTCACCGTTCACCGTTCACCGTTCACCAGTCACACCAGGATCACCCCATGCCGTCGATCACCCTCCCCAACCACCAGCCCCTCGCCTTCGACGACGTCGGCCACGGCGGCGTGCCGCTGTTGCTGGTCCATGGCTATCCGCTCGATCGGCAGCTGTGGGCGCCGCAGCTCGAGGGACTGCGCGGCCATCGGGTGATCGCCCCCGACCTGCGCGGCTTCGGAGAGTCCGCGGCGGCGACGGCGCCGCGCACGCTGGCGGAGCATGCCGACGACATGGCAGCGCTGCTCGACAGCTTGGGTATTTCGCAGGTGGTGCTCGGTGGTCTCTCGATGGGCGGATACATCGCGCTGGAGTTTGCGCATCGGCATCGCGGGCGATTGCTCGGGCTGGTGCTCGCCGACACCAAGGCGGAGCCGGATGACGCCGCGGCGCGCGCCGGTCGCGACGTCGCCATCGCCACGGCGGAGCGCGATGGTGCGGCGGTGATCGCGACGGGAATGGGGGCCAAGCTCTTCGCGGCAGCCACGCCGCCGGCGATCCGCGAGCCGGTGCTGGCGCGGATGGCGGCGACCCCGGTGGCCGGCATCACCGCCGCACTCGCGGCGTTGCGCGATCGCGCCGATCATCGCGCGCTGCTGCCGACCTTGGCCGGGTTGCCGGTGCTGGTGTTGGTGGGGGCAGAGGATGTGCTGACGCCACCCGCCGTGGCCCGGGCCATGGTGCAGGCGATGCCGGGCGCGACGCTGCTGGAAATCGCGGAGGCCGGTCACCTGCCGACCTTGGAGCAACCGGCGGTGGTGACCGCCGCGCTGCAGCGATTCCTCGACGCCCTCACGCCGCCTGGGTGAGCAGAAACCTTTGCGACGTCTCGGGCGTATATCCCTGTGGCGGCCCTGACGATCCTTCCCCCTTCGTCACCGCCAGACAGCAGTTATCCTGCCAATAAAGACGCCCCCGGAGCTTGCTCCGGGGGCGTCTCGTTGTGGTGCCGTGGCAATTACTTCTTCGGCCGCCCCGGCGGCGTGTCCGAATCGAAGATGTCCTTGTTCTTCGCGATGAACGACTGGAGGTTGGCCGGCACGTCTTCCTCGGGGAAGATCGCGCTGACCGGGCACTCCGGCTCGCAGGCGCCGCAGTCGATGCACTCGTCGGGGTGGATGTACAGCTGATCCTCTCCCTCGTAGATGCAGTCCACAGGGCAGACGTCAACGCAGGCGCGGTCCTTCACGCCAATACAGGCGTCGGTAATGATGTACGGCATCGAACGAGCACTCCTCCGGGCTGCGCCGGGTGGTTACGCGGGTTGGGGGGACCGCGGTTAGTGGGAGAGTGTAGGAACGGCCCCTCCCACTGCGCAAGGGGGTGCCGATTTCCAGTCTCCCCGTGCACGGCAACTTTCTCTTGGCGCGTTACGTTTCGCCGCATGGTCATGCTGCTTCGCCGCTTGCTCGCTTTCCTCGTGCTCTGGCTGTCGTTCGCGGTCGGTCGCGTCGAGGCACAGCAGCCCCCGGCCTCCTGTCAGGCGGGAATCACCGCGCTGGTGCTCAGCGGGGGCGGCGCCAAAGGGTTGGCCCACGTCGGCGTGATCGCCGCCCTCGAGGCCGCCGGCATCAGGCCCCAGCTGATCGTGGGCACCTCCATCGGTGCCATTATCGGCTCCCTGTACGCCTCCGGCTACAACGCCCACGAAATCGATTCCATCTCGCGCGGTCTCGCCTCCGGCGATCTCTTCGACTCCAAGGAGTTGCGAGGTCCCGCGGCCTGGGGCGGCCTCCTCCCCCTGGTGCTCTGGGAGGCGGGCGATGCCGGCTTCTCCCTGCAGAGCTCGGCCGTGCGCCAGCACGAAGTGAATGCGGTGCTGAACAGCACCATGCTCCGCGGCAACCTGATCGCGCGCGGCGACTTCGACCGCTTGCCGATTCCGCTGCGCATCGTGGCCACCGACCTGCGCGACCGCAGCGTGGTGACCATCCGCGAGGGCGACCTCGCCCAGGCCGTCCGCGCGTCGATCGCGATCCCGCTGGTCTTCACGCCAGAGCGGATCGGCGACCGCACCCTCACCGATGGCGGTCTCTCGGCCAACATCCCCGTCGCCGTTGCCCGCGCGCAGGGCGCCACGCGCGTGCTGGTGAGCGACGTCACCGAGCGCCCCGCCGACACGCTCGGCCTCGACTCGCCACTGGTGATGGCCGATCGCCTGCTCAACTGGCTCTTCCGGCAGCCCGCCGATTCCCTCGGCGCCGCCGACATGATGATCCGCTCCAATGTCGACGGCTTCCGTTCGCTCGACTTCTCGCCCGCGTCCGTGGACTCGCTCATCCGCCTTGGTCGGATCGCCGGGGACTCGATGGTCGCGCAGTGGGCGTGTCGTGGCGTTTCCGCCGCGCCGCCGCGACCCGTCGTGGTGCCCACGCAGTTGGTCGCGATTCACGGCAGCAGTCTCGATGCGCCCGGCTTGCGCCTGGTGCGCGGTGCGCTCGACTTTGCTGGCCCGCGTCCGGTGGACGAAGCCGTGCTGCAGCGGCAATTGCTCGCCCTGGGCGAGCGGGAAGTGTTTCGCGCGATCTGGCTCACGCCCGAAGGTGTCGGCGATTCGGTGATGCTCTACCCGACCTGGCGCCGCTTGCCGCGCCGCGTGGCCGGCATTGGCCTCGCCTACGACACGGAGCTGGGTGGCCGCGTCTGGGGTGGCTTCCTCGAACGCAACATTCCGGTGCTGCACGCCGAGGCGTCGGGTGTGCTGGCCCTTGGGCGCTTCCGCCGCGACCTCGACCTCACCGGCCGTCGGCAGACACTCTTCGGACGCGCGACCTTCTCGCCGGTCGTCACCCTCGGGTTGCGCACCGAGGATGTGCGGCGCTTCGATCGCGCCGGCGTCGAGCTCGAGGCCGATGACCTCCGACAGATCGTCGCGACCACCGGCGTCGAACGATTGCTCGGACGCAACCTGCGACTGGCGGTGATGGCCGAGGCGCGGAGTTGGCGCGACATCGGGCTGCAGTCACGCGAGCGCACCAGCGGCGAGGCCATTGGTGGCCGCATTGCCATCGAGCGGCTCGGCGAAGATCGCGATCGTGGCGCACGCGCGCAGGCGGCCTGGACCACGCACTACCGACTCGTGAGCGGCGAGGTGCGGACCCGCGCCTACATCGGGAGCGTCCGCCTCGAGCCGCGCGTCCGTGTCGGCATCGGCGAGCGTCTCCCCGTGGCGCTCACCTTCCCGCTCGGCGGCGACGATGGCTTCCCCGGGCTGCACCTCGGCGAGCGGCGCGGTGATCGAGAGGCCTACGCCGCACTCGCCCTCTCGCGCGCCGTCGCGGGACCACTCCGACTCCGCGTCGTCGGCGCGGTCGGGCGCACGGCCGTGGGCAGCACCCCCACCACGCTCGTCGGCCCCCGCAGCGCCGAGGATGATGGCATCGTCACCAATGACGACCTCGTCCGGCGCTCCAGCGGCGTCTTCTCCCGCGGCGGCTGGCTCACCGGCGCCCGCGTCGGCTTCGGCACCGACACCCCCCTCGGCCCGGTCCAGGTGGAGTACGGCTGGAACGATGCGGGAAGGGAGGCGTTGTTTCTCAGGGTGGGGAGATGGTTCTAGCCGAGAAGCGAGAAGGGAGAAGCGAGAAGCGTGGCCCGGCGGAGCGATCTTCGCGCTGGACCGCGCTTCTCGCTTCTCCCTTCTCGCTTCTCGATTAGTTCACGCCAATTTCCTCGCACGAATTGACAATACCCCAAAATCCGCGTAGGATTGCCGCCTTATGGCGTCTCCTGCCCTCTCCTTTGCTGATACGGCCGCTCCGGTCGGGCACCGCGGTCCCCGCGGGCTCGTCCTGCTGCACCTGAAGCGCGAGGGTGGGGCGACGGTGGGGGATCTCGCGGCGGCCTTGGGGTACTCCCTCAATGCGGTGCGACATCACCTGAAGGAGCTGGAGGCGGAGGGGGTGGTCGGGTTTGACCGGACCCCGCGCGGGGTGGGTGCCCCGGCACACACGTATCGCCTTACCGCCAAAGGACATGGCCTCTTTCCGGACCGCTACGAGCGGACCCTGACCGACCTCCTCGACCACCTGGTCAAGACGTCGGGGCGGGATGCCGCGGTGGCGTTGCTGGAACAGCAGTACCAGTCGCTCGCCGAGCGGCTGGAGGTCGAGACGCGCGGGGTCACGCCGGAGCAGCGGGGTGAGGTGGTCGCGCGGGTGCTCGATGCCGAGGGGTACATGGCGACCTGGGTCCATGCGGCCACTGGGGGGCTCCTCACCGAGCACCACTGTCCGCATCGGCTCATCGCCGAGCGTTTTCCCGAAGTCTGTGACGCCGAGGAGCGGTTCCTCGCGCAGGTGTTCGGGGCCAAGATCGAGCGCCGCTCGCGGATCGCTGGCGGATGCGGCACATGCAGTTATCGGATCGCCCAGATGGGCGACGACGCAGGCGAGGAGGCCTCGTGAGCACCGAGATGGAAGCGCTGGTCAATCGTGAATACAAGCACGGCTGGGTCACCGACATCGAGCAGGACACGATGCCGCCGGGCCTCTCCGAAGAGACGGTCCGCTTCATTTCCGCCAAGAAGAACGAGCCGCAGTGGCTGCTCGACTGGCGGCTGAAGGCGTTCCGTCGCTGGCTGGAGATGACCGAGCCGACCTGGCCGAACGTGCACTACAAGCCGATCGACTATCAGGCGATCGCGTACTTCTCGGCGCCGAAGACGGCGAAGCCGCTCGGCTCGCTCGACGAGGTCGATCCGAAGCTGCTCGCCACCTACGAGAAGCTCGGCATCCCGCTCAACGAGCAGAAGCTGCTCGCCGGCGTGGCCGTCGACGCGATCTTCGACTCGGTCTCCGTGGGCACCACGTTCAAGGCCGCGCTCGCCAAGGAAGGGGTGATCTTCTGCTCCTTCGGCGAAGCGGTACAGGAGCATCCCGAGCTGGTGCAGAAGTATCTCGGCTCGGTGGTTCCGGCGTCCGACAACTACTTCGCCGCGCTCAACTCGGCGGTCTTCTCCGACGGCTCGTTCGTGTACATCCCGAAGGGCGTGCGCTGCCCGATGGAGCTCTCGACCTACTTCCGCATCAACGCCGCCAACACCGGGCAGTTCGAGCGGACGTTGATCGTCGCGGAAGAGGGCGCGTATGTGTCGTACCTCGAGGGATGCACGGCGCCGAAGCGCGACGAGAACCAGCTCCACGCCGCGGTGGTGGAGCTGGTGGCGCTCGACGACGCCACCATCAAGTACAGCACGGTGCAGAACTGGTATGCGGGCGACGAGAACGGCGTCGGCGGCATCTACAACTTCGTCACCAAGCGCGGCAAGGCGGGGGCACGGGCCAAGATCTCGTGGACCCAGGTCGAGACCGGCTCGGCGATCACCTGGAAGTATCCCTCGGTGATCCTGCAGGGCGACGATAGCATCGGCGAGTTCTACTCGGTCGCCGTGGTGAACGGCATGCAGCAGGCCGACACCGGCACCAAGATGATCCACATCGGCCGCAACACGAAGAGCACCATCGTCTCGAAGGGCATCAGCGCCGGGCGCGGGCAGAATTCCTACCGCGGCCAGGTGAAGATCCTCCCGAAGGCGCACGGGGCGCGCAACTACACCCAGTGCGACTCGATGCTGATCGGCAACGCCTGTGGGGCGCACACCTTCCCCTACATCGACGTGCAGAACAGCAGCTCCGACGTGGAGCACGAGGCGAGCACCAGCAAGATCGGCGAAGACCAGATCTTCTACTGCAAGGCGCGCGGCCTCAACACCGAGCACGCCATCAGCGTGATCGTCAACGGATTCTGCAAGGAAGTCTTCCGGGAGCTCCCGATGGAGTTCGCGATCGAGGCGCAGAAGCTGTTGGGGGTCAGTCTTGAGGGAAGCGTTGGCTAGGGCGAGAAGCGAGAATCGAGAGGCGAGAAGCGAGTGACGCTTCTCCCGTCTCGCTTCACGCTTCTCGCTTCTCGAACTACTCTGAATCTTGAACTAGGGAAGATCATCGCATGGCACTGCTCCAGATTTCGAATCTCCACGCCAACGCCGACGAGAAGGAAATCCTCAAGGGGATCTCCCTCACCGTCAACGCCGGCGAAGTCCACGCCATCATGGGCCCCAACGGCTCCGGCAAGAGCACGCTGGCGCAGGTGCTCGCGGGCCATCCGGCCTACGACGTCACCGCGGGCAGCGCGACGCTCGACGGCGAGGATCTCCTCGACATGGAAGCGGAGGAGCGCGCCTGGGCCGGCGTCTTCCTGGCGTTCCAGTATCCGGTCGAGATCCCGGGCGTGACCAACGCCTACTTCCTGCGGATGGCGTACAACGAGATCCGCAAGGCGCGCGGCCTCGAGGAGCTCGACCCGATGGACTTCCTCGACCTGCTTGAGGAGAAGCTCAAGGTGGTCGAGTGGGGCCCGGAGATCATGGAGCGCGCGGTCAACTTCGGCTTCTCGGGTGCCGCGAAGAAGCGGAACGAGATCCTGCAGATGGCGGTGCTCGAGCCGAAGCTCGCGATCCTCGACGAGACCGACTCCGGCCTCGACATCGACGCGCTGCGGATCGTGGCCGACGGCGTGAACAAGCTGCGCTCGCCCGATCGCGCCATCATCCTGGTGACGCACTATCAGCGGCTGCTCGACTACATCGTGCCCGACTTCGTGCACGTGCTCGCCGGCGGGAAGATCATCAAGTCGGGCGGCAAGGAGCTGGCGCACGAGCTCGAGGCCAAGGGATATGAATGGTTGACGAGCATCACCGAGGGAGCGGCGGTCTGATGACGGGAACCGCTGCCGTGGTGCCGAGCGTGAGCGTCGGCGCCGCCTCGTTCGCTGCCCTCGCCGACGCGGCGATGACGCAGGGCCCGGCGTGGCTGGTCGCGCGCCGCCAGGAAGCGGCCACACGCTTCGCCGAGGTCGGTGTTCCCTCCTCGCGTGACGAGGAGTGGCGGGTCACGCCGGTGGGCGCCCTCGCGGCGACCGCCTGGCAGGCCCCGGGCTCGTCATCGCCGGTCACGGCCGAGCAGGTGGCCGCGCTGCGCCTCTCCGACGGCCCGCTCGCGGTGCTCGTGGATGGCCGCTATGCCCCCGATCTCTCGTCGCTGCCGTCGTGGATCGTGGCGCTCTCGCTGCAGACGGCGATCGCCGCCAACGATGTCGCCGTCGAGCAGTACCTCGGCCGCATCGCCCCACCGACCATGACGCCGTTCTCGGCGCTCTCGCTGGCGACCTTCACCGACGGCGTGGTGCTGCACCTCGCCGAAGGGACTGAGCTCGCCGCGCCGCTCGAGATCCTGCACCTGACCACCAGCGCCGCCGATGGCGCGCTGATCGCCCCGCGCGTGCTGGTGACCGCAGGGAAGGGTGCCCGTGGCGCCGTGGTCGAGCAGTTCGTCTCGCTGGCCGACACGCTGCACGTCAGCAACGCCGTCACCGAGCTGGTCCTCGCCGAGGAGTCGTGGGTCGAGCACATCCGCGTCCAGCGCGAGGGCGAGCGGGCCTGGCACATCGGCTTCACGCACGCCGAGCAGGCGCGGGCGTCGCACTATCGCGGCTTCGCCCTGTCGATCGGCTCCAAGCTGTCGCGCCACAACCTGCATGCCCGCCTCGGCGGCGAGCAGGTCGAGACGCTGATGTACGGCCTCTACCTCACGCGCAACGAGCAGCTGGCCGACACCCACTCGGCGATCTACCACGATCAGCCGAACTGCAATTCGTGGGAGGTCTACAAGGGCGTCCTCGCCGACAAGTCACGCGCCGTCTTCAACGGCAAGGTCTTCGTCGAGCCGATCGCGCAGAAGACCGACGCCAAGCAGACCAACCGCAACCTCCTCCTCTCGGATGAGGCGCGCGTTGATACCAAGCCGCAGCTCGAGATCTTCGCCGACGACGTGAAGTGCACCCACGGCGCGACGGTGGGTCGCCTCAACGACCAGCAGCGCTACTACCTGCAGACCCGCGGCATCGGTGGCCGCACGGCGCAGGAGCTGCTGATCTGGGCCTTCGCGGCCGAAGTGCTGACCGAGGTGACGATCCCCACCGTGCGGGTCGGCATCGAGCGCATCGTGCGCGAGCGGCTCGAGGAGATGCTGGGATGAGCGAAGCCGTGCGGGCGCAGTTCCCCATCTTTGCCCGCACCTCGCGCGGCGAGCCGCTGGTCTATCTCGACAGCGGTGCGACCACGCAGAAGCCCCAGGTCGTGATTGACGCCGAGATGGCGTTCTACGAGGGGTGGAACGCCAACATCCATCGCGGCGTGTACGAGTTCTCCGAGCGTGCCACGCTGGCCTACGACGGGACCCGCGACACCGTGGCGCGGTTCCTCGGTGGCGTGCGGGCCGACGAGATCGTCTTCACCACCGGCACCACCGGCTCGATCAACCTCGTGGCGCAATCGTTCCTGCGGCCGCGGATGGCGCCCGGCGCCACGGTGCTGGTGACCGAGATGGAGCACCACGCCAACATCGTCCCCTGGCAGCTGGTCGGCGCGACCCTCAAGGCCATTCCCGTGACCGATGCCGGCGAGCTCGATCTCGCGGCGGCCACGCGGATGCTCGCCGAAGGGCCCGCGCTGCTCGCCGTCACGCACGTCTCCAACACCCTCGGCACCATCAACCCGATCGCGCAGCTCGCCGCCGTGGCGCGGGCGCACGGCGTGCCGGTGCTGGTGGACGGCGCCCAGGCGGTGGGCCACTTCCCGGTGGACCTGACCTCGCTCGGCGCCGACTTCTACTGCTTCTCGGGGCACAAGCTCTTCGGGCCCACCGGTGTCGGCGTGCTCTGGGCCCGTCAGGCGCTGCTCTCCGAGATGCCGCCCTTCCAGGGCGGTGGCGACATGATCGACCGCGTCACCTTCGCGAAGTCGACCTTCGCGCCGGCGCCGCAGCGCTTCGAGGCGGGCACGCCCAACATTGCCGGGGTGATCGGTCTCGACGCCGCCATCCGCTGGGTGATGTCGGAGGACCGCGCCGCGTGGCAGGCCCACGACGAGCAGTTGCTGCACCTCGGTCGCGAGATGCTCGCCAAGCTCCCCGGCGTCTCCCTGATGGCCTCCCCGGCGCACGCGGTCGGGGTGCTGACGTTCACGATGACCGGCGCGCATCCGCACGACATCGCGTCGATCCTCGACAGTCGCGGCATCTGCATCCGGGCCGGGCACCATTGCACCCAGCCGTTGCACGCCCGCTTTGGCGTGCCGTCCACGGCGCGCGCCTCGTTCGGGCCCTACACCACCGAGGACGACGTCCTCGCGCTGGGGCGCGGCCTCCACGCGGTGCGGGAGATCTTCGCCTGATGGCCACGACCAATCAGATGTACCAGACGCTGATCATCGAGCACGATCGCTCGCCGCGGAACTACAAGCGGCTCGACGCGCCGACGCATCACGCCGAGGGACGCAACCCGCTCTGCGGCGACGAAGTGTCGCTCGACCTGACGCTCGACGCCGACGGCGTGATCACCGATGTCGGATTCCAGGGCCACGGCTGCGCGGTGAGCAAGGCATCCTCGTCGATGATGACCACGGCGATCAAGGGGAAGACCGTTCCCGAGGCGCTGGCACTCTTCGACCAGTTCCACGCGATGCTCACCGGCCAGCCCGGCGATCGCGACGCTCTCGGCAAGCTGGTCGCCTTCGAAGGGTTGGCCGTGTATCCGATGCGCGTGAAGTGCGCCACGATGGCGTGGCATGTTCTCAAGGAAGCTTTGAGTCCTGAGACCTGAGTCGTAAGTCGTAAGTCATAGGTCGTAGGTCCTGCAGGGCTGACCTCCGACGCGCGACGGCATTCCACGACTCACGACTTACGACCTACGACCTACGACTTACGACCTTTTCACGGAGCTCCACCCCATGCCCTACCCCGAACTGATGATCACCCCCATGCGCCAGGAAGTCACCCGCCTCGGCGTGCAGGAATTGAAGACCGTGGCCGAGGTGGATGAAGCACTCGGCGCCGGCGAGGGCACCGCGTTTGTCTTCGTGAACTCGATGTGCGGCTGTGCAGCGGGCGGCGCGCGGCCGGCGCTTGCCAAGGCGCTTGAGACGGCGTCGGTCAAGCCGGCCAAGCTCGTCACCGTCTTTGCGGGGCAGGACCTCGAGGCGACGGCGCGGGTGCGCTCGTACTTCGGCGCCTACCAGCCGTCGTCGCCGTCGGCGGCGCTGCTCAAGGATGGCGAGGTGGTGGCGTTCATCCACCGCCACGAGATCGAGGGGCGGTCGCCCGAGATGATCGCCGCCGCGATCGTGAACGCCTTCGAGACCCACTGCGCGTGAGCGGGATGGTGCTCCACCCCGGCCACGACGACCTGCACGGCATCACCGTGCTGGCCGAGGGCGCCAGCGGCCGGACCTACGTGGGACGCTGGCATGAGCGGCAGGAGCGCGGCGTGGTGATGCGCGACACCACCATCCTCGAGCCGGGCAACGACCGCGAGGCGTGGCTGGCACAGCTCCGGAAGTTCGGCGTGCCACCCGATCACAAGACACTGGTGATCCCGGCCGATGAATTCCTCGACGTGGTGAGATTCTCGTAGGGGCGACGCATGCGTCGCCCTTACCCCGTCGATTGGCGCCGCGGGAACCGATCCGGTGAGGTAGCCGTTCCCCTAGCGACACTTCACCCGGACCCCCCCGTGCCCCGTAGGTTGCTCCTCGTTGCCCTCGCTGTCATCGCCCTGCTCCTCCTTGGCCGCCGTGCCGGGGAGGAGTTGCCGCGTTTCACGGCGTGGGTCCAGGGCCTCGGCGCACTCGCTCCCGTGGTCTTTGCGCTCGGCTACGTGGTGGCCACGGTGGCCTTCATCCCCGGGTCGCTGCTGACCCTGGCCGCCGGGGCGATCTTCGGGATTCCGCTGGGCACCGCCGTGGTCTTTGTCGGGGCCACCATTGGCGAGGCCGCGGCCTTTCTCCTCTCGCGCTCGGTGTTGCGCGGTCCCATCGAGCGGCGGCTGGCCGGCGACCCGCGACTCGCCGCGCTCGACAGCGCCATTGCCACGCAGGGGCGACGGATCGTCTTCCTGCTCCGTCTCTCGCCGCTCATCCCGTTCAACCTGCTCAACTACGCGCTGGGGCTCACCCGGGTCCGCTTTGCCGATTACCTGATCGCCTCGATCGGCATCCTCCCCGGGACGCTGCTCTACGTCTACACGGGGAAGGTGGCCGGTGATGTGGCCGCATTGGCGGCAGGCGCCGCGGCACCGCGCGGTACCGGCTACTATCTGGTGCTCGCCCTGGGGCTCGTGGCCACGCTGCTCGTCACCCTGCAGGTGACTCGCCTCGCACGCCGTGCCCTGCAGGACGCCACCGGAGTCGCCGCATGACCTTTCCCGTTGATGCCAACGACCAGCGGCTCCTCGATGCGGTGCACCCCGCCGATTGGGTGAACCCCACCCCCGCCTCGCGCTATCACCTGGTGGTGCTCGGTGCCGGGACTGGCGGGCTGGTCACCGCGGCCATCGCCGCCGGACTCGGCGCCAGGGTGGCGCTGGTCGAGCGGCACCTGATGGGGGGCGACTGCCTCAACGTGGGCTGCGTGCCATCCAAGGCCGTCATTGCCGCGGCTCGCGCGTGGCAGAGCGGACGTGACGCCGCGACACACTTCAACGGGCCGAACGTGGCGGGCGAGGGCGATTTCGCCGCCATCATGACGCGGATGCGCGCCCTCCGCGCCGACATCGCGCCGGTAGATGGATCAGCGCGCTTCAAGGGTCTCGGTGTCGACGTGTTCATCGGTGAGGGCGCCTTCACCGCGCCCGATGCCATCACGGTGGGCGGGGCGACGCTCCGCTTCAAGCGTGCGGTGATCGCCACGGGGGCGCGTGCGGTGCTCCCCCCAGTGCCGGGACTCGCCGATGCAGCTCCACTCACCAACGAGACGCTGTTCGATCTCACCGAACTTCCCGCGGAGTTGATCGTGCTCGGCGCGGGCCCCATTGGCTGCGAACTGGCGCAAGCGTTTGCGCGCTTCGGGAGCCGCGTCACGGTGATTGATCAGTCCCCGCGCATTCTCCCGCGCGACGACGCCGATGCCGCGGCCGTGGTGCACGCCGCGATGGCGCGCGATGGGGTGCGCTTCGAACTCGGCGTACAGGTGCAATCGGCACAGCGTGATGGGGCGCGGGTCACGCTGTCGATCAGTCGTGAAGGTGCGACACACACTATCAGTGGCACGCACTTGCTCGTGGCCGCTGGTCGCGCAGCGAATGTCGAGGGCATCGGGCTCGAGCAGGCCGGCGTTGCGTTCACGCGGAAGAGCGTCACGGTGGACGATCGCTTCCGCACCAGCAACTCGCGCATCTACGCCGTCGGCGACGTGATCGGCCAGCACCAGTTCACCCATGCCGCCGACTTCCACGCGCGCACCGTGGTGCGCAACGCGCTCTTCTTCGGGCGCGGCAAGTCGAGTGCGCTGGTGATCCCGTGGGCCACCTACACCTCGCCCGAGGTGGCGCATGTCGGGCCGACGGTGGAGGAGCTCGCCGCACGCGGTGACGCCATCGAGACGATCACCGTCCCGTTCCACGATAACGATCGTGCCGTCTTGAGTGGACAGACCGACGGTTTCCTCAAGTTGCACATCGCCGCGGGGAGCGATCGCATCGTTGCCGCCACCATCGTGGCCGAGCACGCGGGCGACCTGATCGGCGAGGCCACGCTCGCGATCACCCACGGGATCGGCATCGGGAAGCTCGGCGCCACCATCCATCCCTATCCGACGCTCGGCGAGGCGTACCGGAAGGCGGGAGATCTGTGGAACAAGCGGAAGCTGACGACGACGGCGAAGCGGTTCTTTGGGTGGTGGTTTCGGTGAACGGCGAACGGCGAACTGCGAGTGAGGGAGATGCGCTCCCGCTGTTCGCTGTTCGCCTATCGCTGTTCGCGGAGTTTCTAGTATGCTCGATACCCCCTTCCGCCGCCACTTCGCCACCTGGGTCGCCCCGCTTGCCCGGGGATTGGTGGCGCGCGGCGTGACGCCAAACCAGATCACCGTGTCGGCGTTCCTGCTGGCGATTCCCTCGGCCTACCTGGTGGCCAGCGGGCACGCGATTGCCGGGGTGCTGCTCTGGCTGGTCTCCCGGCTCCTCGACGGCTTCGATGGCGTGGTGGCCAGGATGGGTGGCACGGCCACCGATTTTGGCGGTTACCTCGACATCACCCTCGACATGGCCGCGTATTCGGCCATGGCGGTCGGCTTCGGCGTGCTGCACCCGGACCACGGGACGCTCTTCCTCCTGATCCTCACCGGGTACGTCCTCTGCGGAACCACGGTGCTGGCGCTCTCCTCCATCCTGGAGCGGGAGAAGGCGCAGCTGAGCGGCAACGACCGCACCCTCCAGTTGACCCCCGGCTACGCCGAGGCGGGGGAAACGACCATCGCGTATGCGCTCTTTGCCCTCTTTCCTGGGCAGATCGAGTGGCTGGCGTGGGGGTGGACCCTGGTGCTGGGGGCGACGGTGGTGCAAAGGACGGTGCTGGCGAGGCGATTGCTGGGGTGATCGAGAAGCGAGAGGCGAGAAGCGAGAAGCGAGAAGCGAGGACCCCGGGCGGGCTCGGCGCTGGGGTGTCCTTCGCAGCGGCTCCAAGGGCGGCGAGCCCTCACCCTTGGTCGGGGTGCCGATTGCGGCGCCCCCGGCGTGCAGTACAGGGGGCGACGCGGCGAGCCGCTTTGGAGACGCGAGAACGGACACCCCAGATCGAGCCCGCGGCAAACCGATCCCGGCGCATTCGTGATCACGTAGGTCCCTCGCTGCGCTCGGGATGACAATCCTTTGAGAGGTCCTTCGACTTCGCAGCCCTGCGGGCTGCTTCGCTCAGGATGACACCTTCTGGGAACCCCTCACCCCTCACCGCGGCCTGACGGCCGCGGCTGAAAACCGTTCGCCGTTCGCCGTTCGCCGTTTCATCTCTGAAACCCCCCAGCCCAAAACGCAGTAAGTTCCCCCGACTTCACATTCAGGGGTTCATTGTGGCACCCAACGCAGTCCACTTCGAGAACGTCACGAAGCGCTTCTCCGGCCACGTGGCCGTGAAGCACCTCTCCTTCGACGTCCCCACCGGAAGCATTTTCGGCCTCCTCGGCCCCAACGGGGCGGGGAAGTCCACCTCCATCCGGATGATGATGGACATCATCGAGCCCGACGAGGGGGCCATCTCCCTCTTCGGCTCCGACCGGAAGGGGCGCGACCTCTCGGCGCGGATCGGCTTCCTCCCCGAGGAGCGCGGCCTCTACAAGAAGATGAAGGTGCTCGACCACCTGGTCTTCTTCGGCGAGGTGAAGGGGATTGCCCGGTCCGACGCCAAGCGGCGCGCCGCGCGGTGGCTTGAGCGTCTCGGCATCGCCGATTGGGCCGAGAAGAAGGTCGAGGACCTCTCCAAGGGGATGCAGCAGAAGGTCCAGTTTGCCGGCTCGCTGCTCCACGATCCCGAGATGGTGGTGCTGGACGAGCCCTTCTCGGGCCTCGACCCCGTCAACTCCCAGGTGATGAAGGACGTGGTGGTGGACCTCGCCAAGTCGGGGCTCACCGTGCTCTTCTCGACCCACATCATGGAGCAGGCCGAGAAGATGTGCGACCGGATCGTGATCATCGCGCGGGGCGAGAAGGTGGTCGATGGCTCGCTGGCGGAGATCAAGGGCGGTTTCGGCGGACGCCACGTGGCGCTCGGCTTCACCCACAGTCGCGAGAAGGCGGAGCGGGTGCTCGCCGACCGGCGGCTCATCGCTACCATCGACGACTACGGCGCCTCTGCAGACCTGCAGATGGCCGAAGGGGCCGACCCCGAGACGCTGTTGCACGCGCTGGTGCGCGAGGGGGTCGGGTTGAGTCGCTTTGAGATTGTCGAGCCGTCGTTGCAGTCGATCTTCATTGCCAAGGTCGGCAATGCGGCGGTGGCCCCGGCCAATGCGGAGGCCGCGTGAACAAGATCTTTGCGGTCATCCGTCGCGAGTTCATCGAGCGCGTCCGCACCAAGGCGTTCATCCTCGCCACGCTCGGCCTGCCCCTGCTGATGGTCTTCGCGATGGTGGTGCCGGCCATGATGATGAAGGGGACCGATCGGACCACGCGCGTTGCGGTCATTGACGCGACGAGCGACGGCACCGGAGCGGCCATCGTGGCCGCGCTGCAGAAGCCGACCTTCAAGGATGGTACGCGCCCCAAGTACGCGATCGAGCATGTGCAGCGCGGCGGTGATGTCACGCCCGCGCGCGATTCGCTGTTGCTGCGCACGTCGCGCGAGGTGGCGGAGCCGCTCGATGGCGTGCTGATCCTGCCGGAGAACACGCTCGCCGCCGGCCAGGTCGACTACTTCGGCACCAACGTCTCGTCGTTCGAGACGATGGGTGAGCTGCGACGCGCCATCTCCTCGGTGGTCGTGGGCACGCGCCTCGAACGCGCCGGCGTGGATGCCGGCGTGGTCGCCGCGGCAACGCGGCCCGCCGAGTTGACCACGATCAAGGTCTCCGACGGGAAGCCCACGGGCGAGAGCGGCGAGGCCTCGTTCCTCCTTGCCTACGTGATGGGCTTCCTGCTCTACATCTCGGTGGTGCTCTTCGGGCAGCAGACCATGATGTCGGTGATCGAGGAGAAGACCTCGCGCATCATGGAGATCCTCGCCTCCTCGCTGCGTCCCTTCCAGATGCTCCTCGGCAAGGTGCTCGGCGTGGGCGCGGTCGGCCTGCTGCAGATGGGGATCTGGGTCGGGACGGTCTATATGGTGGGACAGAATCGCACCGTCCTCGCCGGCCTCCTCAAGGTGCCGGTCGAGACGATGCAGGCGATGCCGATCCCGTCGATCCCCACCGACCTGCTGATCGTCTTCCTGACCTACTTCGGTCTCGGCTTCCTGCTCTTCGGCGCACTCTTCGCGGCGGTGGGCTCGATGGTGAACTCGACGCAGGAAGCGCAGCAGGCGATCTCCGGCGTGATCATGGTCATCATGGTCGGCTTCTTCGGCGTCTTCGCCGTGATCAAGGATCCCTCGGGTGGGCTCGGCCTCACGCTCTCGATGATCCCGTTCACCGCGCCGTTCGTGATGCCGGTGCGCTGGTCGATGTCATCGGTGCCGCTGCCGCAGCTGGCGCTCTCGCTGGTGATCATGGTGGCCGCCTTGCTCGGCGTGGTCTGGGTGGCAGGACGGATCTACCGCACCGGCATCCTGATGTACGGCAAGAAGCCGACGCTCCGGGAAGTGTTCCGGTGGGTGCGGGCGGGGTAAAGCCGAGAGGCGAGAAGCGAGAGGCGAGAAGCGTGGTCTGGCGGAGAGATCCTTCCGCTGGGCCACGCTTCTCGCTTCTCGCCTCTCGCTTCTCGTAGATTACCGGCATGCACTGCGATGTCCTCGTCCTGGGTGGCGGTCATGCCGGCACCGAAGCCGCCGCGTTGGCGGCACGACGCGGCGCGCGCGTCATCCTGCTGACCCAGCGGCTCGAGACCATCGGGCAGATGTCGTGCAACCCCGCCATCGGCGGGATCGCCAAGGGCACCGTGGCGCGCGAGGTCGATGCACTGGGCGGGATCATGGGCCGCGCCACCGACCGGGCGATGATCCAGTTCCGGATGCTCAATCGGAGCAAGGGCCCGGCGGTGGCGAGTCCGCGTGCGCAGTGTGATCGCACGCTCTACCGGCGTGCGGTGCGCTCGCTCATCGAGTCGTTGCCAGTCATCCATCCGGTGCAACTGGTCGAAGGGACCGCGATGCGTTTCCTCCTCGAAGGCGACCGCGTCGTCGGCGTGATCACCGAAGACGGCAGCACAGTACGCGCACGCGCGGTGGTGCTCACCACGGGGACCTTCCTGCGCGGCCGCATCCACGTCGGCACGTCGCACACCATTCCGGCTGGTCGCGCCGGTGAACCGCCATCCGTCGAACTCTCGGAACACCTTGCTGCGCTTGGTCTTGCGGTCGAACGCTTCAAGACCGGGACGCCGCCGCGGGTGGATGGGCGCAGCATCAATACCACCGTGATGCAGCGCCAGGATTCCGATCCCGATCCCTACTGGTTCTCGTCGCATGAGCGCGCTCCGCATCCGGAGCAGCGTCCCTGCTGGCTGACCTGGGCGGGCGAGCCTGCCAAGGATCTGATCCGCCGACACCTCGCCGATTCCGCGCTCTACGGTGGCGCGATCGCGGGGCGCGGTCCTCGCTACTGTCCGAGTGTCGAGGACAAGGTGGTGAAATTTCCTGACGCCCCTCGACATCAAGTCTTTCTCGAGCCCGAGGGTCTCGACACCGACGAGCTCTACGTGGGTGGCCTCTCGACGTCATTGCCGCCCGAGGTGCAGGAGCGGATGCTGCGTTTGGTGCCCGGGATGGAGCAGGTGGTGATGACGCGCCCGGGTTACGCCATCGAGTATGACTATCTCCCGCCGACGCAGCTCGATCGGACGCTCGCCGTGAAGGCGGTCCCGGGCCTCTACACGGCGGGGCAGATCAACGGGACCACGGGCTACGAGGAGGCGGCGGGGCAGGGGGTCATCGCCGGCTTGAATGCCGCGGGGTTCGCGCTGGGCCTCGATCCGGTGGTGATGGGGCGCGACGAGGGGTACTGCGGCGTCCTGGTGGACGACCTTGTCTCCTGTGGGGTGGACGAACCGTATCGGCTATTCACTTCGCGCGCCGAGCATCGGCTTATGTTGAGGCAGGACAACGCGTTACGTCGCATGTTGTCGATTGCAGCTGGGCATAATCTCTGGTCTGTTGCCGAACGGGCGGCGGCCGAGGGGCGCTTGGAGCGCGAGGAGGCGGTGGGGCGGTTGGCGGCTGAGCGGGCGGTCTCCCCGGCGCAGGCCAACGGGATCCTTGAGGCGAGCGGGAGCAACGGGATCGGGGAGCCGGTGCGGATCGCCGAGCTGGTGAAGCGCCCCGGGGTGTCGCTGGTGGCGCTACTGCAGGCGGTCGGTGCGGAATTCGAGGTGGAGGACGCCGAGTGGGCGTCGATCGAGCTGCGGTACGGCGGTTACCTGGCTCGGGAGCGGGTGGTCGCCGAGAAGTTGCAGCGGCTGGAGGCGACGCCGCTGCCGCTGGACATGCCGTGGGCGGAGATGGCGGTGCTGTCCTTTGAGGCTCGGGAGAAGCTGGCGCGGGTGCAGCCGAGCACGTTGGCGCAGGCGGGGCGGATTCCCGGGGTTTCCCCGGCGGATCTGCAGCATGTGCTGATCGAGGTGCTGCGAAGGGAGCGGGTGAAGTAGCTGTTTCACGTGAAACACTGAATTCGTAGGTCGTGAGTCATAAGTCGTAGGTCGTGAGCACCCCAACTATTGTCATCCTGAGCGGAGCGACGGCGCAGCCGGCGCGAAGTCGAAGGACCTTGCCCTGCGCAGCGCGGCGTGAACCGGGGCTCGCGGGCGCTCGGTCCTCAGCCGCGCGCCAGGCGGCGGCTCGATCCCAGCCAAGGTGCATGGACTCGCCGCCGCCACACGGATGGGGCGCAGCCGCTGGCTGCGCCCCTCATCCGGTTTGCGCGCTTTTACGAGGCCTCGCGCCCGCGACCCCGCTCCCCGCCGCCGGGGCTAACGTCCAGATGCGGGCTCGGCGCTGGGGTGTTCTTCGCAGCGGCTCCAAGGGCGGCGAGCCCTCACCCTGGATCGGAGTGCCGATTGCGGCGCCCCCGGCGTGCAGTACAGGGGGCGACGCGGCGAGCCGCTTTGGAGTCCGCGAGAACGGACACCCCAGGTCGAGCCCGCAGCTCGCGGATAGAGGTCCTTCGACTTCGCGCCGGCTACGCCGTCGCTTCGCTCAGGATGACACATAACCCTCACCCCTCACCCCTCACCGCGGCCTGACCCTTCGCTACGCTCAGGGCAGGCTCCGCGGCTGAAAACCGTTCGCCGTTCGCTGTTCGCCGTTCACCGTACCTGTTTCACGTGAAACAACCCCCTCCCGCTATCCGTCCCGACCAAACCCCCATATCTTTAGTAGTTAGCTCCTCTGACCGGACTCCCCATGGCCCGTACCATCGCAATCGCCAACCAGAAGGGTGGCGTCGGCAAGACCACCACCGCCGTCAACCTCGCCGCCTCCCTGGCGATCGCGGAACGGAAGACCCTGCTCATCGACGCCGACCCCCAGGGGAACGCCACCTCGGGAGTCGGTCTGGAGAAGGGGAACGTCCGTCGGTCGCTCTATGATGTTCTGATTGATGGAGTTGCGATCCAAGACGTCGTGGAACAGGACGCCCAGCTCCCCTTCCTGCACGTGCTGCCGGCGACCCAGGACCTGGTCGGCGCGGAGCTCGAGTTGATCGGCAAGGAGGGGCGGGAGACCATCCTCCGCGGGATGATTGATGCCGTTCAGGATGAATACGAGTACATCCTGATCGACTGCCCGCCTTCGCTTGGTCTGGTGACCCTCAACGTGCTCACCGCCGCCGACGCCGTCATCATTCCGATCCAGTGCGAATACTACGCGTTGGAGGGTATCTCTCAGCTGCTCAACACGATACGCGTCGTCCAGCAGAACTTCAATCCCGATTTTCAGATCGAAGGCGTCCTGCTCACGATGTACGACAACCGCCTCAATCTCTCGCGCCAGGTGGTCACCGAGGCCAAGGAGTACTTCGGCGCCAAGGTCTTCCGGACCGTGATCCCGCGGAACGTGCGGCTCGCCGAGGCGCCGTCGTTCGGCAAGCCGATCCTGCTCTATGATGTGCAGTCGGTTGGCGCCAAGAGTTATCTCGCTGTCGCGCAGGAGTTGATGAAGCGCACCGAAGGACTCACCCGCGGGCGCAGCAAGACGGGGGCATCGTGAGCGAGACCAAGCGATTGGGGCGCGGGCTCGAGTCGTTGCTCGGGCCGATCTCGCGCGAGCAGGCCGAGCAAAGTGGCGCGCTGCGCGAGATTGCGGTCGGTGCGATCTCTGCGAATCCGTATCAGCCGCGTCGCACCTTCGACGAAGATGCGCTCGCCGAATTGACGTCGTCGATTGAAGCATCGGGACTCTTGCAGCCGATCGTGGTGCGTCCCGTCGGCACCCGCTTCGAGTTGATTGCCGGTGAGCGCCGCTGGCGCGCGGTGCAGCGACTCGGCTGGGCCAAGGTCCCCGCCGTGGTGCGCGACTTCGATGATCGGACCGCGCTCACGCTGGCGCTGATCGAGAACCTGCAGCGCGACGATCTCTCCGCACTCGACGAAGCCGCCGGCTACCAGCGCCTGATGGCCGAGTTCTCGTTGCCGCAGGCGGAGGTGGCGCGCCTCGTCGGCAAGGATCGCTCGACGATCGCCAACACGTTGCGGCTGCTCAAGTTGCCGGCCGACGTGCAGGAACTGCTCTCCGGCAAGCATCTCACCGAGGGTCACGCGCGCGCACTGCTCGCCCTCGAGGACGGCCGTGAAATCTCGCGGCTCGCCCAGGAGACCGTGGCCAACAGCTGGACGGTCCGCGAAGTCGAGGCGGTGGTGCGCGGCGAGGCGCCGGAGAAGGCGCGCGGCAAGATGATGAAGAAGCCGGCCGCACCGAAGTCCACCAGCGCCGATGCGCGTCGCGTCGAAGATGCCCTGCGCAAGCGCCTCGGCACCGACGTCCGCCTCACCGCCAAGCGGCGCGGGCGCGGCCTTCTGGCCATCTCCTATTACTCGAACGACGATCTCGCCCGGCTGCTCGAGGTGATCCTCGGCGCGCCCTTCGACGGCTGAGGCGAACCACCCGGCGCACCGCGGGGTAGCACCAGCGTCCCCAATCCTGTCCGACGTGCGACCTCCACCACGGGTCCCAGGCATGCGCCGCTTCCTGCTCGCCCTCCTGACGCTTACCGCCGCCTGCGCCACCAAGGACGCCCCCGACACGGGCGCACTCCGCGTGGCACTGATTACCCCCGGCTCGATTGCCGATGCCGCGTGGAACGCCGGTGCCTACGCCGGCCTGCAGCAGATCAAGGATTCTCTCGGCGCCGCCATCTCGCACATCGAAGCGCGCACACCCGCCGATCAGGAGGAGGCGCTCCGTTCGTATGCCGCGGATGGTTACACCATCGTCTTTGGCCACGGCTACGAATTCCAGGCGCCAGCCGAACGCGTCGCGAAGGAATTCCCCAACACCATCTTCGTGATCACCAGCGGCCAGCAGGTCGCGGGCAAGGTGGTGCCGCTGATCTTCCGCATTCACGAAGCCACCTATCTCGCCGGCATGGTGGCGGGCGCGCTCACCACCACCGGGAAGATCGGCTTCGTTGGGGGCATGGAGTTGCCACCCATCAAGCTCGGCTACGATGGCTGGGTGCAGGGCGCGACGGCCACGCGCCCAGGCGTCGAGAGTCGCCTCACCTACCTTGGCAACTTCGATGACGCTGCCGCCGGCAAGGAAGCGGCACTCGCGATGATTCGCCTCGGCGTGGATCAGCTGCACCACAACGCCGATGCCGCGGCCATCGGCATGTTCGGCGCCGCGAAGGAATCGGACAACGTCTATATCTATGGCGCCAACGCCGATCAGACCGCGCTCGCACCGGAGCGCGTCGTCGGCTCCGCCGTGCTCGACTTGCCGCGTGCGCTCTTGCTGGTGGCGCGTGAGGTGAAGGAGAATCGCTTCACGCCGCGCGTCGAATCGTTCGGGCTGGAGAGCGGCGTGATCAGCTTTGTCACCAACCCCGCGGTCATGGCGCGCTGGCCCGACGGGCTCGTCGCGCGGGTGCAGGCGGCACGCGACTCGATCATCGCGGGGACACTCGTCGTCGCCGGAGTACAGACACCATGAGAGCAGCCGGACTCACCGAGGTGGTGGACTTCCTCGATCACTACCTTCGGATTGCCGAGATCCCCGACGAGAGCGGGGCGATCAACGGACTGCAGGTGTCCAACAGCGGTGAAGTGACGGCGATCGTTGCCGCCGTCGATGCCTCGCAGCGGACCATCGACAAGGTCGTCGCCGAGTCGCCGGCGGGCACCATGCTGCTGGTCCATCATGGCCTCTTCTGGGACGGGAATCGTCCGGTGACCGGTCGGCGGTATCGCCGGCTCAAGGCGCTGATGGATCACGACATTGCCGTATACAGCGCGCACGTCCCGCTGGACGTGCACGCCGAGGTGGGCAACAACGCCGTGCTCGCGCGGATGCTTGGCATCCTCGATCCGGTTCCCTTCGACAGCTACAAGGGGATGCCCTTCGGGGCGTCGGGCCACCTCATCTCGTCACGCGAGGCACTGGTGGCGCGGATCACCGATCTCCTGGGTGACCAGGTCCACCTGATTGCCGGCGGGCCGGAAACCACCACGCGGGTCGGCATCATCACCGGTGGGGCCGGTGGACGGATCGAGGCGGCGGCCGCGGCCGGCCTCGACACCTACATCACCGGCGAGGGGGCGCACCACACCACCTTCGATGCGCTCGAGGCGGGGATCAACGTGATCTACGCCGGCCACTATGCCACCGAGACCGTCGGCGTGAAGGCCCTCGGCCAATTGCTCGGCGAGCGGTTCGGGGTGGCGTGGGCGTTTCATCATCATCCGACGGGGTTGTAGCGAGAAGCGAGTAGCGGGGTGGGGGGATCGGGGGGGGGGGGGGTGAGTGGGGGCCCGGGGCGCGCGTGAGGCGGGTCGCCCGGAGGCTGTCGCCCCCCCCCCGGAGGTAAGAAACCCAAAAATAGGAAGGGGGGGGGGG
>JANRIW010000031.1:0-104688 GCA_033764505.1 Gemmatimonadales bacterium
CGCAGCGTCGTCGCGAGCCGAACATCGGTGTCTCGAACACCGGTGGGAGGCGCGCTGTCGTACAACACCGCGAACGTCGCGCCGAGCGCCACGGCCTCGTGTACGCGCCCCAGCACCTCGAGCTCTTCGAGCAGCCGGAAATCGTCGAGGGCGTCGAAACGGGGCTGGTAGTACGTCGCGCTCTGCACCAGCAGCCCATCGTCGAAGAGCGAGAGCCGCAGCGTGAGGCTGTTCGCCCATCGGTGCTCGAAGCGGGTGCGCGGATCGGGCGCGTCCTCGTCGATGTCGATCCGGTCGTGCTCGAGCATGTACGCCGTCCCGACCGACACGAGGACCTCTCGCAAGTGGACGAGCTCGAGGCGCGCGCCGAGCCCGGTGACCACGCGCAGCTCGAGATGGAGGAATGCGTCGTACTGCACCTGAGCGAAGAGGTCCGTGCCCACGCTGCGATCCCACATCCCGGTCCACCGCGCATGGGCGAAGGCACGGCTGACCGTCGCCTCTCCACGGACGTCGGCGTAGCGGGCGCTTGCGATCAGCACCGCGCGCTGGGCGACGTAGGGCACCGCGAGCTCGGGCGCGTTGCTCGCGGCGCGGGGGTGGAGCGTCTGGTACTGCACGCGTCCGACCGTCGACGCGTCCAACGTCTCGACGTTGCCGCGCTGGAGGGCGAGGCTGGCGTCGACGCTCCCGCTCCATCCGGCGCGGAACGGAGCGGTTCGGATCGGCTCCGCGTTCACTTGTGCGAAGACCGGTCGTGATGCGGCGAGGCAGCACAGGACGAGCCCGCACCTCAGCGCGAGCCGGGCGAAGACCGCGATCGATCGTCGTTGCTCCCGACGTTCCATGCTCGGTGCGCGGCCCAAGCACGGGGCATGCGCACGGGGCATGCGCACGTGCGGACCGCGGAACCCGCGAAGAATGTGCGCTCCGTGGGGTCTCGTCGTCCGCGCCGATGGCTGCTCCACTGGCCGTCGAGCGACGAGCGCCGCGCTCACGTCTCCATCGGCCCGATGTCTTCGCCGGAGAGCACGAAGAAGGCGTCGCCATAGAGCTTCAGGAGCTCGAGCGCCTTGTCCATGTCCTCCTTCGAGTGCCCGCGCGTCACGTTCAGGCGCAGGCGCTCCTCGCCGTGCTTCACGCCGGGGTACGTGATCGGCACCATCATCACGCCGTTCTCCATCAGCGCGACGTGCATGAAGAGCGCCTTGCGCTCCTCGCGGCACATCACCGGCATGATGTGCGTGTTGCTGTGGCCGAGATCGAACCCGAGCTCGAGCAGCGACCTGCGCATGTAGCCCGCCTTCTCGCGCAGCTCGCCGACCAGCTGCGGCCCGCTCTCGACCAGCATGTCGAGGATCGTGCTCGCGGCCGCGACGATCGGCACCGGCAGCGTCGCGCTGAAGAGGAACGAGCGCGCGCGGTGCTTGATGTGATCCACCACCTCGGTGTCGCCGAGGATGATCCCGCCGATGCCGCCGAACGTCTTGCTGAACGTCGAGACCACCACGAGCTTCTCGGTGGGGAACGTGCCCTCGAGGCCGTGCTCCTCGAGGATGCCGCGCCCGTGCAGGCCGAGCGTGCCCGAGCCATGCGCATCGTCGAGCACGAGACACGCGTCGTGCTTCGCGCAGACCTCGAGCAGCTCCTTGATGTTCGCCTGATCACCGTCGAGCGAGTACACGCCCTCGATGCACACCAGCGCGTGCTTACGCTCCTTGGTGCGCAGCACGCGATCGAGCGACTTCGCGCTGTTGTGGTTGAAGAAGCGGATCTCGGCGCCGTTCTTCGGCACGCCGCCCGCGAGGAACGAGCCGTCGAGGATGCACGCGTGCGAGAGCTGATCGAGCACCAGCGTGGTGTCGACGTCCGCGAGCGACATGATGGTGCCGACCATGGCCTGGTAGCCGGTGGTCGTGACCAAGCACGCCGGGAACTGGAAGTAGTCGGCGAGCCGCTCCTCGAGCTCGACGTGCGCAACCGTCGTCGCCTGCACCCGCGAGCTCGAGAGGCCGCACGCGTAGCGATCGACCGCGGCCTTCGCCGCCTCCTTCACCTTCGGGTGGGTGGTCAGGCCGAGGTAGTCGTTGGAGCTGAAGTTGACGAGCGGCTGTCCCGCGATCGTCGTGTGCAGGCCGCCCGTCTCGAAGGGCTTGAAGAACGGATAGACCTGCTTCTCCTTCGCCTCGCGGATGCGCGCCAGCTCGGCGTGGGCCTTGTCCTTGATCCAGCTCATGGTGCTCCCGCGAGACGGTCCGACCGCCCCGAAAAACGGCGGGAGTTCCTAGCGTTGGGGCGCGCACGAATCAAGTGCGCGACCGTTACGCAGCGCTGCGTCGCACGCTACGCGGTGCGCTCACGGGCGCTTGAGCACCACCGCGCTGACGTTGCCGTAGTAGCCCACGGTCGTGACCACCACGACGTCGGTGCGTTCGCTCGGACGTCCCGAGAGCAGCGGCGCCGGCGTGATGCCCTCGATCCACGAGACCGCCGCGGCCATGCCGAGCGCACCCGCGCCCGCGAAGCTCTCGCCCCACATCGCCTTGGGGGCCGCGACCGCGATGTCGGGCCCGAGCACCTGCTCGATCGCGTAGAGCTCGGCGACGTCCCACTTCGACAGCCCGGAGCAGCTCGCGCACACCGCGTCGACGCTCGACGGCGCGATGCCGGCGTCGTCGAGCGCGAGACGGATCGCGCGCGCCACTGCGACCGGCGATGCGTTGAGCAGGAACGCGCCCTCGGTGGGCGACTCGAACGCCGTGCCGTAGCCAGCGACCAACGCGCGCAGCGTCGCACCTCGCGCTTCCGCACCGCGCAAGCGCTCGACGCAGAGATACGCCGCACCCTCGCCGAGATGCAGGCCCGCGGACTCCGCCTGACCGGGCGCCCACTCGTCGTCGTTCTTGGCGAGCGCGCCGAGCTTCTGCAACGCGACGTAGAGCGGCTCGCTCAGCACGTCGCCACCGCCGACCAGGAACGCGTCGGCGCGGCGATGCGCGAGGTGCGTCTCGCACGTCAGCACCGCGTCGAGCGCGCCGCAGTTGCCGTCGACGATCGTCACGTTGGGCGCGCGCAGGTCCTCCCAGATGCTCACGTAGCCCGCGGCCGCGTTGATCACCGTGTTCGGGAAGCGCGCAGGGTTGATGTAGCGAGGATCCTCGAGCTCCGCGACGAGGTTGAGCTCGGTGATCGAATCGAGCGATCCGTACGCGGTCGAGCTGCAGATGCCGATCTGATCGGGCCCGAGCGAGGACACGAACTGCCCGCCGCGCTTGAGCCCTGCGCTCTCGAGCGCCTGTCGCGCCGCCACGATCAGATACTTCGTCAGCTTATCGAAGTTGCGATGGCCCTTGTCGCCGAGCAGCGCGTTCGCGTCGAAGCCGCGCACCTCCGCGGCCTTCGCGCCGGGCAGCTTGTCCGCGGGCAGCGCGGCGCACGGCCCGCCGAACGCACGCGCGCGCGCCGCCTCGGGATCACGGAGCGCGGCGAGGAAGCCCTCGTGCTCCAGTGCGACGGGGGAGACGGTGCCGAGACCCGTGATGGCGAGCGGCTTCATCGCGAATCGCGGGCAGGTACCAGATCCCCGCGCGCCTCGCCAGCGCGCGCTCGGGTTCGACGTTCGGTGTCCGAGGGTGGTCGCTCAGGGGGCGGCGAAGAGCCCGTCGATCGGCGTCGGAGTGATCGCAGGGTCGCCGAAGCCGGTGCTGAGATCGGCCCCGAATGCTCGACCGATGGTGAGCCAGAGGTCGTTGATCGGTCGGTCGTAGTCGAGCAGTCGACCGCCGACGAGCCCGGCGCGGACATTGCCGAGGAGCAGCACCGGAACGTCACGCGAGTCGTGGTACGAGGGCATCACGCCGCCGGAGTCGGTCACCCACACGATGAGCGTGTGATCGAGGAGCGAGTTGCCGTCGGGCTGCAGGACGGACTCGAGCGAGGTCGCGAGACTTGCCACGCGCTCGGCGTACCACCGCTGCATCCGAGCGTAGTCGTCCCGGCGAACGTCGCTGTCGTGTGCGATCTCGTGATAGGGGGTGGTGATCCCGAGCCAGGCGAACGCCACGGACACGTACTGGAAGTCGATCGTGATCACGCGCGTGAGGTCGGACTGGAGCGCCGCGACGGCCACGTCGATCTGAGCCTCCGCGACCTGCGGGTAGGCCGACGGGCTGGTCGGATCGGTGATGCTGTCGAGGCCGGGGATCGGGAGCGCCAGGCGGGCGGCCGCGTTGCGCGGGTCGTGCTCTTGCGGCACTGGGATCGCGGGACCCGCGAAGACGTGGGTGGTTCGGTTGATGTCCGGACCGACGCCGAGCTCGAGGGATGCGAATCGCGTCGCGGCACCCGACGCGCGCGCGATCCATTGGTCCACGGTGGCGCTGCTCGGCCCGTAGATGTCGGGAGCGAACACCACGATCTCGCTCGCGCCACCGCCGAGAAGAGAGCCGGGCGAGCCGTGGATGATCGAGACCGCGCCTCGGTTCGGTACGTCCAGCCCCGTGATGCGCACGGTTCGATCGCGGTACGGAGCGAGCGGCGCGAGGATCGGTCCTTCGAACGCGCCGGGAGAGCTCCACGCGTCGATCAACGTGCCGTGAGGGGTGATGACGAAGACGATGCGATCGGGGACGAGCGACGGCGTGACGCCCGCGTCGGCCGGCGCAGCATCGTCGGCGACGCGCGCATCGATGCCAGTGAGCGCGTCGTTCGGAACGACCGCGGCATCGCGGGGGACGTTCGCATCGGTCTCCACCGCGACGCTCGCGTCGCGGCCCGCTCCGCCCGCGTCGGAGAGATCCGTCAACGTCCCGCTGCACGCCGAGAGGACGCCCACCGCGAGAACGACGAGCCTCACGAACAGGCGCATCGCGAACCTCCTGCGACTCACGACGATACCACGCCGGGAGCTCGCCCGCGCTTGAAGGACCGCCTGGAACATGACATCCCCGGCATCGCGTGGGTCGCGTCTACGTCACGGGCATGGGCGTCGTCAGCTCGCTCGGCTTCGGCCGCAAGGCGTACTGGCAGGCGCTCGTCGAGGGGCGATCCGGCGTCAGCGAGATCTCGCTCTTCGACACCGCGTCGATCGGCCGCAATCTCGGGGGTGAGGTGAAGGGCTTCCGCGCGCGCGACCACATGAGCGCGGCCGAGGCGCGCCGCGCCGGTCGCTGCTCGGCGTTCGCGGTCGCCGCCGCGCGCATGGCCGCCGAGGACGCGGGCCTGAAGGCGCGGCAGCTCGCGGGCGAGCGCACCGCCGTGGTGATCGGCACCACGATGGGCGAGGCCAACGTCCTCGGCGAGCTCCAGAAGGCGTGGATCCACGAGGGCAACGAGGCCCTGCCCTCGGCGAAGCTCCCGCGCTACGGCACCACGCTCCTGCCCATCCACGTCGCGCGTGCGTTCGGCAGCAAGGGCATGGTGCAGACGCTCCCGGCTGCGTGCGCGGCGGGCAACTACGCGATCGGGTTCGCCGCCGATCAGATCCGCGCCGGCCGCGCCGACGTCGCGATCACCGGCGCGGCCGAGATCATCGAGAAGCTCGAGTACGCGGGCTTCGCGCGGCTCGGCGCGATGTCGCCCGACAAGTGCATGCCCTTCGACAAGAACCGCAAGGGCCTGATCCTCGGCGAGGGCGCGTCGATGCTGGTCCTCGAGAGCGAGGACAGCGTGGTGCGACGCGGCGCCACGCCGCTCGCCGAGGTCGGAGGCTACGGGCTCGCGTGCGACGCGCACCACATCACGCGCCCGCACCCCGACGGCGCGGGATCGATCACCGCGATGCGCCAGGCGATCGAGTCGAGCGGGCTCACCGTCGGCGACGTCGATCACGTCAACGCGCACGGCACCGCGACGCCCAACAACGACTCGGTCGAGGCGCTCGTCATCCGCAAGGTGTTCGGCGAGCGCGCGATCCCGGTGACCAGCATCAAGAGCATGATCGGTCACTGCATGGGCGCCTCCAGCGCGATGGAAGCGATCGCGTGCGTGATGACGCTGCAGACCGGCATCATCCCGCCGACGACCAACTACGAGACGCCCGACCCCGAGTGCCCGCTCGAGATCGTGGCGAACGTCGCGCAGGAGCGGTCGGTCGACGTGGTGCTCAACAACGCGCTCGCGTTCGGCGGCTACGACGCGGTGGTCTGCTTCGCGAAGCCCGGCCGTCTCCCGCGCGGCGCGGGCATGCCCTGATCGCTCCAGCGCGGATTCCGATCCCTCGGGAATCCCGATGGATCGACCCCGGCACCCTGGACAGCCGTACACGACGCCGTGATAGCCTCGTGGCCACCTAGCAGAAGGGGGTGGTCGCGATGGGATCGTTCTTCCGCGTGTTCGGCTTCACGGGCCAGGTGCTCGGGATGATCAAGGACAACCCGATGCTCCTCGCGCCGGTGGTGTTGAACCTGATCATCGCGGTGCCGGTGAACATCTTCTTCGCCATCGCGCTCGCGGTCGCACCGATCGAGTACCAGGGCCTCATCTACATGGCCTCGATGGTGTTCGGCCTGAGCGCGCTCTACTTCATCGATTACTTCGCGGGCGGCCTCACCGCCTCGATGGTCTACGACCAGGTCACGACCGGGAAGGCGAGCCTCGGCCCCGCATTCTCGCGCACGCTGCGCGCGAGCCCCGGCATCCTGATCTTCGCGATCGTCTCGGGCATCCTCGACTTCCTCTCGAACCTCGCGTCGCAGCGCGAGGGCATCATGCGGATCATCGGGCCGATCATCCTCGGCATCATCCGCACGATCTGGACGACCGCGACCTACGTGATGATGCCCGCGCTGGTCGTCGAGCAGCAGGGCTTCTTCGCGGCGCTCAAGCGCAGCAAGGGCCTGATGGAGAACGACCCCACGCAGGTCGGCGTCGGCGTCGTCGGCATGGGCCTGGTCTCGTGGCTGCTCAGCGTGGTCACGCTGGTGCCCGCGTACGGCGTCGCCAACGTGCTCTCCAACGTCCACTACTCGCTCGGCATCATCGCGTTCTTCACGATGACGAACCTCTTCTGGGCGATCTCGGGCTACCTGAAGGGCGTCTACTACACGTGCTTCTACCTCTGGGCGGTCGAGTGCGAGCGCAACCACAGCGCGAGCCCGCAGCTCGCGCCCGCGCCGCTGCGCAACGTCATCGGCGGCCTCGAAGCCGGCGCGTACTGATCGCGACCACGCGCATCCCGAACGAGCCCGAGCTGCGCGCCGCGCCGCTCGGGCTTTTTCGTGGGGACCGGATCCCACGCCAAAACCCATCGAATTCACTCGCGTTCCAGGCAGGGTCGTACCACCTGGCATCTGCCCCTAGCTCCCGGGCATGAGCGAGCCGCTCTACTTCGTCGGCCCCTGGGACCTCGATCGTCGTCTGCCCTGCATCCCGCGCGACCCGCGCGACGGACGCGTGCTCTTCGTCGAGTCGCGCGCCAAGGGGCGCGCCCTGCCCTGGCACCGTCAGAAGCTGGTCCTCGTGCTCTCCGCGATGCGCCACTTCGCGGCCGAGCTCGAGCAGAGCGGCTATCGCGTCGAGATCCGCAACGCGCGCAGCTACGCCGAGGGCATCGCCGAGGCGGTGCGCGCACATCGCTCGACGCGCGTCGTCGCGATGCGGCCGCGCGAGATGGGCATCGAGCGCTCGCTCGTCTCCGCCGATCTCGGCGCGCCGCTCGAGCTGCACGACGACGGAGGACCGCGCGGTCACTTCCTGCTCGGACGCGACGACGTGCTGCGCTGGGCGCGCCGCCGCGAGTCGCTCCGCATGGACGCGTTCTACGCCGAGCTGCGTCGCCGCACCGGCTGGCTCATGGACGATCGCGGCAAGCCGCTCGGCGGCAAGATGTCGTTCGACGTCGAGAACCGCGCGTTCCCCGATCGCGATCGTCCGCCGCCCGTGCCCTCGCATCCGCCCGACGCGATCACCCGCGACGTGATCGAGCGCGTGCGCGAATGGCCCGGTGGATGGGGCTCGGTCGACGGCTTCGACTGGCCCGTCGATCGCGCCGGCGCGCTGCGCGAGCTCGACGACTTCTTCGCGTCGCGCGCCGCGTCGTTCGGGCCCTACGAGGACGCGATGCTGCGCGGCGAGCGATGGATGTGGCACGCGCGCCTCTCGTCGTCGCTCAACCTCGGCCTGCTCTCGCCGCGCGAGGTCTGCGAGCGCATCGTCGCCGAGCACGCCGAAGGTCGCATGCCCATCGCCTCGGCCGAAGGGCTCTTGCGGCAGATCGCCGGATGGCGCGAGTACATGCGCGCGCTCTACTGGCTGCGCATGCCCGGCCTGCGCGACGCGAACCTGCTCGAGGCGAAGCGTGCGTTGCCAATCTTCTACTGGGAGCCCGAGCGCACCGAGATGCGCTGCATGCGCGAGTGCGTCACCACGGTGCGCGACACCGGCTACGTGCACCACGTGCAGCGCCTCATGGTGCTCGGCAACTTCGCGCTCCTCGCGGGCGTGCGCCCGATCGAGGTGTCGCACTGGTTCTGGGCCGCGTACGTCGACGCGTACGAGTGGGTGCAGCTGCCCAACGTGCACGCGATGGCGCTCTTCGCCGACGACGTCGCGACCACCAAGCCGTACGCCGCGTCGGGCGCGTACGTCGACCGCATGAGCGACTACTGCGGCGAGTGCCGCTACGATGTGAAGGCGCGCACCGGCGCCGACGCATGCCCGTTCAACCCGCTCTTCTGGACCTTCCTCGAGCGGCACCGCGCGCGCTTCGGCAAACATCCGCGCATCGGCGCGTTGTACCGCACCTGGGATCGCTGGAGCGAGGACGAGCGTGACGCGATCCGCGAAACCGCCGCGCGCATCGTGCGCGAGCTCGAGCCCGCCCCGGACGCGCCCCCCGAGTACGGCGTTGCGTTCCGCGACGACGACGGTTGATTGCGTGGCCCCGTGCTTGCTCTCGAGCGCCGGGCGCTCATGGCGGGAGATGACCGATGCTTCGTAAGGAAGAGCCCCACGTCGTGATCCTGGGAGGCGGCTTCGGCGGCCTCGCCGCCGCGCGCGCGCTGAAGCGTGCGCCGGTGCGGGTCACGCTCGTCGATCGCAGCAACCACCACCTCTTCCAGCCGCTGCTCTATCAGGTCGCGACCGCTGGCCTCTCGGGGCCCGACATCGCCTCGCCGATCCGCGGCCTGCTCCGGCGACAGCGCAACGCCACCGTGCTCATGGCGGAGGTGAGCGGCATCGACGTGGAGCGACGCCGCGTGATGCTCGAGGACGGCGGGCAGATCGCCTACGACTACCTGCTGCTCGCGACCGGCATGACCCACACGTACTTCGGCCACGACGACTGGGCCGAGCACGCGCCGGGGCTGAAGACGCTGAGCGAGGCGCTCGACATCCGCGCGAAGATCCTGAGCGCCTTCGAGCGCGCCGAGCGCGAGCCCGATCCCGCCAAGCGGCACCAGTACCTGACCTTCGTGGTGGTGGGCGGTGGGCCGACCGGTGTCGAGATGGCCGGGGCGATCGCCGAGATCCGTCGCTTTGCGCTCTCGCGCGACTTCCGCCACATCGATCCGCGCGAGGCGACGGTCATGCTGGTCGAGGGCGGACCTCGCCTGCTGCCGTCATATCCACCCGCGCTCTCGGCACGTGCCAAGTCCGACCTCCGCACGCTCGGCGTGGAGGTGCGTGAGAACACCATGGTCACCAAGATCACCTCCGCCTCGGTCGAGGCCGCGGGCTGGGTGATCCCGACCACCACGGTGGTCTGGGCCGCCGGCAACCAGGCCTCGCCGCTGCTCAAGACGCTCGACGCGCCGCTCGACGGCCAGGGGCGCGCCCTGGTGGAGCCGGACTGCACCGTGCCGGGCCATCCCGAGCTCTTCGTCTTGGGCGATGCCGCCGCCTTCCTGCATCAGCCCGGGCTCAATCGCCCGCTTCCCGGTGTCTGTCCGGTCGCCATCCAGATGGGGCAGTATGCTGCCCGCGCCATTCGCAACGACCTCGCCGGCAAGCCGCGCGTCCCCTTCTCCTATTGGGACAAGGGGCAGCTCGCCGTCATCGGCCGCGGTCATGCCGTGGCCGACCTCGGCAAGCTGACCTTCGCCGGCGTGACGGCGTGGCTGGTGTGGGCCTTCGTGCACATCTTCTTCCTGGTGTCGTTCCGCAATCGCGTCATGGTGCTGATCGAGTGGATGTGGTCGTACGTGCGCTATGCACCGGGGGCGCGACTCATCACCGGCGAAACCGCCGAGTATGCGGTGCGCTTGCAGGGCCGGAAGTGACCGGTCCCACGCTCGCCGAGGTCCGAGCCGAGGCCGCGCGCCTCGGTTTTGTTGCCTGTGGCGTGGCCTCGCTCGAGCCGAGCGCGCGCGCCGACGCGCTCGATCGCTGGCTCACGGCGGGGCGTGCGGGGACCATGCGCTACCTCCATCGGCAGGCCAGGAAGCGGAAGGATCCCGGTGCGCTGCATCCCGAGGCGCGCTGCGCCATCGTGCTGCTCGACAACTATGCCGCGCCAGCCGAGGAGCGGGCCCAGCCTGCTGATGCCTTCAAGGTGGCGAGCTACGCGCGCGGCACCGACTACCACCTGGTGACGCTCGGTCGCCTCCTCGCGCTCAAGGAGTGGCTGCTCGCGCGCGGGGCGAACTTCGCCTCGGCCTGGGTCGACGACGGCCCCGTCCCCGAGCGCGAACTCGCCGAGCGGGCCGGCCTCGGCTGGATCGGCAAGAACACCATGCTGATCTCGCCCCAGCGCGGGTCGTGGACGTTCATTGGTTCGGTCTTCACCGACCTGCCGCTGGTGCGCGACACGCCGATGGTCACCGATCACTGCGGCAGCTGCACTCGCTGTCTCGATGCCTGTCCCACCGGGGCGTTCGTGGCGCCGCGCGAGCTCGATGCCACGCGCTGCCTGTCGTATGTGACGATCGAGTACAAGCCCGATCCGCCCCCGGAACTTGATGGCGCATGGAACGGTTGGGCCTTCGGGTGCGACATCTGCAATGAAGTCTGTCCCTGGAATGTGAAGTTCGCCGAGCCGACCACGATCGCCGAGTTTGGTCGGCGCGCGGAGCCGGATCGGCGCGATCCCGCCGCGTTCGAGGCACTCGACGAGGCGGAGTTCACCCGGCGCTACGCCGACACTCCCCTGGCACGTCCGGGCCTTGCCCGGATGCGCCGCAACGTCCGACACGCGATGGCGGGTCGGCAGGATTCCGAGTCATGAGCATCGCACTGCACTCCATCGCGATCTTTGTCCACGACATCGACAAGGCGCTGCACTTCTACAATCGTCAGCTCGGCATTCCGGTCGGGAAGCAGGGCTCCTTCGGCTTCGAGCTCCTCGACAACGCGCCGCATGTGGGCGTACATCCGGCGCAGCATCCCGATGCCAAGGCGATGGTCGGCCGTCATACCGGCCTGACCTTCGAGGTGACCGACCTGCTGGCGCTGTCGTCGAAGTTGCTGGCGGAGGGCGTGTCCTTCCTGGCCGAGCCGGCGCAGCAGGGCTTCGGGATGATGGCGATGGTGAAGGACCCCGACGGCAACGTGATGGCGCTCTGGGAGGACAACGTCTCGCAGATCGTCAACGAAGGGCCTCCGGCGTGAGTCTCCCGCGCGAGTTCGCCTCCGACAACACCGCACCCGCGCACCCGGCGGTGCTCGAGGCGATGGCGGCGGCCAATCACGGGCCGGCGCACGCCTACGGCGCCGACGCGTGGACGGCGCAGGCACTGGCGTGGTTCCGCGACCAGTTCGGTGGCGACACCGAGGTCTTCCCGGTGTGGAACGGCACCGGTGCCAATGTGGTGTCGCTGCGCGCGCTGACGCGGCCGTACCATGCGGTCATCTGCACGCAGCACTCGCACATCCAGGTGGACGAATGCGGTGCGCCGGAGCTGCTGACCGGCTGCAAGCTGGTGGACCTGCCATCCTCGGACGCGCGGATCACGCCGGCCCAGCTTCGCGGCGCGGTGCGCGGCCTCGGCAATGAGCATTGGGTGCAGCCCCACGTCCTCTCGCTGACGCAGACCACCGAGTACGGCACCGCCTACTCGGTGGCACAGCTCGAGGAGCTCTGCGGCGTGGCCCACGAGCTCGGCCTCCGGGTGCACATGGATGGTGCCCGGATTGCCAATGCAGCGGCCACGCTCGGCGTGCCGCTGCGCACGTTCACCCGCGATGTGGGCGTGGACGTGCTCTCGTTCGGGGCCACCAAGAACGGCGCCATCAACGCCGAGGCGGTGGTGGTGTTCGATCCGGCCCTCGCGCGCGAGCTGCCCTTTCTCCGGAAGCAGTCGACCCAGCTCGCCTCCAAGATGCGCTTCCAGTCGGCGCAATTCCTGGCGCTGGCCGAAGGCGATCTCTGGCTGGCGAACGCGCGGCATGCCAACGCGATGGCCAAGCGGCTCGAAGCCGGGCTGCGTGGCATTCCGGGCGTGACCATCACGCAACCGGTCGAGGCGAATGCGGTCTTTGCGCTCTTGCCGCCGGGGGTCACTGCCGCGCTGCAGGAGCGCTTCCATTTCTATGTGTGGAATGAGACCACGGGCGAAGTGCGCTTGATGGCGAGCTGGGCGACTTCAGAGAGTGATGTGGATGAGTTGGTGGGGGCGGTGAGGGGTGAACGGTGAACGGTGAACGGTGAACGGGAACGAACCGGTCATCCCGAGCGAAGCGAGGGACCTGCGTACTCACTAACACGCAGATCCCTCACGTTGTTCGGGATGACAGCCTTCCGCCCTTTGTTCACCGTTCACCGTTCACCGTTCACCCCTCCCAGCGCCTCTCCGATCTGTCGAATGCCCTCCACCAGCCTCGGCCCCGGCCGACTCGTATACGCATTCCCATCGAGCACCACCACGCGCTGCGTCGCGAGCCACGCCTTTGCCGGACCCTCGGGCATGGCTGCGAGCTCTTCCCGTGCGCGCGCCTCGTCAAAGCCGCAGAGGATCACCAGGACCACGTCGGGGTCGAGCGCCATCACCTCGGCCCAATCACGCACGGTTGAGTGACTCCCGGCCGTCGCGCCGACATCCACGCCGCCTGCCGCCGCAATCATCTCGGGCACCCAGTGCCCCGCGAGGAAGAGCGGGTCGAGCCACTCGACGGCCACCACGCGGTGCGGCACGGTGCGATGGTACCGCTCGGCGAGGGTCGTGACGTCGGCGCGGAGCGAATCGGCCAGCCGCTTGCCTTCCACCGTGCGGCCAATGCTTGCACCGAGTCGGGCAATGTCGTCCCACACGCGGTCCAGGGTCCGACCATCAAGCGCCACCACGCGAGGCGGCGGATCCATCACGCGCGCCAGTCGCATCGCTTCCCCGTCGGCCACGGCGCAGACGTCGCAGAGCATCTGGGTCACGATCACGTCCGGGCGGAGTGCCAGGAGTGCATCGGCCTCGATGCCGATCGCCTGACGCCCCTCGGCCACCGCCTGGTGCACGGCGGCGTGAATCTCGTCGGAGGAACGGGTCGGGTCGATCGGGGTGACCGTGACGCGCGGCAGGGTGCGAACCTCGGGAGGTTCGTCGCACTCGTGCGAGACGCCGACCAATTGGTCGAGGGCGCCGAGGGCGGCGAGCATCTCGGTGGCACCGGGGAGGAGGGAGACGAGACGCATGGCGGGCATGACGAAAGCTACTTCGTCGCACTCGCGGCAAGGGCACCTTCGAGGGCTGCGGCGGTGACACGCCCATGTTGCGCACTCCAGACGGGGACGCCACGCTCGAGCAGGATGATCTGTGGCGACGCGTGGGGAATATCCAGGTGCCTGGCGATCAAGGTCGATAGCTCCCGCTGCCGGATTACGTCAACCTGGAGCACCGGCAGCTGGGGGTGCGTGTTCGCGAAGTCGCGGATGTCGAGCTCGGCGGCACGGGAGAAGCCGCAATGAGGGCTGTGCTTGAATAGCACCAGCATCGGCGCCGCGCGCAGGATGTCGGGCCATCTGATGCCGGAGCGCGGGCCGATGTGCATGATGGTCATGGAAGGACACTCCGATGGATGGGAACCTGCCGTGTTCGTGCGCGACTCTCGATCAACTCGGGACGGGAGCGATTCGTTCCGCTCAGTCCCTTCCTGGGGATCCGGTGCTCGGGTGCTGGGAACGATCTTGCCAGTTGGTCCGTTGCTCGAGTGGGTTGGGGGCGTCCGCCTCACGCCCGATCACTCACCAGTGGCATTCGGAGGCACAAATGACCGGTCGATGGAGTCGGGCCGTAGTGGCGGGCGCGGTTGGGACGGCGGTCATGACTGCTGTTGGACTCTGGGTGGCCCCGATGATGGGCATCCCACGGATGAATCCGGCGGAAATGCTGGCCGGCCAGATGGGCGGCAACGTGCTCCTTGGCTGGATGGCGCATGCCATGATCGGCGTCGTGCTGGCGGTCGGCTACGCTGTCGTTGCCGAACGGTTGCCGGGTGCCGGCGCCGTCCGTGGTGCCTTGTTCGCCATTGCGCCCTGGTTGATGGCCATGCTGGTGATGATGCCGATGATGGGCATGCCGATTTTCGGCGGGGCAGTGGCCGCCGGGATGGGCAGCTTGATCGGTCATCTGGTGTACGGTGCCGTGCTCGGGACGATCTACGGCAACGGCGGCCATCGGTGAGCATGGGCGTCTGCCTCGCTGTCAGCGCAGCGGAGGAATGCCGCATGGTGGTGCCTCAGGCAATCGCCTGACGCAACCGCCCCAGGGCAAGTCGGTGACGACGCTTGACCGTGCCGAGCGGGATCTGCAATGTCTCGGCGGTCTCGCGCTGGGTGTGGTCGGCAAGAATCGTCAGTTGCACGACAACGCGCTCCTCGGCCCGGAGGCTGGCCATGGCGCTGCGGAGGCGTCCGCGAGCCGCAGCGCCGATGTCCGGTGCATCCTGCCGTTGCCAGTCCACGGGATCAGTGTGTCGTTCCGAGATGGCGCTGTAGCGCCGCTCTCGCTCCGCGAGGGTCCGGCGGCGCCTGAGGTGATCGAGGGCGCGTTGGCGGCTGATCCGCAAGATCCAGTGCACCAGGTGCGCAGGCTCGCGAGGTATGTGGTGGGATGCCCGAGCGATGCTCCAGCAGATGTCCTGGAGCACGTCCTCGACGTCGTCCCGTTCCGGAATGCGCTTGGCGACCACGCCGTGGAGGATTGGCCGCACCCGCGTGAACAGGATGTCCATGGCACCGGGATCACCGCGCTCCATTGCCTCGCAAACCGCTTCGATCGCGGCACGGAGGGTGGGCAGCGCTCGAGCGTGTGGTGCAGGGGACATGGTATCGTGTTCCAAAGGAGGAGCGCGCCGCGCGGCGCGCCGTTGGTGATCGCTGGTGATCGTGCTTGTCCGAGAAACGTGCAGTCCCGCGGGATCGTTCCCGCATGCTTCGACGGCGTGCGCCGTACCTGCCGGATGTCTTTTCCGGGGCGCAGCCGATCCCCACCGCCGTCCTTCCCAGAGAGGTTTGCATGGCATGGTTCACGTCGCTTCCCGATCCCACTGATCTCGCGGATGTCCTCCGGCGCTTTCCCGTCGGTTGGCCTGCCCTGCTGGACGCACACGACAGCATCCTTCGCGCGCCGGCGTCGCTCTCGATCGGCGAGCGCGAGTTGATCGCGGCCTATGTCTCGGCGCTCAACGCCTGTGCCTTCTGCACGGCGGCGCACACCGCCTATGCCGAGCGTTATGGCGTCCTGCCAGGTGTCGTGGATGCACTCCTCGACGCACCGGAGCGTGCGGCGGTCGAGGCTCAGCTTCTCCCCGTGCTGGCGTACGCGCGCAGCCTGACGCGTTCCCCGGAGCAGGCACATCGGCGCGAGGTGGAGGCGATTCGTCGCGCTGGATGGCCCGAGGAAACCGTGATGGAGGCGACGATGGTTGTCGCGCTCTTTGCATTCATGAATCGCATCGTGCTTGGGATGGGGGTCGCCCCATTTGCGGAGCGTTACCGCGATCGGCTGGATGCCATTCGCCGACTCCCCGTGGGCCGACGTCTGGAAGCCAATGCGCGTGACGTGGGCACGACCCCGTACCGGGAGTATGGCCGCTCGATCGGACTCATCCGCGACTGAGCCCGGATTGCCGTCTGGTGGCAACCCGGGCCCAGTCGTACCGGCGGGAGGAACGCGCGGACATCTGCCGGTCGTGGCCTCCGCCGTGGATCGTACCCTTACATCGTGTCGAAGCCCTTGTGCGCCGCGACGGCCTTCCAGCGCTTGGAGGCCGTGCCGATGTGCTTCACCGGCTCCTTCAGCCACATCCTCTGGGCATCCTTGTTGACGTTCAGGTACAGCTTGTCATCCACGACTCGGAACAGCGTGGGGTCCACGTCGAGCTTCTTGCCCACGGCCACACCCATCGCGCAGTAGCCGCCAAACTGCGGCGCATAGCGCGCGGGCTGGGCCACGAAGGCGGCCCGGTTCGCGGCGGAACTGAAGCGGTAGGTGGCCCCCTCATGCGTGGCCGTGAACGAGGCGCTGCCGACCACCGGCTTGGCCTCCGTGAAATAGGCCACAGCGTCGTAGCCGTGGATGGCCACGCCATCCTTGGTGACGTTCACGGTCGTCTGGCCGTCCTGCGCGGCGGCGGTGCCCACCAGGGCGAGCCCCATCATGGTGGCCGTAAGGGTCAAGCGGCGGATGCTGGTGATGATGCTCATCGGATCAGACTCCTGTTGCGGTGAGGGGCGATGGCACGACGCCATGGCCCGGCGTGCAGAGTGAAGCGCCGACCGCGCGCTGGAGTTCCCGGGTGTTCTCGCGCAGTCGCTGGGATCCATTTGGACCCGTGCCGCGTTGGTGGGAGGGAGAGCCGACGGACGACGCGACGCCGGGGGGGAGCGATGGACCAGATGATGGACGCAGAGCACATCGAGCCGGGACTCGCCGCTTTTCACCGCGCGGCCATGGCCCAACTTGAAGACGTGGCAAGATTTGCAAGGTGGCTGACGAAGGACCCGGCGGACGCCGACGATTTGGTTCAGGAGACCTACCTCCGGGCCTTTCGCGGCTGGCGTTCCTTCCAGGCCGGGACCGATTGTCGGGCCTGGTTGTTCACGATCTGTCGCAACGCGCATGTCGGCCACCGACGCCGGGAGGGACGGATCGAGGCGACGGACGCCCCGGAACTGGAGGCACTCGCGGCGGCGGAGGTGTATCGGGATGCACGCAGCTCGGGACTCGACGGCGTGTTCGGTCGGTTTGACTTGCACGATGCCGTGCGTCGGGAACTCGAAGGCATTCCTGGCAGTTACCGCGAGGTGGTGGTGCTGGTCGACATCGAGGACCAGACGTATGATGAGGCCGCCCGGATCTTGAGCGTTCCTGTCGGAACCGTGCGATCGCGGCTCTTTCGTGGTCGACGGCTGCTGCAGGAACGACTACTGGCCTATGCCCACGACGCGGGCTTCGCGCGGACCATCCCTGGGAAGGGGGAGTGAGATGAGCATGGAGCCGATGCTGGACTGCGACGCCGTGATGCGGCAGCTCTGGGACTACCTCGACGGCGAACTGTCGGAGGAACGCCGCACGGCGATCGCCGGCCACCTGAAGATGTGCAATCACTGCTTTCCGGCGTTCGAGTTCGAGGCCGCCTTCCTCAAGGCGCTCGCCACCGCCCGACAGGACGGCCCCGATGCCGGTGCCCTGCGTGAGCGCGTGCTCGAGGCCTTGCGGCGGGAAGGCGTCCCGGCAATCCCGCCGGAGGGAGCCACCGGCTAGCGAACCGAGTGCGAGGCGCGGTTAGCTTCCGGCATGCTCACCCGCCAATCCTTCACGCGCCCGACCATCGCCCTGCTCGCCGTCTTCGTGGTGCTCTCGGCGCTGGTGGTGCTGGGGTTGACGCTGCCGATCGACGTGGCGCTGATGGAATGGCTCGGCGAGCTGCGTCGGCCGTGGCTGACCGACGTGATGCTCCTGTTCACCTTCATCGGCAACGGCTTGATCGAGGTGCCGCTGGCGCTCCTCGCGGCGTACGCGCTCTGGCGTCTCGGGCGTCCGCTCTGTGCCAAGCGCTATGTCTTTGCCGCACTCTCGGCCGAAGTGCTCTACGCGGTGCTCAAGCCCTCCTTCCAGCGGGATCGGCCGCGCATCATCGAACGACTCGCCGATGCCGGCTGGTATTCCTACCCCAGCGGCCACGCCATGCTCGCGCCGGTGATCTATGGCTTCGGCCTGATCCTGCTGGCCAAGTCGGCGCGGAGCCAGGGGGCGCGCACGACGCTGCTGCTCATGGCGATGACCATCCCGCCGTTGATCGCGCTCTCGCGGGTCTATCTGGGCGTGCACTACCCCAGTGACGTGGTGGGTGCGCTCTTTCTCGGCAACGCCTGGGTCCTGCTCTGGAGCGAGGTCGCGCCGTTGTCCTGCAGCACCGACGACACGTCGTCGCTGGCGTCCACCAGGTAACCAATCCGCTCGGCCAGGTCGCGCGCCGCATCGAGGTCGGCGGTGAGTGACCCGGCCTCGACGCGTCCCGCCGACATCCGCAGCAACCCCACGCGCAACGTGTCGATCGCCGCGACCGACTGCTGCAACCGCTCGGCCCACTGACCCTCGGCCCCGGCGGCCACCTGCTGCCGGGCGTGCTCGGCCTCGCGCTCGAGGCGATTCACCACCATCGGCAGGTCGGCAAAGGCACTGCGCACCCCGTCGGGAAGCGCCATGAAGAGCGTTTCCGTTGCCCCGCCCAGCGCCACCTCGGTGGGCCGCCACTCGGCCCAGCCACTGCGGGGCGACTTGGGCAAGCCGAAGGCTGATACCTTCGCCATCATGCGGCCGAAGGCACCGTTCCACATCCATCGCCGCAAGCGCGCAAACGGATCGGTGGGGCGGAGGCGTCGGCCCGGAAAGATCAGGCCGAATAGGCTGCCCGCGAGCACGCCCATGGTCGCGACGTTGAACATGCCGAAGGCGCCGCCCGCCTCGTTGCGGGTGCTGGTGAAGAAGTAGCCGTACACCAGCGCCGCCATCGCGCCGGTGAATGCCACGTAGGTGCCGACGCGCACCAGCTTCGGAATCCAGTGCACCGGGCGCGCGACCTCGTAGCGCAGCTCTTCTTCGCGGCGAGCCAGGGCCACGTCGAGGCCGTGCCGCAATTCCTCCAGCGTGACGCCGGCCTCGAGGGCGCGCCGCGTCTCGTGCACCCGCCACACCCCGTGGCCGATCCACGGCGCCACCGCGGCGATGCCGCAGAGCACCATGACCACCATCGCGAAGGCCGACGCCGCGGGAACCTCCGACGTGAGGACATACGCGAAGGTGCCCGCGCCGTACGCGAAGATCGACCAGATGAGGTAGATCCCCTTCAACTCGCGTCCGCGCTCGACCCAGACGCGGACCGGCACTGGCAGCTCCTGCGTCAGGGCGCGCGGCGGCTCCAGTGCCTCGGCCATCGCTTCCGCAGTCGGGAAGCGGTCGTCGGGATCCTTGGAGAGTGCGCGATCGATCGCCGCGGCGAGCGCCGGCCGCAATTCCGGGGCGACGGAAAGCAGCGGCGGTGCCGGCTTGGTGAGGTGCTGCGACAGCAATTCCGCCACGCTGCCGCTGAACGGTGGCCGTCCGGCGAGCACATGGAATCCCATCGCGCCGAGGGCATACAGGTCGCTGCGACCATCCACGGCCTCGCCCGAGGCCTGCTCCGGGGCCACGTACTCGGGCGTTCCCACGATTCGTCCGCCGCCGCGCGCATGTTCGCGCAGTACCGCGATGCCGAAGTCGGTCACCAGGGCGCGTGTGCCATCACCATCCAGGAGGATGTTGTCGGGCTTGATGTCACGGTGCACCACGTCCTGCGCGTGGGCATAGGCCAGCGCGTACGCCACGTCGCGGAGGATCGGTGCCGCGAGGTGCGGCGGGAGTCGTCCCTGCCGGCGCAGCCGTTCGCCGAGCGTTTCGCCGGCCACATAGCGCATCGCGAAGAAGACGAACTCACCGATTTCTTCGACGGCATGGATCGGGACGATGTTGGGGTGGGCCAGGCGCGCCGCCAAGCGCGCCTCGCTGAGGAAGCGTTCGCGTCGCTCGGGCTGGGCGGCCTGCTCGGGCGGCAGGAGCTTGAGCGCCACCGGCCGGTCGAGCTGGACATCGCGCGCCAGGAAGACGATCCCCATGCCGCCACGGCCGAGCTCGCGCTCGAGCGAGTAGCGTCCGGCGACGGCCGCCTGCAGGGCGATGAAGAGGGCATCAGGGGTAGGCATCGCCGTCCTCTACGCGCTGGCCGGGCGGTTGGTGTCGCCGCGCGGCGCGAGTGGCAGCGTCAGGACAAAGCGCGCCCCGGGACTCGCATCCTCGACGGACAGCGTGCCATCGTGATGGCTCGCGATCCACCGGGCGATCGCGAGCCCGAGGCCCGTGCCTGGGCGTTCCGCGTCGAGGCGACTGAAGCGCTCGAACACGAGCTCGCGTGATTCGGGCGGGATGCCCTGGCCATGGTCGCGCACCGTGAGTCGGGCCTGCGCCCCGACCGGGACCACCTCCAGGTCAATGCGTCCCGTGCCACCATGGATCAAGGCATTCTCGAGGAGCGCGACGATGGCCCGTTCCAGCAGGGGGGGATCGCCGACGATCGGCGTGGCCTCGAAGGCCCCCAGGCGCAGTTCACGACCGGCAGCCGATGGCAGCGCACGAATGCGTCGCAGCGACTGTTCCGCGAGGTCGTCCAGATAGAGAGGCACGCGCTGCGATGGTCGCTCGCCGTCGCTGCGCGCCAGGAGCAGCAGGTCGCTCACCAGGCGTCCCATGCGGTCGGCCTCGGCGGCAATCCGCACCAGCACGGCACGCTCCACCGCCGTGCCTGTGGCCGATGCGAGCGCGGCATCGGCTTCGCTCCGGACGATGGCAATGGGCGTCCGCAGCTCGTGGGCCGCATCCGCAAGGAACGCACGCTGGCGCGCCGCGAGGCCGCGCTCCCGCTCGAAGCCGATCTCGAGGCGTGCCAACAGGTCGTTGAAGGCATCGGTCAGCTGGCGGACCTCGTCCTGCGTGTCCGGCGGCGTGAGCCGCGGCAACTGGCTGTCGCCGCGAATCACGGCCTCACCCACCGCCTCGGCGGCGTCGGCGACGCGGCCGACCGGGCGCAACGCCGGCTTGGCCAGCACCACGCCAAGCGCACCGCCGAGCAGCAGCAGGATTGGCAGGCCCACGGCGAGCGACAGCTGCAGGACCCGGATGCGGGCACGATAGGGCGCGTTGGGCTGTCCGATCACGAAGCGCAGTCCGTCCGGCATCGGCACGGCGAGGACGCGAATGTCCTTGCCGTGCTGCCGCGCGTCCGTCGGCGTCTCGGGCGTCGCGAAGGGGTCGAGATGGTCGAGGTCGGGCGAGCCGGGGAGGTGCTGCGACACGGCGATCCGTCGGCCCGTGGTGTCGTACGCGATGATGGTGCGCTCACCGAGCAGGAGCTCGCTCACGATATGCGCGACCACGGCGTCTCTCGTCGGGTATTCGGTCCGGTCGAGCTGGTAGAGGTCGCGCGACGCGTGCGCAACCTCGAAGAGCTCGCGGTCGAAGTCCTCGCGGTAGCCGCGCTGCAGGATCAGCGCGAACGCCGCCGCGCCGGTGATCAGGACCAGTGCGAGGCCGACCGTGAAGGTCAGGGCCAGGCGCCATCGTAGTGGGGCCGTCATCCGCCTCGCCCCTCGGGATCGAGGACGTAGCCTGCGCCCCGCACGGTGTGGAGCAGCGGCACGTCACCCTCGCCGTCCACTTTGCGGCGCAGCCGGGCGATGTACACATCGATGATGTTCGAGAGGGGGTCGTAGTTCTCGTCCCAGACCTTGGCGGCGATGCGCCCCCGAGAACAGACCTCGCGCGCATGCTCGGCAAGGAAGTGGAGCAGGGCGAACTCGGTCGTGGTGAGCTCGAGCGGCCGAGTGCCGCGCCACCCCTGCTGGGAGACGGGGTCGAGGCGGAGGGTGTCGACGATCAGGACGGAGGGCCGTACCATCGGCGGGCGGCGCGCCAACGCGCGCAGCCGGGCGAGCAGCTCCTCGAGGGCGAAGGGCTTCACGAGGTAGTCGTCGGCGCCGCCATCGAGGCCGGCAATGCGGTCCTCGAGCGCGTCGCGCGCCGTGAGGATCAGGACGGGCGTGACGCCCGCATCGCCGCGGAGATTGGCCAGCAGGTCGAGCCCGGACCCATCGGGGAGCCCGATGTCGAGGAGGACCACGTCGTAGGACTCGAGGGCCACCTTGGTCCGCGCGGCCGCGAGGGTGCCTGCCACGTCCACCGCGTGAGCATGCTCCCGCAGGCCACGCGCCGTGGCGTCCGCCAGCCGCGATTCATCTTCCACCAGGAGCACTCGCACCCGGGAATAGTACTGCGACACCGCGTTCATCGGAGGTTCATCTTGGCGACGTAGCTTCCAGCATCTCTTCACGGGGTCGCCATGCTCTTGTTGCTCCTCCCCATGCTGCTGCAGGACACCCTGCGGCTCGATGCCACGGCGGCGCTGTCACGTGCCCTCGAGCGGGCACCCGTCATCGCGGCCGCCAACGCCAGACTCCGCGCAAGCAGCGCCGCCGGCCGTGACGCGGCCCGACTCCGCAACCTGCAGCTGGGCATTGCCGCCGAGAACCTCGGGATGCAGCGCGAGGTGACCGGCAAGGACGGACTCGCCGGGACCGAGGGGCAGGTGACGCTGCAGGCCGTGCTCCCGCTCGGTGGTGACCTCGGCGCGGCCCGTCGGGGCGCCCTCGCCGAGACGGAGATCGTGCGACTCGAGGGGGCGGTCGCCATCGTCGAACTGCAGGGCGCGTTGATCGCAGGCATCGCCGCCCATCAACGGCAGCACGCGCTCCTCGAGGCCGCCAGCTCCGAAGCCGAGGGGCTCGATCGCTTCGCGGCGGCCGTGAGCGCACGCGCGGCCGAAGGGCGCGCCTCCGCGGGAGAGGCGGCCCGCGTCCGCACCGAAGCGGTGATGGTGGCCTCGCAGCTCGCCCGCCGACGGGCCGAGGTGTCGGCGGCCGACGCGCGACTGGCGGCGGCGCTCGGCTATCCGGCCGACACGCCCCTCCGCATCTCGGCCCCGCCGGCCTGCCTGGCCGCCGTGCCCGGTGAACCACTCGACCTGCAGCGCGCGGTCGCGCGCCGCACCCTCGCCGAGGCGATGGCGAGCCAGGCCTCGGCACGACGCATCCCCGACCTGATTCCGCAGGTCGGCTTCCGCCGGACGGCGGGTTTCAGTGGGGTGCTGGTCGGCGTGGCGTTCGACCTGCCGTTCTTTTCCTCCGGCGGCGCGGCGCTCGACGCCGCCCGCGCCGAGGTCGAGGCAACCACTGCCGAGGTGACGTTGATGGAGCGGGACCAGGCCGCGGCCATCGTGGCGGGCCGGCGCACCCTGGCCGAACTCGCCGCCGTGGGGGTCCGCTACGGTGCGGGCTGGGACCGCGACCTCACCCTGGCGGTGACCGCCGCCGAAGCGCGGTGGCAGGAGGGGCAGGGCACCCTCGCCGAACTCTTCGATGCCCGCCGCGCCCGCCTCGCGGCGCTGATCGAATACACCGAGTGGCGCGAGCGCGTCCTGCTCGGTCGCCTCGCCCTCGCGCGTACCCTGGGTACGGCGCCCACCGCATCTCTCTTGCTCGATGACTGCCCCGGAGCCCCGCGATGACGCTTCGTCCCACGTTTGTCCTCTGCTCGCTGCTGGCCGCCTGTGGTGGTGCCCCGGAAGCGGACGAGTCGGGACCGGCACTCCCCGCAGGGACGGTCGAGTTCACGCCGGCCCAGTTGACCCAGGCGCAGCTCACCTTCGATACCGTGCGGCTCGTGCCCACGGACATTCCGCTTTCGCTGCCGGGCACACTCGACACACCGGACCCCGCCACCGCGCATGTCGGCTCGGTCGTCTCCGGACGCGTCGATGCCGTGCTCGTGCTCCCGGGTGAGCGAGTCAAGGCGGGACAGCCGCTCGTCAAGATTCACTCGCACGAACTGGCCACCGCTCGTCGCGATCTCGCCGCCGCCAATGGCGCCGTGGTCGCGGCAAAGGCGGCACTCGAGCGCTCGACGCGATTGCTCGCGGCCGGTGCCGTGGCACGCGAGGAGGTCGAGCAGCGCGAGGCCGCCTATCAGGCCGCCGAGGGAGAGCGTGTCCGGGCCGCCGAGATCGTGGAGCATCTCCATCCCGATGGCGAGGATGTCACCATCATCGCGCCGCGATCGGGGGTGGTCTTCAGCGTCACCGTGCAGCTCGGCGAGGCCGTGCTCGAGGGCGCGCCGCTGGTGGAACTCGGCGACGACGCCTCGCTCTGGGTGACCGCGTGGGTGCCGGAGGCGAGCCTCGGGCTGGTGGGAACCGCGCGTGCGGTCCGCGTCACCCTCGCGGCGTTTCCGGGAGACACCCTGCCCGCGCGGATCGTGCGCAGTGGCGGTCGTCTCGATGCGACGCGCCGCGCCGTGGACATTCGCGTCGCGCTCGAGCGTCGCCCGGCCGGGCTGCGTCCGGGGATGTTTGCCACCGTGCACCTGGACGGCGGCCAGCGTGTGCAGCGTGCGGTCCTCGCGGCCGAGGCGGTGCAGCGCGTGGGAGATGGCGCCGAGGTGTACGTGGTGGATGCGCCCAATCGCTTCCGGCGCTTCCCGGTGCGCGAGGCGGTCCTCCTCGCCGATGGCCGCGTGGCGGTGCTCGGCCTCGAACCCGGCATGGTGGTCGTGAGTCGCGGTGCGTACCAGATCCGCTCCACCCTCGATGCCGAGGCTCCCGAATGATCGGTCGGCTGATCGACTTCTCCGTCCACAAGCGCGGCCTCGTGCTCGGAGGCGTCGCCGTGCTGATGAGCGTGGGCGTCTGGGCCTTCGCCACGATTCCCTTCGAGGCCTTCCCCGATCTCACGGCCAACAGCGTCTCGGTGATCACCGAGGCCCCCGGACTCGCGCCACAGGAAGTCGAACAGCTGGTCACCTTCCCGATCGAGCGCGCCCTGCTCGGCTTGCCCGACGCCGAAGTGGTGCGCTCGACGACCAAGTTCGGCCTCTCCATCACGCAGGTCGTCTTCAATGATGGCGTCGATTCCTGGTTCGCTCGGCAAGTGGTGTCGCAACGACTCGCCGACGCCGCCGGGTTGTTGCCGCCCGATGTCACCCCGGTGCTCGGCCCGCCCTCCACCGCGATGGGTGAGGTGTTCCAGTACATCCTCACCGCCAGCACCCCCGAGTGGGACCCGACCTCGCTCAAGACGCTGCAGGATTACAGTATCGCGCCGCAGCTGCGCACCGTCCCGGGTGTGGCCGAGGTCAACTCGTGGGGCGGCCTCACCGAACGCATCGAGATCGTGGCCGATCCCGCGCGGCTCGCCACGGCGGGGTTGACGCTCGGCGATCTCGAGACGGCCATTGCGCGCGAGAACATGAACTTCGGCGGTGCCTCGATCGAATCGCGGCAGGAGCGGTTCGTGGTCCGCGGCCTCGGGCGACTCACCAACGCCGACCAGATCGCCGACATTCCCGTCGCCGTGGCCGGCAGCACGCCGGTGCGCCTCGGCGACGTGGCCGAGGTGGTGCGCGGTGCGCTGCCGCGGGAGGGTGCGGTCAGCGCCGACGGTCGAGGCGAGGTGGTCTCCGGCATGGTCATCATGCGGAAGGGCGAGAACGCGCAGCAAGTGATGGCGCGCATCGCCGAGCGCGTCCGTGCGGTCGAGGCCACGTTGCCGGCCGGTGTCGCGCTGGTGCCCTACTACGACCAGACCGAGCTGGTGACCCGCACCACCCACACGGTCGAGAAGAACCTGCTGTTGGGCGGCGCGCTCGTGGTCGCCGTGCTCTGGCTCTTCCTGCGCAATGCGGCGGCCGCGCTGATCGTGGCCATGGTGATCCCGCTCTCGATGCTGTGGGCCTTCATCGCGATGCGCGTCTTCGGGTACTCCGCGAACCTGATGTCGCTCGGGGCGCTCGACTTCGGCCTGCTGGTGGATGGCTCCATCGTGCTGGTCGAGAACGTGATGCGCCGCGCGCATGGCAGCCCCGACAAGGCGGGGGCGCCGGCGCGGATCCATGCGGCGGCCGTGGAGGTCGGGCGACCGATCGTCTTCGGCATCGCCATCATCATTGCCGTGTACCTGCCGCTCTTCGCGCTCGGCGGCACCGAGCGGAAGATGTTCGTCCCGATGGCGTTCACTGTCATGGCCGCGCTGCTTGGTTCGCTGCTGCTCGCACTCACCTTCGTGCCGGCGGCGGCGCGCACCTTCCTCGCCAACGCGGTCGAGCCTGATTGGCCGGCCTTTGAGCGGCTGCGGGAGCGGTACCAGCGGCTTGTTGCGAGGACGCTGACACGCGCTCCGGCCATCATCACGACCGGCGTGGTGGCCACCGCGCTCGCGGTGGTCGGCCTGATGCGGCTCGGGACGGAGTTCATGCCGCGCCTCGACGAGGGAAGCGTGCTGGTGCAGGTGCGACGGCTTCCCGCCACCGCGCTCAGCGAAGGCGTCCGCTTCAGCGGCATGGTCGAGCGCGCGCTCATTGCGCTTCCCGAGGTGCAGACGGTGGTGTCCAAGCTGGGGCGCCCCGACCTCGCCACCGAGGCGATGGGGAGCTACGAGTCGGACACCTACGTCATCCTCGCGGAGAAGGGATCGTGGCGGGCCGGTGGCAAGCCTGCGATTATCGAAGCGATGGACTCCGTCTTGAAGGACATCCCCGGGTTGTCCATCGCCTTCACGCAGCCGATCCAGATGCGGCTCGATGAGGCGGAGAGCGGCATCACCACCGACGTCGGCATCCAGCTCTTCGGTTCCGATGCCGACACCCTCGCCATGCTGGCGGGTCGGATCGAACGGCTCCTCGGCGATGTCCCCGGCGCGGCCGATGTGAAGACCATTGCCGCCTCGCGCATGAAGCAGGTGCGCGTCACCCTCGATCGCGCGCGCATGGCGCCGCTCGGCCTCACGGCGGAGGACGTGGCCGGCGAGGTGGAACGCGCGCTTGGCGCAGCACAGGCTGGCGAGCTGGTGGATGGTCCTCGCCGCGTGCCCATCGCGGTGCGCGTGGCCGATGCCGCACAGATGGATCCGGAACGGCTCGCCGAACTGCCGATCGCCCGAGGCCGCGGCACCGTCGTCCCGCTCGGCGCGGTGGCCGACGTTGCGGTGGTGGAGGCCCCCGAGGCCTTTGCGCACGAGGGCGGACAGCGGCTCGTGGTGGTGGGTGCCAACATCCGCGGTCGTGACGTGGGTTCCTTCGTGACCGACGCCGAGGCGGTGCTCTCGGCCAACGTGCCGCTGCCGCCAGGGTACCGCACCGAATGGGGCGGCCAGTATCGTCACCAGCAGACGGCGGTCGCGCGGTTGCGCCTGCTCGTGCCGGGCGCGATCCTCGCCATCTTTGCGCTGCTCTACTTTGCCTTCGGCACCTGGCGCCACGCGGCGTTGATCATGTCGAACGTGCCGTTCGCCCTCGTGGGCGGTGTCGCCTCCCTGTGGCTCACCGGGCTGAACCTCTCGCTCTCTGCCTCGGTCGGCTTCATCGCGCTCTTCGGCATTGCGGTGCTCAACGGCGTCGTGATGGTCACCTCCATCAACGACCTGATGCGCGAAGGGAAGAGCCTCACCGACGCGCTGGTGCAGGGCGCCGGCTCACGACTGCGCCCCGTCCTGATGACCGCCTCGGTCGCCGGCCTCGGCTTTGTCCCGATGGCCATCTCCACGTCCGCGGGCGCCGAGTTGCAGCGTCCGCTCGCCACCGTGGTGATCGGCGGCCTGCTGACCTCGACGCTGCTGACGCTGGTGGTGTTGCCGACGCTGTATGGAGCGGTGGAGCGGTGGGTGAAGAAGCATCCGGGGGTGGTGCTGGAGGAGTAGCGCGAACAGCGAACGGCGAACAGCGAACAGCGGGAAGGGGTGAGGAGTGAGGGGGAACAGCCCCCTGACCCCTCACCCCTCACCATTTGCACCGCCGTTCGCCGTTCGCTGATCGCCGTTCGCCGTCAGGGTCCCCCAAACGACTCCGCCGCCACGGTCGCTTCCGCCGGAATCACCACGCCATTGGCACCGAGGGCGCGGAAGAGGCTCCACTGCGCCTGACGCGCGGCACCGACCCTGCTGCCGTTGTAGATCGCGGCGATGAGCAGGGTCCCTTCGCTGCGGCCGAGGTAGCCGACCAGCGAGGAGACGTTGCCGAGGGTGCCGGTCTTGGCGCGGACGACGCCCGGCGCCGGGAGTCCGGTCCGGAGCGAGCGCAGCGTGCCACTGCCGTTGGCGGGCAGGAGCTGGGCAAAGTTGCGGCCGCCCGGGGTCTGCGGAAAGTTGGCGAGATAGGTGGTGAAGACGATCGGGGCGACGCGATCGCGCTCCGAGAGTCCGCTGCCGTCCACCAGGTCCACGCCGCCGCTAAGGCCGGTGACCGAGCGGATGTGCTGCGTGAGCTGCTCGGCCGCCCGGACCGGACCCCCACCCCAGAGGAGCATCAACTCGGCGCCGATGTTGAGCGAGCGGGTGTTGACCTCGTGCGCGATCGAGTCGAACGGCTGCGAGACGATCTCGGCCAGGATCCGGCGGAAGCCGAAGCCCGGAGCGCCGATGGAGGAGGTGGCCTGCCACTCGATGCCCGCGAGGTGCGTGGCATGACGCCAGGCCGCCTCGAGGACCACGGTCGGGTCGGCCGCGACCGACTGGTGCCGGCGGGCACCGGCGCGCGTCCCGATGGTGCCACTGACCAGGAACTTGCCACCTGGCTGTGCGGAAATCCTGATCCGGTTGCGGCTTCCCGCCACGGTCTTTGCCTTGTTCGTGATCAGCGCGGCGATGCCGGCAGGGGCATCGGCGGCGATCACGGCCGGCGCCCCTGAGCGCGCCCCGGGCAGGACCGAGAACTCGACCAGGTTCTCATTCAAGGTGACGGGTCCGACCAGCGGCGCGTAGCTGCGCCCCCGGTGGCGGGCCGGCCAGACGGACGGAAAGATCGAACGCGCCTCGCCGCTGGAGCCGGCGGTGGTCACGGAGAGCGGTCCGACCAGGCGGCGGACACCGATGGCGGCCAGCTGCTGGGCGAGCGAGAGGAGCGACGGGCCGGTCCGGTCGCGGCGTTCCAGGGTCGGATCACCATTGAGCTCGAGGCCCCAGCGACCCTGCCAGGTGCCCGTGGCGGGATCCACGGCGCCGTCGCCGATCACCCGGGTGGCGCGTCGGGCGTCGGGGCCCACCACGGTGCGGGCAAAGCCGGTGGTGAGCAACTTGACGGTCGAGGCCGGAATCAGCGGGGCGTCCGCGTTGATGGACCAGAGGACCTGCCCCGACTGATCGGCGACCACCACCCCCCAACTGCCGGGAGCGCTGCGGCGCGCCTTGGCGTACCACGCCTCCATCCCCGGACCGATCGGGTCCGCCGCCTGTGCCTGGGCGATGCCAGGAAGGAGCATGAGGGATGCGAGAATGGCAGCGCGTCGGGTCATGGCGTCTCTGGTTGCAAGATGCGTGCGGCGACCGGCGCAGGTCGCGGAGTGAAACAGGGACTGGGCGGTGGTGGGTGCTGCATCCAAGACGGACGCCCCGACGAACCTGCAGATACGAGCGTCGTGCGGGAGCTACGTCCCCCGCGGCGCCACATTACCCCCTACGCAGGAGTTCGTCATGCAGTTGCGTTCCATCACCCGCGCGGTCGCCGCGGCTGCCGTCCTTGGTCTGGTGTCCGTTGCCCCGGTCTCGGCCCAGATGAAGGCGCCGCAGGACATCGTCGCCACCGCCGTGGCCGCCGGGAAGTTCAAGACCCTTGCCACGCTGCTCACCGAGGCCGGCCTGGTCAAGACGTTGCAGGGCGCCGGTCCGTTCACCGTCTTCGCGCCGACCGATGAGGCCTTCGCGGCCATCCCGGCCGAGGCCGTGGCCAAGCTCCGCGCCGACAAGGCCGCGCTGACCAAGGTGCTCACGTTCCACGTGATCTCGGGCAAGATCCTCGCCGGCGACCTGGCCAAGATGGCCGACAAGGACGGCTACATCACCGCCAAGACCGTCAGCGGCCTCGAGCTCAAGCTGCACCTCGCCGGCAAGAACGTCCATGTCGGCAAGGACTTCGCGAATGTCGTGGGTGCGGACGTGATGGCGTCGAACGGCGTGATTCACGTGATCGACAAGGTGTTGCTGCCGTAACAGCGGTCGTAAGTCGTAGGTCATAGGTCGTAGGCCGCTTCGGTGGACCTACGACTTATGACTTATGACCTATGACTTATGACCTACGACCTATTTGAGCACCAACTTCGCAATCGTCTGCAACTGCATGTTGCTGGTCCCCTCGTAGATCACCCCGATCTTGGCATCCCGGAAGAACTTCTCCGCCGGGTACTCCTGCGAGTAGCCGTAGCCCCCGAAGAGCTCGAGGCACTGCGAGGTGATCGTGTTCGCGGCGCGCGACGAAAAGAGCTTGGCCATCGCCGCCTCGCGGGTGAAGGGGAGGCCGGCGTCCTTGAGGCGGGCGGCGTTGTACACCAGCAGGCGCGCCGCCTCGAGATCGGTGGCCATGTCGGCCACCTGGAACTGGACCCCCTGGAACTCCGCGATCGTCTTGCCGAACTGCTTCCGCTCCTTGATGTAGCGGCAGGCGGCGTCGAGCGCGCCCTGCGCCACGCCGATCATCTGGGCGCCGATGCCGATGCGCCCCTCGTTGAGCGTCTCGATCGAGATCTTGTAGCCCTGGCCCACCGGGCCGAGGACGTTGGCCGCCGGGACGCGCACCGACTCGAGGATCAGCTCGACCGTGCTCGACGCCCGGATGCCGAGCTTCTTCTCGCGCTTGCCGATGGAGAAGCCGGCCATCTCGCGCTCGACCAGGAAGGCGGTGATCCCCTTGTAACCCTTCTCCGGCGCCACATTGGCGAAGACGATGAAGAGCCCGGCCTCGGCGCCGCTGGTGATCCAGAACTTCCGGCCGGTCAGGAGCCAATCCTCGCCATCCTGCACCGCCTTGCACTCGAGCGCGAAGGCATCGGACCCCGACGCCGGCTCGGAGAGGGCGAAGGCACCGAGCAGGTCGGTGGTCATGCGGGGGAGGTAGCGCGACTTCTGCTCGTCGCTGCCCCAGCGGAGCAGGGCATTGTTGACCAGCGTGTTGTGCACGTCCACGTAGATGGCACTGGAGGCATCCACCCGCGCCATCTCCTCGATCGCCAACGTGGCCAGGAGAATGGAGCCGCCGGCGCCGCCGTACTGCTCCGGCACCTCGATCCCCATCAGCCCCAGCTCGAAGAACTTGGTCAGGAGATCGGGGCGCATCTTCGCCTCGGCGTCCATCTCATGCACGTGCGGTCCGATCTCCGTCTCGGCGAACTCCCGCACGGTCTGGCGGAAGAGTTCTTCCTCCTCGGAGAGGACGGAGAGGGGCGATGGGGCAGCGGTCAACGACATGGACGAATCTCAGCGTGAGAGAAGCGTGGAAGATAAAGGGTGAACGGTGAACGGTGAACGGGGCGCGGCCGATGGCCGCGCTGGGTGAGGAGTGAGGGGTCTGCTCGGAGGCACCCCTTACCCCTCACCCCTCACCGAGTCCCCCCGTTCACCGTTCACCGTTCACCGTTCACCCTCCCAGCACCTCAAGCGCCACCTCCACCCGTCCCATCGGCGCCGCCACCTGCACTCCCGCGACCTGCGGCCGCACGGCGGCGAGCATTTCGCGCGCAATCGCCACGCCCTCGGCGAGTGCCGCGTCCTTGCCCGCCGCCGAGGCGCGCCGCATCCGGTCGAGCACGGCATCGGGCACGGTGATGCCGGGGACTTCGTTGGCGAGGAACTCCGCGTTCCTGAGCGAGACGAGTGGCCAGATCCCCGCGATGATGGGAACGCCGAATCGCTCGAGCTTCGGCAGGACATCGGCCAGTTGGTTCACGTCGAACACCGGCTGCGTGATGGCGAAGCAGGCGCCGGCCTCGGCCTTCCAGGCAAAGCGCGCCAGTTCGCGGTCGAGGTCGGGCGCAGCCGGATTGAGTCCGACGCCGTGCACGAACCGCGTCGGTGCGCCGATCGGATTGCCGCCGGGGTCGAGGCCGCGATTCAACCGCGCCACCAGGTTGGTGAGGCCGATCGCGTCGATGTCGAAGACGGCGGTGGCATCGGGGTAGGGTCCCATCTTCGGCGGGTCGCCGGTGACGATGAGCAGGTTGTGCAAGCCGGCTGCTGCCGCACCGAGGAGGTCGGAGAGCATGCCGAGCAGGTTGCGGTCGCGGCAGGCGTAGTGGACCACCGCCTCGAGGCCGGTCTCGCGCTCGATCAGGAGGCCGGAGATGAGCGCGCCCATCCGGCTCTGCGCGCGCGGGCCGTCGGGCACATTGACCGCATCCACGCCCGCGGCCTTGAGCAGCCGCGCCTGCGTCAGCATCGGCGCCGGGTCCACGCCGCGTGGCGGGACGATCTCCACCGAGGTCACCCACTCGCCCGCCGCCAGCTTGGCGCCGAACCCCGACCGCTGCGCCAGCGGGACCGCGGGCACGGCATGCGTGGCGGTGTGCTCCCCCATGCCGCGCACCGTCGGCGTGGGGCGCGCCATCACGGCCGCGGAGCGCACGAAGCCGCGCAGGGCCTTGATGTGCTCCGGCGTGGTGCCGCAGCAGCCGCCCACGAAGCGCGCGCCCGCCTCGACAATGCGCCGTCCGTACTCGGCGAAATATTCGGGCGAGGCCATGTAGATCTTGCGGTCGCCCACGTCGCGCGGGAGGCCGGCGTTGGGCTGCGCCACCAGTGGCACCCGCACCACTCTCGCCAGCCGTTCGATCGCCTCGAGCACGCCCTGCGGCCCGATCGAGCAGTTGATGCCGATCACGTCGGCACCGGCCGCCTCGAGGGCCGGCCCGAAGGTCTCGGGCGTGGTGCCGTAGGCGGTGGTGCCTTCGGCGCCGATCGTCATCTGTGCCATGATGGCGAGGTCGCTGCGCGCGCGCACCGCGCGGATCGCCGCCTCGAGCTCCGGCACGTCCGAGAAGGTCTCGAGACAGAAACCGTCCACGCCCCCGCGCAGGAGCCCATCCACCTGCCGGCCGAATGCCTCCTCCGCCTCGGCAACGGAGAGGTCGCCGAACGGCTCGAGTCGGACGCCGAGCGGGCCGATCGCGCCGAGCACGGCGACGTCGGGGCCGACGGCGCCACGCGCGACGGTGGCGGCGGCGGCGTTGAGCGCCTCGGTCTCGTCGGCAAGGCCGTATTGCCGAAGCTTGATCGGGTTCGCGCCGAAGGTGTTGGTCTCGACGATGCCCGCGCCCGCCGTCGCATACGCCGCATGGACCTCGGCGACGAGCGCGGGCTGGCGCACGGCGAGTTCGTCGAAGCAGACGTTCACGAAGACGCCCTTCTGGTACAGCATCGTGCCCATCGCGCCGTCGATCACGTGGATGCGACCGTCGGCAATCAGTTCGCGCAGCGTCGCCATCTCAACTCCTCCGGTAGCCCAGCACGGGCGACAGCCAGCGCTCGGCGGTCGGCACGTCCCATCCCTTGCGCGCCGCGTAGTCCACCACCTGGTCGCGGCCGATGCGGCCGACGCCGAAGTACCGCGCCTCGGGCCGCCAGAAATACCAGCCGCTCACCGACGCGCCGGGCAACATGGCGAAGCTCTCCGTGAGCGTGATGCCGGTCGTGGCCTCGAGGTCGAGCAGCCGCGCGAGCGTCGCCTTCTCGGTGTGATCGGGGCAGGCGGGATACCCCGGCGCGGGGCGGATGCCCTGGTAGCGTTCCTGCAACAGCTCGTCCATCGTCGCGTGCTCGTTCGGTGCATAGCCCCAGAGCGTGGTGCGCACCTCCTCGTGCAGTCGCTCGGCGAAGGCCTCGGCGAGGCGGTCGGTGAGCGAGGCAAGCAGGATGGCGCGATAGTCGTCGTGCACCGCCTTGGCGGCCGCCACCATCGGGTCGAGTCCGTGCCCGGTGGTGACCGCGAAGGCGCCCACGTAGTCGGTGATGCCGGCGCTGCGCGGTGCCACGAAGTCGGCGAGGGCCAGACGCGGCCGCCGATCGAGCCGACGCCCCTGCTGTCGAAGCGTGTGCAGCGTGGCCAGGGGCTCGCTGCGGGCCGCGTCGTGGTACAGCGTGATGTCGTCGGTGTCGGCATCGGCGGGCCAGAAACCCACCACCCCGCGCGGATGGAGCGAGTGGTCGCGTTCGATCTCGTCGAGGAGCCGCGTGGCATCGTGATACAGCTCGCGGGCCGCCGCTCCGTTGGTCGGATGGTCGAGAATGGTCGGCCACGCGCCATCGAGTTCCCACGACCGGAAGAACGGCGTCCAGTCAATGCGCTGCCGGAGATCGGCAATCGACCAGTCGTCGAAGCGGCGGATCCCGGTGAACGACGGCACCGGCACCGGCACGCTCAGGTCGAGCGGCGCCACCGACGCCCGCGCCGCGGCAAGCGAGGTGAGCTCGCCCTCGCGCTCGCCCTCGCGCTCGCGCCGCACCTCGGCATACTCCGCGGCGATTGCCGAGGCAAAGGCCTCGCGGCGCTCCGGGTCGTGGAGCGACGACGCCACCGGCACCGCGCGCGAGGCATCGAGCACGTGCACCACGGGGGCCGAGTAGTTCGGGGCGATGCGCAGGGCCGTGTGCGCGCGCGAGGTGGTCGCGCCACCAATCAGCAGCGGGATGGTGAGCCCGGCGCGTTCGAACTCGCTCGCCACGAATGCCATCTCGTCGAGGGACGGCGTGATCAGGCCCGAGAGCCCCACCAGATCCACCTGCTCACGCTGCGCCGTCTCGAGGATGGTGGCGGCGTGCACCATCACGCCGAGATCGATCACTTCCCACTCGTTGCACTGCAACACGACGCCGACAATGTTCTTGCCGATATCGTGCACATCGCCCTTCACCGTGGCGAGCAGGATCCGGCCGCGACTGCGTGCACCCCGGCCCGCACGCTCGGCCTCGAGATAGGGAATCAGGTGGGCCACGGCGCGCTTCATCACGCGCGCGCTCTTGACCACCTGCGGCAGGAACATCTGTCCGCTGCCGAAGAGGTCGCCGACGCGGCTCATCCCCGCCATCAGCGGTCCCTCGATCACGTCGAGCGGTCGCGCCGCGACGAGTCGCGCCTCCTCGACGTCGGCCTCCACGTGGTCGGCGAGCCCGTGCACCAGCGCCCACGCGAGGCGCTCGTCCACCGGGAGCTCGCGCCAGGCGAGATCGGCGCCAGGCGCCTGCGCGGTGGTCTTGGCGCGGTCGGCGATTTCGAGGAGTCGTTCCGTGGCATCGTCGCGCCGATTCCAGAGCAGGTCCTCGACGCGCGTGCGGAGGTCGGTGTCGAGGTCGGTCAGCACCGGCAACTGGCCGGCATTGACGATGCCCATGTCGAGGCCGGCCGCAATCGCGCGCTCGAGGAAGACGGCGTGAATCGCCTCGCGCACCGGATCGTTGCCGCGGAAGGCAAAGGACACGTTGCTGATGCCGCCGCTGGTGCGCGCCCCCGGGCAGCGCGCCTTGACCGCACGGACTGCCTCGACAAAGGCCAGGGCGTAATCGGCGTGTGCCTCGATGCCCGTGCCCACCGCAAAGACGTTGGGGTCGAGGATCACGTCCTCGGGTGCGAAGCCGACCTGGTCCACCAGCAGGCGGAAGGCGCGCTCGAGGATGGACACCTTCCGTTCCACCGTCTCGGCCTGCCCCTGTTCGTCGAACGCCATCACCACCACGGCGGCGCCGTAGCGATGTGCCAGCGTGGCCTGCGTGAGGAAGGATGCCTCGCCCTCCTTGAGCGAGATCGAGTTGACCACGCCCTTCCCCTGCAGGTTCTTCAGCCCCGCCTCGAGGACGCTCCACTTCGACGAATCGAGCATCACCGGCACCCGCGCAATGGCGGGCTCGGCGGCAATCAAGCGCAGGAAGCGAATCATCGCCGCTTCGGAGTCGAGCAGCCCCTCATCGAAGTTGAGGTCGATCAGCTGGGCGCCGGCCTCGACCTGCTGCCGGGCCACCGCGAGCGCCTCGTCCTCGCGCCCCTCCTTGATGAGGGTCGCGAAGCGGCGCGAGCCGGTGACGTTGGTGCGCTCGCCGACGTTCACGAAATTGGTGGTCGGGCCGATGAGGAACGGCTCCAGGCCGGACAGCCTGGTGACCGGCGGCCGTGCGGGCGGGCGACGCGGGGCCACGCCGGCGACGGCGTTGGCAATCGCGCGGATGTGCTCCGGCGTCGTGCCGCAGCAACCTCCGACAATGTTGAGCAGCCCGTCGCGGGCCCAGGTGCCGATCTCGGCCGCCATCACGTCGGCCGCGAGGTCGTAGCCGCCGAGATCGTTGGGGAGGCCGGCGTTGGGGTGCGCGGAGATGGCGCATTCGGCCGTGCGCGACAGCTCCTGCACGTGCGCGCGCAACAGGTCGGGGCCGAGGGCGCAGTTGAGGCCGACCGAGAGGGGCTTGGCGTGCGCCACCGAAATCCAGAACGCCTCGGCCGTCTGTCCCGAGAGAAGGCGTCCGCTCCGGTCGGTGATGGTGCCCGAGATCATCACCGGCACGCGATAGCCCAGGGTCGCGAAGACCTCCTCGATCGCGAAGAGCGCCGCCTTGGCGTTGAGCGTGTCGATGATCGTCTCGACCAGCAACAGGTCGGCACCGCCATCGAGCAGCCCGGCCGCGGCTTCACCGTAGGCGCTCACCAGCTCGTCGAAGGTGACGTTGCGGAAGCCGGCATCCTCGACCGAGGGCGAGATGGACGCGGTGCGCGGCGTCGGGCCGATCGAGCCGGCCACGTAGCGCGGACGCTCCGCGGTTTCGGCGGCGTCACACGCCTCGCGGGCCACCTGCGCCGCCGCGACGTTGATGGCGCGCGCAAAGCGGCCGGTGCCGTACTCGGCCTGGCCGATCGATGTGGCGCTGAAGGAGTTGGTCTCGACGATGTCGGCGCCCGCCGCGAGGTACTCGGCGTGCACGGCGCGCACCACGTCGGGGCGCGTCAGGCAGAGGAGGTCGTGGTTGCCCTTGAGGTCGCCGGGGAGGTCGGCAAAGTGGCTGCCGCGATAGTCGGCCTCGACCAGGCGGGCACGCTGAAACATCGTCCCCATCGCGCCATCGAGGACGAGGATCCGTTCGGCCAACAGGTCGGGAAGGCGGGCAAGCCGGGCCGCACGCGCGGCATTCGGGTCGGACACTTGGGGCTCCTGGTGCTCTTTCGTCGCCCCGAAGGGCGGCTTAGCGGGATGTTTAACGTGGCCGCAAGTCGCGGGAAATCGCCACGGAGTGGGGGTCGTAGGTCGTAAGTCGTAGGTCGTAAGTCATGCCGACCGTGACATTGTCCCGCGCCCTCCAGATACCAACAACCTACCTACGACCTATGACCTATGACCTATGACCTCTTCAAAAAAATGCCCCCATCACCACCCTCTCCGCCACACGCAGCAGCAGATACCCCACCAACGGCGAAAAATCGACCATGCCGGTGCGCGGCAGGAGGCGCTGGATCGGCTCGATCAACCAGTCGGTGAGGACGCCGACGATCCGCATCCACCAGCTGTAGGGCGAGGCGCCGAACCACGAGGCGACCACCCGGATGAGGAGCGCGGTGGTGAGCAGCGAGAAGAGGGCCGAGACCATGGTCGGCAGCAGCGCCCCGGCGTTCGCGGCGTAGCCGAGGCGGAGGATGGTGCCGAGGAGCCAGCCGACCAGCTGGATCAGCATCAGGCCGCCGAGCACGATGCCGCCGAGCAGCCAGAGTGGTGCGGCCTGCGGGTTGCCGCCCGCGCGCACCACGCGACGCTCCACCGGCACGAGCAGCGGATCGCTCGCCTTCCGCACCAGCCGGGCGAAGCCGCCGAAGGGGGCGATGTGGCTGCGCCGCACCGCCCAGTGCGTCAGGGCCACGACCGCGCCGAACACGAAGGCGCCACCCACCAGCATGCGCACGCCCAGCACGATGTATCCCGCCACGTCGAGCAGGCTCACTGACTCATTCCATCACGAATTCGCGCGCGAACGCCACGTCGAAGGCGAAGGTCTTGGTCCGCGAGCGCGTCTCCATCAGGTCGGCGATGCGCCGCAGCCGCTCGGGGATCTCGAGCAGCTTCTCCTGCGCCGCGCGACCGAACTCGTCGAGCCCCTCTAGGGCATCGATCTTCCAGTGCGCCAGCTGGTCCTGCACGATCTTCAGGTAATCGCGCGGGCCGTAGATCCCCGAGCGCCGAATCACGTCGGCGAATTCCTTGAAGCCCGGGATGGTCACGCCCGGCATGTCGATCGCCGGCATGATGTGCAGCGCCGAGCGCAGCGCCTCGCTCGGGTCGCGCGCGAGGATCTCGGTGAACATCCGGCGATAGAACGAGAAGTGGCGCGCCTCTTCCATCGCGACCTTGGCGAGGATGCCGCCGAGCAGCGGCTCGTACTCGCCGATCACGCGGCCGGTGTTGGCGTGGGAGTACTGCGTGGCCCGTTCCTGCAGCGTGGTGTAGACAAAGACGCGGTACGGGTCCTTGTCCCACTCCGGCTGGAAGCCGGCCTTGATGTACTCGAACTTGAGCGACTCGAGGGTGCGCTGCTCGACCACGCCGGTGTCGCGCATGTAGTCGCTGAGCACCGCGCCGTGGCGGTCCTCTTCGGCGGTCCAGAGGTTGTTCCAGTTGCGCCAGTGCGAATCATCGCCGAGGTGCACGGCCAGCAGCCGATGGAAGTGGGGGAGCCCCTCCTCCGTCAGCGTGTTGAGCGCCAGCGCGGCGCGGCAGGCGTCGGGGATGCCGGCCACGCGCTCGCGCAGGGTGCGGCGATGCTCCTCCGGGTCCTCGCCCGCGGCGGGGGCCAGCAGCTCCGAGGGAAACCAGAGCTCGCGCTTGGCCTCGTGGTCCACCATGAGCTCGTGGACCAGCGGCTCGAGGTCGCGGAGCACCTCGACCTTGCGCCACATGGTGCGCGCGGCGTCGGTCAGACCCATCGGAGGCCTCGAATCACTTGGTGGTGCACTGCTTCGTCACCGGTGGCCGGTTGTCGCAGGCAATGGCGTCGTTCATCCCGCTGGTGAGCGGGCCGCACGCCGTGTTCTGCGCCGAGCGCGCGGCCTCGGCTTCGGTCTCGTGCGAGGCCGTGGCGCAGTTGCGGCCGCCGTTGTATTCCACGCACACCTCGCAGGTCACCTTCTGGGCCGAGAGCGTGGACCAGGTCAGGAAGGCCACAAAGGCGAGGATCACCGCGATGGTCGTCAGGGTCTTGGAGGTCATGGAAGAAATGTACTGCGAGCAGCGAACGGCGAACAGCGAACGGACTCCCGCCGCGAGAGCCTGCCCTGAGCGAAGCGAAGGGTCAGGCCGCGGTCCGGGGTGAGGGGTGAGGGGGGTGCCGCTCGCTGTTCGCCGTTCGCTGTTCGCCGTTACCTTTCCGAATGCTCCGGACCCTGCTCCTCCTCGCCCTGATGCTCCGCCTCGTCCCGGCTCCCGGGATGGCCGCGTCGCACTGTGCACCGGAGCCGGTCGTGGTGACCAGCGTGGAACACGAGCATCATGCTCCCTCGCCGGAGCACGATCACTCCTCCTCGGAGGAGTGCACCCACTGCCCGCCGACCGATTGCGCCAAGCACAGCTCCTGCGAAGCACCTTCGGTGGTCTCCTGCATCGAGACGCCGCACCGGCAGATGCTCGCGGCCCCGCTCCGCGCCGCCCTCCCCGGCGTGCCGGCTGCCTGGGCCACGACCCACACCGCCCCTCCCACCCGACCTCCCGCGTCGTCCCTCGCCTGATCGAGTCGCTGGTTTCCTGACCTTACTCGCTTCACCGAGGATGATGATGCCCGTTTCTGTTCGCTCCCTGCTCCTGGCAGGGGCGCTGGTCACCCTGCACGCGGCCGTGGCGTCGGCGCAGACCGACTATCGCAACCTGGACGACGAACGTCCCGTCCGCACCGAGGACGCCTGGCCGATCGAACGCCGTGCCTTCGAGTGGATGGCCCCCTTCCGCTACGCCCGCCACAGCGGTCGCGGCGAGCTCGAGTTCACCCCCGAGCTGATGTGGGGCGCCTTCGCCAACGGCATGGTCGGCGCCAAGCTGCCGGTGGTCACCAACGACCGGCTCGGCGAGGCCGCCCTGGCAGGGCCGCGCTTCTTCGCCCTGCTCTCGCTCAACGCCGAAACCCGGTCCTTGCCCGGATTCGCCCTCCGCGCCGATGCCATTCTCCCTGGTGGGGACGCGGCCGGCGCGGGGACGCTGGTCACCACCAAGGCGATTGCCACGCGCACCTGGGGGCGGCTGCGCACCCACCTCAACGCGCTGGTCACCATCGGCGACGCCGCCGACGCGCCGACGGCCGATGCGCCCGGGCGCTGGTCGGCCACCGTGGCCGCCGACTGGTCCCTGGTGCGGCAGAGCACGCTGGTGATCGCGGAGCTCGCCACCGAGCGGCCGCTCGTCGGCGACGTGCAGCAATGGGAGGTGGCCGTCGGCCTCCGCCGCCAACTCACCCCGTCGCTGGTGCTCGATGTCGGCATGGCGCGCGGCGTCGGCGGGGGTGCCGGCCCGGACCTCGCCTTCACCGCGGGGATCTCCCGCTCCTTCTCGATCGGCACGCCGAGCCCCCGGAGGACCCCGTGATCCGCCTGCTCGCCCTCCTGCTCCTGCTGCCCTCGCTCGCCACGGCCCAGCAGCGCCGCGACGAGACGCACTACTACCCGGGTGCCTTCAACTGGCAGTTCCTGAAGCACCACAACGCCGCCGGCCGGCTCTTCAACGCCTTCGACTTCGGGCACGCCATCCTCTACGAGCGGCTCTTCACGCTGCCGCTGCCTGAAGCCAAGACCGCGCTCGATCGCGACTACGACTTCCTCGTCAACGACCTGCTCGTGAAGCCGCCGCGCTTCGCGATCGCCGAGGAGGCGATCGAGCCGTCGTACGCCAAGCTCGCGTGGCGCGCCAAGCAGACCTTCGACTGGGCGCACATCCTCCATCGCCAGCTCTACGATGCGTACGCCGACGCCCGCCTCGCGCCGGCGGCGCGCGACTCGCTGATCGAGCGGATCACCGACAACTACCTCGCCAACACGCGCTATGCGCTGGCCGCGGTGCCCAAGGGCATGGAGTTGATGGACGAGCAGCCGTTCTCGAAGATCTTCCGCAACGAAGTGCCGCGCTTCAACGGGTTGATCTGGTCGTACCACTGGCTGCAGATCGGACTCTACGAGGCGTTCCTGACCGACGACGACCGCGCCAACGATGCCGCGGCGGTGGATCAGGTGGTGGGGCGCTGGCGCGAGATGGTCCGAGGCGCGCCGGACGGCTACCCGAGCGTGATGCCGATGGCGCCGGCCGTGGCGCCGCGCTTCTCGAAGGCCCATCCGCGCGCCGCGGCGATCTTCGACAACCTGCACATGCTGCACGACATCATCAGCGACATCCTCGCGTCACCCACCATCGCGCGCGACGCGAAGGGCGCCGAGATCGCGCGCCAGCTCGACATGATGCAGGATCCGACCCGCGACCTGATGGGGTGGGACCACTGGTGGATGATGGGCGACATGATGGGTGGGGTGGGGAAGATGGGAGGGGTGGCAGGGCAGTAGCGAACAGCGAACCGCGAACCGCGATCGGATGGTTGAGATCGTGTCATCCTGAGCGGAGCAGCCCGAAGGGCTGCGAAGTCGAAGGACCTCTATCCCAGTGCATCGGGAAGAGGTCCTTCGACTTCACTCCGGCTTCGCCGTCGTTTCGCTCAGGATGACAGATCGTGGGGCCAGCGCTGTTCGCTGTTCGCTGCTCGCCGTCCGCTGTTACTTGGGCAACCCCACCGTCTCATCCCCACCCTTCCCATCGGTAATCGGCGTGACCTGGGTGCTCCAGCCGTCCTGGAAGGTCAGCACCAGGCGATGCCCGAGGGTGTCGGCCACGATGCTCTTGATCTGGGGGAACTTCTTGGCGTAGGCGAGGGCGCCATCGACCTGCTTGGCGAGCCCCTCGGGGGTGTCACCGGCCTCGGCCTTGGCGAACTCGCGGCCCACGGCCATCGCGATCGCCTGCTCGGGGCCGTACTTGGCGTAGTCGTCGGCCGACATCAGCCCGTCCTGGGCGGCGGCGTACTTGTACGAGTCGTAGGTCGGGCAGGCAGCCAGCAGGGCGACAAGGGCGAGCGGGGCATAACGGCGCATCAGGAAAGTCTCCGAACGGGATCTCGTCTGGTACCGGGCGGGCAGGGCCCGGGTTCCCGGACACTTCCCAACCCCCAAATATAGTGCCGGTCGGGGCGGCAGGCATCCTTGTCCCGCTCCCTCCTCGCTCGTACCCTTCCCGCCGACACGACAACCCGGAATGGAGTGGACCCCCATGAGCGCCATCGGCAACATCCCGACCCCCATCAATGAGCCCGTCCTCAGCTACGCCCCCGGCACCCCCGAGCGGGCCGGCCTGCAGGCCGCGATCGCCGAGCTGGGGAGCGTGGTGACAGATATTCCCGTGGTCATCAACGGCGTCGAGTACCGCCCGGGCAAGACCAACCGGGTCTCCTCGCCGCAGCGGCATGCGCATCACCTGGCCAACGTGCACCAGTCCACGCCGGAGCTGCTCCAGCAGGCGATCGACGGGGCCGTGGCCGCGCAGCATACCTGGGAGCGTTGGTCGTTTGCGGATCGCGCCGCGGTCTTCCTCCGCGCCGCCGATCTCCTCGCCGGTCCGTGGCGTCATCGGATCAATGCCGCCACCCTGCTCGGTCAGGGGAAGACGCCGCACCAGGCCGAGATCGACGCGGCCTGCGAGCTCGCCGACTTCTGGCGCTTCAACGTCCACTACGCCGAGCAGCTGCTGCACGAGCAACCGATCTCGGTGCCGGGTGTCTGGAACCGGCTCGACTGGCGGCCGCTCGAAGGCTTCATCTACGCCATCACGCCGTTCAACTTCACCGCGATCGGCGGCAACCTCCCCACCGCGCCGGCGATCCTCGGCAACGTGGTGCTCTGGAAGCCCTCGGCCACGGCGTCGCTCTCCAACTGGCTGATCTACGACCTCCTCCGCGAGGCGGGGCTCCCCCCCGGCGTGATCCAGTTCATCCCGGGCGATTCGGCGAGCACCACCCGGACCCTGCTCGACTCGAAGCACCTGGCCGGCGTGCACTTCACCGGCTCCACGCCGGTGTTCCAGAGCATCTGGAAGGATGTCGCCGAGCGGCTGCCGAAGTACCGCGGCTATCCGCGCTTGGTGGGCGAGACCGGCGGCAAGGACTTCATCGTCGCGCATCCCTCGGCCGACGTCGAGGCGCTGGTGACCGGCCTCATCCGCGGCGCCTTCGAGTATCAGGGACAGAAGTGCTCCGCTTGCTCGCGCACCTACATCCCGCGCTCGCTCTGGCCACGGGTCAAGCAGCGGATGCAGGAAGAGATCGCCAACCTCAAGGTGGGCGACCCGGCCGACTTCTCGGTCTTCGTCGGCGCGGTGATCGATGAGCGCGCCTTCAAGAAGCACGAGGCGCTGCTCAACGCCGTCAAGAGCGACGCGGCAATCACCGTGCATGCCGGCGGGACGTGCGACGGCTCGGTGGGGTGGTTCGTGCAGCCCACGCTTCTCGAGACGACCGATCCGCATCATCGCATCATGCGCGAGGAGTTCTTCGGCCCGATCCTCTCCGCCTACGTCTACGAAGACGCGGCGTGGGAGGAGGTCCTCACGCTGATCGACGAGACCGCCGAGTACGCCCTCACCGGCGCAATCTTCGCGCGCGACCGCGCCGCCGTGATCCAGGCCGAGGGGAAGCTCCGGCACGCGGCCGGGAACTACTACGTGAACGACAAGTGCACCGGCGCCGTGGTCGGCCAGCAGCCGTTCGGCGGCGGCCGCGCCTCCGGCACCAACGACAAGGCGGGGTCGCTGCTCAACCTCTATCGCTGGGTCTCGGCGCGCACGGTCAAGGAAGTCGGGAATCCGCCGACGAATTGGCGGTATCCGTATCTTGGGTAGCCGAGAAGCGAGAAGCGAGAGGCGAGAGGCTAGGGACCCCGGGCAGCTTTCAGCGCACGGCGTCACGCTTCTCGCTTCTCGCTTCTCGCTTCTCCTCAGCCTGCTCGTGGCCCGTCTCGGCGGCCAAGTCCCTTCCGGCTACACGGAGACCATCACCTCCCACATCACCTCCCGCACCGCCTCGGCCGAGCTCGGTCGAACGCTGGTGCGGGAGATCGCGTATCGGGCCTCGATGCGGGGCGACACCCTGGTGATGCAGGCCACCATGGTGCGGCTCGAGGAGCAGAGCGAGCGCGGCGTGGTGCGCCACGACACCGACGGCTTCACCGGCGGGCGCTGGAAGCTGCTGCCGACCGGCAGCGGCGGCTGGCAGGTGGTCGAGCGCCCCTTCGTGCCGCCCGCGCTGGTCGAGGTGAACGATCTCGCCGCCGCGATGGACGATTTCTTTCCCCCGGCGCCGCCGCTGCTCCCGCGCGACGGCCGCTTCCAGGACAGCGCCGGACGCGCCTGGCGGCGGCTGGCCGACTCGGCTGCGGTGCAGCGCTTTCGGTGGGAGCGGGCGAGCACGCGGGACACCACGGCCGTCGCGCGGGACACCATCCTGCTCCGCATCGAGGAGAGCGTGCGCGAGGTGTCGCAGCTGCAACTTGACGCGCGCGGCGCACCGAGCGGATGGACGCGCGAGATCGAGACCGAGATGCTGTCGCGCGGTGCCGGGCGCGGTGTGCGTGCCACGGTGCGCCAACGAATCGAGGTGCGCCGCCTCCCTTGACTTCCGCGGTGGGCCTCGTTGCTCGCGCATCCCCTTGCGCCCGGTTCGGACTGCCCCAACATTGCGAGTACACCCGCCCGGAGGCCTACTGCCCATGGAGCCATTTCTCAGCTCCGATGAGTACGACGAACAGGCCCACCAACTGTACAACGAAGCCCGCTACGACGAAGCGCTCACGCTGCTTCGCGACGGGATCACCCGCTACCCGCAGGCCGTCGAGTTGCACGTCGGCGTCGGCTATGCCCAGCTCGCCCGCGAGGAATACGCCTGGGCGCGCCAGGCGTTCGAGCATGCGCTCCTGCTCGACCCCGAGCAGGAGGATGCCCTGGCCGGCCTCGGCGAGGCGCTCCTGGTGATCGGGCAGGTCGAGGGCGCCCTCCGCGCGTTCGAGGCGGTCGGTGCACTCGGCTACGACGACGACCACGAGTTGATGCTGCAGATCGGTCGGGCGCTCTTTCGCGAGGGCTACTTCGTCGAGGCGCGGCGGACCTTCGAGCGCGTGCACATGCATCACCCCGAGTCGCCCGAGATCGCCGCCTCGCTTGGCTACACGGCACATCGCCTCGGCATGGATTCCGACACCCTCTTCTGGCTCCGTCGGGCCCTCGAGCTCGAGCCGTCGTTTGCCGAGCCGAGGATCTACCTCGCCAACATCCTCTACGATCGGGGCGAGGTCACCGCGGCGATGTTGCACTACGCCCGGACCACCCCCGAGGATCACTTCGACGACCTCGGCATCTGGCGGGTCATCGAGCTGCTCAAGACGGCGCGGCAGGTGGGTGACGAAGATCCCGAAGTCGGCGAGTGGCTCGCACGCCTCGCCGAACTGGGCGGAGAGACCACGCCCGAGGACGCCATCCTCGCCGAGATCGAGGGGATGCAGCCCGACGGGACGCCGCGCGATCCGTCGCAGCTGGAGCTCTTCGGCACGCTCATGCGCGACATCCCCGGCATGCAGCGACGGCCGACCGCGGACGCCGTGCTCGGCGCCCACGTGATCGAGACGCTCGGCGGCCTGGCGCTCCGCGGGTCGTGGGACGAGCTCCTGCTGCAGTTGCAGGCCGTTGAAGGGGCCTGGGCCGACGGCACCCTCAACGAGTTCATGCAGGCCTACGCGCGGCGCGGTGCCGCAGAAACGGGAGTCAGCATTCCGATCACCAGTGCCGAAGCATTCCTTCGCGGGTCGGCCGAAGCCGGCGTCATCCGGATCGTCGAGTGATCCGCTTCGAAGGTGTTTCCAAGAGCTACACTGCCCTCGTCTCCCGCAAGCGGGTCGATGCGCTGGCGGACTTCACGCTCGAGATGGCGCGCGGCGAGGTCGTCGGCATCGCGGGCCCCAACGGGGCCGGCAAGTCCACCATGATCTCGCTGCTGATGGGCTTTCTCGCGCCGACCGCCGGACAGATCTCGATTGACGGCATCGCCCCGCGGCGCTGGGTCGAGCGCAACGGGGTGGGCTACCTCACCGAACTGGTGAACCTCCCGCCACGCTGGAAGGTGCCCACCACGATGCGTCGCATGGCCACGCTCTCGGGCGTGCCGTCGAGCCGCGTGGCCGCCGAGGCCGATGGGATGATGGCGCGACTGGGGCTCGAGGAGCACGCCGCCAAGCGGATCAAGCAGCTCTCCAAGGGGAACCTGCAGCGTGTCGGCCTCGGCCAGGCGTTGATCGGCGACTTCGAATTGATCGTGCTCGACGAGCCGACCCACGGGCTCGATCCGCTCTGGACGCAGCGCTTTCGCGAGGTGGTGGCCGAGTTGCGCCGCCCCAACCGGCTGGTGCTGATCGCGTCGCACAACCTCGACGAACTCGAGATGCTCGCCGACCGGGTGGCCATCCTCGACCATGGCCGGTTGCAGCGCGTGGTCACCCATGCCACCGAGGAGCGCAGCGAGCAGCACGCGTGGCGGTTGGTGCTCGAAGGCGAGGTGGATGTCGCGGCCGCCATCAGCGGCGCCTCGCCGGTGGCTGGACGCGCGGGCACCTGGCGGGTGGTGGCCTCGCGGCGTGAACTGAGCGCGAGCCTCGCGCGACTGCTCGCCGACGGGGCCGTGCTGGTGGAATGCGTTCCGGAGCAGGGACGCCTGGAATCGGCCTTCCGCGAGGCGGTGCAGCGATGACCCGGAACCGTTCGCCGCTCCGCTACCTCCCCGCCCATTCCGTGGATGTCGCGTCGGGGCCGCTGGTGCTCTTCGCGGCCGTGAGCGCGATGCTCTGCTTCGTGCTCTGGCGGATGGCGCGGGGCGAGGCCTCGCCGTTCGATGCCGCGGCCTTCATTCCCCAGGTGATGTCGGTGGTCCTCACCGTGTCGGTGCTGGTGGCCAGCGGTGGCGTCGCCGGGGGCGACGTGGCCAACGGCTTCTACCGCGCCTGGTTCAGCAAGCCGATCGCCCCGTGGTGGTTCTACCTGCAGCGCTGGCTCCTCGGCGGGCTCGCGGTGCTCTGCATCCCCCTGCTGCTCGGCCTCGGCCTCAAGCTGGTCTTCGGCGGAGCGTGGGGTGTCACCAACGAGTTGATGGCGGTGGTCGCGCTGGGCTACCTGCTGGTGGGCGGGACGGTGCTGCTCGCGTCCGGCTTCACCGCACGCGACTGGCTGGTGACCTTCCTGCTCAGCTTTGCGCAGGCGCGGATCCACGACGTGATGGGCATCATGGAGATGACCAAGCAGGATCCGCCGGCCGCGCTCGACTGGGCCCATCGCCTGTTGCCACCGTTCCACCTGATTTCTCCGATCAAGGGGCTGCCGGAGGGGAACGATCTCGTCCACGTCGTCGCCTATGGGGCGGGGCTGGTCGCGGTCGCGCTGATCCTCTTCGTCGTGAAGCCGCTGGGGAGCGGCGGCCGCGCGTGAGCGCGCGCCCCACCGACGGACTCCATCGCCTGCGGTTGCCGAACGGCGTGACGCTGCTGGTGCAGCGTCGCGCCGCGGCGCCCGCGGCGGCGCTCGTCACGCACGTCCGCGCCGGCTTCCTCGACGAGCCCGACGAGGTGCAGGGGATTTCGCACGTCCTCGAGCACATGCTCTTCAAGGGGACGCCGTCGCTCGGCCCGGGCGAACTGGCGCAGCGCACCAAGGCGCTCGGCGGCTCGCTCAACGCCTACACCTCCTACGATCGCACCGTCTACTACGCCTCGGTGCCGGCTCGACATGCCGTCGAGGCGATGGCGCTGCAGGCCGACCAGGTGCGCAACCCGCTCTTCGACGCCGACGAGCTGCGTCGCGAGCTCGGCGTGATCATCCAGGAGGCGAAGCGCAAGCTCGACACGCCCGGTGCCGTCACCGGCGAGACGCTGCACGAGTTGCTCTTCGATCAGCACCGCATCCGGCGTTGGCGGATCGGGTACGAGGCCGTGCTCGAGGGCTTCACCCGCGATCAGGTCGCCGACTATCACCGATCGCGCTACATCCCGTCGCGCACCATCGTTGCGCTCGTGGGCGACGTCGAGCCCGAGGAAGCGCTCGCCGCGCTGACCGCGCAGTGGGGTGATTGGGCGCTGCCCGCGCAGCCGTTCCCCATCGGTCCGACCGAATCCGGCCCGGCCACCGCGCGCGTCCGCCGCCTCGAGGGCGACGTGGCGATGGTGGACCTCTCCCTCGGGTGGCGCGGTGTCGGTCCGCTCGATCCGGCCGAGGCGGCCATGGACGTCGCGGCCGCGGTGCTGACGGGAGGACGCGGCGCGCAGCTCTCGCGACTCCTCCGTGAACCGGGCGTGGTGGCCGGGGTTGGCGCCGGCCACTACGGCACCACCGACGCCGACGGAGCGACGCCGGCCGGTGTCTTTGCCATCGGCGCCGAGCTCGATGCGAGCCGGATGACCGAGACGCTCGGCACGGTGGCGGCCACGCTGCGTGCGCTGCGCGACAGCGGCCCGACCGCCGACGAACTGCTCCGCGCGCAGACCATGCTCCGCGTCCGCCTGCAGCGTCGCCTCGAACGCTACGAGGCCCGCGCCACGGCGCTTGCCGATGCCGAGGCCAGTGCCGATCCCGGGCACATCGATCGTGAAGAGGAGGCGATCCTTGCCGTCACGCGCAACGACGTGCGCGACGTGGCGGCCGCCTTCCTCGATCCGGCGTTGACGTCGGCCGTGGCCTACTTCCCGCGCAGCAGCAACGAACCCTTCGATCTCGACCGCGTCGCCGAGGCGATGCGTGCGCCGGCCCGCCCGATGGCGCCACTGACCGTGCCGACCGCCGCGGCGCGCCCTCTCGCGGCACCGCCCCAGGCCATGCGCCGCACTGACCACGGTGTGCTGCACGTGGCGCTGCCCGGGCTCGACTTGCTGGTGGCACGTCACGGCGATGTGCCGCAGGTGGGGCTCTCGATCTACCGCCCGCGTCCCGCCGTGACCGACCCGATGCTTGCCGGTCTCGAGGCGCTTGGCCTGCGCGCCCTGGTACGCGGCACGCAACGACTCGAGGCCGCACAGCTCGCGGTGGCGATCGAGGCGATGGGGGGCGTGCTCTCGCCCTCCCTCGGTGCCGACGTGATCGGTCTGGGGACCACGGTGCTCGCCGAGCGGGTGGGCGATGCGGCGCGCCTGCTCCTCGAGGTGCTCGAGACGCCGCGTCTCGACGACGCCGGCATCGCCATCGAGCGCGACCTGCTCCTCGATGACGCGCGCTCGGTGGCCGACGACATGATGCGCTTTCCGTTCCAGTTGGCGCTGGGTCACGCCTTCGATGATGTCGGCTACGGGGCCCCCGCCTTCGGCACGCCCGAGTCGCTGGGCCACTTCACGGCCGAGCGCGTCCGGCGCTGGCACGCCGACTTTGCCGCGAGCGGGCCGACCACCGTGGTGGCCGTCGGCAACATGGAGCCGGAGCGACTCGCCGACCTGCTGCTCGAACAGTTGTCGCGGTTGGCAGGTCCCGGCGCCACCGTGGCGCCTCCCGTGCAGGCGCCGAGTGGGTCGCTCACGGCGCCTCGCCCAGGTGCCCGTGCTGCGCATCGTGATCGGCAGCAGGCGGCGTTGGCGATGCTCTTTCCGGGCCCGAGTCGGCGGCAGCCGGAGCGGCACGCGGCCGAGGTGTGGGGTGCGATCGCGGGTGGGCTGGGTGGGCGCCTCTTCGAGTCGCTGCGCAGCGCGCGCTCGCTCGCGTATACCGTGATGGCGTCGTCGTGGCAGCGGCAGCGCGCTGGCGGACTGCTCACCTACATCGCCATGGCACCGGAACGCCTCGACGAGGCCCGCGACGCGATGCTCGAGGAGCTGGCGCGCTTCCGCGCCGAACCGCCGACCGCCGAGGAAGTGCAGCGGGCCACGGCGATGCTCTCCGGGCAGGCCGAAGTGGCCCGGCAGTCGGCCGGGGCGGTGGCGGGGGAGATTGCCGACGCCTGGCTCCTCGGCGAGGGGCTGATCGAGCTCGATGACCCCGCCGCGCCCTACCGCGACGTCTCGGCCGAGGCGGTCCACGCGGTGTCCGCCGCCTTCGATCCGGCCATCCGTGCAGAGGGCGTCGTCTCCCCGGAGCGATCGGAGTAGCTTGCGGGGATGTCCGACCCCGAGCTCCCCCGCCCGCCCGCGCCTCCGCTGCGCCGTGGTTTTGCGCTGGCCGATGCCATCACGCTCGTGCGCATCCCGCTCGCCATCGCGTTTCCCCTGCTCCCCGGCACCACCGCCCGGCTGGTGCTGCTCGGGCTGGCCGCGGCCACCGATCTGGGCGACGGCGTGGTGGCGCGGCGCTATGGCGGCTCGCGCATCGGCGCGGTGCTCGACCCGATCGTGGACAAGCTCTTCATGGCCGCGGCCTTCGGCACGGTGCTCTTCTCGGGGGCGCTGACCTGGTGGGAGATCACGGCACTCCTGATCCGTGACATCGTGCTCTCGATTGCCTTCTTCATCACCATCGCGAAGCGGGGGCACGGGACCGCGGTGCCGGCGCGATTCGGCGGCAAGGCGGTCACGCTGTTGCAGTTGTTGACTCTTCTCGCCTTCATTCTCGAGTCGTCGTATTACCTCAGGCCACTCGCCTGGGCCACGGCGGCGGTGGCACTCTACGCCATTTACGACTACAACCAGCCCTTCTTCCGGAAGCTCAAGGCCAATGACTGATCCGAATCTTCGCTTCGCCCACCTCGACTGGACGGGCGGCATGCGTTTCACCGGCGGTGTGCCGGGCGGTCCGACGATCAACCTCGACGGCGCCGGCGAGACCGCACCTGGCCCGATGGTGGGCCTCCTCATCGCGATGGGCGCCTGCTCCGGGGCCGACGTCGTCTCGATCCTCGAGAAGATGCAGGTCACCCTGACCAAGTACACGATGGACCTCACCGGTCGCCGCAACGAGGAGCATCCGAAGCGCTACAACCACATCCTCTTCACCTTCACGATGTCGGGCGAGGGGCTGACCCAGGCCAAGGCCGACCGCGCGGTGGAGCTGAGCGTGACCAAGTACTGCTCGGTGATGATGTCGCTCAGGGAGGATATCGTGGTGGAGACGAAGGTGATCGTCGAGTAGCGAGAAGCGAGATGCGAGAAACGAGAAGCGTGGCCCGGCGGGAGGATCTGTCCGCTAGGCCACGCTTCTCGCTTCTCGAACTTAGACCGTCGCGTCCGCCGTCTCGATTTCGGCTTCGACTTCGACTTCCGTCTCGGTCACCGTCTCCACGACCGCATCGGTCGGGGCCCGGCGCACGACCGGCTGGCAGAAGCGCTCCCCGAGGACACGAAGCTGGGCGTGCTGCTCGGTGGTCAGGTCGGGATAGCGGTCCCCGACGTACTGCATGGTGTCGTCCATCCACTCCTTCTGGTGCTCCGGGGCGGCATCGAGCACGCCGCAGCGGAGGATATGGCTGAACAGCTCATCCCGGGCCGCGTCGAACGCCGTGGGCATCGCGGGGGGTCGGGGGGCCGTCTTCTTCTTGGTCATTCGGTGTCCCTGAGTGTTGCTGGGGGCGACATTGCCCCCGCATCCATCGCACTGGATACGCGCAATATAGGGAATTCGTTCACCCGAAGGCAAACTGGCGTCTCGGCAGGTCCTCGGAGAGCCATTAGATTGGTCCCCGTCGCCGACCGCTTGTGGGCGGGGCGCGAGCGCGGTTCACCAGTATTGCCAGCGTCCGCCGAGCAGGCCCCCGAGGGGCCCCGCGCTCGCCGGGGGACGCCGCCGAGGGTGTCATGGCGCAGGGTCAGAAGCCGTTCTACGTCGCAATCGGGGCCGTCGCCCTCATCGGAATCGGTTGGCTCGCCATGCGCCTGGCAGGCGGTGGCCCGGTTTCCATTCCCGCCAACGTGACGGTGACCGAGGCCGACACCACCGGCTTCCGGGGCTACATCCTGGGGAGCGAGACCGCCACGATCGAGGTCACCGAGTACGCCGACTACCAGTGCCCGGGCTGCGGGGCGTTCGCCACGGTGCAGTTCCCCGACCTCAAGGCGCGGCTGATCGACACCGGCAAGATCCGCTTCCGCTATCGCGATTTCCCGCTCGACGGCGCCCACGTCCACGCCCGGCTGGCGGCCCACTCGGCCGCCTGCGCCAACGATCAGGGGAAGTTCTGGGAGATGGAGGACCGCATCTACCAGCGCCAGAACGACTGGGCCATGAAGGGGAGCGCCCTGCCGATCTTCGAGGAGATCGCCAAGGCGGTCGGGCTCGACACCGGCGCCTGGAAGGAGTGCATGCAGTCGGCCAAGTATGCCGGTCGGATCCAGGCCTCGCTTGAGGAGGGGAGCCGCGCCGGTGTGCAGTACACGCCGAGTTTCCTGATCGGGGGGCGCATCTATTCCGGCCTCAACGCCGATGACATCGTGCGGATGGTGGACTCGATGATCACGGCGCAGGCTGCCACGCCGACGCCGTGAGCCACGATCGCACCCCGCCCAAGGGCAAGGAGCTGGCCGGCCTTGCCCTCGCGGCGCTCGGGGTCGTCTACGGTGACATCGGCACGTCGCCGCTCTACGCCCTCAAGGAAGTCTTCGCCGGGACGCACTCCGTCGCGCTCAACCACGACAACGTCCTCGGCATCCTGTCGCTGATGTTCTGGTCGCTCAACTTCGTGGTCTCCTTCAAGTACATCGGGCTGGTGATGCGCGCCGACAACCGCGGCGAGGGGGGCATCCTGGCCCTGCTCGCGCTGGTGCGGCCGGGCGGCCAGGCCAAGGGGCGCGGCTTTGTCCTGATGGTGGGGCTCTTCGGCGCGGCGCTGCTCTACGGGGATGGCGTGATCACGCCGGCGATCTCCGTGCTCGGCGCGGTCGAAGGTCTCGAAGTGGTGACCCCGATCTTCAAGCAATGGGTCGTGCCGATCGCCATCCTGATCATCACCGCGCTCTTCGCCGTGCAGAGCCGCGGCACGGCGGGCATCGGGCGGATCTTCGGTCCCGTGACGACGCTCTACTTCATCTGCATCGCCATCCTGGGCGTGCGCGGCATCCTCATGAATCCCGAGGTGCTCCACGCGCTGAATCCGATGTACGCCGTCGACTTCTTCATGCGCGAGCAGTGGCACGGCTTCGTGGTGCTCGCGGCCGTGGTGCTGGTGATCACCGGCGGCGAGGCGCTCTATGCCGACATGGGGCACATCGGTGCGCGTCCGATTCGCCTCGCCTGGTTCTGCGTGGTGCTGCCGGCGCTGGCACTCAACTACTTCGGCCAGGGTGGCCTGCTCCTCGCCGATCCATCGGCGGTGAGCAATCCGTTCTACCGGCTCGTGCCCGAGTGGGCGCTCTACCCGATGATCGCCATCGCGACGGGTGCGGCCGTGGTGGCCTCGCAGGCCCTCATCTCTGGCGCCTTCTCGCTGACGCAGCAGGCGATGCAGCTCGGCTTCGCCCCGCGCATGCGGCTGATCCACACCTCGCGCACCGAGATCGGCCAGATCTACATGCCCGGCGTCAACTGGACGCTCTGGGTGGCGTGCATTGCGCTGGTGCTGGCGTTCAAGACCTCCACCGCCCTCGCAGCCACGTATGGCGTCGCGGTCACCGGGACGATGCTGACCACCTCGGTGCTCTTCGCGATCGTGATGCGCCAGTTGTGGCAGTGGCCGATGTGGCGCGTGGTGGTGATCACCACGATGTTCGTGGTGGTGGACGCGGCCTTCCTCAGCGCCAACCTGCTGAAGATCCCCGATGGCGGCTGGTTCCCGCTCGTCGCGGCCGCCGTGGTGTACCTGCTGATGAGCACCTGGAAGTTGGGACGCCGGCAGGTGACGGCGATGCTGCAGGAATCGTCGCTGCCGCTCGACCTCTTCATCCCCGACGTGGTGCGCCGCAAGCCGTATCGCGTCCCCGGCGTCTCGGTGGTGATGACGTCCATTCCCGACGTGGCGCCGCCGGTGCTGCTGCACCACCTGAAGCACAACAAGGTGCTGCACGAGCAGGTGATCCTGATGACCATCAGCTCGGTCGAGATTCCGCAGGTGGCCGAGGCGGATCGGGTCCAGGTGGTCCAGAAGGAGGCGGGCTTCGTGCAGGTCTTCGCGAAGTACGGCTTCCTCGAGTCGCCCAACGTCGCGGCCATCCTCGCCGCCACCGCGGAGCTGCTGCCGCCGCCGACCGACGGCAAGGTCCCGGCGCTCCGCCTCAACGAGGTGACCTTCTACCTCGGGCGCGAGACGCTCATCGTCACGCCGCGCACCAAGGGCGGCGCCCGCGCCCGCGCGGCGATGCCCGCGTGGCGCGCCACGCTCTTCGCGGTGATGACCCGCAACGCGCAGAGCGCCGCCGCCTACTTCGGCTTGCCGCCGAATCGGGTGGTGGAGTTGGGGGCGCAGTTGCAGGTGTAGCGAGAAGCGAGAAGCGAGAAGCGAGAAGCGAGAAGCGAGAAGCGAGAAGCGAGAAGCGAGAAGCGTGGCTCGGCGGGACGATCTCTCCGCTGGGCCACGCTTCTCGCTTCTCGCCTCTCGCTTCTCGATCAGCTCTCCAGACTCTCATACTCATCCTTCAACTTCGCCACCACCGCCGGATCCGCCAGCGTCGTGGTGTCGCCCAGCGCGCGCCCCTCGGCGATGTCGCGCAGCAGGCGCCGCATGATCTTGCCGGAGCGGGTCTTCGGCAGGTCGGCGGAGAAGAGGATGTCGTCGGGCTTGGCGATGGCGCCGATCTTGTGCGCCACGTGCTCGCGCAGCTCGTCGCGCATCTCCGATGAGGCGTGGTGCCCCTCCTTGAGCGTCACGAAGGCCGCGATCGCCTGACCCTTGAGCTCGTGCGCCTTGCCCACCACGGCGGCCTCGGCGACGGCCGGATGGTCCACCAGCGCGCTCTCCACTTCCATGGTGCCGATGCGATGCCCCGCGACGTTGAGCACGTCGTCCACGCGGCCGAGGATCCACCAGTAGCCGTCCTCGTCGATCTTGGCACCGTCGCCCGCGAAGTAGCGGCCCGGGAAGCGGCTCCAGTAGGTCTCCTGGTAGCGCGCGTCGTCGCCGTAGATGGTGCGCAGCATGCCGGGCCACGGCGACTTGATGGTGAGGAAGCCGCCGCCCTTGGCCACCGCCGCGCCGTGGCTGTCCACCAGCTCCACCTCGATCCCGGGGAAGGGGATGGTCGCCGAGCCGGGCTTGGTGGTCACGACGCCCGGGAGCGGCGTGATCATGATCCCGCCGGTCTCGGTCTGCCACCAGGTGTCCACAATGGGGCAGCGGCCGCGGCCGATCTGCTCGTGATACCAGATCCACGCCTCGGGGTTGATCGGCTCCCCCACGGTGCCGAGGAGGCGCAGGCGCGAGAGATCGTGCTTGGCCGGGTGATGCGTACCCCACTTCATGAAGGCGCGGATCGCCGTGGGGGCGGTGTAGAAGACGGTCACGCCATGCCGCGCGCACATCGACCAGAAGCGGTCGCGCTCGGGCCAGTCAGGCGCGCCCTCGTACATCAGCACCGTGGCGCCGTTGGCGAGCGGACCGTACACCACATACGAGTGCCCGGTGACCCAGCCGATGTCGGCGGTGCACCAGAACACGTCCCCTTCCTTCAGGTCGAAGACGTGGCGCGTGGTGGCCGCCACCTGCGTGAGGTAGCCGCCGGTGGTGTGGACGATCCCCTTCGGCTTGCCCGTGGTGCCCGAGGTGTAGAGGATGAAGAGCAGGTCCTCTGCCTCCATCTCCTCCGGCGTGTTCACGGCGCTCTGGGCGTCGAGGGCGCGGTGCCACCAGTGATCGCGCCCCTCGGTCATCGGGCAGGCGGTCGGGTCGATCCCCTGGCCGCGGTGGACCACCAGGCAGGAGCGGATCGACGGACACTCCGCCAGTGCCTCGTCGGCGAGCCGCTTGAGCGGGAGCACCTGACCGCGCCGATAGCCGCCGTCGGCCGTGATGCAGCAGACCGCCTCGGCGTCGTTGATCCGATCGCGCAGCGATTCGGCCGAGAAGCCGCCGAAGACCACCGAGTGGACCGCGCCGATGCGCGCGCACGCCAGCATCGCGATCGCGGCCTCGGGGATCATCGGGAGGTAGATCGCGACGCGATCGCCCCGCTGCACGCCAAGGGCAAGCAGCGCGTTGGCCGCCTTGCAGACCTCCTGATGCAGCTGCCAGTAGGTCAGCACCCGCTGGTCGCCGGGCTCCCCCTCCCAGATCAGCGCCGCCTGATTGCGCCGCGCCCCGGTCAGATGCCGGTCCACGCAATTCACCGAGACGTTGAGCCGACCGCCGTTGAACCACTTGGCATGCGGGAGTTGCCACTGCAGGACGCTGTCCCAGGGGCGGCTCCAGTCGAGCCTGGCCGCCTCGGCCGCCCAGAAGGCGAGCCGATCGGCCTCGGCCGCCGCATAGGTCTCGGGGGTGGCCACCGCCGCCGCCGCAAAGGCGGTAGCGGGAGGGAAGCGCCGCTCCTCGGAGAGGAGGGTCTGGAGCTGGTCGGACATGTTGGGAGGCCGGTGTCTGAGGAAGTTCAAAAGTAACGAGAACCGAGGACCGAGCACCGTGACCAGTGACCAGTGACCAGTCAATCCGCTCCTGGTTACTGGTTACTGGTTACAGGTCACTGGTTACCCCGACTCCCCCGCGCCCCGTTCCCCCTTCCCCGTTGACCCCAGCACTGTACAAAAACTATACACCTGCCTCCGGCGTCCGTTTGGCAGACCTCTTGCTCTTCCCTTCTCCCGACACGACTTCTGACGGGCTGGAGGCCCATGACCGTGACCATCGCGCAGCCGCCTCGGCGAGAGCTGCACGCCCCCGCAACGCTTGGACTCGCGACCCGCGAGGCCTTTCGCCAATCGGCCAACGAGCTGCTCGACCAGCTCGCCGAGGGGAACGGCCAGCTCGTGGTCGATCTCTCCGGGACCAAGGAGGTCGACTCGTCGGGTCTGGGCGCTCTGGTGATGGTGCAGCGGCACGCCGCCGATCGGCGGCTGCAGGTGGTGCTCCGGAGCGTGGTGCCGGAGCTCGAGTTCCTGCTGGTCCTCACCAAGCTCGACGATCTCTTCCTTTTCGAGCAGTCCCGCACCAACCGCTGACGGCGCGGGCCTTCCGGTTCGCTATACTTCCGCGATGCCTCAGGCCTGCGCGCGCGGATGAATCCCTCCGAGACCCCCCTGCTTGCCATCCATGGACTCGAGCGTCGCTTCGGGGCGCTGGTCGCGTTGCGCGGCGTCTCCATCGTCGTGGCGCCTGGCGAGGTGGTGCTGTTGCTCGGTCCCAACGGGGCGGGGAAGTCGACGTTGTTGCGCTGCATCGCCGGGTTGGCACGCCCCTCCAAGGGACGCGTGGAAGTGTCCGGGCGAAACGTCCACGCCGACCCCGAGGCGCGCCGACCGCTCGGTCTCCTCTCCCACCAGTCGTTCCTGTACGAGGATCTCACGGCGCGGGAGAACCTGCGATTCGCGGCAGAGTTGCATGGACTCGACAGTGTGGCAACCCGCGTGGAGCAGGCACTAGCGGATGCGCGCCTCACCTCGCGGGCCGATACGCGGGTGTTCGGATTCTCACAGGGGATGCTGCAGCGGCTGGCGATCGCGCGTGCGACGTTGCATGACCCGGCCCTCCTGCTGCTCGACGAACCGTTCACCGCGCTCGATGCCGCCGCGGCGCGCTCGCTGCGGGAGCGGATTGCGGCGGAGCGCGATGCGGGGCGTGCCGTGGTCTGCGTGACCCACGAGCCGGCGGAGCTGTGGGAGATCGCCTCGCGGGTGATCGTGCTGCGCGGCGGCGTGGTGGTGGCCGACGAGCCGCGTCCGTCCGACCTCGGGGAATTCCGCGCCGGCTATGACGCCCTGGTGACGCCATGAGCGTGCTCCGGGTGGCCCTGCTGATCGCCGCCAAGGACCTGCGGATCGAGCGCCGTTCGCGGACCGCGCTCCACACCGCCACCCTCTTCGCGGTGCTGGTGCTCCTCACGGTGGTCTTTGCGCGCGACGGTGGGTCGGTGTCGCTCCTGACGCTCGCGCCCTCCGTGCTCTGGATCACCATCGCGCTCTCCTCGCTGGTGGCGCTCAACCGCGCCTTCACGCTGGAGCGGGAGCACGCCGCCCTCGAGGGGATCCTCCTCGCCCCCGTGCCGCGGAGCGCCCTCTTCCTCGGGAAGTGGCTCGCCAACCTCGCCTTCGTCTCGCTGGTGATGACCATCACCTTCCCGCTCTGGATCCTCTTCTACGGCGTCGCGGTCACGCCGGCGCTCTTCGCGGTCGCCGCGGTGGCGCTGCTGGCCTCGATCGGGGTGACCGCCATCGGCACCGTCTTCTCGGCGATGGCGGTGCGGACGCGGCACGCCGAGCTGCTCCTCCCGGTGCTGATGCTCCCCTTCCTGCTGCCGCCGATCTTCTTCGCGGCGCAGAGCACGGTGCGGCTCCTCGCGGGCCGCCCCTTGGACGAGCTCTGGGGCTCGTTCAGATTCCTGCTGTTGTACGACGTGGCCTTTGCGACGATGGCTGCGCTCCTCTTTCCCGCGGTGGTGGACGAATGATGCCAGACGCAGCCTCGGCCGAGCGACAGATCCGTCGCGGCCGGGCAGTGACCCTGATCGCCCTGCTTGGCCTTGCGGTGCTCTACGTGATGGCGCTCCAGTTCACGCCACCGGAGCGGACCATGGGGCTGGTGCAGAAGCTCTACTACGTGCACCCGCCCGCGGCGTACGCGATGCAGCTCGCCTTCCTGGCGACCGGCCTCTGCTCGCTGCTCTACCTGCTGCTCCGCGACGAGCGCTTCGACCTCTTCGCCGAGGCGTCGGCCGAAGTCGGCATGGTGATGGGGATGATCGTGGTGATCACCGGACCGATCTGGGGTCGCCCCGCGTGGGGCGTCTGGTGGGCCTGGGAGCCGCGGCTCACCTTCACGGTGCTCGAGCTGCTGGTCTTCGGAGGCTACTTCGCGCTGCGCGGTGCGGTGCGCGATCCGCAGGAACGCGCCAAGTTCGCCGCGGTGCTCGGCATGATGGCCCTGGTGCTGGTGCCCTTCAATCACCTCACGGTCTACTACTTCGCCTCGCAGCACCCGGAACCGGTGGCGTTGCGCGCCGGCAAGCCGGCACTCCCGTTCGAGATGCTGCGCACCTTCCTCACCGGCTTCGGGGTCTTCACCGTGCTCTACATCGGCCTCGCCATGCAGCGCTACGGCATCGGCGTCCGCGCCGCACACCAGGAGGTGGCCGATGCCTGAGTCCGGGAATTACATGATCGCGGGCTACATCGTCGTGGCCGTGGTGGTGGTGGGGTATGTGGTGAATCTGTGGCGGCGGGGAAACGAAAAGCGATAGTCGATGATCGATGATCGATGGCGGTTGTCATCCTGAGCGGAGCCCGCGAAGCGGGCGTAGTCGAAGGACCTCTTTCCCGGCCTGCGGAGAGAGGTCCTTCGACTGCGCAGCCCTACGGGCTGCTACGCTCAGGATGACACGGGAGATCGATCATCGATCATCGACCATCGATCATCCAGCCGTCTCTTCCTTCCCCAGCAACACGTAGTTCCACAGCACCGCCGCCACCACCGCGCCGAGGATCGGCCCGATCCACCAGACGGCCTGCGCCTGCATCGAGCCCGCGACGATGGCCGGGGAGAAGGCGCGCACCGGGTTGAGGGCGGCGCCGGTGAGCGGGCCGCCGACGATGATCGCGGGGATCAGCGTGAGGCCGACGGCGAAGCCGGCGAACTTGCTCGGCTGCTTCCCGGCCATGGTGGCCATCACGGCAGACATCAGGAAGAAGGTGAGGATTGCCTCGAGCGCGATGCCGGTGGTGATCGTCATGGTGCTGTGGAGCTGCAGCGCGCCGTAGCCGACCACGCGGCCGACGTTGGGCGCGACCAGCGCCTTGACCGCGACCGCGCCGACCAGGCCACCGGAGAGCTGCGACACGATGTACACGAAGCCCTCGGCGGGGCTGATCTTCCGGATCACCAGCATGCCGATCGTGACGGCCGGATTCAGGTGGCCCCCCGAGATCGGCCCCGTGGCGGAGATCGCGATGGCATAGGCCATGGCGGCGGCGGCGGCCATCCCGAAGACGCCGTACTGGGCGGTGGGGAAGGAGTTGATCACCACGGCACCAGCCGCGAAGAACACCAGCATGAAGCTGCCGAGCATCTCGGCAATCACGCGCGGGACGAGAGGACGCATCGGGGGACTCATCCTGGTTGGAGGAATGGGGGGGTGAACAGCGACCGCGCGAATCTACATCATTGGCGCGCGAAGGAGGAGCGTCGCGTTGCAGCCCCCGAAGCCGAACGAGTTCTTGAGCACGGCCCGCGGGTGACGTGACAACCCGCCCACCGGGACGTGGCAGAGTCCCCCGGCCGGGTCGGCGTCCAGGCAGTTGAGGGTCGGCGGCAGCCAGCCGTCGCGGATCGAGCGGCAGGCCACGGCGGTCTCGATGGCGCCACTCGCGCCGAGGGCGTGCGCGTGCCATCCCTTGGTGCCGCTGACGGGCAGCGCGTCGGCGTGCGCCCCGAACACCTCCCGGATCGCGTTGGCCTCGGTGGAGTCATTCAGCGTGGTCGACGAGCCGTGGGCATTGACCCACTCCACGTCGTCGGGGGCGCAGCCGGCCTCGGCGAGGGCCAGCTGCATCGCCCGCACCGCTTCGCGCCCATCGGGACGCGGCTGGGTCATGTGGTGGGCATCGTTGGTCAGGCCGGCGCCCGCCACCTCGGCGTAGATCGCCGCGCCGCGCGCGAGCGCATGCTCCAGCGACTCGAGCACCAGCACCGCCGATCCCTCGGCCATCACGAAGCCGTCGCGACCGGTGTCGAAGGGGCGAGAGGCCGTCGCGGGGTCGTCGTTGCGCGTGCTCATCGCACGGATCAGCGAGAACGAGCCGTAACAGAGCGGGTAGAGCGGGGCCTCGCTGCCGCCGGCGAGCATCACGTCGGCCTCGCCCCGCGCGATGGCGCGAAAGGCCTGGCCGATCGCGAGCGTCCCCGAGGCACAGCTCATCGCATTGGTGCTGTTCACGCCCGACACACCGTGCGTGATCGCGATGTTGCACGAGAGTGCCCCGCCAAAGACGGTGAGCGCGAGCAGCGGATCCACCTCGCGCGGGCCCCCGTGCACGTACTTCGCGTTCTCCTGCTCGGCAAAGCCGATCCCGCCCAGCGCGGTGCCCATCATCACGCCGACGCGGTCGGGCGCCTCCGTCGCGAGGTCGAGCCTGGCGTCTTCCAGCGCGAGGCGCGTCGCGGCGAGGCCGAGTTGCGAGCAGCGATCGGTGCGGCGCGCCTGCCTGGGCGAGAGCATCGCCTCGGGGTCGAAGTCGTTGACCTGCGCCGCGATGTGCGAGCGGAACGGCGACGAGTCGAAGCGATCAATCCGCTGCACCGCCGACTCCGTGCCGTGCAACCGGGCCCAGACCGCGTCGCTGCCGATGCCGATCGGCGTCACCAGCCCGATGCCGGTCACCACCACGCGGCGCGTCACCCGTCACGCTCGGCGGCGCGTGCGACGCCCGCCAGGGTGCGCTTGGCAATCCCGTGCACGAACACCGGCCCGATCACCACCTCGGCGGCAATGCGGCGGATCAGCGGCCATGGTGGACCGTCCCAGGTGTGCACGATGGTCACGTCGCTGCCGCCGTTGTCGGTGGGGGTGATGGTCCAGAGGACGTCCATTCCGGTGGTGATGCCACCGATGTGCTTGTAGCGGATCTCGTGCCTGGCGGCGTCCACCCAGATCCGGCTGGTCCACCAGGTGGGCCAGTTGAGCGGCCCGCCGAAGGGACGGTGCGCCGACATCGCCACGATGCCATCGCCGCGGGGCACGCCCTCGCTGCGGCGGACCCAGCGGTAGTGCGGCAGGATGGCGGGCCATTGCTCGACATCCACGGCGTGCGGCCAGACCGCATCGGGCGAGGCGTTGATGACGAGACGATCGACGACGCGCATCATCGGTTGGTCCGCCACGTCGCCAGCACGCGCGCGCCGGGAAGTCGCCATACCGGCACGTCGCGACCGATCGCCTCGTGCACGAGGCCCTGAAGGACGGCGGGGGTCAGCCCGCGCTGCAGCGAGGTGACACCATCACGAACGGTCATCGGATGCATTCTCAAGAAGGGGCCCGCGAGTCGGTAGCCGACGGCGGCGAGCGGCGACGGTCGAAGGTCGGCGATCACCACGCCGCGCCGCGCGATGGCGTGACACTCCGCGAGCAGCCGCACGCTGCTGGCCGTGTCGAGGTGGTGGAGCATCTGGCTCACCAGCACGATGTCCACCCCGGCACGGCGCACCGGCAGCGCGCCGGCACAGCTGAGGAACACGGGGAGACCGCCGCCCTGGGCGAGTCGGGCTGCCGCGGGAATCCGCTCGAGCCCGATCGGCACCAGCGTGATGCCGCGATCGGCGGCCCAGCGCACCGCATCGTGGGGGAGGTCGCCGGCGCCGGTGCCGATGTCGAGGAGCGTGAGCGTGCGACCGAGGTCGCTCGGATCGACGAGGCGCGCCAATCCGACGCGCATGGCGTGGCGGCCGCCGAACCAGCGATTGCTGCGGGCGATGTCGGTCAGCATCCGCTCGACCAGCGCCGGCGCGGTGGCCGGGTCGTCCAGGGCCTCGTGGCCCACGGTCGAGTGGGTGAGCGTCGGGGTCACATCAGACCGATTCGGGGTCGGCGTAGCCGCCGCGATAGTAGAGCAGGGGCCGCCCATGCTCGGCCGCCGCACCGGCCACGACGCGACCGATGAAGATGGTGTGATCACCGGCCGGCACCGCGGCCACGCGCTCGCAGCTCAGGTGCGCCAGCGTCCCGTCGAGCACGATCCGTCCGCTCGCATCGGGCGGGAAGCCGATCCCCTCGAAGCGATCCGACTGGCCGGAGGCGAAGCGACGCGACAACGCCTCCTGGTGGCTCTCGAGGATGTTGATGGTGTACTGCTCGCACGCCTGCAGCACGCCGTGCATCGACGCGGCGTGATCGATCGCGATCGACACCAGCGGCGGATCGAGCGACACCGAGGCAAAGGAGTTCACCGTCATCCCGGCCGGCTGCCCCGTGCCATCGCGCGCCGTCACGACGGCGATCCCGGTGGCGAAGCGGCCGCACAGCTGGCGGAAGTCGAATGCGTCCATGCGGAGAGCCTTTCGAGAAGCGAGAAGCGAGAAGCGAATCGTGACCCGTGACCCGTGACCAGTGACCAGTGAGGGGTGAGGGGGGCCAAGCGACACGGTACTGGTCGCTGGTTACAGGTTACTGGTCACCCCTCACCCCTCACCAACTACACAACCATCCGCCCAAGAAACCACGGATTCACGACCCGCCACGGCGACACGAAATCCCCCGTGACGCCGATGAGCGTATCCGCCATGCCGCGCCGATCGAGTCGGCCGACGGCGCGGTCGAAGAGGCGGGGACTGAGCATGCTGTACCCGATCAATCGTTCGACGATCCACTTGCCGAGGAATGCACGCCGACGCGCGGTCCGATAGGCGGCGAGGCGAGTGGCGGTGAGCGGGCCGGGGCGTTGCAGTGCCGCGGCGAGCGTGGCTGCGGCGAATTCACCGCCCGCGAGCGCCGAGCAGACTCCCTCGCCGGTGAATGGGTCGAAGAAGTCGGCCGCGTCGCCCACCAGCAGCAGGCCATCGGCGGTGCTGCGTCGGCAGGACGCGGAGAACGGTCCGGTGACCAGCACCTCGCGCACGGTGCGATTGGCGTCCACTCGGCCGCGCACGCCGGGAAACTCCTCAATCCTTCGATGGAACCAGGCGGCGGCGTCGCCGCGCGCGGCGGCGGCCTCCGAGGCGGGAACCACCAGCGCCACGTTGGCGAGGGTCGACGTGAGCGGGTTGAGTCCGACGTAGCCCCGTGCTCCCACGTGCATCTCGGCCACGCGGCCGAGCCCGGTGACCCCTTCGACGTGGGCCACGAAGGCCATGCGCCGCAGCCATCCCTGCCGATGCAGCCCGGCCTGACGTGCCACCACGCTGCGCAGTCCGTCGGCGCCGACCACGCAGCGGGCCGTGATGGTACGCTCGCGGTCGTCGGCAGTGCGCAGCGTGACCTCGCGGCCCGCGGCGGTCATCGGGCCGACGCGGCGCACCGCGGTGTCTTCGTGCACCTGCACGCCCGCGTCGCGCGCCGCCTGAAGCAGCGTGGCATCGAGCGTCCGTCGCGGCATGGCGAGGCCGGTGCTCCGGTAGGGCGTGCCCCCCGCATCGGCGAAGCGGCCGGTCAGCGAGGCCCCGTGCGCGGCACGCACGCAACTTCCCTCGAGCCGCGTCCCGCCGTGCGACTCCAGGGTGTCGAGCACGCCGAGCTGTGCGAGGTGACGCACCGTTTCGGGGGAGAGATACTCGGAGCAGGGCTTGTCGCGCGGGAAGCGGGCGCGATCAACCAGCGTGACGCGCTGCCCGGCGCGCGCGAGGTGGATCGCGGTGGCGCTGCCGGCCGGCCCCGCGCCGACAATCACCACCTCACCCGCATCAGCCACTGCGGGGCTCGTCGCCGAGAAGGGTGGCAATACGCTCGCGCAGCGATGGTGGACACTCGGTGCCGCTGCCGAGCCGCTGCAGGCGGTCGCGGAACGCCTGTTCGTAGCGACCGATCTGGGCGCAATGTCGGCAGCGATCGAGGTGCCCCTGCATCCGCTCCACCGAATCGGCCGGCAGCTCGCCGCGCAGGAAGGCGTCGAGCTCGGCCAGTGCGGCGGTGCAATTGATGGCGTCGTGCGTCATGGGGTTGGCTCCGTGGGGCGGATCAGACCGCTCTCTTCGGCATAACGCCGCAACTGCCCCTGCAGGATCCGGCGCGCGCGGAAGATCCGCGACTTCACCGTGCCCAGGGGGATCCCGAGCGCCTCGGCGACCTCAGCGTAGGGAAGGCCCTCGAGGTCGCTCAGCACCACCACTTCGCGGAACTCCTCGGGGAGGGCATCGAGCGCCGCGAGGACCTCGTCGTCCACCAGGTCGGCGAAGAAGCGCCCCTCGGGATCGGGCTGGTTGGCGTCGGGCAGTTCGGGGATCGCCTCGACGTCCACCGGCTGCGCCCCGCGCTTGGCGCTCCGCCAGCCGGAGATGAACTGGTTGCGGAGGATGGTCACCAGCCAGGCGCGGGCGTTGCTGCCGGGGCGGAACCCACCCCACGCCCGCAGGGCGCGCAGCATGGTGTCCTGCACCAGGTCTTCAGCCGCCGCGGGGTTGTTGGTCAACCGCAGCGCCACCCGGTAGAGGGTGTCGAGATGGGGGAGGGCTTCGGATTCGAAGCTGGGGGCGGAAGCGGACATGGGGAGAAGCTTAACCATCGGCTCATTCAGCCGCGGCCGTCAGGCCGCGGTCGGTGAACGGTGAACGGGAGTCACCCGTGACCAGTAACCAGTAACCAGTGCCCCGTTACCCCTGGTCACTGGTCACTGGTCACCCCTCCCGTTCACCGTTCACCGTTCACCGTTCACGCGCTACCCTGTTAGAATCGTCGCCAATGCACACCCCCATCCCAGCCATTCTCCCGCTTGCCGTGCTCGAAGCGGTGCAGAACATCGACACCCCTCCCGACGACGGCCTCGGCGCCCTGCAGGACGAACTCGCCTCCAAGCGGCTGGGGCTCTCGCCGACGGTGGCGGCGCAGGTCGCGCGCTATCGCGAGCGGGCGAGCGGGGGCGAGGTGGTGCCGGGCGAGGAGGCCCTGGCGGTCTTTCGCCTGGTGGGACGCCGTCCCGATGCCGCCCTGGTCTTTGCCGATGCCGGGCGCCGTGCGGCGCGGTACGCCGCCCGCGAGCTCGGCTCGGGCACCAAGGGGATCGTCGCGGTGGCGCCGGGGAAGCGCGCGAAGCGGGCGCTGGCGATGCGCGCGGCGTCGCGGCTTGCCTCGCGCTGGCTGCTCGCCGACCTCAAGCCGGCGGAGGGGATTGCCCGCGCCGAACTGCTCGACTCGCTGCCGATCCAGGCGCGAGAAGACGGGGTCGCCTGCGTGTTCTACACTGCCGCCCTCGCCGAACTGCTCCGCCTGGTGGTCGGCATCGAGGGCGCCATGGTCCATCACAGCTGCCGCGGGCGCGGCGACCGCAGCTGCGTCTGGCTCGCCGCCGAAGCTGGGGGATACGAATGACCGCGTTGCATCGGATCGACCGCGCCATGGTCTCGGCCACGCTGGAGCGCCTCGGCGCCGATGGCTGGCTCCTGTTCGACTTTCACGGCTGCAACCCGGTGGCGCAGCGTCTCCTCCCGGGCGGGATGGTGACGCGGCGCACCTTTGTCTGGATCCCGCGCGAGGGGCCGATGGTGGCGATCGTGCACAAGATCGAGATGCAGCCGTTCACCGGTTTTCCGGGCACGATCATTCCCTTCGCACGGCACGCCGAGCTGCAGGCCGCGCTGGAAGGGACGTTGCGGGGGAAGCGCGCCGCGATGGAGATCTCGCCGCGTGACGCCGTCCCGTATCTGGATCGGATCCCGTGGGGCGTGGTGGACCTGCTGCAGAGCATGGGCGTGACGGTGGTGCCGAGCGCCGACCTGGTGACGCGCTTCGCGGCGACGTGGAGCGAGGCCGAGGCGGCGGAGCACTTCCAGGCCGCGGAGCTGCTGCGGGAGATCGCGCTCAACGCCTTGCATGGCGCGGTGCGCCGGGCGGGGACGGGGTTGAGCGAGTCGGCGCTGCAGCAGGAAGTGGTGGCGGCCATGGAAGGGGCGGGGATGTTCCTCACCACGCATCCGATCGTGGGTTTCGGGCCGAACGCCGCCAACCCGCACTACGAGCCGCATCCGGGCGCCGACCGGGTGCTGGAGCACGACCAGGTGGTGCTGCTCGACCTGTGGGGCGGGATGCGCGAGGGGGCGGTCTTTGCCGACCAGACCTGGATGGGCTTCTCGGGGAGTGCGGTGCCGGAGCGGGTGCAGACGGTCTGGACCACCGTGCGCGATGCGCGCGACGCGGCCATCACCACGATGCAAAGCCGCGCCGCCGGCGGGGAGCCGGTCTTCGGTTACCTCGGCGATCGGGCGGCCCGGGCGGTGATCGAGGCGGCGGGCTTCGGCGAGTACTTCGTGCACCGGACCGGGCACAGCATCGACCGCGACCTGCACGGCTCGGGGCCCCACCTGGACGATTACGAGACCCACGACGACCGCGCGATGCTGCCGGCGACGGGGTGTTCGGTGGAGCCGGGGATCTATCTCCCGGGCGAATTCGGGGTCCGCAGCGAGATCAACCTGTTCTGGGGGCCGGGCGGGATCGTGGTGACGCCGGGGGAAAGGCAGATGGAGCTGGTGAAGCTGGGGTGAACGGTGAACGGTGAACGGTGAACGGGGGCGTTGGTGAGGGGTGAGGGGTGCACCGGAGTCCCCCCTCACTCCTCACCCAGCGCGGCCTCCGGCCGCGTCCCGTTCACCGTTCACGAGACACCCCCTTTCCGTTACACAGAGAAACATCCCGATCCCTATTGTTTTGAACTTGTTACGCTTGCTTGACACTAGCTCAAGACCCGGACATATTCTGGGCATCCCGACACTCAGTCGGGGCTTTCCGATCGTCACAGACAGAGCAGACCCCGGAGCCGCGCAGCATTTGTGCGTCCGTCATGCCCCTCAGGCGTGGCCTCGCATCGCCGGCTTCCCGATCCACGACGCTTCCGTCGTGCGGCATCGGATTCACTGTCGCCCCGCGCCCCGTGGGGTGATGCAGGACGCGGTCCTGGCGTCGCATGGCGCCAGCGGCCGGCACGAAGGAGCGGCATCTCCAGTGTTTACGCCTTCGGAGGACGGTTCCATGACTCAGAGTTGTGTGAGAGCCCTCGCACGCACGGCGCTTGCGCTTGCGGCGGTGGCATTCGGGGCGGGTGCCTCGACCCTTCACGCGCAGTCGACCGGCAAGGTCGACGGCAACGTACGCGATGCGGCAGGCATTCCGCTCGGCGGCGCGCGCGTGACGATCGTGGGAACAGCATTTACCACGACGACAAACCCGCAAGGCTACTACTTCTTCAACAGTGTGCCCGCCGGTACCATCTCGATCCGGGCCACCTACATCGGCTACACGTCCTCGGAAGTCACCCAGCTGCGCGTCCTCTCGGGCCAGACGATCAAGCAGGACATCGTCATGGAACAGAGCGCCGTGGCCCTTGGTGACATCCGCACGGTCGTGGCGACGAACCCGCTGGTCCCGCGCGACCAGGTGGCCACCAAGCAGCTGATCGACGGCAGTTTCGCCGACAAGCTGCCGGTCGAGAATATTTCGCGCGTGCTGCAGCTGCAGCCCGGCGTCTCGACCACCAATGCTGGCGGGATCTCGGTCCGCGGCTCGCGGACGGACGAGCAGAACACGTACGTTGACGGCGTCCCGGTCCAGAGCGGAGTCCGCACTGGCGCCTCCAGCGTGGGTTTCACGAGCGGCCTGTCTGCCGTGGCCATCAACGGTTTCGAAGACGCCTCGATCACCACCGGTGCCGCATCGGCCGAATTCGGCAACGCGCAGGGCGGCATCGTCTCGATCACGACCCGCACGGGCGGGGCCAAGTACGCCGGCAACTTCTCGTACGAGACGGACATGCTGGCGCCGGCCCGCTATCGCGGCGGCTTCAACATGTTCCAGGGCGGCTTCAGCGGCCCGTTGATCGGCCAGCGCCTGACCTTCGCGATTTCCGGCCGAATCGAGGGGACGCAGGGCGGTAACCGGGGGTTCCGGGCGTGGGAGCTGCCGGGCTGGGCGGCAGTCGGCATCGACACGACGTTCACGCTGCCGAAGACCTTCGGCAACGTCCGTTCCGACTCGATTCTGGTCCCGGTGTACAAGTACGCCGTGATCTCGGGTGAGTGCGAGAACTTCGACTTCGTCCAGAATGCCGCGCTGCAGGCCATGCGCGACAACTACGGCGAGGACTGCGTGTCGAATTCCACGCGCGCCGGGGGGTTCAGCACTCAATATCAGAGCAACGCCAAGCTTAACTACTCGTTCGGCGCCGGGTCCCGCGTTTCTGCCACGTTCCTTCTGAGCGGTACGCAGTCCCGCGCTCGCAAGAACGACGGTCGGACCAACGGAACGAGCAATTTCACTAATGTGGCCACGCTGAATTGGAACCAGGTGCTTACCCGCGGCGCGTCGCGATCCCTTTCGATTGACGCCTACCTGTCGTATCAGTGGAACAACACCTTCACTGGAAACCTGACGGAAGAATCTGAAGCCGGGTCGCGCAATCCAGCGTTCGGGATGCTCCTGAAGAAGTTGTCCTACGAGGAATCGCCGGAAACCTTTCCGGTGGACTCGACGCTGATCAAGAACTTCCTGCTCAACCGGACGAACAACCGCATCGGAGTGACCGATCGCAACAATACCGGGCAGTACGCCGCGCAGGCCGCGTATGGTGGCGCGCCGGACGGCATCGGGATGGGCGCAGGCGGCGGCGGCGGATTTGACGGCGGACTTGCGTACGGCAGTGAGAATCGTGTGATCGGCAAGGTCAACCTCGATTGGCAAGCCGACCGCTACAACCGGATCAAGTTCGGCGGCGAATACACCGGTTACGACATCACGACGTATGCCACGACGGCCTCGCAGCTTGTCAAGCCGTACCGCTACAACCTCTTCGTCGAGGATCGTCTCGACCTAGGGGACGTAATCGTCGTCGGCGGGCTCCGCTACGACTTCTTCCACTCGCGCGTCCGTCGCTGGGATGGATTCCCGCGCATCTCGACCGCGCCTGGCTTCACGGCTGATCGTCTCGATGACTTCCTCGTAAGCGACCCGTCGCATGATTACATCTCGCCGGCGATCCAGGTGGCCTTCCCCGTCACGGAGAAGACCAACTTCCGCCTGTCGTACCGGCACCAGTCGCAGGCGCCGGACCTGGGTCTCGTCTTGCAGAATTCGCTTGCGGACATCGACGTGGGTTCGGTTAACTCGCGCTCGAACTTCGGGGCGGACCTCGACTTCGGCAAGACGATTCTCTTCGAGTTCGGCGTGCGTCATGCCTTCAGCGACGACATGGTGCTCGACGTCGCCGCGTACAACAAGGACAACCTCGCGAACCCGTCGTACCAGTACTCGTTCCCGATCGACCCCGTCTCGGGCACTCCGACTCGGCTCCTGATCGCGCAGAACACCGACTTCGGCAACACCCGCGGCCTCGACTTGCGCCTCGACCGCCGCATCGGCAATTACGTGAACGGCTCGCTGGTCTACTCCTTCCAGGATGCCAAGAGCACCGGCTCGGACCCGACGTCGTACCGGAACTTCTACGAGCCACTCGGTGCGGCCCGGACGCCGCTGAACGCGACGACCACGACCTATTCGCGGCCGCACACCATCGCGGGCTCGTTTCAGGTCCAGCTGCCGGGTGACTTCCAGGACGGGAGCATCCTCGGCACGGTCCTCAAGAACACCGGCTTCTTCGCCACCTTCCGTCTCGCCTCGGGCACGCCCTACACCCGTTGCGATCCGGATGACCTGGGCTCGTTCGCCGTGCGGAGCGGTGGTGGCTGCAACCTTGAGCCGCGCTCCAACTCCTTCCTCGGCGCGCGTCTCCCGGCGTTGAAGGAGTTCGACCTCCGCGCAACGAAGAACTTCCAGATCGGCAAGTTCGCGATGACCGGCTACCTCGACGGCCGCAACATCCTGAACATCAAGAACATCAACTCGGTGTGGGCCACGACGGGCACCATCAGCAACGGCGCCCTGTTCGAGAACCAGTGGGTCGCCGACTCGAACACCTTCGCCACGTTCGGCCGGAACAACGGCTTCTATCGGACCAGCGACGGCGCGATCACCCTGCCGACCACGGACGCCGCGTGCGCCCTGGCCGGCAACGGGACCAACACGCAGGGAGCCCAGTGCTTCTACTACCGGAAGTCGGAGCAGCGCTTCGGCAACGGCGACGGGGCCTACACGCTGGATGAACAGCGTCGGGCGTCGGACAACAACCGCGCCGCCGGGAAGCACATCAGCAGCTACGTCGGCGCCGGACGGCGTCTCCGCTTCGGACTCGAAGTGAACTTCTGACCCCGGCCGGGAGAGCGGGCGGTCACTCTTGACCGTCCGCCCTTCCGGACGACTACTCAGACGCGAGGAATCAATGCACGCACTGCGTGGTATGCGGAGGACGATCGTCGGGCTCGCCCTGACGGCCCTTTCGCTCGGCCTCTCGCCGAGCACGGCCGAAGCACGGCCGGGGCCGGGGGAGAAGCCCAACGGCTTCCGCCTCTTTGCCCGCTCGGTCGGCTTCATCAACACCAACCGAGTGTTCTACGGCCTCACCACTCGTGGCGAAATCGGCACCGACTCGTCGGGCGCCGGTACCACGGGAGGCGGTTACTGGCCGCGTGGCACCAACAACGAGTACATGTTCAACGCCGGCTTCCAGTTCGCCGGCATCATCCGCGGTACCAAGCCGGCCAACCCGTGGGGAGGCGATACGACCGGCGCGATGCTGTTCGACGCCACCGGTCCGCGCAAGCACGGCGCCGAAGTCACCCCGATCTACCGCGGCCAGGATCCGGCCGACGTGGCGATCTGGCCGGACGTGGCCCGCGTCCCGCAGGGCGACGACTTCGAGCTCCTGTACGACCCGCTCCTCCGTGGCGAGGTCAATGCCTCCCAGGGTGACGTCTACTGGATCACCTGGGACGGCGACCCGGCCTTCATCTCGTCGCGTCCGCACCCGCTCGGCCTCCTGGTCGAACATCGCGGCATGGCGTGGAACTATCCGGCCGGCAATGAGGACATCCTCTACTTCACGATCACGTACTACAACGTGACCTCGCTGAATGCCGCCGACTACGCCGAGCACCGCCCGGCGATGCGCGACCTGCTCGTGCAGAAGGCGACGGAGTTCCACGCGCTCAACAACGCGCGCTTCGGAATCACGCTGCCGACGGGCGGGTACACGATCGACCAGCTGTACGCGGCCTTCGCGGCCGACCCGGACGTCGGTTCGGCCGGCGCCAACTACTCGTCGGTGAATCTCCCGTTCTCGATGGGCTACGCCTACCAGAACAACTTTGCCCGTCTGGCCAGCTGGGTCTTCGATCCGGCGATCTTCTCGGCGCCTTTCTTCGCGGGCGTCGGCTTTGTCGGCGTGAAGTACCTGAAGGGCCCCGACGGCCCCGGCCGCATCAACCTGTTCTCGAACACGTGTAACGGCACCGCCGGCTGCCCGGCCGACCCGACCAACACGACCCGGTTGTGGCGCTACCTGTCCGGCAAGCTCGACGCGAACCAGGGCGACGTGGTCTGCGGCATCCCGGGCGATCCGGCCGTCACGCGCCTCTGCTTCGTCAACCGCGCGGTCGCCTCGGACGTGCGCTTCTTCCAGTCTTCGACCGCGCAGACCCTCGCGCCGGGCAAGGCGGCCTCGATCGTCGTGGCCTTCGTGCACGCGGCGCCGGTGGCCATCCCGGGCTTCGCGCCGACCTCAACGTCGAATATCGAGCCGGGCGATCCGACCTGGATCGCGTCGGTCGACTCGATCGAGAAGTACAACGGCGTGACCAAGGTCGACTCGATCACGGGTTACCTCGGCTTCAGCGACGTCAACGCCGACCGCATCCCGCAGCAGGGCGAGTTCCGCGTCCGTCCGGGCTCGCTGCTCGGCAAGGGTCTCGTCGCGCAGCAGGTGTTCGACAACAAGTTCCTGCTCCCGTTCTCGCCGGAGCCGCCGGAGTTCTTCCTGATCCCGGGCGACCAGCAGGTCACCGTGCTCTGGAAGCCGACGGTCTCGGAGACCACGGGTGACCCGTACTTCGCGGTGGCCGGCTCAGCCACGCTCACCACGCCCGGCGGCGCCGTGGCGAACAACCTGTATGACCCGAACTACCGGCGCTTCGACGTCGAAGGCTACCGCCTCTATCGCGGCCGCCTCGATTCGCCGGGTTCGCTCAAGCTGATCCAGCAGTGGGACTATACCGGCACGGTCTTCCGGGACTATGGCGGTCTCGTGAAGGAAGGCGGCAACCTCGCCTCCACCGACAACTGCGCACCGGAACTCGGTCTCTCCGGCGCCAATTGCCGTGCGAACTTCACGACCATCACGCCGGGCGTCACCAGCACGGTCAACTTCGCCTACGACCTGAACGGCCCGTTTGTCCAGGTCAACTACGGCAACCGTGCACTGCTCGCCAGCGGCTCGGTGATCACCCTGCCGGGCCAGGCCGATTCGGCGCTGACCAATCAGGGCTTCCCGCAGCTGGCGAACACCGGCGTCCCGTTCGTGTACGTCGATCGTGACGTCCGCAACAACGTGCGCTACTTCTACTCGGTCACCGCCTTCGACGTGAACTCCTTCCGCTCGGCGCCGTCGTCGCTCGAGTCGGCCAAGGCGTCGAAGTCGATCGTGGTCGGCGCCCCGGCGTCGAACAAGATCTCCACGGGCAACGTCGTGATCAGCGGGCCCTTCGGTCGCGGTGCCAATGCGATCGTGGACCCCACCGCTCCGACGCTCGACGCGACGACTGGCCGGTTCTCCAAGAAGGCGCAGCCCTCCAACGCGCTGAGCATCGAGCTGGGCGCCTTCGTGACGCAGGTCCTCGAGGCCGGTGAAGTCGCCGTCCGCCTGGACTCGATCACGCTGCAGAACTTCTCTGCCGACGCGAACGGCCCGGCGACCAACTGGTTCTCCGTGGTCTCGCCTACCGGGACCACCACTATCTCGGTCCCGTACCAGATCCAGCCGACCTCGACGGCCGATGTCATCACGCGCGGCTCGTTCACGGCGATCGAAGCTGATCCCGATCTCGCCGCGCAGTACGGCGGTGGTCCTGGCTTCGTGATTCCGGGCTCGTTCGCCCTGACGACCAACAGCGGCTACTACATGGGGATCAAGAGCCGTGGGTGCGTCAACACCGCCGGTGGCTTCTCCGGCTCGGGCACGCGCGCCTGCTCCTACAACGGTCCCCGCTTCTTCCAGGGTGACAACGAGACGCTGAACAACCCGAACTCGGCCAACCCGGCGAACTTCAACACGGGTGCCACCTCGCCGGCGTCGTACAACAACGTGGGTGCCTTGCCGACCGGTGTCGTCGGCATCCATCGTCCGACGTCGTACGAGTACGGCCCGACGGGCTACCGCAACGTCGAAATGGGCCTGTCGCCGTTCATGACGACCTCCGACACCCGGATCTACTGGGGTGCCGCGGGCCGGATCGACTCGGTCATTGACCTTGTGCACAACACCGTGGTGCCGTTCAGCACCAAGATCGGCGCGACCTGGGGCATCCTGAACAACGGCGCGGTCCCGGCCACCACGGCGTTCGACCAGCGCGCGGTGCTCACCTATACGGACATCGGCTGCGTGGCGCCGTTCAACACCATCACCGCCATCCAGGGGCAGATTCCCTGCACCGGCGGTCCGGCGCTGCTCTCCAACACCGTGACGCCGGGTCCGATCGCCTACAAGTACACCGGGGCCTACACGCTCGCGCGGACCAGCCCGGTCGAGGCCAATGCCGGCTTCATGCTCTACCTGCGCGGCCAGATCTACATGATCGAGCTCGCGGGTGGTGCGGTGCCGGCGGCCGGACAGCAGTGGACGGTGCGTGACTATGTCGGCGCGATTCGCGGCGGCAACGGCGCGGCCGGCCAGTTCGGCGCCTACGTCTACACGCCGGCGGCTCGTCCCTTCTCGTCGATCGGCGCCTCGATGAAGTTCCAGTTCACGGTCACCAACGAGACCGCTGCCGTGACCGACGCCGCGCTGGCTGCGGTGCACACGGTGCCGGATCCGTACTACGTCACCTCGGCGTATGACCGCCAGGTGTCGTCGAAGGTGATCAACTTCGTCAACGTTCCCACCGGTGCGCGGATCCGGATCTATACCACCAGCGGCGTGCTGGTGCGGATTCTCGACGCCGACCCCGCGTCCCTCACGGGCACGGTCGCGTGGGACGTTCGGAACCGTTCCAACCAGTTCGTTGCCTCCGGCGTGTACTTCTACCACGTGGAAGCCGAAGGCAAGACCCGCGTTGGCCGGATGACCATCGTCAACTTCGCGCAGTAACGGTCGCCCGCAGGTACCACTGCCCGTCACGGGCAACCGATTCACTCGAGGTGTGGTGGCCGACATTGGCCGGCCACCGCACCATAGGAGACGAGACCAGATGATCCGGCATTCCGTCGCACGCGTTGCTGCCCTTGCCCTCCTGGCAGCCTCGCCCTCGATCCTGAGGGCGCAGGCGACCAACGAGGGGAGCAGCGACAACACCGGCTACGGCACCACGTCCGCCGAGTTCCTCCTCATCGGAGCGAACGCGCGCGGCATGGCACTCGGCGGGGGGTACATGGCCCTGGCGAATGACCTTGGCGCCCTGTACGCCAACCCGGGTGCCCTCGCGCTGCTGAAGCGCGCTGGTGTCCAGGGGTCGCAGCTGAACTACGTGGCTGACACCAAGCTGAACTGGGGCGGCGTGGCCACCCCGTACGGCGGCGGGTCAGGCGCGATCGGCTTCTCGATCGGAACCTTCGGGTTCTCCGACCAGCCGGTATACACCCCGCAGGCCCCGAACGGCAACGGCGAGTTCTACAGCGTCTCCGAGACGTACGCCGCGGCCACGATCGCCAAGAACTTCTCCGACCGCTTCTCGGTCGGTGTCACCGCCAAGGGGGTCTTCGACCGCCTCGGCCAGGTGAGCGGAAGCGCCTTCGCGATCGACTTCGGCACGCACTTCCACTCGCAGCTCGCCGGCAAGCCGATTCGCTTCGCCTTCGCGCTGACGAACCTCGGCACCAACCTCTCGTACAAGGGCGACCCGCTGAAGGTCACCTCGGTGCGCGACACCCTTCCGGGTGACGGCGAAGTGCCGTCGCAGCCGGTGCCGTCCATCCGTCAGACCACGCCGTATTCGCTCCCGACCAAGTTCGGGGTGGCCCTGGCGTATGACTTCATCTCGACCACCGATGCCCGCTTCACCGTGGTCTCGGAGTTCAACCAGATGCGGTCGAACAAGGCCTCGTTCTCGGCCGGCGGCGAGTTTGCCGCGGACCGGATCGGCGGCTCGATCTTCGGCATCGCGCTCCGTGGCTCGTTCGTCTCCAACCCGTCGCTCAACTATGAGTCGGCTGGCGTGACGTTCGATCGGCAGGCGGACGACAAGGCCCTCGGCCTCGCGGTCGGCGGCGGCGTGAACATCGCGTCCCGCGGCGGCTTTGCCCTCGGCTTCGACTACGCCTATCGCAAGCTGGGCGCGCTCGGCGACGTCAACTTCTTCACCGTCACGGTGGGCTGGTAATCATTCATGCCACGCACGGTCGGCCGGCAGCGCGGCGCGATGGTTGGCGCCTCCAGGGAGGGGTCATGTTGACGACCACCATCCTGCTGGCTGCACTGGCTGCCGGCAGCCTGACCTCGCAGTCGCGCGATCCGGAGATCGAGCTCGGCGTGACGCGTTTCTACATGCAGGGGAGTGGCGAGACGCAGGTCCTCGCCCTGGCCGGGGTGCCGTACCTGTTCGCGGCACCCATCGGGAGCGGTGCAGACGCCCACGTGACGTACACCGTCGCCGTGCGGATCACCGACGACCGTGGCACCGTCCTCACGGAGGAGTCGTTCCAGCGGAGCGCGCCAGCGGTGGCCCGCATCCCCGGGGCGACGGGAGTCGAGCAGTTCCGATTCCTGCTGAAGCCGGGCAAGTACCTGATGACCATCAGTGCGCGCGATTCCCTGACCGGGCGCGCGGTCTCCGATTCGATCCGGCTCGAGGCCTACGCCTCGACCCCGGGGGCCTCGGACCTGATGCTCGCCAACGACATGCGCATCCTGGAGGCGGGGGACACCACCTCCATGCCCGGCGAAGTGGCCCGGGGCAACTTCCGGATGCGGACGGCCCCGATGGTTCGGGTCGACATCATCAACTCGAACATGGCGTTCATGCTCGAGGCCTACACGCCGAAGCTGACGATGGGCGAGCTCCGGCTCTCTATCCGCAAGCCCGACGGCGCCACGGTGGCGGATCTTCCGCCGACGCGGCAGCAGCTTCTCGAGGGGGGCGGCCTCTTCAAGGGCCAGTTTTCCGTCGAGGGGTTGCCGGACGGCGAGTACGTGATCCACGCCAGTGTGCTGGTCGACGGCAAGACCTCGACCACGCAGACCCCGTTCGTCGTGTCACCGGCGGAAGAGGCACTGCGGCGCAGCGTGGCCATGGCCCAGGCGAATCGTGGCACCGACGAGGGCTTCTTCAATTCCCTCCCGGATGACTCCCTCGACGCCGCCTTCGACGTGCTGTTCATGGCGAAGAACGCGACCTCGCGGGAACTCAACGTCTACAAGAAGGACATGTCGCTGGCAGCCAAGCGACGCTTCCTGATCGATTTCTGGGCCCTTCGTGATCAGAGCAAGAACACGACGGTGAACGAGGACCGCATCGCCTTCTATCAGGCCGTGGCCTCGGTCAACCAGCTGTACGGCGAACGCGGTCGAGTGGGTTGGAAGACGGACCGCGGTCGGATCCACATCAAGTTTGGCCCCCCGCAAGAGGTCTTGCAGAGACCTTCGGACGGCCGGGCGCCACCATACGAAGTCTGGCGCTACAGCTCGGGGAAGCCGGTCTGGTTCATCTTCGCAGACCGCAGCAATCAGGGGAACTTCACCCTGATGAAGTCCAACGAGCTGAAGGAGCCGGGCATCCCCGGCTACCTCGAAATCCTGACGATCGAAGTTGCCGACGAGGTCGGTCGGTGGCTCGGCGTGAATCTCGAGAACGTGCCCTGAGCCGGGGCGCGACACTGTTCACCGACGAGTGCCCCAAGCACTCCGCTCTTTCCTGAGGAGTTTCGCTATGAAGCAGATGGTTCGTGGGGCGATCGCCATCCTCGCGCTCTCGGGTCTCGCCGCGTGCGTCGACGACCCCCTTCTCGACATCAACGGGGCGCCGAATACGATCCAGGCCAACCCGAACATCATGTTGGTCAAGCAGGGCGACTCGTCCGCCGTCCTCCTTCGGCTGATCAACGAGTTCAACAATTCGGTGCCGACCGAGTTCACGGTATCGAACGTCGGGGCTGGTATCTCCGTCGCTCTTGACACGAAGTATCGGCCGGAATTCGTCGACGGTCAGGACACTCTCAGCGTTCCGGCTGTCAAGTCGCAGCAGCGTTACTTTGTTCGGGGGCTTGCTGCCGGTGAGTACACGTACACCGTAACCTCTCAGGGGGTTTCCGGGAGCTTCAAGGTCCGGGTCGAGCCGGCGAACCTCGGTGCGGCACTCTCCAAGACCACAGGCGTGGCCGGCGACGAAGTCGTGATCAACGCCTTGCCGGGGACCAAGTTCACCTCGACGGCGACGGTGGCCTTCGCGACGGGGGCGAATGCCATCAAGACTCGTGCGGCCGACGGCAAGAGCATCACCGTGCTGGTCGGTCCTGGCGTCACGGGGGCGGCCACGGTGGCAGGCGTCACGCTTGACTACTACCCGTCCCTCCCGGCGCTAACGCTGGTCACCACCAACACGATGACCACGCCGGCGCTCACCGCCGCGCCGACCACGCTCTCGTCGGGCACGCCGAACACCGGCGCCTCGGTCACCGTCGCCCTTGGCGGCTCGATTCGCTTCCTCGGCAACGCAGCCGTTACCGTCGGTGGCGTTGAGGCCCCGATCATTGCGCTCAGCGCCGACTCGTCCACGGCCACGGTGGTCCCGGCGCTCGGCTCGAGCGGCGCGGTTGCCTTCTCCGGAGTGGCGCTCTCGTTCCTGACCAGCGTGCCGCTTACCCTGCCGAGCGATGGCAAGACGATTGTCCCCTCCGCCACGTTCGGCGGTGTCACGCTCGCGGGTGCCGACGCCTTCGCGACGGCTCCGGAGATCGCCTTGCCGACCGTCGTTGGCCGCACCACGGTGATGACGGACAATGGCGCCGATTGGGGCACGCCGTCGCAGTGCACCGGCGCGCCGATCGGTGGCGACAACTGCCGATTCTACAAGATCGTCGTCCCGGCCGGTCAGACCTTCACCCTCGTCGGTCGCTGGAACACCACGGCTGACATGGGCTTCTACCGCTTCAACTCGGCCTTCGGTGCTGGCGCGACGATCGCTGACGGCCTTGGGCAGTCGGCCACGCAGTCCGAGAGCGGCACCCTCGGCGCCAACCTCGCCGCTGGGACGTACTATATCGCCAACGGCTGGTACGGGCCGAATTCGTACGGCGGTGGGGCCGTTGCCCGTCCGACCATCACGCAGATCATAATCAAGCGAACGCTCTGACACCTGCTCCGCAGGCCGATTCTGTGACGAGCCCCCGCCCAGAGCACCCTTCTGGCGGGGGCTCCTCATCTTACCCCGGAGCTGCGCAGGGACAATCAACGCTCCTCGCGCCAAGGGCTCCACGCCTGGACCCGGGTGCCCTTATGCCGGAGTCGAACTCGAAGCGCCTCCTGGTCAATGGCGTTCTGGTCAGTTCGTCAGGACTTCACCCATAACTGAGAGAGTCGGCGCGAGACGGCTCTTGGCGGCCGGGCCGCGAGGTGTTTGCCGGGTCGTGTCGTGCCACACGGAGCTTGGAGACTTGATGCTGATTATCGGACACACCGTTGTGCTGGCGGTCTGCCTCAGCACGCCTTTCCTGACGGGCGTCGCCGCGCAGGTAGGCTGCGCAACCGCGTCACCCCGTTCCACCAAGCTCATCGACGTCTGTCGCGTTCCCGAGGGCCGGGACGCGACGGCCCGGGTGGCGGATCTACGGAACCAATTTGCCGACTCGCTTGAAAACCGGGTGCGGGGGGGAGGCCAGTCTCGCATGTCATCGCGTTTCCCCGCTGAGACCAGGTCGCCCGTTCTAGCCACGGCCGTGCCAGCGGGCGACCTTTCGGGAAGGATCCCGGTGGTGCTCCAGCGTGATCATACCGCCATGTCACTCGCGTACAGCAGGGCCGAGATCGAGTGGACCTTGGCAGGCTGGGACGGGACCCCTGCCGGGGCACGGAATCGTCCTGTGTCTACGAATTCGGAGCCGCCGATCCGCTTGCTCGCGACGGCTGAATCTCGGCTGCGCTTCAGGCTGGGTCGCGCTCTCCGGGACGTCATCGGCGGGTCACTGCGATTTGGAACGGAAGCACACGCGGCGAACCAGTATCAGCTCCCGCAAGCCGGCCTGACCGTCGAACCGATCACCGAGGGCGTGCGGGTGCGCGGCGCCGATCATTCGCTCGACCTGCTCCAGACAGGCTTGTATGACCGAGTCGGGGCGGAGGCAATCACCTTCGCGATCAATATGGCCAAGGTGGCCACGGAGTCCGTGCGTGACGGGAACGTCTCCTTGCAGACGGAAGGGAGGGCGATGGCTGCGTTGCGCCTCGGAGCTGTCCCCAGCCGGGACGCCGCGAGTGTGGCTGCACGGTGTCCCCTCAGCTATCGTGTGGTCGAAGTCGGCGACCGGAAGGTGGCCACCTGCCAAGGTGGGGCGGATGGCCCCTTGGTCCTGTTCGAGGCCGGGCTCGGTGACGGAATGGAGACTTGGGCAGCCATGCTCCATTCGGTGAGCCGGGTGACCCGGGTCTTGGGCTATGACAGGTCGGGGATCGGTGCATCAACTCCTTCCGCAGGACCGCGTACGGCCGTTCGGATCGCGACCGAGCTCGAGGAACTGCTCGCGGTCCTCGGCGAACAAGGCCCCGTCGTCCTCGTCGGGCACTCGCTCGGCGGCCTGTATGCGCGCGTCCTCGCGGCGAGGGGCCGCGTCCAGGTCCGTGGAGTTCTTCTGCTCGATCCGACCCCCGGAGCGCTTGCTGACAGCCAGAGGGTCATCCTCGGCGACTCCACATTCCGTGCGTTGCGGGCGCGGAACCACGTCCGAATTGCCGGGATGCCGGGAGCGGTCGCGGAGTGGCAATCGCTCGACACCAGCATGGGCGAGGCGCGGCTGGCGAGGTGGCCACGGGTCTCGGCGTCGAGCGTCCTTTCTTCCGGGCAAAGCGCCGTCCAGAGTGTTCGCCTCAGCGCCGCCTGGCTCGCAATGCACCGGTTGGAGGCCCTGGAACTGGGTGGCACCCAAGCAGTGATTCGGAACGCCGGTCACTACGTCCACCACGACGCCCAACAGGCAGTGCTCGTGGAATTGAGCCGGATCATTCGCGCTGCCCGCGAATCCGCCGGCGGCTGAACGCACAGTTGGTGCCGGTGCGCGACGGAGTTCGGGTTCTGGGCATCTATCACAAGGGTCGTCTCCCGTCTGTCGACCCGGGTGATCTGGTCCACTTTCCGGAGAAAGCCGATGCATTTCAGTCATACGATTCGATTCACAGCCGTCTGCCTCATCACCCCATTCGGCCCATTGTTGTGGTCTGGTCTGGCCGCACAAGCTACAGTGGTCACCGTGGGAGGGCAGCCACTGTCGTCTGAGCGTGAGGGCTTTGTCCGGGTCGGGAGCGTTGTTGAGCTCCCCGAGGACTCACTGCGGGTGGTGGTCCAGGATATAGGAGAGCGGCGGATCGTCGTCGTGAACTTCAGGAATGGGAACCGCGATCAGGTGGGGCGCCAGGGCGATGGGCCGCGTGAGTACCGGAATCCTGGGCGCTTGTTTCCGGGGACTGACGGCCGGCCGCTGTTTCAGGACGGCCGCTCGGGCAAGCTCCTCCGGCTTGTCGAGAACGGCCGAGGGCTCGACGAGTTGCCTCTCGATCCTCGCAAGTTCGGCTCACGGCCGCTCCTGCTCGGCGTCGACCAAGCCGGCCGAGCCGTAATTCGCGCGGACGGTTTGGATGGAAGCTTCGCAGACTCCAGTGCGGTGCTCTCGTGGCGCCCTGGTGACGAGCAACCCGCTGCGTTTGCAAGGCTCGCGTCCGGGATGGTAACCACAGCGACGGGGGCGGGTGGCAGGGTGCTGCAACGCGGTGCCGTGACGCCATTTGCTCCAGCGGTCGCCCACGTGGTCTTGCCGACGGGCAGTATCGCCGTGGTCTCATCGGTTCCGTATCAGGTGTCTACCATTTCGCCCGCTGGCGTACGGAGCGCCGGCCCCATCTTTCCATGGCAGCCGATTCCGGTCACCGAGGCCGAACGGGTCGAGCTGGCACAAGCCTCAGCGAGACGGCCCCAGCCTCAAGCGGCGTTCGGGGCGACTTCCGCCGAGCTGCCTCGGCTGCCGAGCGAGCCGATCCCGACAACCAAGCCACCGTTCAGCGGACCGGATCCCGTCCGCGTTGCCCCGGACGGAATGATCTGGGTCGCGAAAAACCGGGCCGCTGATGACCCTGTCCCGACCTACGACCTGTTCAATCGGGATGGCGTGATAACCAAGGTCGTTCGGTTGCCTGAAGAGCGAGTTCTGCTCGGCTTCGGCCGCGGGGTGCTCTTTCTCGGGCGCCGCGACCCGGCAACCGATCTGGTTTACCTTGAGCGGTGGCCACTGCCGCGACGCTGAGTCGCCCCCGAGGGGCGACTCCGCGTCGCGGTCACTCGATCCGCAGATTGGCCCAGTGTGTCGGATCGAACCGCGCGGTTTCGGGTGCCGCTCCCATGGCGAATGACGAGGCCGAACAGTCGTCGGCCAGGGTTGCCGGCCACCGGAGCATGCCCCCCCCCCATGGGGCTGAAGGCGGCAACCCCGATGCGGACCGGCTTCGGCGGATCCGCAAGCCGAAGTCGCCATTCTCTGATGGACATCCCCATAGCCGCCGTCGTCGCCATCCAGGTCGCCTTCTCGAACCACGCCGTGCGAAGGCTGTCCGGTGCGGCGACATTGCCGCGGTCGCGGACTCCCCACTGGAAGTCCGTCAGCCGAGTTCGTGCGGCGGCTCCGCCTGGCGCGTAGGTTGCCACCCCGAGGGAAGCGGAGGCGTGGAGCACCTTGATGGTATCCCCTCGCTCGAGGCAGAGCCCCGGAAGCAGTGGTCCGGTCACCCGCATGCCGATGAAGAGGTCCTTGCCGTCGTGCTTCAGATAGAGCTGCGAACCAGTACCGAGCGAAATCCGGGCCGCATCGGTCCATTCCAGCGAGTCGATGACGCCATCCAGGGCGGGGGCACGACCGCGCGGCACTTCAGTGTCCGGGGCGACGAGCACCTGCAGACCGACGAACATTGGCCAGAAAAGCATTGAACGCTCCGTGAAACGAGGGTAATCCCTCACGACCGCATTTCAGTCCGACTGCTTCCGTTTGCCGGTGACCGGCTGCTTGCCGCCCATCGGGAGCGACATGCCTTCCACGGTGCGTTCCAGGGAGCCCTTGAGGGCGTCGCCTTCGGCCTCGAAGATCCACGTCGTGGTGGCGACCCTGGTGGAAGGCTCCCCATTCGTCGTGACACTTCCTCGGCTGACTTGCACGAATGTCAAGGGTCCAAGCTGGAGCTTTGCCGCAAGGCGCGTCGGGGGACGGGTCGAGGACTCCATCTTGAGGAGGCCAACCATTGAATCGCCTTCTATCGTGAAGGTCAGGTTGCCCTTGGCCATGGTGAACGAGGTCTGGCCATTCATGACGCGCATGCCGCCGGGTAGGGACACATCCCAGCTCCCGACGAGCGGATGGGCCTGGCCAGACAGGGCGGCGGGCATGCTGAGGACGCAAGCTGCGAGAACGTGACGGATCATGGAGCCCGGACTCCTACAGGGAATCGAGTGTACCTGGGCGTGGCGCCAATGGACATGAGGAAGCGACGGGACCACCCCAGCAGGATGCCCAGGCTGTTCAGCCCGTCGCAGCCTTGTCGGAGGCCGGGACCGTTCCCGTCACGGGAAGGCGAACCGCTGGAGGTGGACCACGTCGTTCTCGTCCGTACGTGTCGCGTAGATGGCGTTCCGGTCAAAGCCGACCACGCGTAAACTGGCCGGAAGCGCCACGCGATCAACGACTGCGCCGGTCCGGTCGATGACATCAAACAGCGCCGTCGTTGCACCGGCGCCCTGATTGCGCTCAACCCAGAGCTGCCCTCGTTTGTCAATGAGGATCACGCGCCCGGTCGCCGCAGGCTTCGTGGGGGCGAACTCCGGCTCTACCGACGGGGGACGTACCTGCTTGCCGTTGACCGTTGCGCTAGGGGCGGCGCTTGCCATCATCGCGGCGAACTCCCGCCGCACCGCTTGCTTGTCCCTCTCGGTGACCGGAATGGGTTGGTGGGCGATGGCCGTGCCGACAATCGCTGGACCGCTGGGCGGGAACCACTCGACACGATATGGGGCGGCGCGGACGACCGCGACCCAGCCATCCGGCGCGACGGCCCAGGAGTCCTGCGCTGCAAACGTGACGACCCGGCTCATCGAGATGCCTTGCCCACCATCGACCCGCCGGCTCTCGGGGAGACGGAGTTCCGCGATCGTAATCGCACCCCTCGAGCTCCGACGGATCAGAGCGCGAGTGGTTCGCGACGACAGGAGCGTGCCACCATCGGTTGTGTAGATGTTCCCACCCTGTCGATGGTGTAGATGTCCGGGCCATCGGCGGTCATCATGATGACGCCCTTGGGCGCGTTCGGGACGGCCCGGACGTCCATCACCTTGCCGGTCGGCCCGATGGGAAGGAAGCGGAGCGCTGGGGGTCATACACCACGACGCCGCCTCCCTTGTCTCGCTGGACCGTGCTCACCGACTTGTACTCCTTGGGGCCCGCCCCTGAACGGGCCAAGGTCGTCGAGGTTCCTTTGGCGATCTCGAGGAGGAAGAGCTGGCGTTCCTTGGCGTCGGTGACCACGAGTCGATCCTCCCCCAACGTGCGGAGGCTACGGATGCTGGAGAATTCACGAGGAAACTCGGTGGGTGGTCCAGGGATGCGAACCTGTTGCGCCGTCCCGCTCGCGGTCACGATGACCATGGCAATTCCGACGAGTCTTGGTCCGATACCGTACATGACGTCACATCCGGGGCAATAGGGGCAAAGGCGCGCGCTGGGAGGGTGGCGTCGGGAGGATGCGTCGGTCGGGTGGTTCGTCGCACCGCGCGGGCGTTCCGGTCGGTTGCCCCCGGGTGATCAACGCAGCATCCACCCCTCGACGATCGGCTCATCGTCCGCGCTCACGCCGCGCGTCAGAACAACATCATCGCCGAACGCGATGGCCTCACGCCCGGGCGGGAGCACGATTCGGCGAGGCGCTCCGCCGGAACTGTGCAGGCCGAGCCATTCCTGACCTGAGCCGGCCGAGGACCGGCGTACCCAGATGGTTCCGCCGGGAGACGCCAGGAGTTCGTTCACGAGGGGGAATTGTGCCGGAAACTCGACGCGCCGACGGGCCTCGGGAATGAGCCCGGAGAACAGATTGCGGCGTCCAGCGAAGCTCACACCGAAGGTCTTGGAAAACCACCACTCCCGATCTGCGGACGCGACCGCCACGGGCGCGCTCGGGAGGGGGAGAAGCGCCACGGCGGCCCCGCTCACTGTCTGGACCCGCACCGACTTGTCCCCTGGGCGCCAGAGGGCGATTCCCACACCGGGAACATCGGTCCATTGAGTCGTCGGGACAAAGGGGGGCCACAAGGTGAATGAGGGACCGGAGGTGCCCTCAAGGTGAATGCGCGCACCGGGAATCGCGTAGCGGACAATCGTGTCGCGACTGGCCCCCCGAACGCGCACCACGGCGCGACGCGCTCCCATCGGCTCGAACACGTGGAGCAGTGTATCCGAGAGGACAATGCGCACTCGGTTCGCCCAGTCGGTCCCGGTCGGGCGGGCCCAGAGGAGTCGTCCCGCCGCATCATAGGCAGTAAGCCGATGCGCATTCTGGTCGAGGATGAGGCCGCCCGTTGCGCCCCAGGTCAGATCGATGGGATCGCGATATTCGCCGGGGCCGTCACCGGCGCGTCCCCAGGTCTGCACCATCCCGGCATCGGTCCGTGCGTGCACCGCGGGCGCCGGGGTGGACAGGACGATCGTGCGAGCGCCGCTCCGCGCGGCGGCGATGACGTCAGGGAAGACGACGCCGTCGTTCCCTCCCATGGTGAACACTCGCCGCGGGGGCATCGTCTGTGCTTCAACCGCGGTGACCAGGATCGGGAGCACGCCGAACAGCAGGAAGTGACGACAGACGCTCATGACTACTCCGGGGTGACGTGGGAAAGAACAGCCTCTACCGCTCCAATTGCTTCCGCGCCCGATCCTTCTTGGGGGCATCGAGCGCCTTCACGTCGAGCCACGCGGCGACGGCCTTAGCGCGAGTGGCGTTGGGCTCTTTCGCCATGAAGTCGCTGACGAAATTAATGTACCGACCGTGTGCGACTTGCCGGAAGGGTCCGGCGGTCCCGCAGAGGCGAACATACTCGCGAACCAGGTCGCGATACGTAATGCCGTGCGGTCGCGTCGCGCGCTGTGCCTCGCGCCAGCGGTTGAGGCGATAAGGTGCCGCGGACTTGCGTGTGAAGTCGGGCGCCATCGCGCGCGCTTCGCGTTCACGGAAGGCCCAGGTCTCGGGGTTGTTGACGTAGGCCGTGACCCGAAGCCCGAGCCGGAGGCTCCGCTCCACGTCACGTACGCCGTGCCGTACGGGGCGCACCGGAGGCCCTTGCGCTACCCGGCCCGTCCGAAAGAAGTGGAGGACCGCCCGTTCAAGTTCGTTCTTGCGCCACTGCCCAACCGACGGGATCCCGATGCGCCTTGCGAACGCCTTGAGGTCGGCCGTGTACCAGTAGCGGCACCGGAACTGGTCAATGGTCAGGGCGGCCGTCAGGTGTGCGCTTGAGTTCATCGTGCGCCTCCCGGTAGCTTGCCTGCGGGGTCATCGACGTACTGCTCTGGTTGCCTGCGGGAGGAAGATTGATCGGATCTCGATTCCGGCGCACTGTGGGGTGGGGCTGGCTTGCGCGCGTGGGCGTTTTTCTCTTGATCGGCTGCGGGCATGAGGGGCCGAACCCTGAGGTCGCGTGGACGGTCACGACCTTTCGGCCGCCCCCTTGGCAGTGGGGGTGTTCCATGGCGCCGCCTGTGGTCCGGGACGGAGTGGCGTATTTCGGCCGCGTGGCGGGGGCACCCGGACACAGCCATCTCTACGCGGTCCGCGCGTCGAACGGAGAGGTGTTGTGGCAGCGATACTTCGATCCGCCCCTCTACGGCGGGATTTTCGTTGCGCCGACCCGTTTGCTCGTCGAGGCCGACGATACCCTCTTCGCCCTGGATCGGCGGGATGGGCGGGTGATCTGGCGTCAGCCGGAGCTCGGTCCCATCCACGTGGAAGAGGAAGGCGTGGTGTATGCCACGGGGCGTGGGAATTCCGTCGTGGCGCTTGAGGGGGCGACCGGAGCGCTGCGATGGCGCGTCGCGTTCGGTACCCCCGTGGACGGCCTAACCCCGCACCGCGGCATGCTCTATGTCACAACTGGCGGGACGCTTCTCGCCGTCGCGGCGGAAACAGGCGCGATCGATGGTGAGACCGTTCCGGTCCGCGAGGTGATCATGGCGACATCGACCGACAGCTCCCTTCTCGTGACCGTCCATCCGAAGGAACCGACGACACTCCAGTGGCACGGCCAGACCGGACACCTCGATTCGCTTGGCGGGCGGTTGATCGGGGTTCAGCCCGATGCGTGGATCTTTTCGCGGGGCAGCGAGACCTTTGCCCTCCACCCTGGCGGTCGCGGACTGCTGTGGAGCACCGCGGCCCTCCCGACAGCCCGCTTCGGAGGAGGGGTATTTGCCGGCGGGTTGATGTTCCAGGCGGATTACATCACTGGCAAGGTGAGGATCGTCCGGGCCTATGATCAGCACACGGGGGCGGTGCGGTGGGTGCTTCGGACGGGAGGGATGGTGTACGCCCCCGTCCTGTCCGGCGATTATGTCCTCGTTGCCAGCGAGGATTGTCGAGTCGTTGCCGTCCCGACGGGAGCACCACGCTGAAGGCTCTGCCGAGGCGAACCAAAGCGCTGAGCGCGTCGGCCTCATCGCGCGCGGGAGGGGCGGATGTCGCGTGCGGTCCACGACAGAGCACGACGTCAGGATGGGGCACCGCTGGTGCTTTCGGGATGCGTGATGATGTATTCGAGCACCTCAAGCGGGCTAGGCATGATGTCCAGGACCAGGTGTTCCACACAACGAGGGCGCAACCGATCGATCACCAGCACCAGACCAAACCCCAGATCCTGAACCCAGTCATTGTCCAGACCGCGGATCCAATCCACCAAAGCCGCGCGATCCGCGATGCCAGGAGGCATCTGGGAGATTTCATGGAAGCGGAGGCGCACGTACTCGGCAACGCCTTCCATGTTCAGAAAGAGCTCGTCAATCCTGCCATAGCTCGCATACTGCGCCGTGAAATGGCGTGCCTGACCTCGCCGCATGAGACGGACCGCACTATCCGCCAGGAAGGTGGCTCGTTCCGCGGATGCGGTACGGGCTGCTTCGTAGAGCAGTGCTGCTTCGGTACGAACCGACGCGGTAAAGTCTGAGTCTGCTCGGAACTCGCGTTCGATCATGTTGTCGTCGAGGCGCGCCGGTCTCTGGTTCTCGGGGACCCGGCGACGCAGTGCCGACCGGAAGTCACCGAGCTGAATGGTGTGCAACAGTTCATGGCTGGCAACACTTTGCAGGCGGAGCGCCAGGTCGACGGTATCCCTGGAGGGAAGTGCACGGGCGAACACTTCGGGCAGCGCCATGACGAAGAACGGCTGGCCATCTCGGCCCATGGCCGCGCGTGCTATCGGTGCAGCCAGCGCCCAGACTCCGTCCGGCAGGAGCACGCCGTCTGCCGGAATCCGCGTGCCGTGGAACAACGAGTCGAATCGCGGGAGGGCGACGCCGCGGGCGAGACCCCACGCCGCTGCCTCGGCGTCGTGTTGCCAGGCGCAATCGACTCCCAGGAAAATGATCGTTGGCCACGGCGTCGCGAGCACCGCGGGAAATACCACCCGTGTCACGTCGCCCCAACTCGACAACGCACCCCGCACCCACTCTCTGGAAGACGGGTCGGGGGCACGGCAGTCTTGCGCTGGGAGCCGTGTCACATGGGCGAGCCCCAGGCACATGACGAGTATGCCGGTCAGGCAGCGGTGCACGCGGCTCGATTCCTCTCGCGGAGAGGCGGCGGTGTGGGCAGGAAAAGGGATCATTGACTGCAACCCCCGATCGGAATGCCATGGTTGAGGAAACAGCCTCGACGCAAACGGAGCAATCAAGCGCATCGAAAGCTAGCAGGGTACCCACCAGGTCAAGTTCGCCATTCGGATCCGATCTCGGACCTGGGCTCTGACGATTTTCGAACATGGTGGCGCGCACAGCGTCCCTGGCCCCATCCCGTAGGGACTAGATTGCCAGTACGCATCCCCGAGGCTCGGCGGTCAGCTTGTGCCGCAAGAATGCATAGCCGCGGGTGCAGATTCTGGCTCGCTTACCCTCCTCTGTGAGGTTCGTCGTGATACTCCTTGGAGCGATGTGCAGTGCCGCCGCTCGTGTCGCCTGCGTCGCCGGGGTCGCGGGGATGCTCGCCGCGCACGACCTCAAGGCCCAACAGGTGGCGCCCGACCGGACCGCCCACGGCTTCCTGATCCGTCTCGGCAGTGACACGGTGGGCATCGAGCGCGTAACCCACTCGAGAACGGGCTTCGTCGCCGAGGTTGTTGAGCGCGCCCCCCGAGTGGTCTCCTCGCGCTACGAAGTCCAGTGGGGGCCGGATGGCCGCCTCAGCCGGTACGAAGTCGTCCAGCGGGTCGCCAACCCTGCCGGTCGGCTGCCGCTGCGCACCTTGGTGCAGCGCGTCGGTGCTGGCGACCAGTACCGGCTTGAGACGTTCCGCGGCGACTCGATGGTGGTGCGTGTCGATACCACCGTCGCCGGCGAGCTGGTTCCCTGGCTGCTCTACGGGCCATCGGCTGCGGAGTTTGCGTTCCGTCGGCTGATGGCTGCCGGCGCCGATTCGCTCTCGGTGGCCAGTATTTCCGCCAGTGCGCCGAGGCTGGGGCGACTGGTGGTCCGCCGGCTTGGCACGAACGCATTCGCCTTTCCATTCTTTCTTGGACAGCGGTTCCATGCCGTCATGGATACGCAAGGACGGATGACGCAGTATTCCGGGCGCGAGACAACCATCAAGATTGAAACGGAGCGGCTGGCGGCGGTCCCGGCGCTGGATTCCATCCGCAGTGCCTGGGTGGCGTTGGAGGCGAGCCGCGGCATCGTCACGGACCTCAGCCGTCGTGACACGGTCACGGTGACCAAGGGGAAGGCCGCCATCACGATCGACTACGGGCGGCCGGTGGCACGTGGCCGGGACATCATGGGTGGTGTCGTGCCGTTTGATGAGGTCTGGCGCACCGGTGCGAATGCGGCAACCCACCTCAGAACGACCGCTCCGATGCTCCTCGGCGGCAAGCGCCTTGAGGCCGGCACCTACACGCTGTGGACGCTGCCGACACGGACAGGAGTCACCTTGCTGGTCAACTCCCAGGTCAATGTCTGGGGAACGTCCTATGTGGCGGCGAAGGACGTGATTCGCGTTCCGATGCACGTCATTCCTCACGAGGGTTCGCCAGTTGACGTGATGACAATCACCCTCGGACCGAACGATGCTACCGGAGGCGTCCTGCTCGGGATTCGCTGGGGCACGCTCAATTGGATGGTTGAACTCGAATGCCTCGTCGAAGGTAATCCAAGCGCCAGAATCGGCTGCTGATCCGCCCTGCGCAGACCGGACAACCGCTCCATGCTCTGCGTCGCGGCACTCCACCCGCTGTGTTGAGGACTGAATGACCGGAATTTCCCTGCGTTCGATGGTTGTGATCACACTCCTGACGTCTGTCGCCGGCGACGCGTTCGCCCAGCAGCCGGCGGATGCTATTTCACTCGCGACCTGGTTCGGGCGAGGGGCGGCACAAGCAGCCCCCTGCCGGACGCCTTCGCACGGCGGATTCGATTTTTGGATTGGTGAGTGGCGGGTACGCGGCGCGGCCGGACGGGATGCTGGTCCTAGTTCGATTTCCAAAGATCTCGGAGGATGTGCGGTGAGCGAACGGTTCGGCACCAACGGTCGGAGTCTTTCCGGTTGGCGCGAGTCGACGGCCGAATGGATCCAAACCTACGTGGACAATTCCGGTCTGACGCTGAGGTTGCGTGGGGTGGCGCGTCCCGATTCCATGGTTCTGGCGGATTCCGTCAGAGTCATTCCCGGGGGGCAGGGCATGGCACTCGCGAGTCGCTTTATCTGGTCGAAGCGCCCGGACGGCACCGTACGACAGGTGTGGTTCTTCTCGCGGGATGGCGGAGCAACGTGGCCGGTCAATTTCGACGGAACATACACGGCGACCGCTCCGGGCGCCGCGCACTCAGGCCCGCAGAGTGACTCATCGGCGGCAGCACCAGGACCATGCAGCCAGCGGCCGGCTTTCCGTGCGATGGACGGGCTCCTCGGTGCATGGCAGGTGGTTGATGCCGAGGGCGGTGTGGTCGGGACGAGCATGATCACCGCGGGACTGAGTGGGTGCGTCCTGGAAGAGCGCTTCACCACCTCCGCTGGCTTCGTCCGCACGTCCATCATCCTGTACGACAGCTATGTCAGGGAGTGGGTCTGGGCCTCTGCCGATGCCAACGGAATCGTCGAGCGTTTCGTGGCCAGGGCCGGGGAACCGGGGAGTTGGGGATTCGTCAACGAGCGGGCTGGCACAGCTGGGTTCTGCGTGGACTTTCGCGGGTCCTCGGGGCCGGTCATCCGCGCCGATTGCGCACACGGTGATGGGCCGGGCAGTGGCCGTTTCGCCTATCGGAGGAACCAATGAGGATTTCGGGAGGAAGCGCGGCCCTCACCGTACGCCTCGGCGCCTTGTTTGCGTTGCTTGGCGGTCAGGTGGGTTGTGCACACTCGCGCGCTGTACTCCCCGCCGGCGTCCTGCCACTTCCGGAATGTTCGCCGCAAGTGTGGTCACTCGATTTCGTGACCGTCCGCCCGGGGTCTCTGCCCGCCTACCTGGCGTTTCTTGACTCCAATTGGGCTCGGGCCCGCCGGACCGCGTTTCGTAAGGGCGCGATCGAAGACTATCGCATCCTCACGCCGGCCGACTCCGGTGCAACGTGGCACGTGCTCCTGATGACCGCCTACTCGGATTCCACCGCCTACGCAGACCGCGAGTCCGTGTTCCAGCCGATCCTTCGCAGCCAAGGGCTCACGCTCATTGACGGGAAAGGCACTCGAGAGCTGACGGAGCGGATCGAGAACCGCCTGATTGCCCAGCGACCCGTTCCCCCACGGTGCCCACTCCGATGAGCCGCCCGACGCGTGTCACCCTCTGCGGCCGGTGCATCCCGCACTTGGTCGGCTCGCTGGTGGCCGCATTGCCCTCGCACGTGGCGGCCCAGGGGATACGTGACAGCGCCGGTGTCCGAATCATCGAGAATCGCGCGCCGGCATGGACCGCCTCAACGGCGTGGCGCGTTGCAGCGGTGCCGATTCTGACCCTCGGCGACGGGCGGGGCGGGGCAGGCAACGAATTTGGTCGTGTCGTCGGCGTCGTGCGTCGGAACGATGGTACGGTCGCGGTGGCCGATGCGATGGCGCACACCGTGCGCGTCTTTGACGCCACTGGACGGTTGCTCAGGAGTCTCGGTCGCGCTGGCGAGGGGCCTGGGGAGTTCGGCACGCTGACGGGGCTGGCTGCTGCGGGTCCCGATGCGCTCATGGCGATCAGTGTGCCTGCCCCTCCGCTCGTCCGGGCACTCCGATTCTCCGCCGCCGGCAAGTTCGTTCGGGATATTGCCATTTTCGATGGACAGCGTCGTCTGACCTCGCCCCGCTTTCTCGCAGACGGCTCCTTCGCGGCGTGGGATATGGGATCGGGTTCTGAGCTGCCGCGCTCTCCCGGCGCTAGCCTCCGGGTGGATTCTCTCGACCTCGTCTTGGTCTCGGCAGAGCGCAGCGCCCCCACCCGCATTGCCCGGCTCCCCTATCAGCAGCGCGTGTCCGATCTTGGGGTCCTGCTCTTTGCGGCCCACACCGAGACGGCGTCCGCGGCAGCCGGCATCTATGCTGGTTTGACGGGGGACCCGGCGATCACATTCTATTCCGGATCAGGCCGAGCCGAGCGAGTGATCCGGTGGCCGCTCCCGCCGGAGAGGCCACCGGTCGGCATCGTTGCGCGGTATCGTGAATGGTACACCGCCACGGCCCAGATCCCTGCCGCGTATCAGGGAGTGGCGCGCCGTCAGTTGGAAGCCCGAATCGCGGAGACGCTGAGAACCCTGCGGCTCGCTGATCGCATGCCCGTGTTCAATCGAATGATCGTTGCCGACGATGGCCACCTCTGGGTCGAACGCTATAATTCGGGACATGTCATGCCAAACTGCCGTCGGCCGTGCACCCCTACGCCCGCCGTGCCTGGCGAGTGGGACGTATTCGACGGCGGCGGGAGATGGCTCGGTACAGTCCGCATGCCGCAGCGCTTCGCACCGCTGGACATCGGCGCGCGACACGTCACCGGAGTATGGCGGGACGAAGATGACGTGGAACACGTCCGAATCCATGAATTGGTAAGGCCGTAGACCAGGCACCGCGGTGCCTTCACTGGCTCACTCCCTGACCGGCGCGAGGCTCGGGTCGAAGGGGGCATCTCCGAGTCTCGAACCGTCACGGCGCCCGTGAGTTGACTTCATCCACTTCGGAGGCACCTTGGTCGCCGAAGTACAGGTCTGCTTCGGACGGCGGTGCATCGTGACTGGACTTCCCCCCGGATAACTTGCCACCGGGCAAGGCGCTGGATCGGAGCCGTAGCCATCCGCAGCGTGAGCGGGTGGTTTCTGCGTATGCTCGACACCTGCATGCACCTTCCCCGTCATCTGGAGCGGCATCGATGAGTCTCGGTCTCGCCTTCCGGCATCTGCGCAAGAGCCCCCTGGTGACCGGCGTCGCGGTCGCCTCGCTCGCCCTCGGCATAGGGGCGAACGCCGCCATCTATTCGCTACTCGATCAGATGCTGCTTCGGCCGCTCCCGGTGGTCGAGCCAGATCGCCTCGTCAATCTCGAGGCGCCCGGCCCGAAGCGCGGGCGGCAAGCATGCGGGCAGATTGGCGACTGCCAGAACATCTTTTCCTATCCGATGTTCCAGGACCTCCAACGCGAGCAGAGGGTGTTCAGCGCCCTCGCCGCGCATGTCGGTTTCGCCGCAAATATCTCCTCGAAGGGAGTGGCGCGGAGTGAAGGAGGTTTACTGGTGTCCGGCTCCTACTTTCAGGTGCTCGGGCTGAACCCGGCCCTCGGTCGCCTGATCGGTCCGGACGATGCGGCGAAGCCCGGCGACGGTCGCGTCGTTGTACTCAGTCACGAATATTGGCGCAGCGTACTTGGTGCGGATGCCGGAGTGATCGGCAAGACAATCATCGTCAACGGCCAGTCCCTCGAAGTAATCGGGGTCACGCCTCCGACATTTCGGGGCACGACGCTGGGCTTCATCCCGGGTCTATTCGTACCGATCACGATGTATGGCAGCATCCAGCCTGGGGGAGGGAGCCTGGAGGATCGAAAGTCCTACTGGGTCTACCTCTTTGCCCGGCTGAAGGAGGGGATCTCGATGGAACGGGCGACATCCGACCTGGCTCCGACCTATCGCGCCATTCTTGAGGAGGTGGAGGTACCACAGCAGCTGGGAATGAGCGACAAGACCATGTCGGAATTCCGCAGCAAACCGCTGGTCTTGGCCCCCGGTGCACGCGGCCAGAGTTCCTTCCGTGCGGTCGTGACCGCGCCACTGGCCATGTTGTTCGGCGTGACATTCCTGGTCCTCCTGATCGCATGCGCCAACATCTCGAATCTGCTGCTCGCTCGCGGCGCGGCGCGTGCCAGCGAAATGACCGTGCGCCTCGCACTTGGTGCCACGCGTCGTCAACTCCTGGGGCAACTGTTGACCGAATCCGCGGTGCTTGCCGCCGCTGGCGTCATCTTGGGTCTGGTCGTGGCCGTGTTCACCTTGCGGTACCTCGGCACGGTCATCCCGGAGCGGATGACCGCGACCTTCCTGCCCACCCTCGACCTCCGCGTCATCGGGTTCGCCGCGTTGACCGGCACCATGACGGCGCTGCTCTTCGGCCTGTTCCCGGCATTTCACGCCACCCGCCCCGATCTGATCGGGACCATTCGCGAGCAGGGAGGCCAAGCCTCCGGTGGCCGCGCGGCCGCGCGTTGGCGTACCGCACTCGCCACGGCACAAGTCGGCCTTGCCATGGCGCTTCTTGCGTCGGCGGGGCTCTTTGCGAAGAGCCTGGCCAACATCAGCCGCGTGGATCTCGGCATCGACATCGAGCAGGTCATCTCGTTCCGTGTGTCTCCAGAGCTGAACGGATACGGCGCAGAGCGTTCCCAGCAGTTGTTCCACCGGGTCTTTGAGGTGGTTGCCGCCACCCCAGGCGTCACCGGTGTGTCGGCGGGAATGGTGCCACTCCTCGGTGGAAGTAGCTGGGGTAACGACGTAGCCGTCGAAGGCTTCCCGAATGGCCCGGACATCGATAACAACTCGGCCGTCAACGTCGTCGGACCTGGGTACTTTGCGACCCTCGGCATTCCGATATTGGCTGGGCGGGAGTTCGCGCCGTCGGACGCTCTCGGGGCCCCTCGGGTGGCCGTCGTGAATCAGGCATTCGCCAAGAAGTTCGATTTGGGGGCCAATCCCGTCGGCCGACGGATGGATCGTCTGGACGGCACACGTGCCGGTGAGAATCTGGATATCGAGATCATTGGCCTGGTCCAGGATGCGAAGTACGACGCCGTGAAGGACGCCGTACCTCCCCTGTTTGCCATTCCATACGCGCAGGATACCAATGTGCGTGCGCTCACGTTCTACGCGAGGACGGCGGGTGACCCGCGAACGTTGGCGCCGGTGGTTGGCAAGGCGGTGCAGGCGCTTGATGCCACTCTGCCGGTCGAGGAACTTCGGACGATGCCAGAGCAGATCCGCGAAAACGTCTTTCTGGATCGCCTTGTGTCGCTCTTTGCCCTGGCCTTTGCAGTGCTTGCCACCCTCCTCGCGGCCATCGGACTCTACGGAGTGCTCGCCTTCACGGTGGTCCAGCGGACCCGTGAGTTTGGCGTGCGAATGGCGCTCGGGGCGAGCCCCTTCCGGTTGCTCCGCACGGTGCTCCGGGAGGTGGGGATGATGACCCTCGTGGGCGGGGTACTTGGCTTGTTTGCAGCGCTCGGTATCGGGCGGGCGGCAGAATCACTCCTCTTTCAGCTCCGGGGCAACGATCCGACCGTCATGCTGCTCTCGGCGGCTGCGCTCTCGGTCGTTGCCTTCTGTGCCGGGCTGATTCCCGCATTCCGGGCGTCGCGGTTAGAACCGATGCGAGCACTTCGTCACGAATAGCCAGCAGCGATGGGCGAGGATCCTCCCTCGGCGCGATCCGCACGCCTTCATCCCTGGAAGTCTGGACGCCGCGGAGGCTGGCACCGCGAGCCGCCGCCGGCGTGTTCCCGCCGATTCACTGCCCCCGCCATGTCGCGAGCGTGGCGGCATCGACATGACGACCGGCCAGGATCAGGCCTGCCGGTTGCGCGAGTTGTTCGAGCGCGTGTGCCGGGTCGCCGTGGAGCAGGAGGAGATCGCCGCGAAACCCCACGGCCACGCGACCCCACCGCTGCTGGACGCCGAGAAATTCAGCCGCCTCGAGCGTCGCGAGACGAAGAATCGCTTCGTTGGGAATTCCAGCGGCCGCAAATTCGCGCATTTCTTCAAGCAGCCCGCTCCCAGGCGCGACGAGATCAATTCCGGAATCTGTCCCGATCAGCAGCCTCGCGCCGCCGTCATAGAGCGCCCGGACAAACCGTCGACGGTTTTCGATGATCTTGGCTCCAACCTCACCCCCTCGGCGACGGGCAAAGATGGCGGTCACGGCCAGGGTCGGGCAATTCCACGTCCCGGCAGCCTTGGTGGCGGCGACCAGTCGCGGCACCGCAGCGAGCTCGATTTGGCTCCAGGCGAAGGCGCCTGGCGAGGTCAACGGGTCGCCGTATCCGGTCAGGTGTTCGATTGACGCCATGCCGGCCGTGAGGGCGTCATCGATGGAGACCCCCAACGGCACGTGGCCGACTACTCGCACGCCCTCTGCACGCGCGATCGAATTCAGGGCCATGAACGCGGCGCGAGGGAGATGGTCGTATACTTTGAGGAATGCCCATCCCTCGCTCCGGACCCTGGCCACGGCGGCCGGAGCATCGTCGGGACGGGTCACCATGCGCGTCAGCGGCCAGGAGGCAGGCGGGCCATCATGTCCAGGTGACGCGAGAAACAATGTTGGACCCACCGCCGCGCCGCGCGCAACATCTGCCTGTACTGCCTGGTGTTCCGATGTCCCCCACATCCCGCGGACGCCGACGATCCCGTGACCGGCCATCACCAGTCGATCGCGTGCCACCTCATGGGCGTGCATATCGAAGAGGCCGGGCATCACCCACTGGTTGCCGGCGTCGACGATTTGCGCCCCTTCCGGGATCGAGGTTCCGCCATTCGGACCGATCGCCACGATCACGCCGCCGGAAATGACGATCGTCTGGTTGAGCGCAGGTGTCTTGTCCGGCGTCCTGATGTTGACGCCGACCAGGGCAATCGACGGGGAAGGTGGTCCTGTGACCGGTGGAGTCCCCCCCACGGCGCCCGTAGCAGAGCAGGCCGTCAGCACCACGACGATGGTGATGGGCACCTGCCACCACGATGACAGGAGGGTGGTCGCGGGTGGAGGGTGCCCGGAGATTCCGGTCGAAGTGTGGCCTGGCATCGATGCCCAACCGTGGTAAGGAGTGAGGGACAGCGCGCGGCTGTGTGGCAGACCGGACCCTAGGTTCGGACAGGCCAGATGAAATAATGAGCCAAGTTCGCCGGACGATGTCAGGAAACGGTCAGACCCACGCGGCAATTCGTCTGGCATTGCTAAGATTGAACGTTGAATCAACGCTCCTGAATTTCTCTTCTCAAGGTGATTCCGACCATGCTAACTCGACGCGCGTTCGGGGCTGCCATCGTCGCCGCCGCCGGGACCAACCGTCTCTCCTCCGTGCTGGGTTTAGGCCCAAGCGGATTCGAAGCAGTGCGATATCGGGATGTTCGTGGATACCGTATGGCGTACCGCGAAGTGGGCCAAGGCAGGGACACCTTTCTCTTCTTGCACGGCAACCCGACCTCTTCGTATCTGTGGCGAAAGGTGGCGCCCCCCTTGGCGGACCTTGGCCGGTGTGTTGCGCCGGACCTGCTCGGCATGGGACATTCGGCCAAGGCCAAGGCTGGGGATGCGGCCGCGTACGGCGTCGTGCGCCAGCGGGACCAGCTCGACGCCTTCCTCGAAGATCTCCAGCTTGGAAATCGCGTCACGCTGGTGGTGCATGATTGGGGAAGTATCTTCGGCTTCGATTGGGCTCGCCGCCACGTCGACCGGGTTCGTGGGATCGTGCACATGGAGGCGTTTGTCGAGCCAGTGACAACGGCCGGGACGCCCGCACCTGTGGTCAACTGGTTCCGGGGGTATCGTACTGAGGCAGGCGCCGCGTCGGTCCTTGAGGCGAATCAGTTCGTGGAGCAGGTGCTCTTCCGCTCGGTGACCGGTCTCACCGCCGCCGACAGTGCAGCATATCGGGAACCCTTCCCGACAGCGGGCGACTCGCGGTTGCCCACCTTGATCTTTCCGCGGCAAGTGCCGATCGACGGTGAGCCTGCTGACGTCCATGAGCTGATGTCCGCGGCCTGGGACTGGATGGCCCATTCACCGCTCCCGAAGCTGTTCATCGACGCGGAGCCCGGTGCCATGGTCGTGGCGCGTCGGAAGACCATTGCGCGTGGCTGGCCGAACACGGTCACGCATCAGGTCAAGGCGCGGCACTTTGTACCCGAAGATGCCCCCGCGGACGTCGCCTCTGCAATTCGCGAATGGAGCCGGGCACTATGAGCACGGGTACGGCTCTTCTTTCAGGGAACCGCCACCGGACGACTCTCCGTCTCGTGCGGCGGGTCGCGGCGTGGCTGGTTGGGGTATACCTCGCGCGGATGTACGTCGAACAAGGGCTGGTCAAGCTGGATCCCGAGGGTTTCTGGAAGGAGGTCTTTGCCCTATGGGGATATCCTGCCTGGCTTTGCACGACGGTCGGGGTCCTCGAAGTGGCCGGTGGTTTGGCCATCCTCCTTCCATGGGTCGCGGGCTACGGAAGTCTGGCCCTTCTTGCGGTCATGACTGGCGCCGCCGTGACTCGTATCGGTGACGGTCGATGGGTGGACGTTGCCTGGCTCGTCGCTTATTCGATTGCGCTGGCGTGGATCGCCTGGGAGTGGTGGCCGTGGAGGAGTCGGCCGTCGCAGCCGTTCCGGCGCTCGGGGTGGCGGGACTGAAAGCTTGACTGCCTGTATCTTCCTACGGCCTGCGCCGCCTGGGCGGAAGCACGAGGACCAGGCGCTTCCGTGCCACCATTGACAGGATCATTCGGAACAGGAGAATCCGCCATGCTGCCGCGCCTCCGATCGTCCAAGTCTTTCGCTCTGCTCGCCGCCCTCGGCGCCACCCTGATGGGCCGCCTCCTGCCCGCGCAGTCGAGCGCGCTGAATGGCCTTGGAGGGACATGGATCTACGTCGAGGACCGGACCGAGGGGCGCGCCGCCGAGCGGCTCGGACCGCCTATGAGCTCGACGTTCGCGATGCGGGTCGAGCCGGACGCGGTCGTTCTTGTCCGCGGCCACGGGTCGGGGCATGCCAATGTTCGGCTCCCGCTCGACGGCACGGTAACGGAGGTCGCTGATCGGGATCAGGTGGTGCGCTACCGTGGCACGTGGAATGACGGCGCCTTCTCCTACCAGGTCGAGTTCCTGCGCGGCGCAAGCATTTCGCCGGACCGGACCATTCGGCGCGAGTTCCGCAGTACGGCCGATGGCCTCGTCGTCCGCGCGGTGTCCGGCGCGAGTGGGCCGTACGAATCGGTCGCCGTTTACCGCCATGCGGAAGACATCCCGATGCCCGCGCCGGCCAAGGCCGCGATCGGCGGCCTCGGCTGGCTGGCCGGGGCATGGACAGGTACGAGGAGTTCTGGGTCATCACTCGAGGAGCGTTGGAGCCCGCCGCTTGGAGGCGCCATGCTCGGCGTTTCGCGCACCGTTTCCCGCGGCGGCCGTATGTCCGCGTTCGAGTACCTGCGGATCCTTGAGCGCGACAGTGGACTGGTCTACGTTGCCCAGCCCAATGGCGCCCCGCCGACCGAGTTCGTGCTCACCGAGTTGACGTCAACGCGTGCCGTCTTCGCCAATCCGCGTCACGACTATCCGAAGCGGATCGTGTACGAGCTCTCGGCTGACGGCGATCTCAGCGCCACCATCGGCTACATGACGGGCGGCACCCCGCGGCGCTTCGATTACACGCGCGAGGGCAGCGCACCCCGAGGGACACCGCCAGAACCCAAGCCGTAGGCCGACAGCGAGGAGAGGTAGCGGTCGCGGTCGTCGGGGTAGGGATGGTCACGGGCTGTCGCTGGAAGGCGCTTCGCCCCGCTACTCCCGCTGGCCGATCGCCCCGACCGCCGCGCTCGCCGGACCCGGATCATCAACCGACGTGATCAACATCAGCCATTGGACGATGGCGAGGCCGGTCGCGACCTTCGCCATGGCACCATAGTCATCAACCTGCTGGAAGGTGAGGGCGATCAACGGGGTGAGGACGACAGCTCCGAGGAGCCAACGCCACCTGATGGCTCCCCACGCCGTGGGTTGAGCAGGGGGAACTTTGGTGTCGCGCACGATCCACCAGATGGTCAGGAGCGTGAATCCGACGAACGGGAACACCAGAGTGGTCAGTCGGACGTTCCATCCCCACGTGGCGCCGATGAACGCTGCGTCGGCACCAGCCGAGCGAATCGCCGATGCCCCACCGCGGTCAGCGCGACATGCAGGTGAGCAGCCCGAAGTGGAGGAGAGGTCTCAGGCGCCGGCGGCCATTGAGGTAATACAGGCTGAGCGCGAAACGCGGCAGACTCTTGAACACATGGCTTCCGTGCTCCCGCGCGGGCACTCAAGGCATGGGGGTCAGGCGTGGAGGGTGTCCCGGGTCCGGCGGCTTCCCAGCGCGAACACCGGCGCCTGGGCCAGCGCCATGACGCCGCAGATCAGGACTGAGCCGATGAATCCATTGACGACGGGGTTGCCTCCAGCCGATCGTTGCTGCATTTGCGCCGTCTGGCGGAGGATCTCGTCCGGTGGCGTACCGAGTGCGGTCAAGCGATCACGCTCGAAGGAAATCAATAGTTCGAGCCATTCCGGATTGATGAACTCGTGGTAGAACCAGAGGGAGGCGATCGTGAAGGGAGCCGCGACCGCCCCGACCACGAGGCCGGACAGGAGGGCGGCGCGAATCGGAAAGCGACCGTTCGCATCGCGCCGAAGCTGCCAGAGCGCACCGAACACCGCCAGGAATGGCAGCAGCAGGGCCAATCGATCAACCAGGGAGGCGTATTCGATACGGCTCGTATAGAAGCCGAGGAAGTGTACCCCCATGGTCCACCCGAACATCGCGACCCCCAACCCGATACCCCACTTCACTCGTGACTTCAGCACGGAACCTCCTCATCCTGGTGTTGGTGAGCCGGGTATCGCAGGGGAGAGGGCTCCGGAGCGCCCGTCGCAGGGGGCATGGGGGGCGTTGCATTCGGGAGGATCAACAGCGGATACGACCGTACTCCCGCGAAGGTTTCATCGCCGGGCGGACCGACGCTCCCCTGCCGGCGAGCGGAGATGGTCGCGGGCGGCACCCTCGCCCTCTTGACGCCACGAGCCCGCTGCAACTATCCATTCCCCTAGAGTGTCTACATGAAGGTACCTGACTCCAGGGAGCCCTCGTCGTGTCCGAAGCTGCCACTGATCTGCTCCAGGGTACTCTGGCGCTACTCATTCTCAAGACCCTGAGTCGGGGCCCTGATCATGGCTGGGGTGTGGCCCAGCAGATCGAGCAACGCTCTGGAGAAATTCTCAGCGTCAACCAAGGGTCACTCTATCCGGCCCTGCACCGCCTTGAGGCCAAGGGATGGATCGCGTCGACTTGGGGCGTCTCCACCAACAATCGCCGTGCCAAGTACTACCACCTGACAGTTGACGGCCGTCAGCAGTTGATCCGCGAAACCCGGACGTGGACCCGATTTGCCGGGGCCGTCCAACTTGTGCTCCAGCCAGCATGAGCGCTCCCCGGTGAACTGGCGTCTCCGGATGCCAGCGCTCAGACAGTTGCTGGGGCGGACCGACTTCGAGCAGGATCTCGAGGATGAATTGCGTTTCCATCTTGAGATGCAGACGGCCAAGCACATCAGTCGCGGTATGCCACCTGAAGCGGCTCGGGCTCTTGCCGAGCGGGAGTTCGGAGGGATGACATTCACGAAGGAGACGGTCCGCGATGCCCGGGGCCTGACCTGGTTCGACGATCTTCGCACCGACGTCAAGTACGCATTCCGCACGCTGGCCAGGGCGCCCGGCCTTGCCGTGGTCGTACTGACCTGCCTGGGGCTCGGGATCGGCGCGAACGCCGCGATCTTCTCGATCGTGAACGCGGTGATGCTCAAGCCGCTCCCCTATCCCGAGTCCGATCGACTCCTGAACGTCTACGAGACCTATTTCACCGCCGGCGGGAGCGGCCAGGGCAGTGTCTCCTACCCGAACTACATCGACTGGCGAGACCGGACGCGGAGTTTTGTCTCGCTGGCGGCTTACCATGCCGGAAGCACTACATTGCGGGGCACGGAATCGTCCGATCGACTCAGTACGCTGTCGGTGACATCAAACTACTTCTCGACGATGGGATTGACTCCCCTCCTCGGTCGCTTGTTCGGTGGCGAAGGATCGGAGCCCAGTGCCGAAGAGGTGGTCGTCCTCAACGAACGCCTCTGGCGAACTCGATTCGGGAGCGACCCGGCGCTCTTGGGACGGTCGATCAATCTCGGCGGGCAAGAGCGCACCGTGATTGGCATCCTCCCGGCGTTCGCGAGTGCCCGGACGCAGGCGTGGATGCCAATGAAACTTTCGCCAGAGCAGGCGACCGCGCGAGGGAATCACGGGATCGAGGTCGTTGGCCGGATGCGGTCAGGCGTCAGCGAGGCCGAAGCGCTTGCCGAGATCCGGTCCATCGCCGAGTCGGTCACCAGAGAGCATCCCGACCAGGACCCGAGCCGCTCGGCCACGCTCCGGCGGCTCATGGATACTGCCGTCGGAAGTTCGCGTCCGACCTTGATGATCCTGCTCGGGGCAGTCGTGTTCGTGCTTCTCGTTGCGTGCGCAAATGTCGCCAACCTATTGCTGGCTCGGGCATCCTCGCGGCAGCAGGAGGTCTCGATCCGGCTTGCGTTGGGGGCGTCGCGTGGCCGGTTACTCAGGCAATTCCTGATGGAGTCCCTGGTGCTCGCGATCGGTGGCGCGGTATTGGGAGGCGCGATGGCGTGGTTCGGTCTCCGCGCTCTGGCGCCCATGGTGGCCCAGGCGCTGCCTCGGGCGACCGACCTCACGCTGGACGCTCGGGTCTTTCTCTACCTGGCAGCCGTCGCCGTCATCTCTGCCCTGCTGTTCGGTCTGGCGCCCGCACTTCAGGTAACCGGCGGAGATCTGCGAAATGCGCTTGTGCGCGGCGGGATGCGCGGCAGCTCTGGTGTGCAGTCGCGCCTCCGGGCCACCCTCGTGGTGGCGGAGTTGGCCCTCTCGCTCGTCCTTCTCGTCGGCGCGGGCTTGCTGCTGCGCGGTGTGCTGATGTTGCAGGGCACGCCGACCGGTTTCTCCTCCGGCAACGTGCTCACCGCGCATCTCAGCATTCCCGACACGACGGGTTCTGGACCGGGACACTTCACAGGGTCGTTTCTCGATGCCGTCGGTGCGCTCCCAGGTGTCTCGGCGGCCGGCATGATCTCGCGATTGCCTATCCAGTCCTACGGGACAAACGCCAACTACACCATTTCCGGTCGCCCGCGGCCTGAGCAGGGCCGGGAGCCGCTCGCCGAAGTCCGGTTCACCACCCCAGGCCTATTTAAGGCACTCAGTATCCCGGTGCTTGCGGGGCGCGACTTCCTGATGCGCGACTTGGTCGATTCGGGGCGGGTCACGGTCATCAACAAGACGATGGCCGAACGGGAATTTCGCGGCGTGGATCCGATCGGGCAGCGGATTACCCTCGGGGGGAATCGCGAGTACACGATCATCGGCGTCGTCGGGGATGTGCGCCAGGTCGGGCTTGACCGCGACGTACTGCCCGAAATGCACTTGCCCGCCAGGGCGACGGACGATGCGCTCGACATGACCTTGGTCGTGCGCGCCACCTCGAATCCGCTGGCGCTCGTGCCCGCCGTTCGCGGACTCCTCCGCGCTGCCGATCCGGGACAAGCGCTTTTCCGTGAGATGACCATGGACGACGTCATTGCCACCTCGCTGACTTCGCGCCGGCTGAATCTCTGGCTGTTCGGGGTCTTTGCGGTCGTGGCGCTGGTTCTCTCTGTCACCGGCCTCTACGGAGTACTCGCCTACCTGGTCAGCCAGCGTACCCGAGAGATTGGAATCCGGATTGCGCTCGGTGCAAGACCACAGGACGTGGTCGTCATGGTCGTCAAAGAAGGAGGCGTGCTGGTCAGTATCGGATTGGGAATCGGGCTGCTCGGCGCACTCGCGCTGACCCGGGTGCTGGCGTCGATGCTGTACGGCGTCAGTCCGCGGGATCCACTGACGCTCATGGTCGTGACGGTCGTGCTCGGCGGAGCGGCCCTGATCGCCTGCCTGATCCCGGCGCGCCGCGCGGCCAGGATCGCCCCGGTGCTCGCGATGCGAGCAGAGTGACGCGCAGCGGGTCGTCACGACGTCTCCCGACCGCTCTTCCGGACGGGGTCATGCGGCTCGACGTCGTAGAGAATGGCTCGCATGATCCTGGTCGCGAGCAATGTGCCGAGTTCGCCGACGAGCAGGTCGACGCCCACGATGCGCATTGCTCCGCCCTCCACCATCCGCCTGTCTGTGGGGCCCCGCAACGCCGGCCAAAGCCAGCTTACCACCGCCGTTCGCAGGGCTGAGCAGGTACGCGGCCCCCCCCCCCCCCCCCCCCCGGGGGGGGGGGGGGGGCCGGGGCGGGGGGGGGGGGGGGG
>JANRIW010000036.1:0-277347 GCA_033764505.1 Gemmatimonadales bacterium
ACCGAGGCGGGCTACGTCGGCGAGGATGTCGAGAACATCCTGGTGCGGCTGCTGCAGGCGGGTGACTTCAACGTCGCCGAGTGCGAGCGCGGGATCGTCTACATCGACGAGATCGACAAGATCGCGCGGAAGTCGGAGAACCCGAGCATCACCCGCGACGTCTCGGGCGAGGGCGTGCAGCAGGCGCTGCTCAAGATCCTCGAGGGCACGGTCGCCAGCGTGCCGCCGCAGGGGGGCCGCAAGCATCCGCAGCAGGAATACATCCAGATCAACACCAAGGACATCCTGTTCATCTGCGGTGGCGCCTTCGACGGACTCGAGAAGATCATCGAGGCGCGGCTCGGTCGGCAGCGCATCGGCTTCGCCAACGAGCCGGAGGCCGCCGCGGGCGGACCTGCCACGCCGCTCGAGGGCTACGCCGCCGTCGAGCCGGACGACCTGCTCCGCTACGGGATCATTCCCGAACTCGCGGGCCGCCTCCCCGTGCTGGTGCCGCTGCAGTCGCTCGACGAGGAGGCCCTGGTGAAGATCCTCACCGAGCCCAAGAACGCCCTGACCAAGCAGTACCAGCGCGTCTTCGAACTCGAGGGCGTCGGCCTGACCTTCCAGCCGGAAGCCCTGCGCGAGGCGGCCCGCAAGGCGCTGACCCGGCAGACCGGCGCTCGTGGTCTCCGGGCCATCCTGGAGTCGGTGATGACGGACATCATGTTCGACCTGCCGTCGCGGCACGACGTCCGCGAGGTGATCATCACCCCGGAGTCGATCGCCAACGGCGTGTCGCCGCTCGTGGTGACCGAGCGGCCGCGCCAGAAGAAGGAAGCGTGAGCGCGCCGGCCACTCCGGTCGAGGTCTCGCCGCTGGCCAAGCTGCCGATCGAGTTCCTCGGCTCCTTCCCCGATCCGATGCACCCGCTCGACCCGCCGCTCCCCGAGTTCGCCATGATCGGGCGCTCGAACGTCGGCAAGTCGTCGCTGCTCAATGCCCTCGTGGGCCGCCGCGCCCTCGCCCGCGTGTCGCAGACGCCCGGCAAGACGCAGCTCCTCAATATCTACAAGCTGCCGTCGCTCTACCTGATCGACCTCCCCGGCTACGGCTTCGCGCAGGCGGACAAGGGCACGCGGCTCGCCTATCGCAAGCTGCTCGAGGGCTTCCTGCGGAAGCGCACCTCGCTCACCGGGGTGATCTGGCTGCTCGACATCCGGCACAAGCCGTCGAAGGACGATGGCGAGTTCCATCGCCTGCTGACCGACGCCGGCTGCGCCGTGCTCGCCGTGCTGACCAAGGCCGACAAGCTGACCCGCTCGGGACGCGACAAGGCGGCCGCCGAGCGCGCCGATGCGATCGGGTTCCCGCTGGATCAGGTGCAGGTGGTCAGTGCCCAGACCGGCTACGGCGTGGCCGACCTCGGCGCCTCGCTCCTCGCGGCCGCGACGGCCGGCCCGGACGAGGTGGGATGATGCGACGCGCCACCGCACTGCTCGGATTGGTGGGGCTGATGGCGTGCGCGCCGCAGGTCGTGCCGGCGCAGGCCACGCCGCAGGATTCGCTCTCCTCCCAGCTGCCGATCGGGCAGGGGCGGCTGAATCAGGACGTGATCACGCTGCGCGTCGGCACCGGTTCGCTCGACATTCGTCTGGTCCCGCTCGAGGAGGGGGTGCTGCGCCTCCTCTCGCCGGACGGCTACCGGGCGCTGAGCAATCTCGTGGCCGAGCAGCGCGCGGCCCTCGACTCGCTGGCGATGGCGCGCGGTCTCCGGCAGCCCGGGCTCGCGCTGGTGACGTTCTACGGACTGGCGCCGAATACCCGCTTCGATCCGCAACTGCTGACGCTCTCGCTGCGCAACCAGCTCTATCGCCCGGTCGGGATCCTGCCGCTCTCGCCGGCGTTCTCGAACCAGGTGCTCGACGTGCGTGGTCAGGCGACCGCAATCTTCGTCTTCGAACGGCCGCTGCCGGTGCTCGAGCCGTTCACGCTCAGCTACCTCACCTCGAGCAGCAACGAGTGGGAGAGGAAGCTGCCGCGGCTCAACAACGAGCGCGCCCGGATCATCGGTCGCAATCGGCAGGTCACGGACTCGGCCAAGACCACGCCATGACCCTTCGTCCGCTGCGTCGCGTGACGCTTCCGGAGCAGGTGCAGCAGCACCGCGACCGCTGGCTCGCGGAGCTCGCGCAGGCCCTCACCGCCCCCGACGCCGACTGGTCGGCCCTCACGGCCGAGACGCTCTTTTCGCTGGCCTATCCCGGCCAGGGGACGCTCGCCGAGCGGCTGGCCGATCCGACGCTCTCGCTGGGCAGCCGGATCGCCCTCGAGGCGCTTGATCCCCGCCATGTGACGCTCGAGCCGGAGTATTACGCCGAGGTGGATCAGGCGCGCTTCGCCCGGGTCAAGCCGCTGCTCTGGCTCTGGTACTCGTTCGACCGGCTCCCGCTCGGCGGCCAGCACGTGGAGTTGGGCGTCGAGTTTCGCCGGCTGCTCGCGCCGCACATCTTCGCGCGCGTCGGAGCCAACTTCAAGTGCTTCCAGCACGTGGAGTTCTCCTTCGGTTACGGGCTCGAAGTGGGCGATGACGTGGTGGTCCATCGCCACGTCCTCCTCGACGACCGCGGCGGCATCCGACTCGGCAACCGGGTCTCGATCTCGGACTACGCCAACATCTACTCGCACACGCACAGCATCGTCGAGCAGAAGGACGTCACCTCGCTGCGCACCGTGCTCGACGACGACGTCCGCATCACCTACCACGCGACGGTGCTGGCAGGCGTCCATGTCGGCGAGAACGGGATGGTCGGTGCCAATGCGCTCGCCACGAAGGACGTGCGCCCGTACCATGTGCACGTCGGGATTCCCGCCAAGTCGATCCGCGTCAAGCCGAATGCCCCACCGGAGCACACCAGCACCTCCCGGATCCCCTGACAGGGGCGTCGTGACACCGTCGTGACACTGCGGGCCCCCTCCCCTGGGGGCTTTTGACATTGTGACGCAATCGTTGCCTTTCCCGTGACCGAACCGTCACGCCCCGATGCCAAGATTGTCGCGTTGTGGGGGGTCCGTGGCCGACAGGCGGCCCGATCCCCGGACCACACGGACCTTGGGACGGACTTCATGACGGCTGGTTTCGCGCGGCGCATCGGTTTGGCACTCTTCCTCCTCGTGGCGCCTGCCGCCCTGACGGCGCAGGGCACCGGGCGGCTGATAGGGCGCATCGTCGATGCCGATGGCAACATCCCGCTCGGCGGTGCGCGCATCGCGGTGGTGGGGTCGACGCAGATGGCCACCAGCGCGGTGGACGGTCGCTACTCGCTGTCCAATGTCCCCGCCGGCCGCGTGGCCCTGCGGATCACCAACATCGGCTACACGCCCAAGACGGTGACCGACGTCGAGATCACGGCGGGTGGCGTGGCGACGCTGGACGTGACGCTCTCGCCGCAGGCGGTGCAGCTGGCCGAGATCACGGTGACGGCGGCGGCGGAGCGCGGCAGCGTCTCGGCGGCACTCGACGAGCAGCGCGCCAGCGTGGGGATCGTGAATGCGATCTCCTCCGAGCAGATCGCCCGCTCGCCCGACGGCGACGCGGCCGCGGCGGTGCAGCGCATCAGCGGCGCGACGGTGCAGGACGGCAAGTACGTCTTTGTCCGCGGCCTCGGCGATCGCTACACGCAGGCCTCGCTCAATGGCGCGCGCATCCCGTCGCCGGAGCCGGAGAAGAAGGTCGTGCCGCTCGACCTCTTCCCGTCGTCGCTCCTCGAGGGGATCACCACCTCCAAGACCTTCACGCCCGACCAGCAGGGCGACTTCTCGGGCGCCCTGGTCAACATCAAGACCAAGGAATTCTCGGGCAAGCGCTTCACGGCGTTCTCGGTGACCACCGGCGGCAATGACGCCATCACCGGCAGGACGGCGCAGTTCGCCCCGTCCACCGGCCGCGACTGGCTGGCCCTGGGGGCCTCGGCCCGGCGCCTCCCCAGCGAAATCGCCGGCACCAACTTCTCGCAGCAGCTCCCGGCCTCGCAGGCCAACGCCTTGATCGGCCAGCTCCGCAACGTCTGGTCGCCGACGGCCCGCACCGGCGCCCCGAATGCCGGCTTCGGCATGACGCTGGGCGGCAACGTGCCGACCGGTGGCACCGGTCTGTCGTACCTGGTCTCGGGCACCTACTCGGCCACCCGCGAAGTGCGGGCCGGCGCCCAGCGCGCGCTGGCACAGGTGTCGGGCACAGGCAGCGCCGAGGAGCTGGATCCGTACCGCGGCGACCTCGGCCGGAACAGCGTCCTCTGGGGCGGCATTGCCAACCTGAGCACCACGCTCGGGAGCCACACCAAGGTGTCGCTCAACAACACCTACAACCGGACCATGGACAACGAGGGGCGCCTCGAGACGGGCCGCTCGGAAAACCTGTCGCAGAACCTGCAGGTGCAGCGCCTCCGGTACGTGGAACGCAACATCCGTTCGACCCAGCTCTCGCTGCAGCATGACATCGGCGGTCGCCAGCAGATCGACTGGGGCATCACCGCGTCCGGCGTGAACCGTCGCGAGCCGGATCGCTCGGAGATCGTCTATTCGTTGCCGGAGGATGGCAGCGCGCCGCAGTGGTTCGGCTTCTCGAACGAGGCCGCGGTGCGGACCTTCGCCGACCTGAAGGAGCGGTCGATCGAGGCGAACCTCAACTGGCGCCTCGCCCTCGGCGCCCCCTCGGCCGGCCGGGCACTCCGCGTCGGCGGCCTGTACCGCGCCAGCGACCGCGACGCAGTCAATACCTCCTACTCGCTGTCGCTGTCGCGCGCCCTGACCGCGGGTGAGCTCTCCCTGGCGCCCGAGGAGCTGTTCGACGGGCGGTTCATCAGCGACGACCAGCAGACGATGCGCATCGTGCCGCTGGCGGCCGGCGGATCGTACACGGCCAGCGATCGGCTCACCGCGGGCTACGCGATGGTGACCTGGCCGGTGACGTCGCGCATCGAGCTGATCGGCGGCGCCCGCATCGAGAACTCGCGGGTGGAGGTGGCCTCGCTCTCCTCGGCCGGTGAGCCGTCACTGGCGAATCCGACCTTCACCGACGTGCTGCCGTCGCTGTCGATGAACATGAAGCTGAATGACCGCACCAACCTGCGCCTCTCGGCGACGCAGACGCTGTCGCGGCCGGAGTATCGCGAGCTGTCGCCGGTGCTCTTCCGCGAGGTGATCGGCTTCGACAACGTGAAGGGCAACGAGAACCTCACCCGTGCGCTGGTGCAGAACTACGACCTGCGCTGGGAGTTCTATCCGAACCGCGCCGAGATCATCTCGGTCGGCGTCTTCGCGAAGCGCTTCGACAATCCGATCGAGCGGGTCTACCAGGGCACGTCGGGCACGCGCATCATCACCTACGTGAATGCCAAGTCGGCCGAGAACTACGGCGTCGAGCTCGAACTGCGGAAGGAACTCGCGCCGCTGGGCGCCATCTTCCGCACGCTCTCGGTGGCCGCGAATGCCACCGTCATGAAGTCCACCATCGAGATTGATCCGACCACCGGCTCGGTGACCAACGCCTCGCGCCGCATGGTCGGCCAGGCGCCGTACGTGCTCAACGCCGGCCTCACCTGGACGCATCCGAGTGCGCCGGCCTCGGCGACGCTGCTCTTCAATCGCGTCGGCGAGCGCATCACCGAAGCGGGCGAGCTGCCGCTGCCGGACGTCGTCGACCAGGCCCGCAACGTCCTCGACCTGTCGCTGCGCTTCCCGCTGCTGGCCGGCGTCAGCGCCCGCGTGGATGCCCGCAACCTGCTCGATGCCAGCTACCGGCTGACGCAGGGCGACGTGATCCGCGAGCAGTACCGGGCCGGGCGGACGGTGAGCGTGGGGCTGAGCTGGCGGCAGTAGCGAAAACGAGACTCGAGAAGCGAGAAGCGGGGCCCGGCGGAACGATCTGCCCGCTGGGCCTCGCTTCTCGCTTCTCGCTTCTCGCTTCTCGTGACCGACTCGTGACCCAATGACGACCAAACGCCAACACCACGCGGGTTGATTCCCACGGAAGGTTGGCGTTTCGCCTGCGTGCTTCACCCACCACAAGGACAACGATGATGTTTGGCACTGGCTCAACCACTCGCACCGCCCTGCTGCTCGGCCTGGCGCTGCTCGCCGGCTGCAGCGAAGACTCCAACCCGGTGCTCCCGCCGGCGAACGTCGCGCCGACCGGCCTGACGGCGACGGCCACCGGCCAGACCACCATTCGCGTCACCTGGACCGCGCCAACGACGGCGGCGACCCAGTTCGTGCTCCAGCGGGCCACCGGCGCCGCGGGGGCCTTCGCCGAGGTCGCCCGTCCGGCGGCTGGTGCGACGCAGTACGATGACGCCGGCCTGACCCTCAACACGCAGTATCGCTATCGCCTCGCGGCCGTGCGCGCCGCGGGCACCTCGGCGTTCTCGGCCGAAGCCAGCGCCACCACGCAAAGCGTTGGGCTGATCGAGGTCACCACCGACATCACCACCAACACCACCTGGACGGCCGCGAACGTCTACCGCATCAAGGGCTTCCGCAAGGTGGCCAGTGGCGCGACGCTCACCATCGAGGCCGGCACCAAGATCGAGGGCGACTTCGCCACGGTCGGGTCGTCGCTCTTCGTCCTCCGCGGCGCGCGCATCGTCGCCAATGGCACCGCCCAGGCCCCGATCGTGTTCACGTCGTCGCAGGCCGTCGGCTCGCGGCAGCCGGGTGACTGGGGCGGCCTGGTCATCATCGGCAACGGCCTCATCAACCGCAGCGGTGCTGTCAACATCGAGGGCACCGGCACCTCCGCCGACAACCCGCTGCAGCCCTACTCGGGCGGCGCCAACAACGCCGACAACAGCGGCCGCCTCAGCTACGTCCGCGTCGAGTACGCCGGCTTCGGCCCGGCGCAGGACGCCGAGTTGAACTCGTTCACCATCGCCGCCGTGGGGAGCGGCACCGTGATTGACCACCTCGAGGCGCTCAACGGCCTCGACGACCACTACGAGTTCTTCGGTGGCGCGGTCGACGCGAAGTACCTGGTCTCCTATCAGGCCGGCGATGACCACTTCGACATGTCCGAAGGGTACCAGGGCCGGCTGCAGTTCCTCATCGGCTACCAGAGCAAGATCCTCATCCCGCGTGCCGGCGCCGGCAACGTCTCGGGCGACCCGCAGGGCATCGAGAACGACGGCTGCAACGGCTCGGGCTGCGACCTGGGCATGAACTCCACGCCGTTCACGATTCCGGTGGTGGCCAACTTCACGCTGGTCGGCACCGGGCCGGGCGTGGTCGGCGCGTCGGGTGGGTACGGCGCCGTGCTCCGTCGCGGCACGGGCGGGCACTACGTCAACGGGATCCTCGCCCGCTGGCCCTCGGCCGCGATCGGGTACCGTGACGCCGCGTCGAAGACGCGCGAGACGGATGGCTTCCTGTCCCTGAAGGGCCTGTACGTGGCCGACGCCCCGGTGCTCTTCCAGGCGGGCCAGCAGACCTACGGCGGCCCGGCCGGCGACGTCGAGTACTCGGCCGCGACCGCGACGGGCTCGCTCTTCACGAAGTTCCCCACCGCCCCGACGGCCGTGAGCGACTTCGACTGGGCGCTGGCTGCCGGCGTCGCGCCGCGCACCGGCGGCACCACCACCTTCACCGGCGACCTGCTCACGCGGGCGACGGGGTCGATCACCGGCACCGCGTATCGCGGCGCGGCGGATCCGGCGGGTGCGAAGTGGTGGGAGGGGTGGACGTCGTACAGCAACAACTAAGTAGTCGTGAGTCGTTAGTCGTTAGTCGTTAGGGGGGTGCCGGCTGCCGAGACCAGATAGGTTTCGGCAGCCGGACTCGCGTCCGGGATGTCCCTTGTGCATGGAGTAACTGTATGCGTTGCCTGCTTGCGTGCTTCCTCTTGCTCACCGCAGCATGCGGTGGCGCCCGTGAGGCCGCGCCCGTGGCGTCGGCGGACTCGAGTCGTCCCTGGGCGCGGCCCGGCGACGTGATCGATTCCATCCTGCCGATGGCGGAGTACCAGCGCCGCTTCCGGGAGGGGCTGGTGGAGGTCACGGCACTGGAGGGGGGTGCCGATTCGCCGGACGCGCTGGCACGCGGCTTCCTCGCGGCCGTGAGCGCGCGCGACACCGCGGCACTGCGCCAGATGGTGCTGACGCGGGCGGAGTTCGCCTGGTTGCTGTTCCCGGATCATCGCTACAGCGAGCCGCCCTACGAGCTCGACCCGGCGATCTTCTGGCTGCAGGTGACATCGGAGAGCGGCAAGGGACTCGAGCGCGTGCTGCAACGGTACGGCGGGGCCCCGCTCACGCTGCAGCGGCTCGAATGCAGCGCCGACACGCTGCAGATGCTGCGCGGACCGACGACGCTGCTGGGACCCTGCACGGTGCGCTATCGCACGGCCGACAGCACGATCAGCCGACGCCTGTTCGGCTCGGTGATCGCGCGGAACGGTCGGGTGAAATTCGTGAGTTACGCCAACGAGTTCTAGGCGACCACCGGTCGGACCGGGATGCCGCGCGCGCGCAGGAAGGCGCGGGCATCGGCAATGGTGGTCCCATCGAAGTGGAAGATCGAGGCGGCGAGCACGCCATGGGCTCCCGCCTCGAAGGCGTCGGCGAGGTGCGCCAGCGTGCCCGCGCCGCCCGAGGCAATCACGGGAATGCCGACGGCCCGGGCCGCGGCCTCGGTGAGATCGAGGTCGTAGCCACTCCGCGTGCCGTCGCGATCCATTGACGTGAGCAGGATCTCACCGGCGCCACGATGCTCCAGGGTCGCCAGCCACGCGAGGGCCTCGAGCCCGGTCTCCTCGCGCCCGCCCGTGGCCATCACCATCCAGCGGTCCCCCTCGCGGCGCACATCCACGGCCGCCACCACGCATTGGGACCCGTAGGCGTCGGCCAGACGGGACACGAGGTTGGGATCGCGAATCGCCGCGGTGTTCACGCCGATCTTGTCGGCGCCGGCGCGCAGCGCCGCGCCGGCATGGTCCACCGAGCGAATGCCGCCACCCACCGTGAACGGAATGAAGATCGACTCGGCGACCCGTTCCACCATGGTCAACGTGGTGCTGTGGTCGCGGTAGGAGGCGGTGATGTCGAGGAAGACGAGTTCGTCGGCACCCTCACGGTCGTAGCGCGCCGCCTGCTCCACCGGATCCCCGGCGTCGCGCAACGACTCGAAATGGATTCCCTTGACGACGCGACCGTCGGCAACGTCCAGGCACGGGATGATGCGGCGGGCTAGCATATGCGGAGGACGTCCTCGGTGGTGCCGGCATCACCGCTGCCGAGCATGCGGATGGCATCGTCGAGTGCGCGCGCCTCGCGAGCCCAGGCACAGCGCTGCCGGGCTTCCGCGGGGGAGAGCCATTCCGCGGCCACGTGCTCGGTGCCGAGCCGCACCGCGCCGTCAGGCGCCACGAAGGCCACGAAGACCGGGACCATGGCCACGCTGTCGGTGCGATGCTGATAGAAGAGCTCGACGCGCGAGAGGTTGTAGAAGCGCTCCGGGTCGAGGCCCGTCTCCTCGCGCACTTCGCGCAGCGCCGCCTCGGCCGGCGTCTCGCCCTCCTCGATGTGCCCGTGCACCACTTCCCACGACCCGGGGCAGCGTCCGTGCGGGCCGCGCTGGAGCAGCAGCACCTCGAGCGCGCTCCCCGTGCCGCGCAGCACCAGCGCGTCGATCAGGGAGACGGACACCGTGGTCACGGCGTCCACTCGGCGAAGGCCTTGAGCAGCGCGATGCCTGCCTGCTGCGACTTCTCCGGGTGGAACTGCGCCCCGAGGACGCTTCCCATGCCCACCAGCGTCGGGAAGGGGCCATCGTAGTCACCGACGCCGAGCACCGCCTCCTCCGGGAGGTCGGCGGGATGATACGAGTGCACGTGATAGTAGAACGTCCCCGCCTCGCCCAGCAGCGGCCCGGCGACGGCGTGGGCACGACCGGCGTCGGTCGGCATCACCTGGGCCCAGCCGACGTGCGGGACGTGCCGCGACGTGCGGAAGCGGATCACCCGACCGGGGAGGAGGCCGAGTCCCGTGGCGCCGGGCGCTTCTTCGCTCTCCCGGTGACAGAGCTGCATCCCGAGGCAGATGCCGAGGACGGGACGCCCCGCCTGGGCCACCTCGCGCACCGCCTCGCCGAGGCCGGTGACCGCGAGCGTCACCGCCGCGCGACCGAAGTTGCCGACGCCAGGCAACACCACGCGGTCGGCGCGACGAATGGCGTCGGGATCGGCGGTGAGGGTGCCGGGGTGCCCGGCCGCCGCGAGGGCGCGCACCACGGAGGCCAGATTGTTGACGCCGTAGTCCACCACGGCGATCACAGCGTGCCCTTGGTGGACGGGATGCCCTGCACGCGCGGGTCGATCGCGGTCGCCATGTCGAGCGCCCGCGCGAACGCCTTGAAGGTGGCCTCGACGATGTGGTGCGCATTGCGGCCGCGGATCAGGTCCACGTGCAGCGTCAACCCGCCGTGCACGGCGACCGCGCGGAAGAACTCCGGGGTCAGCGCCACGTCGTACTCGCCCAGCATCTGCCACGCGACCGGATCGGCATGCCATTCGAGGTGCGGCCGGCCCGAGCAGTCGACCACCACGCGCACCAGCGCCTCGTCGAGCGGCACCGTGGCCTCGCCGTAGCGACGGATGCCGGCACGATCGTCGAGCGCCTCGGCCAGCGCCTGCCCGAAGGCGATGCCGGTGTCCTCGACGGTGTGGTGCCCGTCGACGTGGAGGTCGCCCTCGGCCTGGACCACCAGGTCGAAGAGACCGTGGCGCGCCACGGCGGTCAGCATGTGGTCGAAGAAGCCGATGCCGGTCTCGATCGACGCGTCGCCCGTGCCGTCGAGCTCGAGGCGCACGCGAAGTTCAGTCTCGGCCGTGAGGCGCTCGATGGTGGCGGACCGGCTCATGCGGCCTCCCCGAAGATGGTCTGCAGCGCCGCAACGAGCGCCGCCATGTCGTCGTCCGTGCCGATGGAAATGCGCAGGCAATCCTCGAGGTCCACACCCGCGGACACGTCACGGATCAGGATGCCGAACTCCGCGAGGAGTCGGTCGAAGACGGCGCGCGCGGGGACGGCCTCGCAGCGGATGACAAAGAAATTGGCCGCACTGTCGAACACCGTGAGTCCGGGAAGTGCGCGCACCGCCGCCATCACCCGCTCACGGCGGGCAATGACCTGCGCCACCCGCGCGTCGATCCGCTCGGCGTGGTCGAGGACCACTTCGGCGGCATCGAGCGTGACCAGGTTGACGTTGTACGGGAGCTTCGCCTTGGCGATCTCGCGCGCCAGCTGCGGATGCGCGATCGCCACGCCGAAGCGCAATCCCGCGAGCCCGAGGGCCTTCGAGAAGGTCCGGAGCACCACCAGCCGAGGATGCCGCGCGAGCAGGGGAATGGCGGTCTCCCCGCCGAACTCCACGTACGCCTCGTCGCAGACGACGAGGCCGTCGAAGGCGTCGAGCGCCCGCTCGACCTCGGCGCAGGTCAGCGCCGAGCCGGTCGGGTTGTTGGGCGTATTGAGCACCAGCACCTTGGCATCATCGCGTTCGACGGTGCGGAGCAGGCGCGGCAGGTCGTAGCGAAAGCCCCTGGCAAACGGCACGCCCACGTAGTGCGCGCCGTGCACTGCGGCCAGCAGCCGATAGAGCGAGAACGTCGGCGCCGGCGCGACCAGCACGTCGTCGCGATCGAGCGTCACGCCGAGCGTGGCCTGGATCAGCTCATTCGAACCGTTGCCGACAAGCAGACCGTCGGGATCGCAGGCGTAGTGAGCGGCGAGCCGCTCCACCAGCGAGCGCGGGGCGAACTCCGGGTAGCGATGCCACGGCCGGGCGGCGGCACGGCGGAGGATCTCCGCCTTGAGGTCGGCGTCGAGATCCTCGGGCGCCTCGTTCTGGTTGATCTTGTGCCGGGCCACGGGTGCGGCCAGGGTGTAGGCACCCTGCTGGCGCACCGAGAGCTTGATCAACCGCAGCGCGGGAGTGGCATCGGCGACTGGCGGGAAGGTCGCGCTCATGACCGGTTCCGGCCCAGGGTGGCCTCGAGGCGGGCGGCGAGGGCCCGGGGACGGAACGGCTTGGTCAGGAAGTCGGTGGCGCCCAGACGGAGCACGCGCACTTCGTTGTCTTCGTCGCCGCGCGCCGAAAGGACCACCACGGGAAGGTCCGCCGTCGCGGGGCGGGAGCGCAGCTGGGCGAGCACGGTGTAGCCATCCACGTTGGGAAGGTTCAAGTCGAGCAGGACCAGGTCGGGGTTGTGGCGATCCACCTGCTCGAGCGCCTCGGCCCCGTCGCGGGCCTCGCAGATGGTGTACCCCTCCTGCTCGAGAAGGTCCCGCATCACCCGCCGCAGCGTGTCCTCGTCCTCGACCAGCAGGATGGTGGCACGTGCGGCCAGGGGCGCGCCCCCGGTCATGCTCACCGGTCCGTCATCGTCGAGCAGTTCGAGGTCGTCGAGCAGCGCGCTGCCGGCAGGCGCCACCGACGGCGGCGGCACCGGGATGGGAGCCGGCGCCGTGGCCACGGCAAGCACCGTCTCGCCGAGGTTCCGCGCCGACGGCGTGGCCTCGGCCGGAATGTCGGCCACGCGGAGCAACTCGTCCACCGACGTGTGGCCGTCGAGCACATGGCGCAGCCCGCAATGGAAGAGCGACAGCATGCCACCCTCGCGCGCGGCCTCGGCGATGCGATTCGCGGTGGCGTTGGTGCCGACCAACCGCTCGAGCTCGGCGGACATCTCGAGGATCTCGACGATCGAAAAGCGTCCGCGATACCCGGTCTGGGTGCACTGGCCGCAGCCGACCGCCTTCCAGAGCTTGGCGCCCTCGGGAATGAACCGGAGCACGCGCGAGGGGAGCTCACTGATCGGTTGTGGCGCCCGGCAGACCGGGCAGAGGTTTCGCATGAGCCGCTGCGCGATCACGCCCCGCAGGGCCGCTCCGATCTTGAACGCCTCGAGACCCATGTCCACGAGCCGCGTCACCGTGTTGGGCGCATCGTTGGTGTGCAGCGTCGAGAGCACCAGGTGGCCGGTGAGCGAGGCCTGCACCGCGATCTGCGCCGTCTCGAGATCGCGGATCTCGCCGACGAGCACCACGTCGGGGTCCTGGCGCAGGATCGAGCGCAGCGCCGCCGCGAAGGTGAGCCCCTGCTTCTCGTTCGTCTGCACCTGCACGATGTTGCGTCCCAGTCGGTACTCGACCGGGTCCTCGACCGTGATGATGTTGATGCCCTCGCCCTGGATCTGTCGAATGCAGGCGTAGAGCGTGGTGGTCTTGCCCGACCCCGTCGGCCCGGTGCAGAGGATCACCCCTTCCTTGTGATCGAGCAGCCGCTGGATCTGCGCCTGTTCCTCGGGATAGAGCCCGAGCGCCGGCAGCGCCAGATTGGTCTGCTGGGTGTTCAGGATGCGGATGACGACCTTTTCGCCATGCGTCGCCGGCAGCGTCGAGATGCGCAGGTCCACCGGCGCTCCACTGCTCTGCGCCACGCGGGCGCGGCCGTCCTGCGGCCGCAGCCGATCGGCGATGTCCATCCCCGACATGATCTTGATGCGGGAGATGAGTGGCACGCCCGCCTTCCGCGGGATCGTCATGGCCTGACGGAGCACGCCGTCAATCCGGTAGCGCACCACGACCGACTGCTCGCCCGATTCGATGTGGATGTCGCTGGCGCGTGACATGATGCCGTCGGCGAGGAGCACGTCCACCAGCTTGATGATCGGCCGGGAGCTCGCTTCCGCCGCGAGCAGTTCCGTCTCCGGATCGTCGGCGTCCTCGACCAGCGCCGCGCCCTCCAGGCCGCCCATGTCCTGCAGCAGGTCGGCGACCGTGCCGTCGTTGCCGGGCTTGCCGTACAACTCGTCGAGCTTCTCGCGGATGCGCGGCGGCGACGCCAGCGCCATCCGGACTTCGCGACCGGTGGCAAAGGCCAGTGCCTGCTCCGCCCCCACGTCGAACGGATTGGCCGTGGCGACCATCAGCAACGCATCGGTGACACTGAGCGGGACCACCTTGTAGCGACGGGCCAATGCCTCGGGGAGCGCATCGCGACTGTGGGAATCGGTCTGCGACAGGTCGGCGATCGGGAGGCGGCAGCGCTCGGCGAGCGCCTCGAGAATCTCCTGCTCCGGCAGCAGGCGGGCGTCGAGCACCCGCTCCCAGAGCGGCTGGCGCGACAATTCATCGGACTGCACGCGCTGCAGCGCCCCCACCGGAAGGAGGGGACCGATGATTGCCGCCAGCCACTCATCGTTGAAGCTCGCCATGCCGAAATCTAGGCCCTTCGAGGGAGGGTACCAATCGCCACCCCGCCAGCCGTGCCCCTTTTCCGCACGTCGAACCCTCCGTTCATGAGCGGCCCCCGCTCAGAGGACCGGCCACCAGTCCGGGTGGGCATCGATGCTGAAGCCGACCCGTCCGGTCCGCAGCGAGACCCCTGCCTCGAGCCGCAGCAAGGGACCCCACAGGTCCAGCCGGACTCCTGCCACGCTCTCGAGTGCGCCGGTGCCCCGCCACGGACGCCGCACGTCGTCGCCGCCGGCGATGCCGACCGCCAGAAACGGCATCAGCGTGCTCGGCAGGTCGAGATGTCGGGCGTTCGGGAACGGCGGCGTCGGCACGCCAACCGGAAGTGCGACCCCCACCTCGGCGCGGACCATCCGCCTCCCCCCAAGCGCCCGGTGTGGCACGCCTGGGAGGGTGTGCCGCCCTCCCAGCACGAAGTGCCGATAGCCCGGCAGCGAGTCGCTCCCGACGCCCGCCTCGGCCGCAACGGCCACTCGACCGATTGACATCGGTGCGCTCGCGCGAAGCGCGAGTGCCACCCGCTGCCAAGACACCTCCCCCTCTCCCACCTCGGCCGACAACTGCCATCCATCGCCCGTGGCGTCTTTCCGGGTGAGGCGACCGCGGCTGACTGTGGCCGCCCCCACGCCGAGTGCGGGGTTCCTGCCCGCTGCCCCCGAGAGCGGCGTGAATCGGGTTCCCACCGACCACGACCATTCCCGTGCCAGCTGCCATTCCAGCACCGCTGCGCCCGCAGGGCGGCGGAAGCCGATCCAGGTCCGCTCCAGGAGCGTCCAATCACCGAGGTCGGTGCCGTCGATGGCGGTCGAGAGGGAATTGGCCACGCCACTCGCGGCGGGAGCATCGCCAACATCGCTGAGTCGGCGCTCTGCGCCGATGTGCAGCGAGGAGCTGCCATCGGTGCGAGTGAGGAGCAACGTCCCGAGCAACCGACCATCGCTGGTGCCGAGGCCGAGCCGGGCGCCGAGCGTGGTGCCCTGGCCGAGTTGGCGACGAACACCCAGTGAGGGGGTGATGCCGCCGACCCGGTTGACCCGGAGGAACTCCGACACGCCGTCGGCCAGCAAGCGCGTGCGGGGCAGACCGTTCAGCACGCGTCGGCCAAGCGCGGTCGCGGCGGCGCGCTGGGCTTCGGCGATCGACGCTTCCGCCCCGGGAAGCGGCCGAAGCCGCTCGGCCAGCGAGCCGCGCCAGGTGGAATCGCCACCGGGTGCGCGCAAGCCGTCCACGAGAAAACCGGCGAACCGGTTGAGCGGATGGACCACGCCCAATTCGTACTCGCCGATGCTCCAGTCGGCGCGGAGCACGGTGCGAATGGGGAGGTCGAGCAACGGCTGGCCACGTCGAATCACGATCGCCTGCTGCGTGGGGAGCCAGCGCGCGCCCTCCTGCAGACCGTTCTCGAGCGTGACCGTGATGTCTTCCACGGTCGGGTCCCGATACGATGCGGGCGTGAAGGTGAAGCGGAAGCGCACCAACGCCGCCCGGTCCACGTCGATGAAGAGTGTCCCGACGGTGCCTGCTGCGGTGGGATCTCGGGGCCTGACCAGGACCTCGATCACCCGCAGCGTGTCTGCCAGGCCGCTGATGCGGAGGGTGTCGCCCTCGCGAAATTCGTAGCGCAGCAGTCCCGCAGGCGAGAGGGGATGCACGACGTCACGCACCTCCTCCCCGTCGCCGAGGCGGAGCACGCCGCCGAAATCGTTGGCGACGATCCCGAGATGGTCGCGGTGATAGCGAATCTGGTTGGGGAGGAAGGACGAATCCCGCCAGGCCACGATGATCTGCTTGTGCCGGTTCGGGGCCTCCCCGTACACTTCGACTTCGAGTTCCTCTGCCCGGATCACCCGTTCGACGGACGTGCCCCCGTGTTCGATCACCGATGCCATGCGCACCACGCCGCGCGCCCGGGCGCGCCACGAGGCGAGCAGGGTGTCGGTGTCGCGACGGAGGCGCTGGGCCGCGGCGCGACCGAGCAGCGGGACCGCGTCACCGCCTTGCCACTGCTGCGCCGGGGCGGCAGCGGGCAACAGCATGCCCAGGAGCACGAGGGCAAGGCGACGGGTCGGCACGATCGGGGACATGCGGGGAAAGTAGTCCTGCTGATGGCATTGGCCGGCTGCGCGAGCGCCCAGCCCCTCGCGCCCACGGGTCCGCCGGCCCCCACCGTTGGCGATGGCGGCCCGGTGGCGTTGCGCGACGTCTGGCCGCTCGAGCGGATCGGTCCGTCACCGAGTGACACCGTGGTGCGCTTCGCCGCCTCGGCCGGACGCACGATCGTGTTGCGCCATCCGCGCCCCGATCATGCCGTCTTCGTGATCGTCTCGGTGCCGCCAGGCGCCTTCCGACCGCAAGCTGGCGACAGCGTGAGCCTGCGCCTCGAGCCACTCCCCGGTCGCTACGGCGTGACCATCCGCTCGCCGGACAGCCTGGTGGGCATCGCGCTCGGTACCTTCTCGTATGCGGTGCACTTCGCGCAGCCCGACGGGTCCACCAGCCGCTATCCGACGGCCACACGCTTCGATGAAGCCATGGGTGCGGCGCGGATGCTCGACAGCGCCTCGCTCCGCTTCCTCCCCACCGAACGCCCAGCCGGCGACATGACGCGCTTTGCGATCGGGTCCCTCGGCACCTACCTCCTCGCGGCACCCCGATGACGGACACCCTCGCGCGCTGCCGGGACGCCGCCCTCGCGGGCTTCACGCGCGTGCCCATCACCCGTGCCGTCGTGCTCGACGGCGACACCCCGGTCTCCGCCTTCGCGAAGTTGCATCGCGGCGAGTACGGCTTCCTGCTCGAGTCGCTCGAGGGCGGGGAGCGGTGGGCGCGCTATTCCTTCCTGGCGACCGAGCCGGAAGCGATCTTTCGCTATCGTGGCACCGTCGCGGAGCAATGGACCGGCGACGACCAGTGGACGCCACTCGAGGGAGCGACGCCGCCGCTCGAACATCTCGGCGCGCTCCTGCGCCACGACCACGCGATGCCGGTGGAAGGATTGCCGCGCTTCACCGGGGGTGCCGTCGGCTTCTGGGGCTACGACATCGTGCGCGGGATCGAGCACCTCCCTGATGCGCCGCCCGACGATCGCGACCTCCCGGACGCCGTCGCGATGGTGGTGGACACGCTGCTGGTGCTCGACAATTTCTTCCACCGCGCGATCGTGATTGCCAATGTCACCGTGTCGCCCGCGCTCGGCGACGAGGTGCTCCGGGAGCGGATCGCGGCGGCGGAGGCGCGCATCGGCGAGTGGATCGCACGGCTTGGCGCGGCCGGCACGTTGCAGCCGCTGCATCCCACCGTGCCACCCCCGGTGACGCTGGCCGCGCCCTATGCCGACGAGGCCTATCGTCGCGACGTGCTGCGGTGCAAGGAATACATCGCGGCGGGCGATGCCTTCCAGATCGTCCTCTCGCGTCGGATGGATCTCGCACCGGCCCCCGATCCGTTCCTCACGTACCGCTGGTTGCGCGCCCTCAACCCGGCCCCGTACTGCTACTACCTGGCACTCGGCCCGATTCAGATCGCCGGCGCGTCGCCGGAAGTGCTGGTGCGTGTCGAGCAGGGCGAGGTCACGGTGCGTCCCATCGCGGGCACCCGTCCGCGCGGTCGCGATGCCGCGCACGACCTGGCGCTCGAGGCCGAATTGCGCGCCGACGCCAAGGAGTGCGCCGAGCACCTGATGCTGGTGGACCTGGGTCGCAACGATGTCGGGCGCGTCGCCGAGTACGGCAGCGTGCGCGTGGTGCAGCAGATGGTGGTGGAGCGCTACTCGCGCGTGATGCACCTGGTGAGCGAAGTGCGCGGCACGCTGCGACCCGAGCTCGATGCCCTCGATGCGCTGGCGGCCACCTTCCCCGCGGGCACCGTGAGCGGCGCCCCGAAGGTGCGCGCGATGCAGATCATCGATTCGCTCGAGCCGACCCGCCGCGGGCCCTATGCGGGCGCGGTCGGCTACGTCGGCTACGGCGTGCGCACGCTCGACACGGCGATCGCCATTCGCACCGTGGTCTTCGCCAACGGCTCGGCGCACGTGCAGGCCGGCGCGGGGATCGTGGCCGACTCGGTGCCGCAGGCGGAGTTCGAGGAGACGGAGGCGAAGGCGGGGGCGGTGGTGATGGCGTTGGCGCTTGCCGGTCGTAAGTCGTAAGTCGTAGGTCGTAGGTCCTGCAAGGCGGTCATCCCGAGCAACGCGAGGGATCTGCGTGGCACCATCACGCAGGTCCCTCACTTCGTTCGGGATGACCTATGACTTACGACTTACGACTTACGACCAGTTACTCCGCCCCAAACCGATACCGATACCCCGCCTCCTCCAGCAACCGCAGCACCAGCCGCAGCGGCAACCCCATCACACTGAAGTAATCGCCCTCGATCCGCTCCACCAACGCGGCGCCCCATCCCTGGATGCCGTAGCTCCCCGCCTTGTCCATCGGTTCGCCGGTGGCGACGTAGGCGCGCAGGTAGGCCTCATCGGCCTCGCGGAAGACGACGACGGTCTCGTCGGCCGCCTCCAGTTCGCGTCCATCCGCGATCAGGCAGATCGAGGTGATGACGGTGTGCCGTCGCCCCTGCAGCCGCTGCAGCATGGCCACGGCATGCTCGGCATCGCTGGGCTTCTCGAGGATTTCGTCGTCGAGGACCACGATCGTGTCGGCGCCCAGCACGAGTTGACCGGGCACGGCGCGCGCCTTGTCACGCGCCAGGCGGCGCGAGTAGGCCGCCGGCGTCTCACGAGGGAGCGGGATCTCCTGCACGTCCGACGGCACCACCCGGATCGGGAGGTGGAGCATCTCGAGCAGCTGACGGCGCCGCGGCGACGCCGAGGCGAGCGTGAGGGTGGGCATCATGCGGGGGTGCGCTCCAGCAGCAAGGTGACGGGACCATCATTGACGAGGGCGACCTGCATGTCAGCGCCGAATTCGCCGGTCGCGACCTCGAGGCCTGCGCGGCGCAACGCGGCGATGAACGCCTCGTAGAGTGGAATCGCCTCCTCGGGACGCGCCGCGCCGATGAAGGACGGACGCCGGCCGCGACTCGCATCCCCGTAGAGGGTGAACTGCGACACGACGAGCAGCGCCCCACCGACGGCGGCGAGGTCGCGATTCATCTTCCCCTCCTCGTCGGGAAAGAGCCGCAGCCCCGTCACCTTGTCGGCCAGCCACTCCACCTCGGCGGTGGTGTCACCCGGGGCGAAGCCCACCAGCAGCAGGAAGCCGACGCCGATGGCGCCAGCAACCCGCCCCTCGATGGTGACCGACGCCTCGCTGACGCGTTGCAGGACGATTCGCATCGCGACAAGATAGCCACGCATCCCTCGACCACGAGCCGGCGTTGAGGATCGGTTGAGGGGGCGACGATAGCGTGTGGCATCCCCTTCCCGGAGCTGCCATGCGCCGTCGTCCCGTTGGTCTCTTGTTGGTCCTCCCGCTTCTGCTGCACCGAGCCGAACCGTTGCCGGGCCAATGGCAGGTCCAACTGGTTGCCGGGAGCGCGCGTGCCGCGGGCCACGCCCGCGCCGACGACGACCCCGACCACCCCGAGGTGGCACCCCACCATCCGGTCACCCTCGCCGTCACGGTGGTCCGCCCGTTCGGCCGGTGGCAGCTCGGCGCCACGCTGCGCCGGAGTCACTCCGACCTGGCCATCAGTGGAGGGGAGACCGCGGTGGTGACGCGCGGGGCGCTCCGGGCCTGGGGGGCTGGCGTGGAACTCGGGCGTCGCGTCGTGGGCTCAGCGGACGCGCCGAGTGCGGTGGCGTTGCTGGGGGGGTCGGTGGAGCGGTGGAGCTTCCCGACCAGTGGAGGTGCACCGCGCGTCGTGCCTTCGGTGCACGGCGCGGTGGAGGGTCGGGTGCCACTCTCGCGGCAGTGGCGGGGGATTGTCCGAGGTGAGGCCGCGGTGAGCGGCTCGCTCTTCACGGCCTCGGACCTGCCACCGGACTACGCCGTGCGTGCCGGTCGGCGGTGGGGCTTCGGCATCGGCGTCGGCTGGGTGCGCTGACTAGCGGGCGTCGCCGAGGAGCTTGTTCTTGGCCGCGAGGTCGCGCTCGAGGCGGCCGCACATCAGGTCGCAGAGCTTGAAGACGCCCTGGTCGGCGAGGCGGTACCAGCTGTAGAGGCCTTCCTTGCGGCGGCTGACGTAGCCGTGCGAGTGCAGCATCTGCAGGTGCTTGGACACGTTGGCCTGCCCGAGGCCGGTGGCCTCGACCAGTTCGGTCACGGTGGCCTCGCCGTCCCGCAACACCTGCAGCAGGCGGAGCCGAGTCGGATCGCCCAGGATCTTGAAGCGGTCGGCGATCCACTCGAGCACCGCCGGCGTCATCGGCACGTCACCCATCAACCCTCCCTGGCGCGAAGCCATTAAACAACTAGAGGGCAATATAGTAGTTGACGGGGGATGGCGCTAGTTGGAGGAAGCGGAGTACAGCGCAGCCAGCGCCCCCAACAGGGCAAGGGGTACCAGCAAGGCGAGGGAGATCACACCGACCGCCCCCGCCGCGTCGGCCCCGCCCTTCTCGAAATACTCGGCCCGCTCAAGGACGGTCGCGGGGTATTGCACCCGACAGCTGTCGCAGGGGGTCTCGCCCCGCGGCGGGAAACCGCTGAGGCTGTCCCCCACGAGGCGGATCCCCGAGAGCCGCACGTTGCGGCCCTGATGATCAAAGCGGAGGACGTTGGCGGAATCGAAAACCGCCGGGAACGGCACCGGCACCGGCCGACTGCTGATCCCGGCGCTCACGCACCCCTGCACCGCCGCGAGCAGCAGGAGACCTGCTGCCCGGACCGGGGGTCGCTTCACTCCACCGTCACCGACTTGGCGAGGTTCCGGGGCTGGTCCACGTTGCAGCCCCGCAGGACCGCCACATAGTACGAGAAGAGCTGCAGCGGGATCACCGTCAGCACCGGCGTCAGCAAGTCGAGCGTTTCCGGGACAATGAACGTCGCCTCGGCGAGCTTGGCGATCTCCTCGTCGCCCGCGTTGACGATCGCGATCACCCGTCCGCCGCGCGCGCGCACTTCCTGGATGTTCGAGACGATCTTGCCGTGCACCGCGTCGCGCGGCGCCACCACGACCACCGGCATGTTCTCGTCGATGAGCGCGATCGGGCCGTGCTTCATCTCCGCGGCCGGGTAGCCCTCGGCGTGGATGTAGGAGATCTCCTTCATCTTCAGCGCGCCCTCGAGCGCGGCGGGGAAGTTCACCCCGCGGCCGAGATAGAGCGCGTTGCTGGATTCCGCGAACTTCTCGGCCAGCACCTTGAGCTCGTCGGCACGGTCGAGGATCTCGCGGATCTGTCCGGGCAGCTTGGTCAGTGCCTCGACGTACCGACGGCCCTCGAGCAGCGACATGTTCTTGAGCCGCGCGAAGCGCAGCGTCACCATGGCGAGCGCCACGACCTGCGAGGTGAACGCCTTGGTGCTCGCGACGCCGATCTCGGGGCCGCAGCGGAGATACAGGCCGCCGTCCACCTCGCGCGCGATGGTGGAGCCGACCACGTTGACGAGGCCGAGGGTGCGCGCCCCGCGCTGCTTCGCCTCGAGCAGCGCCGCGAGCGTGTCCGCGGTCTCGCCGGACTGCGAGATCGCGATCACCAGGGTGTCCGAATCGACGATCGGATTGCGATAGCGGAACTCCGACGCGTACTCGACCTCGGTCGGGATGCGCGCGAGTTCCTCGATCATGTACTTGCCGATCAGCGCCGAATGCCACGAGGTGCCGCAGGCGGTGATGATGATCCGCTTGACGCTCTTGGCCTGCTCGTCGGAGAGCTTGAGGCCGTAGACGCGGACGTTGCCGCTGTCCTCGAGCAGGTGGCCGCGCATGGTGTTCTCGAGCGAGTCCGGCTGCTCGAAGATCTCCTTGAGCATGAAGTGCTCGAAGCCGCCCCGCTCGATGGTCGCGAGGTCCCACTCGATCTCGTTGATCGGCTTGTCGACGTGCCGCGACGTCAGGGTCCGTACCCGGTAGCCATCGGCGGTGAGCACCGCGAGCTCGCCGTTGTCGAGATAGATCACCTGGCGCGTGTGCTCGAGCAGCGCCGACTGGTCGGAGGCGACGAGGTTCTCGCCGTCGCCGATGCCGAGAATGATCGGTGAGCCGTTGCGGGCGACAATCAGGACGCCGGGCTCATCGCTGGAGATGACGCAGATGCCGTAGGCGCCATCGACGTCGCGCAGGGCCGAGGCAACCGCTTCCTCGAGGTTCCCCTCGTAGAAGGCGCCGACCAGGTGCGCCAGCACCTCGGTGTCGGTCTCCGAGGTGAAGACATGGCCGCGCGCGAGGAGCGCCTTCTTGATGGAGGCGGCGTTCTCGATGATGCCGTTGTGGATCAGCGCGATCTTGCCGCTCTGGTCGGTGTGCGGGTGGGCATTCGGCGTGGTGGGACCGCCGTGCGTGGCCCAGCGAGTGTGGCCGATGCCGGTGGTGCCCAGGGGCTCGTTGCCCGCGATCTCCGCGGCGAGGATGCCGAGCTTGCCGGCGGCCTTCCGGATGTCGAGGTCACCGCCATCGAGGACGGCAATGCCGGCCGAGTCGTAGCCGCGATACTCCATCCGCCGCAGGCCATCCATCAGGATCTTCGAGGCCTGCCGGGGTCCGACATATCCCACAATACCGCACATAGCACCACTCCTTGGTTGGCCTCAGCGCAGCGCGCGGGCCTGGGCAATCAGCGCTTCCGCCTCGGCACGCGTCGGCGCCTCGGCAATCAATCGAACGATCGGTTCCGTCCCCGAAGGGCGGACGTGCAACCAGCGATCCGACCAGGCGAGACGAAGGCCGTCGCGGTCATCGGCCACGGCATCGGGCCAGTGGCCCCGCAGCGCCGCGTACTGGGCAACGAGGTCGCCCCCGCGGGGCGCCTTGGCCTTTACGATCACGTACCGGGGCGAGGCGGCCACCAGCTCGCCCAGCCGCTTCCGGGTCGCGGCCAGGTGTTGCAAGATGAGGGCCGCCCCCAGGGGAGCATCCCGGCCCACGTGCAGGGCCGGCAGGATCACCCCGCCATTCCCCTCCCCGCCAATGACCGCCCGCTCCGCCACGATGGCCCGAGCCACGTTGGCCTCGCCGACCGGGGCCCGGACGAACCGCGCCCCGCCAGCCCGGGCGGCATCCTCCACCACCAGCGAGGTCGAGAGGTTGACGACCACCGCGGGCGATCCCACACCGGCGGGCTGCCGGGCCAGCACGGCGCTGGTGGCCAGCGCCAGCGTGTAATCCTCGCCGATCGGGGTCCCGGTCTCGTCCACCAGGGCGAGCCGGTCCACGTCGGGGTCCACGGCCATGCCGAGGTCGGCCCCGGAATCGCGGACCAATTGGCCGAGCTCGCCGAGGTGCTCCGGGATCGGTTCAGGCTCACGGGGGAAACGGCCGTCGGTCTCGAGGTTGATCCCGGTGACCCGCGCCCCCAACCGCTCGAAAAGGGCCAGCATCGTGGGTGCCCCGGCCCCACGCACGCAATCAAGCGCCACATGGAAGCCGGCGGCGCGGATCGCCTCGACGTCGAGCTCGGGCAGGGCCAGAATGGCGTCGAGGTGCCGTGCGATGGCGTCGGGGTCTTCGAGGCGGGTGCCGATGTCGTCCCACCCACTGCGCGTCGGCCCCACCTCGGCCAGTTGCCGCACCGCGGCGCCGGCCTCGGCATCGAGGAAGATCCCGTCGGGCCCGACAAACTTGAGCGCGTTCCACTCGATGGGATTGTGGCTGGCCGTGAGGATCAGCCCGGCGCCGGCATGATGATGCTCCACGGCCATCTGGACCGTCGGCGTCGGCACCATCCCGACATCGATCACGTCCACCCCGACCGACTGGAAGCCCGCGGTCGCGGCCAGCGTGAACATCGGTCCCGAGGTGCGGGCGTCGCGCCCGATCACCACGCTCCGCCCCCCTCGACCACGAACCCAGGCGCCGAGGGCCGCGGCGTGCCGGGCGACCAGCTCGGGGGTGAGATCGCTGCCGACGTGGCCGCGCATTCCGGAGACGGAGATCATCAAGGTGTCGGACATCAGCAGACCAGCCTCGGCGTTGGTGAATTGACGCAATCAGTGCGGGGGGCAAGCTACCGCAAGGGCCGCGCCTTTCACAATTGCGCCTTGCCCCAAGTTGCGGCGGGGCATAAGCTTCGCCCTTCTCTAGACCGGTTCGCCGATGACCCGCCTCTCGCACACCGACGGTTCGCAGCAGCTCGCCACCCTCGCAGTTCACGCGGGCCAGCTCCCCGACCCGGTCGCCGGCGCCGTGATGCCGCCGATCTTCCAGACCTCCACGTACATCCAGGACGCGCTCGGGCAGCCGCACAACGGCTACGAGTATGCGCGGACCGCCAACCCGACGCGCGAGGCGCTGGAGCGCAACCTCGCCGCGCTCGAGGGCGGCACGCACGGCTTTGCGTTCGCCTCGGGACTGGCCGCCCTCGACACGGTGCTCAAGCTGCTCCGGGCCGGCGACCACGTGGTGGTGGGCAGCAACGTCTACGGCGGCAGTCATCGCCTGATGCAGCGGGTGTACGAGCAGTTCGGCGTCGAGTTCTCGTTCGTGGACATGCGCGAGATCCGCAACATCGAGGCGGCGCTGCGCCCCACCACGCGGATGCTCTACTGCGAGACGCCGACCAACCCGATGATGTTCCTCACCGATCTGCGCGCCGTCGGTGACCTCGCGCAGGCGCTCGGCTTGCTCCTGGTGGTGGACAACACCTTCGCCACCCCGATCCTCCAGCGCCCGCTCGTGCTCGGCGCGGACATCGTGTTGCACTCCACCACCAAGTATCTCAACGGGCACTCCGACATGATCGGTGGTGCGCTGGTGACCGCACGCGACGACCTGGCCGAGCGGATCGGCTTCCTGCAGAATGCCGCGGGCGGCGTCCCGGGACCGTTCGATTGCTGGCTCGCGCTGCGCGGCATCAAGACGCTGCCGCTGCGGATGCGCGCGCACTGCGAGAGCGCGATGACGCTCGCCACCTGGCTCGCGGCCCGCAGCGACGTCCAGCACGTCTACTACCCGGGACTCCCCGATCATCCGCAGCACGACCTGGCCAAGCGGCAGATGCCGGGCTTCGGTGGCATGATCTCCATCGAGCTCGGCTCGGTCGAGCGCGCCAAGCGCGTGGTGGAGGGGACGCATCTCTTTGCGCTGGCCGAATCGCTTGGCGGGGTCGAGTCGCTCATCGGCCATCCGGCCTCGATGACGCACGGCTCCGTTCCCAAGGCGCTGCGTGAGGAGATGGGGTTGACCGATTCGCTGGTCCGGCTCTCGGTCGGGATCGAGGATATCGGCGACCTGCAGCGCGACCTCGACCGGGCGCTGTCGCTGTAAATGATGCACGATGAAACAGGCCCGCTCCCCGGTGCGTAAGGGGGCGGAACCTCAACTCACGAGTCCCCGATGACTTCGCTGCCGGCTGCCCGTCCCCGCATTGCCCTCCCTGACATCGCGGCGGTCGCGTGGGAGCATCCGGCCGACCGCGCCGCCCTGCAGACCCTCCGCGCCGTCCCGGGCGTCGACGAGGTGATTCGCAAGATTCTCGGCATGCTTGGCGGCGAGCGCGGCATCCGCCTCCTCTTCCAGGGCAATGCGGTCCGGGTCGGGCCGACCCAGTTCCCGCTGCTCTGGGCGCTCCACGTCGAGAACTGTTCGACCTTCGGCTGGGAGCCCATCCCCGAGCTCTACGTGACGCAGACGCCGATCTTCAACGCCGGCGCCTACGGCATCGACAACCCGTTCATCGTGATCCATTCCTCGGCGCTCGAGTTGCTCGACACCGACGAGCAGCGGGTGCTGCTGGCGCACGAGCTCGGCCACGTGATCAGCGGCCACTCGCTCTACCGCACCATCGCCGCGATCATGGTGATGATCTCGCTCGGTGCGCTGCCGATGCTCGCCTCGATCATCCTGCTGCCGGTGAAGTACGCCTTCCTCGAGTGGTCGCGGAAGTCGGAGCTCTCGGCCGATCGCGCCTCGCTGCTCGGCTCGCAGGACCTGCAGGCCACCATGCGCCTCTTCATGAAGATGGCCGGTGGCGGCAACACCACGAACATCCGGCCGGGCGATCTCAACCTCGAGCCGTTCATGGTGCAGGCCAACGAGTACGCCGCCTCGAACGACGGCCTCGACGTGGTGTGGAAGATCGTGAGCACGCTGTCCCTGACGCATCCGATGAACGTCGTCCGCGCCGCCGAGGTGCAGAAGTGGGTGCAGAGCGGCGACTACGAGCGGATCCTCCGCGGCGAATACGTCCGGCGCGGAACCGAACAGGCGGAGCGGCCGCTGCGGGATGACATGCACGATGCCAAGGAGCACTACAAGCAGGAGATCAAGGACGTGGGTGAGCACCTGAAGAACGCCGCCAAGCGCGCGACGGAGCGGGCCAAGGAGGCCTTCCAGGAAGCTCGCTCCAAGGGTTCCGCGTGAGGTTGCTGGTCGTCGGCGGGGGCGGGCGCGAACATGCGCTCGCTCTCGCGCTCCTCGCGGATGATCCTGCCCACCAGCTGTATGTCGCCCCGGGGAACCCCGGGACGGCGCCTTTCGCCACCAACCTCCCGATTGCCGCCGACGACATCGACCGCCTGGCCGATGCCGTGGACGCGCATGCCATCGACCTCGTGGTGGTCGGCCCCGAGGTGCCGCTGGCACTCGGACTTGCCGATCGGCTCCGCGCCGAGGGGCGCACGGTGTTCGGGCCCGTGGCCGCTGCCGCCCAGATCGAGGCGTCGAAGGCGTTCTCCAAGGACGTGATGCTCGCGGCGGGCGTGCCGACGGCGGCGAGTGCCACGTTCGTCGACCTCGCCGCCGCGCTGGCCTACGTGGACACGCACGCCGAGCCGCTGGTGGTGAAGGCCTCCGGCCTCGCCGCAGGCAAGGGTGCCGTGGTCTGCGCGACGCGCGCCGAGGCACGCGAGGCGTTGCAGGCGATGATGGGCGCACACCAGCTTGGGACGGCCGGCGACGTGGTGGTGATCGAGGCGTTCCTCGAGGGCGAGGAGCTCAGCGTTTTGGCGGTGACCAACGGCCGCGACGTGCGCATCCTTCCGCCCGCCCAGGACCACAAGCGGATCGGCGAAGGCGACACCGGCCCGAATACCGGCGGGATGGGTGCGTACACGCCCGTGGCGATTGCGACCCCCGAGGCGATGACGCGGATCGAGCACGAGGTGCTGCTACCGACGCTGCGCGAACTCGAGCGCCGCGGTGCACCATTCCGTGGCGTGCTCTACGCCGGCATCATGTTGCACCCCGACGGCACGCCGAATGTGGTCGAGTTCAACTGCCGCCTCGGCGATCCCGAGACCGAAGTGGTGTTGCCGCTCGTCCGCACCGGGCTCGTCGCGCTCTTCGACGCGGCCGCCAAGGGCGAGCCGCTGCCGCCGCTCGACCTCCGCAGCGAGGCGGCCGTCACCACCGTGTTGGCGAGCGCCGGCTACCCGGAGTCGAGCCGCAAGGGCGACGTCATCACCATTCCGGTCGACCTCCCCGAGGGCGTGACGGTCTACCACGCCGGGACGGCGCGGCGCGACGATGGCGCGCTGGTCACCAACGGGGGCCGCGTGCTCGCCGTCACCGCCGTGGCGCCGACGTTTGCGGAAGCGCAGGCGCGGAGCCGCGCAGCGGCCGAGGCAATCTCCTTTGCGGGCAAGCAATACCGCCGCGACATCGGCTGGCGCGAGGCGAATCGATGATCGATCATCGATCATCGATTCAGATGCCTGAGCTGCCAGAAGTTGAAACGCTCGTGCGACAACTCCGGGCTCGCCTCGTCGGGCGTCGCATCGAGGCGGCCGCGCTCCGCCACGACAACGTCCTCGACGGCGTGACCAAGGGGGTGTTGGTGCGCGGGCTCACCGGGCGCACCATCACCGATGTGACGCGACGCGCCAAGCACGCGCTGCTCCACACCGACACCAAGCTGCTCGCAGTGCAGCCGGGGATGACCGGCTCGCTGCTGGTGTACGACCGTCCGATGTCGGAGGACGAGGATCACTACGCCGTGCTGGTGTGCGCCCTCGACGACGGCGCGCAGCTGGTCTACCGCGACGTGCGCCGGATCGGCACGTTGCGCTGGTGTGACGATGCCGCGTGGCACACGTACGCTGCGCGCCTCGGCCCCGAACCACTCGACCCCGAATTCACCGCCGACATCTTCGCCACCCGGCTCGCGAAGTCGCGCGCGGCCATCAAGAAGGTGTTGATGGACCAGCGCGTGGTGGTGGGCGTCGGCAACATCTACGCGACCGAGGCGCTCTTCGCCGCGGGGATCGACCCGTCGAAGCCGGCCACCAAGGTGCCGCGCGAGCAGCTGCTGGCGCTGCACGGCCACGTGGTGCGGATCCTCGACGCCGCCATCGCCAGCGAAGGGACCACCTTCCGCGACTACGTCTCCTCGACCGGCGCGCCCGGCAACTTCCAGCTGGAGCTCTTTGTCTACGGGCGCGAAGGCCAGCCCTGCAAGGTCTGCGGCACGCGCCTGGTGATGACGCACGACATCGATGCCAGGGGGACGGTGTTGTGTTGGCGATGTCAAACGTGATCGAGAAGCGAGAGGCGAGAAGCGAGAGGCGTGGCTCGCGGGGGAGATCCCGCCACTAGGCCACGCTTCTCGCTTCTCGCTTCTCGCTTCTCGCTTCTCGCCCCTATCTTCCCCTGATGCGCTCCCTCGCGCTTCCCCTCCCCGCCACCGACCTCGAGGCGCTCCGCTTTCGGGTCAAGCGGCTCGCCGACGACCGCCCCGGCACCTACCGGATGCTCGGGGCGGATGGCCGCGTGCTGTACGTGGGCAAGGCGAAGGCGCTGCGCACCCGGCTGCTCTCCTATTTCCGGGCCTCATACCCTGAGGACAAGGGCGCCCGGATTCTCCATGCGGCGAGCGACATCCGGATCGACCCCACCCCGAGCGAATTCGCCGCGGCCCTGGCCGAGTTGGAGTTGATCCGGAAGTTCCGGCCCCCGTTCAACGTGGCGATGAACCGCAACAAGGCCGCCGGCTTCCTCGTGGTCACCGACGAACGAGCACCACGGCTGGTCTCGACCGCCGCCCCGGAGCGGTACCGGGGGCGGACCTATGGACCGTTTCCGTCGCGCGGGCGCACCCTCGAGGCCGCCAGGGTCCTGATGGACCTCCTCGGCATCCGCGACTGCCGCGCCGACATGCCAGTCCATTACGCCGACCAGCAGGACCTCTTCGCGGAGCCGGTCCGCGCCGCCTGCCCCCGCTACGACTTCGGCACCTGCCTCGGTCCCTGTGCCGGCTTGGTCGCTGAGCCGGCGTATCGGACGCGAGCGGACCTGGCGGCGGCGTTCTGTGAGGGGCGCAGCATCACACCGATCGATCGCGTGGTCGCGTCGATGACCGAACGGGCCGACGATGGGGACTTCGAGCGCGCGGCCTATTGGCGCGGCAAGTTCGAGTCCCTGGAGTGGTTGATGGCCGCGGTGGCGCGCAGTCGCGCGTCACTGGAGGCGCTCTCGTTCGTGTACCGCGACCCCGGGGCACGCGGCGACGCGCGGGCCTTCGTGATCGTGCGGGGCGAAGTCCGCGCCTGCTACCCCGACCCCGTCTCGCCGATCGAGCGCGAGGCCTTCGCCGGGGTGGTCACCAGCGAGCTCGCCAAGCCGCCGGAGCCGATCGGGCGGGTCTCGCCGGAGCGGCTCCACCAGCGGCTGCTGGTGATGTCGTGGTTCCGGAACCGTCCGAACGCGTGGCGGTGGACGACCCCGCTCTCCGAATGGGCGGGTGCGACTTCAGCCGCGGACGTCAGTCCGCGGTGAACAGCAGTCGATGATCGATCATCGATGATCAATCAGTTCCAGAGTGAAACCAGAATCGGTCCCGCCTCGTCTAGGGGGCACCTTCAACCGGACTCACTCATGCGCCCCACCCTGTTCCCCCTCGTCGCCCTCCTGGCTGCCGCCCCCCTCGCCGCGCAGACCCCTGCACCTGCCGCACCGCCGGCGGCGGCCCCTGCCCCGGTCAAGCTGACCGCCGAGCAGGAGGCCAAGATGGCCGCGCTCGGCAAGACGTACACGCGCTGGTTCCTTGGTGGACAGGCGGACTCGCTCGCGACGGCCTTCGACGCCGAGATGCTGACCAAGGTCCAAGGGGTTGGCGGCATCACCGAAATGATGGGGCAGATCGCTGATCGCGCCGGTTTCCAGACCAAGGTGATCGCCGAAAAGATGACCTACCGCAACGGCAAGCCGCAGTACTGGCACGAAGCGGAGTTCAGCGAGCTCGCCGGGGAGTCCTTGGTGATCCGTTGGATCTTCAGCCCTGAGGGCAAGATCATTGGCGCCGGCATCAATCCGAAGAGTGCGGCGCCGAAGCCGGATGGGCTTTGAGTCCTGAGTCGTGAGAGGTCGTAAGTCGTAAGTCGTAAGTCGTAGGTCGTGTCGGTGAGAAGATGTCATCCTGAGCGGAGCCCGCGAAGCGGGCGCAGTCGAAGGACCTGCGTGATGGCGTTCGCGCAGGTCCCTCACTTCCTTCGAGATGACCCCCAACTATTTGCGACCTACGACCTACGACTTACGACTTAGGACCCTTGCAACCAACCCCTCACTCCTCGTCCGCCCCCGTCAACGGCACCAGCCGTCCCCGCGGCGGAATCCCCGCCTCCAGCTCCAGGATCCCCACCGACGCCGGAATGTCGTAGCGTCGTGCCCCTGCCCCGCCCGGGTTCATCACGGTGACCACCACATCCACCAACTCGAGCTTGGGAATGTGCGTGTGCCCATGAATCAGGATGTCCGCCGTCGGATACGCGTCATGAAACGCCTCGCTCGGCACGTCGCGCCCGAACTGGTCGCCGTGGGTCACCACGATGTCGAAGCCGTCGAGTTCGATTCGCGCCACCCGGTGCAGCTTGGCCCGCACGTCGAAGCCATCGGTGTTCCCGAAGACGGCGGTGACCGGCGCAATCGCCTCGAGCTCGGTGAGAATGTCGAGTGGGCCGATGTCGCCGGCGTGGATGATGTGATCCACCCCCGCGAAGACCTCGAAGACCTCGGGTCGCAGCAGGCCGTGGGTGTCGGCTATCACGCCCAGTCGCATCTCAGCCCTCCCAGCGCGGGGCGAGCTGGATGTCGAGCCCGAGGTGATCGACCATCCGCTGGACCATGAAATCCACCAGGTCGCTGATCGCGGTGGGCTGGTGATAGAAGCCCGGCGCCGCCGGCATCACCGTGGCCCCCGCCTCGGTGACCGCGGTGAGGTTGCGCAGGTGAATCAGCGAGAACGGCGTCTCGCGCGGCACCAGCAGCAGCTGGCGACGCTCCTTGAGCATCACGTCGGCGGCGCGCTCCACCAGCGAGCGCGAGGTGCCACCGGTAATCGCCGCCACGGTACCCATCGAACAGGGACAGATCACCATGCCGCGCGTGCGGTACGAGCCCGACGCCGGCTTCGCGCCGCGATCGCCGTCGTCGTAGACGGTGATGCTCGACCAATCGCCGCCCGTCGCCGTGCGCAGCGCCGCTTCGTCGGCCACGCCCGACTCCGTCTGCAGCAGGCGCCAGCCATGCGAGGAGACGATCAGGTCCACCGGCACCCGCGCCCGTGCGAGCACGTCGAGCAGGCGCACGGCGTAGGGAGCGCCGGAGGCGCCGGTGATGGCGAAGACGACTGGAAGCATGGTCGGAGGACTCCTTGGTACGAGAAGCGAGAAGCGAGAGGCGAGAAGCGAGGGATCCGAGTTGGCGAACGGCCCCTCGCTTCTCCCTTCTCGCTTCTCGCTTCTCCTACTTCACCAAAACATCAACCAGCGCAAACCCAAACACCGTCACGCTCATCACCCCGTTCATCGTGAAGAACGCCGCGTCGAGCCGCGAGAGGTCGCCCGGCTTCACCAGCTGGTGCTCGTAGGTGAGGATGCCGGCGGCGATCACGACCCCGACAAAATACCAGAGGCCGAAGCCCGCGCCCCAGCCGAAGAGGGCGAGGGCGGGGATGGTGATGCCGTGGAGCAGCTTGCCGAAGAGGATCGCGCGCGTCTGCCCCAGCCGGACCACCGCGCTCCGAAGTCCCTGATCGCGATCGAAGCCTTCGTCCGGCAACGCATAGAACACATCGAAGCCGGCGACCCAGGTCATCACGCCGGCGGTGATCACCAGCAGGAGCCACCACGGCTCGCTCCAGGCGCCGGTCACCGCGAGCCAGCCGCCCACCGGCGCGATGGCGAGCGACAGCCCCAGCCAGAGATGCGGCCACGAGGTGAAGCGCTTGGCGTACGAGTAGCCGAGGACCCAGGCGAGTGCGATCGGCGAGAGCCAGAAGCAGAGCGGGTTGAGCCGCCAGCTCGCGAAGACGAAGAGTCCCGCCGCCACCAGCACCGCGACCTTCGCCGCACCAACCCCGATGGCCCCGCTCGGCAGCTCGCGCGCCGCGGTGCGCGGATTCTTCGCGTCGAAGGCGCGATCCACGATCCGATTGAAGCCCATCGCCGCGAAGCGTGCCGAGGAAAACGCCAGCGCGACCCAGCCCACGGTGCCCCACGTGACCGGCGCCACGCGGCTCGCCGCCAGCACGCCGAGGAAGGCGAACGGGAGGGCGAAGAGGGTGTGGGGGAGCTTCACGAAACTTGCCCATACGGCAAGTGGTGAGGTGCTCGTGAAAGTCTGGCCCTCACGAGGTGAACGGTGAACGGTGAACGGTGAACGGGGGTCCCCTGCGTTCACGGCGCTGTTCGCCTCACCCGGTCGCTCCCGTTCACCGTTCACCGTTCACCGTTCACGGCGTTAATCCCCAAGCTCCCCCACACCGAGTCGACCTTCGCCTTCGTCGCCTCATCCATCACGATCTTCTCCGGCCACTCGCGCGTGAAGCCCTCCTCGGGCCACTTCCGCGTGGCGTCGATCCCCATCTTGCTGCCGAAGGAGAAGTGCTGCGAGGCGTGGTCGAGCACGTCCACCGGCCCGCGCGCGAACTCGACATCGCGCTTCGGGTCGATGTTGTTGAGGGCGACCCACCAGACCTCTTCCTGGTCCTGCACGTTCACGTCCTTGTCCACGATCACCAGCACCTTCGAGAGCGACATCAGCCCGGTGCCCCACATCGCGTGCATCACCTTGTAGGCCTGCCCCGGATACTGCTTGTCGATGCTCGCAAAGACGAGGTTGTGGAAGATGCCGGCGGCCGGCATGTGATAGTCCACGATTTCCGGCAGCGTGAGCTTGAGCAGCGGCAGGAAGATCCGCTCCGTCGCGTGGCCGAGCCAGTAATCTTCCATCGGCGGCCGTCCCACCAGCGTCGCGATGTAGGTCGGCTGCTTCTTCATCGTGACCGCGGTCACGTGAAGCCGCGGATAGAGGTCGGCCAGCGAGTAGAAGCCGGTGTGGTCGCCGAACGGCCCCTCCATCACCAGCGCTTCCTTCGGGTCGATGTATCCCTCGATTACGATGTCGGCTTCGGCCGGGACGTCGAGGTCGCAGGTGAGCGCCTTCGCCAGCTCCACCGGTTCGCGGCGCAGGAAGCCGGCAAAGAGGAACTCGTCGATCGCCGGCGGCAGCGGCGCCGACCCCGAGTAGACCGAGGCCGGGTCGCCGCCGATGGCGATCACCACCGGCATCGTCTCGCCGCGCTCGGCCATCTCGCGCCAATGCGCCGCCCCGCTCTTGTGGCGCTGCCAGTGCATCGCGAGCTCGCGCTTCCCCTGCACCTGCACCCGGTACATCCCGACGTTGCGGCCACCGGTCTTCGGGTCGCGGGTGATCACCATCGGCAGCGTGAGGTAGCGGCCCCCGTCCTGCGGCCACGTCTGCAGGATCGGCAACGCGTCGAGATCGATCTCGTCGCCGCGGTAGACCACCTCCTGACAGGCCGGCTTGCCGGAGCGCACCCTCGGCGGGTACTTCGCCATCTCCGCGAGCTTGGGGAGCATCGAGAGCTTCCCCATGATCCCCTCGGGCACCTTGAGCTGGATCATCTCGGCGATGCGATCCCCCACGTCGTCGAGTCGCTCGACGCCGAGAGCGAGGCACATCCGTGTGCGGGAGCCATAGAGGTTGATGGCGACCGGCACGCTGGACTCGCGCCCGTCGGGGAGAATCGGCCGTTCGAAGAGGAGCGCCGGCCCGCCCCCGGGGAGCTTCATGGTCCGGTCGGCGATCTCGGCGATCTCGAGATGGGTGCGCATCGGCTGCGTGATGCGGACCAGTTCGCCCATCCGCTCGATCGCGGCGATGAACTCGGAGATGCTGTTCAGGGTCATGGTTCCTGCCGTACCCCGACGTGGACCGCGACGATCCCCCCCCACCGCGTCTCCCAGGTGACCTGGGTGAAGCCGGCGGCCGTCATCCGGGCCGCGAGGGCCGGCGGCTCGGGGAAGGCAAGGACCGACGCTGGTAGCCAGTCGTAGGCGTTCGTATGTTTCGAGACGAGCCGCCCGATCCGCGGCAGGATGTGACGGAAGTAGGTCAGGTAGAGGCTGCGGAGCGGTTGCCACCGTGGCGTCGAGAATTCCAGTATCACGAAGCGCGCCCCTGGCTTCAGCACCCGCGCCGCCTCCCGGAGCCCCGCATCGAGGTCCATCAGATTGCGCACCCCGAAGCCAACCGTGGCCCCGTCGAAGACCCCGTCTTCGAACGGGAGGTGGAGCGCATCCGCCGCCGCCGGGCGCACCCGCGCCGACTTTCCCTTGCCACGCACCAGCATGGCCGGGACAAAGTCGGCGGCCACGACCCGGCCCCGGAACGCAGCGCGGTTGCCCAGTTCGGCGGCAAGGTCCTGGGTCCCGGCACACAGGTCGAGGTAGGTCCCGGCGGGGGCGGCCTCCCAATGGAGGCGGTCCACGGCCGTCCGGCGCCAGCGCTTGTCGGCGTTGAGCGAGAGGACGTGGTTGAGCAGGTCGTAGCGGGGAGCGATCTCGGTGAAGACGCCGCGCACATACGCACGCTTGGCATCGCCGCCCGTGACCGGTAGCGCCTGGTCGGTGGTTGGCATCGCCGGGAAAGCTACCGGAGGCCGCGGGGCGGCGCATCTCCGGCCTGCACCCTCGACGCGCACGCCGGGCGGGGCGTGAGCGGCTCGGCCCAGATCGACTGGCATGGCCTCTCCGATCAGGAGGTGGTCCGCTACGCGGTCGCTGGCCGGGAGGCCGCCTACCGCGAGCTGATCCGCCGCTACCAGCGTCCGGTCTTTTCGCTGATCTACCGGATGGTGCGCGACCGCGAGCTGGCCGAGGACCTCGCGCAGGAGACCTTCGTCAAGGTGCTCAACGCCGTCGAGAGCTACCGCCCCGAGTTCAAGTTCTCGAGCTGGATCTTCAAGATCGCCAACAACACCGCGATCGATCACCTCAGGCGCCGCAATCTCGACACCCTCTCGCTCGACGGGTCACCGCATGCCGCGACCGCCGACGCGGTCGAGGCGACCACGCTGCAGATCAGTGACGGCGCCGAATCCGCCCTCGAGGAAGTGACCGCGCGTGAGCTGGGCACCCAGATCGAGCGGGCCATCGCCACGCTGCGGCCGGAGTACCGTGCCTGCATCCTGCTGCGGCACGTCGAGGGCAGGCCCTACGAGGAGATCGCCGAGATGCTCGACCTCCCCCTCGGCACCGTGAAGACCTACATCCACCGGGCCCGCAACGAACTGCGGATCCTGCTTGCTGACACCCGTGACGCGTGAAACTCGCCTCTCAACCCCGACGTAGATGAGCCCGATGACTGACACCGCATCGCAGCACCTCACCGCCGACGAACTCGACGCCCTGATCGGCGGCAAAGCCGCGCCACGCGCGCTGTCCCACACTGCAACATGCACCCTCTGTCATGAAATGGTGGTCCTCGATCGCCAGGTCGTGGCACTCCTCGGTGCCCTGCCGCCGATCGAGCCGATGACGGGCTTCGAGGATCGCGTGATGGCGCGGGTCGCCATCCGGCAGCCCTCGCTGGTGGTGGTGCGGAGCCCGCGCGAAATCGCGGCGCGGCGGCGGGTCTTGGGTCTCGGGGTGGTGGGGAGCGGCGCGGTGGCAGCGGGCTTTGCCTGGGCCGCCGCCGATCCGATCGCGGCCCATGGGTTCTCGGGTGCGGCGATGGGTGGCATGGCCGACTCGCTCTGGCTCTCGCTGCAGGCCCTGGTGGCCAACACGGCCGAGCAGCCCTGGTTCGGCACGGTGCGCGACAGCATCGCGAGTCCGGTCCGCGCCCTTCCGATCCTGGTGGCCGCCGCTGGCGCCTACGCGATCGCCCTGGCCGGGCTGGGCCGACTCCTCGCCGAGCCCGCGGCCGATGCGGGCTGGTAACCGACTCCCGACCCTCCTCCTGTTCACGTTGCTCCTGCCGGCGGGCCCGCTCTCTGCGGCCTCGCCCAAGAGCGTGATCGAGGAGCTTGCCTATCGTGGCCGGACGATCTTGCCGACCGCGTGGCTGCTTGGCCCCGAAGTCACCCCGCAAGCGGTGCTGGCCGCCGACCCGCAAGGTCCGACGGTCAGCGTGGCACAGCTCGACAATCCCGCCCAACTTGAGCGCGACCTCCGCGCCGCCCTGCGTGACCCGCTCTCCGAGACGCGCCTCACGGTCACCGGCGGCAGCGCCCGACTCGGGGCCTACTCGGTCGGCTCGGCGGAGCGCATCAGCGGCGACGTGGTGGTGCTCAAGGGGAACGCGGAGGTGCACGGCCGGATCGAAGGGAACGTGGTGACCCTCGACGGGCACGTGATCATGCATCCCGGCGCGACCATCACCGGCGACGTGCTCACCATCGGTGGACGCATCCGTCAGCTCGGCGGCACCATCCTCGGCAGCCAGATGGAGCTGGACGCGGCCCCCGTTGCCGCACCCGCCCCGAGCATTCCCGCGCTGATTGCCTGGCGTGGTGCGGGGTTGCTCGGCATCGGACTCACGCTGGTGATTCTCGGGCTCGGGATCGTCACCTTCGGGCGGCCCAACCTGGAAATCGTCTCCGATACCGTGTCGCACTCCTTCGGGCGCGCCTTTCTGGTGGGGTTGCTCGGGCAGGTGCTGATCCTGCCGACCTTCGGCATGCTGATCGTCGGTCTGGTGCTGACGATCGCGGGGACGGTCCTGGTGCCGTTCGCCGCCGTGGTCTACCTGCTGCTGACCATCATCGCGCTCGTGGGCGGCCTGCTCGCCGTGGCACACGCCATGGGCGAGACGATCACGCGGCGGCGAATGGCGCAGGGGTTGATGGTCTCGCCCAACGCCTACCGCTACGTGCTGACCGGCCTCGGGGGGATGTCGCTGCTCTGGATCGCGTGGGTGGGTTTCGGCTGGGTGCCGGTGGCGGGAACACTCGTCTTTGCGGGCGCGCTGCTCTCGACCTGGAGCGTGGCCACCGTGGGCTTCGGTGCGGCGCTGCTCTCGCGCGGCGGCGTGCGTGAGCACTTTGCCGGACGGATCCTGCCGCCCGAGTTGATGACCGACGAGTACCTCTGGGCCACGCCGCAGTTCGGCGTGCCGGCCATCAAGCGGCCGCCCAAGGAGCCCTCGGCATGAGGCGCACCCCGCTGCTCGCCACCATGGCCCTCACCGCCATGGGTGCCCATTCGCTCGCTGCGCAAACCATGCGCAGCGTCGCGACGTCGCGGCCGCTGTCGGGGGAGCGCGTCCTCCGTGCGAGCATCGAGTTCGGGGCAGGGACCGTGCACGTCGGTCCGGCCGCCTCGGGCGATCTCTACCGGATGCAGCTGCGCTACGACGCCGACCGCAACGGTCCCGTCAACCAGTTTGACGCGGCCACGGGTGCCGTGCGGCTCGGCCTCCAGGGCAATGGCAATGCGGGCATTCGGGTGACCTCACGCGCGCAGCTGGCGCAGCGCGCCGAGATCAGCCTCGCCCCGACCGTGCCGCTGACGCTGAACGCCAACCTCGGCGCGAGCAACGCCACGCTCGACCTTGGTGGCCTCTCGCTCACGTCGCTCGCGGTGCGCGGTGGTGCGAGCAGCACCACGGTCAACTTCGACACGCCGAACCGTGCCACATGCACCAGCGCCACCTTCACACTCGGTGCAGCGGAGCTCGATGTGTCGGGCCTCGCGAACTCGGGATGCGCCGAGATTCGGGTGGATGGGGGCGTGGGTCGCGCGATGCTGTCGTTCGATGGCGCGTGGCAGCGGAATCAGCGTGCACAGGTGTCGCTCGCCATGGGCGGCCTCACGCTCCGCATTCCGCGCAGCATCGGCGTGCGGCTGGTGGCCTCGCGCTTCCTCTCGGCGCTCGATGCCGAGGGATTCGTGCAGGAAGGGAACGTGTGGAGCACGCCGGGATTCGCCACCGCCAAGCAGACGCTGACGGTGGAGCTCAAGACCTCGGCGTCAGGCGTCCGCGTGGAGTGGTTGCCCTAGCCGCGGTTTTCTATTCCAGGATCGGCATTGTCACGCCGAACGTCATGGCGCGCTCGTGAATCCGATCGGCAATCTCCCGCAACATCACGGCTGCCGCCGAGGTCGGTGACTCGACCACGATCGGCCGGCCGGCATCGGCCGCGTCGACCAAGCCAGGCTGCAGCGGTACTTCGCCGAGCAGCGGCGCCTGGATCTCGTCGGCGAGCCGCGCGCCGCCACCGCGACCGAAGAGGTCGTGGCGCATCCCGGTGATCGGATCGAGGAAGCCGCTCATGTTCTCGACCACGCCGAGGATCGGGACGTTGACCTTCTCGAACATCTTCGCGCCGCGCAGCGCATCGCCCACGGCCACTTCCTGTGGCGTCGTGACAATCACCGCGCCACTCACCAACACCTGCTGCACCAGTGAGAGCTGGGCGTCGCCGGTGCCCGGCGGCATGTCCACGATCAGGTAGTCGAGCTCGCCCCAGGCCACGTCGTGCAGGAACTGGTGGATGATCTTGGTGATGATCGGGCCGCGCCAGATGGCTGGTGCGTCGCGGTCCACCAGGAAGCCGATGGACATGAGCTTCACGCCGAAGGCGTCGAGCGGGATGATGCGCCCGTTCTCGACCATCGGCCGCTCGTAGACGCCCGCCATCCGCGGCAGATTCGGGCCGTAGAAGTCGGCGTCCATGATGCCGACGCGGAAGCCGCGCTCGGCGAGCGCCACCGCGATGTTCACGGAGACCGTGGACTTGCCGACGCCGCCCTTCCCCGACGAGACCGCGATCACCTTGGCGATGCCGGGGACTTCCATCGGCGTCGGCGCGGGGACGGCGGCCTGCGCGCTCTGCGGCGGCTGGTGCGTCGTGGGCGCCGGGCCCGCCGGGTCCACCACCTTGACCTTCGGTTGCGGATAGCCGGCAGCGGTGAATGCCTGGCGCGTGAGGCGCACCAGCGTCGCGGGGTCGTCTCGGCGGAGCTTGAAGGTGAAGCTCGCCTCGCGCGTGTCGGCGTCGACGGCGAGGTCGGCGATCATCCCGGAGGCGATCAATCCCTGGCCCGTGCGGGGGTTCTGTACCTGCTCGAGGAGTGCGCGAACGGCGTCCTCGTGAGTGCTGCTCATTGTGTCATCCTTTGCTCAGACCGCCTCGACCGTGCGGACCTCGGGGACCGACTGCTTGAGGCGTGTCTCGATGCCATGCTTGAGGGTGATGGTGGCGGCGGCACAGCCCTGACAGGTGCCACCCATCCGAAGCAGCAAATGCCCCTCGGCCGGGTCGAAGTCGATCACCTCCACCGACCCCTTGTGCGAGGCGATGTAGGGACGAATCCCCTCGAGGGCTGCCTCGATCCGCTCCATGATGTCCACGGCTGCTCCACTTCTAATTCCGACTGCGTTACTCGGAGATGCCAAAGCTACTCCCCCGGTCTTCCACTACAACCCCGCCGAGGCCGGCGCGGTGCCACGAAGATAGGCCCGCGAGGCCTCGAGGATCGTCTCCTGGACCTCACCGAGCGTTCCGGCGATGGCAACCCCGGCGGCCTTGGTGTGTCCCCCACCGCCGAACTGGCGAGCCAGCGCGGCCACATCCACTCCGCCCACGCTCCGGAGCGAGACCTTGACCCGCCCCCCCGACATCTCGCGGAAGAGCAGCGCCAGCCGGACCCCCTTCACGCTCCGGGCATGCTCGACGATCCCGTCGAGGTCGTCGGGGTCCACGTCGTGCCGCTCCAGCGCCCGCGGCGGCACCGTGACCCAGGCCAAGCCGCAGTCGTCTTCCACCACCAGCGTCTGCAGCACCTCGGCGAGCAGCCGCGGACGGCCGATCGGCGCCGAGGCGTAGATGTCCACGTAGGTCTGCTCGGTATCCACGCCGAGCTCAAGCAGCGCCGCGGCCGCCCGGAGCGTGGCCGGCTTGGTGTTCGAGAAGCGGAAGCCGCCGGTGTCGGTGACCAGCGCGACGTACATCGCGCGCGCCGCGGCCGGCGTGATGGTCCAGCCGAGTTCCATCGCGAGACGGTGGATCAACTCGCCGGTCGCGGCCGCCGTCGGGTCCACGTACCGTGGGCCGGCCGGGAGGTCGCCCGCGCTCACGTGGTGGTCGATGCAGCCCACCGGCACGCCGCGCTCGCGCACCGTCTCGGCGAGAATGCCAAGCCGGCCGAGGTCGGCGATGTCGAGCACCAGGATGGCGTCGGCGCGACGCAGCTCCTTGACCGCCTGGCCGCTCTTGTCGACGCCCGGGAGGTCGGCAAAGAGGAAGGCGAAGCGATCGGGCGTGGCGGTCGGATTGGTGATGATCGCCTCGACGCCGAGGCCGCGGAGGAGGTGCACCATCGCCACCTCGCTGCCGAGCCCGTCGCCGTCGGGGTTCACGTGGGTGGTGAGGCAGAGGCGCATGCCGGGACGCCACAACGCCGCCACCTCGAGGGCAGCGGCGCTGGGCGTGATGGGGGTCGCAGAAGTCATGCGACCAAAATAGTCGAACGGCGCGCGGTCAGGTGCCGCGAAGTTTCGAGTGCCGGATGCCGTACGCGAAGTAGATCGCCAGCCCGATGACCAGCCAGACAGCGAGACGCTCCCAGGCCACCATCGGCAGCGCCGTCATCAGGTACACCGACGAGATCACGCCCATCGGCGCCACGAACCAGACGAACGGCGTCTTGAACGGCCGGTGCAGCTCCGGCTCGCGGATGCGCAGGACGATCACGCCGGCCGACACGATGGCGAAGGCGAGCAGCGTGCCGATGGAGACCAGGTGGGCGGCTTCGGACACCGTCAGGAACCCCGCCGGAATGGTCACCGCGAGCCCGACCACGATGGTGGTGATCCACGGTGTGCGGAACTTGGGATGCAACGTGTTGACCCACGCCGGGAGCAGCCCGTCCTTCGACATCGAGTAGAAGACGCGCGTCTGTCCCATGAGCTGGACGAGGATCACCGAGGTCAGCCCGGCGATCGCGCCAAGCTTGATCACGGTGGCGAACCAGCCGAGGCCGGCCACGTCGGCCACCTTGGCGATCGGGTCCGGCACGTTCAGCTCGCGGTACGGCACCACGCCGGTCGCGATGGCCGAGACGATCATGTAGAGGATGGTACAGATCACCAGCGACCCGATGATGCCGATCGGCATGTCGCGTTGCGGGTTCTTGGCTTCCTGCGCCGCCGTGGAGACGGCATCAAAGCCGATGTAGGCGAAGAAGACCACGCCCGCGCCCGCCACGATCCCGGTGACGCCGAACGCCTCGCGCGGCCCGGCGTTGGGCGGGATGAACGGCTGCCAGTTGGCCGGATTGATCTTGCCGATCGTCAGCGCGATGATCGCCAGCACCACCGCGACCTTGATCACCACGATGACGTTGTTGACGTTGGCCGACTCGCGAATGCCCACCACCAGCAGCGTGGTGACCAGCGTCGTGATGAGAATGGCCGGTGCGTTGACGATGGCGGTGACGGTACTGCCGTCGGCGAGCGTGACCAGCGCACCACGCGGCGCCGTGAACTCGGCGGGGATGATGATGCCGAGGCCGTTGAGCAGGGAGACCACGTAGCCCGACCAGCCGATCGCCACTGTGGTGGCCGACAAGGCGTACTCGAGCACGAGATCCCAACCGATGATCCACGCGAAGAGCTCGCCGAGCGTGGCGTAGCCGTAGGTGTAGGCCGAGCCGGCCACCGGCACGACCGACGCGAACTCCGCATAGCAGAGCGCGGCGAAGATCGCGGCGGTGCCGGCCAGCGCAAACGAGAGCACGACGGCGGGTCCGGCATTGTTGGCGGCCACCGTGCCGGTGAGCACGAAGATGCCGGTCCCGATGATCGCCCCGATCCCAAGCATGATCAGGTTCACGGGCCCAAGCACGCGCTTGAGCCCCTGCTCCCCCGCCGCCTCGGCCTGCAAGGCGGCGATGGATTTGCGACGGAACAGGCTCACGGAATCGAGCCTGCCGACGGCACCTTCTCAGGCTCCGGAGTCGCCATCAGCTTGCGGAACGACCAGAGCGTCAGGCCCAGAACGAAGATCCAGGCCGATGCCATGAAGATGAAGGCATTCATGCCCAGCGTGTTGGGCGGCAGCGCGGCCGCCGTGGCGAGCGTATCCATCAGGCAGTCCCTCCCTTAAGGGCCTTCTTCGCCCACGCCTTCTTGATCAGCCAGAGTTGCAGCAACAGGATGACCACCATCAAACCGCGCGACGCCCACTTCACCGGGACGTTGGCCTCGGGGACCCCTTCCATCATCAGAGTCGGGATGGCGTCCTGCACCGTCCACCAGAGCATCATGATCAGCAGGAAGGCCGGCGTCACATAGGTGATGATCGGCTTGTAGAACTTCGGAATCCGCATCGCCGCGCCCTCATGCAGCTCGCGCCACGCGTTGTCGGGCCCGAAGATCCAGACAAAGATGATGGTCTCCACGAGCGCAAGGATCACGAGGCCGAAGGTGCCGGCCCAGTAGTCCCACTCATCGAGGAAGCCCCGGGTGTTGTAGACGATGTGGAGACAGCCAAGCAGCAGCGCGATCGCGGCGAGCGTCCAGGCGGTCCGCTTGCGGGTCCAGCCGAAGTTCTCCTCGACGAACGCCAGTGCCGGCGTCGCCATCGACACCGACGAGGTGATACCGGCAAAGAAGAGCAGGCCGAACCACATCACGCCCGCCGCAGCAGCGACGATCGGGCCACCGGGGAGGTTGTTGAAGACCAGTGGCATCGAGATGAAGCCGAGGTCGAAGGAACCGCCCTTGGCCACTGCGACGGCGCCAGCGACGCCGAAGAACGTCACCACGGCCGGAATCGCCAGCGAGCCGCCGAGCACGACTTCCGCGGTCTCGTTGGTCGCGGCGGTCGCGACGCCGGAGAGGACGAGGTCGTCCTTCTTGGTCAGGTAGGACGCGTAGGCCTGCAGCGAGCCCATGCCGACCGAGAGGGTGAAGAAGATCTGGCCCGTGGCCGCCAGCCAGACCTTGGGCGAGCCGAGGGCCGACCAGTCCGGTGTGTACATGAAGCGGAGGCCGTCGAGCGGACCTTGCGTCGTCGTGATGCCGTCGTGCGTGACGGTCACCGGGTCGAGCGTCAGCACGCGGACCACCAGGATGATCGCGAAGACGAAGAGGATCGGCATGCCGATCTTGGCCAGCTTCTCGATGCCTGCCGTGAGACCCTTGCTCACCACCCAGAAGTTGACCGCGATGGTGATGAAGAAGAAGGTGAACGGGACCCAGAAGCCGTGGATGGTGCCATTCTCGAGGTCAATGTACGACTTGAAGAACGCCGCCATCCCGGCCTGGTCGAGGCCCTGCGTCTGGCCGGTCAGCGAGAAGAAGGTCCACGCCAGCGTCCACGACTCGATGTAGCAGTAGTAGATGAGCACGATCACCGGCATGAAGAGGCCGAGCACGCCGAGATACTTGGCGACCGGATTCTTCCAGAGGGCGTCGAACATCCCCGGGGTGGAGCCCTGCCCGCGTACGCCGCCGTACCGCCCCACGCCCCACTCGATCCACATCAGCGGGATGCCGACGAGGAGGAAGGCGATGAAGTACGGGATCATGAACGTCCCGCCGCCGTTGTCGACCGCCTGGCGCGGGAAACGGAGGAAGTTGCCGAGGCCGACGGCGTTGCCGGCCATGGCGAGGATCAGTCCGATGCGCGAGCCCCATTGCTCGCGCGGAGCGGCGACGTCAGCCAAGGGTGCCTCTGGGAGATGAAGGTGAGACGAAACCGGCCCTGGGGCCGGACAAGACTAATCTACGCATCGGTGCCGGTGCTCGTTGGTTCGACCACCGGCACACCGAAATTCAGACGCTGTAGTTGGGAGCTTCCCGCGTGATCGTGACGTCGTGCGGGTGCGATTCACGGAGGCCGGCCGAGGTCACCTGCACGAACTCGGTCTCCGATTGCAACGCGGCGATGGTCTCGACGCCACAGTACCCCATGCCGCTGCGGAGTCCGCCGACCATCTGGAAGAGCACGTCGCCGACCGGCCCCTTGTAGGGCACGCGGCCCTCGATCCCTTCGGGCACCAGCTTGGTGGGCGAGACCTCGCCATCCTGGAAGTAGCGGTCGGCCGAGCCATCCTGCATCGCCGAGAGCGAGCCCATCCCGCGGATCAGCTTGAAGCGCCGTCCCTCGGCGAGGATGCTCTCGCCCGGACTCTCTTCCGTGCCGGCGAGCATCGAACCCATCATCACGCATGACGCGCCGGCCGCGAGTGCCTTGACGACGTCGCCGGAGTACTTGATGCCGCCGTCGGCGATCACCGGCACGTCGCCCGCCCCGCGCACCGCATCCATGATCGCGGTGACCTGTGGCACGCCGACGCCGGTGACGACGCGCGTGGTGCAGATCGAGCCGGGGCCGATCCCCACCTTCACGGCGTCCACGCCGCGTTCGACGAGGGCCCGCGCACCGGCCTCGGTGGCGATGTTGCCAGCCACCAACTGGACCGACGGGAACGCCTCACGCAACGTGGCCACGGTGCTCAGCACGCCCTCGGAATGGCCATGCGCGGAATCCACCACGATCACGTCCACACCGGCATCGATCAGCGCGCGCGCACGCACCAGCGCTTCCTGCCCCGCCCCGACCGCGGCGGCCACGCGAAGCCGCCCGTGCTGATCCTTGTTGGCGTCGGGGTGTTCGCGGCGCTTGAAGATGTCCTTGACGGTGATCAGCCCCTTGAGGAGGCCAGCACCATCGACGACGGGCAACTTCTCGATGCGGTGGCGTGCGAGGATCGCCTCGGCCTCCTCGAGCGTGGTCCCGACCGGCGCCGTCACCAGCCCCTCGCGCGTCATCGCCTCGGCGATCGGCCGATCGAGCGCACGCTCGAACTGGAGGTCGCGATTGGTGATGATGCCGATCAACCGCCCGTCGCCATCGACGATCGGCACGCCGGAAATCCGGAAGCGGCGCATCAGCGCGTGCGCCTCGCGGATCGGGCGGTCGGGGCCGAGGGTGATCGGGTTCATGATCATCCCGCTCTCGCTGCGCTTGACCCGGTCCACCTCGGCGGCCTGCCGATCGATGGACATGTTCTTGTGGATCACGCCGATGCCGCCTGAACGCGCCATCGCCATCGCCATCTCCGCCTCGGTGACGGTATCCATGGCGGCCGCGACGAGCGGGATGTTGAGGGAGATCTGGCGAGTGAAGCGGGAAATGGTGGACACCTGGCGCGGATGCACCGTCGAGTGGCGCGGCACGAGCAGGATGTCGTCGAAGGTCAGCGCGTGACCGGCACGGATGCGGCTCATCGGGTGCGGACCGCGTGGCAGAGCGGCGAGGTGGGATTCAACATCCTCAAACGTACCGACACGCGGGGCCCCGGATCAACCCGGCGGGTCGGCCGGAGGGGTCGGTGCGGCGGGCGTTGCCGCGGGGGGCGCGGGGTCCTTGGCGCCCGACTTGGCCAGTTGCTCGGCCGTCTTGCTCGCCTCGTCCACCACCGCGTTCGCCGCCGAGGCGATGCCACGCATCACCTTGGAGGCCCCATCGAAGAAGCCGACCGTGCCCGAGATCGCCTCGAGCGGCAGCTTGCCGGCCCGCATCGTGTCCTGGACCGTGTCGCTGAGCCGGGCAAAGATGTTGGTCGGCGTGGAACGTTCGGCGTACTTGCTCTCGAGAAACTCGACGTAGTCGAGGATCTGCAGCCCGCGCTCGTCCGGGAGGGCCTCGAGGCGGCGGGCAATGCGGTCGCGCAGTTGTTCGTTCATGGCCCCTCCGGGGCTCAGTCGAGCCGACGCACGAACGTCAACACCGGCGTCGGAAGAAAGCGGCTGCGGCCGGCCCGAATGGTGGCCCGGATTCGCACCTTGGCGAGCGGCTCCATGGCGCGGAACTTCGCGGCCTCCTCCCTGCTGACGACCAGATAGATGAATCCGGTTTCAGGGAGGGGGCCTCGGGCCAGCACGTAGGGCTGGCCGGGCGGCAGCTCGGGGCGCAGCTCGTCGGCGGTCTGGATGGCCAGGACCTGCATGGTCCACTCGACGGTCTCGCCAACGAAACGATCGGGGTTGGCCCGAATGTCGGCGGCAGACGGGCCACCCGACCGGCCCCCCTCGCCGATGTTCGTCTCGCGGACCCACCCCTCGAGCCGGATCTTGGCCCAGCCATCACGCCGCTCGAGCACCTCGGCCGCCACCGGGACTTCGAGGGTGGCAAGCGGCGGTCCCGCCGGGGCGCTGGCGAGGGTGGCACCACCGCTCACCGTGGTGGCGCGGCTGGAATCGGCGGCTGGGGCGGCGGTCGGCGCCTTCGCGGGCAGCGCGGCCGGAGGTGTCGCAGCGGCCGGCTTGGTCTCGGTGGCCGGGGCGGTGGCACTCTTGAGCAGCCACGCGGTCCGTTCCACCCTGACCCAATCGCCCCGCCGCTCGAGCTGCTTGAAGAGCACCCCGGCCCGGACCGTCCCGACCACGTTGCCACCACCCGGGGCACTGCGCAGGGTGGTCCCGGCCGCGAGCGCCACGGCGAGGTCATAGCCGTCGCGGCGGTCGGCACGCACCGCGGTGTTGGCGAGCCAACCGGCAAAGCGCACCTCGACCCAGTTCCCGCGCACGGCGCCCGGGACCACGCCATTCCCCTTGGCGAGGCGCCCGAGCACGGTGCCGTTGGGCTCCTTCTGGACCTCGGCCTCGGTGCTGAGTGTGGCGCGGGCGTTCGCCTGCGCGGCAAGCGGCGCCGTTGCAAAGGCAACGGCGGCCCACAGCAGCACGAGGCAGGCTGGTAGGCGGTTTCTGGCAGGGATAGATTGCGGCGCGCCGATCACGGATTGAGAGTGTAGACGTCGCGGAGGAGCATGTCAAACGCCCGCATGCAGTCGGCGCCGGTGGTCCTGGTCGTCCTCGACGGCTGGGGCTGGCGCACAGCCACCGAAGGCAACGCCATCGCCATGGCCGATACCCCGACCTGGGACCGGCTGGTCGCGCGCGCTCCGCGCACCCTCCTCGACGCCAGCGGCCTCGCCGTGGGCCTCCCCGAAGGACAGATGGGCAACTCCGAGGTGGGCCATCTCAACCTCGGCGCCGGCCGGGTGGTCCCGCAGGATCTGGTGCGGATCAACCAGACCATCGCCCGCGACGAATTCATCGCCCTCCCCGCGTTCGCCGAGCTCTGTGCCGAGGTCGTGAAGGCCGGCACCACCCTGCACCTGGCCGGGCTCCTCGGCTCGGGCGGTGTGCACGCCATCGACAGCCACCTGCGCGCCGCCATCGACGCCGCCGTGCGTCTCGGCGTCCCACGCATCGCCATCCACGGTTTCCTCGACGGACGCGACTCGGCGCCGACCTCCGGCGTGGACGTGGTCACGGCACTGCAAGCCGACATCGCCCGCTATGGCGCCGGACGCACGGTGCTCGCCTCGCTGATCGGTCGCTACTTCGCGATGGATCGCGACCGCCGTTGGGAACGACTGCGCCTCGCGTACGACGTGATGGTGCACGGGATCGGCCTCCCGGTGACCGACCCCGCCGCCGGCGTCCGCGAGGCGCACGCGCGCGGCGAGACCGACGAATTCGTGAAGCCGCTGGTGGTGGTGGAGGATGGCCGCCCCGTGGCACCGCTCCGGAGCGGCGACGGCATCTTCTTCGTCAACTATCGCTCTGATCGGATGCGGCAGATCGTGGGCGCCCTCTGCATTGCCGGCTTCGACGGCTTCGACGTGGCCGATCGGCCGACGCTGCGCGCGGCCACGATGACGCAATACGACCAGACCTTTCCGATCCCCTCGGCCTTTCCGCCGTTCTCGATGGCGCGCATCCTCGCCGAGACGCTGAGCGTGGTGGGGCGCACGCAGTTCCGCACCGCCGAGACCGAGAAGTATCCGCACGTGACCTACTTCTTCAACGGCGGCAACGAAGTGCCGTGGCAAGGCGAGGAGCGCGAGTTGGTGCCCTCGCAGAAGGTGGCGACGTACGACCTCGCGCCCGAGATGAGTGCCGCGGGCATCACCGACGTCCTCTGCCGCGCGCTCGCGCGCCGCGAGCACGATTTCTTCCTCGCCAATTTTGCCAACGCCGACATGGTCGGGCACACGGGCGTGATCCCGGCGGTGATTCGCGCGGTCGAGGCCGTGGATCGTGCGCTGGAGCGGGTGCTGGCCGCTGCGGAGCGCGAGGGCGCCCGCGTCCTGGTGACGGCCGACCACGGCAACGCCGAGATGATGATCGACCCGGTGACTGGAGGCCCGCACACGGCCCACACCACCAACCCTGTTCCGTTCCTGACATTCGGACACGACCGACCGCTTCGCGCGGGCGGCGCCCTGTGCGATGTTGCACCGACGATTCTCGACCTGCTCGCCCTCGAGCAGCCGGACGAGATGACCGGCCGGTCCCTTCTGCTCGCCTGAGGTGTAGCTTGCTGGTCATGCCATTTCCCTGCCGACGTTCCCGTGCCCTCCTCGCCGCCCTCGTGCTGGTGCTGCCCGCCGCCTCGCTGGCGGCACAATCCGGCGTCGGCTACCTGCCGGGTGAATCGCCCTTCCGCGAGATCCGCTTCGGCAAGTACATCGAGCCGATCGGCGGCAAGCTCTACGGCGACGGCGGTCCGCTGAAGGTCGGTGCGCAGGACGGCACCATCATGGGGGTCCGTGCCGTGTTCCGCGCGCGCAATGCACTGCAGGTCGGACTCGGCGTCTGGACCGCCGGCGCCCAGCGCTTCGTGGTGGATGCCGACGAGGCGCCGGCCACCCGCGTGAAGGGACCGATCGACCAGCGGTTGATCGGCGGCGAGTTCTCGATGCAGCTGAACATGACCGGCGGCAAGACGTGGCGCGGCTGGGCGCCCTTCGCGGGCATCGGGCTCGGCCTGGTGAACGGCGAAAAGTCGCCGGCCTCCGACACCTCGAGCTACAAGTTCGGCACCAAGTTCTACTTCGCCCCCAATGCCGGCATCCGCTACTTCGTCGGTCAGCGCCTCTATCTGCGGGCCGAGGCACGCGCCTTTGTCTGGAAGCTGGCGTACCCGGCCTCCTACTCCGAAGAGCCGGCGCAGGCGCCGGGCACGGTCGACAATCCGAACGCCGTGAACCCCACGGGCAAGGTGGGCGAGTACACTCCGGTCCCGGCGCTCATGTTCGGCATCGGCATCAAGTTCTGACGCCGCTGCCATGCCCTGTTCGCTGACCCGCGTCATCACCTTCCATGCGCTGCACCGCTACCACAAGCCGACGTGGAGCGACGAGGAGAATCGTCGTCGCTTCGGGTGGACCAGCGATGCGCCGGGGCACGGGCATCTCTATCGGGTGGAAGTGACCGTGGGTGGTCCGCTCGATCCCGACACGCAAATGGTGATGGACCTGGTGCAGCTCGACGTGGTGCTCGAGGAGGAGATCGCGGCACCGCTCCGTGGCCGACACGTCGGCGACGCGGTGCCCGAGTTCGCCCCGGGGGCGCTGCTGCCGAGTTGCGAAGCGATCGCCGCGTGGTGCTTTGCGCGCGTCGCCCGGCGTCTCCCTGCCACGGTGGTGCTCGAGCGCGTCGTCGTGGCCGAGGACGCCACCCTCTGGGCCGAGTGCCGCGCCCCCGCCTGACGCTCTTCACGCCACACCGCCGTTTCCCGGAGGCCCTGATGGTGTTCCGCCCCCACTGCTCCATCGCCCTCGCCCTCATGGCGCTGTTGACCGCGCTGCCGACGGCGGAGACCGCGGCACAGGCCACCCGCGACCAGAGTCGCCTGGTGCTCGGCGTCTCCGTCGGCTATATCGGCGGCACCGACCTCTGGAGCGTCGCGGAGCAGCCGATCATCACCAATACCGAGGCCACGGATGTGTTCCGCCTGAAGCGGAGCCTCCGCTCGAACGTGAGCGTCATCGGCCAGGCCACCTGGTACTCGAGCGCCAACCTCGGCTTCACGGGTGAGATGGCCTACCTCGGCCTCGGCACGCGCGACTCGTGTGGACTGGTGGCCGCGAGCGGCGACCCGCTGAATCGCCTCGTCTGCCGCACCCTCGACGGCAACGAGCGGCCAGCCTCGGCGGTGGCGCTCGGTGTCGGCGTCAACTTCCGCCCCGCAAGCCGCGCCTTCCTGCAGCCGTACCTGCGCGCGGTGACCGGCATCGCCCTGGCCCCGCGGAGCACCGTGCGCACCGTGGCGACGATCGGCCAGTTTGGTGACACCGCCTTCACCATCTACCCGGGCAACAACGGCACCGACACCAAGCTGACCGGCACGGCGGCCGTCGGCTTCGCCACGTCGGCATCACCGGGCTACCAGTTCCGCGTCGAGCTGCGCAACACCTGGGTGCAGCTCCCGATCGTGACGGGCCCGACGGTCTTTCAGGGGGAGATCCCGCCCACGCGCTCGGCGTGGAAGGCGCTCCCGTCGCTGTTGATCGGCTTCGACATCGTCCTCGAAAAGCGCCGCGGCCGACGGTACTGACCCGGTGCCCAGCGAACCGCTCGGCGTCGACCAGGCGATCGCGGCGATCCTCGCCGAGCTGACGCCGCGACCCGCCGCTGCCGTGCCGCTGGCGGAGTGCCTGGGCCTGGTGCTGGCCGAGGACGTGGTCGCCCCCTTCAACCTTCCCCGATGGACCAACGCCGCGATGGACGGCTATGCCGTTCGCGCCGACGACGTGCGTGGCGCCTCGGTCTCGCAGCCCGTGACACTGCCGGTGGTCGCGCAACTCGCGGCGGGAGGCACGGCACCGCGTGCGTTGCGCGCCGGCGAGGCGATGCGGATCTTCACCGGGGCCCCGGTCCCGGCGGGCGCCGACAGCGTGATCCGCCAGGAGGACAGCGACCGCGGCGCGTTGGTGGTGTCGCTCACGAGCGACCGTGACGCCGGCCGCAACGTGCGCCGTGAGGGGAGCGACCTCGCCGCAGGCAGCGTCGCATTCGCGCGCGGCACGGCGGTCGGACCCGGCGAGATCGCACTGCTGGCCTCGCTCGCCGTGACAGAGCCGGTGGTGCATCCTCGGCCGCGCGTGGCGATCATCAGCACCGGCGACGAGATCGCGCCGCTCGACGACGTGGCGCGCATCCGATCGGGCGAGCGCATTGCCGACAGCAACACGCCGGCGCTCACCGCGCTGACGCTCCTGGCGGGCGGCGTGCCGAGCGCGCTCGGTCCGGTACGCGACGACGCCGACGCGCTGGCGGACACGATCCGTCACGCCCCCCCCACCGACCTGGTGGTCACCGTGGGTGGGGTGTCCGTCGGCGATCACGACCACGTGCCCGCCGTGATCGCGATGCTCGGCGGGCGGCTGCTCTTTCGACGCGTCCGACTTCGGCCAGGCGGTCCGACCACGGCGGCGCGGCTCCCGGACGGACGGCTCTGGATTGCCCTCCCCGGCAACCCGGTCTCGGCGATGGTCACCTTCACGCTCTTTGTGCGTCCGGCCATCCGCCGGCTCTCGGGGATGGCCCAGCCGGTGCCGCCGCCGCCCCTGGTCCGGCTGGCGGAGCCGGTGGAACGGCATCCGACGCTCGACCTGTTCCTCCGGGCGGTCCGCAGCGGCGGGGCGACCGACGGGGTGGTGACCGTCCGCGCGACCGGTCCGGTGGGGTCGGCGCTGATGACCTCGATGCGCGACGCCGAGGTGTTGGTGTGGGTGGCGGCTGGCCCCGGTGGGCTGCCGGCGGGAACCATTCTCCCGGCCGTGACGTTTCCCTGAGCTGGCGGCAGGACTGCGGCGGGAGTTGTTCGGCAGGCCCCTCGCCACTAGCGTTCGGCCCCAAGAAGGGGAGTAGCCCAGCCGCCGGAATCCAGGCGGTCGGCGGCATCGTCAAGACTGCACACCTTCGGTGTGCACGGTGCCCCGGGAGAGCCCACGTGGCTGTTCAGGCGAGACCTTCGTCACCACCCGGCGCAACGGGGGCGGCGAAGTCTCGCCTTCGTTCTTTTCAGTAGGGAGGAAGTGCAGATGGCCAATACCGCAAAGACCTTCGTGCTGCTGGCGGGCATGATCTCGATCATGCTGGTCGGCGGCCAGATCCTCGGCGGCACCTCCGGGCTCATGCTCGGCGGCTCGCTCGGCCTGATCATGGCGTTCGTCTCGTTCTGGTTCTCCGACTCGATGGTGCTCCGCGGCTACCACGCCAAGCTGGTCACGGCCGCCGAAGCGCCCGAGCTGTATGCCCTGGTGGACCAGTTGCGTCAGCGCGCGGGGCTGCCGATGCCGCGCGTCGCGATCGTCCCGTCGGCGCAGCCGAACGCCTTCGCCACCGGTCGTTCCGAGGCCAAGGCTGTCGTGGCGGTGACCGAGGGGATGCTGCGCAGCCTGCCGCGCGACGAGCTGGCCGGTGTCATCGCCCACGAGCTGGCGCACATCAAGAACAAGGACATGCTGATCCAGACCGTCGCAGCGGGCATCGGCTCGATGATCTCGGTCCTGCCGTGGCTGGCCGGCAGCGTGATGCGCCGCAGCGACGACGAGGGCGGTGGCCTCGGCGACATCCTCTTCATGTTCCTGGCACCGGTCATCGCGATGATGATGCAGTTCGCGATCTCCCGGCAGCGCGAGTTTGCCGCCGACCGCACGGGCGCCGAGATCCTCGGGCAGGCGCGGCCGCTGGCGCAGGCGCTGACCCGGATGGATGCGATGGCGCAGCAGATCGCGCTGCCGGTCTCGCCGTCGCTGGCACCGTTGGCGATCGTGAATCCGCTGCGTGGTGGCGGGATCGCCAAGCTGTTCAGCACGCACCCGCCGACCGAAGAGCGGGTCGCGGCGCTGCTCGCCTTCGACGCGGGGCGCTGAGCCGACGTGCCGACACATCCCCCTGCGGTCTGGATCGGCTTCACCGGACTCATCGTCGTTCTGCTGATCCTGGACCTCGGGGTCCTCAATCGGAAGTCGCACATCCTCTCCCCCAGGGAAGCCGCACGCTGGAGCGGGAGCCTCGTCGCGCTCGCCATGCTCTTCTGCGGCTTCCTCTGGCTGCGCGAGGGACCGACCCACGCGCTGGAGTTCTTCACCGGCTACCTGATCGAGCTGTCGCTCTCGGTGGACAACCTCTTCGTCTTCATCCTGGTGTTCCAGTACTTCGCCGTCCCGGCGGAACTGCAGCCCAAGGTGCTGAAGTGGGGGATCCTCGGCGCGATCATCATGCGCGCGATCATGATCGGGCTGGGGGCGCTGATGCTGGAGCGCTTCGCCTGGATCATCTACGTCTTCGGCGGCATCCTGATCATCACCGGCATCCGGATGTTGCGGGCCGGTGGCGAGGAGCGCATCGAGCCGGAGAAGAACCCGATCGTCAAGCTGGCGCGGAAGCTGATGCCCTTCTCCGCGGCCTATGATGGCGAGCGCTTCTTCACCCGCACGCATCGTGGCTGGTATGCCACGCCGCTGCTGCTGGTGCTGATCGTGGTGGAGTGGACCGACCTGGTCTTCGCGATCGACTCGATCCCCGCCGTCTTCGCGGTGACCAAGGATCCCTTCATCGTCTATTCGTCGAACATCTTCGCCATCCTCGGGCTGCGCGCGCTCTTCTTCCTGCTCGCCAACATGCTCGACCGCTTTGTCTACCTGAAGGCCGGCGTGGCGCTGATCCTGGTCTTCGTCGGGATCAAGATGACGATCTCCGGCTGGGTGCACCTCCCCATCCTGCTCTCGCTCGGCGTGATCGTCGCGACGCTGGCGGGGTCGGTGTGGCTGTCGATGCGGAAGACGGCCTCAGAAGCTGGGTGAGGGGTCGTAAGTCGTAGGTCGTAGGTCCCTTGTCATCCTGAGCGGAGCGCCGGCGAAGCCGGCGCGGAGTCGAAGGACCTGCTCCCCTAGGGAGGCGCCGCCCCGCTTCTGCGCCGCAGAGGCCACGCGGCACCAATCATCGCCCCAAGGCCCGCAGCGACCATCAGAAAGCTCCCGCCCCAAGCCCAGGTGACCAAAGTCTCCCCGAGCCAATACTTGGCGTACGCTCGCGGATCAGTGATGGTCGCGAACGCGGTGACGCAGGCAACTACGAGCGGCGCTGCGAGCGTACCCATCAGGCCGGCGCCGAGCACCATGCGGTGTGAGATGGACATGGCACTCCGATCGTCCGGCAGCGTGGCGAGGCTCGGGTGGCGACGCAGGAGAGTCCACATCAGCAGCACACCCATCGCCAACCACGGGAGAATCACGGTCCCGCCCCACACGAGACGTGCTGTCGCGAGGGCAGCGAACGCGCCGAACGGAATCAGAAGGTCTCGGGCGATGCTCGGCACGAGTTTTCGGAAGCTCAAGGCCGATAGCAGGGAGAACGGTGTGAGAAGGTGGGCTCCCATCGGGAGAGTGAGCAGACCGCCAATCCATGACGATAGTGGGGATGGGGCGACAGCAGGCTCAGCCCTCGCGCCCTCCAATCCCGGCCAGAGGACCGTCGCGGTCGCGTACATGAGCGCGGCCGCCCCGACAGCGCCCCAAGCGATGCCGGCCGCGTAGGTTGCGTCGCGGAGCGGTTGCCGAAAGGACTTGGGGGTATGCAAGAGGTCGATGATCCTTCGAGTAGTCAGGCGATAGGCTGAAGCGTGCGAGAAAGCTACTGCGAAAGAGGTCCCTTCACTTTGTTCAGGGCAAGCTCTTCGACGTCGCCCCGCCGCCCTCCGGGGGCAGGGAATCGCTCAGGATGACAGGCAACCTACGACCTACGACTTATGGCTTACGACATACGACCCGTCACCCCCGTTCACCCTTGCCCGTCCACTGTGTAGCTTCTCTCCATGACCAAGCTCCCCGTCGCCATCCTCGGCGCCACCGGCACCGTCGGCCAGAAGTTCATCACGCTGCTCGCCGAGCATCCGTGGTTCGAGATCGTCGCGCTCGCCGCCTCGGCGGCGCGCGATGGCAAGCGCTACGGCGATGAGGTGCGCTGGCGTGAAGTGACGCCGCTGCCCCAGCGCATTGCCGACATGCCGTTGAGCCCGATGGCGCCGATGGCCGACGTGCGCATCGCCTTCTCGGCGCTCGACGCGTCCGTGGCCCACGACGTCGAGCCCGCCTTCGCCGAGGCGGGCGTGTTCGTGGTGAGCAACGCCTCCGCGTACCGGATGGCGCCCGACGTGCCCCTGCTGATTCCCGAGGTCAACGCGGACCACCTGGCCGTGCTCGCGCGGCAGCGACGCGGACGGATCTGGAAGGGCGGCATCGTCGCGAATCCGAACTGCTCGACCGCCGCGCTGGTGACGGCGCTGGCGCCGCTGCACCGCGCCTACGGCCTCCGCAAGGTGGTGGTTGCCACGCTGCAGGCCGCGTCCGGCGCGGGGTATCCGGGCGTGCCCTCACTCGACCTCCTCGGCAACGTGATTCCGCTGATCGGGGGCGAGGAGGAGAAGATCGAGTCGGAGCTGCGGAAGATTCTCGGACTGGTTGCGGATGAGCGGATCGTCGAGGCCGACGTGATCACCAGCGCGATGGTGCATCGCGTCCCGGTGGTGGACGGCCACATGGTGAGTGCGTCGCTCGAGTTCGACAGGCCGCCGACACCGGCCGAGGCCATCGCCACGTTGCGCGCCTTCCGCGGCACCGACCCGGTGCCGGGGCTGCCGAGCTCGCCGGCGCTGCCGATCGAGGTGGACGACCGACCCGACCGGCCGCAGTCGCGACTCGACCTGGATCGTGGACGCGGCATGACGGTGACCGTGGGCCGCGTGCGGCCGTGTCCGTTGCATCATCTGCGATTGGTGGCGTTGGGGCACAACCTGGTGCGCGGCGCGGCGGGTGCCGCGGTGCAGAACGCGGAACTGCTGGTGGCGTCAGGCCTGCTCGAAGAGTGACAGCGCCCCGGCGGTGCCGGGGCCGACCACGCGATTCCGACCCGCCTCCTTCGCCTCGTAGAGGCGCGCATCGGCGATCTCGAGCAACCCCTCGGGGGTCCGGGCATCGATCCCCCACGCGGCCACGCCGATCGACACCTGGATGCGCGCCTCGCCGCCCTTGGGCAGCGCGATGTCGGTGAGGCCGACGGCCACGCGCACCTGATCGAGCGCGTCGAGCGCGGAATTCACGTCGGCTCCCGGCAGCACGATCAGGATCTCCTCCCCACCATAGCGCGCCACCATGTCGCTCCGACGCAAGCGGTCGCGCAGCACGCGCGACAGCGAGCGCAGGGCCGCGTCACCCGCGGCGTGGCCATGGGTGTCGTTGAACTGCTTGAAGCGATCCACGTCGAGCAGCGCCACGATGAGGTCGCCGCGGGTGCGCGCCGTGCGCTGCACCTGGTTGGCGAGGAATTCGTCGGCATAGAGCCGGTTGAAGAGGCCGGTGAGGCGGTCGTTGGTGCTCATCTTCCGGAGTCGCTGGGTGCGCCCCACCATCGCCAGCGCCACGACGGTCATGGCCCCGATCACGATCAGCCGCGATCCCTGCGTGGACCAGGAGAAGTAGCCGTATTCCTCGCTGGCCTGCAGCAGGCCGTCCCCGCGATGCGTGGCCCAGGTGAAGACGGTGAGCCCGGTGTGCTGCAACCCGGCCACGAGCCCGGTGGTCAGGGTGACGCGCGGGTCATAGCGCAGTGCGGACGCCGCGATGGCGATCAGGTACACCTCCCACATCACGCGGGAGTTGGTCGTCACGATCGGTCGGTCCACCAGCCAGAAGGCGAAGAGCCCGAGCGAGACGAGCGAGACGTCGGCGATCGAGGAGTAGAAGGCCATGCTGGTGCGGAAGGCGCGACGCTGCAGCGCGCGCTCGATCAGGACCGCGATCGTCAGGGCGGAGAGGGCAATGAAGAGCCCGACGTAGTGCTGCGCCGAGCCGGGCTCGAGGGCGAGCGCGAGCAGCGGGATGAGCAGCAGGAAGAGCGTCAGCCAGGTGCGGACTCGCGCCACCAGCAGCTCGCCATCGCGGGCCGCATCGGCGAGGGCCTCGTCGGGCGGCGCGATGAGCCACGCGCCGAGGCGCGCCATGCGCGAGCGGGAGGGGAGGATCCCCGTCACATCAGCCGGTACTTGGGGCCGCTACCCCCTTCACGCGGAGTCCAGCGCGGACCGAGGACGTCGGTCGCCTTGCAGTCCACGCAGTTCGGCGCGTTGACGCGCAACGTGTCGCCCTCGCGCTCGTAGACCCCGGCGGGACAGAGCGCCGCGTAGAAGTCTGCCACCTCGCCGGAGATGTCGCGGCCGACGATCAGGTGCGAGGGGATCGAGTCGCGCGTCGCGTTCCCCGACTTGAAGACCGCATCCACCTTGCTGAAGGTGAGGACGTTGTCGGGCACGAAGGGCACCTTGGGCCCGCTGCGGCGCGGCGCCTCGGCGTCGGCCGGCATGTCGATCTTGCCGCCCGGAAACGCGCCACCCGTGAGCGTCATCAACCCCGCCTTGACCGCGCCGGGGATGAAGCCGTCCTTGAAGGCGAGGCGCATGTTGCGGGTCTTGTGCATGTCGCGCACGATCCGCGACGCGCGCACGGCCACGTCGTAGCCCTGCAACCGCTCCGCGACCACCTCGCCCTCGGTCGCCAGCGCGCGCACGATGGTCTCGGCCGCGAGCATCCCCGATTCCATGGCGTAGTGGATCCCCTTGAGCGACGGCACATCCACGAAGCCGGCCGTGTCCCCCACCATCACCACCCCATCGCCGACGAGGCGATCGGGCAACGAGTGGAAACCGCCCTCCGGAATGGTCTTGGCACCCCACTCGAGCATGGTGCCGCCCGTGAGGATCTCCTTGAAGAGCGGGTGCAGCTTCATCCGCTGCAGCGACTCGTGCACGTCGAGGGAGGCGTCGTGATAGTCGAGCCCGACCACCAGGCCGATGGAGACCTGGTTTGGCCCCATCGGGTAGCACCACGACCCACCAAAGGCATCACTCGGCAGCGGCCAGCCCAGCGTGTGGATCACGCGGTCGAGCGGCTTGGTGACTTCCCAGACTTCCTTCACGCCGAGGGCGAAGATCTGCGGGTTGGGCGAGCCGACGTGCTGCCAGTCGCGCCACGCCTGCGCCAACGGCCCCCGGCTCCCCTCGGCCAGCACCACCACCCGTGCGGTGAGGTCGGTGGTTTCCTGGTAGACGTCGGTCGGCTGGCCATCGCGGTCGAGGCCGCCCGGCGTGGTGCGCACGCCGATGACCCGGTTGCCATCCACCAGCAGCGACTCGGCCGGGAAGCCCGGGAAGATGTTGATCCCGAGCGCCTCGGCCTGCTCACCGAGCCAGCGCACCGCCTCGGAAAGCGAGATCACGAAGTTGCCGTGGTTCTTCATGGTGGGCGGCGTGGGGAGCTTGGTCGCGCCGCCCTCGGTGAGGTAGTAGACCGCTTCGCCGCCCACCGGCTGCCGGAACGGGAAATCGGCGTCCTTCAGGTTCGGGAAGAGCGCCCGGAACGCCGAGGGATTGACCACGGCCCCGGAGAGCGAATGCTCGCCCAGCGCGCCGGCCTTCTCGAGGACGCCGATCGCCAGCTCCGGATTGGCCTGGGCCAGCTTGATGGCACAGGCGAGGCCCGCGGGGCCGGCTCCGACCACCAGGACGTCCAGCTCGATCGCCTCGGGATGGGGCGTCTCGGCCCGGATGAGGGAGGCGGGGAGCGAGGGCTGATGGCGAACAGGGAGGACGACGCCCACGGGTGGAGCTCCGGTCAGTTGGGAAGCCCGGAATATAAGGGAGGGTGAACGGTGAACGGTGAACGGGGTGGGGGGTGAGGGGTGAGGGGTGAGGGGTGAGGAAGATTGTTGTCATCCTGAGCGTAGCAGCCTGAAAGGCTGCGGAGTCGAAGGACCTTCCACCCGAGCAAGAGGTCCTTCGACTTCGCCCGCTTCGCGGGCTTCGCTCAGGATGACAACCATCGTGGCCGCCCCCTCACCCCTCAGCAAGCGCGGCCATCGGCCGCGCCCCGTTCACCGTTCACCGAATCTCCAACCCCAAGTCAGCGGCCGTCACCGAATGCGTCAGCGCCCCGGTTGAGACAAAGTCCGCTCCGGCCACGGCGTAGGCCCGGATGGTCGCGAGGGTGATCCCCCCGGTGGCTTCGATCTCGATGTCGGGGCGAGCGGCGCGGGCGCGAGCGGCCCACTCGCGGACCGTGTCGGGGGCCTGGTTGTCAATCAGCAACCGCGTGGCGCCGGCGGCAACCGTCTCGTCGAGCTGCTCCACCGCTTCGACCTCGACCTGGAGGCCGTGGACACCACTCGCGGCGGCCTCGGCCAGCGCCTCGCGCAGGGTGCGCCCGCTCGCGCGGAGCCCCTGCCAGTGATTGTCCTTCACCATCACGGTGTGCTCGAGGTCGATCCGGTGCAATGCGCCGCCGCCGGCCAGCACGGCGTGCACCTCGAAGGTGCGCAGCCCCGGCGTGGTCTTGCGGGTGTGGAGGACGCGGCACGGCGTGCCCGCAACGGCATCGGCATAGCGGCGCGTCATCGTGGCAATGCCGCAGCTCCGCTGCAGGAGGTTGAGCAACGGGCGCTCGGCGCGCAGGATGGCTCGCAAGGGACCGCGGATGGTGCCGAGGATGGTGTCCCCGGCGCACTGTGCGCCATCGGCGGCCTGCCACACCACACTGTCGAGTCCGCAGGCCCGCACCACCGCGTCGGCATACGCGAGCCCCGCCACCACGAGCGGAGCCCGCACCTCGATCAGCGCCTCTCCCTGCTGCCCTTCGGCAATGGTGACCCGCGAGGTGACGTCGTCGGTGCCATCCTCGGCGAGCGTGAGCACGGCGAGCCGCGCGGCATCGGCCGCCACCTGCACGAGATCGCGCGGATCACGCACCGAGCGCCACCATGCGGTCGATGGCAAGCTTGGCCCGCAGGCGAATCTCGACCGGGACATCAATCTCGTGCTGATGATGGAGCAGCGCGTCGCGCACGTCGCGCAGCGTGATGGTCTTCATGTAGGCACACTCGGCGGCGCGATCGGCGGCCACGAAGCGCTTGCCCGGCGCCATCTGTTCCATGCGATGGATGATGCCGGTCTCGGTCGCGATGATGAAGGTGTCCGCGGCGAGCGACTTGGTGAGCTGGATCATCCCCTCGGTCGAGGCGATGTGGATCCCCTCGGGCGGCAGGTCGCCATCGGCCATCCGATAGAGAAGCCGCGAGGCGCAGCCGCACTCGGGGTGCACCAGCACTTCGGCGCCCGGATGCGCGGCACGCGCGGCCTCGAGGTTGTCGATGTCGATTCCGGCATGCACGTGGCACTCGCCCATCCAGACTTCGACCCGACGATCCGGCCGCATCCGGCGGACGTGTGCGCCGAGGAACATGTCGGGGAGGAAGAGGATGCCCTTGTCCTCGGCGATCGCATCAATGACGTCGAGCACGTTGCCGCTGGTGCAGCAGTAGTCGAGCTCGGCCTTCACCGCCGCCGTGGTGTTCACGTAGCCGACGGCCACGTAGTCGGGGAATTGCTGGCGCCAGCCGCGCACCTCTTCCGGCGTGATGGTGTCGGCGAGGGAACAGCCCGCCGCAAGATCGGGGAGGAGCACCGCCTTGTCCGGCGCGAGCACCTTGGCCGTCTCGGCCATGAAGTGCACGCCGCAGAAGACGATCACCGCCTCCGACACCGCGGCCGCGCGCCGCGACAGGCCGAGCGAGTCGCCGACGAAGTGCGCCACGTCCTGCACCTCGGCACGCTGGTAGTTGTGCGCCAGGATGATGGCGTTCTTCTCGACGGCGAGCGCGCGAATCTCGGCCTGCAGCGCGGCGATCGTCTCGGGCGAGTCGGTGGTGGCCTCGATGACGGGCAGGGCCTTCGTCACGTGGTGCTCCGCGGGTTCGGGAAATCGGTGCGGCGGTGTCCGCCGCGACTCTCGCGACGGCGTCGGGCGTCGCGCGCGATCAGCGCGGCAACGCGAATCTGATCGGCGACATGCCAGGCGCCCGGCGGCACGGCGTCGCGCAGCTCGGCGAGCGCCAGCTCGGCCTCTGCCAGGCCGCTCTCGGTGCGCAGCAGGCCGACGTCCCGCGTCATCCGCTTGCGCATCGCGGTGATGACCGCGCCCTGCCCCTGCTCCGGTCCGAAGTCGGCGTCGTCCGGCGCGGGCGCGAACGACGAGGGCTGCCAGCTGAGCGAGGCGAGCTCCTTGATGACCGCGCGCCCGGCGCGATCGGCAAAGACGAGTCCTTCCAGCAGGGAGTTGGACGCGAGCCGGTTGGCTCCGTGCACACCGGTCTGCGCGCACTCGCCCACGGCCCAGAGGCCGGGGACGGTGGACGCGCCATCGAGGTCGGTGCGAATCCCGCCCATGGCGTAGTGCATCGCCGGCGCGATCGGCAGCAGGTCGCGGCTCAGCGAGAGTCCGTGGGCGGCCACCAGCGCGGCGACGCCCGGAAAGCGCCCCTCCACATCGGCCACATGCCGCGCATCGAGGAAGGCCTCGCCGCGCAGGGCCGGTCCGGCCACCGCGCGCGCCACGATGTCGCGCGGGGCGAGCTCGCCGCGCGGATCGGCTTCGAAGGCAAAGCGACGTCCGCTGCCATCCACCAGCCAGGCCCCAGCGCCTCGGAGCGCCTCGGTGAGCAGCGGCGCCGGATTCACGCCGGGCACGTGCAGCGCCGTCGGATGGAATTGCAGGAACTCGATGTGCTTGAGCTCGGCGCCCACGGCGTGCGCGAGTGCCCAGCCATCACCGGTGGCGACCGGCGGATTGGTGGTCACGTCGAAGAGCTGGCCCACGCCGCCGGTGGCGAGGATCACGGCGGGCGACGTGACGGCCGTGGCCTCGCCGTGCACATCGAGCAGGATGGCGCCGACCACGCGCCCATCCTGCACCACGAGGCGCCGCACGCGGGTGGACTCGCGCAACTCGATGCGCGGGTCGGCGCGCACGACACGACTCAGGGCCGCCACGAGAGCGGCCCCGGTGCGGTCTCCCTCGGCGTGGATGATGCGGGCATGCGAGTGCGCCGCCTCGAGGCCGAAGCGGAGCGAGCCGTCGGGTGCGCGGTCGAACTCGGCGCCGAGACCGAGCAGCTCGCGAATGCGGTCCGGTCCCTCGTTGACGAGGATGTCCACCGCTTCGGGATTGGTGAGTCCGTCGGACGCCGCGATGGTGTCGGCGGCATGCGACGCGGGGGAATCGCCGACGCCCATGGCGACGGCAATTCCCCCCTGGGCCCAGGCGGTGTTGGAATCCGCCAGCGTTCCCTTGGTCACGAGGAGGACCTCATGGCCCTCCGTGGCGAGTCGCCAGGCGGACCACAGCCCGGCGATGCCAGTGCCGACGACCAGGGGACGGCGCAATCGCTATTGCCCCTTGGCCACCTTGATGGCCGCGGTGAGCGCCGGCACCACCTCGAACAGGTCGCCGACAATCCCGAAGTCGGCCACCTTGAAGATCGGGGCATCCTTGTCGCGGTTGATGGCGACAATGGTGCGGGCGGTCCGCATGCCCGCGAGGTGCTGAATGGCACCCGAGACACCGATCGCGAAGTAGAGTTCGGGGGCGACCGTCTTGCCGGTCTGGCCGACCTGCGCGCCATGCTCGATCCACCCCGCGTCCACCACGGCGCGCGACGCGCCGACGGCCGCTTCGCCACCGAAGGCCGCAGCCAACTCCTCGAGCAGGCCGAAGTGCTGCGGCTCACCCAGGCCGCGGCCACCCGCGATCACCACGCGCGCCTCGGCGACATCGAGCGTCGCCTTCTCCGGCGCGGCGATCCCGGTCACGGTGAGGCGCGGCGTGAACGCCGGCACCGCCAACGACTCGACGGCACCGGCCTTGGCCGACGCCACCGCCGGATATGCGCCGGGACGGACGGCCACGACGGCGGTGCCGGCGAGGTCGAGCGTCTGGATGGCCTTGCCGGCATACACCGGGCGCACCACGCGAATGGCGCCACCAGCGGCACTCACCGCGGTCACGTCCATGCCGCAGGGCGCGCCGATCGCCGCCGCGAGGCGCGGCGCGAGGTCCTTGCCGGTCGCGGTGGCCGCCACCAGCACGGCCCCGTACTGACCGGCCACCGACTGCACCGTCGCGACCATGGCCTCCGGTGCGTACTGCGCGAAGGCTGCATGCGAGGCCGTGAGCACGCGATCCGCGCCGGCCGCGCCGAGCGCGTCAACGCCCGTGACGGCGCCGTCGCCGCACACCAGTGCATCCACGCGGCCACCGGACTGATCGGCGAGCTGACGCGCCGCGGTGAGGAGCTCGTTGGCACCCTTCCGGATGGCCCCGCCCCGCTGTTCGATCACACAGAGAATGTCGGCCATGGTCAGAGCACCTTCGCGTCGTTGGTGAGCGCCGCGATGAGCGCCGGCACAGCGGCCGCGCCCTCGCCGACGATGCGGCCCGCCGCCCGCTCCGGCGGGAGGGCCAGCGAGACCACGGTGACCTGCGCCGCGCCCGCGACCGTGGGCACCACGTCGAGCGGCTTCTTCTTGGCCGACATGATCCCCTTCAACCCCGGCAGCCGCGGCGTGTTCAATCCCTTGTCGCAGGTGAAGACCGCCGGCAGGCTGCACTGCGCCGACTCGACGCCGCCCTCGACCTCGCGCGTGACCTTGGCCGTGCCGCCCTCGATCACCAGCGAGGTGATCGCGGTGGCGCAGGGACGGCCGAGCAGCTCGGCCACCATCGCGCCGGTCTGCTGGCCGTAGTCGTCCACGGCCACCTTGCCGAAGAGGATCAGGTCATAGCCACCATCCCGCAGGTGATCGGCGAGCACGCGCGCGTTGACCAGCCCGTCGGCCGACGGCGTTCCCTGCAGGTGCACGGCGCGGTCCACGCCCATCGCGAGCGCGGTCCGCATCGTCTCCTGCACGCTGTCGCCCCCGAAGGACACCACCACCGTCTCGCCCGCACCGGCGGCTTCCTTCAGCGCGATACCGGCCTCGAGCGCGTATTCGTCATAGGGATTCGGGACGAACTTCACCCCGGCTTCGTCAATGGCAACACCGCTCGGCCCGATCGCGATCTTGGCGGTCGTGTCGGGAACGCGGCGGAGGCAGATGGCAATCTTCACTTGAGTGGAGCTCCTGCTCGATGAATGTCGTAAGTCGTAAGTCGTAAGTCGTAAGTCGTAAGTCCTGATGCGTTGGTCGCCGGTCGTCCGGGGTGTCATCCTGAGCGAAGCCCGCGAAGCGGGCGAAGTCGAAGGACCTCTCTTGCGACTTACGACCTACGACCTACGACTTACGACCTATGACCTAGTATGCCGCAATCCCCGTAATCTCCTGCCCCACAATCAACGAATGCATGTCATGCGTCCCCTCGTACGTGTAGACGCTCTCGAGGTTGGCCATGTGACGCATCGAGTGATACTCGACCAGGATGCCGTTGCCGCCGAGGAGGCGGCGCGCCTCGCGGGCGCACTCGCAGGCCATGTTGACGTTGTTGCGCTTGGCGAGCGAGACCTGCGACGGCGTGGCCTTCCCCTCGTCCTTGAGGCGGCCGAGCTGCAGCACCAGCAGCTGCGCCTTGGTGATCTCGGTCAGCATCTCGGCGAGGCGCTCCTGCTGGAGCTGCGTCGCGGCGATCGGCTTGCCGAACATCACGCGATTGGCGGCGTAGCGACGCGCCTCGTCGAAGCAGGCCATTGCCGCCCCGACGCCGCCCCACGCGATGCCGTAGCGCGCCTGCGTGAGACACATCAGCGGGCTCTTGAGGCCGGCCGAATGGGGGAGGAGCGCATCCTTCGGCACGCGGACGTCCTGCAGGTGCAGCTCGCTGGTGTCGGAGGCGCGGAGCGAGAGCTTCCCCTTCTGGTCCTTGGCGGTGAAGCCAGGGGTGTTGGTCGGCACGATGAAGCCGCGGATGCTCTTCTGGTCGTCGAGGTCGCCCGTCTTGGCCCAGATGATGGAGACGGTGGCCTGCGAGCCGTTGGTGATCCACATCTTGGTGCCGTTGAGGATCCAGCCGTCGGCGGTCTCGCGCGCCGTGGTGATCATCCCGCCGGGATTCGAGCCGTAGTCCGGCTCGGTCAGCCCGAAGCAGCCGATCTCCTGGCCGGAGGCGAGGCGCGGCAGCCAGTGCTTCTTCTGCTCCTCGCTCCCGAAGGCGTAGATCGGATACATCACCAGCGCGCCCTGCACCGAGGCGAAGGAGCGGATGCCGCTGTCGCCGCGCTCCAGCTCCTGCATGATCAGGCCGTAGGCGACGTTGTTGAGCCCGGCGCAGCCGTATTCCTCGGGGAGGTTGGCGCCGAAGAGGCCCAGCTCCGCCATCCCGGGGATCAGCTGCTTCGGGAAGCGCCCTTCGAGGTAGCAGTCGCCGATGACCGGCATCAGCTGGTCGTCCACCCAGGCGCGCACGGTGTCGCGGACCGCCCGTTCCTCTTCCGAGAGCAGGGCGTCCATGTTGTAGAAGTCGACCCCAGTGAATTCCGACGATCCTGCCATCACTCTAGACTCCGTTGAGGAAGCGCCAATCTAATGACGAGAAGCGAGAAGCGAGAAGCGGGAACGTTGCAGTCCCCGCTTCTCGCTTCTCGCCTCTCGCTTCTCGAAGAGAGGGGCTATCTGTATGCAGGGATTCCAGTTAGCTCCTGCCCCACGATCAGCGTGTGCATGTCGTGGGTCCCCTCGTAGGTGTAGACGCTCTCGAGGTTGGCCATGTGGCGCATGGCGTGCCAGCCGCCGAGGATGCCGTTGGCGCCGAGCAGCCGGCGAGCCTCGCGGGCCACGTCGCAGGCCATGTCCACGTTGTGGCGCTTGGCGAGGGAGACCTGGACCGGGGTCATGGTGCCGAGGTCCTTGAGGCGGCCGAGCTGCAGGGCCAGCAGCTGGCCGTTGGTGACCTTGGTGGCCATCTCTGCGAGGCGGCCCTGCTGCAGCTGGGTGGCGGCGAGCGGCTTGCCGAACATCTCGCGCTGCAGGGCGTACTGGAGCGCCTCGTCGAAGCAGGCGAGCGCGGCGCCAAGCGCGCCCCAGACGATGCCGTAGCGGGCCTGGGTGAGGCACATCAGCGGGCTCTTCACGCCACCCGATCCGGGGAGCAGGGCGTCCTTCGGCAGCTTTACCTGGTCGAACGACATGGCGCTCGACTCCGAGACACGCAGCGAGTGCTTGTCGGTCACGTGGTGCACCGTCACACCGGGGGTGTTGGTCGGGACCAGGAAGCCGCGGATGGATTTGGGATCGTCGGAGCCGTTGGTCTTGGCCCAGACGATGGCCACGTGCGCCGACGGGCCGTTGGAGAGCCACTTCTTGGTGCCGTGCAGCGTCCAGCCGTCGGCGGTCTCGTCGGCGTTGACGATCATCCCGGCGGGATTGCTGCCGAATTCCGGCTCGGTGAGGCCGAAGCAGCCGATCACCTCGCCGCGCGCCATCTTGGGCAGCCATTCCTGCTTCTGCGCCTCGCTGCCGAACGCCCACACCGGATACATCACCAGCGAGCTCTGCACCGACGCGAACGAGCGGATGCCGGAGTCGCAGCGCTCGAGCTCCTGCATGATCAGGCCGTACATCACGCCGGAGCGCCCCGGCCCGCCATACTCGGTCGGGATGGTGGGCCCGAGCAATCCGAGCTCGGCCATCTCGCCCACGAGGTGGTGCGGGAAGACGCCGTCGAAGTACCACTGCGAGATGTTCGGCATGAGGGTGGCGTCCACCCAGGCACGCACGCGGTCACGGAGCGCGCGTTCCTCGTCGGTGAGGAGCGACTCGGTGTTCATCAGGTCGAGCTGCTGGAAGGGCGGCAGCGGCTCGGGGTGGATCGGGGCCAACGGCTTCATGCAATGGTTCCGTAGAGATCGAGATGCGAGAGGTACCCCGCAGGGGCCGTGGCGTTCGGCCGGATCCCGACTTCGAGCGCCTTGCGACGAAACGACTGGCCATGGTCGAGCGGGAGCCCCTGCTCGCACTGCCACTGGTGGACCATCTCGTGGAGCAGCGTCTCGGTGGCGGCGGGCCAGCCGTCGCGCCGCACGTGGCGCCTGGAGAGGGTGATCTCGACCGCACGGCCGTCGTGGTCGGCGCGGAACTCGCCCAGGCGGGTGGACATCTTGTCCGAGAGGCGGATCGGAATCGTGCCCAGGGTGCCCTGGAAATGGCGGGCGTTGAGGATCTCGTGGAGCCGCATGAGGCGGCCGATGATCACCTCGTGCTCGGGTGCGACTGGGCGCGGACCGCGACGCGGCGTGGCGCGGGACGGGGCATGGCGGTCCACCGGGAAGGCCAGAAAGCGCCGACGGGCGGCGAGCCGCTCGACCTTCGGCACGCGAGGCCGCAGGAAGGTCAGGATCGCGCTGAGGACCTCGTCGGGGGCCCAGGCATAGCCGGCGTGCAGTCGGAGCCCGTAGCGCGGGTGGTGGCTCACCAGTACGGTGCGGTTGCGCGTCAGGGTGACGAGCGTCCCGGGGGCGAGCCCGAGCCGGAAGAGCCGATCCGGCAACGCATTCTCGGGATCGACCTCGAGCGCCAGCGCGAGCTGCGGCTCGGCCGGCGTCTCCTGCATCCGCTCGCGGACGGCCTCAAACATGGGCTGCGGCGATTGCGGCGCTCCGTGGCCGGGGGAAGCACTGTTCCGGACCGGGCTGGAAGAGGGCGAGGCTCGCGTCCCAGATGTAGTGGCGCACGGTGATGGTGTCTCGATCGGCAATGATGTAGTTGCACGCCGACGGCCGCTGGCCGCGGGTGCGCGAAGTGTGCGTACTGGAAGTCGAGACCACCGCGCCGTTGGGCAGCAGGCCGGCGGCCTCCTCGTGGTCGTGGCCGCAGAGGACGAGATCGGCGCCACTGGCCATCACCTGGCGCCACGCCGCGCGCCATCGTGCCAATCCCATGCGGCGCGAGATGTTGCCCCGCAGCAGGTTCTGGTGCATCACCAGCACGCGCAGCAGATCGGGCGTCTCCTCGGCGAAGCGATTGGCGGCGCGCTCGGTCTCGCGCGCGGGCAGGTGTCCCTTCACCGCCATGTCGTTCAGGTTGTACGTCATCGAGCCGGCCACCACGCCATACGACGTGAGCACGCCGCAGAGCACCGCGCCGTCCACCACCAGCGTGGGCGTCAGTTCGGTGCCGAAGTAGCGGGTGTACTTCTCGTACTTGGCGGCCGCGCCGATCACGTCGAACGGCGTGGTCCACCACTCGACGTCGTGGTTGCCGGGCACCACGATCGTCGGCGCGAGCCGGCGCAGCGCCTGCACGAATTCCAGCGCGCGCTGGAACTCGCCGTGGCGTGCGCGCTGCGTGAGATCACCGGCCACCGCGACCGCCGACGGCGCGAGGTCGGCGGTCAATCCCTCCAACCCGGCGATCTGCGCCAGGTCGGCATCCCGACCGAAGTGCAGGTCGGAGCACTGGAGGAGCGTGGTCTTGCTCACCAAGCGGCCCGCACGCGATAGGTAAGCACGGCCTCGCCGCGCGCCGGCACGGTCACGGCAAAGGCCACGCTCCCGCTCGATTGCCGCTCGGCAGGGTGCGACGACTCGAGCACGGACCACTCGCCGTCACGAGTTTCGTAGGTTGTGACGGTGACGGCCGTGTCCGCCGCGCTACGAAACGTGATCCGGTAAGCCAGGGTGGCTGCGGTTGGCTCGCCACGATCGTTCCGGCCATCGACCTGATATGCCGTTTGCACGCGCTTGGCACTGACGTCGAACGCACGCCCGAGTTCGATCTCGAAGGGTGAACCGGGTGCGAGATGTCCCACGGTCGTCCGCCCAATCAACGTCGCGATGCCATCAGTCCCGACCTGGACGACGCTCACGGTACCACCCGGCAACGGAGCATCACCAAACGGGGTGCCGAGGTCGCGCCTGAGCGTGTAGCTGACGGAGACACCCAGGTCTTGCGTGCCCCGCGCCCGCGGGAGCGCGCCAGTCGGCGGGAGCGCGCCGCCAGTGGTGAGACGCCGGGTGGGCTCGACGCGCTGTTGTGCCAGTAACGGGACGGCGAGTTCCCTGCCGGGAAGGAGGACGACCGGCGAGGGCAATTCATAGCGATAGACTTGTCCGCTCAACGTCGTCCCGGAACTGACCGGCACGCCGTCGACGTACGTGTTGGCTTCGTCGACGGTCCCTGGCTGGGCTGACAGGACCCGCGAGAGATTGTCGACGGGCAGCAGACCCGCCATCGCACCTTCACTGGGATCCTTGTAGCGCAGAACGACGCTGGGCAGCGGGCGCGCGGCCCACCCCAGATCTCCGGCGACGAGTCGGACGGTGCTCGTATCCAGACGAAGCGCACCCGTCCCGAGCACGGCTGTTCCCCGGAAGGTCGGGCCGGGGTCGAGGCGAAGTTCGTAGGCCGCGACCCAGCTGGTGCCCGGCACCTCGTACTCGACGGTGAGCCCTTGCCGCGGCCGATCGCTGGAGAGCGTCAGCAGCAGGCCCTCGACTGGCGCGAGGAGGTCTGCGGGCCAGAGCAGTCTCCCTGGGCGGGTCACGTCCGCCGCACCCGACGGGTGACTCCATCGCTCGGGGTTGACGCCGAGAAGTAGCCGCTTGAGCGTCGTCCCGTCGGTCTGGGCGAACTCGAATTCGCGGCCGACCGACTTGCGAAGTGCTTCCACCCCATCGAAGACCATCTCGCGACGCACTTCAAGAACCTGAACACCCTCCGCCGCACTCGAGACCGAGAGCGCGATCGCCCCCGGCAGGACGATGCGATGCTCCGATCGTCCTGCCGGCACCGCGACTGGCAACCGCTGCGACACGCGCACGATCCCGTTCGACGCAATCGTCACCACCGGACGCTGCGCCGAGAGCGTGCCGCAGAGGCCCGCCGCCAACAACACCGCCGATACGACGGGCCTCACCATGACTACCACACGGTCCGGATGCGATAGGTGAGCGTCGCCTTCCCCTTGGCGGGCACCGTCACCGGGAAGACCATCCGCGACGCCGAGCGACGCTGACCGGCCACCGAGCTCTCGACCACGCTCCACTCGCCGCCACGATCCTCGCGCACCTCGACCACCACCGCCGAGTCCTTGGCGTTCTGCAGGTCGACGCGGAACGACGCGAAGGCGATGGTGCGGTTGGTGTTGGGCGCCGTGCCGCGCTGCGTGGTGTAGGCGGTCTGCGTCCGCTTGGCCGTCACGTCGAAGGCCGTGCCGGTCGAGACCATCAACTCCTCGCCCGCGGCGGTGTGACCGATGCTGCCCATCCCGATCAGCTGCAGCCGTCCCGCCTTGTCGGTCTCGAACACTTGCACCCCGCCCGCCGGCAACGCGAGGTCGCCGAAGGTGGTGCCGAGCTTCCGCTCCAACCGGTACGCCACGGCGACCGGCACTTCCTGCTCGTCGGCCTGCTGCTCGAAGCTCCCCCAGAACGGCATCCCGCCCGAGACCGTGTAGCGCCGCTCGGCGCGCGCCGGCGTCGGATCGAAGAGCGGCGTGACCAGCTGCGTGCTGGGCATGAAGGTGACGCGCCCCGGCAAGGTGTAGAGCCGCGCTTCGCCAACCGCCTCGTTGGACGGCACCCCGTCGGCGAACGCTCCTCCTTCCGCGGCCTTGGCGGCCATCGCATACGCACGGGGCTGCGGCCCCTGGGGCGGCGTGCCGATATCGCCGGCCAACAACTGCACCTCGGCATTCGCCAGATCGAGCGTGCCGGTCATGATCGAGGCGAGCCCTTCGATGCGCCCGGCGTTGCCGAGAATCAGCGAGTAGCTCACGCCCCACGAGGCGCCGCTGGTGGCGTACATCACCTTGAGGCCGCTGCGCGCGCGATCGCTGGTCACGAAGACATCGGTGACCGGCGTGGTCGGGACGCGCGCCAGGTCCCAGCGGATCTGCCCCGGCCGCCCGAACACCACGGCGTCACCGCTCTGCCACCGCTCCGGCTGCAGCGCGAGCAGCGTGTAACTGGCGAGCGCTCGCGTGGTCCCGTTCGACACGTCGATCATGAACTTCTCGCCGATGTGCCGACGGAGCAGCGCCTCTTCGGTCGAGGCGCCGTCGAAGGAGAAGCGACCGAGCCGCACCCCCGGTTCGAGCGACATGAGCGAGGCCGGCTCGAAGAGCCCGATCGGCAGCGTCATGGTCGAGGCACCGGACGGAACCGGGACCGCGAAGGTGCGACGGACGAGGACGCGCCCCGAGTTGAAGAGGGTGACCGACGGCGCGTCGCTGCCCTGCTGGGCAATCAACCCCGCGGGTGCGCCGAGCAGCAGCAGTGTGGCGAGCAACGGACGATGCATCACAAAACCTCCCAGGCCACGCGGCCAGCAATCTTGTAGACCAGGACGGCGACCACCGGGATGGCGATCACCGCATACCATTGGCCTGCAGGAGACGACGGGGGACGCACCACGCTCCACGCCGCAGCCACGGCGGCGCCCGCGAGGGCCGCGCGCCTGGCCACGAGGGCGACGCGTCGCTGGCGCCGCTTGGTGCACTCCGGACAGCGTTCGTTGAAGTCGATGTCGGGCGCACGGCGCCCGCACTCGACGCAGGGAACCTCAGGCCACCCGGGCGGCGACGGCACGGCCGAACTCCGCGGTGGAGGCGTGACCGCCGAGATCCCGGGTGCGCACGCCATCGGCGACGATCGTGGCGACCAGGCCGCGACGCACGCGATCGGCAGCGGCGTCTTCGCGAATATGGTCGAGCATCATCGCCGCGGCGAGGATCAGCGCCGAGGGGTTCGCGAGCCCCTGCCCCGCGATGTCCGGGGCCGAGCCATGCACCGCCTCGAAGATCGCCGCGGTCTCGCCGATGTTGCCACCCGGGGCGAGGCCGAGGCCGCCGACCAGGCCGCTGATCTCGTCCGAGAGGATGTCGCCGAAGAGATTGGTGGTGACGATCACGTCGAATTGTTCCGGCTTGAGCACCAGCTGCATCGCCGCGTTGTCGACGATGAGGTCGTTGCAGGCCACCCGCCCCTCGTACTCCTTGGCGATCTCCTGCCCGATCTCGAGGAAGAGGCCGCTGGTGTACTTGAGGATGTTGGCCTTGTGCACCAGCGAGACCTTCTTGCGGCCGTGCCGCACGGCGTACTCGAAGGCGTAGCGGATCACCCGCTCGCAGTTGGCGCGCGTCACCACCGCCACCGATTCCGCCTGACCACGCGGATCGCCGTTCACCTCGACGTAGCGCTCCTGTCCGATGTAGAGCCCCTCGAGATTCTCGCGCACCAGTACGATGTCGATGCCGTCGAAGCGACCACCGGGCACGATGGTCTTGGCCGGCCGCACGTTGGCATACAAGGCGAACGCCTTCCGCAGCGCGACGTTGACCGAGCGGAAGCCGCCACCGACCGGCGTGGTCAACGGCCCCTTGAGCGCGAGATTGGTGCGACCGATGGAGGCGAGCGTCTCCTCCGGCATCGGATCGCCGGTGGCGTCCACCGCGGCCATCCCGCCGAGCTGGCGGTCCCAGTCAAAGGAGAGGCCGGTGGCCTCGAGCACGGCGACGGTGGCGTCGGTGATTTCAGGACCGATGCCGTCGCCGGGGATGAGCGTGATGGTGTGCGTCATGGACTCAGTTGAAGTCGGGGAGGATCTTGGCCATCGCGGCGCTCAGCGCGGCATCGGGTGTGGCGGCAATCGCGTACGGCGTGCTGCGCCAGAGCAGGGCGCCACTGCGTGCATCCGCGAGCACCAGCACCACCTCGGCGCGCACCCCTTCCGCCACGCGCGTGAAGCGCACCGCCGCCGGCACCATCACCTGGCGCGCATTCGACATCGCCGCGAGCGAACGCAGCTGCGAGAAGAGCGGATCGGGAATCCGCTTGAGGCCGTCGGAGCGGAGCAGCGCCTGCCCCATCCGATCGGGGTTGCTCACCGTGCCCGGGGCGCGCCGCGCAATCCGACGCAGCTCCTCGGGCAACAACCAGCTCACCTCGGGACCGCGACCGAGCAACGCTTCGCCGACCAGGGAATCGGCCCACGCCAAGCGCGGCTGCAATCCGGCGGGCAGCATCGGACTCACGCTGGAGTCCGCGACGACGTAGGTGATCGGCAGCACGGGGATCGGCTGTCCGGCGAGCGGCGAGAGCAAGAGGGCCGGAGCGGGTGCGACCTTCGGCTCCTGCGCAGGAGCGGAGCAGGCCACGAGGCCCATCAGGGCGACGGTGCCCATGGTGCGGAAGAACGAGGGAGGGTGTGTCACCGCGGAAAACTATTCCAGCGAGAGCCCCCCGTCCACCGCGATCACCTGCCCCGTGACGTGGCGTGCCGCATCGGAACAGAGAAAGGTGATGACCGCCGCGATGTCTTCGGGCTCGGCGAGCCGGCCGAGGACCGCGCGCTTCTGCGCCCGCTCGATCACGTCGCCGGGGAGTTCGTCGAGCCGCTCGGTATGGACAAAGCCCGGGGCCACCGCGTTGACGTTGACATTGGAGGGTCCGAGTTCGACGGCGGCCGCCCGCGTCAGCCCCTCGAGCGCCGCCTTGCTTGCGGCATAATTGGCGACACCGAAGCCGGGCCGCCCGGCCTGATGCGCCGAGACGTTGACCACCTTCCCGCCGTGCTGCCGACGGAAGTGTGGTGTACACGCCACCAGGCAGTGGAAGGCCCCTGTGACATTGGTGTCCATGACCGAGGCCCAGGACTCGGAGGTCATCCGCCAGAGCGCGCCGTCACGGGCAATCCCGGCGTTGTTGACGAGGCAGTCCACCGTCCCGAAGCGGCGCACCACCTCGGCAATGAACGCCTCCACCTGGGCCCGATCGCGCACGTCGCAGCGCGCGGCGTAGACCTCCCGTCCCATGGCCGTGAGGGTCGTCTCGGTCATCAGCGCGGTGGCTTCGACGTCGCGCCCCTCCATCTCGAACCAGCAGAAGGCCACCCGGAAGCCGAGCCGGCCGAACTCGAGGGCGATCGCCCGGCCGAGGCCGGTGGCGCCGCCGGTGACCACGACCACGCGCCCCGGGAGGGCGGGATCGTCCAGCACCGGGCTCGGCGACGGCTCAGGCAATGGCTCGGCGACAGACGCCGCGAGGGCGGCCGACCAGGGATCCGGGGCGGCGCCAGGATAGGGAGACATATCCAGCGAAGCTACGGGCCGAAGCGGCAGGGGGCAACGGTAGGGAACGCAGGGGTGGGCGGGAAATCGCCCGCCGGCTCAGGCAATCCCGCCAAAATGGGCGGCGAAGGCGTCCCGGTAGGAGCGAGTGAGCACCAGCCGGGTGCCGTCGAGGAGGTGGAGCTCCTGGTCGCCATCGCCCAGTGGCCGCAACTCGCGGACCTGGGCCAGAGCCACGATCGTGGAGCGGTGGATCCGCGCAAAGCGCTTCGGGTCGAGCACTTCCTCGAGCTCCCGCATGGTGCGGCGGGAGAGATGGGCGCCCTCGCCCGTGTGCAGCCGGACGTAGTTGTCGGCGGCCTCGATCCAGCGGATGGCCGACACCTCAAGCAGCACGGTCTTCCCCACGCCGCGCGCCGCGATCCGCTCGAGGTACTCCACCGGCGCCTCGACGCGACGTGCCGTGAGCGCGGCCACGCTGCGGAGGAGGGCCTCGCCCTGGTCGCGACCCAGCCGTGCCCGCAATCGTTCGACGGCGCGCGCCAGCCGGGGCGGATCGAACGGCTTCAGCAGGTAATCCACCGCGTGGGCCTCGAACGCCTGCACGGCGTACTGGTCGAACGATGTGACAAAGACCACCGCCGGTGCGCCAACCGGATCGAGCTCAGCCACCACACCGAGTCCGTCGAGCCCTGGCATCCGGATGTCGAGGAAGAGGGCATCGGGACGGGTCGCGGCCACGAGGTCGAGCACCTCGAGTCCGTTGCGCGCCTGCCCCACCACCTGCACGTCGGGGAGCGCGGCGAGCAATCGCACCAGGTCGGCGAGGAGCAAGGGCTCGTCGTCGGCCACGACCACGCGGAGTGCACTCACGCCGGCAACTCGATCACCGTCTCGACGCCGCCACCCGCGGCGGGGCGCAGCAGCAGCGACGCCGCCTCCCCATGCCGCGCGGCGAGTCGCTCGCGCGTGGTGGCCACGCCGAGTCCGCTCCTGGGCACCTCGGCCAGGGGCACGCCGTCGTTCCAGACCACCAACCGGAGGCGACCGTCGGCCCGCGTGGCCGTGATCCGCAGGCGCCCACCCTCCGGCAGCGGGGCGAGGCCATGGCGCAGCGCATTCTCGACCACGGGCTGCAGCACGAAGCGGGGCACCATCACCGCTTCCGCGTCGGGCGCCACGACGACCTCCACGTGCAGTCGATCGGCAAAGCGCGTTTCCTCGATGGCCAGGTAGCGACTGAGCAGTTGCATCTCCTCGCGCAGCGTCACCTCGCCCGACTCCGGTGCGGCCAGCGCGTCGCGGAGGAGATCGCCGATCTGGGCGAGCATGGTGCGCGCGCGCGGCGGATCGCGGTCGATCAGCGCACTCACCGATTGCAGCGCGTTGAAGAGGAAGTGCGGCTCGAGGCGCGCGGCGAGGGCGTCGAGCCGCGCCTGCGTGGCCTGTCCCTGCAATCGCGTCGCCTGCAGCTCCTGCGCACGGAGTGCCTCGCGGATGCGCAGCACGCGGTCAACGGCGATGATGCCGACATACGTGAAGATCGCCAGCGAGAGGCGGGCGCTGCCGAGCAGCGTGCGCGAGACGATCTCCCAGGTGACCTGCTCCGAGGGGTTGAAGTACAGCAGCGAGAGCCAGATCAGGGTGAGGATCGAGACGACGTAGGTCGCGCCGAGCGCCAGCAGGTGAATGACGGCGCTCTGGAGGCGGCGGCCGCGGGCAAAGTCGAAGCGCCGCCCCAGCGCGATGATCGCGGGTGCGAGCAGCAGCCAGGTCACCCAGCCGGCCAGGCCCAGCACCAGTGCATCGCCGACGCGGGTGACCTCCCCCGAGGCGCGACGCGAGAGATACCCCTGCACCGCCGAGATGAGGGTGAGCACCCCGAAGGCGGCGAGCAGCAGCCAGGTGGCGGCACGCTGCGCCGGGGTCCGGGTGACCGTGGTGGAGGGCATGGCAAGGAAAGTAGCGCGAGAATCGGCGGGGCGAACGGCGCTTTGCCCCACGGGGACGCGATTGGCCCCTCGCCGACTTTGGGGGATCGGTCTGACGGTTGATATCTGCGACGTGGTGAACGGTGAACGGTGAACGGGGCGCGGCCGGTGGCCGCGCATGGTGAGGAGTGAGGGGGAACATCGTACGACCCCCTCACCCCTCACCCCTCACCAAAGAAGCACCGTTCACCGTTCACCGGTCACCGTTCACCCCTGAGGCCCCATGTCCCGCACCACCCTGCTCCTCAAACTGATGCTCCTCGCGATCCCCGCGAGTGCACCGGCACAGAACGCGTCGTCTGCAACCGCGCTCCTCGACCGCTCCATTGCCCGGATGGGCGGCGACTCGGCGCTGCGTGCCATTCGCTCCATCCGGCTCGACATGATGACGCAGTGGGCGCGCACGTCGTTCGCCACGCGTCCCTTCGCCGATCAGCCGAGCTACGAGCGCAACGTCGAGTTGCGCGACTACACCACTGGCGCCTGGCGCAACACCCGCACCTTCCTGGGTGGTGGGCCGGCCATGAGCATCGTGGACCTGGTGCGCGACACCATTGCCGCACGCTACGCGCCGACCTCGGCGGCCGGCGCGATGGCCTGGGGTCCGCTCAACCTGGCGTATGTGGACGAGCGGCGTGAGCTCTTTGCCTTCGCCCCGGAGCGGCTGGTGCTCACGCTGCGCCATGACCGTGCGCTCCGTGCGCTGCCGGATACCACGCTTGATGGCGAGGCGCATGCGCGGCTCGCGGCCACGGTGGACGGCTGGCCCACCACGCTCTTCGTGCGACGCAGTGACGCGCTCCCCGTGATGGTGCGCTTCCAGGCCGACGAGATCGCCGACTTCGGCCTCGCCCCGTGGGGCCGACACGAAGTCGAGTTCTGGTACTCCGGCTGGACGCGCGCGGCGATGGGCGTGCTGCTGCCCCGGCAGCGCGACGTGCGCCGAGTGGGCCAGCCGTACAAGCGGATGACGATGCTGGCGATGCAGGTCAACGCGGCAGCGCCAGCGGATTCCTTCGCGATCAGCGACAGCGTGACCGCCGCGTATCTCGCCACCGAACGGCGTCCGATGTGGCGCGTGAACCTGGCCACGACGGCCAAGCTGGTGCGCGACCGCTTCGCGACCACGCCGCCGATGGTGGGGACGCCGGGCGCGGTGCAGATCGGTGGCCAATGGGTGCTGCTGGAAACGGCGCAGCACGAGGGGGCCGTGGCCTTGGTGGCGGAGTGGCTGCGAGGCGTGGCGCCCGGTGTGCCGATCGGTGCCGGCATCGCCACGATGCCGGCGACGTCGAACGGCGGTGCACGCTGGTTCGCCACCGGGCAGCGGCCGCTCTACGTCGCACCGGGTGCCGCGCCCTTCGTGCGGTGCATCGCCGGGCGCACCACCGGCACGGTCATCACGACGCCGCGATGGGTCCGCGTCGGCAGCGACTCGCTCTGGCTCGAGCCGTTCTCGGCGCCCGACCTCGATGGCGCGTTGGCGGTCTATTCGCCCACGCTCCGGTGGCTCTATCTCCCAGCCGCCGGCGCGCCGTCGCATCAGGCGGAGCAGGCGGGACTCATCGCCCGCCTCGCCGCGCGGGGCATGCCGGTGGAGTGGATCGGGTCGGTGCGGAGCCTGGTGTCGGCGGTGCCGCCGACACGCTGACCACCGCAGGTCGCGCGGGTCGGGGGCCCGCGCTACCTTCTCGACCATGCCAACAATCGTCTGGATCGTCGCCGCGCTGGCCAGCGCGGCCGGATGGGGCGCGATTGCGCTCCATCGCGGCGAGACCATTTCCGCCGCCTGGCTCCTCCTCGCCGCCGTCGGCTCCTACCTCGTCGCGTGGCGCTGGTACTCGCGCTTCCTCGCGACCAAGGTCATGGCCCTCGACTCCTCGCGGGTCACGCCGGCGCACCGGCTCGCCAATGGCCGCGACTACGTGGTCACCAGCAAGTGGGTCCTCTTCGGGCACCACTTCGCGGCCATTGCCGGCGCCGGCCCGCTGGTCGGGCCGGTGCTCGCGGCGCAGTTCGGCTACCTCCCCGGCACCCTCTGGATCGTGATCGGCGTGGTACTCGGTGGTGCCGTGCAGGACTTCGTGATCCTCGTCGGCTCGATGCGGCGCGACGGCAAGTCGCTCGGCCAGATGGCCAAGGAGGAGCTCGGCCCCGCCACCGGCATCCTCGCGATGGTGGCGATCCTGATGATCATGGTGATCCTGCTCGCGGTGCTGGCGCTGGTGGTGGTCCGCGCGCTCGAGCACTCGCCGTGGGGCGTCTTCACCATTCTCTGCACGCTGCCGATTGCCCTCATCATGGGCTTCTGGATGAAGGTCTGGCGGCCCGGCCGGACCATGGAGGCCTCGGCCTTCGGCGTGGTGATGCTGATGCTGGCACTCGTGGCTGGGCGCTACGTGGCGGAGTCGCCCACGTGGGGGCCCTTCTTCACGGCCGACGGTCTCACCATCGCGTGGGGGATCATCGCCTACGGCTTCATCGCGTCGGTGATCCCGGTGTGGATGCTGCTCTGCCCGCGCGATTATCTCTCGACCTTCCTCAAGATCGGCACCATCCTCGCGCTCGCGGCCGGGATCATCCTCACGCTGCCGGAGATCAAGCTCCCCGCGGTCACCGGCTTCATTGATGGCACCGGGCCGATCTTCGCGGGCTCGCTCTTTCCGTTCTGCTTCATCACCATCGCCTGCGGTGCCATCTCCGGCTTCCACGCGCTGGTCGCGAGCGGCACCACGCCCAAGATGGTGGACCAGGAAGACGACGCGCGGTTGATCGGCTACGGCGCGATGCTTACCGAGTCGTTCGTGGCGATCATGGCGTTGATTGCCGCCGCCGCCCTCGACCCGGGCGTCTACTTCGCGATGAACGCGCCGCTTCCCATCCTCGGCGGCGACATCGAGTCGGCGATCGTCACGATCCGCGGCTGGGGCTTCACGCTCGAACCGGGACAACTCGAGGCGCTCGCCGTGCAGATGGGAGAGAGCACGCTGCTGGCCCGCACCGGCGGCGCGCCGTCACTGGCGGTCGGGATGGCGCAGATCTTTGCCGGCGCCTTCGGGCCGTCGCTCACGGCGCTCTGGTACCACTTCGCGATCATGTTCGAGGCGCTCTTCATCCTCACCACCGTGGACACCGGCACGCGCGTCGGCCGCTTCATGGTGCAGGAGCTCGGCGGACACGTCTGGAAGCCCCTCGGCCGCACCTCGTGGTACCCCGGCACCATCATCGCCTCGGCGACGATCGTGGCGGCATGGGGCTGGTTCCTCCTGCAGGGCGTGCAGGACCCGATGGGCGGCATCAACGCCCTCTGGCCGCTCTTCGGCATCAGCAACCAGCTCCTCGCCGCGGTGGCGCTCACCGTGGGCACCACGCTCATCGTCCGCAGCGGCCGCGCGCGCTACGCCTGGACCACGCTGCTCCCGCTGGCCTGGCTGCTGGTGATCACCACCACCGCCTCGTGGCAGAAGCTCTTCCACGCCGACCCACGCATCGGCTTCCTCTCGCATGCCGCCAAGATGGCCGCCGATGCCGCCAGCGGCGCACTCGCCCAAGGCACCGCGTCGCGGCTGATCTTCAACGACCGCGTCAACGCCACGCTCTGCGCCTTGTTCGTGGTGGTGACGTGGGCAGTCGTCGCAAGCGGAGTGCGGGTGTGGACGTCGCGAGAAGCGAGAAGCGAGAAGCGAGAAGCGGGGGCGCTGGCGGTATGAGTCGGGATCGGCTGGCCAGGCTGATTGCCGGTGTGCGACGGATTCTCGGGATGCCGGACTACGCGGCGTACTGTGCCCATGTGCGCATGGCGCACCCCGGTGCGCCGCTCCCGACGGAACGGGAGTATTTCGACGACTATCTCAAGTCCAGGTACGAGGGCGGTCCCACCCGCTGCTGCTAGACGCGAGAAGCGAGATGCGAGAAGCGTGGTGCAGCGGGACGATCTCTCCGCGACACCACGCTTCTCGCTTCTCGCTTCTCGCTTCTCGTCCTACTTCAGAAACAGCAGCTCCCGATACGTCGGCAGCGGCCACAGCGTCGCGTCCACGTGCGTCTCCAGCGTGTCCACCGCGCTCCGCAGTACGGCCATGGCGGGACGGACCTTGCTCCGGATCTGCTGCGCGTGCTTGAGCGGGTCGGCGTCCTCGTGGGCGATCGCCGTCTCGAGGGCGGCGAGGGCGGTGCGCAGGTCGCTCACCAGGCCGCTGAAGTGCTCCAGCGCCTTGACGGTGTCGTCGCAATCGACGCCGGCCGCCTCGGTGGCGCAGACCGTCTCGGCGATCATCGTCTGCTGCTTCAGCGCCGCCGGCAGGATCTGCGTGCGCGCGATCGAGACCATCATCTCGGCCTCGATGGTGAGCTGCTTGATCCACTTCTCGACCGAGATGTGGTAGCGCGACTCCACCTCGGCCTTGTTGAGCACGCCGTACTTCTTGAAGAGCTCGACCGTCTTCTTGGCCTTCAACACCGGGAACGCCTCGACCGAGTCGCGGAGGTGCGGCAGGCCGCGCTTCTCGGCCTCCACGTGCCACTCCTGCGAATAGCCGTCGCCGTCGAAGACGATCCGCTTGTGCTCCTTGAGCACCTTCTTCAGGACCGCGAGGACCGCGGTCTGCAGCTTGGCGGGCGTCGGGTTGTTGCCCGCGGTCCGCTCGAGCTCGGTGGCCAGGAAGTCGATCGACTCCGCGGCGATCGCGTTGAAGACCATGGTGGGCCACGCCACCGAGCCGGTGGAGCCGACGGCGCGGAACTCGAACTTGTTGCCGGTGAAGGCAAAGGGCGAGGTGCGGTTGCGATCGCCGGAATGCCGCGGGATCTGCGGCAGCGACTTGGCGCCGAGGTCGATCGTGCCGCCCTTGATGGTGCGCTTGGGCAGTCCCTGCTCGACCTGGGCCAGGATGTCGGAGAGCATCTCGCCGAGGAAGATCGAGATGATCGCCGGCGGGGCCTCGTTGGCGCCGAGGCGGTGGTCGTTGCCGGCCGCGGCGATCGAGGCGCGCAGCAGGTCGGCATGGAGGTCCACGCCGCGGATCACGGCGCAGAGGAAGACCAGGAACTGCATGTTGGTGTGCGTGTCGTCCTGCGGGTCGAGCAGGTTGACGCCGGTGTCGGTCGAGAACGACCAGTTGTTGTGCTTGCCGCTGCCGTTGACGCCGGCAAAGGGCTTCTCGTGCAGGATCGCCTTGAGGCCGTGGCGATCGGCCACGCGACGGAGGATCTCCATCGTGAGCATCTGGTGGTCGGCCGCGATGTGCGAGACCTCGAAGAGCGGCGCGAGCTCGTACTGCCCCGGGGCCACCTCGTTGTGCCGCGTCTTGACCGGCACGCCCACGCGGAAGAGCTCCTCCTCCGCCTCGGCCATGAAGGCGAGGACGCGGGCCGGGATCGAGCCGAAGTAGTGGTCCTCGAGCTGCTGCCCCTTGGGCGGGCGGGCGCCGAAGAGCGTGCGCTCGCAGGTGACCAGGTCGGGGCGGCGGTAGAAGAGCTCCTTGTCGACCAGGAAGTACTCCTGCTCCGGGCCGAGGGTGGTCTGCACGCGCGAGACGCCGGTGTCGGTGCCGAAGAGCCGGAGGATGCGCATCGCCTGCTTGGAGAGCGCCTCCATCGAGCGGAGCAAGGGGATCTTGGTGTCGAGCGCCTCACCGGTCCACGAGACGAAGCCGGTCGGGATGCAGAGCGTGACCGCCTTGCCGTTGCGGTTCAGGAAGGCCGGCGAGGTCGGGTCCCAGGCGGTGTAGCCGCGCGCCTCGAAGGTCCCGCGCAGGCCGCCCGACGGGAACGACGACGCATCAGGCTCGGACTGCGTGAGGTCGGCGCCGGAGAAGTTGTAGATCACCCCGCCCATCCCGTCCGGTGACACCAGCGAGTCGTGCTTCTCGGCGGTGAGGCCGGTGAGCGGCTGGAACCAGTGGGTGAAGTGCGTCGCCCCGCGCTCGACCGCCCAATCCTTCATCGAGGCGGCGACGATGTCGGCGAGCTGCGGCTCGAGCGGCTCCCCGTGGTCCATGGTGCGGAGCAGCGACTTGTAGACCGCCTTCGGGAGGCGCTTCTGCATGACCTGCTTGGAGAAGGTGTCCACCCCGAAGAGGGCGTCCACCCGACCGGCATCGTTGGGCGAGGCATCCGACATGAGCAGTTCCTGGCGCTGAGGGTGAGGCGGGACAGCCGGGGAAGCCATCCGAATGGGGCCAAGCTAACCGATGGGCTGACGCCCGCAATGTTGATTAGCTGGCTTATGTTGTGCCTCAAATGCCTCGCTGGCGCGGCATTCCACCGACGCCGCCTCAAACGGCAAATTTACTTAGTCGGCTTATTTGTTCGTGGCGCGTCGGTCGGGAGCAACAGCCACGCAAGGGTGGACCCGGCGCCGGCCGCGGCCGACAGCACCAGCGCCGGACCGGTCCCGGCACGGTCCACCACCATCCCGAAGAGAAGGGCGGCCCCGAGGGCGCAGACGCCCGTGACGGCCTGCGCCTCACCGAAGGCCCGGCCCGCGCCCCGCGGCGCGAGACGCGCCACCAGGCTCTTCTCCGCCGGCTCACCAATGCCGGTCACCAGACCAAATGCCAGGAAGAGCACGAGCAGCGCCGCCGGGGTCGCGGCATCGGCCAGCAGCCAGGCGCCGATCGCGCCCAATGCGCCCGAGAGCCCCACCACCCCGCGTTCGCCCACTCGATCGACCAGCCACCCGGCGGGGTACGCCGCAGCGCTCCGGACCACATGGAGTCCGGCCCAGGCGAGTGGGATCAGCGTGAGGGCCACGCCATGTCGTTGCAGGTGCAACAAGAGGAGGGTCTCGGGGAGGCGGCTGACCACCAGCAGGGTGATCGTGAGCACCGGCGGCCAGAAGGCCGCCGTCGCGCGGCGCTCGGCACCCGACGTCGGCGCCACCGTTGGCACGGCGGCAACAGCCGCCACCTGCACCTCGGCCCGGTCACGCAGCGTCCACCAGAGCATCACCAGCGCGAGCGCACCGGGCACCACGCTCCAGCCGATGACCTCGCGGGGTGCGAGCCCGCCATACTGCAGCAGCGCCCATCCCATGAGCGAGCCGACCACGGCCCCGCCATGGTCGAAGGCGCGATGGAAGCCGAATGCCCGACCACGCTGCCCCAGCGGCACCGCCTCGGCGAGCATCGCGTCACGACCCGGCGATCGGATTCCCTTCCCCACCCGGTCGGTCATCCGAAGCCCGATCACCATCCCGACGGAGCTGGCGAGGGCAATGAGCGATCGCGCCACGGCCGCGATCCCGTAGCCGCCGAGCACCAGCAGCGGGCGCCGTGCGCGGGTGTCCGCGAGCCGCCCCGCCGGGAGGCGGAGCAGCGCGGCGGTCAGGTCGGCGAGGCCATCGAGTGCGGCGAGCGATGTGGCGGAACCGCCCAGCGTGGTGACCACGAGGGCGGGGAGCAGCGGATAGACCATCTCACTCGAGGCATCGTTGAGCCCCGAGACCAGCGAGAGCCCGCGCACTCGGCGCGGGAGCGGCGCCTCACTCCGCGCCAAGCGCCCAGCGCGAGAGACGGACGGCGAGGCCACCACCGTCGAGTGCACGACGAATGAAGGCGACCGGATCGCCACCCTGATCGGCGTACCAGGACTGCCACGCCTCGTGGGCCAGCGCGGCACCGAGCGCCTCGAGCGGCTGGCTCGACACCTCCTGCACCACGCCCTCGGCTTCCAGCTCCTCGAGCCCGGTCTGCTCGCGCACAAACGCCACCGCTCCCGCCCGATCGAGCCGTCGTGCCTGGAGCAGCAGGTCCACCTCGGCCGCCACGCTCTCGACCAGGGCACGGTGACACATCATCAGCTGCTGCTCTTCGCCACCACCCACCGTCGTCGTCCGCAGCAGGGCCGCGACCGTGCGCCCCCACCCCATGCTGAGTCCCGGCGCGGTCAGGATCCGACGCACCGGCCGAGGGTGCGCCCGGCACGCGGCATCCTGCATCAACTCGGCGTGCGCACGGATCGCGGCACCCGGCAGCGAATGCCGATCGAGCGCGTCGAGCGGATCGTCCATGCAGGGGAGGTCGGTCGCGGGGAGGCCGAGTGATTCCATCTCGGACCGAATGCGTTCCCAGCACTCCGGCCATTCGGTGGCCAACTCGTCGAAGTCGAGCTCGGCGACTTCGCGCAATTCCTCCACCAGCGCCAGCGGTGCCTCCGACCCGAGCGTCAGCGCCACGGCATCGAGCGAGCGCTGCACGCCGGCACGACGCATCTCGAGAATCCGCAGCGTACCGCGCACGCCGACCGGCTCGTGCGTGAGCATCGCGAGCTGTCGCTCCAGCGCTTCCTCCCCCAGACCGGCCGGACCGCCGCGCGGTGCGTCCGCCTCGAGCCACTGGCGGATCTCGGCGTGCGCCACGAGCGCGGGCTGCACGGCGGCATCGTCGAGATACTCCGATGCCTCATCGAGCACATCGCCGAGTTCACCGAGCAGCGCCACCGAATCGGCCACCACCGCCTCGGGGATCGGGCGGGTGTCCTGCTGGATGGTGGCCAGGAACTCGGGGAGCGCCGCGATGCGGGCCCGGAGCGCCGCCTCGGCCGCCGCATCGAAGCCCTCGCCCATCAACTCCAGCAGCGCATTCATGGCGTGCCGCAGCGCCAGCGTGGGGTTGGCCCCCTCGGCCTGGGTCACGGCCTCGATCGAGAGAATGTCGCCGCGGATGGTGTCGAGCAACATGGTCCGATCGACTTCGTCATCGAGCGACTCGACCGTCTCGAGATCTTCGATGGCGTGGGCGATGCTGCGGAGCGCGGCGGCCTGCGCGACCAGCCACGGCGCGTCGAAGCGGCCAAGCCGCTGGCGCAACTCCTCGGGCGCCTCGTCGGGATGCCGCAGCGGATCGAGGTGGCGCGCGAGGTCGAGGTACGAGGCGAGCAGTGCGTCGAGATCCTGGGTCATCCGCCACGCACCTCGGTGTGGGCGCCGAAGGAGCCGGCGCCGGTGTAATCGGTGATGCGAACCGACGCGCCGAGCATCGCCTCGGTGAGGTGACTCCGCTCGATGGTGCAGCCCGGACCCACGATGGCCTGCGCGATCGAGGCGTCGCGCACCGTGGTGCCCGCTTCCAGCGTGACGTTCGGGCCGATGGTGCAGCGCTCAAGCGTGCAGCCCGGCTCGATCAGCACCGGCTCCACGATCTGCACGTCGTGGCCAACCGTGCCGTGCGACGCCGCCCCCTGCGCGAGGAGAATGCCGTTGGTCTCGATGGTGGTCTCGAGCTGGCCGCAGTCGTACCAGCCGCCCACTTCGGCGGTGCGGATCTTCTTGCCATGCTCGATCATGTGCTGGAAGGCGTCGGTCAGGTAGTACTCGCCCTTGTTGGCCGGCGCGGCGAGCACGTGGTCGATCCCGGCCCAGAGCGCCTCGACGTCGCGGATGAAGTAGAGGCCGATGTTCGCCAGCTTGGAGATCGGCTCCTTCGGCTTCTCGACGATCTTGGTCATGTAGCCGTCGGCATCGGTCACCACCACGCCGAAGCGCTGGTAGTCCTCGACTTCCTTGGCCCAGATGATCCCGTCGGCGTCCACCGTCTGCGCCAGCGAGAGGTCGGCCTCGAAGACCGTGTCGACGAAGACGATCATGACCGGACCGTGGACGAACGGCCGCGCGAGGTTGATGGCGCCCGCGGTGCCGTCCTGCACCTTCTGCTCGACGAAGCGCGAGGGAATCGCGTAGCTGCTCCGGGCGTGCGCCTCGACCTGTTCCTTGAGGTGGCCCGTGATGAAGATCAGCTCCTCGACGTCGAGGCCCTGGAGCTTGTCCATCACCCAGTCCATCACCGGTCGGCCCGCGACCTTGAGCATCGGCTTGGGGATGAGATGCGTGTGCGGCCGGAGCCGAGTGCCCTTCCCTGCGGTCGGAATGATCACCTGCATGAGTTCACGATCTCCCGTAACGGTCGTTGATGCGCACCAGGTCGTCGAGCTCGGGGGTCGAGGCCTCGAGGACATCGCTGTCCACGACCGCCTCGATCTGGTGAATGGTCAAGGCGGGGATGTGCACCGATTCGCCGGCGCGGAACGGACGCTCCACCGGCTCGGCGCCTTCGTGCGGCCAGGTGCGGAGGATCAGTTCGCCGGCAAAGACATGCATCGTCTCGTCCTTCACGTGATGGTACTGGCACGAGAGGATGTGCCCCGCCTTCACGTGCAGCACCTTGCCGACATAGCGATCGGTGTGGGCCCAGATGAGCTCGTGCCCCCAGGGCTTCTCGACGCGCCGCGGAACTTCAGACATCACGACCCCACCGGATGAAAGGAGAACGACGACGGGACGGTGATGCAGTCCCGCACGCAGACGCCGCAGGCCACGCACCCCTCGGCCTTCAGCACCGGACGGCCATCCTCGTCGAGCGAGAGTGCCGCCTCGCCCACGGGACAGGTCCGGACACAGACGCCGCATTCCCGACCCTCAAACGTAATGCAGCGATCGGGGTGGAACTCGATCCGTCCCAGCCGCGTCTCGGCCCACCCCGTGGCGGGCATGGTGAGGGCATCGGTGGGGCAGGCGGTGACGCAGGGCATGTCCACGCAGGCAATGCACGGAATGCGCCCGGGCTCGAGATACGGCGTGGCCGCAGCCAGGCCCCCGCGCGAAGGGACATGCATGATGGCCCCGACCGGACAGGCCGAGGCACAGGCGCCGCAGCGGGTGCAGGCCGCGAGGAAGCCCACCTCGGCGAGCGCCCCCGGCGGCCGCACGTAGCGCTGCTGCACGATCCGCTCTTCGGTGGCCTTGGCCACGCGCGAGAAGGCATCGCCGAGGGCCTGCCGGAAGAAGCCGCGACGATCGCCTGAGAAGTCGGTCACCAGATCACCGGGGCGATCCCCACCAGCCAGCGCGAGAGCGAGACCCGCTCGGTGCGCTGCGTGCTGGCCCATGCCGCATCGTTCACGTAGAAGGGGAGTTCGACCCGACTCTCGAAGGCCACGCCCCGAATGCGATGCTGCATCCGCACGCCGACACCGGCATCCACCAGCGTCCGCCGCAATGGCGCGCGCAACACCAGTGACTCCGTGTCACCGCCGATGCCGCGCGCCTCGCCGAGTCGGGCGGCATCGGCAAAGGCCACCAGGGCCACGCGCGACAGCCACGCCGCCTCGCGCTGCAGCACCGTGGCGACCACTTCGACGTTGACCGCGGTGCGGTGATTGCTGGCGATCGCGGCGTCGAAGCCGCGCAGGTTGCCGCCTCCCGCCGCATGCCAGTGTCCCGCCATCTCGCCGCGCACCAGCGGGGCGCCGATGGCACGGAGAAAGGGATTGGCCATCTGTTCGTACGGATCGGCACCAGCCACGAAGAGCCGCCGCTGCGGCAACACGGGGTCGGCACTCATCTGCGACGCATGCGAGGCCCGCACGCCGAGCGAGATCGCACCGGTGATCGGCCGTTGCGCGGTGACGTCGAGCTGGGCGCTCGCCCACGGCTGCATGTCGTAGCGGGTGCGCGTGGTGATGCCGTCGCCGGGGCGGCGGTACTCGACCGCACCGGTGAGCGTCCCGCGGGCGCGCGTCTGCCACGCGCCCACCGTTCCGCGGCGCTCGAGCCAGACCGGCACTTCGAGCGTGCCACCGACGTCCCACTGTTGCGCATCGAGGAATCGGTCGTCGGGCACCGCGAGCCAGCGCAGCGAGGCGCCGAAGTGCTCGCGCTGTCCGATGCTTGCCGAGGCGCCGCTTCGGCCATCGAGCCGGAAGAGTTCCATGCGCTGTTCGATGTCGCGTCCGCGCAGGCGGAACGGATTCTCCAGCGTGAGCGACGCCTGCAGCGTCTTGATGGTCTGGTCGCGAGGCGAGAGGAGGCCGGTTGACCAGCCGAGACGGAGGGTGTGTCGCTCGCCGCGTTCGGTGGCATCGCCGCGCAGCTGCACGCCCAGCGTGAGTCCGCCGGGATCGTTGTACCAGGCATCGGGCAGCAGCCGCTGACCCGCCATCGCCGGGGCGTGGAGGAGGGTCACCGCGAACAGGAACGCCGGGAAGAATCGACTCATGGGATGCCGGGAAGGATACCCGGAAACGAACGACGCCGCACCGGGAACCGGGGCGGCGTCGCCATCTCCTGCAACGGCTTCAAACCTTGGCAATAAGCTGGTTGCGGAGCCGTCCCAACCGCTTCTTGACCGAGCCATCGTACACCCGATCACCGATCTTGACCACGACGCCGCCGAGCAGCGACGGGTCGGTGGTGAAGGCGGCAATCACTTCCTTGCCGATGGCGGCCGTGAGGCGCTCCACCAGCACCTGACGCGTGAGGGCGTCGGTGTCGCGGGCCAGCGTGACGCTGGCGCGCACCCGGTTGAGCTGCACATCGACCAGCACGCGGTATTCATCGGCGATGCGCGGCAGCAGCATCTGCCGACCGCGCTTCACCACCGCCGCGAGGAAGAGGATGAACGGCGCCGGCGCACCCGCGAGGGCATGCCGGATGATCTCCACCTTCCGCTCCTTGGTGACGCGGGGCGACATCATCACCGCCTCGATGGAGGGCGACCCGAGTGCCGCGGCCGCCTCATCCATCAGGGTGCCCCACGCCTCGGGGGCGCCTGCCGCCTGCGCCAACGCCAACAGCGTCTCGGCGTAGTTGCGGGCGATGGTGATCTCCCTCACGCCGACTTCCCGATCGAGCCGAGGTAGTCCTCGACCATCTTGCGGTCGGCAGCGGCGTCGAACGACTGGCCCACCACCTTGCCGGCGGCGGCCAACGCCAGGTCCACCGCCTCGCGACGGAGATCGGCCACGGCGCGCACCTTCTCCGCGTCAATCTCGCGACGCGCACGCGCCAGCATCTCGTCCTGCTCGGCGCGGGTCTTCTCGACGGCGAGCGAACGTTCACGCTCCGCGGCGGCGCGGGCTTCGGCAAGGATCGCCGTCGCCTCGCCGCGGGAACCGGCCAGCAGCTGACGCTGCTCTTCGAGCGCCACCTGGGCCTGGGCATGCATCTGCTTGGCCTCGGCGAGCTGCAGCCGGATGGTCTCCTCGCGATCGGCCGTGGCGCGCACGATCGTGGGGAAGAGCGTCTTCGCGAGGATGAACAGCACCACCGCGAAGATGACCACCGTCCAGACAGCAAGCGCCGGGGTCGGCTGGAAGGGGCCCGGAAGGCCCCCACCAGCGTCCGTGCTCAAGAGCAGGGTCAGCATCATCATTACATGATCTTGAAGAGCAGGGCGAAGACGAGCGCGATGATCGTGGCGCCCTCAAGGAGGACGGCGATCAGCAGGCCCGCGCCACGGATCTCGCCAGCCGCTTCCGGCTGCCGCGCGATCCCTTCGGCCACCTGGCCACCGATCCGGCCGAGGCCGAGGCCCGCGCCGAGGACGGCGAGACCGATCGCGATACCAGCGCCGAGCTGGCCGTAGCCAGCGCCCATCGAGGCGGCCGCCGCATCCGACATCGTCGCAGCCTGCATCAGGAGGTTCATCATCATTGTCGTAGTCCGTAAAGCCAGGGAAGATGAATCAAGGATCGCATCGCGCGCCGGCCATCTCGTCTCTTCCGGAACGAGGGGCCATACGAGGGAGGTCAGCGGGCCGAAGCCCAACCTCCTGGGCGGTGTGGATCACCGCCTCGGGACCGGAACTCCGGGATGCGCGGAGGCCGGGGTGGAACAAAGTCTTTAGTCGTTAGTCGTTGGTCGTTAGGGGCATGGTCGTGGGGTGATCCCCCTAACGACTAATGACCAACGACTAACGACTCCCTAGTGCTCGTGCTGCATCATCCCAATGAACACCGCACTCAACAGCGCAAACACGTACGCCTGCAGCAACGCCACGATCATCTCGAGGAACATGATCCCGACGACCACCGCGGCCGTGACCAGGGCGATGCCGCCGCTGCTCACCACGCCGAGGCCGCTGAACATGAAGACGATGCCGAAGAGCGAGAGCAGGACGAAGTGGCCGGCGGTCATGTTGCCGAAGAGTCGGACCGCGAGCGCAAAGGGCTTGACCAGCTTCGAGAGCACTTCGATCGGCGCCATGCCGACCGACATCGCCACCGCGCCGACGCCGGAGAGGCCCTCGACGTGCGGGAAGATGGTGCCCATGTAGCCCTTGAAGCCGAGCTTGAACATGCCGCCGATCTCGATGGCCAGCAGCACGATGAACGCGAGGGCGCCGGTCATGGCGAGGTTGCCGGTCGGCGACGAGCCGAACGGAATCAGGCCGAGGAAGTTCGAGACGAGGATCAGGAAGAAGAGCGTCATGATGAAGGGGGCCCAGCGGCGGCCCTCTTCCTCGCCGATGTTGGCGATGGCGATCTCGTCGCGCACGTACAGGACGATCATCTCCATCATCCCGGCGAAGCCCTTGGGCGGGACGCCGGCCTTGCGCGCCTTCTCGACGCCGTTCGCGGTGATCCACATCAGCAGGACGGTGATCACGGCCGCGAGCAGCAGGAAGACCACGTGCCGCGTGGGGGAGAGGTCGAGCGCGAACGAGCCGATCTGGACCGGCTCCCACTGCGGCAGGTGAATGATGTAGCCGCCGAAGTCCAGTTCATGGGCGTCGGCCGTGTGGTGGAACATCATCTCTGCAATGCTGAACTTCTCGCCGTCGCCACTCATGATCGTTGCCGCGTCTCCATATATAGGAGGGGAAGCACCACCCCCAGATATCCCAGCGCGGTGGGCAACGGCGGAAAGCGCTCCGCGTCGCGCATCACCAGCACTCCGACAATCAGTACGCCAAGCATCCGCAGCACCACGCCGATGCCGTACACCATCAACTGGTCCACCGTCGGCGCGCGCCCGGTCCGCCCCACCAGCCGGACCGCCAGGAGCGAGAGCGCGATGGCCACCACGCCGGCCGTTGCCGCACCGATGGCCCCTGCCGTCCCGCTCGCCAGCCAGGCCACGCCAGCCGTCGCGGCGGTGGCGACGATGCCGACCAGCAACCGACTACTCAGCGGGTGGCTCCTTCGGCCCCTTGCCGCCGCGCAACTTGGCGAAGAGCCAGAATCCGGCCCACGCCATCCCGCCCAGCGTCCCGACCAGCGTCGCCACCGGCATCGTGCCGAGGCGGCGATCGAGCCAGACGCCGCCGAACGCGGAGAGGGTGACGACCACCGCGAAGGTGATCCCGTGGGACACGTAGACCCACCCCTCTCCCATGGCTCGATTGCCCGAATCACGGGGTTTCACGGGCGGGAAGCTACGGGCTTGTGAAATATTTCGCAAGCGAAAAAGCGCCGCCGAAACTCCGCTGGGGAGGGGGGCGTAACAGGTGAACGGTGAACGGTGAACGGGGCGCGGCCAGGGGCCGCGCTGGGTGAGGGGTAAGGGGGGCGTCATCCCGAGCGAAGCGCCCCCCGGATTGTCATCCTGAGCGGAGCGGCCCGAAGGGACGCGCAGTCGAAGGACCTCTTGCCGGGTAACGAGGTCCTTCGACTTCGCCCGCTCCGCGGGCTCCGCTCAGGATGACACTGCCTGGGGACACCCCACCAGGTCGGCCCCGTTCACCGTTCACCGTTTACCGTTCTCCCTCCCCGCCTATCTTCCCCCCTCACCAATCTCCAATCCGGACCTCCGATGACCGCTCCCGCCGCCCCCGACGACCTTGCCCAGCTCCGCCGCCTCGCCGAGGCGGTCAGCGCCCTCAGGACCCAGGTCGCCGAGCGGGTGGTGGGCCAGACCGAGGCGGTGGACGGCGTCCTGACGGCCATTCTGGGTGGGGGGCATGCCCTCCTGGTGGGCGTCCCGGGGCTGGCCAAGACCCTGCTGGTCTCCACGGTGGCCGAGGCGCTGCACCTCTCCTTCAACCGGGTGCAGTTCACCCCGGACCTGATGCCGGGCGACATCACCGGGACCGAGCTGGTCGAGGAGGATCCGGCCACCGGCAAGCGCCATTTCCGCTTTGTCCCGGGGCCGATCTTTGCCCAGGTGGTGCTGGCCGACGAGATCAACCGGACCCCGCCCAAGACCCAGGCCGCCCTCCTCCAGGCGATGCAGGAGCGGACGGTCACGATCGCCGGGCAGACCTACCCCCTCCCCGCGCCGTTCTTTGTGCTGGCCACCCAGAATCCGATCGAGCAAGAGGGGACCTATCCCCTGCCCGAGGCCCAGCTCGACCGCTTCATGCTCGAGCTCCGGCTCGGCTATCCGACGCGTGCCGAGGAAGAGGCGATCGTCACCCAGACCACCGGCTCGCGAACGGCCACGGTCAAGCCGGTGTTCGACGGCGCCGAGCTCTCGGCGATGCAGTCGCTGGTGCGGCGGATTCCGGTGAGCGAGTCGTTGATCGCGGCCGCGGTGTTGCTGGCGCGGATGACGCGACCCAATGAGGCCGAGGCGCCGCCGCTGATTCGCGAGTACGTGGAATGGGGTGCCGGGCCGCGTGCATCGCAGTACCTGGTGCTCGGCGCCAAGGCGCGCGCCGCGATGGATGGCCGGCCGCAGGCGGATCTGGACGACGTGAAGAGCGTGGCGCTCGCGGTGCTCAGGCACCGGGTGATGACCAACTTCGCGGCCGAGGCGGCGGACCGGACGAGCGAGGATGTGGTCGCGGAATTGGTGGATGGGGGGAGTTGGTTGCCGCGGTAGCCGTCACCCATGTCTGATCAATGACACCAATGGCCCACAATACGACTGCAAGGTCAAATTGTGGGCCATTACTGCGGCCTCCTGGACGACCGCTTCAGGCGCTTCGGGTAAGCCGACACTCATACGCCACGCGCGTGGGGCTGCTCCGACGCGCGGCCGGCCCCGGCAATCAGCCGTTCAACCGGTACAGGCGCAGCTCGTACTGGCCTGCCTTCCGGTCCATTGGCGCACACTGCAGTGCGAGCCAACGCCCGTTCAATGAGACTCGTTTTCCTGGCTGGTAACAGTCGACGGCGAAGTGAGCGATATGACGTGACCCATCAAATACGTCGACCATGGTGGAGTCATTCCGTCCGGCGACGGTCACGATACGCCCTCCCGCACCGACGATGAGTCCTGGCCATGCCACGAATGGCAACCGCTCTCGGCTGAGCGTGTCCAGCCTCGCCTCGATCGCAGGGTCGACCGGCTCCGGCTTCCCATCGTCGCCGCGCGTTGGCTCGGCGGCCGCGGTCAGCCCTGCGCGAAGCTGTGCTTCCTCGATTGGACCTCGACGGTAGGACTCAAACGGGAGCACAAATTCGTACGCCGTATCGCGCCCGACCACCGCGACACGGCCCGAAGCGCCGTCCGCGATGGCCGTCCATCCTGCTACGGTCGAAAATGCAGGGATCGGCGGTGGACGTCCCGCCGGGGCGGATTGAACAAATGAGGACCGGAAGACGCTCGAACTCGTATCGAGAACCGTGGTCGTGACGAGTCGATCTCCCGCGCCCAGCGGAATACGGATAACTCTGGGGGCGCCCCCACGCATCACTTCCATCGGATCGAACGCGTAGAGCGCACCTTGAGCGACAGCTAACGGAAAGATCGGTGCTGCGAGCGGAGTCTCGCCGAGAAAGTCGCCATCGCGATCGAACACGACGACCGTGCCGCGTCGCGAATCGACGACAACCACCGAGTCAGCGCCAGCGGCAAAGAGAATCCCGCCGCCGGACAATTCTCCGGGCCCGGCGCCTTGTCGCCCGAATCGGTTGATCAGGCGTCCGGTCGAGTCGAGGTGGGTCAGCCACGAGTCCCCGACCGTTTGACCGAGGAAATAGAGCCCTCCCCGAGCGTCGGCGGCGATGGACACCTGATCGAACGGCATCGCGAGCGAGTCAGGCGAGAATGGAACGCGCTCAAGGGTCAGCGCGCCAGCCGGCGTCGGCGGAGGATCCCCGAGTTGCTCGCGATCTCGACATCCTGAGCTGGCGAATGCAATCGCCAGGAGCGCGCAGTAGCGGAACGCGAGCGTTGATCGACTGAGCAGCGGCTGACGCAGTGAATCAACCACAGGCGACCTCGGGGGGGGGTGCAGAAGAAGCGCCGGCTTCCTCGGAGTGTCGCCCTGGTACACCGCTACCCTCAGCTGGCATGCCCTTCCTCCCTACCCTCGGGTTCCGATGGCAATTTCATCCGCTCCACGAAGTGTATACCCAATCGGATTTTCACCACTCGCCACCCCGCCACCCCCACGCACGGCACCCGGGCATCGTGAACTTCACCGTCTTCCTGAAACATCCGACGCGATCAGAGCGTCCCACCAACAGCTGCTTGCGCAGCGGCGCACCATCGGCGAGCGCATACCGATTCCTGACAATGCCGCGAGGCATCGGCGTCGCGCCTCGCCGTACATTTGGGCGGGACTCCTCCGTCTTCGCCGCAACCAGAGGCCCACCATGACCATCCGCACGACTCTCTGCCTGCTGCTTTGTTGCGTAGCCCTCCCCCTCCCCGCCCAGCAGCCCGCGCCGGAAGCCCTGGTGAAGGCGCTGATCAGCAGAGACCGCAGCTTCTCCGACCTCGCCACGGTGCGTGGCTGCCGCGCCGTCCTCTCCGACATGTTCACCGCCGACGTGACCGTTCCCGCCGGCCCGCTCGGCGTGCTCCAGGGTCGCGACTCTGTCCTCGGCCTCTATGCCGCGTCGCCCGGCTTCGCCACGGCGAAGTGCAGCTGGACGCCCATCCGCGGCGGCATCTCCGCCGACGGCACCCAGGGGTTCACCTTCGGTGTGATGACGCAGGCCAACACCGACGGGACCAACGTGCCGTTCCGCTATCTGGCGTACTGGGTCAACGGAAGGAGTGGCTGGCAGGTGGCGGTGTACAAGCGACTCCGCTCACCCGCACCCGCTGCGTCCACCACCATGCGCACGGCCGCGATTCCGCCGGCGTTCATCGCGCCGCGCAGTGATGCCGCCGCGCAGCAGACCATCGAGGAGTCGCTCGCCGAGGCGGAGCGAAGCTTCTCGCGCGAGGCGCAGACGATGGGCCTCGGCCCCGCCTTCGCCAAGCACGGCAGCGCCGATGCCATGAACCTCGGCTCGCAGGCCGACAGCGCGTTCACCTTTGGTGCGGAGGCGATCGGTCGGAAGATCGGTGACGGCGACACGACCAAGACGTCGCCGGTGTCGTGGGGACCCGATCGGGTGATCGCGGCGTCGAGCGGCGACCTCGGCGTGACGATCGGGATGATCCATCCCAACGCCCCGCTGGCCGACGGCAGCAAGGCGAAGGGATTTCCGTTCTTCACGGTGTGGCGGCGCGCCGGGCCGGGGCAGCCCTGGCGGTATGTCGCGGAGTGAGCGTCACGTGGGCACACCACCCTCGCTGCCGGGTAATTCTCCAGCATGCCCAGACACCGCCCTCCATCGGAACGTCCCGCCAAGCTCTGCCTCCGCTGCGGCAAGCCGTTCACCTGGCGGAAGAAGTGGGAGCGCGACTGGGAGAATGTGAAGTACTGCTCGGAGCGGTGCCGGCGCGGGGGGTGAGGGGCTGTCACGGCAATCCCGGACCAGTCACCTGACTGGTCCGGGATCATCGCTCGAAACGGACGCGCAGCTTCCTGCGATCTGATCGCGGCCTACATCGCCATCCAGTCGATGCTCAGTTCCGTGGTGCCCCAGAGGATCCGCAGTTCGCCACGCAGCCCCGCGCTGGCCGGGACCAGCCACATCGTGAGCCCCTCGACCGGCGTGGCCATGGTGCGCATCCGGAGCGGGAGGCGGACGATGTCGTTCTTGGCATCATAGGCGTCGGCTCCCTGCCCGACATCCTTCTGCAGGATGAGCTGCCACCCCTGCGCGGTCGGCATGGTGAAGAGCGCGTACTTCCCCTTGGTGACGTGGATCTTGCCGAGCATCAGGTCGAGATCGGTCTCGAGGGTGGAGGTGGCGTTCGCCCCGGTCCGCCAGACCTTGCCGTAGGGCACCAGCGAATCGGTGTGCAGCACGCGTCCGCGAAGGTGCGGCTGGCCGTAGTCGAGGCGGATCTTGGGGACGACGGTGGCGCCTTCCGGCACCATCATCTCGATCACGCTGGTGCCTCGCCCGCTCGGCTGAAAGCGCGGCGCGTTCTGCGCGGCGAGGGGGGCGGCAAGCATCGTGAGCAGCAGGGCGTGGCGCATCATGGGCATGACTCCGTCTGAATGGGGAAAGTGGTCACACAAAGGTACCCATGGGTCCGAAGTTCGCGCCCCCTCTCACCCTTCAAACGTCAGCTCCATGCGTACCAGCACGTCCGGATTCATCTTGAGCAGCCCGAACGCCTTGCTGAGGCCCCCGATGCCGTAGTCGGTCAGGACCATCGGAGCATAGCCGTGGAAACGGACTCGGTTCGACTCAAGGTGGACCCAGCCCCGCACCGCCGACTCGCGCGTCACGCCATGGATGGTGAATCGGCCGCGCAACGTGACGGCGAGCGAATCTGGCGACGGCGGTCCGGGGGCAACGGCGTCGAGATCGAATCGCAGCGTCGGGAAGCGATCGACCTCCAGGGACTTCCACATGTCCTTGTCGCGCCGACCATTGCCCGTGACCAGGCTCTTCGCATCGCTCTCGACCCAGCCGCGCACGCCCTCGAGCATCGGGGCGCCCGTCAGCACGCCGCGCAGTTGCGTGGTCCGTCCGACGAACGCCCCCAACGTCCCGTCTCCCTCGAAGCGGAGTTCACCGCGGACCGTCGCACGATCCGGAACGGCCTGCGCCCTCGCCGTCGTGGGGTGGGACAAGCCCATGATCGTCAGCACGGCCACGCTGAGCAGCCGCGCCCGCATCATCGGTACCGCACCACGAGTCGCGCCGTCATCGCATCACGCACCGTCGCGTACCCTTCCGCCGTGACTTCGACGCCAGCAAGCGGCGCCGTCACGCCCACCATGACGGCGACACGTTCGAGATCGACTTCGACGCGGCGCTGATCGCGATCGCCGACCGAATTGGTGAAATCCACCTGGAAGCGTGGCCGCAGCCAGCTCATCCCCACACCGGCATAGGGACGAATACGCGAGCCGAGGCCGACGACCGCCTCGATGCCACGCACACCGGGATTCCACCGATCATCGGACAAGGTGCCCCGAAAACATTCGCTGCCGGAATCTTCCAGTGCGGCCTCATCACAGGTAATCGGGGCGTTGAGGCCGCCGAACACCGCGTGGGCGCGCACGCCGAGGACGACACCGTCGGCGAGGCGCACGGGCCGCGACACCGCGAAGCCGAAGAGATTGGCCCGCACGCCACCCAGCGTGATCGGCGGCGTCCATGCGCCCTCGATCACGAAGCCCGCGAGCGCCACCGCGATCCGAGGACGGACGACGACTGGGATCGGATCGGTGTTCTCGGGACCCTTCCCGGGCCGACAGAACGTCGGCCGCGCGACCTCCGGATCGACCTGCGGCAACGTGGCAACGTCCAGGCCGACACTCCACGACCGGAGCGGCATCGCCGGCGCCCGTGCCGCGGTGAAGGCCACTGGCACCGACAGGATCGCCATCGTCTTCGCCTCGTTCGACGAGGTCGGCGGAAGACAGAGTCCCTGTGCCCGCATCAACGCGGGGTGGAGCAGCAGTCCGATGAACCAGATCCCACGCATCGCGCCGCTCATTCGACCACGATGGTGCCACGCATGATCGCGTGGAACGTGCAGAGGTATCGATAGGTGCCCGGGGTGTTGAAGGTCTCCTGGTACGTCTTCGGGGGACCGGAGGCGCCGGTGCCAAGAAATGTCGGGGCCCCGGTGGAGACGATATCGTGGATGTCGTCCAACCAGGTCCACCGGACAGTCGTCCCAGCAGCGATCACGAGGTTCGCGGGCTCGAATCGAAAGCCGCCGGCCGAGGTCAGCGTGACATCCACGATACCCCCGGTCTGGCCCGCCGTTGCCGTTGCAGCGAAGGCCACGGAGGCGCCGCCGTCGAGGGTCGCGGTGGCGGCCTGCGGACCCAACGGCGTCCCGAGCGTCCAAAAGACGAGGGCGGTCCCGTCTGCCCTCGTTTCGGTCGCGGCCCCGTCAAAGAAACCGTGGGGGGCGGTCGTCCCCCATGTCACCACCTGGTTGCTGACGGGCGTCCCATCGCGGGTGACCAGCACCCGCAGCTGCACCGGGAGGCGGCTGCCCCGAGGAGCAGTCTGGTTGTTGCCGGCCGCCACAATGATCACGGGCGGTGCGGCGGGCGGAGGGGGCGGCGGCGGTGGCGGCGGTGGTGGCGGTGGTGGCGCTGGCGGTGGCGACGGAGGCTGGATAACGCCCCCGTCCCCACCGGCACCGCAGGCACTGGCCAGGAGCGTGAGGCTGGCCAGCATCAGGACCATCGATCGCATGCGCATTGGTGTCCCCTCCGGAGCGTGTTCCAACGTACCCGAGGAAATGTACGTCACCGGCCGCCTGGTGGATGCCCACCGCCCCGCTGGCTCCTATCCGGGGTTTCCGGTTGCGCTCCGAAGCATCCGGTAGAGTTCCGTTTCCTCACGCAACCGCTCGTGGTCCAACCAAGCCGTCTCCACCGCTGCCCCCGCCTCGACCAGCGCTCGCACGATCCTGATGTACGCGGCTGCATCGGCACGCCCCTCCTTGAGCCAGGCATGCAGCGCCCAGACCAGCGGCGGCGTACCGTACACCCTGTCCACCACATCGAGCGGCGCCTTTCGAGCAATCAGCAGCTCGACCAGCTCGACATCCCCCTGGTACGCCGCGATGTGGAGCGCAGTCTGGCCGTCGCTCGCCCGGCGCGCACCGGCATCCACGCCGAGCGCCAGCATCCGCGCGATCACCTCGCGCCGGCCGTACCACGCCGCCATCGCCGTCGCGGCACCATGCAGCGTCGATGACGTCGCACCGTCACCGAGAAACGCCTCGACCAGATCCACGCGACCGATCCCCGCGGCGCCAACCAGGTCCAGCTTCGCGCCGCGCGTGACGAGATGCGCCGCCGCCTCGGGACAGCCGTTCACCAGACAATAGGTCACGATCTCGGGGCTCATCCGTGCGCCGCGCGCGAGCAGCAGGTCTGCGAGTTGGTTCTGCACCCCCGCCGCACGCGGATGCGCACTGGTCACCACCAGCGCGAAGGTCGTCGCCCCACCGCCGTATACGTCGGCCTCGGCGTTGATGTCGGCGCCGGCATCGAGGAGCACGGTGGCAACGGCCTCGATGTTCTTCGGGGTCCGCTGGCGGTAGTTCTCGACGCCGTTCGCGGCGACGTAGTGGAGCAGCGACGCGCGATGATCGCGATCGGAGCGCGCGCGCACCAGCCCGGGCTCCGCGCGAAGCAATTGCCCGAGCGCGGTGAGGTCGCCAGCCACCACGGCATCGGCCGCGCGTTCGAAGGTCGAGACCTCGGAGCCATCGAGGGCGAGCCCCTCGACGTGCTGCACCAGCCGCGGCCAGCTCGCAAAGCCGTGGGCGCGCGCCATCACGAACTGCGCCTTGGCGAGGGAGCAGTCGGCCCTCGGCATCTGGTCGCGGGCGAACTGCACCACCTGATGGGTGCGACGCTCGATGTCGCGCGGCGAGGTGCGCGCGTGGTCGGGCTGCAATCGATCGAGTGCCGCGATCCATTTGCCGGCCCACGTCAGGAGCGCAGTGTCGCCGGCCGTGCAGGCCGCGGCGAGTTCCTTGGCGCGCGTGCGATACTGGCGGAGATCGGGGCGCGGCGGAAGCGGGAGTACGTCTTGGGGATTGGGATACACACGAATCTCCTTTCGGGGCGCCTGGAGTCCGCACAGTTCAGGCTGAAAGAAGGTTCGTCGCTTTTTGACTGCGGTGGGTGGGCACGGCCCTCTACGCGGACTGATGGCGCCCCTGAGCGCCCGATCAGTCTACCGCCGCACGCGCGGCCGCGCAACGCGGCCCGGGCGCTACGACACCTCAATGTCGAAGTGGAGCACGTGTTCGCGCGTGCCGAGCTTGGTGTATAGCGCGATGGCCGGGTCGTCGCCGTGGTCGGCCTGCACGTAGATCACCCAGGCGCCGCGCGCCGCGGCCACCCGCTTGAGCTCCATGATGAGGGCTGTCGCGATGCCTTGCTGCCGGTGCGCCTCGTCAACCGCGAGGTCGTAGATGTAGACCTCGCTGCGCTCCTGCTCGAACTTGTGCAGCACGTAGGCGGCGAGGGCACCGACCACGGTGTCGCCCATGAGTGCGGCGAGGGCGATGAAGGTCTCGCTGCCGAGGAGCCGTGCCAGATACTCGGGGCTGGGCTGGGCACTGCCGTAGCGCTCGACGTCCTCGAAGGCGTCGCCGAAGACGCGGAGCATGCCGCGCATGATGGCGTCGTCGCCGGCGCCGAGGAGGGTGATGGCAAAGGGGGTCATGGTCTGGAGCCGTCCAGCAAATCCCACCGATTCCCCTCGAGATCCTCAAAGACCACCACCTTGCCGTACGACTCGACCCGCGGGACCGACACGAACGTCACCCCGGCCGCAACCATGCGCTGGTAGGTCGCATCGAAGTCATCAACGCGCAGGAAGAACCCCACCCGTCCGGCACACTGGTTCCCGGCCGTTGCCACCTGACGGTCGCCGTCGGCCCGCGCCAGCAGCAGCCCCGTGCCCCCGCCCGGCGGACGGACCACCACCCACCGCTTGGGACGCCCGTCATTGGTCAGTGATGGCACGTCTTCGGTCACCTCGAATCCCAGGATGTTCACGAAGAAATCAATCGCGGGGTCGTACTCCCGCACGATCACCGCCACCAGGTCGAGTCGGGTCATCAGATTCGCACCCCCATCGGCGCCGTGAAGGTGGCGTCGTCGACATTCCCCGTGTTGCGCGTGGCCGCGGGTTCGAAGATCAGCACCTCGGCTTCCTCGTCCGCCACGGTGCGATGCTCCACCCCGCGCGGCACGATCACGAACTCGCCCGGGCCGATCTCCACGACTCGATCACGATACTCCACTCGGAATCGGCCGCGCACGCCGAAGAAGAGCTCGTCCTCTGTCTCGTGCTGGTGCCACACGAACGCCCCCTTGAACTTCACGATCTTGACTTCCTGGCCATTGAGTTCGCCGACGAGCTTGGGACGCCAATGCTCGGTGACGAGGGCGAACTTGTCCGCAAGAGTGACCCGTTCCATGACTGCTCCTGGGCTACGCGAAATGATCATGGTGATGCCGCGCGTCGTGTGCGACGGGGGTCATGCCGCCGATTCACTCGTCCAGCATCGGCGCCCGCACGATGCGCACGGTGACGGAGAGTTGACCGACATGACGCATGGCATGCTCGGCGCCATGCACGAGACAGCCGATCACGGTCGAGGGCAGTTGCGCCCGCCCCCCGCCGCGAAAGTCGCCGAGCGTGCCGACATCATATCCGCGCAATTCCGAGATGGCTGCGTCCACGCATGCGGAGAGGTCGCGCAGGATCACGGGGACCTCACGGGCAGGCAGTGGTGCGCCCTCGATCGGAATGGCCGCCACCTGCGCGGGGGAGAGGGCGTCCCCGCGCGCATAGGTGAAAAGCCGATCGATGACGCCCGTCAGGTGGCGCACGTGAAAGGCCGCGGAGGCCACCCCGACGGGGCGAGCGTTCCATTCCGCCTCCGCGCGCGGTTCCACCAGTTCGCTGACGCTCTCACGCACCTGGAGCAGGATGTGCGCGACCGGTTGCAGGACGTCGGGGACGCCCTCAACGGGACCGCGTTGCCACCATTCCCTCTTCGCCATCTGGAGATCTCCTCGGCATCATCATCGAGGCGTCGCCGGGGTGCCACGAAGCAGGCGCACGCATGCACCGCCGCTAGTTGGCTTCGCGCCGGTAGTCAAAACGCCGCGGGGTGCCGCCCTTCATGAAGCCGATCGTCGCGGTCAGAGCGCCATCGGCCGAAAGTTCGTACACGATGCGCTTCGGATAGTCGTGGCGCGGATTGGCGAAGACGGCGCGGGACGGTGTGAGCTCCGTGAGCACGAATTCGGTCGGCGTGGCCCCGTTGGGTTGGGCGACGTAGACCAGCCCGCTGTCGCGCTCGACGATGCGCAGGTACTCGAACGCGGACATCCGGCCGCGGGAGACGGTGCGCGACACGCCGAGCATCGTGCCGCCGAGGGGCGGACTCCATCGCTCCTCGATCGATGAACTTGAGCTCCTCGTCCCGCTCCACGCACCGGCCAGCCAGCCGATGCCGCCGATCGCGGCCTTCGCCGGCGCGGGCATCGCGATGTCGTCCGCGTGGCGGTAGAGGGCGACCGATTCAGTCGGGCCGCCCGGCCCGGAGACCGCACGGACGACGAGCCCGTCGGACGTGATCCGGAACTCGCGCCGGATCAGCCCGCCAGGCGTGCTGCTCGCTCCACGCACGAACTCGACTTGATACGTGAACGCGCCGTCCTTCCACGCGCCCCGATAGTGCACGCGTTGGGTCGAATCGGTGAGCGTGGTGGTTGCGCCGTCGAGCGCGACACGCACGTTGGTGCGTCCGGAGCCGTGACCGCGCACAAGAATGACCGCGTCTTGCTCGATGCGCATCGAGAAGGTCGAGCTCATGGGAGGCCCGAGGCGGTCGAGGGCACGCCCTTCGGTGCGGTCCTCCACGTAGATCCACGTCCCGCCGAGGGCACCCAAGGCACTGGCTTGCGCCGAAAGGGCGCGCCCGCTCAGCGTCGCGCCGAGGGTGGCAAGCAGGGTGAGCGTCGTGGCCGGCCGGAAGCGCAGTCGCATACAGGGGGTTCCGTTGCGGGGATGGTCGAGGCTTCGTCGCGATCGGTACAATCTACCGGACCGTGGTCCGCCGTGGCCAACCGCGAAGAAGCGCGGGCACCGGCAGCCCGGCCTCGGCGCCCTGCAGCACGGTGCCGATCAGGGCCTCGGAGAACTTCGATTCCCCCGTGTCCCCACCCCCGTGACGTCCCCCCCCACACACTGGGCAGTTCACATCTAGAATCAATCGGCTTCGTGGTCGTCAGCACCCGCGCGGATGGGCCCGTGAGGCGTCCCGAGCCCATCAGGCGGCGCCGAGCCTACGGGGCGGTGGCGCGATAGAAGCTCTTGTTCACGATTTTCCAGCCATCGGCAAGTTTCACCAGTGTCATGTAGTCATTGAGCGTCGTGGGGCCCAGGTCCATATCGATGCGGGCGATCGCCGCCGTCCCCTTGATCTCCAGCATGGCAATCGTGCGCGGCCTGCCGTCGGGTGCGCGCTTGGTTCCACTACGGATCCTGGCGATGTAATCGGAGATCGGTACGATGGCGAGCCCCGTGTCGGTGACGAACACCATGCGGGCTGACGGATGGAACGCAGTGGCCATCACATCGGCATCACCGGTACTGTGCGCCTTGATGTACGCCTCCAGCGGGATCCGGGCAGCCGTCTCCTCGACGGTCTGGGCCCGTACCGGTGAGACGACGGCAAGGCTCGCGAGAGCGGCGAAGGACACCATCGTGCGACGTGCGGACATGACTTCTCTCCATCGTGGTTGTGCGTGGACGGTGGTCAAGTGGTGCGGCAGTCGTGGTGAGGGCATTCCAGCCACCACTCCCTTCCTTGCTTCGGGCATGCCAATACGCTCGCCCTCTCCGTGTTCAGCGTGGCGTCCACCACCAACTGACCTTGGCCGCGAGCAGGTTGCGCGCGGGTGCATGGCCGAGGTCACTGAGGGCATCGCGGGCGCTGAAGGAGCCGTCGCCTCGTTGCCGGCTCCGCTCCTGTTGCCAGACCAGGAAGAGCGTCGACGACGGCCGAAACTCCCAGCGCAGCACGAGATTCGAGCGCAACGAGGTACTGGTGAGATCGGGCGCCGCGATATCGAGATCGTTGATCCCGTCGTGATCGAGGTCGCCGCGCAACCGCCCCTCGGTCCGGGTGATCTGGTTGTCGACAGCGAGGAACCGATCGACTTCCTTCGAGGCGCGTGAGTCGGTCACCATCTTGAGACCGCGATACTCCCCGGAGGTGGTAAACGGCTCAGCCCAGAGTTGCAGGGAGAGCGTGGGTGAGAAGGTCAGCGAGCTCCGCAGCGTGATGCCCCCGGTGCGCTGCGTGGCCTCCCCCACGAGGTAGCGCCGAGCCCCCGCGACGTCGGTCGAACCGACGAACTGGCGATCCTCCACCTGCGACTGCATGCGGAGGCCCACTCCGATGTCGGTCCGTGCACTGGGGCGCCACGTCGCACTGGGTGTGAGCGAATGCCCATGCCGATTCCCCTCCCGATAGCGCCACCAGTCAGCGTTCAGCTCGACGCGGAGTGGGCGTGACGCATCGGTTTCCACCCGCCCATGGACGTAGCCGTTGCCGGAGTACGCGAGCGCCGGTCCACCGCGCAGTGCGAGCGGATCGACACCGCCAAGACGACGCCAGTACTCACCCGTCACCGACCAGTTGTTGCGCAGCACCGCTCGTCCCACCAGACTGGCGCCGGCGTTGATCCGATCGCCATCGACGGTCCGCAGATCGAACGCATTCAGGCGCAGTTCGGCGTTCTGCGCAAACGATGACCGCGTCCATCGCTTGAGCAGCGACACGTCCGTCGCGGAGCGCCCAGAGGTAAAGTGGAGACCGAGGTCGTTGGCCTCGAATCCCGGCGTGCGGTAGGTGCTCGTCGCCGCGAACCGCCAGTCGCCGGTCCGTTTCTCCAGGGCGAGGACAGCGTTCGCGCCACTCAGGGAGGTGCGGGTTGAATCCAGGGTGGCCGCGTCGTTGTCGGGTCGCTGGAAGTAGTGGACCGCGGAGCGTTGGGTGGCGCCAATCGCCGCCTCGCTCCCGGTCACGAGTGATCCGGTCACCCCAGCACGCAGTTGGTAGCCGTCACCTCGACCCCAGCGATGGGCCAGGTCGATGCCGGCGGTGACGGCATCCCGTCGCAGCGAGCGGGCCGCGCTCGAGTCGAGGGAACGGTGAACCAGCGTGCTCATGGCGGCAAGGACGGTCCGCCCGCCGCGCAGGTCACGGGCGAGTCGACCTGCGCTGTAGAGCGTGCGTGGCTCGACGACATCGGAGTACCGGTCACCGTTGGGTGCGGCAATGATCGCGCGTTCAGCCTCGGTGATGGCGGCCAGCGCGCCAATGCTCCATCCACTCGCGGTCTTGCCGACCAGTTTGGCGGCAGCGAGGATCGTCGTTTCGCGCGGCGCATCGACCCAGCCGCCACGACTGCTCGCCGACAGCTGCGGGGCGCGACCGATTCGTCGCGAGTACAGGAGGCTTTCGGCACCGCGTGCGCCGCGCGATGCGCTCAGCGACAGCGGCACGCGCAGCGCGTCGCTCGATTCGGAGAAGAAGGGGCGGCGCTCGGCGTTGAAGAGCTCGGTGGGGGCGAGGTTCACCTCCGACGGGTCGCCGTCGATCTGTCCGAAGTCGGGGTTGAGAGCGGCGGCGAGGGTCATCGAGGCACCGAGACCGAGGCGGATGTCGGCGCCTGCGGTGCCGGCACCGGCCCGTGATGAGCGAATCGGATTGCCGCGTACGGAGCCGTCGAACGTGCCTCTACCCAGCACATACGGAACCACTTCCACTCGGCGTGGCGCCGCGATCCCCTCCAGGCCGGTCAGTTCGCCGAACTGCGATACGAACTGCGACAAGTCCTGGGGAGCCACGTGCCACTGCTGGACTTCGTTGCGGCGCGCGATGGTGCGCAACACGTTGAAGCCGAATCGAGGCTCGCTGGTGGAACCGTAGCGCAGCTGTGAAAACGGAATCCGGAACTCGGCGCTCCAGCCGGTGCTGTCACGCAGGACCGCCACGTCCCAGGTGGCATCCCAGGAGAAGTCGAGCGTCGCGTCGTCATACACGTAGGTATCGAACTTGACCCCAGCGGGATTCACCATGAAGGTAAACGCGGTGCGCCGGTCGTGCCACGAGTCGATCGAGACGCCGATGCGATCGGTGGTAATCGTCTCATCGCGGCGGGCCAGCGGGGCCAGGATTTTCTCCGGCTCGCGATCCCACGCCTGTACCCCGACATACAGGGCGTCGGCGCCGTAGACCACCCGTGCCTCGGTCCGTTCGCTCCCCGGCTGGTTCCAATTGGGGGTGCGCTGCACGAAGCCCCCGACGGGGGTGGCGGCCGCCCACGCCGGATCATCAAGCCGACCGTCGAGGCGGGGGAGCGATCGAGCGGGGACGGCGCGCACGGTGTCACCCGCGAAGGCAATGGTGAGGAGCGTGGCAACAGCGAACATCGACGGACTCCCGGATGACTGGTGTCCCCCGTACTGATCGATGTTCGTGCGAGTTGCAGCTGGTGTGATGGATGGCGGAGCGGTGGGGTGAGTCCCGTGATGCCGGGTCAGAACTCCGGGCCGAGTCGTCCCTTGAAGCGATCGCGGTAGGAGCGCGAGAGGGGCAGCTTGCGGCCGTCGGTCAGTCGAACGGTATAGTCGCCGTGGAAGTCGGGCTCGAGCTCGACGATCCGATCGAGGTTCACGATCGCGGAGCGGTGAATACGCGCGAATTGGGCGGGATCGAGCTGCCCCTCGACCCGCTGCATCGTCTCGCGCAACAGGTGAGCGCCGCCTTTCGTGTGCAGCCGGACATAGTTGCCGGACGCCTCGACCGAGTCGATTTCGGCGCTGTTTACGATCCGAATCTTGCCACCGATGCGGACGGCAATCCGGGTGAGATAGCGAGTGCCGGCGCGGAGTTCCTCGACGAGCGCCGTGAGGCGACTGTCCGTCGTTCCGCCGAGACGGGCCACGGCGTGGCGCGCGCGATCGAGGCTCTGCGCGAGGCGGTCGCGGTCGAACGGCTTGAGCAGGTAGTCGAGCGCGTGGACGTCGAATGCGCGAAGGGCGTAACTGTCGTAGGCTGTCGTGAAGACGACGACGGGTGGCGGCACTTCGAGGGCAGCGAGCACGGCAAACCCGTCGCGAGCAGGCAATTGGACATCGAGAAAGACCACGCTCGGGCGGTGCAGGGTGATCTGGCGCACCGCGTCGTCCCCATCACCAGCGTCGCCCACGATGGTCACATCGCGTTCACGGGAAAGCAATTCGCGAATCCGGGCGCGGGCGTGGGGCTCGTCGTCGACGATCAGGACTCGCAGCTCAGCCATTGTGCTCGCCACCGTCGAGCTTCCAGGGGATCGAAATGGTTGCCAACGTGCCCCCGGTGTCGGCCGGCGAGATCGTGAAGGAGTGATGTCCTTCACCGAACAGCTCCAGCAGCCGCATCCGGGTGTTTCGAAGTCCGACGCCGAAGCCCTCGGTCCCGTGACCATTGTGGCCATCGACCTGGAGGCCGACACCGTCATCCCGGACTTCAAGTTCTAGTCGACCGCCAACGCGTCGCGCGGTCACCCGCACAGTTCCCGTGGCGGCCCGGGGTTCGATGCCGTGGCGGATGGCGTTCTCCACCAACGGCTGCAGCACCAGGGAGGGAACCAGCGCTTCCATCACGTCCGGCGATGCCTCGATTGTCACGGAGAGCCGATCGGCAAAGCGGGTCTGCTGAACTTCGGCGTACCGCCTGAGAAAGTCGAATTCATGACTCAGCGGGACCTCGGTATTGCCATCGTCTTGCAGGGTTTCGCGAAGCAGATCGCCGAGGCGCGAGGTCACCCGTTCCGCGCCATCCGGATCGCTGTGGATCAGGGCGGCGATCGTGTTGAGCGTGTTGAAGAGAAAATGGGGATGGAGCTGGCCCCGCAGGGTCTGCAGACGGCTCTGGGCGAGGTCAGCGCGGAGCTGGGCCGCGCGGCGCTCACGCTCGCGCGCCTGACTATAGAGTTCCCCCAGATGGTGCACGCCAACCATGACGGCTATGACGACGAAAGTGAACGCGGCCTTTCTCACCATGAACATCAGCAGATGACGCGAAAAGGACATCATCCCCTGGTAGTTCCCGAGGAAGAAGGTGCGCTCCAGGATCACGAAGGCCATCTGAACCGTCAGGTGGAAGGCGAACCACGTGAGCAGCAGTATCGCGAGCGACCGCGTGAGCCTGGCGCGATCAAGAGGGGCTCGGCGCAGGCTGGCAAAAACCAGCGGCGAGAGGAGCCCATAGATCAGCCATTCCGCGCCGGCCCACCAGAAGGCGACGTCCAACGGCTGCGGGTCCCCCTTCACCGCATAGAGTCCGATCGCGGACATGGTGAACACGACCGACAGGCCAAGCCAGATCAGAGCGCCCGCGAGGGGAGAAATGAGTCGGGTTGCGGGGGTACCGAACATTGGAGAAAGATACTCCAGCCCTCGGAGGGGGCGTGGAGGCTAGGGACGGTCCCCGCCAGGCAGGGACGAATCCCGGGAGAAGGATCACCGGCGGGCCTGGACACGGCCGTCGCTGGTCAGCGACGGCCACCAAGCTGCAGCGCGCATGACGCCCGAGGGAGCATGGCATCGCGGGCGGGGTGCTCCCTATTCCTGCTGCAGAGCGACGCGGGGCGATACCGTCGTCGCTCGTATCGCGGGAATCAGCGTGGCAAACAACGCCGCCGCGCCAACCACCACAAGTGCCCCACCGTAGGCCCCCAGGTTCCACGGACTGAATTCATAGAGCAGTCCTTGCAAGAGTCGCGCGATCGCGAGTGAACCCGCCAACCCGACCACGAGCCCGATCGCCACCAAGCGCATACTTTGGCCGAAGATGAGCTGTACGACGGCGGGAGTCGTCGCGCCGACCGCACGACGGATGGCGATTTCGCGCGTGCGCTGTCCCACCAGATACGACAGCACGCTGAAGATGCCGACGGCGGCCAGCAGCGCGGCCACGCCGGCGAATGCCCCGATCAGCTGCGTGCGAAAGCGCGGATGGGCGACGGCCTCCGCGAACAGTTCGTCCATCCGCTCGAAGCGCACTGGCACACCGGGGTTGCCCGTACTGAGGATGGAACGCAGCGTACCGGCAATCGACCGTTCATCCACGGACGTCCTGGCCAGGATCGAGAGCGACTTGCCGGCACCCTGCAGCGACGACGCGTACAGCATCGCCACGGGTGGCTGCTTCGGATCCTGCCAGCGGACATCCCCGACAACGCCGACGATCTCGAGCCACGGTGCCGAGGCATTGGTGCGGATGAATTGTCCGACCGCCGACTGGCCCGGGAAGCTCTTGCGGGCGAGCGTCTCATTGACGATGGCGACTCCGGGACGGTCCCAGACGTCGGTCGAACCGAAGTCACGACCGTCACGCAACGGAATCTGCAAGGTGGTGAAGTAGTCGGGCGTGACGGCATAGTACTCGAGCTGCGGCCGCTCCCCGGCTCGACCCTCGGGCTGGCCCTTGATGAAATAGTCGCGTCCCGACCTCGGCTCGCGCCCCATCGGGAGATAGGCGGCACCGGATGCGGCAACCACACCCGGCACCGTCCGCAACCGGTCGAGTACCTCGGCGTAGAACGCGCTGCGCCGACGCATATCGGCTTCGGTGTCCACCGCGTATTCGGTGTAGGCCACCAGCACCTTCTCCGTCGTGAACCCGAGTTCCACCCGTTGCAGCTTCTGGAACGACGTGACGAGCAAGCCGGCGCTGGCGAGCAGCATGACCGACAGCGCGACTTCGGCGACCACCAGCACCGCGCGCGGGCGCGGTCCGCCATCCGACGCGGCTCCCTTGGCCCCACCCTGCTTGAGCGCACTTGAGAGGTCCAGTCGCGCCGCGTGAATCGCCGGCACCAGGCCGAAGAGGACGGTCGAGAGGAGCGAAAGGCCGAGCGCGAACAGCAGCGCGATGCCGTCGATGCGAACCTGGTCGAGGCGCGGCAGATCAACCGGGGAGAGCAGCACCACGCCGCGGACCAAGAAGAACGCGAGCAGCACGCCGATTGCGCCCGCGAACACCCCGAGCACCACACTCTCCGTGAGCAGTTGCCGCACCAGCCGACCGCGGCCTGCGCCGAGCGCGGCCCGCAGGGCAATCTCGCGCGCTCTGCCGGCGGCACGGGCGAGCAGCAAGTTGGAAATATTGGCGCAGGCGATCAGCAGGACGGCGAAGACAGCGCACATCAGCACCCAAAGCATCACCTTCACGTCGCCGGTGAGGCGATCCTGCAGTGAGGTCACGGCGCCCGTCTTGAAGCGGCTCTCCGGGAACTGGCGGGCGAGTTGGTCGCCGATCGTGCGAATGTCGTGTTGGGCGCGCGCGAGGTGGACCCCCGGCTTGAGCGTGCCGACGACGTGATAGTTGTGGTTGTTGCGGTCGGTGCCGCCACTCTCGGTCCGCCACGGCGCCCAGAAATCGGCATTCGCCGGGTAGCGGAACCCCGACGGCGCGACGCCGACAATCTCCATCGGCTTGCCGTAGACCGTGATCCGTTTCCCCAGGGCCGCGGCGACGCTGCCGAAGTGTGTCCGTGCCCACTGATGGGCGACGACGACCACCGTCGGATCACCCGTTCCCGAGGGGATGTCGTCGTCGAGCAGGAGGCGTCCTGCGGCCGGCGACTGGCCGAAAACCGCAAAGAAATCCCTCGAGACGTAGTGGGAGTTCGCGAAGACGGCGCGGCCATTGACGATCGTGACGCCGTCCTCGTTGCCGTAGTACGACGCCATCTTGTCGAGTGTCGTGTTCCGCCGTTGCCAGTCGAGGAAGTCGGGGCCCGAGACATCTTGACTGGCGCGCCCGGTGTTGGTCCAGAACGTCTCGACCGAGACGATGCGATCCGCATTCGGATAGTCGAGCGGCTGCAACAGCACCGTGTTGACCACCGAGAAGATGGAGACCGTGGCGCCAATGCCCAGGGCGAGCACGGCGACGGTTCCGAGCGAGAAGCCCCAGGCCCTGACCAGGCTGCGGATGGCATAGCGAACATCCGCCACGAACGACTCGAGCCGCGGCCAGGTCCACTCGTCGCGCACCTCCTCGCGGATCTTGGACACCGCGCCGAACTGAATCTGAGCCCGCCGCCGTGCTTCGACTTCGTCGAACCCCTTCCGCCGCAGTTCGTCCACCAGGTGCTCCACATGGTCGTGCAACTCGCGATCGAGATCGTGGTCCATGCGCGCGCGCCCGAGACGCAGGAAATTGAGGAGCTTGGGCATCGCTAGACCCCCTCGGCGAAGACCAACTGCACCGTCAGCGCCAGGGTCTCCCAGCTCTTCTTTTCCTCCTCAAGCTGCGCCTGCCCGGCCGGCGTCAGCGAGTAACTCTTGGCCTCGCGCCCGCTCTCGGTCTGCTTCCACTCGGCTTGGAGCCAGCCCCGCTGCTCGAGGCGGTGCAGCGCGGGATAGAGCGATCCCTGATTCACCCGCAGGGCGTCTCGGGAGACCAGTTCGAGCCGCTTCGCGATGGCATAGCCATGGGCCGGTGCCCGGAGGAGGATTCGCAAAACAAGCATGTCGAGCGTGCCCTGGGGGATCGGAAATCGTGCGGACGCCATCTGTGCTCCCGGGGCGGGTCGCCCCAGCGGTGGTGGTCCCTGCGTTCTTGCATCAAGCTTCGACGTCTCAAGCTTCGACGCCTCAAGCTTCGTGGTATACTTAACCGAAGTCGGTCGGTGGTGTCAAGCTGCGCCGGAACGGCGCCAGGACGGGTCCGGCCCCTCGCCCGTACGGCCGAACGATGCCCCCCAGCGCGTCTCGGCGGGGGCGTTCGCATGGGCTCGTTCCCTGGGCCGGATAGCGGCGTGCGTTTCGGTGGCGGGGCTGCCGAGCCACGCGCGCCGACGTCGGTGCCACTCGGGTGCGAGCTAGATTGCCTGTCATGGCCACCGCCCGCGCCCACACATGACCGACCCCCTGCGCACCAGCCTGATGCGTATCTCGCTGCTCGGCGCCGCGCAGGCGTATCTCCTCGCCAGGAGCTGCTGATGCACCGTCGATCCTTTCTCGACCTTGCCCGCTACGCTGCCCTCGCTGCCGTCATCCCAACCGACTGGCGTGTCCGCCTGCGGCCCTCCTTTCAGGCCGATCCCTTCGCGCTCGGCATCGCCTCAGGCGACCCGACGGCCAACAGCGTCATGCTGTGGACACGGCTCGCCCCCGATCCGCTGAATCCGGGATACGGCATGGACGCCGTGCGGACGGTGGTGCGCTGGGAACTCGCCGATGATGATTCGTTCAGTCGGGTAGTCCAGCAGGGCCGCGCCACCGCCGCCCCTGAGCTGGGCCACAGCGTGCACGTGGATGCCACCGGGCTCGAGCCGGGGCGCGACTACTTCTATCGCTTCATGGCCGGCGACGCCGTCAGCGCGGTGGGCCGCACGCGCACCACACCGGCCGCGAGCGCCAGCGACCCGCTGCGACTCGGGGTGGCCGGCTGCCAGAGCTACGAAGCCGGCTATTACACCGCGTTCAGGCACATGGCCGAGGAGCGCTTCGACCTGATTGCCCACACGGGCGACTACATCTACGAGTACAGCGGTCGCGACGGCAACGTCCGCAAGCACGCCACGATCGAGATCCAGTCGCTCGAGCACTACCGGATCCGGTATGCGCAGTACAAGACCGATCGCGACCTGCAGGCCGCCCACGCGAGCTGTCCCTGGCTGGTGACCTGGGACGACCACGAGGTGGACAACAACTATGCCGACGAGATCGGCGAGAACGGCATGGAATCAGAAGAGCAGATGCGGGCCCGCCGAGCCATGGCGTATCAGGCGTGGTGGGAGAACCAGCCAGTGCGGGTGCCGCGGGTCCGGTCGTGGGCCGACCTGACCATCCACCGGAGCACGGCGTGGGGCAATCTCGCGCAGCTCTGGAGGCTCGACACGCGGCAGTACCGGAGCAACCAGCCCTGCGACGACGGCAACCGCGTGGTGCCGTGCGGCGACTGGGGGAGCAAGGAGCACACGATGCTTGGGCCCGCCCAGGAGGCATGGCTCACGTCGGGGCTCGGTTCAAGCCGCGCGCATTGGCAGGTGCTCGCCCAGCAGGTGATGGTGGCGCCGTTCGACTTCCGGGCGGGGGCCGAGGTGCAGGTGTCGATGGATCAATGGAGCGGATATCCTGCCGCGCGCGATCGCCTGCTCGGCACGATTGCCAAGCGAGCGCCGAACCGCACGGTCGTGCTGACCGGCGACATCCACTCCGCCTGGGTGAACGAGCTCAGCGCCGATTTTCGTCGACCGGGCGCACCGATCGTGGCCGCAGAGTTTGTGGGGACGAGCATCGCGTCGGGGGGCGATGGTGCCGATCGTTCCGGCGGAGTCACCGACGCCTCGATGGCAGAGAACCCGCACACCAAGTGGCAGAACGCGCGTCGCGGCTACTTGAGTTGCCGAGTCACGCCGGAGGCGTGGCAGACCGACTATCGGGTCGTGCCCTACATCACGCGGCCGGGCGCACCGGTCGAGACCGCGAGTCGCTGGCGCGTCGAGCACGGGGTGGCGGGGATCCAGAGGGTGTAGCGACTGCGGTTTGGTGAGGGGTGAGGGGTGAGGGGTGAGGGGTGAGGGGTTCGACCAGTTCGGGGACGCCCTCGACAGGACCGCGTTGCCACCGTTCCGTCTTCACGATCGGTCGTTGTCCTCCGCGTCAGAGTGTGGCAGGCGTGCCTGCGTCGCGTGGCCAGGCGCGCCAGAGCCAGAGCGTCGCCAGGCCCATCCCGAGCAGACGGATGCCAAAGGCGCACCACGCCCCCGCACCGAACGCCCCGGCCACGGCGGGACCGGCGAACCAGTAGTAGAGCAGCCCCGACACCCCACCGAGGAGTGGGAAGAGTCGCGTGCTATCCACGCGAGCGCCGAGGGCGAGCGAGGCCACGATGGCCACGCTTGCCAACGACCAGCCGAGGGTGGTGGCATAGGTGATCGGGGCCGTGGCGAGCGTGCCATCGGTCAACAGGCCGTAGCCGATGATGAAGCCGGGCAACCCGGCCATGAAGAGGCCATGCGGGGTGCGCAGCCAGGCGGTGGTGCGGCGCGTCCGGCCGATCACCTGCACCAGGGCCCGGCTCCCGGCAAGGTCGAGGCATCCCCGTGGCGTGCATGTGGAGCAGCTGGCGCAGCGACCGCGCGGCATCGGCACCAGTGGCGCCTGCCCATAGAGTTGTTCGACCGGCAGCACCGGACACATCGCGTTGCAGAACGCGGAGCGCACCAGGTAGCGTCGGCCGAGCGCGAGCGCGAGTCCTGCCACGGCGACAATCGTGATCGCGAGTGCGGGACCGTTCACGTTCAAGACGACGCGGCGAGCCGGCACCATCAGGTGGAAGAGGAGCAGCCCCCCGAGGCTCAGCATGGTGGTGCCTCTGGGCGTGATGGGGCGTGGAGTGGCAAGACGATTGCCGAGGTCGTTCAGCGTGGCCAGCGGACAGACACTCCGCCAGAGTGTCGTGTTCACCAGGAAGGTTGCGGGGAGGATCGGCACCACCAGATACCAGAGCATCCGCAGCGACGGATCGGGTGACAGCACCAGACCGGCGACGAGCAGGAACAGGGCGGCCACGGCCGTCACTCGGCCGACCCTCCAGAAATCGAACCGCCGGGCGGTGGGCAAGCGGGAGGATGTCGCCACATCGGTCTCCAGCGGCAATCAGAATCAGGCCGACAACGGGCGGGCGGATGTCTCGATCTGACGACGACGGATCTCGACGGAAGGATTCACAGCCGGGATTCCAGTGCCGAAGGCGATACACGGGGACACATGCCGAGTTGGCGGGACCGCGCAGACGCCAGCGTGGCTGGGCGCGCCGGTCGAGGCGATCGCTGACCATTATTAGTGCGCCCAGGACTATCGCGCCGCTCCTGGCAAGCCGGGACACACGCTCGCTCACTCCGGCGCAACCGCGACAGCCGACCGTTGCACTGTCCGGTGGAGGCGGGCAGACATGCGCCCCCACCGGGATCGATCGGTCAGCCTATCGGGTGGCGAGCCATATCGAGATCATGAGAATCAGAATCAGCACGATGCTCAGGACCCGCATCCAGCGTGCGATCCTGGTGCAGCACTCCGCCTTGCTGCCCGGTCGTTCAGGAGGCACGAGTTTTTCGCGTCCCTCGACGTACTTGGACAGCGTCGCTTCGCGGGTGACGGACTCGCCATCACGACTTGTCCCGTAGGCCCGGAACAGGAACTCGTACATGCCTTCCTGGTGCGTGTGCAGGAAGTGTCCCCCGTAGTCGCCGTCGTCGACCGCGCCGTCATCGTGGACTCCGTCGTCGGCGAGTGTGACCGTGCGTACCGTGCCATCGGGAGCGGTGATGTCGACCGTCACCGTGCACCCCGGAACCGGAAGCGTGAATTCGGTGATCAGTGCATTGAGGCGGATGGGATCGCCGACCGACACGACGCCCGGTTCGAGGAACGGGAACATCCTGAAATTCGACCCCGCGCCCAGAGCGATTCCGTACATGACCGGATCCTTCGTGTTCGGCTTGCACCGTGTGGACGTAAACCCGAACCCGCCGCCGCCAACCGCGGCATGCGTGGTCCCAAGGCCGGATGGTTGATCACCCGTCCAGGCAGATGCGCCCGGCACCCCCGGCGCGTAGCATTGCTGTCCATCGTGCCGGACGACCACATGCCACTGCCCCGCATATCGCTGCGGCTCGCCCTGCGGCAGCCGGACTTCCATGAAGCGGGCACTGGTCGTGATGCCCGGACGAATCTGGAACCCGGGAGGAATCGACGTCAGCTCGACGAGCTCGCCCTGCGGTGACCGCAACCAGAAGGGGAGCCGCACGCCATCCCGGTCGTAGACCACCGCCATGATGGTCACGTCCCCGCGCAGCAACACGAACGGGTGCTCGTGCGTGGCGTTCGGCTGGATGACGAAGGTGGGATCGGTGATCTGCGCGAGATCCACGGTCGCCATGTAGATCTGCGTGAAGTGCTTCTCCAGCTTGAAGAAGTCCAGCCCCGCGAAATCGTGCACATGCAGGAACTGCCCCCCGGTCGTCGGGCAGAGCTGGGCCAGGCGCCCGGTATCGACGGCGTCGCCGATCCCGACGCCGTAGAGCCGGACGTCCGGCGGTACGCCGACCGCATTCGTGCTCCCCTCGCCGAGCAGCGTGTAGGCCAGACCGTCCGCCGGGTTCGTGTAGGGGGTGTTGTCGTTGGCGTCCGTCAGGACGACCACCGCCTTGTTGAGCTGCGGCGGCGGTGCGCTTCGCGGATTCGCGTCGAGGTCCGCGACGGCCCGCAACACGCCACCGGCAATTGAGGTGCCCCCGGATGGCGCATAGTTGGCCTCGATGATTCCGTTCACCATCGCCGCCTGGTTCGCGCTGGTGATCGGCGTGATCCCCTGGACCTGTTCCGGCACGGTATTGAAGCGTGACATCCCGACCCGATCGTCCACGTCGGGCCGCGCCAACTGGACGAACAACCGGGCTGCGTCGAGCGCCGTGTCGATCTTGCGTCGGGGACCGGAGCTGTCGTCCATGCTGCCGGATCGGTCGATGACGATCTCGACGTCGGCGTTGACGACGGCGATGATCTCGGCCTCGAGGGTGAAGGTGAACACCGCCGGCGATCCGGTCCCGTCATTGTGGTTGTCGATGATGAGCTGGCCCGTCTGGGGCGTGGCACTGGGCACGGCATCGGCGAAAAAGGTGATGGCGAACAGCACTTCGCCCGACCCGGTGGCTCCCGCCCCGCAGATGCTCGGCGGATTCACGGTGAACGTGTTCTGGGACAGGGGGGCCGTGACCGAACCGTTGGCCACCTGGATGCCGAACAGCGGATTACCTGCGATCCGCGCCCGAAACGTGAGTTGCCCGTTGCCCGTGTTCTGCACACGCACGAGCCGCACGGTGCGAAAGCCCCGCTGGACCTGGCCGAAAGGGATCGCGGGACCCGGCGGGACGATCGGGTTGATCCGGGCGCGCGCCATGCACCCCGCGCCGGTGAGGTTGACCTGGTGTGCGATCGCCTGGACGTCGCTCGTGAAGCTCAGCGTCCGCGGAAACGCGTTCTCGGACGGGGGCGTGAACGCGATGGAGATGCCCGGCGCACTGGAGCCCGGAGCGATGGCCCCGCTGAACGCCGCCCAAACGTACTCGCTCCCGGCTGGTGACGCTGGTACGCCGACGTTGACGGTGCGTTCGCCGGTATTGGTGATGGTCAGGGTCCGGGTGGCCGTACTCGAGACGGGGATGGAACCGAAGGCGATGTTCGCACCGAAGCCGATGGCCGCCACCGGAGGACGCGCCCTTCCCCGGCAATGGATGACGGTGTCACCGGCCCCTGGTGCCGGATTGATCGGTAGATCCACATTGAACATCGCCGTGCCCGCGGGCGGCGCGAAGCGGATGTCGACATCCAGTTCATCCCCGGGATCGAGCGTCGCCGGCATCGGCGGACTTGAGGCGACCACGATGTAAGGTCCCACGTTGCCGATGCTGTTGATCGTGAGGCAGTCGTTGCCGTCGTTGCGGATCGTCGCGGTCCGGATCGACGTGGCGAGTGCCGGATTCACGCCGGGCCCCTGGACCGAATCCGGGAAATTGACCGGATCGGTCGTGACCTGGCACTCACCGCGCGGGCGTGGACAGGAGGCGCGTACCGTGCTGCCCTCAAGAACCTGCAACTGGGTCGTGGTCGCGTTGCCCAGGACCTGCATCGTCGGATGGAACGGCACCGCCGCACACAACGCGAATCCGTCGACGCTGCGATGGATGGATGCGTGAACGTTCGCGAGCGGGCCGCTGCCGGTGGGCGCGAACAGCATGAACACGCTGCCAGTGCCCTGACTCGGATCGATCTGGGGAAGCGAAACCGTACTGTCGGCGCTGATCGTGAGGAGCAGCTCGGTGGTGATCGACGGGCCAGTGATATCCACGAGCACCACGGAGCGCGTGACAGGACCGACGCCCCCCTGGATCGTGAGGACCGCCACGAAATTCGCAGGATTGCCGAAGATGAGAAAACGCACGGAGCCACCGGCCGGCATCGGGAAGAACTCGCTGTCGCTGGCCGTCGCGACCACGCAACCGGGATTCGCTCCACCGGCGGTATTGGTGATCGTGGCCCCGTTGGCGGTGGTGCCGGTCACGTTGCCGGTCTGCCAGGTGGGACCAGCGTTGAGGAACAAGCCGTTGGTGATGTTCAGGCAGGGCATGGTCATCTCTCCCGTTGATCACGTGAATGGCGTGGACAAGCTTCCCCTGCCGGTCAACGCCCGGCATCCGCGGCGCTGCGGAGCCCCGGACGGCTCGGTCGCAGGGGGGGCCAAGCCTCGGCCTACCGTCAGGGAAGCAGTGTACGGGCAGCAGATGCATCGCGATACTGTGAGAAGTCATAGTCATCGCGCGCGGTCGGCACCGTCCTCCCCGGGCACAGCGAATCCCGCCCGGGATAGGGGAACCGGGCATTGGAGTGGTGCGGTCACGGTGCCGATGGCAAATCCGGCTTGCGACCGGACCAAGAGAGGCTTCCGGTGATCTCCCGCGGGATCTTCGGCCTACCGCCTCAGCAACTCCTCGTGCTCCCCGACCCACCGCAGGAGGAGCCTGAGGTTCCTGATCCCGGTCGTCTGCTTCGCCAGCCTGATGTGATGGTCCACCCCGCGCACGGAGATCCGGAGCCGGTCGGCGACCTCGGCCCGTGAGAGCCCCTCATGCAGGAGGAGCAGGACGCGAACCTGGCCCGCCCTCAGTTGTACCCCATCGCCATCCACCCGGCGCGGTCGTCCGGCCTCCCCCGTGGCCTCGAGGATGGGCGGGATGAGCCGGCGACCCTCGAGCGCGGCGTCGATGGCCAGCCGGAGATCCTGGACACTGCATCCCTTGAGAAGGACGGCGTGGACCCCGGCCTCGAACGCCGAGCGGGTCATGGCCGGAGATTCATGGGCAGTCAGCACCACGAACCGGCTCTCGACGTCTCGCAGTGCGAGTGCGCGCCGAATCAGGGGCAGCGAGCATTCACCGGCAAAGATCAGGTCGACCACGACGACATCCGGCCGGCACATCGTGATTGCGGCGATGAGACCGGCGAGCTCGGTCACCGTCGGCCCCACCGTGTAGTACGCCTGCAGGACTCGGGCGAGTCCGTCGGCCACCACGGCGTGGTCGTCGGCAATCATCACCGTACGCCGGTTGGCGACGGAGCCGGTCACGGCACCCTCGCGGGGGCGGCGAGGATCTCGCTAAAGCGAGGGGGGCCGAGTGCCGGTGAGGAGAGATGGTGTGGCAAGGTCAGGCGCTTCCTTGTGATGCCGTCGCGGCCGGGGTCATCGCCGTTCAAGACGGCGGGCATGGCCATTGGAAGTCCCGGAACGATCGCCGCGTCGAGGCGCCACCGTCCGAGGGGAAGAGACTCGTCGCCCCAGAACCATGGGGGGCAAGATCGGTCCCGGAATCTCCGCCGACGGCTCGCGGGCGGCACGGCAACACGGGACCCAGGGGATGTCCCTCCAGGGGCGCCCGTCCACGTTCCGGATGTCGAGGCAACAGCTGTGTCCATCAAGTCGAGTCCGGTTCTGTAACGCGCATGGTACCCCCGGGAAGGTGTGAGCAATTGCGGAGCATCCCGCCGGTCATCGAATTCCCGACGCTAGATCGGTACGTAACGAAGCCGGAGCACCGACTCGTCGATCGGGTCATGTGCCACGAGGCGGAGCGGTGGCCGCGGGCCGGCGAAGTAGGGCGTGCCCTGCCCGAGGACCACGGGATGCAGGTAGATCCGGTACTCGTCGATCAGGCCCAGTGCCGTCAGGCTCTGCGCCAACAGCGTGCCGGCCACTTCGATCTCTCCGTCGCGCTCGGCCTTGAGCGCGCGGATCGCGCGCTCGAGATCCGTGCCCACCAGCGTGGCGTTGGGGCCGACCGACGTCAACGTCCGCGAGACGACCCATTTCGGCTGGCGCCGCCACGCCGCCGCGAAGGCGCGCTCCGCGTCGCCCCATTCCGGGTGGTCGTCGTCCCAGTAGCGCATGATCTCATACATGCGGCGGCCATAGATGCTGCCCGCCTGCGCCTGCGCTTCCTCGATGAAGTGGCGGAAGAGCGTGGGACCGGGCGCGAACGCCATGTGGTCGACGTACCCGTCGAGGGACTGGTTCATGCCGAACACGAGCTTGGCCATGGGGGCTTCCTCTTCGTGCGCGCGGAACGTGATGGTGGCGCAAGGCAGTGCGCTTCGGCGGCGCGGCGCGCTCTCCGCAGGCGGCGAGAAAAGAGGGCCCCGCCCTACCGCGGCATGTCCGTGCGGAATGGCGCCGCCGGCAGCCCTTCCGTGTTCCAGAGGTTGACCACGGAGTAGTTGGCGAAGCCGTAGCGCACGGCCGTGGGTCGTGCGACGGTGGCGGCGCTGACCACGACGCGGTTGCGCCCCTCGATCACCGCGTTGGCTGCGGTGAACACACCATCGTCCCCGGCAACCGTGAAGCCGACGAGCTGGCCACCGCCGATCGCGGGAGCCGTCACGAGGCCGGCACCGACATGGTCAAAGGTGAGCACGGCCTTGGCACCCTCAAAGCGCACGGCGGTGAGGGTGGGGCCGGATGCCAACAGGTTCCGTTCGCCATAGGCGAGCTTGCGGGCCTGCAGCGCCAGCCGTTCTCCGACGGGCTGCTTCTTCCTGGGGTGAATGTCCTTCTCTTCGCCCACGTCGGTGATCACCGCCATCCCCACGTTCTTGAGGCGCCGCGTGGCGAGGTCCTGCGCCTCCCGGAGCTCGGCGTATTCCAGCTTGTCGGACCCACTGCCCTGGAACGGAGCCAGCTGCACCAGCAGGAAGGGGAAGTCCTTGATGCCCCAGGCGTCTCGCCAGGCCTCGATCATGGCCGGGAAGAGCGCGCGGTATTGCATCGCGCGCGCCGTGTTTGACTCGCCCTGGTACCAGAGCGCCCCCCGAATGGAGAATCGGGTGAGGGGCGCGATCATGGCATTGTAGAGTTCACTGTAGCGCCAGAGGTTGGGGCGGTTGGGGGCGCTGGTGCCGTCGCGCTTGGCCTTGTCGGACGCCTCTTGCCACGCCTTGAGCCGTTCGTCATGCGCTGGCCTGGCCGCAGCGTAGCGGTCGATGATCGACTGGAGCGACGCGCTGCCGCGCAGCCTCGACTCCGGTGTCCACGCCTCGGCCGGGGTGCCTCCCCAGTCCGCGGAGATCAGGCCGATGGGAACGCCCAGCGTGGCGTGGAGCGACCGCCCGAAATAGTAGCCCACCGCCGAGAAGCCCGCGGTCGTCGCAGGAGAGGCGGCCGCCCACGGTTGCTGCACCTCGACGTCCTTCATCGGCTCGTCGGACCTGCTGTTGCGCACCATGAAGAGGCGAATGTTCGGATTGGCCGACGAGGCGATGGCGGCGTCGGGCTCGAAGGAGTTCTTGAGGCTCCATTCCATGTTGCTCTGCCCCGACAGGAGCCACACCTCACCCACGAGGATGTCCGTGAACTCGATCCGATTCGTTCCGGAGATCACCAGGCGAAAGGGGCCGCCTGCGGTTCTGACCGGCTTGAGTGTCACCTCCCACATGCCCCGTGTGGCGGTCACCGATCGCTTCTGGCCGAGGAACTCCACCGTCACCGACTCACCGTCATCGGCCCATCCCCAGAAGCGGAGCGGCGCATTCCGCTGGAGGACCATCCCCTCGGCGATGACCGCGGGAAGCCGCACCTCCGCCGAGGCGGTGCTCGGGAGGAGCATGGCGACCGACAACACCAGCAGATGTTTCATGGGGGCAGCGTCCATGGTGTGAGGGTGAGCTTTTCAAGATCCCCGATGGCCACGACCCCCGCGGGATTGGTCATGACCCTTCGACCATAGGGCACGTGGCGGCCAGAAGAACTCGACGAGGCGCTCAAGCCATCGTGGCGCACGTCGCCCGAAGAGCGTGAGCACGAGCTCGACTTGTGGCTCAGGTACGACGAATGAGTCTTTCACTCATACCTCCCTGTGGGGCCTGACGTGGCCCGGGCGTGCTCCCATAAGACTACTGCGCGTGGGCCGAGGCGTCAGGCCCCCGGCCGGCGCAATCGGGCAGTGCCGCACACGCTCACGATAGCCGTCGGCTGCACGGCGTGTCAGGCACAGCCGCGGCGACTCAAGAGAGCGGCAGACTAGTCGTCCGAGAGCCGCCTGCCCGCTGGCCACGGTCCGCCCGGCAGGTCGGGGTAGCGGGCGGCGGTCGCGGTCATGTCGCCGTGCACGCCGGTCAGCGGGCCTGCGAGGAACGCCGCCAGCATGTCGGCCGTCGCCTGCTGGGTCGCCGCGGGCCCGCGTCCGCCGCCCATCAGCTGCGCCAGCAGCCAGCGACCAGGCCGCGCAAGGAAATAGGGCGCATCGGTGAAGCTGAAGTGATTGGAGCGCTTGAGCTCATAGCGGAAACCGGGCGCGGTCATCTTCGTGAGCAGCTTGCCATTCCCCTGGTGGAAGAGATCCCCGTGCGGGGATTCGGCGAGATCGCTCTGCAGCAGCAGGAAGGGCCGGGTGAGCTGGCGGTCCGGCAGGTCGCCATACGGCGTCCCGTCGATGTTGGCGGCCGCCGCGACGCGTGGGTCCTCGCTCATCACCATCGCGGAAACCGCGCCACCGAAGGAGTGGCCGATGACGGCCACCTTCGCGGCGTCGATCCTGCTGCCTCGGAGCGTCGGCGACAGCGCCTCCGGACGCGCGAGCTGGTCGATGACGAAGCGAATGTCCGCAGTCCGCACGCGCTGCTGATCGGCCATGTATTGCGTGCGATCCGTCATGCCCGGGGGGAAATGCTCCTCCGTCCCCACCACGCGACCGTCGGGGAGCTCGGTCACCCCTGACTCGTAGGGGTGGTCCAGCACGAAGACCACGAAGCCGCGGCTCGCAAGGCGAGTGGCGAGGCCGGTATAGACCGCACGCGGTGCGCCGTAGCCTGGCGAGAAGATCACCACCGGCCAGGGCCGCTCGCTCATCGCCAGCGGCGCCGAGGCCTCCGCGTGGCTATCGATCTGGTCGTAGCGGCGCAGCACGAAGCCGGGGAGGCCGCCGACTTGGCTGGGCATCCGGTCGGTCCCGTCGATGTAGGGGAGCGGAGCGCCGCGCTCCTCGCGACGCGTCGTCGGATACCAGGCCTGCGCGATCACGCTGCGCCGGTCGCTCGAGTCCGTCGTATGCGGCTCGTCGCGCGACGTGTCGGTCCAGCGGGAGATCTCGGTCCCGACCGCGTACCGGCCATCGGGTGCAGGCAGCGTGGGGACCGCGGGCAGGATCCAGACACCGATCGAGGCCACGGCGATCCCGACCAGCCCGACGCGACCGATCCATCGCAACATGTTGCTCGTGCGGAGTGGCGGCAGCGCGCTCAGCGCGAGCAGCGGGTAGGCCGCGAGATGCTGCCAGGTGAAGCCATAGCGTGCCCATTGGACCGCCGCCAGGCAGAGCGCCAGTCCGGCCGCGGCGATCCGCAGCCTCGGCCGCCATGCCGGTGCGATCAGCCGCCACGCCCCGAGCGCCAGCACGGAGACGAGCAGAATCAGGTCGACGATCGTCGAGTGAATCATGGGCTGGCTAGCGTCGTGCGTTTGAGGTGCCAGCGGTCGCGATGATCGTCACCTGCCTAGCGCAGCTTCATTCCGAGGCCCGACAGGATGGCTTGCGCCGTGTCGCTCACGCTCAGCGCAGAATAGTCGCCTCCGCCCGGCGCCACGACCGGCTTCATCCAGATCGGGGGACCCGAGCGCATGACATGAATTTTCGAGAAGTGATTGGCTTCCTCAAACTGCAGCGCACGTGTCGGCCGACCATCGGGTCCCGCCAAGGCGGACCACTTCGACCCAAAGAACTCCGCCACCTCAAAGGTGGCCACAATTCTGGGGTCATCCGGTGGGACAGGGCTGGTCGCCACCAGGCTCTGGTAGATCACCGCCAAGGGGTCATTCACAAGATTGGCCACCACCATCTTTCCGATCGTGTCCGTGGTCACGTTGCCGTGGTACATGAGCAGGGGCTTCTCGAGGCTCCCGCCTCGAAACATCGTGAAGGCAGGAAACATCCGGGCCTCGTCCGGCGTGGTCCGGCCAGTCGACGCGATGGCCGTGGCCAAGACCGAACGACAACAACTCCCCTATAGATCGACATAGCCCCTCCCTGCACCGAAGTGGTTGCCTGCCAGCAAACGCTGGCCAGACGTCACTGTGAGCGTCCAAAGCGCCAATCGAGTGCCTGAGTTACGCCGGACTCATCAATCCGCGCACGGCAGACCGCGGCTGCACACTTCCACGAGAGTGTGGTCCATGCGGTGCCACCCAGCGACACGGCCTGCCCGCCCTTCTCCGACCGGCTCAGCACGAATCCGAACGTCGACTTCGTCCATTCCTCGGTGCTGTTTGCCGTCACACCGCTGGCATCGATGCGCACGCGGCAGTCATCCCCGCAAGCCACCGACAGCTCCTTCCACGCACAGCCCGTATCGCAGCGCGCCAGCCACCCCTTTGCCGAGTTCTCCACCGTCACTTGGAAGTGCGGGAGGGGTGAACTCGGACGCGCAGCCATCACCGAGACAAGAACCAGGAGGGAGGCCATTCCGGCGACGATCTTCTTCATGGTGACGTCCGTTGCAAAGGGAAGAGTGACATCTCACGACATGGCCTTCGGCGGCAGCAACTTCCAGTCAGCCGGGCACCCCGCTGGGTGCCCGCCGGCCCTGGCGTGGTCGGTGATCGCGCCACACGGTTCCCGGATACTCGACCGACGGCGGCTGATTCCCCTACCCCGGACGGGGTGAGGTGCGCATCGCCGGGTCGGCCCACGTCAGTGCTTGCGCCCAACCCCGATCACGAACTCTCCCGGCACCGCATACCCGTCGCCGTCGCGAAACGCGTCGATCGACGCCAGATACTCGGCGCGTACTTCCGACTTCACCTGTTCGTCAAACCGGGAGTAGGCCAACGCCACCGGGCCGCCGTCGAAGGCTGCACCGCACGCGTCTTCCGGAGAGGCGTACATCAATCGCGTCTCGATCCGCTCTGTCGTCACGTGGGTAAATCCTGCCGCCTCCATTTCCCGAGCCAGGGCCTCACCGCCGCCGAGCCGGTAGAACATCGGGCAGACCTCCGACGCAACGCGCGCGTCGACAATCGGAAAGATCTCGGCCCAGCCGCATCGGTCGCGCTGTCCCCACACCGAGACCACGGCGCGCGCGCCGGGTGCGAGTGCGCGATGCATCTCGAGCAGCGCCTGGCGTGGGTTCGGCACGTACATCAGGCCGAGCGAACAGAGGGCCACCTCATACGAGCCATCATCGACGCGCAGGTCCTCGGCGTCCATGCGGTCGAAGCGCGCGTGTGCCAATCCGCGCTCGGCGGCGCCGGCTCGCACGATCTCGATCATGCGTTCCGAGATGTCGACGCCGAACACGGTGCCGCTCGGGCCAACGTCCTCGGCCACCGGAAAGCTCACCAGCCCCGTGCCGCACGCCACGTCGAGCACGCGCTCGCCGGGCTGGCAGTTGGCGAGTTCGCGCAGCCGGACCAGTGCCGGCGCCAGCTGCTGATGCCAGTACCCCTCGTAGTGCGCGGCGGACTTGTCCCACCCATACCGCTGCACCCGGCGTTGCAAGCGCTCATCCATGGTCGGTTGACTCCGCGGCCTTGATGCGCACTTCGCGGACACAGTGCTGCGCCCGGCTGAAGACGTCGAGATACGGGCTGTGCGCTTCCGCCGCATCGAGCACGCGCAGGATATCGGCTTCCAGCGCGTCGCTGTCGACGGAGACCACGTACCGGACCTCCGAGTACCCGGCGGGCACGTCGGCCACGCCAAAGAGGGCGCCGTCATCGTAATCGGCGTGGATCTGAACCTCGAGTCCGTTGAACGGCACGTCCATCTTCGCCGCGTACATCATGTATCCCGTGGCCAGGCAACTGCCGAGCGCCGCGCGTCCGTACACGCCGGGTGTGGGGGCGGAGCCGGAGCCACCGGCCTGCTCCGGCATGTCGGTGGCGAGCGTGAACGGCCCTTCGCGAATTTCGCATCGCAGCCCGCGGTCGACACGGGTCATTGACACGCCGGTACCGCGTCCGAGATTCGGGCGCTTCGCCATGGCCCCGGCGACGCGCTCAAAGGCTGCCTTGATGTGCGGTGCGTCTGACAAGTTGTTTCCGGTGAAGAGTGTTTGAATGAGGGATGGGATATCTCGGTGGACCGATGCGATATATAGTCCCCGGTGCCCACGTTGTCGCGTCGCACGAGCCCTGCGCGCAACCCGTCTTCCCGGTGGCGCCGTCGTTGGACCTGGTTGCCCGGCGGCTACTGCTCCGTCTCGGCCGAGCCCGTGAGGGAGCGCTCCATGAGGAGCAGATCCGGTCGGAACTCCTCAGAAATTTCGCTTTCGGGGTACGGCTCGATCTCGGCGAATCCGTGACTGCGGTACAGCGCGATGGAGCGCACTGCGGCAGTGCCGCCGGGCGTTGCTGCGGAGAGGCCAGGTGAGGCCCGCTCCGGCCGCCTCGCGACCCTCACTTCCCCTTCATCTCCAGACGATAGACCCGGATCTGCGGGAGTCCATCCTCGTTCTCCTCAAGGGCAGCCGCACGGTCCTTGCCCATGACCCAGCGCCGCGCGGGTCGGCTTTCTTCGAAGGGCACCTCGCCGAGGTATTTCCCGCTCGGGTCGAAGACGCCAAACTGGCCGACGCCGGCCTTCACCCCTGGCAGCATGACCCAGGCACGACTCGCCCGATCCACGAACACGCCGTTCCAGGCGTTGCTCCGATCGGGAATGTCACTCGCCCGCGCCACCTTCCGCAGCGACTCCTGCAGCGCGGTCGACGGGAGCCCCTCGATCATCCCCTCGATCTGTCGGGCCTTCTCCGCCGCTGTCACCGGGAGTCGCCTCGTCGGCCCCTCGATGATGCGGACCGTGTCGCGCCCGGTGCGCGACAGGACGAAGCGCATCGAGTCGCTGCGACCTCGCATGATCAGACCGTCGTGCCGCAACACCACCATCTCGAACGGTTGCCCTGGCACGGCGACCTCGTGGATGGAGCGCGTCTGTCCCGTGCTCGCTTCGGCCTTCCAGGCCTTCATGACGCGGGTGGACACCGCCGCGAGGGTGTCGATGATCCGGCCACGTGCGTCGATCCGGAGGTACGCGGACTCGATGCCGCGCGCGGCTCCCTTGACCCAGGCGGTGCCCTCTCGGTCGATATGCAGCGTCCCGTACGACTGGCAGCAGAGCGACCTCACCGTGGTGACGAAGGCTCCATTGGTCCGGAAGATCGAGAAGCGGCGCGCGCTCCAGTCCTGCACCATCAGCAGGTCGCCGTGGACGCCGATCACGCCGCTCCGCAGCTCACCCGGTCCATCGCCCTCGCGACCGATGGTCCGGAGATACTTGCCGTCGGGTCCGAAGACCAGGACCGTGGCGGGCTTCTTCTGCATGGCGTAGACGGTTCCGTCGTCGGCGATCGCCAGGGAGACGATCTCGCCGAGCTCGCCCTTGGCGCCTTCCGCGGGCGCGATGAGGCGTTCGGTGACGAACCGCCACGGCAGCGGCGCCACCGGAGGGGTTGCCGCATTGAGGCTGACCAGAAGTCCGACAGGCCAGATGGCGGCGTGCAATCGTTGCGTGAGCACCCTGTTGATCCTCGTGGCCGGTGTCGGCCTATGGTGATACGCGTTGGTGGTCTCTCGCCCGCTTCCAGTCTCCGGGACGGAGGGACCACCGCCGGCGATTCGTCGGGCACCTGAAGGCTAGCTGATCGGCGAGCCTCCCATCACCCGCACGATGAAGAGCCCCTCGCGCACGCTCGTGAAGATCACGTACCCCTTCTTGAAGAAGGGGTAGTTGCTCCAGGCGCCACTCTGGGCGGCGCTGTGCCCGGGTCCGTCGTCGTTGAGCGGCGCGCTGTCGAAGAAGCCGATCTCCCGCGGATTCACACGATCCCGAATATCCAGGACACGAAGCCCGCTGCCGTAATTCGCCTCGTACACCCGATCGCCCTTCACGTAGAGATTGTGATCCGACGCCTTCACCGGGCCGATGTACATGTTGGCGACGATCGGATCACTGAGATCCCGCAGGTCCCAGACGATCGTCCGCGTGCCGGCCACCGTCCCGGCGAGTTCATCGAGTTCGTCATTCATGTAGAAGTACCGCTGCTCGTCATCGAACCACCCTTGGTGCGCATACGCGACATTCGGGTAGCTGTTGCGCCCGATGACGACCGGCGCCGCCTTGTCGGTCACGTCGGCGATGTTGATCTCGTTCTCGTTTGATCCGATGCAGATCTGACGCCCCTGATACCGGACATCCGGCCCGCGATACACGAGGCATTGGGCGTCGTGGGTGTAGCCTCGGCCCGTTCCGGCGGCCGGGCTGTTGTAGCACCCGGCGAAGGCGAGCCGCTTGGGGCTGCGGGCGTCGACCATGTGCAAGCCGCCCCCGCAGGTGGTCCCGCCACCGTTCGCGCCCACCACATAGAGGAAGCCCGACGCCGTATCGGCCACCACGTTGTGCGCACTGGCGATTTCGTGGTAGGTGGTGTCCGGCGTGAACTGGGCGGGCGCCTTCGCATCGCGGAGCCGGGTGAGATCGAAGACCTGCATGCCGTGCGCCGCAGCAGCATCGGCGACGATGTAGGCGTGGTTGTTGAGCACCTTGATGTCGCGCCAGACGGACGGGGGCGAGCCGACGGTGCGCGGCAGGTTGCCGATCAGCTTCGGTGCGGCGGGGTCCGTCACCTCCACGAACGAGGTGCCGTCACGCCGCGCGACCAGTGCGTAGTCCCGCTGCGTGGTGGGGTCGGTCCACCCCCAGATGTCGTTGACCCAGACGCCGCGTTCTCCGCCGAGGGCACTGACGGGCATGTGGGCGGTCAGCTCCATGTTGGCGCAGGTGAACTGGCCGATCTTGCCATTCTCGCACTTCGCCGGCGCGGCAGCACCACCACCGATGACGTAGATCTGGCCCTCGAGGATCTGCCGGCCTGCTGCGGTCGCTCCCTCATCGATTGCCGCGAGGACCCGTCCCTCCCCGAAGTCTCGGCTCGGCATCCCCACGACGGCGCGGTTGCCAACCGCGGCGATGGAATAGCCGAAGGCAAAGGGCCACGACGCCCCATCCGCGGAATCGGCCACGACTGGGGCAATGGGCGCCCAGCCATCGCCGGTCGGCGCGAAGCGATGGACGATTCCGTTCCCGCGATTGGTGCCCGGCGCTCCGACCCAGAGGGAAGCCCCGACGACGGCGAGCGCCGAACCGAACTGCGAGCCACGGACGCTCTCAGCGGGGCGGATCTCCGCGGACGGAGCCCACTCCCCTGACGCATTCAAGCCGAACGCCACGACGGCGCCGGTCCCGGGTGCACCCACGAATGCCCGGCGACCCTCCATGAGCAACGCGGAGCCGGCGCGCACCCCGCCCGGCACGGCCCCCAGCGAAATCGGAAGGGCACCCAGCTCGCTCCACCCCCCAGTCGCGAGCCGACGGGTCGCGTAGACTCTGCCGGCGCCGAGATCCGACGTCGGGGCGCCGACGAGGAGCCATTCACCCGCGTGGGCCAGGGAGGCGCCGAACCCAAGGAGTTGTTCCGCCGCACCAGGACGGACGACTCGCGCCAGGCGCCACTGTGCCCCCGACCGACGGAAGTGGTAGACGCCACCGATGCTGTCGGCCGTCGGTGCCCCGATGAACAGGTCGTCTCCGGCGAGCGCGATCGCACTGCCGAATCGTCCTCCCGCTGGTGCCTCGAGGGTCTGTGCGAGCTTCCATGGTTGCGCAGGGGCGGGTCGTGCAAAGACGTACGCCACGCCTTGGCCGTCACGCTTGCGAGGCGCTCCGACGATGAGGGTGTTGCCGCCGAGCGCCAAGGCGCCGCCGAAGTCGTCCATCCGGCTCGAATCGGGTGCGGCAAGCCGACCCCGTTCCCGCCACACCCCTGCGGCATTCCTGGAATAGCTGTACACCACCCCTGGCCCATACCAGTTCACGGGCTGGCCGATGAGGAGCTCCGATTCCGTCATGGCCAAGGTTCGCCCGAAGTTGGGTTCCTGGGCCCCGAGGGACGATGTGGCGGCGAGGGCGACGACCAGCGCCAGCGGGATTGACGTCTTGAGCATGGAGTTTCTCGTTGGGGGCGATGGTCTGCGATGTGTGCGATTGTACTGCCGTTCTTCACGTTCCTTGATTCGCGTGGCTCGGTGAGTCGGCCTCTGGCTGCTAGGTTCGCGACCTTCCAAGCACCAGACCGACCCTGAGGGGAGGATGCTTCGTCGTACTGAAGCGCAACAGGCGTCCGAGCCAACGACTGACCCGCGCATACAAAACTGGGACAATCGACCGGCGGCCGACAGCGGAAGCGGGCGGCAGCATCGGTGGGGTCCGCGGCGAGCCGAGCCGGACGATGAGGCCGCCAACCGTGGCAGAGATGAACGCACCACATGCGGCCACGAGGATCATGTCGTCCCGGAGCGCGCTCCCCAGAAACAGGAATCCTGCCGCAAAGCCCAACCAGATGGCGCCAGAAGCCGATTGATACCGCGCCTGGGCCGACGGTCCCTTCACCTTCCGGATGAGGGCGACGAGAGCCAAAGCGATGATTGCCATCGCGAGCAGCGACTCAACGTGCACGCTCCCGAGCTTGGCGAATGGCCTGACGAGCGAGGTGATCACACCCAAGGCGAGGCCGATCCCCGCTGACCGAGCGGCTTGATCGCCTAACGATCCCGATGACAGCCGAGCTGGAACGGCCCTCTCCTCCTTCAGGGCCTGGTCAATGGCCTCTTTGCTGATACCGACTTCAGCCGCGATGTCCCTGAGCAGGTCGTCCGTGATACGACCTTCGTTTGCGACCTCAAGCTCGATCGCGCGCGCCAGGATTCGGTCCAAGTCCTTGCTCGAATGGCCGTGTGCCCCAGGATCTGCGGAGTTGTCCATCGCTGCCCTCGTTATGGCTATGTGGCTAGCTACCGTCGTGCGCTCCTGCTGCGCGGCGCCCTACCCCTTTTGCGGATCGGTGATGTGCCAGAGCACACCGGTGGGATCGCTCAAGTAGAGCACACGAATGCCCCACGGTTGCATCGCGGGCGGTTTGCAGGTGATCCCGGGATACTTCTTCGCGAGCCCTTGCTCCTGAATGTGTGTCCACCAGGAGTCCGCGTCCTCGACGCTCAGGCTCATCATGAAGTTTTCCGCGTGCTGGGCGACGTAGAACTTTTGGAGCAGGAAGCGGCATGAGCCGGCCTGTACCTCGGCGACCTGGTCGTTGCTCCAGTTGATCGTGAAGCCGAGGTCGGCATAGAACGCCTTCGAGAGTTCAAGGTCCCTGGCTGGGACGAATGCCTTGAGGTCGGTCACCGGGCTCGGCTTCATGGATCTTCCCTGATCGTAATGTGCTCGACGATCTTCGAGTGGTTCGTGGGTTCCGAAGCATCGTGCGATGCGGCTGCACCCGCGGGCTAGTTACCCAGCGGTGCCCCTGACGCACGCACCAGCTTGAACATCCCGATGCGGATTTCATCATCCGGCCCAGAAGTATACGTCCAGACGCGATCGCCACTCACCGCCACCAGCTCATGCTTGGGCTGCAGCACCACTCGGCCCAGATACTTGCCGGTCACGGCAAACACCTCAAAGGTCGCGCGCTCGAACCAGGTGATCTTGGGGCGGGCTTTCCCGGTCACGGTCGTGGGACGGTGCTCTGCCGGAACATACGTATCGAGCCACACGCGCCCATCCCGGTCGGCAAAGAGGTCTCGGATGGCGGGCTTGGTCGGCGGGATGCCCATACGCGCATTCGGCGGGAGATTGGGGCGCCGGCTGAACATGCCAGCGACCTGCTCCCATTCGGCGCGCTCCTCCTTGCCGAGCTGGACCGGGCCCGATTTCCGCACCACGGTCACCGCTCTGCCACCCGTCTCCGCCGTGAAGCCGAGGACCGCTGTCTGTGCCTTGAGCAGTCCGCCGAGCGGACTCGGCTTGACGAGCGCCCTCCTCATGAAACTATAGCGCGAGCCCTCGGGGAGGCCCAGCACGAAGCCCAGTTCGCCGGCCTTGCTGCCGCGCAGCGTGTCGAGGACGGTGCCGTCGGGTCGGAGGCGAACGTACATGCTGGAGTCGTTCGTCGTACCGAACTGAACGATCACGCGCCCGGCCACATCCACCGCGAAGACGTCGGGACCGAACACGGCGCTCGACACCGGTGCCGGGAGAGATCGCTGCAGTTTGTCGTTTGCCCCGAAGAAGCTGATCCGGAGATTGCCGGGATCCCAGGTGACGAGGACCGAATCGCCGAGCAAGGCCAACGCGAGGAGTTGCTGGTATTCGCCCGGGCCGCTGCCCTTTCGACCCACATTGCCGATGAACTCGCCGTCGGCGCTGTAATGCCGTACCTGGATCGCCTGGGCATCATAGGTATAGAAGCCGCCCTTCCGTGTGCCGACGAGGTAGCGAACCGATCCCAACGCGTACTCTGGTGGACCATCGATCGTGCCGAGGGAGGCAACGGGCACCAAGCGGACGCCCGAACCCCATGCCGGCGCCCCGTCGGCGCGCACGACCGGTGACTGGGCGGGCACGCGACCAATCATCACGAGGAGGGTGAGGAGGGCAGCGGAGATTCTCAATCGGTTACTCCTCGACATGCGGGCGGGTAACGCGACTCCCTGGGGTCCGGCCGCACTGCCCTTGGAGTAGCCGAGGTCATGCGGTTCTGCGATTGGGCAAGCCGGCTGAGCAAGCGCCGCCCCGAAGGGCGGCAGGGGTAGGGGCCGAGGTGTGAGGCCCGACAAATGTACCCGGTTTACTCTGTTACCTCTCTGCCCGGTTGCTCACTTCACGGAAGCTTCGAGGCCATTTCTTGCCACAGGCCATAGAGTGCGTCGCGATAGCCCTCAAGATCATCCTGTGAAAGAAACAGATCGTCGCCGCCTAATGGAACAATCACACCTGGAACCCGTTCTAACGCCCGTTTCTTCAAGCCCGTTTGGAGGATGATCGGATCAACCAACAGATCTGGCCGCACCGCGTGGAGTGCTCTAGCCGACTCCGCTGACCCATGCTTCACTGCGTTGGCTACCAATCGGAGTTCATTCACTTTCCCCCAGTGGCTGCTGGCCTTCATCATTGCATCGACGTCCTTCGCCGTCATACCGCGCAGGCGTCTCCGATGTTGCTCGAACAAGTGGTAGAGGCCAGCGGCCAAGAGGTTGACCAGCGACTGCTCGAGTTGACGCAGCGAGACATAGAAATCAACCGCTTGGTCTCGCGCCGAATCGGCGTAGTCACCGAGGTCTCCTTCATCGGAATGGTTGCCGTAGGACTGAAACATGGCATCACCGTATGCCTCTGCTTCGGCGTCGATGCTGGCGAAGGCACCACGGACTCGGGTTACCGCCTCCACGAAAAATCGGTCGACTTGCGGGAGCACGGTGTACAAGATGTAGTGACCAGGGTCTGCCACCCCAGCCTCCTGATGTCTAACGTGGTGCACTTCTGCTGCGGCCGCACACCGCGCCGAAGGCGCTCAGGTGCAGCGCGGCCGACGGCAGCGAGTGCTTGTTAGATCGCAGCACTACTCGATCGCGTCCCCAAACCATCTGAGAGCCTTCGCAATACGGCGCCGTAGAAAGGCGCGCGGCGGTCGTGGGGTCTTGAGCAAAGAATGTTTGGCGATGATCGCCTGCACAACCAGATCGGCAGAAGCGCCGGCTTGGATAGCGTCATTCACGTGTTTTGACGGCAAGGCACTAGTTCCCCAGGCACTGAGAGGCTTGTGAGCCAGCTGTCCTCGCGTGGCGCCGAAAACATCCAACGTGTTGACGTCTGTGGAGAGAGGAGCTAGGTCAACACCGAGCGGTGAGAGGAGAGTACGGAGGTTGTGCTCTTTGATGCCATGGTTCCGCTCCACAAGCGCTTCATAGTCGTCCACCAACTTGTGCAATGCCGACGACTGCTTGTTGTAGAGCTTTCCGACATTGATGGAGGAGTTTGACTCCATCAACCCCCAGACCAGAATCGCGTTATGTGGCTCGGCGGAATTGAGAAGCAGCCTGGCAGTAGCTATACAGGCAGACTCAATCGCGGTCTCAATCTCCGCGTGAGACAAGACCAGGACGGCCGCTGACAGGGCCCGAAGCCTGTCGCTCTGGGTGTGGGCAGCAAGAGCTGTTGGATCAACGATACTATGCGCAAGCGCGGACACGTCGGATGCGATGGTCATAGGCGAAACCCTACTGGGCCTTGTGCTCCATCGCGGCCGCCAGGGTGTCCATGCGGTAGCTCACAGCGTCAATGCTCTTGGTGGTCGCCTCGATGGACCTGCGAAAGGTCTCGTCATCGCTCATTACGTTTTGAAAGGCATTCTTGGCCTTGAGTGGGTCGCGCTCCATGAGCTCGCGAATACTAGGCCGCAGGGCTGCAAAGACCTGTGCGTCCAGAACAGCTCGATTGAATCGCGCCTCGTACTTGCCATTGACATACTTGCGACCTACCAGCGGACGTGTGAGCACCCTTCCCCACGCTTCGATGGCGTCCTCAATCTCCGCAAAGGAACCCTTGGTGGAGATTTCCAATGCGTTCCAGTTCTCGGAGAGGCGTGTTGCCAAGGTATCCAAGAATCGTCGGAGGTTCCCCTTGTAGGCATCGCGATACTGGGTCAAGCCCAGTAGACGGAGCAGCAACTCGCTATCCCGCATGCGAAAGTCTGGTCCATCGAGGTCAAGTAGCCACTGAAGTGTTGGAGATGCCCCACTGTACTCGTTCAGAAACCCCATAAACGGTCCCGGGATCAGGGCTTGTCGAAGCTCCTGAGGGCTAAGCGGAACGACTTGCGAGTTCAAGCGATGAAAAACGATGTGTAGGAGACTGGTCGTTTCCCACCCACGCAGGATCGCTGTCTTTAGCGGCTGATTCAGAAACGCGTTCCGGGTTGACGCAAGGGCCGGATCAGCAGAAAAGTCGCGGAACTTTGTTCCGTTTAGATCAGGCCTGAGAGGAAGACCTGCCAGCGAAAAGGTGTTTAGGGGCGACGAGGGTAGGATGCCGGCAAACTGGGCAAGGGTGGTGAGCCTTTGCTTCCCATCTAGCACAAGAAAGGTACCCTTCGCCTCACGCTTCTCTGCAAGAACAATGTGGGGAACGGGTAGGCCAAGAATCAGCGATTCTATCAGCTTTGACTTACGGCTGACTGTCCAGGCATCACGGCGCTGGTACTGTGGCTGGAGATCGATGGCGCCTTGCTCAAGCTGACTGAGAACCGTCGCAACGGTCCAATCGAGGTTGTAGACGACAGTGTTGCTGAGGTCCCGAGTTACCTCGGGAGACAAGAGCTCAACGTCCTCTTCGTCATCATCAAGGAGGGCAGCAAGGAGGTCGTCGTTGTCCACTAGTGCGTCCGAAATAGGGTGGAAGTGAAGCTAGCCAGAAGGGACGATGTTCGCGACCTAACGCTGCGCCAATCAGCCGCGAGCGCGCTCGCACCGCAGGCGCATCGCGGGCGCGCGCGGCGGCTGTACTGCGTGTTAGGTCGTCCTCTTAGCAGCCCGGCGCTTGGACGCACGCTTCGGGGCGGCTGCCAGAATGGCTCGTAGCGCCCGGTGGGCGTCCTCACCGGTGGGAAGGGCGTCCGCAACATCTGGATCCAACAGTACCATCGTGGCGCCCTTGCCGAATCGCTTGGTGTACTTGCCGCGCTCGCGGCCACTAAAGTCTGATTCTGCGCGCATCTCCGCCACGCGACCGCGGCGCACCGGGCTGATTTTAGGCGTCTTCTTCATAGGTCCGTCGCTCGCGCTGTGCCGCCAGGTGGGCTCTGATGAGGAGAGTCCGCTCGCCTCCATCGTGGAGTCCACGTGCCTACACCGCGACGAGTTGAACTGTCGTCACCAGCTCAGCGGGAATCGGCACCCGCTTGAGCACATGACTCTGCAGCCGCAGAAACCCGTTGGCCGCCCGCTGGCAGTTCGCCTTGAGATAATCCACAACCTCGTCCGAGTTTAGGTAGTCGCACAGTTCGTGGAGGCGGCTCGGGTCGTTCGGAACAAGGTAGTAGACCGAGTGCCGCGGGACGATCTCGCCCAACTCGTCCGCGATGAACCACGGACGTGATGTAATGTCCTTGCAAAGGATCTTGGGTCTCCGCAGATCGGCAAGCGGTGGCGTCTCGTGGAACGCGTACCACGGCTTGTGGGACACGCAGCTCCGGCGCTCCAGACGGTCCCGACGATCCGGGCGCATCAGGTAGTCGCCTAACGGGCCGAGTTCTCGCTCGGCGAGCAACTCACCCGTGGGCCCATAGGGCACCAGCATCATCCTGGTCGGCATCGGCTCGGCGCCCAGCATGAGCTCTCGCCCCGAGAGCGTCGGCACCGCGTACTCCGCGAGCTCCACCGGTAAGGCATCCATGGGCAGAATGAAGACTTGATCGGCCCCGGTGGCCACGCCGCAGGAGATACGGAGGAAGGCGTCTTCAAGAGTATAGCCTGTGAGGTTGGGCTTAACGCCATTCAACTTCGCCAGCCACGAACTGCCGTCGACGGGTAGGGAAACGGTTCTCACAGAACCATCTCGGTTGATCATCCGAGTATCGTTACTACCATGCAGGCGCGAGACCGTCGTAATGGCCGGATAGGTCACTAGGCCGGGAAAGCTCTGTTCATCGATGAGCTCGACCTCCTCCACGCCGGAGGCTATGATGAGCCGTCGCGCCTCTTCCGCCGACTGGACGTATAGGTACTTCTCAGGGGTGACGAACACCAGCTGACCGTTGGGCGCGAGGAGGTCGAGCGCCTGCTCGAAGAAGAGCAGGTAGAGGTCGAAGCGCCCTGAGGCCGTGCGGTACCGCTCGCGGTACCGGGCACGTTCTTCGGCATCCAGGCCGGTGATCGCCACGTACGGTGGGTTGCCGATGATGAAGTCGAACGTGTCCGTGCTCGGGAGCAGGAAGTCCCGCTCGATCAGCGTGACCCGATCAACCCCGGCTAGAGTCTCCCTGGCTTCTCGAATCCGCACCGGATTGGAGTCTACGGCCGTAATCATGGGGACCGGAGCGCCATGCCTCCGACACCAGCGAAGGACGCCCTGCACAAACACCCCCGAACCGCACCCGGGATCGAGCAGCGTTGATTCCGCCGTCGGGGGGCTGGCGCGAAACAGTTTGTCGACCATACGGTCGACCAGTGCCGGCGGGGTGGGGACGAAACCCTTCACTTCAGCTCCTGACGAGTGGACGAGTGGCTACCGACAATATACCGAAACCCGCCGATGAGCGATAACCGAAAAAACGCAGGGCGTTGGGGATTCTAAACGTCGGCAGGTCGAGCCGTCTTGATGGCGGTCAGCTCCTGGCAGGCCCGGAACAAGACTCTGGCAAGCTCCAGTCCCGTGGGCACCTCGACGGTGGAGTATGTGGTGGGCGCACCAGCGTCGGCGGGCCGGAACGCGAACAGCCCTACTCCATCGCCCATCAGGGTAGCCTGCTCGGCCTTTCGAATCACCTGCTTGAGGTCCTGCGCATCGATCACGCGGGCGGCTATGAACAAATATGATCGTGGCTTGACCGAACGAATCCAGCTCGTGAGGTCGCCAGTGATGCTCATTGGGCTCGTTCCGTTGGCAGCTTGTAACCGCGCATACTCCGCCTTGAGGTCGATCGCCTTGAAGCCGATCTCCTTTATCCGCTTGTCGAGGTCGGCGGACCCGGGACGGCCCGATGATTTGGCCTTTGGTGAGCCGGGGTGTTTCGGAGTACCTACGGCCTTCGCCTCGAGAACGAACTCGATGTTTCCCCTCGCTGGGAAGGTGACGTCGAGGTTGTGCCGAGGGATCATCAATCCGGGCACTTTGCCCCGGCTGTACAGTGTCACCCCCGCGCAGTTCTCCAGGAGCAGCGAAAGTAGATCGTTGAAAAAATCGCCCTTCCCGTTCTGGAGGTCACCCATATCGGCGATGCCGTCAGCCAGGTTTCGATCGAACCCTTCCATCCCACGGAGGAATATGTCCTCGACTTGACCCCATGCTTTCGGCTTCAACGCGACGGCACTTGCGTACGCGTCTTTCAGGGGCAGGCATCCCGGCGAATCTCCGACGCGGGGACTGGTGAGGCGGGGGCGGGCGGATGGGGGAGGCATGGGGCTCCGGGGAACGAGGTTATCCTGGCGATGAACGGTTGGTCGATCTAACGGCGTGCGTTTCTGCGGCGGGGCCTGCCGAGGCCCGCGCGCACCTTCGTGAAGCTACAGCGCGTGGGCCGAGGCGTCAGGCCCCGACCGCAGCAAACGCTGGTTAGACCGCCTCCCGAACAAAGCGGCGCGTGGACGGGGTCCGGATAACCGAAAGCAGCGCCCAAGGTGCCGAGCCCATCGCCGCCCGCGGCTCGACGACGCCGTGCGCGACAAGAAACGTCACGGCGGGATTGGTTCGCCTTGGGCCCCAATCGAGCGCGCTCCCTATCTCAGCCAAATCGACGAAATCATCGTCGTGCGCGATGACGAATCTCGCGACATCCACTGCGTCGCGGAGGGGATCGCCAACTCCGACAAGGGGGTCCAGTTCCCAAAACAATCGATCCTGTGGGAAGGCCATGCTCATGCTACCGTCGGTGTCCAGCAGCCTCAACTCCTGCAAATCCTCGATCGCAATGCGTGCTTCATCAACAGTCATTTCCAAATCAGTGGCCACCACGCTGATTGGTATCTGCGGGTCCCACTGGCGACCGTCGATCGACCTCGCGGCAAAGTGAGCCGCGATCCTGAAAGCGTCAGGAGTGAAAGGTGGGTGGGCTCTTCCGATTGCCATTGTTGCGCGAGACGAGGCGATGAGATCGTAGAGCTCGTCGCGGTATGCTCGGAGCTCTTTCGGTGAGAAGCCGCGCGACTGGCTGCGCTTGGAGTCATACTCATCATGATGCGGTAGGCAAAGCCACGCGAGATCGTCGACACCGCTCCTCGACGAATCGCGCTCAACATGGGCCAGCTGGCCCGCCTTGACCGCTTGATCCGCATTAAGCCCGAAACACAGCACGCATCGCCGACGCCCCTTGAGGGCAACTTCAACCGACACCTGTTCGGTGATTGGGGCACGGGGCATCTCTACCTCAATAAATGTCGTGCGGACTTGATTATCTCTGGGCGAGACAGCCATTGCTGGTCGGTCTAACAACAGTTCAACTCCACCCTCTACCACCCAAACCGCCCACCCTCCAGACGGACCTCCGTATACTACCTACATCCGGCCACCCGCAAGGCCAAAACTCCCCACCACTTTCCCCCTCCCCCACGGGCCTTCCCGGCACGCCCCTACCCCTCGATTTGACGATTGGTTGATCCGGCCACACAATCTTCAGAGCGTCCCCCCTCGCGGAGTGCTCCCCCGGATGGCCCCATTCCGTCTCACCTGCCTCGGCCCACCCGTCCTCTACGGCCCCGACGGCGACCCGATCCGGTTCCGCACCCGGAAACACTTCGCCCTGCTCATCTACCTGGCCGTCGAACCAGGGATTCCCCACCGCCGCGACCGCCTCGCCACCCTCCTCTGGGGCGACGCCGAGGTCGACGAAGCGCGCCACTCCCTCGCCACCGCCCTCTCCATGATCCGGGGCCGCCTCGGCGCCGACCTCCTCGACGCCGAACGCGAGTCGGTCCGCCTCGTCCCGGGACGGATCCTCACCGACCTCCAGGAGCTCAAGCGCGACGAGTTCGACGCCGACGACGAAGGTCCCCTCGGACCCTTCCTCGAAGAGTTCGACATCCCCGACGCCACGGACTACCAGCAGTGGAAGGACGGCCTCCACGCGCGCGTCCTGCCAAGCGTGCACAGCGCCGTCGCCCTCCGGATCGAGCACTGCCGCCGCCGCGGTGACTCGCGCCGCATGGAGACCCTCGGCCACCGGCTCCAACGGATCGACGAGCTCTCCGAGGAAGCCACCCGCGCGCTGCTCGAGGCCCGCGCCATGGCCGGCGACCGCATCGGCGCCCTCCGCCTCTTCGATCGCTGGCGGCAACGCCTCGCCGACGAGCTCGGCGCCCTCCCGTCGCCTCAGCTGGAGCGGATGGCCGAGCGCCTCCGCCGCGGAGGCTGGCAACGCCCCACCATGGCGCTGCTCGCCCCGGTCCCGACCGAGCAATGGAAGGAGCGGCTCTTCATCGGGCGCGGCGTGGAGTTCGGGGCCTGCTACGATCGCTGGGAGCGGGTGCAGCGCGGCGAACCACGCCACCTCCTGATCCGCGGCGAAAGCGGCATCGGCAAGACCACCCTCGTCGAGCGCCTCACCACCTCCGTGGCCCTCGAAGGCGCGAGTGTCGCGCGGGTGCAGTGCTACGAGCTCGAGCGCGAGCTGCCATTCGGCGTCACCGGCTCCCTGGTGAACATGCTCCTCGACCTCCCGGGTGCGAGCGCCACGCCGCCGGAACAGCTGGCCGAGCTCGGTCGGCTCAGTGCCAAGGTGCGCCAGCGCTATCCGTCGCTGCCCACACCACTGGAGACCACCGGTGAGAGCGCGCGCATCCTCTACACCGAAGCAGTGATGGCGCTGGTGGCCGCCGTGGCCGAGGAACACCCGGTGGTGCTGGTGGTGGACGACATCCACCTCGCCGATGCGACCTCACTCGCCGTGCTGCATCTGGTGTTGCGGCGGGTCGAGTCGTTGCCGCTCATGCTCTTGCTCACGGCATCCAGCGCACCCGAGGCCGAGACGCCGAGCACGCGCCGTTTTGTCGAGAACGCGGCGCTGCTGAATCTCACGCCGATGGCGTTGGGGCCGCTCACCGATGCCGAGTCGGCTGAGCTGCTCGAACTGCTGCTGGCCGAGGCGGGCGATCCGGGTCCGGCGATCCGACGCGCGGTGCTCGCCGGAGCGCGCGGGAACCCGATGGTGCTGGAGCTGCTGGTGGGCGATTGGCAGCGGCGCGGCGATGCCTGCCTGGCGCTCTCGGTGAGTGCGATGACGTTGCGCGCCGAGCGGCCTCCCAAGGAGGCATTCCAGCGGCTGGTCGAGGGGACGCTCGCGGCGCTCGACAGCGAGGCCCGCGCGGTGGTGGAGCTCGCGGCCATCCTGGGCCAGCGGCTCAACGACCTCACCATGTACACCATGGTGGACCTGCCGGTCGCGCGAACCATGCGCGCGATGACGGCGCTGGCCTCGCACCGCATCCTGCGTGACGCGGGGAGTCACCTGGAGTTTGCCAACGAGTTCATCCGCGGGCAGTGCTACGTGGGTACGGCCGCGCCGCTCCGGCGGATGCTGCATGGCCTGGTGGCCGAGCGGCTCCTCCTCGGCGACGGCGGGGACGAGGCGATCCCCGGGCTGGAGATCGCGTGGCACCTGGTACGCGCCGACCGGCTGCTCGAGGCGATTCCCTACCTGCTCGCGGGCGGCAAGGAGTCGATCCGTCGCGGCGCGCCGCATGAGGCCGACCTCGCGCTCTCGACCGGACTGCCGGCACTCACGGGCCAGCCGCGGCGCACCGCGATCCTGCTGCTGGCCGAGGCGCAGCAGGAGCTCGGCCGGTGGGCCGAGTCGCTGCGGCTGTTGGACGGGGCGCAGGAGGAGTTCTCGGCGTCGGAGGAGTGCTGTCGGGAGGTGTTGAGGATTGGCAACCAGCGATGGCTAGGGGTCCTTACAGGGCCACGACTTGAGGCTGCCACAGAGGAGCTGTTGCGAATCGCCGAAAGTGCAGGTGACCTAGAAATCCGCGCTAAGGCGATTTCGAACTCGACCTTGCTCATAAGTTGCTCCCGAAACCCTGAGGCGATCGCCCGGCTCGGAAGCGTCACTCAACTACTCCTGGAACTCGATGGGGACGATTACTCTCGGATCCACCTCCTTCACGCACATGCGTGGTTCAGAGCGCACACCGGTAACGCGATGTTCGCCCTACCGGCCCTCCGCGAGGGACTTGACCTCATCCGTCGGTCAGGAACAGCCAGCTCGATTGCCGCCCGAACCCTGCTAGGCACCGGCGTAACACTCTGCCAGGGAGGCATGTATAAGGAGGCCGTCCCAATCCTTGAGGAGGCGTATGAGTTCGCAAAGCGCCTCGACAACCCAGGGCTGACCGCGCACGCCGCATCAGGCATGGCCTTGGTTCAAGGCCGTCTAGGCGATGCGAAAGCACAGGCAGACTGGGGTCGACAGGCTGTGCGCAGTGCCTTATCGAACGAATGGGGGATTTGCCTTCTCAGTGCGGCGTACGACAGAGGTATCGGATTGTGCCTAGAGGAGCGCTTCAGCGAAGCTGAGATCTCCCTCGACGAGGTGGACGAGAGGTTCGGGAAAGGGCGCCCCGAGTGGTTGCGCCAGGCATGGCAACTGTGCAAAGCGGACGTACTGGCGCTCGCCGGTCGAGATCGAAGGGCCTTGGCTAGTGCCCGGCGGGCCACTGACTACGGCGCTAGAGCCTTGTTGCATCCATGTTTCGCAGGCCAGTACGCGAGATGGGCAGCCCGAACGGCGATCGCCGATGCGAGAATTGAAACCGCCGCTCGCTCCCTCGAACAAATGCTCAGCGTACTGGACATGTACGACGCGAAGGATCAGGCAGAAATTCTCGCGGCGGCAGCTACGTTGGAGGATGTTGACGGGTCGGCGGGGAGTTCGAAGTGGGGCGAGGTCTCGCGGCGGCTTGGGGAACTACCGGAATCGATCGAGGTGTTGCTTCGCAGATTCGGGATGGTGGGGTACGGCCGCATGGCAGATCGCTGAGCAGCAGTGGGGGCAGCACCAGTCCGCGGTCTATTTGCTTGTGGGGATAACCCCGCGGCCCATCCGACGGGCGTCCTTAGACCTGGAACGAGCGATCGGCTCTGGCATGTGTTCCGGAATCAGTGAGGGATCCGAAATCAGCCGACGAACAGTCACGGAGTTGACCGTAAGCTCGACAAGCTCAGCGTCAAACTGAGTGCTACGTCCCTTGTTCAACTCCGACAGCACGACCTCGAGGGGGAGTGCATTTCGGTAGGGCCGGTTGGTGGTCATCGCATCGATCGTGTCAGCAATAGTGATGATCCTGGCACCGAGCGGGATCTCTTGACCCGCAATTCCATCAGGATAACCACGGCCGTCCCAGCGCTCGTGGTGGTGCCGCACGCACGAGACGACATAGCCTTGGAAGCGCGAGAAAGACGACACGAGTTCAGCGCTCTTCGCAGAGTGGGTCTTCATAACAGCCCACTCCTCGTCCGTAAGCTTCCCCTCCTTCTGCAACAGAGGGGCGAACTCCTCGTGAATCTTACCGACGTCATGTAGGAGCGCAGCGTTTTCAATCTCTTCGATGTGCTCAGGAGGAAGCCCGAGATCTGTCGCGATCGCTCGCGACAACCCGCATACCCGGCGAGAGTGACCGGACGTGTAAGGGTCTCGAGCTTCGATTGCCTTAACCATCATGCTCAGCTGTTCACGAACATTTAGCGCAAGCTCATCGTACGCTTGATCCAGCTCACGATAGACATCCTCGAGCGTGTTCAACTTACCGTAGACGTGCCTCACCGCGATGAACGGGAGGAACACGGCCACGAAGCCGAACCGACCAACCCCTTCCGAATTATTGAAGCGGACAAAAACATACGCCACTGCGAGCGCCATTAGGCTCGCTACGATATCGTAGCCGAGCACCCAGAGCGTGTTCGAGCGCCAGGTTGAAAGGATGTGCTTCTTGGTCGAGAGGGCGACGGCAGTGTTAACAATGATCGAGTTCGCAATAAAGTACACAACCGCAGCGGCCAAGAAGACCGCAATTTCCCTGAGTGCGACGTCGAACGGAACACCGATGCCGCCCGAGGCAGGCAAGAAAATCTTCGGCGGATGCTTTCCACCGAGCAGAAAATAGCTCCCGAAAGCGAGCCCCACACTCGCGACACGCTCGGAGACATTGAAGGCGATTTTGAGCGGAGAAACGCGGGCGTATGCCTGGGTGATACAAGTGATCACCGCGGCGGTGACAGCGCCCCACATCGCGCCGAGGGCGACACCGATCGCCAGGTGCATGATAAAAACGAGCGAGCCGGCCATCGAACCGGATTTCTTGGCCGTCCTCGAGATCTCAAGTAGGCAGCCAACCAACCCCAACGAGAAAAGCGCCCAGTAGTCGACTTCGGGGCGCGGCAAAACGGACAGCACCGCGAGCAGGATCGCTGCTGACGTTGCCACCGCAACTACATACCGCTGCACCGCACGATTCTGGGACATGAATTGGGTGTGGGTGGGAAACCCCAGTATCAGGGCACTAGATCCAGGTTACGGTCTCCGCGAGGAAAATACTCGCGATGAAGTCGACGGCCGCAGCCAGCCACTCCAGCATATGCGTCACCCCCTCTCCGGTACATCAAGGACTTCTGGAGGTGGCAGACCCCGCTATGGTCCACCAGACGCTTCGCTATGTTCGACCGCTCGGCTTCGCTATTAGTGCCGAGTCCTGAGATTTCCCGACCCGCAGTCCTCAAGTAGTAATGTTGAACTAAGGAACGCCGCCCCTACCGCGCGCGCTTCGCCGCAAACCAGCGGTTCGTCGCGTCCAGGACCGCATACACTGCCGCGTGCTCCGCACTCTCGATGACCTCGGCGGTCCCCACGAGCAGCTTCGCCTCGCGTCCGCCCACCGTGTGCACGCCCACCATCACATACGTCCGGCCAAACGCCTCGTGGACCACCGCGCCCTCGAGCGCCAGCGAATACTTCTCCGCCAGCCGCTCCAGCACCACCACTGCGGCACGCGCCGCCGTCTCGACCTTGTTCCGCGCCGTGTCCGGCCCCTCCTCGCTCGCCGACTCCAGCCGGCCATCGCAGGAGAGCGTCACCGTCGCCGTCACCTTCCGCTTCCCGGGCGCCGTGGCCATCACCAGGTCGTCGAAGAGCACCGTCCGCTTCGGCGGACCGCTCGCCACCGCCGCCGCCACCATCGCCTCGGGCTCCGACGCCGAGATCGGTCGCACGTCGGCCGTCTGCGCCACCGAGATCTTCCGGTGATCGACCCGCATCCCGAAGTGCGCCTGCAGCGCCGACTCGATGTTGCGGACCACCTGCTTCGGTGCCTGCCCCGCCTGCGCCAGGATGTGGATCTCGCTCACCTCGCCCAGCGGCGTGGTCACGACCCGCGCCGACAGAATCCCCTCCAGCGACGTCAGGAGATTCTCGGCCCGACGCACTCCCCACGGATCGGTCGCCGGATCAATCGGCGAACCACCCGGACGGGAGGACGAAGCGTCAAAGAACTGCGAGGGTGAAGCGGTCACGGCAATGCCTCGTGGGTAGCTGTCGGTCCTGCCCTATGCGACGGTGTTCCGGCCGGCCGCCTTGGCCAGATACAGCGCGCGATCAGCCTGCTCAAGCAGTGGTCCCTCGCCCGGCGCCGCAGGATCGTACTCCGCGACACCGATGCTGGCGGTGATCTGGCCGGCCAGGAACCCCAGCCGCCGTCCCGCCTGTTCCACCCGCTCCCGCAGCGCGTCGGCCACTCGCAGCGCGCCGGCTCGATCGGTTCGGGTCAGCAACACCACGAACTCGTCGCCGCCATAGCGGGCCGCCAGGTCCGTCGCGCGGATCGTGGCGCCGATCTCCTCGGAGACGCTGCGCAACACCGTGTTGCCGCGCTCGTGTCCGTAGCGATCGTTCAATTCCTTGAGCCGGTCGAGATCGATGAAGAGCACCGCGAAGGAATCACCACTCCGCTTGCTCCGCTCCATCTCGTGCGCCAGCCGCTGCTGCAACGTCCGATAGCTCGCCAATCCCGTCAGCGCGTCGGTGCTCGCGTCGCGCGACGCATCGTCGGCCCGCTTGGCCAGCCACGGCACGCACTGCCGCAACGAGGCGCGGCCCAATGCCGCCGCCTGGGCAAAGCGATGACAGGACGGATAGCCACACGCCCGGCAATCCCAGGCCTTCCCGTTCGGCCCCGTCCCGATCGCCTCGAGGATCGCGATCACCGCCCCCGGCTCGGCCTGCTGCCGCCGATGCCCGAAGGCAAAGGCCGCCCCCACCTGCACGTCGGGATGATCCGACACCACCGGCGACCGACTCCGCGGCGGCTCGTACTGCTGCACCAGCATCCGGCGCCGGAAGAGCTCGTCCTTGGGACCCGCCGCCGGATGGCCCAGCGCCCCCGCATGGGAGAGGAAGTCCACGAAGCCGAGGTCGATCCGGTCGAAGCCGACCGCACGGGCCAGCGCCGGGAGGTTCTCCAGGCCGCGGACCGGCACCAGCCGCCGCCCGCGCGAGGAGCCACTCACCACCATCTCCAACGGGAGCCCCCCGGCGACCGACATGTGCCGGCGCATCTCCGGGGGAACCCGGGAGTAGGTCCGGGGCAACAGCTCCGGCCGCACTTCCCGCAATGCAAAGAGCTGCTCGAGATCCGCAAACGACAGCAGGGCGTCCAACTCGGGCACCGCACCCCCCGGAGCGCTCACCCCGGCATACACCACCGGAAGGGCATCCCCGTCCAGCCGACGCAGGAATCGCGCCTCGGCCACGCAGGGGTAGGTGATCGGGGCCAGATAGGGGACCAGCTCGGGATAATGGGCGGTAATGGCGGCCACGGCGACCGGATCGGTCGACCGGATCAGCGTCCCCCAGTCGGGATCCTCCCACAACCTGAGGTATTGTTGCGCCACCAGCTCGTCGCCGATGACCCCCCGCGACACCAGCCGGAACCCCGCCTCGTAGCAGGCGTTCACCAGCTGCTCCGGCGAGGCCGGATGGAAGTGGGCCACCGCCTCCGGCGCCAGGATCAGCGCGCCATTGCCGCTCTCGGCGATCGCCAGGGCCCGGTCCACCGCCCCGGCCGAGGAGATGGCGTCGTGGGGGCAGGAGGGGATGCACTCCCCGCAATGGATGCAGTTTTCCTCGACGATCTCGACCACCCGCGCCTCGGGCGGCAGGGCAATGGCGTCCGTCGGGCATGCCCGGACACAAGCCATGCAGGTCACGCAGCGCGAAGGGTCAATGGCGAGGTGCAAGGGCGCTCACGTATGGGGGGGTCGAGCCGGCGCACGGTGCAAGTTGGCGAGGCCCCTGAGAAGTGTCAAGAGGTGAGGCCCCCCAAGGGTTTGAAATGTCACGACTTAGGCGATGTCAAACTCCTTCAGCTTGCGATACAGCGTCCGCTCACCAATGCCCAGGATCTGGGCCGCCTTCCGCCGATTGCCCCGGTGCTCCTCGAGGACCGCCAGAATCGCCGCCTTCTCGACCTCGGCCATGGTCATCCCCGGCCGGTAGATGACGGTCGGCTCGGGCTCCGGCTCCTCCTCGACCACCATCGGCCCGATCGCCCCGATCGGCTCGGCCTGCGCCACCGGAATGGCGATCGATTCCCGGTCACCCAGCTCAATGACCTGCACGGCCCCATGGCGATCTTCAAGACGACGCCGCAACTCCTCGACCTGCATCCGGAGCTCCATCAGGCTGCGCAGGATGAACTCGAATTCCGCGCCGCCCACCGCCATCCCGCCCGCGTCGCGGCTCCCCACGGTGCCGACCCGCATCGGCAGGACGTTGATGCCGCCGTCGTTCACGTCGGCCGGGATGTCGCTCGCGCGGATCTCGTTGCCCGGCGCGAGCACCACCATCGACTCGACCAGGTTGCGCAGCTGGCGCACGTTGCCGGGCCACGGCGCATTCACGAGCCGCTGCATCGCCTCGGCGCTGATCCCCGGGAAGGGCCTGTCATGCTGCGCCGTGAACTCCTTCACGAAGCGCTTCACCAACAGCGGGATGTCCTCCCTCCGCTCACGCAGCGGCGGCAGGTAGATCGACAGGACGTTGAGCCGGTAGTAGAGGTCGTCGCGGAAGACACCATTGGCGACCTGATCCTTCAACGCGCGATTGGTCGCGGCCACGACGCGCACGTCCACCTTGATCGGCGAGACGCCACCCAATCGAAAGAATGAGCGCGTCTCCAGCACGCGCAGCAGCTTGACCTGCACGCTCGGCGGAATCTCGCCGATCTCGTCGAGGAAGATCGTCCCCGTGTCGGCGAGCTCGAAGCGGCCGAGCCTGCGCTCCGCCGCGCCCGTGAAGGCGCCCTTCTCGTGGCCGAAGAGCTCGCTCTCGAGCAGCGTCTCCGGCAACGCCGCGCAGTTGATGGCGATGAACGGCCGCCCGCGCCGAGGCGAGAGATCGTGGATCGCCTTGGCCACCAGCTCCTTGCCGGTACCCGACTCACCCTGGATGAGCACCGTGCTCGACACCGGCGCCATCTGCTCGATCTTGACCAGCACCTCGTGCACCGGCGGCGAGTCGCCGAAGATGCCGGTGCGCCGCTGCAAGGCATGACGCTCCACCAACCGGCGCACCGTCGCGACGAGATCGTCGGTGGCGAGTGGCTTGGTGACAATTTCGGTGGCACCCAACCGCTCACCACGCTCACGATCGCCGGGCTCGAGGAGCACCAACACCGCGACTTCGTGATCGCGCGCGTACGCCGCCAGCGCCGCAATGCTCGGCTCGTGTACGGCGCCGGTGATCACCAACAAGTCGGGCCGCTCGCGACGAATGGCCGCGCGCGCCTCGTCGGCCGTCACCGCCACGGCGCTCGGCACGCCCGCACTTTCGAGCGCGCGGTCGAGCGGAACGGCAATCTCCAGGTCGGCGAGCGTGACCACCACTTGCACGGGCATGGCTCAGTGCTCGGTGTCGCCGTGCAACTGCCGCACGGCATGCGGAAGGATCGGCAGCAGCGCCGCGAGTCCGTCGCGCACGCCGCCAGGAGAGCCGGGAAGATTCACGATGAGCGTGGCCCCGCGCGCACCAGCGAGCCCACGCGAGAGAATCGCCGTCGGGACCGCGGGTTGCCCTGCACGCCGCAGCGCATCGGCAATCCCGGGCGCCTCGCGATCGAGCACGGCACGCGTGGCCTCGGGCGTCACGTCGCGCGGTGCGAGGCCGGTGCCGCCGGTGGTGAGGATCACGTCCACCGCGCCGCCATCGGCCCAGTGGAGCAGGCGCTGCGAGATCCGGTCGGCCTCGTCGGGCACCAGGCTCCGATCGGCCAGCAGGAAAGCATGCTCCGCGATCCACTCGGCGATCGCCGCACCGGAGCGATCCTCTCGCTCACCACGCGACGCCGCATCGGAGATGGTGAGGATGGCGACGCGCATGCTCACGCCTCCCCCGCCAGCGGCGGCGTGCCGCGGCTCACGAAGGGACGGCGCGCCACCTCGGCCGTCCAGCTCTTGCCATCGGCTTCAATCAAGAGCGGCGTCCCGACCGCATCTGCCGACGTCGGCAGCGCGGTCATCCCGATGATGCCGACGCGTGGTGAGTCCACCACTGAACGGACGCGGTCGGCCAGGTGCCCGCCGACGCGCACCTCGGCGCCAATCGGTGGGAGGTCGTGCCCGCGCACCGTGAAGCCGACGAGGCGCTTGATGGCACCGGTGCGCCGCCGCGACGCGAGCGCGGTCTCGCCCGGGAATGGCGCGCCCTTCCCTTCGGCCACCAATCCCTCGAGTCCGGCCTCGACCGGCGTGTCGTCGGGATCGATTTCGAGGCCGACGCGCGCCACGCCCCATTCGGCGCGGAAGAGCTGCCAGGCCGCTTCATCCACCGGCACCACGGCGGCGCCGGCGAGCGCCGACTCGAGCGAGGCGCGGTCGCGCACTCGGCAATAGAAGTCGAAGCCTTCGGGGCCGTCGAGTGTGGCGCGTGCCGCGAAGAGATCCACGCCGGCGAGACGCGCGGGAATCACGTCGCCCCCTTCGGCCGGCATCGGCTCAAGCAGGCGCGAGAGGCGCGTGGCCGCAGCCGGGCCGCGCACGGTGATCACGCAGACGGTGTCGGAGATGTCGCGCAGGCGCACGTTGCCGCGCTTCCGCGCCACGAGGTGTTCCCACACCGCCTCGCGCTGCGCCGCGTCCACCAGCAGCATCAGCTGATCGGGAAAGCGATAGATGGTCACGCGGCTGATGATCGACGCGTCGTCGCCGAGCAGCAGCGTGTGCACGAAGCGACCCGGGGGGAGCAGCGAGATGTCGGCGGTGGTGAGGCGATGCAGCCAGGCGTGCGCATCGGCGCCGGTCACCTCGTACTGGCCGAGGCCGGGTGCGGTCCAGGAGCCGGCGCCGCCGGTGAGGGCGCGGTACTGCGCGAGGAGGTCGCTCACGAGTAGAGCATCGCGAGCAGCGCCTTCTGGGCGTGGAGCCGATTCTCGGCCTGGTCCCACACGCGCGACTGCGGCCCTTCGAGCACCGCCTCGCTGATCTCCTCGCCACGGTGCGCGGGGAGACAGTGCAGCACGATCGCGGCGGGGTCGGCGCCTCGCAGCATCGCCTCGTCCACGCAGTACCCGCTGAATGCCTGCTGCCGCAGTGCCACTTCGTGCTCCTGCCCCATCGAGGCCCAGACATCGGTGTTGATCACGTGCGCCCCGGCCACGGCTTCGTCGGGGTCTTCGGTGATCACGATCTTGGTGCGGCTGCTGTTGGCGTCGTAGATCGCCTTGTCCGGCTCGTATCCTTCGGGACAGGCGATGCGCAGCTCGAAGCCGAGGAGGCCGGCGGCCTCGATCCACGAGTTGGCCATGTTGTTCCCATCGCCGATCCACGCCACCACCTTGCCGTCGAGCGGGCCGATCGCCTCGTCCACGGTGAGCAGGTCGGCGAGGAGCTGGCAGGGGTGGAGCAGGTCGGTGAGGCCATTGATCACCGGGACGCTCGAGTAGGCCGCGAGTTCCTGGGTATCGGCGTGCGCGAAGGTCCGGATCATCAACCCGTCCACAAAACGGGAGAGGACGCGGGCCATGTCCTTGAGCGGCTCGCCGCGACCGAGCTGGATGTCGCGGGCCGAGAGGAAGATGGCCTGTCCGCCAAGCTGGCGGGTGCCGACCTCGAAGGAGACGCGGGTGCGGGTGGAGCTCTTGGCGAAGATGAGACCGATGTGCTTGTCGGCGAGCGGTCGGGCCCGGTATTCCCCGCGCTTCATCGCATGCGCGGTGTCGAGCAGCGTACGCAGCTCGGCGCGCGAGATGTCGGCAAAGGAGAGGAAGTGACGGGGCGACATGGTCCACTCACTGGGCAAGGGTCGGCCAGAATGGCAGAGTGGATTCTACCCCGGGGGGTGGGGGTGGGGGAAGCGGGTGGCGGGTTGGGAGCCCTCGCGGCGCTCGGGATGACGGGGCACGGTGCGATTCCGCGGCCTGACGGCCGCGGCTGAAGATCCTTCAGAAGCTACAAGATGTACTTCCGCAAATCATCGTCCTGCACCACACTCGCCAGCCGCTCCCGCACCGCCGCCCCGTCCAGCTTGAGCACCGTGGTCTTACCGCCATCGGGCAGGTCAAAGAGGATGTCCTCGAGCAGCGTGGACATCACCGTGTGCAGCCGCCGCGCGCCGATGTTTTCCATCCGGTCGTTGGCCTGCCATGCGATCCGCGCCATCTCGGCCACCGCCTCCGCCGAGAACTCGAGCGCACACCCCTCGGCCGCCACCAGCGCGGCGTACTGCTTGGTGAGCGCGTTCTCCGGCTCGGTCAGGATCCGGACAAAGTCTTTCTCGGTCAGCGGCTCCAGCTCCACCCGGATCGGGAAGCGCCCCTGCAATTCCGGGATCAGGTCGCTCGGCTTGGTCATGTGAAAGGCACCGGCCGCCACGAAGAGGATGTGGTCGGTCCGCACATGGCCATAGCGCGTCTGCACCGTGCTCCCCTCCACGATCGGAAGGAGGTCGCGCTGCACACCCTGCCGCGACACGTCAGGACCGCTGGTCCCCTTCTCGCCGGCGATCTTGTCGATCTCGTCGATGAAGACGATGCCGTGATTCTCGACCCGGTCGAGCGCCTCGTTCACGGTGTCGTCCATGTCCACCATGGCGCGCAGCTCCTCGTCCTCGAGGATCCGCCGCGCATCGGGGACCTTCACCAGCCGCCGCTTCGGCTTCTTCGGCAACATGTCCATCAGCCAATCGGCAAACGACGACTCCGGTGCATCCATCCCGTCCGGCGCACGCATCGCGTCGGGATTGGGATAGTTGGGCGGAATCACCTCGATCTCGACCTCGCGATCGTCGAGCTTGCCGTCGAGCAACATGGCCTTCAGCTTCTCGCGCGACGCCGCCTGCCGCGCCGCCAACGCCTTGTCCTCGGCGTCGCCATCGGTCGCCGGCAACAAGAGGTCGAGCACCCGCTCGATCGCGCGCTGCTCCGCCTGCGGAAAGACCTCGTCCTCCCGCTCGGCACGCACCAGCGAAATCGCGGCGTCCACCAGGTCGCGGATCATCGCCTCAACGTCACGACCGACGTAGCCCACCTCGGTGAACTTGGTCGCCTCGACCTTCACGAACGGCGCGCCCGCCAACCGCGCCAGCCGCCGCGCGATCTCCGTCTTCCCCACGCCCGTGGGGCCGATCAGGATGATGTTGCTCGGGGTGATCTCGTTGCGGATCCCCTCGGGCGCCTGCCCGCGACGCCAGCGGTTCCGGATGGCAATCGCGATCGCCTTCTTGGCGGCGGCCTGCCCGACGATGTAGCGGTCCAGCTCCGCCACGATCTGGCGCGGCGGCAGCTCCTCCAGCCAGGGGAGGGGGGGAGGGAGCTCGGCGTCGGGGGTCGGAGGGGTCGTCATGGGGGGAATCTACAGCAGGGGGCCGAGAAGCGAGATGCGAGAAGCGAGAAGCGTGGGGCAGGTGTCACCCTGAGCGAGCCCCCTTGAGAGTGTCATCCTGAGCGGAGCGGCGGCGCAGCCGACGCGCAGTCGAAGGACCTGCTTCGCTCAGGATGACAACCTTTCGAGGGCGTCTCGCTTCTCGCTTCTCGCCTCTCGCTTCTCCCTACTGCGGAAGCTCAAGGATGGTGAGATTCGAGTTCGTAAACACACAAATCTCCGCCGCAATCCCCAGGCTCCGCTCCACGATCTGCCGCGCCGAGAGGCGGTCGTCGGGGAGGAGGGCGCGAGCGGCGGCCAGGGCGTAGGAGCCGCCGGAACCCACGGCGAGGATCCCGTCGTCGGGCTCGATCAGCTCGCCGGTGCCGCTGAGCAGGAAGACGTGGTCCACGTCGGCCACCACCAGGAGCGCCTCGAGCCGGCGGAGATAGCGGTCGCTGCGCCAATCCTTGGCCAGTTCCGTGGCCGCCCGGGTGAGGTTGCCGGGGTAGCGGTCGAACTTCTCCTCGAAGCGCTCGAAGAGCGTGAGGGCGTCGGCCACCGAGCCGGCAAAGCCCGCGAGGATGCGGCCCCCCTTGAGGGCGCGCACCTTCACCGCCTGGCCCTTCATGATCGTGTCGCCGATCGAGACCTGGCCATCGCCGCCCAGGGCCAAGCGGCCATCCTTCCGGACCGCTAGGATTGTGGTACCGTGAAAAGTCGTCGTCATGTGCTCTGGTCCGCCCTCGTGATGGCGCTGGTGGTTGGCGTCGTGGCGGGACGCGCGGCCACCCTGCTCCGATACGACCTCTGGTACGATGAACTTTACTCGGTGTTCACCGCTTTGGGCGACCTCGGCCAGCTCTGGCAGGCGTCCGTGTCCGACCGCGTCCATCCCCCGCTCTTCTATATAGTGCTCTGGGGCTGGCTCAAGCTGGTGGAACCGACCCCCACCCTGCTCCGCCTCCTCCCGCTCGCCGGCTTTGCGCTGGCCCTCGGCGCCACCTGGTGGGCCGCAGGCCGGATAGGCCTCACCAGCCGCGGCCGCGGGGTGGCCACCCTCGCCGTGGCTCTCAACCCGATCGCCTTCGATGCCGGCGCCGACCTCCGCGGCTATGCCCTCCTCGCTGCGCTGGTGGCCGTGATGATCGGCGCCATGCACCCGCTTCGGCCGGAGCCAGATTCGGAAGCCGAGCCGGAGGACCGCAAGCTCGCCCTGCTCATCGCCGCCGCTGTCGCCGCCACCTGGACCCACTACTTCGCATGGCCCACCGTGGTGGCCATCGCCGTGGTCCTCGTGCTCAACCATCGGCGCCGCGACGCCGCGCTGCTCCTCGGTATCACGGCGCTGGCCTTCGCCCCGTGGCTCGCGGCGCTGCTCGGCGCCGAGGGCGAGCAGACCGCCGCGCAGATCGGCTGGGGCAATACCCTCGGCCTGCACGACGCGCTGATCCTCCCGGGCACGTTGCTCGCCGGTCGCACGCCGCTCTATGTGATGGCCATCGCCGCCGTGATCGGCTGGACGCTGCTTGTCACGGCGCTCAAGCGCTCGCCATCGCGTGAACTCGCCCTGCTTGTCGCCGCACCACCCGCCGCGGTGGTGATCGCCTCGCTCGCGCTCGGGATCGCGATCTGGGAGCCGCGCTATCTGATCGGCGCGGTACCTCCGCTCGCCCTGCTCCTCGCCATCTGGAGTGACTCGATCTCGCCGCTCCCGCGCATCGCGGCCGTGGCACTCCTCGGCCTCTCCGCGTGGGGCGCCGTCACACCGGCCGACTGGCGCATTCCCTGGAAGGGGATCACGCGGGATCTCGCCGAGCGGAGTGACGGCCAGCCGGTGTACGCGTTCGACGGATTCACCGCGATCCCGATCCGCTACTACGCCCGCATGGAGGGGCTGCGCCTCGACGTGCCCGAGATCAAGCAATGGCCCGATGCCACCACCGCGCCCGGGTGGCTGCTGCTCCGACCCGCCGTCTTTCCCAACGTCCCGAGCGCGGCCGCGCGCCTGCGCGAGAGCGGGCGGATGGTGGTGGATTCGATGGCGAGTGGGGTGGGGACGAATCGGGTGGAGGCGTGGAGGTTTCGGTGAGAGGGGCTCCAGCGTTGTCATCCTGAGCGTAGCGACGGCGTAGCCGGAGCGAAGTCGAAGGACCTCTTCCCGATGCGCTCGGAGAGAGGTCCTTCGACTGCGCAGCCGTTCCGGCTGCTTCGCTCAGGATGACAATGCTTTGCACCCCTCACCCCTCACCCCTCACCCCGTTCACCGTTCACCGTTCACCGTTCACCCGTTTTGCCTCTCGGATGCGCATCCCGATACACCTGCTTCAACCGCTCCACCGACGTGTGCGTGTAGATCTGCGTCGTGCTGAGCGAGGCATGGCCGAGCAGCTCCTGCACGGCGCGCAGGTCGGCGCCACCATCGAGCAGGTGGGTGGCGAAGGTGTGCCGCATCGAGTGGGTCACCATCCCGTCGGCGCCGATCGCGTCGTAGAAGCGGTGCATCCGCCGCTGGATGGTGACCGGTGAGAGCCGCTTGCCGCGCCGCCCCACGAAGACCGCCTGCTTGTCGGCGCCCGGAATCCTGATCACCGTCTCGCGCAGCTGCAGGTACTGACGCAGTGCGCGCGAGGCGCGTACCCCCAGCGGCACGATTCGCTCCTTGCGCCCCTTGCCGACCACCTTGACCTGATCGCTCAGCAGGTCGAGCCGTTCGAGGTCGAGGCCGCGCAGCTCCGAGAGCCGGAGCCCCGAGGAATAGAAGAGCTCCAGCATCGCGAGGTCGCGCACGTCGTCGAGCTCGCCTGAGCTCGCGACCTCCTCGGCGTGCGCAAAGAGCCGCGTCACCTGTTCCTGCAGCAGGTAACCGGGGAGGCGCTTCTCGAGGCGCGGGAGGCGGGCGGCGCGAATGGCGGGGATGTCCACGTCGTGGTGCACGTGGAGCCACTTGTAGAAGGAGCGGACGGCGGAGAGGGTGCGCGCGGCCGAGCGGCGTGCGAGCCCCTTCCGTTCGAGCTCGCCGAGGAAGCCGCGAAGCGCGAGACGGTCCACCGTCTCGAAGCTCCACGAGGCACCGGCGGCGCGGCGGGTGAGGAAGTCGGTGAAGGCGTCGAGGTCGCGGCCGTAGGCCACGACGGTGTTGGGCGACTGGTCCCGCGCCTTCACCAGGTGCTCGAGGAACTCGTGCACCAGGGGGGCTCTCACAGCGTGGACCGCCATGCCGCAAAGTCCTGTCGGGCGCGCTCCACCGCCCTGGCCTTTCGCTCCACCTTGGTGGCGCGACCCTCGATCGGATCGAGGAGACCGAAGTTGGCGTTCATCGGCTGGAAGTGCGCCGGCTCCGCCTCGCGCAGGTAGCGCAGCAGGCCGCCGAGCATGGTGGTCGGCGGCGGCACCACGGGCGCGTCGCCGTGCAGCACGCGTGCGAGATTGATCCCCGCAAGCATCCCGGTGGCGAGCGACTCGGTGTACCCCTCCACGCCGGTGAGCTGACCCGCGAAGAAGAGCGCCGCGCCGTCCTTCACTTGGAGCGCGGGGCCGAGCGTGGCCGGCGCATTGATGTAGCTGTTCCGGTGGATCGACCCGTAGCGGAGGAACTCCGCCTCGGCCATTCCCGGAATCGCGCGGAAGACCTTCTGCTGTTCCGGAATGCGAAGCCGCGTCTGGAAGCCGACCAGGTTCCACATCTGCCCCGCCTTGTCCTCGCGCCGGAACTGCACCACGGCGTACGGCTCGCGATTGGTGCGCGGATCGTGGAGGCCGATCGGCTTCATCGGTCCGAAGCGCAGCGTCTCGCGCCCGCGCTTGGCCATCTCCTCGACGGGAAGGCAGCCCTCGAAGTACGGCACGTCGTCGAAGGCGTGGCCCTGGAACTGGTCACCCGCCACCAGCGCATCGATGAAGGCCTCGTACATCGCCTTGTCCATCGGGGCGTTCAGGTAGTCGTCGCCGTCGCCCTTGCCCCAGCGCGAGAGCGCGTAGAGCTGGCTGTGGTCGAGCGAATCATGCGAGACAATCGGCGCGATGGCATCGAAGAAGGCGAGGGCGCCAGTGCCGAGCCGCGTGCTGATCGCGGTGGCAAGTGCATCGGAGGTCAGCGGGCCGGTCGCCACGATGCCGACGTCGGGAAGTGCCGTGGCTTCCTCGCGCACCACGGTGATCCGGCTCGTGGCCTTCACGCGGGCATCCACCAGCTGCGAGAACACCTCGCGGTCCACCGCGAGTGCCGCGCCGCCGGGGACGCGCGCTTCATCCGCGCACGGGAGCAGCTGCGAGCCGAGGTCGCGCAGCTCCTGCTTGAGGAGGCCGTGCGCGTTCTGCAGCTCGACGGATTTGAAGGAGTTGCTGCAGACCAGCTCGCCCAGCCGATCGCTCTGGTGGGCAGCGGTCTTCACCACCGGTCGCATCTCGACCAGCGTCACGTCAACGCCGCGATTGGCGAGCGCGAGGGCCGCTTCGCAGCCCGCGAGCCCACCGCCGATGATGGTGGCCTTCATGCGGACTTCTTGGCGGTCTTCTTCGGGGCCGCCTTCTTGGCACTCTTCTTCGCAGCCTTCTTCCGGGGCGCGGCCTTCTTGGCGCCACCGGCCTTCCGGGCCTTGAGCAATCCCTTCGGTGCCTTCCCCTTCTCGGCGATCAGCTCCACCGCGGCATCGAGCGCGAAGGTCATCGGGTCCACGCCCTTCGGCACCGACGCATTCAAGTCGCCGTGCTTCACGTAGGGGCCGTACTTCCCTTCGAAGAGCTGCACCGGCTTGCCATCGGTCGGGTGCGCCCCGATCTCGCGGATCGGCGTCGCCGCCGCACGCCCGCCGCGCCCCAGCTTCGGTTCGGCGAGGAGCGCCACCGCGCGGTCGAGCTGCACCGTGAGCACGTCGTCGCCGGCCTTGAGCGAGCGGAACTCCGCCTCGCCCTTGCCGAGGTCGTGCAGGATGTAGGGGCCGAAGCGGCCGAGGCCAGCCTTCACCGGGCGACCACTCACCGGATGGTTGCCGAGCAGACGCGGCAACGCCAGCAGGCCCACGGCCATCTCGAGCGTCACCTGCGCCGGCGTCACGCCCTTGGGGAGCGATGCGCGCTTCGGCTTCTCCTTGCTCCCTTCGACCTGCTGCCCGAGCTGCACGTACGGGCCGTACTGTCCGTCGAGCAGGTAGATCGACTCACCATGCTCCGGATGCGTGCCGAGCGACGCGGGGCCCTCGGCGCGCTGGCGCAGCAGCTGTTCGATGCGCTCGGGATCGAGGTCGGCGGGCGTGGCGTCGGCCGGTAGGTTGGCCTTGACCATCTGTCCGTCGAGCTCGCGCTCGATGTAGGCACCGAAGCGGCCGATGCGAACGGTCCCTTCGACGCCATCGAGCGCGATGGTGCGTCCCTCGTTGGACGGCAGCTTGGCCTTCGACTCGACCTGCGCGGCGAGCCCGGTCGGGCCGGAGTAGAACTGGCCGAGATACTCGCGCCACGACTCGTCGCCGCCGGCGATGTCGTCGAGGCGCCCTTCCATCTTGCGGGTGAACGCGAGGTCCACCAGTTCGGAGAAGTGCCGGACCAGGAAGTCGCTCACGGCGAAGCCGGTGAAGGTCGGCACCAGCGCCTGCCCCTGCGCCACCACGTAGCCGCGTTCCTGAATGGTGCCGAGGATCGAGGCGTAGGTGGAGGGGCGGCCGATGCCGTTCTCTTCGAGCGCCTTCACGAGTGAGGCTTCGGTGTAGCGCGCCGGCGGCTTGGTCTCGTGGCCCACCGGCTCGAGGTCCGTGCACTTCGGCGCATCGCCCACCTTGAGCGGCGGCAGCGGATTGTCGCGATCCTCGAGCGCCGCATCCGGATCGTCGGAACCTTCCACGTACGCGCGGAGGAAGCCGGGGAAATCGGTGCGAATCCCGCTCGCCTTGAAGCGCGCGTCGCCGACTTCGATCTCGGCGGTGGTGCTGGTCTTCTTGGCGTCCTTCATCTGCGAGGCGACGGTGCGCTTCCAGATGAGCGAGTAGAGCGCCAGCTCCTCACCGCCGAGGCGCGTCTCTTCCGGCGTGCGGAAGGAGGAGCCGGCCGGGCGGATCGCCTCGTGCGCTTCCTGCGCGTTGGCCACCTTGTTGGCGTAGACGCGCGGCGCCGGCGGGAGGTATTCATCGCCGTAGAGTCGCGTCACGTTGGCGCGGGCGGCCTGGATCGCCTGCTCGGAGAGCGCGGTCGAGTCGGTCCGCATGTAGGTGATGTAGCCGTTCTCGTACAGCTTCTGCGCCACCTGCATGGTGCGGCGCGCGCCGAAGCGCAGCTTGCGGTTGGCTTCCTGCTGCAGTGTCGAGGTGGTGAACGGTGCGTAGGGCCGCAGCGTGCGCGGCGTCTCCTCCACCGAGGTCACCTTCCACGGCGCATCCTTGAGCCGCTCGACGAGCTCGCTCGCCTGCGCCTCGTTGAGCAGCAGCACATCCTTGCCATCGGCGATGCGGCCGGTCTGCTCGTCGAAGTCCTTGCCGGTGGCGAGGCGCTTGCCGCCAAGCGTGACCAGCCCCGCTTCGAACGCGGCCTTGCCGTGCTCGAGCGTCGCGGTCAGGTCCCAGTACGAGCCGGTCTTGAAGGCGAGCCGCTCGCGCTCACGATCAACAATGAGCCGCAGCGCCACCGACTGCACGCGTCCGGCAGAAAGACCGTTGCCGCCGACCTTGTTCCAGAGAATCGGCGAGACGGTGTAACCCACGAGCCGATCGAGAATGCGCCGCGTCTCCTGCGCATGGACCAGGTTGGTGTCGAGGTCGCGCGGATGCTCCAGCGCGGCGACGATCGCCTCCTTGGTGATCTCGTGGAACACCATCCGGTGCACCGGCACCTTGGGCTGCAGCACCTCGAGCAGGTGCCACGAGATGCTCTCCCCCTCGCGGTCTTCGTCGGTCGCCAGATAGAGGACGTCGGCATCCTTGAGCAGTTCCTTCAACTCGCGGATGGTCCCCTTCTTGTCGGGCGTCACGATGTAGAGCGGCTCGAAGCCCTCGTCCACGTTGACGCCGAACTTGGCCCACTTCTGGTCCTTGTACTTGGGCGGGATCTCGGCGGCCTTCCGCGGCAGGTCCCGCACGTGGCCCATCGAGGCCGCCACCGTGAAGCCCGCCGGCAGGAAGCCGCGAATGGTCTTGGCCTTGGTCGGCGACTCGACGATCACCAGCGCACGACGGCCAAAGCCCCCGGAGGAGGGCTTGGCGGCGGCGCGTTTGGTGGTGCGAGTGGCCATTGGGGGTACCTGAGTGCCGGTGAACTTTGACTCAAAGGTCGTAAGTCGTAGGTCGTAAGTTGTAGGTCGACGGCTGCTCGTGCCTTCCCACCTCGACCCAAACTCACCCAGACGGACTTACGACCTACGACCTATGACTTAGGACCAACCGACACCTAAATACCCCTACCGAATGGCCTTGGGCAAGTGCCGTCACCGCAAGTTATGTCTTTCCAACGCCTTACCAACCGCCGTATTGCCTCGCCGCCACCACGATCGATTCCGCGGCCGCTGCAGGGGCTGCGCGGCCCACCGCCACCTCGACGCCGGCCAGACGGTACCAGCGTTCCCGCTCGGCCAGGAGCTCACGGAGTGCGGACTCGGGATCGCGCCCTTCCAGCAACGGCCGACCCCCCTGGGCGGCCACCCTGCGTGCAGCATCGGCCGGATCCAGTGACATATATAGTATGAGTGCCAATGGCTCGGCTTCGACGAGGTTCCCGGGCTGGGCAATCCAGCCGGCCCCCGCCGCGATCACCTGAGGCCCCTCGGCCAGCGCCGCCTGCATGGCCGCCCGCTCCCGCCGCCGGAAGCCCGCCTCGCCCTCAGCCGCCCAGATCGCGGGAATCGACTGCCCCGCCTCGGCCGCGATGAGCGCATCGAGGTCACACCACGGCGCCCCCAACTCGGCCGCCACCAACGGACCCACGGTGCTCTTCCCGGCACCGGGGAGGCCCACCAGGACCAGCGAGCGGGGCGCGCTCAGCGCTCCTCCTCGGGAGCGGGCGCGTCTCGCAGCGCCTGCCAGCGCGCCCCCGCCGAGGCGAGGTAGCCGGCCACGTTGCGCTGCATCTCGGCGAGCGAGTCGCCGCCGAACTTCTCCACCATCGCATCGGCCAGCACCAGCGCCACCATCGCCTCGGCGATCACCCCCATGGCGGGCACCGCGGTCACGTCGGAGCGTTCACTCACGGCGTTCGCCGCATCACCGGTCGCGAGGTTCACCGTCTTGAGCGGCGACATCAGCGTGGCGATCGGCTTCATCGCGACGCGCACCACCAGCGGCTCGCCGGTGGTCATGCCACCCTCGAGGCCGCCGGCATTGTTGCCGAGGCGGGCAAAGCCCGCTCGATGATCGATCATCGATGATCGATCATCAGTCTGCGCCACGATCGGATCATGAACCTCCGACCCCGGCCGCCGCGCCGCCTCGAAGCCCATCCCGATCTCCACGCCCTTCACGGCGGGGATCGACATCAGGATGCCCGCGAGGCGCCCATCGAGCTTGCGATCCCAGCTCACGTGCGAGCCGAGGCCAACGGGAAGGCCCTGCGCCACCACTTCGATTTCGCCGCCGAGCGTGTCGCCATCCTGCTTGGCCTGATCGATCCGTGCCACCATCGCCGCACCGGCCACGGGGTCGAGGGTGCGCACCGGCGACGCGTCACTCGCCTCGTTGAGCGGCAGCGGCAGCACGTCAGGCACGGTGGCGCGAATGCCGCCGAGCGAGACCAGGTGCGAGCCGATGTCGATCCCGAACTCGGCCAGCAGCCGGCGCGCGACGGCACCCGCCGCGACGCGTGCCGCGGTCTCGCGCGCGGAGGCGCGTTCGAGGATGTCGCGCGCATCGACGCGGTCGTACTTGAGGACGCCCACGAGGTCGGCGTGGCCGGGGCGCGGCCTGGTCACGCGGCGGCGGCGCAGCTCGCCCGGCTGGCCCTCCGCCGACATCACCTCTTCCCAGTTGGCCCAGTCGCGGTTGTGGATCAGCATCGCGATCGGCGAGCCGATGGTCTCACCGGCGCGGACGCCGCTGATCCACTCGATCCGGTCCTGCTCGATCTTCATGCGGGCGCCGCGGCCGTGGCCCTGCATGCGGCGTCCCAGCTGGTGATCCACGGCGGCGGCATCGATGGGCAACCCGGCAGGCACGCCCTCGACGAGGGCGACGAGGGCCTTGCCATGGGATTCGCCGGCGGTGCGGAAGGTCAGTCGCATAGTGGGGGGAAGCTAACACCCGGGGTGCGGGGTGCCGCGAGGGGTGGGGGGAAACAGAGAGCGCCCGGCGGGTGCCGGGCGCTCCGTGTGCCGTGACCCGGAGGGTCAGGGCGCGATGTTCTGCGCGTCGTCCACGATGCGCGGCATGACCAGGATGATCAGGTCCTTCCGGTTCTCGCGGTTCTCCGAGTAGGAGAAGAGCCCGCCGATGAAGGGCAGCCCCGAGAGGAGCGGGATGCCATTCCGGTTGCGCGTCACGGTGGTCAGCGTGAGGCCGCCGATCACGGCGGTCTCGCCATCGTTCACCAGGAGGCGCGTCTCGGCATACTGCTTCGGAATCGTGAAGCCGAGGTCGGCCGCGGCGAGCGGCTGGATGGACGAGCGCTCGGCCTTGATCTCCATCGAGATCTGGCGGTTCGCGGTCACGTGCGGCCGGACGATCAGCTTGATGCCGGTCTCCTTGAACGTGACGTTGGCGCGCGGGGCCTGGTTGACCTGGCCGAAGGACGAGGCGTCGATGACGCGCACCGGCGTCTCTTCACCCGACCAGATGGTGGCCTCGTTGTTGTCGAGCGTGTGGACCAGCGGCACCGCCTCGACGTCGGTCAGTTCGACCCGCTCCAGCGCGGAGAGGAACGAGGTGACCGAGAAGCCGCCGATGGCGGTCGAGAAGATCAGGTCGAGCGCCGAGCCGGAGATCAAGGCGTCGGCGTTGGAGATCGCCGAGACCGCGTTGCCGCCGAGGTTGACCACGTTCACGTTGGGGTTGTACGGCTGCCCCGTGAGCGGGTCGGTGCGCTGCACGATCTTGTTGAAGAACTGCTCGCTCGTGCCGATGTCGTACTTGAGGCCGAGCTGCTGCAGGTCGGTCCGGTCGACATAGATGAGCTTGGCCTGGATCGCGACCAACGGCGTGCGGATGTCGATCTGGTCCACGAACTCGAGGATCGACTGCATCCGCGTGCGCGTGTCGGTGATGATCAGCGAGTTGGTCGCCGAGTCGGCGAGCACCACACCGCGGTTCTTGGTCAGCACGCCCTTGAGCGCGTTGGCCACGTCGCCGGCCTTGGCGTAATTGAGCCGCTTCTGCCGGGTGTCCAGCACCTCGACGGAATCGAGCTTGGCCAGTTCACCCGGCGCGTCGACGCGGATGATTCCGCCCCGCATCTCCATCGCCGAGAGGCCCTGCTGCGCCAGCACCGCCTCGAAGGCGTACGGCCAGGGCTGGTTGATGATCGTCATCGAGACGTCGCCGCTCACGCCCTTGCCCGGAACGATCGAACGACCCGAGAAGAAGGAGAACTGGTTGAGGACGTCGCCGATCGGCGTCTTGTCGTAGGTCACGGAGATGGGCCGCATGTCCTGGCCCTGGGCCTGCGCGACCGTCTGCGTCAGCCGGAGGCCGCTGCCGAAGCGATCTTCGGCCTGCGACATCGGGTTCTGGTTGGACGTCGGCCGGATCACGCGCGCTGCCGGAGCCGTGGGCTCGACCGGTGCCTGGGCGACGGTGATGCTCTTGGCACCCCCCTCGCCGGCGGTCCAGCTGGCGAACGGCTCGTCGGCAAAGACGATCGCGATCACGCCCGGGACGGCCCGTTCCACCGCATAGCTCGGCAAGCGGTCCATCTCGAGCACGATGCGCACGACGTCGGGCGCATACTGATGCACCCGCACGTCGGTCACGCGACCGCGCCGGAGGCCATCGTAGCGTCCGAGCGACGCGACGGTGGCGCCCTGGACGTCGAGGACGAGTCGCGCCGGGTCGGGGAGCGTGGACTCACGCACCGTCACGTTGCCGGAGACGGTGATCGCGAGGCGCGCCGTGCCGCCGCCGCTGGAGAGTGCCACGGCCGTGACGGTCGCGTCCGGGAGGGGACGCAGCGAAGCGGGTGCGGCGGCCACGAGGGCCGGCAGCAGCAGCCAGGAGAGGGATCGGGTCATCATCAGTTCTCGTCCTCCGTCTTGCGGAGCGAGTAGGTCTGTTCCCGGACGGTGCCAAAGTCGTTCATCCGGAGCACCACGTCCTTGGGTTGGACGCTGGCCACGAGGAGGCGGCCAATGCGGTCGCCGGGGCGGACGTTGTAACGCTTGCTGCTGCCGATGTCGCGAAAGGTCGCGACGCTGTTGGCCGGCGAGCCTTCGTCATACAGAATGCCGACGAGGCGCAGGTCAGGAAGTTCGGGGCCGCTGCTCTCGAAGGAGATCACGGCGCGGAACGGGTCGCGCGAGGCGACGTCGTAGCCGAAGGTTTCGCGCATCAGGGGCGCGTTGCCGGCGAGCGCGGCGGTGTCGAGCACCAGGGCACTGGCATTTGCGCCCGGTCCCGCGTTGCGGCGGGCCGCGTTGGCCGCCGCCGCTTCGGCGAGGGCCGCATCCTTGGCGGAATCCTCGGCCGACGGCGCGACCTCGCCCCCACCGCCGCAGGCCATCGCGAAGGCGGCGAGCAGGAGAAGCAGCTTACGGGGCATCGGGCTCCTCCGTGATCGTGCTGTCGGCCTTCGCCTTGACGTAGGTCCGGATGGTGAAGCGCGCCTCGATCATCGCCGTCGTGTCGCCGAGCACCCGCGCCTGCGTGATGTTCGCGGCGGCAAGCTTGAGGTCGCTCGACACCATGATCCGGCGCAGCGAGGCGACGTCGGTCAGGAACGACCCGACCTGGTGGTAGCGACCGATCACGGCCATGCTGTACGAATAGGTGTCGAACGGCGCCGGTCCTTCGACCGGCGTCAACACCGAGAAGTCGGCGACGGTGACACCCCGCACCTTGGCGCGGATCTGGATGTCGTCGAGCAGGTTGGCCACTTCGCGCTGCTCGGGAACGAGCGAGCGGAGAATGTCGAGCGAGGAGCCATAGGCCGCGGCGCGGCGCTGCACGTCCTCGACCGACTCGCGAGCCAGGTCACGCTTGGCGGTGTCGATCTGCGCCTCGAGCGTGGCGATGGTGTCCTTGAGTGCCGTCACGCGCGCATTGCGCGCCTTGAGGCCATCGACGCCGATCAGGTTCAGGCCGTCACCGCTCCAGCCGGCATAGCCGATGGCGAGCGCGATGATGCCGAGCAGGATGGGCGTGGTCTTCGGGGTATCGGCCATCGGTTACCTCACCACCGATTCGAGGATCGGCACCGTGCGGATCTGCGTCGAGTCGGCACGGGAATACGAGGCCTGCAGCGTGAAGCGCGTCAGGGCCCGATTCGACATCACGACCGTCTTGGCGTCCACCGCCATCACGTCGGAGAGCCAGGGCGACGCTTCGAGCCGGCGCAGGAACGCGGTGTAGTTCTGCAGGTCATTGGTCAGCCCGACGATCCGAACCACCGGCGGTGCCACGCCGGCCCCGGTGCTGTCGGCCGTGGTGCCCGGCGTGCCGGTGCCGACCTGCGCCACCTCGACCAGCCAGGTGAAGTCGGGCACGGCGTTGGCCACTTCGTCGAGGATGTGCGGCCAGAGGTAGCGATCGCGGTCCACCGCCGAGATCGTGCCGATCTGCGCGAGGACGGAGTCGCGGACCCGCTCGGCGCGACGCTTCTCGAGGAGGAAGCCCTCGTAGCGACGCTGTTCGGCCTGCGTCTCCTCGAGCTTCGGCACCAGCGAACTCAGCTGGCTGCTGGAGCGGAGGAAGAGGCCGCCGAGGCCGATGAGCACGAGCGCCCAGGCGCCGACGGCGAAGGCAAGCCACGGCTCCTTGATGCCGGTGCTCAGCCCCTTGATCCGTTCCTGGAATCCACCGAACGCCGGTCCCTTCTGGACCTGCCGCCGGACCCCGGGCTTGAGATTGATGGTGATCATGTCGCCGGCCTCCTCAGTCCGCCGTCCGCAGGGCGAGCCCGACGGGGAGCATCAGCAAGGGCGCCACTTCGTCGACATTCAGCGCACCGAAGGCGCCGGGCGCCGCGGTGAGCCGCTCGAGCGGGTGGGCCTGGGTGACCGGAATGCGCAGCCGATCGCCGAGCACGCCGGCAAGGCCGGGCACCCGTGAACCGCCGCCAGTCAGGTAGAGTCGCGAAAGTGCCGCCACGGGGCGCGAGGACGTTTGCAGGAAGGCCGCCGCGCGCTCGATGCCGATCGCCAGCTCCTCGCCGCGATTGGCGACGTGCGGAGCGAGCGCCGGGTCGAGGTCGGCACCGCGCACCACGCGGTCTGCCGCGTCGGCGGCCAGGCCGCGCTCACGCTGCAGGTCTTCGCGGAGGCGACGCACGCCCACCGGGAGATCTCGGGTGAGGACCGGCACGCCGTCTTCGAGGAGGTTGATGGTCGTGGTCTCGTGGCCGACGTTGGCCAGCGCGACGACACCGCGCATCGCCTCGGGATAGCTGCGCTCGAACGCGTTGTGCAGCGCGAAGGCCTCGACGTCGATGACGCTGGCCTCCAACCCGATCTCGGCGAGCAGCACCATCTTCGACTCGACCAGCTCCCGCTTGGCGGCGACCAGCAGGACCTGCATCTGCAGGCCATCGCCGTCCGGATCGAGAATCTGGAAGTCGAGCTCGACGTTCTCCTTGTCGAACGGGACGTGCTGGTCGGCTTCCCACGGCATCACTTCGCGGGCTTCGACGTCGCGCATCCGGTCCATGAGAATCTTCTTGATGATCACGTCGCGCCCGCCGACCGCGACCGCGACGTCGCGCGTCTTGATCTGGGCCTGGGCGAGCAGGTCGCGGACGGTATCCGCCACCAACGACGGATCCATCACTTCACCTTCGACGATCGCGTCGTCCGGCACGCGGGCCATCGCGACCTTCTCCAGCACGGGTTGCCCCGAGCCGTGATTGATCACGACCACCTTGATGTAGCCGCTGCCGATATCGAGACCGACCGTGGATCGTGCGCGCGGGAAGAGCGCCATAGGAGCCCGGATTGTGCGGTGAGGGGTTGCCGTACGCTAGCGCCAATTGCCCTGTCTAGTCAAGCTGGCGACCGAGGCCAAACCGTTATCCACATATCACTTACGGCACGGTTGACGACGGTGATCCGGAGCCGAGACCCCGATGGAACGGTGCTTCAATCAGCACTCCCTGTGCCACGACCTCACCAGCGAGGCCGATCGCGGATCACTTGCAGAGTATCGGCGCCGCGGTACCCCAGGATGAGGGTGGCCTCTCCTGCCGCGAGCAGGGCACCGTCGCCGCCCCGCCGGGTGGCTCGGGCCCGCAGCAGCAGCAGGTCGTTGCGGCGCCATCCGGTCACGCGAATGGACCACTGGCCCAGGGGGCTCGCCACGACGTGCGAGGTCGAGTCCCCGCTGACAAGCGCGAGGTAACTGGCCTCGCGGCTGATGCGCGCCTCGGCCAGGGCGTGCGTGGCCAGCGCCCGTCCCTCGACGGCGTCGCGCGTCGCCGCCACCAGGCGAACCCGCCCGGTCGCCGAAGCGAGCGTCACCGCCGCCAACCCTCCGAGCAGGAGCACCACCCAGAGCGCGAGCAGCAGGGCCGCACCGCGACGCCCCCACGGCCACATCATGGCACGACCGCGACCGGAATCGAGAAGCCGCGATTCCCCGCCGTGGTCACGAGATCCACTCGCAGGAGATCGCCCACCCGCGCGAATCGCGAGGCCCCGACCAGCAGTGGCCCGGCAAACGGCTGCACCGGGCTTGAGCCATCCGCAGGCGCCAGGCCGAGCCACTCGGCCCCGTTCGAGGCGTAACGACGGAGCACCACATCTTCGAGCACGCGCGCCAACTGCCCAGCGTCAGCTGCCGCCGAGAGGTCGAGTCGCCAGGCCGGACTCCCGTCGGGGCAGAGCGCCCCCGCCACATCCAGCAGCGCGGCTCCGCGCCACGGGGTGTCCCCATCGGTCAGCAACAGGAGGCGGTCTCGCCCCGCCTCCGGCGCCCGGTCTCCCCGCCACCCGTCGCGCCGCAACCAGAGACTGCTGCCGCCGGCCTGACAGACCACTCCGGCGCCGACCGGACGCGAGAGCCGGACGGAGGCGGCGGCCACCACCAGCTCGTCCCCACGGGCCTCGCGGAGCTCGTGCTGCAGAAACACGGTGGCAACCTGCGCGGTGCGTTCGAGCAAGAGCCCTCCGACGTGGCGCGCGGCCACTCGGCTCGCCCCCACCACCACCGCCGAGACAAGCACCCCGAGGAGCCCGAGGAGCGTCAGCACGAGCAGCAGCTCGAGGAGCGTCACGCCCGCGCGCGTCAACGCCCGCATCGGATCAGCAGCGTGGCAGAGGGACGCACGGCATTGGCGGGCCACGTGACACTCCCCACGCGCGCCGCCCCGGAGTCGGCACAGCCGGGTGCCGTCTCGGCGGTGCGCAGTGCGGCCCACCGTTCTCCGTCGGTGCGCGCGGCGAGCCCGACGCGGCGCCCGATGCGGTCGGCGGTGAGGGCGGCACTGAGGGCACCGAGGCCGGCCAGTTGCAGGAGCAGGAGTGCCACCAGCATCTCGGCGAGGGTGACACCACGATGGGGCAAGCGGATCGGGCGAGACACGGCAGCGCTCCGGGAAGAAGGTCCCGGCATGATCGACACGGCCGCACGGCGGAGGGGGCACCAACGAGCGCGGCCCGTCAGCGATGAACGCGGACGGGCCGTGACGCGCAGGAGCGGGCTGCTCTAGATCAATTGCAGGTGACGCGTCCCTCGATGGTCGCCGGGGCGATCGGGGCCGCCGCACCGAGGAAGAGCGCGCATTCCTTGGTGGTGACCGAGGGGGCCGTGGCCTTCGCCGCCCAGCCGGCCGCCGAGACATCCGACAGCGTGATCACCACCATCGGCGACGCGGTGTAGACCAGGTTGGTGTTCGGCAACGAGCCACTGTAGTACGTGTTGTTCTCGTTGAAATACGCTTCCTGCGCGGTGGCGATGTTGCGCAGGTCGGCCTTCATCTTGGCCATGTGCGCCTTTTCCTTGGTCGCCTCGAACTTGGGGATCGCGATCGCGGCGAGAATGCCGATGATCACCACCACGATGAGCAGTTCGATCAACGTGAAACCGAGGTCGCGACGCTGCCGGCCAGGGAGGGAATTCCCCCCGGCCGGCAGGATTCCCTGATCGCGAAGATGATGGATCATGACATCACGCTCCAGCAATCAGGGAAAGAGGTTACGAGCAGACGATGACGCCGTCGTTCGTGCCAGTGCCGCCAACCGTGACGGTGCAGGACTTCGGGTTCACGGTGATCGACGCGTTGGTGACGGTCGCGGTGAACGACGACGCCGAGCCCGTGGTGGCGAAGGTGTTGCCGGCCGACGGCGCGAAGACCGTCGAGGTCAGCGCGCTGGTGTAGCCAGCGCCGGCGTCGGAGAAGTAGGCCTCCTGGGCCGTCATGATGTTGCGCAGGTCGGTCTTGACCGAGGCCAGCTTGGCCTTGTCCTTGGTGGCCGCAAACTTCGGGATCGCGATCGCGGCAAGAATGCCGATGATCACGACGACGATGAGCAGCTCGATCAGGGTGAAGCCCTTCTTGTTGTTGGTCAGCATGGTAGTGCTCTCCGTGGGTGGTGTACTGAGTATCCGGGCGCTTCATGGGCGCCCTTGTCGGCGCTGCCCACTGAACTAGCACAAGCGGTGCCAAGGCGTTTGGGTGCCGCGCAACACCCTGTCGGACAATCACTTAGCGAACACCCACGGAATTCGGCGACAAAACCCGCTACCACGCGTGGCAGGTACTTTGCAACCCTCTCGCCCCGACTGGACGGCTACCGTCCCGGATGTTCCCCCCTGTGTCAGGAGTTGTCTCGTGGATCTTGGTCGCCTCCGCCTCTGGCTGGGCGGATTGGTGGTCGCGGTGGCTGTGGCAACCGCCTCACCAGTGCTCCGGAACGAACTCACCCAGGACGACGTCCCGCTGGTGCGCGAGGACGCACGCATCCACGATCTTGGCAATATCCGCGAGATCCTCACGACGCCCTTCTGGCCCGAAGCGGGCGCCACGGGTCACCATCGTCCGATGATGACACTCACCCTCGCCCTGGAATGGGCCATGGGTGGCGGCGCCATCGTGACCTACAAGGTGATGTCGCTGACGCTGCACGCCGCGGCCGCCTTGGCACTCCTTATACTGGCGCTGGAACTCCTCCCGGTCGGCTGGGCGGTGGCCGCGGCGCTCGCCTTTGCCGTGCACCCGGTCCACGTCGAGGCGGTGGCCGTGGCGATCAACCAGGGCGAGTTGATCATCGGCCTCAGCTACACCCTCCTCCTGGCCTGGTACGTCCGCTTCCGCCGGACCCGGATCCCCACCTGGCGCGACCAGTCGATCATCGGCGTCACGATCCTCCTCGCCACACTGTATAAGGAAACCGGGGTCGTCCTCCCCGCCCTCCTCGGCGCGGCCGAGTTGCTGCTGCTGCAGGGCGAGTCGTGGCGGGCCAAGTGGCCGCATCTCCGCCGGACCCTCCTCGTGCAGGTGCTGGCCCTCTCGGTCGTGCTGCTGATGCGGACGCTGGTGCTCGGTGGCGAGATGCGCGGCACCTTCACTGCCGAGGCGTTTGACGGCATCGGACTCGGCGGCCGCGCGCTCACCATGCTGGGGGTGGTGCCCGAATACCTGCGCCTCCTCCTCTGGCCCGCCTCCCTGCAGGCCGACTATTCCCCGGGCGAGATCGTCGGCACCACCACCTGGGGAAGCGCCCAGAGCCTCGGCCTCCTGATCCTGCTGCTCGTGGCCACGCTCGCCGTGCGCCTCTGGCGCACCGCCCCGGTGGTGGTCTTCGGGCTCGCGTGGATCGTCATCGGCATCGCGCCGGTCCACAACGTCCTGGTCCCGGCGGGCATCGTCCTCGCCGAGCGCACCCTCTTCCTGCCCAGCGTCGGGGCCATGCTGGTCCTCGGCGGGTTGCTCGCGGGGAGCGTCACCACCCCGGCCCGCGCGCGCTCGCGGACGAGCCAATGGGTGATGGGGTCGCTCGTCGCCGTGGCCGTGCTCCTCGGCGCCTCGCGCAGCTGGTCGCGCTACCACGTCTGGCAGAGTCAGATCCGTCTCTGGACGCAGACGGTGATCGACGCCCCCGATTCGTACCGCGCGTGGGTCGGCCTCGGCTCGTTGATGATCCGTCCCGAGCACCGGGAGATGGGCCTCCGCTTCGCCGAGCGCGGCATGACCCTCTACGAGCACCCCGCGATCCTGATCGGCCTGGCGCAGCGCTACCAGAACAGCAACCGCTGTGACCTCGCCATCCCGAAGTTCGTCCGGGCACTCGAGATCCAGGAGTTTGCCCCCGGACGCTCGGAGTATCTCAGCTGCCTCACGTGGGAAGGGCAGTACGATCTCGCCTACCGTGAGGCGATGCGGGGCATGCACTCCGGCTATTACTACTCGGTCTTTCGCGTGTGGCGGCGGTACATCGAGCAGGCGATCCGCGACCAGGCACCGCGCCGCACGCGCTTCGGGCCGCCCGACCTCGATCGCGTGATGACCGACGAGAAGACCGAGCCCGGCGTGTGGCGCACGCATCCCCCCTTGCCGAAGGTCCTGACGCCGTGACGATGCGCCCCTCCGCCAACTCGCGACCGATCCTCTATGCGCTCTTCCTGCTGAGCGGCGCGGCCGGCCTCTTCTACGAATCGGTGTGGAGCCGCTACCTCGGGCTCTTCGTGGGGCACGATGCGTATGCGCAGGTGGTCGTGCTGGCGATCTTCCTCGGCGGAATGTCCCTCGGCGCCGCGCTGGTGTCGCGCCGCGCCGAGCGGATCAAGAACCCGCTGCTCGGCTACGCGATCATGGAAGGGCTCGCCGGACTGATCGGCTTCACCTTCCACGATGCCTACCTCGGTGTCACCGAGTTTGCCTACACCACGCTCCTCCCGACGCTGGCCAACGGACCGCTGCGCACCGTCGCGGTCTGGGGCATCGCCGCGCTGCTGATCCTGCCGCAGTCCATCCTGCTCGGCACCACCTTCCCGCTGATGAGTGCCGGGGTGATGCGACTCGCGGCGGGGATGCCGGGACGAGTGCTCGGCTGGCTCTACTTCACCAACTCGCTCGGCGCCGCGGTCGGCGTGCTGGTGGCGGGCTTCCTGCTGGTCGAGCGCATCGGCCTCCCGGGCGTGCTGCTGGCCGCGGCCACGATCAACATCGTGGTCGGTCTCGTCTCGTGGCTGCTGTCGCGCACGGCGCCGACGGCCGTCACGGCCACCGAGGTCGCGCCGAGCGAGCAGCTCTCGCGGCCGGCCGACACCCGCCTGCTGCTCTGGGCGGCAGCGCTCACCGCCTTTGCCTCGTTCTGCTACGAGATCAACTGGATCCGGATGCTCTCGCTCGTCCTCGGCAGCGCGACGCATTCCTTCGAGTTGATGCTGTCGGCCTTCATCCTCGGGCTCGCACTCGGTGCGTTCTACATCCGCCGACGCGGCGACGGCGTCGGCGATCCGCTGCTGCAGCTGGCGCGCATCCAGATCGCGATGGGCGTGCTGGCCGTCGCCACGCTGCCCCTCTATGCGATGTCGTTCCGCTGGATGGAAGTGCTGCTGGAGCTGGTGAGCCGCACCGGCGCGGGCTACGTGGCCTTCTCCCTGGCGCGCTACGCGCTCTGCCTCGTCATCATGGTGCCGGCCACGTTCTGTGCCGGGATGACCCTGCCACTGCTCACCCGCGTGCTGCTGCAGCGGGGACACGGCGAGGCCGCGATTGGTCGCGTCTATTCGGTCAACACCCTCGGCTCGATCGTCGGCGTGGTGCTCGCGAGCCTCGTCCTGCTCCCCCTCCTCGGGCTCAAGGGGCTGGCCGTCCTCGCCGGCGTGGTGGACATCGGCATCGGAATCCTCCTGTTGCGACGCACCACCGAACGCGATCGGGCCGGCGCCGTGGCGCTGGCCACGATCGGCGCGGCGGTGGCCATCGGCGTGCTGACGCCGCTCGATCGCGCGGTGCTGACGGCGGGCGTCTTCCGCGGCAACCCGCTGATCAGCGAGGTCCAGGTGTCGATGCCCTACTACGCCGACGGCCGGACCGCGACGGTCTCGGTCAGCGAAATCACGGGCGGCTACCTCACGCTCTCGACCAACGGCAAGGCCGACGCCTCGCTCGACGGCTTCGTCCGCCAGGCGTGCAGCGCGGAAACCGTGCGGCGCCCGATCTCCGGCGACCAGATCACCCAGATCCTGACCGGGATGATCCCGATGGCCTATCACCGCGGTGGCGGTCATGCCGCGATGATCGGCATCGGCTCCGGGATCAGCAGTCACATCCTGCTGGCGTCGCCGGCGCTCGAGGAGGTGGTCACCATCGAGATCGAGCCGAAGATGATCGAGGCGGCACGCCTCTTCTCGCCGGCCAATCGCCGCACCTTCGAGGATCCGCGCTCGCGCCTGGTGGTGGATGACGCGAAGGCGTATTTCGCCGCCTCGGGACGGCGCTGGGACCTGATCGTGTCAGAACCCTCCAATCCCTGGGTGAGCGGTGTCTCCGGCCTCTTCACGGTGGAGTTCTACCGGCGCATCCGCAGCCAGCTTGCCGACAACGGCATCTTCGCGCAGTGGCTCCAGACGTATGAACTCGACGACGACCTCGTCCTCAGCGTGCTCGCCGCGCTGCAGGAAGTCTTCCCGGAGTATCGGGTGCACCAGGCGGGTGCCGGCGACCTCTTGATGGTGGCATCGGCGAACGGCCCCCTGCCGACGCCACAGTGGGATGCCACCCTTGCGCTGCCGCTGCTCGAGCCCGATCTCTGCCGCTACCTGCCGATGAGCGCCGCGAGCCTCGAGGCGACGCTGTTGGCAGACCGCGCGATGCTTGCGCCGGCGGTCGCGCTGGTGGGCCAGCCGAATTCCGACTTCTATCCGCTGCTCGACCTCCGTGCCGAGCGTCGCCGCTTCGAACGAAAGGCCGCCGACGGCGTGATGGCCCTCGGTGACGACTGGTTCAACGCCGCGCGCGCCCTCCAGCACAGCGCGGTGCCTCCGCAGGAGACGGAGCAGGTGACGATGCTGGCGATGCGCCGCGAGACGCAGCAGTGGATGCGCACCTGGCAGTCGCACGCCGGGCCCGTCCCCGCCGACCTTCCCGAGTACCTCCGGGAGATGCGCTTCGCCCGGCGGCAGCTCGCCACCTCCATTGCGGTGGACCTGCCCCCCGATGACTGGCGGCCCTGGCTGGGCCAGTTGCGCAGCGTGAGTCGGGTCCGGCATGGCGGCACGGCCGGGTGGGTGGACAGCACCTTCTTCAACGAGGCCGCCGCCTTTGCCGCCCGGCATGGTGCCCCCGCCGAGGTCTCGGCGGTGATTGCGTTCCGGAAGGCGGTGCAGGGATGGGATGATGCGGGCGCGCTCGCCGCGGCGGCCGTGCTGATTGACGAGGAAACACGCACGCGCGACTGGATCCCGGGGGACGAACTGCGCGATGGCGCCCTCGTCGCCGCGCTGCGGATCGGGCGGCCCGAGTTGGTGGCCGAGTGGAATCGCCTGACCATGCGACTGACGCAGCGGCCGGCCAACGACCTGCGCAGTCGGTTGCTGGCGGGGTGGGTGCGGTTGAGTGAGGCGGGACGTTGAGTCTGCTCGCGCAGCGAAGCCATGGGCGTTCGCCAAGCGGCGAACGCGAGAACCTCTGGCGAGCTCGGCGTGCGCGCTGGACGACCATCACCTCGGTCTTCGTGGTCAGCCACGTGTGCCTCGGCATCCTGCTCGCGCGAGATCCCCCGCTGCTTGATGACACGCCCATCGCGCTGCGGGCAGAAATGCTGCTCGCCGAGTGCGTGCTCATTGGAGTCGTCGCCTGGATGGCGGCATGGTTCCGCACGGCGTGGGCGAGAGTTCCGGCGGTGACGGCCGTGGCCATGGTCGTGAGCGCCGGATGGGTCGGCTTCGCGAGCAGCAGCCGCTTTCCGAACCTCGAGTCGGCCACCTTGTTCCTGATGACCCCCACCTTGCTTGCCGCCCACCTGCAGCACCTCGGGCCGCTCTTTCTGCCGGGGATGTTCGGTGGCATGCTCGCCCTCGTGCTCGTCACGGAGATCCTCGTTCGACGGGCCGCCGAATCGCGGCTGCCTGGTGCCACGTTCACCGGGACGCTGAGCCTCGGCTGGGCACTGCTGTTTCCCGTCACCTGGTTGCTCCATGGCGCATCGGTGAGGCGAGAGGGCGCGATCTACGACCCGAACACCGGGGTGGAATTCGCATTTCAGGACTATCGTCGGGAGTTGGTGACCGGCGGGATTGGACCGCTGACCACGCTGGTGCTCTCGCTTCGGGAGCAGCTGACCACCCCACCCGGTTCCTCGGCGACTGCGCGGTGGCCTGCGGTGGCCGCCCCCCGACCGATCGGCGCCACTACGCTGCTTGGCGAGCCCACGCATCGCTGGAACGTGGTGATCGTCATCGTGGAATCGCTGCGCGACGATGTGCTCGACCAACCCGCCGGACGCGCGGTGATGCCGACCGTGCTGGAGATCGCCCGGAGCGGGCGTCGCTATGTCGACGCGTATTCCACTGCGACCCAGACCAACCTCGCCTCGGTGGTCCCACTGTCGGGCACGTGGCCGCTGCGGCAGGGGAGCATCGGCGCCTATCCCGTCGACGTGGGCTACCCGAAGGTGCTCCTGTACGATCTCCTGCATCCCCTCGGCTGGCGGACGGCGGTGTTCAGTTCGCAGAACGAGGAGTGGTGGGGGATGCGGCGCTTCCTCGACAGTCCGCGCCTCGATACGCTGCACGACTCGAGGGCCGATCACGACGCGACCTTCATCCCGGCCGACGACTTCGGCTTCGCGCGCTTCGCAGGCGACGACCGCCACGCCGGCAAGGTCGACGACGCGGCCACCGTCGCGCATGCCATCGAATGGCTGGCCCGGGACACGGCGACCCCGTTCTTCATCTCGCTCAACCTGCAGGCGAGCCACGTCCCCTATTCGACACCGGGGATGGAGGCCGCCCAGGGCGCGGCGCAGCGCCCGTCGTTCCGGATCTTCTTTGGTCGCTACCCGACCGATTCCAGCGCCGCGGTGGTGGCCCAGTATCATCGGGCGCTGCGCTACGTGGACGACCAGCTGGCGCGACTGCGGGAGTCGCTGGTGACGTCAGGCCGATGGGACTCGACGATCGTCGTGGTCACCGGCGACCACGGCCAGGCCTTCTTCGAGCACGGCGTGGCGGCTCACGCCAACGGGCTCTGGCAAGAACAGGTGCGCGTGCCCCTGGTCATTCGTGCCCCTCTGCTGGCGCCGGGGATGGATTCCACCGCCGCGAGTCATGTGGATGTAGCCCCGACCATCGCCCGGCTGCTGGGCGTGCCGGACCAGCCCGCATGGCAGGGACAGAGCCTGACGGACACGGTGCGCGACGCTCCCGCTCGATTCTTCATGGTGCAAAGCCCGCTCGCCGATGCGATCGGGGCCGTGGCCGGGGAGTGGAAGGTCGTGCGGAATCTCGCGTCCGACGAGGTGCGATTCACCAACCTGCGGACCGATCCGCTGGAGCGTCGTCTGGCAGATCCCACGGGCAACCCGGCGGCAGAGGCGCTGCTGGAGCAGCTCGATAGTTGGCGCGCCGTGCAGCTCGGGTACTATCGCTCGCCGCGTCGGATGGCCACGACCTTCCCGCCACGGCTGGTGCGGACCATCACCCGCGCGGCGGATACCGCCGGCGGATCCGCCACAGCTCCAGCGGCGCCCGCACGAAGTCCCTGAGTCCCACGCTGGATCCGCCGGGATCTTCCCAGCGCGGCAGCGGCAATTCCCGGAGCGCGTCCACGCCGAGCGCATCGCGCAGCCGGGCAATCAACTCCACGTCGAAGAGCCAGCGCGAGAGGAATGGTGCTTTGAGCGCCGCCGCCAAGGCAGGACTCGCGCGCATCGCCTTGGCACCGCACTGCGTGTCGTACACGGGGAGTGCCAGCGCCATCGAGGCGAAGGTGGCGAAGACACGGCCGAGGTAGTGCCGCTTCTCCGAGCGCCGGATCCGCCAGCCGAGCAGCTTGACGCGCGAGCCCAGCACCATCGACACCGCAGGCATCTCGATCAACACGTTGCGCAGGAGCATGGCGGTGTCGAGCGGTGCGGCGAGGTCGGCGTCGAGATACCCGACCAGCGGGTAGCCCTCGGCGATCGCGGCCGCGAGCCCGGTGCGCACGGCTTCCGCCTTCCCGCGATTCGCGGCCAGGCGCTGCACGCGAATGCGCCCCGGGGCGGCGGCAGCGAGGGCGGCCAGTCGCGTCGGCGTCTCGTCGCGACTGCCATCATCGACGAAGTGCAGGTCCACGACGTCCTGGCCGCGGACGAATGCCAGGAAGGCGGCGTCTTCGAGGCGCCGGGCCTCGTTCCATGCCGGGATGACCAGCGCCAGCCGCGCCTCGCTCATCGCATCCGCCAGTCAGCCCGGGCCGAGTCGAGGTTGACGCGCTCGAAGCGGAGCGCGCCGCCCACTTCGGCCGACTGCGTCAGGAGCCACACCGCGCGCGTGGAGTCGGCCGCGAGCATCGGCAGGTTCCGCTCGTGGAGGTCGCGCACGTAGCGGTTGCCATCCGCCCCGGCGAGCAGCACGGGTGCCATCACCGTGAACCCGGCGCGATCCTCGAGCACCCGCCGCGTGCAGGTCGCGGTGAGTGGCTCGCCACGGAGCACGCGTCCGGTGCTGTCGGTGGAGATGGTGAGCGAGACCAGTCGCATCGAGTCGGCCTGCAACGGCGCCACGGCGCTCGCCAGCGCCGCTGCGCCACCGCCCTCCCGCTCGACGCGAGCCACCGCGTCGTCGAGCTTGCAGAGGTCTGCCGTGCGGTAGTACTGCTCGGCGGCCACGCGCGACACACCGAGTCCCCACATCCGCGCCACCACCTGCGCGCCCCAGCTTTCGCGCACCAGCACGAGCGCGTCGCGCACGCCGGCCGCGCGCGCGGCCCCGTCCACGTCGAGGCGCAGCGAGAGCATGCCGTTGCGGTACTGCAGGGCCCGGAGCGGCAGCAGCTGCGCCGCGCCCAGCGCCAGCGAGGCCACCCCGCCGACCACCACCGCGCGCCGAAGCGGCAACGAGGCGGTGCGCTCCGCAAGTTCGGCGGGGAGGCGCGCGGTCCAGAGCGCGAGCCACGGCACCAGCGGCAGGAAGAACCGGGGCCCGAGGTAGAAGCCATCGTGCCAGTAGGCCCAATAGGCCAGGATGACACCGGCACAACTCAGCAGGACCCAGCGATCGATCGCGGCCAGGCTGCGCGCCATCCAGAGCGCGGCCGTCGCGAAGAGCAGCGACGGCAGCGGGCTCTCGAAGAGATGGGTCTGCAGGCGGAGGAGGTAGAGATTGACCAGCTCGAGGCCGCGCGCCGGCGTGTGCGGGAAGCCCCACGGGGCCTCATGGAAGCCGAGCTCGTGCGACCGCCCCCACATCTCGATGTAGCCGAAGCGCAGTGGATCCCCGGTCTGCGCGGCGTTGACCCACGCGAGCGCGAGCAACGGCAGCACGATCCCCACGCCGCTGGCCAGCAGCGCCACGACGTGGGGCATCCCGCGCCGGGCGCGCCAGAGCAGCCACGCACCCGCCGGCAGCGCGAAGACGGCGCCGTCGAGCGGGCGAATCGTGGCGGCGATGCCGAACGCCAATCCCATCGCGAGGGCCGGCAACGCCCGCGCGCGCGCCGTCGCCGTCGCCTCGGCGAGCGCCCACGCCCCGAGCAGGATCCAGCTCAACGCCGTCACGTGGTTCATCATCGAACCACCGAGGAACGCGGTCATCGGCGCAAACGCGTAGAGCAGCAGCGCCGCGAGCGCGGTGCCGTCGCGTCCCTCGATCCGTCGCAGCAACCGCGCAAAGGCCACGACGCCGATGGCCGCGAAGCAGGGCACCACGAGCCACTCGGCACGCAGCAGGGTGCCGATCGCGAGCATCGCCGGCCCGCCCGCCGGGAACTGGCCGTACACCTTGCCGCCCCAGTCGATCAGGTGCATCGCCCCGGTGAACTCGGGCTGCTCGGGGGCGGGGAGCCAGAGACGTCCCGACGCGAAGATCCGCGCTTGATAGAGCTGGATGATCTCGTCGATCAACAACGGCTTGGCCGAAAGCACCTGCCGCGCCACCGTGGCATAGACGGCGAGCGCGACGGCTCCGATGCCGAGGTCGGCGCGCCAGCCGAGGCGGCGCCACTGATGCGCCACGCTGCGCCACCACCCGGCGCGCCACACGCCGGGGTAGCGACGGAACACGATGCCCGCGATGACGGTGACCCCGAGGATGATCCCGCCGCCGCTGAGCCAGCCATCCACCCGATCGCCATACCACGGCGCGGCGTGTCCGCCGCCGATCCAGTTGGCGATCGGCAGCAGGCCGAGCACGAGCAGCAGCAGCGCCGCGATGCGCGCCATCACCGCCCCGCCTCACGCCGGCCAGCGGCATACGCGGCATTCTCACGCGCCCATGCGGCCAGGGCGCTGTCGTAGTCGAAGCGAACGAGCCGCGGCACCGTCCGCTCGCCGTCCTCCCAGACCAGTCGCACGGTGCGATGGCGCAAGGTCATGCTGTCGGCCAGCAGCGCCGTGCGCGCCCCGAGATCGCGCACCACGGGCCGACGGGGAGTCGAGCCGAGGAGGATCGCGCCGCTGGCATCCTGGCCACCCGCCACGCCGGGCCACGTGAGCGAGTCGGCGCACCACGCGGTCCAGGAGGGCGGCGTCGGTGGGGGGAGCGAGTCGCCGTCCTCGCGTCGTCGCACGTTCCAGCCGAGGTCGCACCAGTTCTGCCGCTCCGCCATCTGTCGCGCCTCGCTGGCACTGGTGCCGAGCAGGCGCAGGCGCGCCGCGTCGGCACGGCGTCGCTCGTCGTGCACGATCACCAGCCCCTCAGGCGGGAGCGTGTCGAGCAGCGGCGAGACGTCGGCGGCCACCGCATGGTCGAGCGTGGCGTAGCGCGCCATCCACGGCGGTGCCGAGTGGCCAAGCCCCCACGCCAGGTTGGCCGAGAGCAGCGCCGCGCCAGCCATCCCCGCGCGCGGGTGCCATCGAGCCAGCAGGCGCGGCACGCGCGCAGTCCAGAGGGCGAGGAGCGGCATGAGCGGCAACACGAAGCGGGGACCGACCCACTCGCCATCGTGCCAATAGGCCCAGTAGCCGATGAGCAGCGCGCCGGCGGTCAGCAGCATCCAGGCGTCGATGACCCCGATGGCCAGCGCGCCAAGCAGCAGCCCAAGCGCGACCGGAATGAGGGCACTGACGGGAGTGGCCCATGCACGCCGCCCGATCTCGCGCAGGTACCCGCGCACGAGCCGCATACCGCGCGCCGGCGTGTGCGCCTCGCCGTATGGGGCCGCATGGAAGCCGATGCGGTGCGCCGGCCCCCACACCTGTTCGTAGCTGAAGCGCGTCGGTGAGCCGGTCTGGATGGCGTTGCTGCCGAGCAGGAGGGCCAGCGGGCCCATGACGCCGAGCAGCCCCGCCGGGACGACGCGCATCGGAAGTCGACGGCGCGCCACGAACCAGGTCACCAGGAGCGCCGCCGGCACGGCCGCGGCGATGGCATCCACCGGCCGCACCATCGCCGCGGCCCCGATCGCGAGGCCGAGCAACGCGGCGTGACGGGTGGCGCGCTCGGCGTTCGCCAGCAGCTGTGACAAGGCGAGCCCCGCCATGAGCATCAGGGCAAGAACGGGCACGTGACCGAGTTGCGTGGCCGATTGTCCCGCATAGAACGGAGAGATCGCGAGGAGCAGCACTGCGGCGAGTGCCGTCGGGGCATCGGGCTCGAGGCGCCGGACCAGCCGTGCCCAGCAGAAGAGGGCCAGGGCACCCCACGCCGCACCGGTCAGCCAGTGCACCCCGAGCGCGAGGAACGGCGCCATGGCCAGGACGGTCCCGATCGGGAACTGGCCGATGATGCCGGCGGGACCAATGCCGGTGAAGCGGGCGAGCACCGACTCCGGGTGCGCCGGCACGGGCACGGCGAGACGGCCGTCCAGGAGCAGCATCGCCTGCCATCGGGTGACCACCTCATCGATGTTGCCGGCGCGCCCGTGGAAGAGAAACTGCGCCAGCACCGCGTACCCCACGCCCGCGGCGATGGCCAGCAGCAGGTCGGCGCGCCATCCCGCCACTGCCCAGCGCTCCGCCATGGCCCGGATGGCGCGCACCTACTTGGCCTCGATCCCCTCGTAGCGCGACAGCTTCCGGTAGAGCGTGCTCGGGTCGATGCCGAGCACCTCGGCGGCGCGCGTCTTGTTGCCTCCCTCGGCCTGCAGCACGAACATGATGTAGGCCCGCTCCACCAGGTCGAGCTCGGGATTCGGCTGGTTGCGCTCGGCCACCAACGGCTCCTTGTGGCGCCGCGTGATCCGCTCCGGCAGGTGCTGGGGTTCGATCAGCGAGCCGCGACAGAGCACCACCGCGTGTTCGAGTGCGTTCTGCAGCTCGCGCACGTTGCCCGGCCACTCGTAGACCATCACCGCATCCATCGCCTCGGCCGCGAGCGCCTTCATCTCCGACTGGTGCTCGCCGGCCAGGTCCTCGAGGAAGCGGTCCACCAGCAGGATCAGGTCGTCGCGCCGATCGCGCAGTGGCGGGAGCTCGACCGCGAGCACGTTCAGGCGATAGAAGAGGTCGGAGCGGAAGTGGCCGCGACGCACCTCTTCCTCGAGGTCGCGATTGGTGGCCGCGATGATTCGCACGTCCACCGGGATCGCCTCCGTCGCACCGACCGGAATCACCTCGCGCTGCTGCAGCACGCGCAGCAGCTTGACCTGCAGCGACGGCGGCATCTCGCCGACCTCGTCCATGAAGAAGGTGCCGCCCCGGGCCGCGGCGAAGAGGCCCTGCTTGTCGCGGACCGCGCCCGTGAACGAGCCCTTCACGTGGCCGAACAGCTCGCTCTCGAGCAGCGTCTCCGGCAGCGCGCCGCAGTTGATGCTCATGAACGGGCCCTCGGCGCGGTTCGAGGCATCGTGCGTGTAGCGCGCCAGCACTTCCTTGCCGGTGCCGCTCTCGCCGGTGATCAGCAGCGTCGAATCGGTGGGGGCCACCAGGTCGGCGAAGCGGAGGATCTCCTGGAAGCGGCGCGACTTGCCGATCGGGCGCGTCACCGTCGGGCGCGGCCCGCCGCCACTGCGACGGATCTCCGCCTTGAGCTGCTTGTTCTCGACGCGGATCTGCCGGAACTCGCAGGCGCGCCGGAGGATCGCCAGCAACTCGTCGTTGGCGAACGGCTTCTGCAGGTAGTAGAAGGCGCCGATGTTGACGGCCTGGATCGCGCTCTGCAGCGAGGCCTGCGCCGTCATCAGGATCACCGGCGTCATCGGATCCTGTTCCTTCACGGCCTGCAGGATGTCGAGGCCGGTGACTTGCGGCATCCGCACGTCGGTGAGGACGATGTCGGGGGTGTGATTCCGGATCGCCTCCAGCCCGGCCTTCCCGCCCTGGGCAACGAAGACCTCGTAGCCCTCCTTCTTGAGCAGGATCCGCAGGGTGTCCAGGATCCCCGATTCGTCGTCGATGACGAGTACCGTCGGCTGTTGCATCACGCAGTCTCCTCTCTCGCCCAGGTGGCCGGCAGGAAGATCGAGAACGTCGTCCCCTTGCCCGCCACGGTGTCCACCAGAATCACGCCGCGATGCGCCTCGACCGCGCGCTGCACGATCGCCAGCCCCAACCCGCTCCCCCCGCTCCGTCCGCTCACGAACGGCTCGAAGAGCCGTGAACGCACCGACTCCGGGATGCCGGGCCCGTTGTCCTGCACCAGCAGCATCACCGGCCGATCCACGCGCCCCACCGGGGCCTCGCCGGGGCGCGCCCGGCGCACGGTGATGGTGACCTCCCCCTGCCCCGCCAGTGCCTGCGCGGCATTGAGCATCAGGTTGCTCGCCACGCGGTGCAGCAGGTCTTCGTCGCCTTCGAGCTCGACCGGCTCACCGACCACCGTGAAGGTGGTGCCGCGGGTCTCGGGATGCTCCCGCGTGATCCGGGCGACGCCCTCGACCAGGCCGAGCAGTTCCAGCCGCTCGAAGCGCGAGGCGCGCACCCGAGAAAAGTCGAGGAACTCGCTGAGCAGACGATTCAATCGCTCGCTCTCGCGCATCACCAGCGTGGCGAGCACCTGATCGTCCTCGTCGCGCCCGACCGACCGGGCCAATTGCTCCACCGCACTGCGAATGGCGGCCAGCGGGTTCCGGATCTCGTGCGCGAGCGACGCACTCAGCTCGGCCACCGCCTCGAGTCGTTCCGCGCGGACCCGAAATTCCTGCAACCGCTTGAGATCGGAGATGTCGGTGAAGATCGCGGTGACGAGCGCCCGCTCGCTTCCCGGCCGTCGGAAAGTGGTGGTGGAGAGGCCCACCGGGAAGAGGGTGCCGTCGTTGCGGCGGACGGTCGCCTCGCCGCGCGAGATGCGCACCCCCTCGGTGATGCCGCGGACGATCGCCTCGTGCAGCTCGCGCGAGCGGCTGCGGAGGGCATCGAGCACCGGCTGTCCGGGGACGAAATCGCTGTCACCGAGGATCTTGGCGCCGCGGGGGTTGAGGTAGCCGAGCCGCCCCTGGCCATCGACCATGATCACCCCGGACTGGATCGAGGAGAGGATCTCCTCGGCCTCGAGCTTGGCCTGCACCAGCGCCTCGGCCAGCACGGTCTGCTCGCGGGAGGCAAAGGTGAGCCGATTCCCCAGCACCGCGACGAGGCCGCCCACCAGCGCAATGACCGTGGCCTGCGACCAGGCCAGCCCGGCATCGGGCGAGCCGCGCGTGACCCAGACGTAGCAGGCCCCGGCGAAGATGGTGGTGAGGAGGGCACGTCCGGTGGGCAGCAGCAGGCCGTAGACCACCACCAGCGCCACATAGAGTGCGGCGAGCGGGGTCGCATCGCCCGAGACGAGGGAGGTGACCAGCAGGATGTCCACCGTCGACTGCACGAAGAGCGTCGTGGGCGAGATCGGGCCGGGCACCCGGCGCGAGACCATCGCCAACCAGCCGATGGCGACGAGGCCGAGCACGCCGGCCACCACCCGAAGCGAGGCGGGGAGGAAGTCCCCCACCGTCGGCGTCATCGCGCTCCCGAACACCAACCCGATGAGGACGAGGCGGACCAGGATGATCCCGCCGATGAGCGCCCGCGGCCCAGGGATGCGGAGCCGGTCGAGGGCGCGCACCGGCGGCGCGGGCACCGGGAACTCGCCGGTGCGGCCCGGGGGGAAGTCGGGAGGGATCGATGGAGTGGTCAAGCGGTGTAATATGCTCAATCACCGACGACCACGCCCACCAGGAGATCGGATGGCAGGGGAAACCGCAGCTCGGCTCGACAAATGGCTCTGGGCCGCCCGCTTCTTCAAGACCCGCTCCGCCGCCACCGAGGCGGTCGCCGGCGGCAAGGTGGAGGTCAACGGCGAGCGCGCCAAGCCCGCCCGCGCGGTACGCCCCGGCGATGTCGTGGTCCTGCGCTTGGCGCCATTTCGGTGGGAGCTGCAGGTGACCGGCGTGGCCGATCGCCGCGGCACCACCGCGCAGGCGGCCACGCTCTATCGGGAGACCCTCGAATCGCTCACCGCACGCACCGAACTCGCCGACCAGCTGCGGATGGCGCCGGCGCTCGAGTTCAGCGAGGGGCGTCCGTCGAAGAAGGACCGACGGGCGATGGCGAAGCTGCGGGGGGAGCGCTGACCACGCGCTCGTCGTCGTGGAGCAGGCGGACCGCCGGGGTATCGAGATCGTCGAACTGCCCGCCGCGCGCCGACCAGACGTAGGCCCACACCGCGACCCCGACCAGCACGAGCGCGAGCGGCAACACCAGAAAGAGCACGCTCATGCGGCCGCCTCGACCGCCGGTGCCGCCACGGGCACCGCGCCGCTCGGGGCCGCGCCAGGCACCGGCTCGAAGGTCCGCCCCAACCAACTCCCCAACACCACCGTCAACGACGAGATCGGCATCATGATCGCCGCAATCAGCGGCGAGATCGTGCCGGTCATGGCCAGCGCCACGCCGACCAGATTGTAGGTCAGCGCCCACGCCATGTTGCGCCGGATGACCCGCATGGTCCGCTCGGCCCCCGTCATCAGGCGCACGAGCGGCGCCAACCCTGGTGCGGTGAGGTATACATCCGCCGTGGCGAGACAGGCCTCCGCACCACCGTGGACCCCGATGCCGACATGGGCCGCGGCGATGGCCGCGGCGTCGTTCACGCCGTCGCCCACCATCACCACCGAGTCGCCCTCGCTGCGCCAGGCGGTGACCCGCGCGAGCTTCTCCTCCGGCGTGGCGCCCCCGAGGGAGGCGCCTTCCGCAAAGCCGAGCGCGGCCCCCACGCTCGAGGCAACGGCCTGATCGTCCCCCGAGAGCAGCGTGGTGCGCCAGCCGCGCTGGCGCAGCGCCGCGAGGGCTGGCCCGGCGTCGTCACGAATCCGGTCACCCAGCCCGGCCGCGGCCACCACGAGGCCATCCACGGCGACGAGCACCGGCGTGAGCGTCGGATCCACCATCGCGGCGAGGGCGGCCTCCGCTCCCCGCGCACGCGCGGCGACAAAGCGCGGCGAGCCGACCATCACCTCGCGGCCCGACACGCGGCCGGTGATGCCGCCGCCCACGTGGTGGGTCACCTCGTCCGCAGCGGGCCGCCCCAGATGGGGCCAGGCACGCCGGAAGCCGTCGGCAATGGGATGCGACGACCCCTCTTCGAGCGCGAGCACCAGCGGCCGCACATCGTCGTTCCCCTGCCAGGCGACGAGCGCCGTGCGTCCCTCGGTCACCGTCCCGGTCTTGTCGAGCACGAGGTGGCCGCTTCGCGCCAGCTGTTCGAGGGCATCGCCCCCCTTGATGTAGATGCCGGCGCGCGCCGCTCGTCCCACGGCCACGGTGACCGCGAGCGGGGTGGCCAAGGCGAGCGCGCAGGGACAGGTGACGATGAGCAGCGCGATGGCATGATCCCACGCCGCGGCGCTGTCGCGTCCGACCCAGATCGCGAAGGTGACCGCCGCCAGCACCAGCACCACCGCCACGAAGGATCCCGCCATGCGATCGGCAAGCGCCACCACGGGTGCGCGCCGTGCGCTGCTCTCTTCGACCTGGCGCAACAGCCGCGCGAGACGCGACGTGGTGCCGGCCTCGTCCACCCGCATGGTCACCGGCGCCGCGACGTTGAGCGTTCCCGCATGCACGATGTCGCCGGCGGTGGCTGCCACCGGTCGCGACTCGCCGGTGAGGAGCGCCGCGTTGACGCTGGTGCTCCCCTCCATGACGGTGCCGTCGGCCGGGAAGCTCTCGCCCGCCCGCACCCGCAACAGCATGCCGGGCAGCAGCGCCGAGGCCGGCAGCATCCGCTCCTCCCCACTCGGCTCGAGTACGCGCGCCGAATCGGGGGCGAGCGAATAGAGCAGCTCGGCCGCGTCCGCCGCGGCCCGCTGGCCGCGCTGCTGCAAGAAGCGGCCGGTGAGCAACAGGAAGATCAGGATGGTGACGCCGTCGAAGTAGACCGGGCCGCTGTCGGCGATGGTGTTGATGGCGCCCCGCACGAAGCCCGCGCCCAGTGCGATCGCGATCGGCAGGTCCATGTGGAGGCGTCGCGTCCGCAGCGCGGCGAGCGCACCGGTGAAGAAGACCCGTCCGGGGAAGAGCAGTGCCGGCACCGTGAGCGCCAGCGAGACCCATCGGAAGAGGCCGGCGTACTGCGCCTCCATCCCGGCGAAGTCGCCGGAGTAGAGCGCCAGTGCCGGCAGCATCACGTTGCCGGCGATCGCCCCCGCCACCCCGATCCGCGTGAGCATCGCCCGATCCTCGTGCCGCCGCATCGCATCGCGCGCGACGCCGCGGAACGGATGCGGCGTGTAGCCGAGACGGTCGAGCGTGCGCGCGAGCTGGGAGAGCGGCAGCTGCCGCGGGTCCCACTCGATCCGCGCCAGGGCGCGCCGCACGTCGAGCTCGGCACGCACCACGCCGGGCAGCAGCAGCGGGACGCGCTCGACCAGCCAGACGCACGAGGCGCAATGCACCCCTTCGAGGTAGAGCTCCGTCGTGGCGCGCCCTTCCCCTTCCTGGCGCACGTACAGCTCGGCAAACGCGGGGTGATCAAACTCCTCGAACGACCGACCGCTGCTCTGCACCGCCGCCGTGCGCCGCTCGCGGAAGGCGTAGTACTGCGCGAGGCCGTTGGCCTGGAGGATGTCGTGCGCGGTCTGGCACCCGCTGCAGCAGAACGACGGTGCGCCACCGGATGCGAGCAACGCCGGCGGCACCGCGAGGCCGCAGTGCGTGCATGGGGTGCCAAGCTGCGGGGTGGTGCTCATGTCAGTGCGCGTGGCCCACTGGCATGGCGACGGTGGCCGTGGCCACCGGCACCGACGGCATCAGGCGATGCAGCCAATGCGTGGCCGGGACCAGATCGAGGTGCGCCGCCAGCGACAGCAGGCCGAAGAGCAGGATCGTGGTGGCACTGACCATCGGGAGTCGGGCGCGAATCGGACCGGCGAGCCGCTGGATGCCGAGGCCCACCGTCAGCATCATCGGCAGCGTCCCGACCCAGAAGGCGGTCATCACCGCGGCCGCGCGGAGGGGCGTGCCGGTGCCCGCGGCCGTCACGACAAAGGCATAGAGCCACCCGCACGGGAGCAGCGTGGTGAACAACCCGGTGGCGGCCGCGCGGACCACCGGCGGCCGGTGCATCACCCGCTGCAGCACGGTGCCCATGGCACGCTGCCATCCCGCCGGCGGACGCACCGCGCCGACGCGCGCGCCGCCCGCCACCAGCAGCGCATGGGCACCCCACACCACCAGCAGGACCGCCGTCGCGATCGCCGCCGCGTTGCCGACCCCCGCGATGGTGCCGGTGCGCTCCACGGCCGCGCCGATCACGCCGGCCGTCACGCCGAGCGTGAGGTAGGCGCCGAGGCGGCCCAGGTTGTACGCCGCGTGGGCGCCGATGGTCTGGCGCCACGGGGCATCGCCCGGGGCATACAGGCAGGTGAAGGCGCCGCACATCGCGGCGCAGTGCACGCTGCCAAGCAGCGACGCGAGCAGCACCGCCACCGCGAGGGTCACCGCGGGGCGTCGCCCGGGCGTTCGGTGATCACGGTGGCCTCGCCGGCGGCCGAGGCCTCGAGCCGCAGGTTGCTGGTGAAGCGCTCCGCTCCGCGCACCACGTCGATGCGCAGTTCCCACAACCCCGTGCGCGACATCGCCATCGCGGCACCGTAGCGGCCGGCCTCACCACCCGGTCGCATCGTGGCGCGCGCCACCTCGCCGGCGTAGGCCACGGGCATCGCCTCGATGGTGACCACCGCGTCGGAGACGGCCGCACCCGCGGCATCACGCACGTCGAGCACCAGGGTCGCGTCCTGCCCCGGCTGGATCGCGCCGAGCCGCGGCGTGACCTGCCACCCCAGCGCCGTGTTGCGACTCGCCTGGGCCATCGTGGAATCCCACGTGACCGCCTTGCGGTAGTAATCCGGCTCGACGGCAAAATGCTCGTCGCCCTTCGCCACGCGGATCAGGAAGAAGCCGAGCGCCACGTTGCCGAAGAGCGCCGCGGCGATCAGCGTCGGCCAGATCCGGTCCTTCCGCAGCAGCGCCATCTCAGGGCACCTCGGGGGCGCCGGCCACCGGGCCGAGCAGGTTGAAGGGGAAGTCCTCCTGGAACGAATCCCCCGCGCTGATCCGGATGGTCACGTTGCGCTGCCCGTTGGGGAACGCCGACTTTGGCAGCAGCACGAAGACCGACGTGGTGCGGAGCGCGCCGGCCTTCACCAGCAGCGGGCTTTCCGGGGCGATCACCGTCCCGCCCTCGGCGCCAAGCACCGTGATGCGATAGCTGTGCTCCACGCGGCTGCGGTTGCCGACCCGGATCCGCACCTGGTTGGCGACCCGACCATCCTGCTCGATCCGGAACGGTTCCACCTGGCTCCGCAGCAGCGTGATGTCGGCCGTCGGCCGGGTGCCCAGCGCATACACGAAGCCGCCGAGGAAGAGCGTGAGCGCCAGCGGATAGAGCACGACGCGGGGACGCAGGACGTGCCGTGGCTTGCCGGCGAGCGAATCCTGCGAGCTGTAGCGAATCAGGCCGCGCGGCTTCCCCACCTGGTCCATGATCGCATCACAGGCGTCGATGCACTGGGTGCAGTGCACGCACTCCATCTGCAGGCCGTTGCGGATGTCGATGCCGGTCGGGCACGTCGTGACGCAGGCGCCGCAGTCGATGCAGTCGCCTGCATCGGCGGGCCTCGGCTTGGCGTGGCCGCGCGGCTCGCCGCGGTTGTAGTCGTAGGCCACCACCACCGATTGCTTGTCGAGCAGCACCGACTGCCACCGTCCATAGGGGCAGGCGATCAGGCACGTCTGCTCGCGGAACCAGGTGAAGTCGGTGAAGATCAGCACGGTGGTGAACGCCATCACCAGGAACGGCGTCGGATGCTCGGTGGGCGAGAGCCGCACCCAGCGCTCAAGCGCCTCGACGCCGACGAAGTAGGCGAGGAAGGTGTGGGCCAGCAGCAGCGACAGGCCGAGATAGACCGCGTACTTGGCGAGCCGCCGCGGATGAAAGTGCTGCCTCTTCCGATCCATCTGCAGGGAGCCGCTGCGCCCCCCTTCGAAGAGGCGCTCGATCGGACGGTAGAGAAACTCGAGGTAGACCGTCTGCGGACAGGCCCAGCCGCACCAGACCCGGCCGAAGAGCGCCGAGAAGAGGAAGATCGCGATCACGACCGATGCCAGCAGCAGCATCAGCAGCAACGTGTCGGTCGGCAGGAAGGTGGTGCCGAGGATGGTGAACTGCCGCCGCGGCACGTCGAGCAGGATCGCGGGCTTGCCGAAGATCCGCACGTGCGGAATGCCGATGAAGACCACCATCAGCACATAGGCCACGATCCGCCGCCGCGACCACCAGGGACCGGTCGCGGGCTTGGGGCGGATCCAGTTCCGGGAGCCGTCCTCGTTGAGGGTCGGCAGGACGCGGCCGCGCGCGACCGGAGCACTCACCGGGGGACCACCTCCCCCTCCGCCGCCTTGGGCGCTGCCGGCGTCGTGCCGCGCAACGACCACACATATGCCGTCACCACTTCGACGTCCTCCGGCTTGAGGATCTCGCCCCACGCCGGCATCCCCTTCGCAAGCACGCCCGCGACGATGATGCCGTGCACCTGCTCGATCGCGCCACCATGAATCCAGTGGTCGTCGGTGAGGTTCGGTCCGATCAGCCCGCCGCCATCCACCGCGTGGCACGCCGCGCAGTTCTTCCCGTACACCTCCTTCCCCTCCTCCACGTTCTCGGGGTCGGCGGCGAAGGCGAGCAGCTGCTCCGGCGTGGCGCTCGGCGCCTCGGGCGGCTTGAGCGCCTCGGCGGCGGCCATCTCCGCGTTGTACTGCGCGATCCGCCCCGGGCCACTGCCGATGCCGAGGATGTTCAGCGCATAGATCGCCGAGAAGATGATCGTCGCCCAGAAGGTGGTCACCCACCACGCCGGCATCGGATTGTCGTACTCCTGGATGCCGTCATAGCTGTGTTCGATCAGGCGGTCCTGGTCACTCATGGGACACTCCGGCGGTGGAACGCGTCGGCGACGCGGGAAGTTCGTCAAGCGGCAACTGCGCCGCCTGTTGCCAGCGGGTGCGCGCGGCGGGCCGGAAGACCCACCACGTGATCCCGAGGAACGCCAGCAGGAAGAGGATCAGGGCCACTTCGGCATAGAACGACAGCCCGGCGTTGCCCATGATGTCGGAGAGCTTCACGGCGTCCCTCCGGTGGTGGCCACGCCCGGGTTGGTGATGTCGCGGCCGAGACGCTGCATGTAGGCCACGATCGCGATCACCTCACGGTCCGAGAGGCCGGTCGGTCCGCCCGACCGCTCCACCTCGGCGGCGATCTCCTTGGCCTGGGCCTGCGCCATCGCGATCGCGTTGGTCACGGCCTCACCGTAGGGGACGCCCAGCATCGCCATCACGCCCACGCGCTTCGGGATCACGTCCCAGTTGATCGGCGTGGTGGCGAAGTGCGCGTAGGACGGCATGATCGACTTCGCGAAGAGCTCGCGCGGATTGGCGAAGTGCCGCACGTGCCAGAGGTTCGGATACTTGCCGCCCTCGCGCGCGAGGTCCGGCCCGAGGCGGCGCGAGCCCCAGAGGAACGGATGCTCGTACACCGACTCGCCCGGCTTCGAGTACTCGCCGTAGCGCTCGGTCTCGTAGCGGAGCGGCCGGATCTGCTGCGAGTGGCAGTTGAAGCAGCCCTCGCGGATGTACATGTCGCGGCCGTAGAGCTCGAGCGGCGTGTACGGCTTGACCGAGGCGATGGTCGGGACGTTCGACTTGATCAGGAAGGTCGGGATGATCTCGAACAGCGAGGCCACCACCACCGCGAGGACGGTCAGCACCGTGAAGAGGAGCGGCATCCGCTCCCAGCGGCGGTGATAGCGCATGGCCCGGATCCGGCCGATGAAGCCCTCGCCCGCCGGCGCGACCACCGGGGCCTCGTGCGGCAGCGCGGACAGCGGCGCGGCGCGGAGCACCGGCACCTCATACTGGGCCGGCCGCTTCCGCCACGTCATCCAGATGTTCCAGCCGAAGAGCACCATGCCGACCAGGTAGAGCGAGCCGCCGGCGACGCGCACCCAGTACATCGGCATCAGCTTGGCGACGGTCTCGACGAAGTCGGGATACATCAGGCGGCCGGTCTCGTCGAAGGCGCGCCACATCAGCCCCTGCGTGACGCCGGCGCTGTAGATCGCGACGACGTAGAGGATGATGCCGAAGGTGCCGATCCAGAAGTGCAGCTCGGCGAGCTTCTTGGAGTGCAGCGGCGCCTGGAAGAGGCGCGGCAGCAGCCAGTAGATCATGCCGAAGGTGATGAAGCCGTTCCAGCCCAGCGCCCCGGTGTGCACGTGGGCAATGATCCAGTCGGTGTAGTGCGCCAGCGCGTTCACGCTCTTGATCGAGAGCATCGGGCCCTCGAACGTGGACATGCCGTAGGCCGTGATGCCGACCACGAAGAACTTCAGGATCGGGTCGTCCACCACCTTGCTCCAGCCGCCGCGCAGCGTGAGCAGGCCGTTGATCATGCCGCCCCAGCTCGGCGCCCAGAGCATCACCGAGAAGAGCATGCCGACGGTCGAGGCCCACTCCGGCAGCGCCGTGTAGTGGAGGTGGTGCGGACCGGCCCAGATGTAGAGGAAGACCAGCGACCAGAAGTGCAGGATCGAGAGCCGGTACGAGAAAACCGGCCCCTCCGCGGCCTTCGGCATGAAGTAGTACATCAGCCCGAGGAACGGCGTCGTCAGGAAGAAGGCGACGGCGTTGTGGCCGTACCACCACTGCATGAAGGCGTCCTGCACGCCGGCGTAGATCGAGTAGCTCTTGAAGAGCCCGGCCGGGACGGCGAGGTTGTTGAAGATGTGCAGCACGGCGACCGTGACGATCGACGCGATGTAGAACCAGATCGCGACGTAGAGGTGGCGCTCCCGGCGGCGCACCATCGTCATCACGAAGTTCACCGCGAAGGCCACCCACACCACCGCGATCGCGATGTCGATCGGCCACTCGAGCTCGGCGTACTCCTTGGCCTGCGTCATCCCGAGCGGCAGCGTGATCGCTGCGGCCACGATGATCGCCTGCCACCCCCAGAAGTGGAAGCGGCTGAGGCCGTCGGAGAACATCCGCGTCTTGAGGAGGCGCTGGCTCGAGTAGTAGCAGCCGCAGAAGAAGGCGTTGCCGGCGAAGGCGAAGATCACCGCGTTGGTGTGCAACGGCCGCAGTCGGCCGAACGAGGTGATCGAGAGCCCGAGGTTCCACGCGGGGTCGGCCAGCTGCAGGGCGATCAGCAGCCCCACCGTCATGCCGATGAAGCCCCAGAGGAAGCAGGCGATCAGGAATTTCCGGACGATGTCGTCGTCGTAGGAGAACTCCTCCAGGACGCCGCCGCCCTGCCCTGCAGAAGCCGACACTGCTGCACTCATTCGCCAGCCCTCCATCCCGAAAATGGGGTGCCATCCGCACGCGGTGTGCGGCGTAACGCAGACAGGGTAACCTGTCGGAATTCGGCGTGCCACCAAGTAAAATGGTCGGGATTCGAGTCCTCGCTACTCGCGCCCTCCGTCCACGGCGGCGATGGCTGCCTCCCAGGCGGCCATGGCCTCCTCCAGCTTCCGCCGCTCGGCGTCCCGAGCCGCCGTCAGCGTGCTCACCCCGCCCCGGTCCGATCCCGCGTAGAGGGCCGGGTCGGCCAGCGCCGCCTCCAGCGCAGTGAGCTCCGCCTCGTGCCGCGCCACCAGGGCCTCGGCCTCCTCCAGCGCCCGCTCCCGGGCCCGCCGCCGCTTGGCGTCGTCGGCCGAGGCGTCCTTCGGCGGTGGCGCGGCCGCCCGGGCCGCCGCGCGCCGCTTGGTCTCGGCCTCGGCCGCAAGCCGCGCCGTCCGGCGCGTGCCAGCATCGGCCTCCCACTCCTCGAAGCGACCAGGGTAGTCGTGCAGCACCCCGTCCTCGAAGGCCCAGATCCGCGTGGCCAACTGCTGGAGCAGCGCCCGGTCGTGGGAGACCAGCAGGACGCTGCCGTCGTACCCGGCAATGGCGTCTTCGAGGGCCTCGATCGACTCGACGTCGAGGTGGTTGGTCGGTTCGTCGAAGACCAGGAGATTGGCGTCGGCGAGCATCATCAACGCCAGCGCCACGCGCGCGCGTTCGCCGCCGGAGAGCGACCCCGCGCGTCGCAGCACGCTGTCGCCGGAGAAGTCGAAGCGGCCGAGGTGCCCCTGGATCTGGCCACGCGTCCACATGGGTCGGCGGTCGGCGATCAGGTCGTACAAGGACTTGGCCGGATCGACGTCCCCGAGGTCCTGTCGGTAGTAGGCCACGCGCGTGGCGGGCATGATGCGCACCGAGCCACCGTCCGGTGTGCGCTCCCCGAGCAGCACCTTGAGCAGCGTGGACTTCCCCGCGCCGTTGGGCCCGACGAGCCCGACCCGATCGCCGCGGCGCAGGATTCCCGACCACGGCTCGAGCAGCGTCCGCCCCTCCATCCGCACGTGCAGCTTCTCCGCCGCCAGGACCTGGTCGCCGCCGCGATCGCCCGCCGTGAACGAGACCGCCATCGCCCCTTCCTCGCCCGGTGGCGGCGTCAAGCGCGGCACGCGCTCGAGACGCTTGCGTCGCCCCTTGGCCTGCGCCGAGTTGCCGCCGGCGATGTTGCGACGGATGAAGTCCTCCTCCGCCGCGATCTTCGAGTCCTGCTTCCGGAACGCGCGCATCGCCGACATCCGGCGCTCCGCGCGCTGCTCGATGAACTCGGCATAGCCGCACTCGTACACCGAGGCGCTCTTCGCCTCGAGGTGGAGCACGTGATCGGCGACGGCGTTGAGGAAGGCACGATCGTGCGAGATCAGCAGCACCGCCTCGTCGAGCCCCTTGAGGTACTCCTCGAGCCAGCGGGCCGTCGCGATGTCGAGGTGGTTGGTCGGTTCGTCGAGGATCAGCAGGTCGGCAGGCGCCGCCAACTGGCCGGCCAGCGCAAGCCGACCGCGCTCGCCACCGGAAAGCGATGCCACGTCGCGCGTGCGCGCGGTCTCGGGGTCGAAGCCGAGACCGGCGAGCACGGCGTCCACGCGCGCCGCCGCCGCATAGCCGCCCTCGCGCTCGAAGCGCTCGAGGTCGTGCGAATACTTGTCGAGCTGCGCCTGCGTGAGGGCATCGCCGGCGGTGCCGAGCGCCTCGCCCTGACGCGCCAGGTCCTTCTCCAGCTCGAAGAGCGACTTGAAGCCGAGGGCGGCGGCATCCCACACCGTCTTCTCGCCGCCGAGGTCGCGGTACTGGTCCATCACCGCGATGCGGAGCCCGCTCATCCGCGCCATGCTGCCGCGGTCGGGCGCGCGCGCGCCGGTCACGATCTGCATCAGCGTGGTCTTGCCGCTGCCGTTGCGTCCGAGAATGCCCCAGCGGTCGCCGGCCATCACGGTGAAGGTGATGTCCTGGAAGAGCGTCTCGGCGCCGAAGACCACGGCGAGACTGGAAGCAGAAAGCAGCGTCATGACATCCTAGCGAACGAGAAAGAATTCAGTCTGGCGACGAAGGAACCAGCGCGGGCGGCCATCATCGCCCAGGGCGAAGTCCTCCTCCTGCGCCATGCGTACCCGCTGGCCGCCCCACTCGGCGACCGGCGTGGTGACCTGCAATTCACTGGAGAACCAGGTGTTGGCGCGCACCCTGTGGTCGCCGCGGCCCGGCACGCCATCCTGGTAATCCCACAAGCCGATCAGCGGCCCCGCGCCATGGCCATGCAATCCGATCGGGTGCGTATAGATGGTGCCGTCGAGTCCCTCGGCGCGCATCGTCGCGCGCGCGGCGGCGAGCACCTCGTTGCCGCTCCGCCCCACGCGAGTCTCCTCGAACAGGATGTCCTGCAAGCGGTTGCTCCGCACCAGCGCGGCGCGCAGGCCGGCCGGCGCCGCGCTCTCGCCCTCGCGCAGGACATAGCCCAGGTGCTGCGTGTCGGTGTGCAGCCCGTACACCGAGATGCCGACGTCGCAGTGCAGCACGTCGCCACGCTGGATCACCGGGTCGGCGCCGAGCTGCGCCGCCGTGACGCCCGCACGCTGCACATCCACCGTCGGCTGGAACCAGGTCCCGATGCCGAGGTCGGCGACCTGCTGCCGCCACCACCAGACCAGGTCGCTGGTGCGCGTGACCCCGGGCGTGATCACCTCGGCCGAGAACATCCGCTGCGTCAACTCCCACACCAGTTCCTGCATCCGACGGTAGGCGAGCTCCTCTTCGGGGAGCCGCAGCGCGAGAAAATCCACCGCGAGCGCCTCGGCGTCGCGGAGGAAGGGGCGCCACGGCTCGCCGAGCACGCGCATCATGCCCTCGAACTCGCCGGCGGTGAGACCGTCGGCAAAGGCAAAGGTCTGCGAGCGATTGATCATCACCGTCTTCGGCGCGCGCGCGGCCAGTTGGTCGCGCAACACCCGCCACTGATCGTCGCCCCAGAGCTCGGCGCTGCCCCCATCGGGGAGCGGCTTGGCAGCGCGCACGGCCTGATAGACGCCACCCTGGTCACTGCCGCCGAGGGCCACGCGCTCGACCCCGGCCTCGCCGCGGTCGCAGAGGAGGTAGATGGTCCGTCGCCGCGCGGCGAAGGTGGTCGGCGCCACCAGGGCGCGGAAGACCGGATCCTCGTTGTACTCCCGCATCGGAATCACCCAGCAGCCCACGCCGTGTTCCTTCAGCAGCGGCGGCAGGATGGTGGTCATCCGCCGCTCGAGCCACTGCTGCTGCAGGGTGGCCTGGTCCCGGACCGTCCCGAATGGGCGACGCGGTGCCTGGGCAGTGAGCGAGGAGACCCCGACCAGGGCCAGGGCAGCGACGACGACGATCCTGGACATGCAATGCTCCCGGCTGAAGTTCGGCCGGGAGCATAACACCATCGCGCGGAAGCGGGAGAATCAGTTCCCGGCGGCGGGGGCCTTCGGCGTGGCCGGCTTGGCCGGAGCGACCGGCTGACCGTCGATCTTGACCGACCCGCCAGCCTCGCTCCCCTGGATGTCCACCACCACCTTGCCGGTCGCGGGATCCTTGATCAGCACCCGGCCGCCCGCCTCGCTTCCCTGGATGTCGACGATCTGCTCGCCATTCACCTTGATCGAGACGTTGCCATTGCCGTCGGCGGTGGTGACCTGCGTCCCCTTGCCATGGCCGCTCTGCTGGATCTCGTCACGGACGTCCATCGGCAGCATCAACCGATGCCGCTCCCCCGAGGGGAGGAAGGTGATGGTCCCGAATTCCACCAGCTCCGAGAACCCCGGATCGGCGTCCGTCAGGCAGGTGAAGGTCGTCTTGTCGTCGATCTGCCGCGCGTCCTTGACCGTCAGCTCGCAGTCGTCGAACTGGTTCACGTCCACGCCCTCGTCGAGCTGGACCGTGAGATGGAACGATTCGATCATCTCGGGCGCACTCCGCTCGACCCGGAGCTTCTTCATCCCGCCCAGGGACGCGTCGTTCATCTTGAAGGAGACGCCCAGCATCGGCACCGTGATCGGGCTCGAGCTGTGCGCAATGTCCTCGACCTTCCGCTTGCCGGCGTTGATGCCGGAGACGGCGAACATGCCGACGGCGAAGATGGCGAGCATACCGGCCACGATCTTGATCCAGTCCTTGGGCGTCACGACGACCTCCTGCGGCTGCGCCCCCGGGAAATCCGGGGGGATGAGAGAGAAACGTACTCCGTCGCCCCGAAGTTTCAAGTCGCAACGTTGCAGCAGTGGAACGGAGTGACCCGCTCCGGCCTATTTTCCGGGATGACGCGGAGCCTCTCGACCCTCACGTGGGACAACACCTTTGCCCGGCTGCCGGAGGCATTCGCCGAGCGGGTGGCGCCCACCCCCATCACCGAGCCGTGGCTGGTGGCGTTCAACGCCGACGTTGCCGCGCTGCTGGAACTCGACCCGGCCGCCCGAGACGACCCCGACTTTCTCGCCTGGATCGCCGGGGCGCTCACCCTCCCCGGCACCGCGCCGCTCGCCGCCATCTACGCCGGGCATCAGTTCGGCGTCTGGGTGCCGCAGCTGGGCGACGGCCGCGCCATTCTCCTTGGCGAGGTGACCACCTCGACGCACCAGCGCTGGGACGTGCAGCTCAAGGGCGCCGGCATGACGCGTTTCTCGCGCATGGGCGACGGCCGCGCCGTGCTGCGCTCCACCATCCGCGAGTACCTCGGGGGCGAGGCGATGCACGGCCTCGGCATCCCGACCACCCGCGCCCTCGCCATCGCAGCGAGCGACATGCCCGTCTACCGCGAGCGCGCCGAGAGCGCGGCGGTGCTGGTGCGCGTGGCGCCGACCCACGTCCGCTTCGGGTCGTTCCAGCTCTTCGCGTCGCGGCAGCAGTTCGACGAGGTCCGCCTCCTCGCCGACCACGTGATCGAGGCGCACTTCCCGGAGTGCCTCGCCCTCCCCGCGCAGCAGCGCTACGCCGCCTGGTTCCGCGAGATCGTCGATCGCACCGCGCGCCTCATGGCCCAGTGGACCGCCGTCGGCTTTGCGCACGGCGTGATGAATACCGACAACATGTCGATCCTCGGCGTGACGCTCGACTACGGCCCGTACGGCTGGCTCGAACGCTACGATCCGGCCTTCATCTGCAATCATTCCGACCCGAGCGGCCGCTACGCCTTCGACCAGCAACCGCGCATCGGCCTCTGGAACTGCGCCCGACTCGGCGAGGCACTCCATCCGCTGGTGGCGGAGGAGCCTGCCCGCGCCGCGCTCGAGTCGTACCGCACCACCTTCGAGACCACCGTGGACGCGCTGGTGCGCGCCAAGCTCGGCATCATCTCGCATCGGGATGGCGACGCGGAGCTGTTGGCCGATCTCTTCGCGGTACTGCACCGGACGGGTGCCGATTACACCCGCTTCTTCCGTCGCCTCGGTGACATCGAGCTCGGCGGCGCCGAGGCCCTCGCCGCGCTGCACGAGGAAGTGGACGATCCCGCGCTCCTCACGGCGTGGATCGATTCGTGGCGTGCGCGCGTGGCCCTCGAACCCACGACGGCCGCCGCGCGTCGCGCGGGCATGCACGCGGTCAATCCGAAGTATGTGCTCCGGAACTGGATCGCGCAGGAAGTGATCGAGGCCGCCGAGGCGCGCGACACGGCACCGCTCGAGCGCGTGATGACGCTGCTGCGTGCGCCGTTCGACGAGCATCCGGGGATGGAGCGGTATGAGGCGGAGCCACCGGAGGGGATGGTGGAGGTGGCAGTCAGCTGTTCGTCCTAGGGCGCCGCCTCCAGGAATTCCAACCCCTCCCCCTTGTTCATCGTGTGCCGCAGCGCCCATTCGTCCTCGAAGAGGATGATCGACTGTCCCTTGGCATCGAAGAGTCGCATCCGGGCCCGCCCCTCCACCATCTGCTCGATCAACTCTTCCGGCCCGCGCACCCAGCGCGCGTGACGGAAGGGGAGCGGCTCGAGGCGGCAGGGCGCGCCGTACTCGTTCTGCAGGCGGAAGATGAGCACGTCGAACTGCAGCATGCCGACCGCGCCCACGATCGGCACCGGTCCGGCGATCGACTCCTGATAGAACACCTGCACCGCCCCTTCCTCACCGAGCTGGCGCAACCCGGTGTCGAGGTGCTTGCGGCGCAGCGGGTCGGCAATCACCACGCGCGCGAAGTGCTGCGGCGCGAAGCGCGGGATCCCCGAGAAGACCACGTCGCCCTTGGGTGAGAGCGAGTCGGAGACGCGCAGGTTGCCGCGATCGAGGATGCCGATCACGTCGCCCGGAAAGGCCTCCTCGATCTCGATCCGTTCGCGCGCCAGGAACTGCTGCGGCTGCGCAAGGCGGAGCGTCTTCTGCGTGCGCGCCAGCGTGACCGTCATGCCGGCCTCGAAGCGGCCCGAGCAGACCCGCACGAAGGCGATCCGGTCGCGGTGCTTCGGATCCATGTTCGCCTGGATCTTGAAGACGAAGCCGGTGAACTCGGGATCGGTCGGCTGCACGTCCTCGCCGCCCTCGACCGCGCGCGGCAACGGGCCCGGCGCCACCTCGAGGAAGTCGTGCAGGAACGGCTCGACGCCGAAGTTGGTCAACGCCGAGCCGAAGAACATCGGCGAGAGGGTGCCGTTGCGGATGGCCTCCTCGTCCCACGGATGGCCCGCGGCCTCGAGCAGGTCGAGCTCGTTCTGCAGCGTGGCCACCGCGTCACTGCCGATCGCATCGGCGAGGGTCCCGTCGCCGAGGGGAATGCGCCGCGTCTCGACCATCGCCGCGCCGTGGTCGCCGCCACGATCAAAGAGCAGCACCTCGCCGCGACGACGATCGGCCACGCCGACGAAGCCGCTGGCGGTGTTCACGGGCCAGGTCACCGGATGAATGTTGATGCCGAGGTCGGTCTCGACGTCGCCGATCAGCTGCAGCGGATCGCCGCCGGGACGGTCGCACTTGTTCACGAAGGAGAAGATCGGCATCCGGCGCATCTTGCAGACGTCGAAGAGCTGCCGCGTCCGCTCCTCCACGCCGCGCCGATTGTCGAGCAGCATGACGGCCGAGTCGGCGGCGACCAGCGTCCGGTAGGTGTCCTCGGAGAAGTCGGCGTGGCCGGGCGTGTCGAGCAGGTTCACCTGGTAGCCCAGGTACTCGAACTGCATCACCGACGAGGTGACCGAGATGCCGCGCTGCTGCTCGAGGGCCATCCAGTCGGAGGTGGCGTGCCGGGCGGCGCGCCGCGCCTTGACCGAGCCTGCCAGGTGGATGGCGCCGCCGTACAGGAGCAGCTTCTCCGTGAGGGTCGTCTTGCCGGCGTCGGGGTGCGAAATGATCGCGAAAGTGCGGCGGCGGGCGATCAGCGCGGCCAGCGCGTCGGGGGTCAGCTCATTCATAGGAGGGCAAAGATACCCTCCCTCCCGTTCCGTCCGGGCGGCGGCCGGAGTAGACTCCGGCCATGACCGAGTCCTCCGAGAACGGCCTCACCCCCCGCCACTGGATCGCCCTCACCGCCCTGATCTCGGGCGTGGTGGCCACCTACCTCCACCTCTGGAAGCTCGGCCTCACCGGCCCGCTGGTCTGCAGCGCCAACCGGGGCTGCGAGATCGCCCAGTTCTCGTCCTACGGCTGGTTCCTCGGCGTGGACGTCGCCCTGATCGGCGCGGTCGGCTACAGCGCCATCTTCATCACGGCCATGATCGGCGTGCAGCCGCGCTGGCAGCACGACCGGCGCACCACCGCGCTGCTCGCCCTGCTGGTCTATCCGGCGATCCTCTTCACGCTGCGACTCAAGTACGGCGAGTTCGTCGTGCTGAAGACCTTCTGCCCCTGGTGCGCGATCTCGGCCGTGACGATCACGCTGCACGGGGTGTTGGTGTGGCTGGATTGGCGACGGGTGGCCGGCGAACCGCGAACGGCGAACAGCGAACGGTGAGGGGCTCCCCTCGTTTGTCATCCTGAGCGGAGCCCGCGTAGCGGGCGAAGTCGAAGGACCTCTCTCCGAGCGCATCGGGAAGAGGTCCTTCGACTTCGCGCCGGCTTCGCCTGCGCTGCGCTCAGGATGACAGCCATTGGTTACCCCTCACCCCTCACCCCTCACCCCTCACCCCTCACCCCTCACCCCTCACCCGCACCACTGGTCACTGGTCACTGGTCACCGTTCACCCCCCATCACCGATTCCCACTCGTCGCCGGCTTCTTCGCCGGCATCTTCAGTTCCAGCGAATCCGCCCCGATCGTCGCGGTCGCCTCCAGCGGCATCGCCACCAGGAACTCCCGCCCGCCTGCGCTCAGCACCGGATAGCGTCGCGCATACTCCGCGAGTGATGGAAGGAAGAGGAACTCCGGCACCGGAAAGTCGCGCACCAGCAGGCGCTCCAGGCGGAAGCGCATGATGCCGCCCTCGCGCTGCGGCATCGAGAGCTCGGCCACGAACGACGAGGTGGAATCCACGAACGAGAAGAGCGGCCCGAGTTCGGCGCGCGATTCCGGCGGGAAGTCCATCAACCGACCGCGGATCCGGATGCGCGTGGAGTCGGACGTGACCCGGAAGGCGAGCGAGTCCGAGAAGGGCGGCACGCCGAGACGGGCCAGCAGGTAGGCGGTGAAGTCGCCGACATCGACATTGCCGCGCGGACGCTGCTTCTCGATGAAGACCGAGTCCACGGTGGCGGCGGCACGTTCCACACCGGCGTTGGTGATGCGCGACCCCGGCATGGAGGCGGGCGCCGTCTGGGCCGCGAGCGGCGCAACGGCGAGCATGGGGACCATCAGCAGCAGGGCACAACGAACCACAGGCGCAACTCCGCATCAGGGGTATCTCGTGGACGATGCCGCGGGTGCCCGGTGCACACCCCGCCCGCCCGACTCGACTAGAATTTGTCCTCGGTGCCGGCTCGGCGCCGCCCCATCCCTGACGGAGCCGTCCGATGCGCCACCTGCTGTTCGCTGCCCTGCTCACCTGCTCGCTCGCGGCCCCGCTCCGCGCCGACCACGACGACTTCTGGGGTCGGGTCGGGCACCGCATCATCGGGCGGGTGGCGTCCTCGCAGCTCACCCCGGCTGCGCGCGCGGCCGTGCGGACGCTGCTCCCGGGCGAGTCGCTCGGTTCGGTCGCGACCTGGGCCGACCAGATCCGGTCGCAACGGCCCGAGACCGGCCCCTGGCACTACGTCAACATTCCGATCTGGGACTCGATCTTCCGCCCCGCGACGGTCTGCCCCGGCGGCGACTGCGTGATCGCCGCCCTCGAGCGTCAGCTGGCGATTGTCGCGGACCGCGAGAGGCCGCGTGCGGAACGCGCCGAGGCACTCAAGTGGGTGGTGCACCTGGTGGGCGACATGCACCAGCCGCTGCACGTGGGCGATCGGGGCGACCGGGGCGGCAACGACGTGAAGCTCACCTACGATGGGAAGCCCGGCAATCTCCACGCGATCTGGGATACCGGACTGCTGCTCGCCACGGGCGTGAGCGAGGAGCAGTATGTGGTGCAGTTCGAGCGGACCATCCGGCAGCGCGGCGACCTGGCTCGCCTCACCAGCGGGAGCATCGTGGATTGGGCCATGGAGTCGCACGCCGTCTCGCGTGACGTGTCCTATCCCTTCCTCCCCGCCTCGCTCGAGCTCGACGACCGCTACCTGGCCAAGGTCCGCTCGATTCTCGAGGATCGGATGCTGCGGGCGAGTGTGAGGTTGGCGGCGTTGCTGAACAAGGCGTTGGGATAGCGGCGAACAGCGAACGGCGAACGGCGAGGGAACGGTGAGGGGTGAGGGGGCGGTTCCCCCTCACTCCTCACCCCTTACCGCTGACCGCCGATCGCGGTTCGCGGTTCGCGGTTCGCTGTTCGCTGTTCGCTGTTCGCTGTTCGCTGTTCGCTGTTCGCTGTTCGCCGTTCGCTGTTACGCCGTCACCGCCGCATCCACCGACCACCGCCCGCTCCCCTTCACCACGACGATCACCGCCAGGCCGATCGCCAGCAGCTGCAGCCCGAAGCCGCCGCCCGGCTGCCCCACGAAGAACGAGGCCCGGTGCACCATCACCGCCGCCACCGCCATGACTACCGCGATCCCCGCGGCGGCGAGCCGCCCGAAGACGCCCAGCAGCAGCGCGACCGCACCCACCGACTCGATGGCGATCGCCCCGAGGGCGAGGGCGGCCGGAATGCCCAGGGAGGTCATGAAGCCGACCGTCCCCTCGACCCCGTAGCCGCCGAAGAGCCCCAGCGACTTCTGCAGCCCATAGGGGAGGATGAAGAGCGCCAGCGCCACCCGGGCGATGGTCGGGGCAATGTCATCGGTGGTGCGCAGCAGCGAGCGGAGCATGGGAAGCCTCGGGCGTTCGTGGTGGCCTGCGGGAACCGGAGCTCCCTCGGATCGACAAACCAATGTACACAACAACAATTCACTAGTCAAGCACATCGACAAGAGCGTGCAGCCCACCGCCTCGGAGCCTAGCAGGCGCCTTGCCGCACCTTGGTCAGCAGTTCGTTCAACGTCTCCATTTCCTCGCTGGTGAGCCGGTCACTCAACCGATCCTCAGTCGCGCTCATCAGCGGGTCGACCCGAGAGAGCAGCTCCAGTCCCTTGGCGGTGATCCGGCAGACCACCTGCCGCCGATCGCAGGAGACCCGCTCCCTGGTGATCAGGCCCGCCTCCTCCAGCTTGTCCACCAAGCGCGTGATGGCGGCGGCCGGGTCGACCATCCGGTCGCGAATCGAGAGGGTGGGGAGGCCGTCCGATCCGGCACCCCGCAGGATGCGGAGGACGTTGAACTGGGCCACGGAGATCCCTTCGGGCTCCAGCACGGACGAGGCCTGACGGTTCAGGACCGATGCAGTGCGGGCGATACCGATGATGGCCTCCTGGGCCAACGAGCGGAACGGCCGCCGCTGACCGAGTTCCTCAAGGAGAGATACTTTACCTGTAGATAGTCTCGTTGTCATGCGCAGAAGGTCACTCCCGGCAGCCGCTTCGTCAACTCCCGCCCTTGCCTCCCCCTCCGGGCGCGGGGTAGCCTACCCCCCTGATCGGGGTCTCCCCGACCCCGCTCCCGCGCCGAGGAACCTGATGCACCTGGCCGCCCTGCTTGGATTCGTCGCCGTCGGCCTGGCCCTTGGCCTCCTCGGCGGCGGCGGGTCGATCCTCGCCGTGCCGGTCCTGGTGCATCTCCTCGGCATCGCACCCGGTGTCGCCGTGCCGATGTCGCTGCCCGTGGTCGGCATCACCGCCGCGGTCGGCGCCTACGCCCGCTGGCGTCAGGGTCACCTCCGCCTCGGCACGGTGCTCGGCTTCGCCGCGATCGCCATGGTCACCTCCTTCGCGGCGGCGCGCCTCGGCGCCGGCCTCGCCGACACGCCGCGCATGATCCTCTTCGCGACGACCATGCTCATCGCCGCGACCGCGATGTGGCGGCGCGCCAACCGCATGGGGAGCGAGCCGCCCTCGACCCTGGCCACGCCCGCGGCGGGGAAGCTCCAGATCGTGGCGGCCGCCGCCGCAGTCGGCGTGCTGACAGGGCTCGTCGGCGTCGGCGGCGGATTCCTGATCGTGCCGGCGCTGAGCGGCGTGCTCGGCCTGCCCCTGGCGGCGGCCACCGCAACCTCGCTCGCGGTGATCGCCCTCAACACTGCGTCGGCGGGCGCGGGGTGGATCGGGCGCGTTGCGCTCGACCTCCCGCTGACGCTGCAGGTGACCGCCGCTGCGCTGGTCGGGATGGGGATCGGTACCCGCCTCGCCCCGCACATCGCCGCTCGCACGTTGACCCGTGCCTTCGCCATACTTCTGCTGGTGCTGGCCACGTTTCTCATCGCGACCGAACTGCGTCACTGACGGCCCCTGGCCGGGAGTTGCTCGATGCTCGTCCGCCGTTTCTATGATGACCGTCTCGCCCAGGCCTCCTACCTGATCGGCTGCCAGCGCCTCGGCGAGGCGATCGTGATCGACCCGGCGCGCGACGTCGCGCCGTACCTCGAGGCCGCCCGTCAGGAAGGGATGCGCATCACCCGCGTCACCGAGACGCACATCCACGCCGACTTCGTGTCGGGTGCCCGCGAACTCGCCTCGCAGACCGGCGCGCAGTTGCTGCTGTCGGCCGAGGGGGGCCGTGATTGGCAGTACGGCTACGCCGCCGAGGCGGGCGCGACGATGCTGCGCGACAACGACCAGATCATCATGGGCGGCGTGCGCCTCGATGTCTGGCACACCCCGGGACACACGCCGGAGCACCTCGCCTTCATCGTCACCGACACCGCGCGCAGCGACGATCCGGTGGCGATGGTCTCGGGCGACTTCATCTTTGTCGGTGACGTCGGCCGTCCCGACCTGCTCGAGCGTGCCGCGCACGTGGTGGGCACCATGGAAGCCGGCGGACGCGATCTCTTCCGGTCGCTGCAGCGCACCGCCTCGCTCCCCGATCACCTGCAGATCTGGCCGGGCCATGGCGCCGGTTCGGCGTGCGGCAAGGCGCTCGGCGCGATGCCCACCTCCACGCTCGGCTACGAGCGGCGCACCAACTGGGCGTTCGACATCCGCGACGAAGCGGCGTTCGTCGCCACGGTGCTCGAGGGGCAGCCATCGCCGCCGCGCTACTTCGGCACCATGAAGCGGATCAATCGCGACGGCGCGCCGCTGCTTGGCGTGCGCGCCGCGCCGGCGGCCCTGGAAGCAGCGGCCCTCGGCGACCTCCTCGCCCACGGCGTGGTGGTGGACCTGCGTCCCTTCGCCGACTATGCAGCGCGGCACATTCCGGGCACGCTCAACCTGCCGCTGATCAAGGCGTTCACGACCTGGGCCGGATGGCTGCTGCCCTACGATGCCGACCTCGCCGTGATCGCGCCGGACGTCGAGGCCGCCGCCGAGGCGCAGCGCGCGCTCGCCTCCATCGGACTCGACCGGCTGCGTGGCGCCTTCGGGCTCGACGTGCTCGACGGCGCGTCGGCACACACGGTGCGTGGCGACATTCTCGAGGCGGAGGCGATGCGGGCGGCGGGCCGGACCGTGGTGGACCTGCGCGAGCCGAACGAGTGGCAGGCCGGCCACATTCCTGGCGCGGTGCATCATCCACTCGGCACGGTCACGGAAACGCTCGCGACGCTCAACCGCAGCACGCCGCTCGCGATTCATTGTCAGGGCGGCACGCGCTCGGCGATCGGGGCGTCGGTGCTGGAGCGGATGGGATTTACCGACGTGATTGATCTCACGGCGGGCTTCGGAGGCTGGCGGAAGGCCTGACGCCGCGGGCTACCTCGGGTAGGGGTAGCCCTTCCGCAGGGCACGATCGAGGGTGCGGTCGTGCCCGTAGATGTCACGGTAGAAGAACGCCTCGCCCTTCTCCGTCACCACCACCGTCTGATAGACGAGGAACACCGGCACGCGCCGCGTGAGCCGGACCTGTCGCGTCGAATCGCCCGCCATCGCCGAGTCGACTCGCGCCGCAGGCCACTCGGGCTGGTCGCGCAGGAGGAAGGCGGCGAGCGTGGAGGGCAGCGCCACGCGAATGCAGCCGTGGGAGAAGTCGCGGCGCACGCGCTGGAAGAGCGCCCGCGCGGGCGTGTCGTGCAGGTAGATCGCCTGCGGATTCGGCATCACGAACTTGACGCGGCCCAGTGAACTCTGCGGACCGGGCCGCTGGCGCATCGAGACGGTCTCGCCGATCTGCGCGATGTTCTCCGGCGTCGGTGGCACCACCGTGGTGCCGATGAGGAGCTCGTAGTTCTCCTTCACCAGGTAGTTGGGATCCTTCAGCACCAGCGGCTTGAGTTCGCGCTGCATGATCGAGGTCGGGACGTACCACGGTGGCTGGAACTGCACTGCCACCATGTCCACCGCCAGCAGCGGCGTGTCGTGCTTCACCGCCGTGCCGACCACCACGTCCATCGTGAGCATCTCCGACTCGGCGTCGGTGGTGCCCTTGAGCGCATAGAGCTTGAAGCCTGGGATGTTCACCAGGATCGGGGGCGCACTGAAGGTGCGCGGCAGCCAGCGCCAGCGCTCGAGCGTGAGCTCGATCTGCCGCACCTGCCCGGCAAAGGTCCGCGTGAGGCGGAGGCGCGTCGAGTCGCCGATGATGCCGTCGGGACCGAAGCCCTGGCGACGCTGGAAGCGACGGATCGCCTGCTCGAGCGCGGCGTCGTAGAGGGTGTCCCCCTCGGCCGGTCGCCGGACGGCGGCGCTGTCGGTGAGATCGCCGAGGAGCGTGAGCAATCGGCGCAGCTTGGGCGCGCCCTCGTACGTGGCCCCCGGACGAAGGCCGCGCGGAATCAGCGGCAGCTCGGCCAGCGTCGAGTCGGCGGCGAGAATCCGATAGGTCTGCAGGATCGAGACGAGGCGCCGGTAGTGGTAGAACGGCGGCTCGAGCGCGCGCAGCAGCGGCACCGGATTGGCCGCCGTGGCGAGCGCGGTGAGGGTGCCGGCGCCATCGAAGGGATCCCGCACCATCGTGAGCGTCGTGTGGAGCTTGCGCGGATCGATGCGGCCCCGGTCGAGCGCGAGCGCATATCGGGTGGCGGCCGACGAGAGCGCGAGGTCGAAGACGGCGCGCGCAGAGTCGTCGCGCCCCGCGAGCGAGGCCGCCTCGCTGTTGAGCCACGTCGCGTCGTAGTCGGCGGGGTCGAGTCCGCGATCGTTGGCCAGCAGCAACTCGCGGATCACCGCCTTCGCCGATGCCGTCGGCGTGGCCCCATCGAGCCAGAGGGGACGCCAGCCCCGACGCTCGTAGGCCGTGCGTACCCCCTCGCGGACATCAGCGAGATCCCCCCACCGGACGGTGCCGAGACGCGGCGCGTCGAGCGCGCCCCGGAGCGTGGACGCAAAGCGAGCGGTGTCCTGCGCCGGGGCGGCGAGGACGAGAGCAGTCAGGAGGGGGAGGAGCATGCCTGAAAGATACGGCTCCGGGGAGGAACGTGGCGGGGTGGCGAGTTAACGGAGGCGTACCAGACGCGTCCTCTCGGTACCAACGCGGCAGAGCCGCCCGACATGGAGCACCCTATGACGTTCCGCCCACTCCTCGCCCTCATGGCCACCTGCCTTGTCGCGCCGATGGTTGCCCAGAACCCGCCGACCGCCCCCCAGCAGCCCCGGATGGAGCGCCAGCAGGTGCCCGAACTGACCGCCGAACAGCGCACCAAGCTCCGCGCCATCCAGGATCGGCATCGCGACGCCATGCGCGACATCAGCGACCGCCGTCAGGCGGCCGAGCGGAAGCAGGAAGACGAACTCCGCGCGGTCCTGACGCCCGAGCAGTTCCGCGCGATGCGCGGCCGGATGGCGCAGCAGGGGCGCGGGGTCGAGCGCGGTGGCCGTGGCGGCGGACGCAACGCCGGCCGCGCGGCACCGGCGCCGCGCGGCGGGATGATGCAGCGTGGGCCCGGGGCACCGGGTGCCGGGATGCAGCAGGGTGGGCCTCCGGCGATGGCCCCGCGACGCGCACCGGCGCCGCCGGCGCAGCCGGAGTAAGCTCGAAGAGTTGTTTCGGGTGCACGGTGAACAACGGTGAGGGGTGAGGAGTGTTGTGTCATCCTGAGCGGAGCCCGCGAAGCGGGCGCAGTCGAAGGACCTCTCTCCGTGAGCGCTCGGAAAGAGGTCCTTCGACTACGCATCCCTGCGGGATGCTTCGCTCAGGATGACAAGTCTCTGCCCCCCTCACCCCTCACCCCAGTTTGTACGCCACCGCCGCCACCGTCGCCGAGAGCACCGCGCCCCACGCCAGATCCACCACCGCCACGATCGTCGGAAAGTCCTTGGCGAGGGCGAGGTTGGTGAGGTCGTACGCGGCGTAGGTGGCGAGGCCGAAGAAGGCCCCATAGAGCAGCGCGTGCCGAAGCGACTGCTTCTCCATGGCCGGCTGGACCACGAAGACCACCAGGGCCGCGACGAAGATCAGGTAGAAGAGCAGCGCCGGTCCCCACTGCACGTCGGGACGGAGCAGATGCCCCATCTGGGTGCGGTAGAAGCCCTTGGCCACCACGCCGAGCCAGAGGAGGTCGAGGGCGAAGAAGGTGACGATGGCGACAGCGTAGGTGCGGAGCATGGGGCCTTGGTTGTTGGACGTCGTAGGTCGTAGGTCGTAGGTCGTAAACGTACGTCGTGGGACCCCGGCGTGCACACCGGGATCCCACGGCCTACGACTTACGACTTACGACTTATGACCTATGACCTCTAACGACCAACGACCAACGACCAATCCCCTACGCCTTCGGATAAATCGTTCCCTGCAACCGTGACGTGAATCGGCGGTCCGTGGCGACCGTCTTCTCCTCGGGACGAATCGACGCACGGATCGGTTCGATCACGTGGTCCTTGATCCCGGGCAGTGCCTTCGAGAGTGCTTCAATCGCGACACTGGCGGCCGCCACGCCGATGCTGGAGCGGAGGCGGTCCCAGGTGTCACTCGATGCCCGGGGGGGATTGGGCTTGAACGGTACCGAGTCCCCGACCACGTCGTTGGTGGCCGGTCGCGGCGAGCGACCACCCCCGATCACGGCCGCCGCCAGCGCCCCGCCCACGAACGCCGCGCCGAGCATCAGCAGGGGACGCTTCGCGACATGCGAGCGCCAGTCCGTGAGTTCCTGACCCTTGGCCTCGAGCGCTTCGAGGTTGCGATTCAGGTCGTCGTGGGTGGCGGCGATGGTCTGCCGCAGCGTGTCTGGTGATTCATCCATGAGAAATCCCCCCGCGACGCGCAGGCGCCCGGTCTGGTGAGTGCCCGATCAATGCCATGTGGCGACGCCCCTGTGCGATCATCACTATCGCCACGACCCCCGTGACGATCCCCACGCCGAGCGTGGCGAGCCAGAGCGGAAAGCGCGTGGCCAGCCCGAAGACGGCCGCGACGAGCAGCAAGCCGACCGCGAGCTGCCCCACCGCCACGCCCAGCCACATCGGCACGACGGCGCGAACGCCGTCCTGCACCACCTCGCGCAGTTCGGCCTTGGCCAGGCTCACCTGCGCATCGACCAAGACCTCCACATTGCCCACGATGCCGTGGAGCACGCCTGTGATGGACCTGTTGTCCTGCTCGATCTCTTGCATGACTCGGCCCCTCTAGTCGCGGCGCATGACGCGCGCGGTGAGGAAGCCCACGACGCCGGCCGCCACGAGGGCCTGCCCCGGGTTGCGGCGCACGAAGCCCTCGACCGACTGCATCATGTCCTTGAAGTCGTGGTCGCGGACGTAATCCGCGCTCGCCTGGAGCTTGTCGGCGGCGCCGTGCGCGAAGTTGGAGACCTTCTCGCCACCCTTCTGGCCCAGCTCCGCCGCCTTGTCGGCACTGCTGTGCAGGTTGGTGGCCGCGCCCGCGAGGGAATCCGCCGCCGAAACGCGCTTGCCGTCCATGGCCTTCATGGCATCGTGGCCGACTTCCTTGACCCGGTCCTCGGCGCGGTCCATCACGCCGCCAAGCCCGGCCTGGGACTCACTGGATGCATCGGCACGGTACGGCTGATGGTCGGGCGTATGATCATTCGTCGTCATGATGTAGATCCTCTGATGTAGGAGTGCGGCACGCCGATTCAGACGAAGCGGCTGTCTGCATCTGAGGACGCCTGCATCGCGCCGGCACCACACACGCGATGGATTGCGGTGTGGAGGAAGGGCCAGAGTGATGGAGTCGTGAGACGTGAGAGGTCATAAGTCGTAAGTCGTAGGTCGTAGGTCCTGTGTCACAGTCACCAACGCGAATCGTGGGACCCCGGCGACCTGCCGAGATCCCACGACCTATGACTTGCGACTTATGACGTACGACCGGGGCGAGGCACGCCTCGCCCCTGCGCGAAGTTCCGCCCCTTACTGCACCGCCTGCATCATCCCGAAGATCGGCAGGTACATCGCGACGATGATGCCGCCGACCACGATGCCGAGGAAGAGGATCATCACCGGCTCCATCAGCGAGAGGAGGCCGGAGACGGCCACGTCGACTTCGTCGTCGTAGAAGTCGGCGATCTTGGAGAGCATCTCGTCGAGGCCGCCGGTCTGTTCGCCGACGGCGATCATCGAGATCACCATCGGCGGGAAGACACCGGACTTCTCGAGCGGGGCGGCGATGGTGTCACCGCCGGCGATCGACGAGCGCGACGCCATGATGGCGTCCTGGATGATCGTGTTGCCGGCCGTCTTGGCGGTGATCTCGAGGCCGTCGAGAATCGAGACGCCCGACGAGATCAGCGTGCCCAGGGTGCGGGTGAAGCGCGAGACCGCCGACTTCCGGATCACGTCGCCGAGCACCGGCATCTGCAGCAGGATGCCGTCGACGCGGCGCTTGCCGGCGTTGGTGTCGTAGAACTTCTTCAGCGCCATCGCGAGCGCGCCGATCACCGCGAGCACCGCCCACCAGAAGGTCTGCAGGAATTCGGACAGCCCGATGACGATGCGCGTCGGAATCGGCAGCTCGATCGCCGCCGAGGCGAACATCTCCTGGAACACCGGGATGACGAAGATGAGGAGGATGGCGATCGCGCCGGCCGCCACCGTGAGGATGACGCCCGGGTAGATCATGGCGCTCTTCACCTTCCGGATCAGCTTGTCGTTCTTCTCGAGGAAGGTCGCCAGGCGGAGCAGGATGGTGTCGAGGATGCCGCCCGCCTCGCCGGCGGCGACCATGTTGACGTAGAGCTGCGAGAAGGCGGTCGGGTGCTTGGCAAAGGCGTCGGCCAGGGTGTTGCCGGCCTCGACGTCGAAGACCACCGCGCGGGTCACGTCCTTGAGCTTCTGGTTCTCGGTCTGCGCGGCCAGGATGGTCAGCGACTGCACCAGCGGCAGGCCGGAGTTGATCATCGTGGCGAACTGCCGCGTGAAGATCACGACGTCGCGCGTGCTGACGCCGCCGCCCGGCATGGTGAACTTGATCTCCCGCGGCGCCTCGCGCATCGAGACCAGGAGCAGCCGGTTCTTCCGGAGGTGGCCGATGAGGTCGTCCCGGGACGGGACGTCCAGGCTCCCCTTCAGGATCTGGCCGGTGGTGGCGTTCTTCGCGGTGTATTCAAAGACGGGCATGGATCTCTCCGGTTAGCGCATCGACGCGATGGCCTGCTCCTCCATCGGCGTCTCGCCGATGGAGCGCAGGAACTCGTTCGGATTCGGCGAGACGCGGAGGCACTCATCCTTGGTGACCTCGCGGCTCATGTAGAGCTGGTACAGCGCGTCGTTCATCGTCTGCATGCCGTGCTTCTTGCCGGCCTGCATCAGCGAGTAGATCTGGTGCACCTTGTCGTCGCGGATCACCGCGCGGATCGCGGGGGTCGCCACCATGATCTCGGCGGCCATGACGCGGCCGCGCCCCGACGCGCGCGGCAACAGCGTCTGGGTGACGATCCCCTCGAGCACGAACGCCAGCTGGGCGCGGACCTGCGCCTGCTGGTTGCTCGGGAAGACGTCGATCATGCGGTTGATCGCCTCGGGCGCCGAGTTGGTGTGCAGCGTCGCCAGGGCGAGGTGGCCCGTCTCGGCGATGGTCAGCGCGGCGGAGATCGTCTCCAGGTCGCGCATTTCGCCGACCAGGATCACGTCCGGGTCCTCGCGCAGCGCGTACTTCAGGGCGGTCGCGAACGAGCGGGTGTCGGTGCCGACCTCGCGCTGGTTCACGATGCACTTCTGGTGCTTGTGGATGAACTCGATCGGGTCTTCGACCGTGATGATGTGGCCCCGACGCTCCTTGTTGATCTTGTCGATCATCGCGGCGAGCGTGGTGCTCTTGCCGGAGCCGGTCGGGCCGGTCACCAGCACCAGGCCGCGCGGCCGCTCCGCCAGCTTGGCGGTGATCGGCGGGAGCTTGAGCTCCTCGAAGGTCTTGACCGAGAAGGGAATCATCCGGACCACCATCGACACGCAGCCGCGCTGCTTGAAGACGTTGCCGCGGAAGCGCGCCATGTTCTGGATGCCGAAGGAGAAGTCGAGCTCGTCCTCCTGCTCGAAGCGCTTCTTCTGGGCCTCGGTGAGCACCGAGTAGGCCAGCGAGAGCGTGTCCTTCGGGGAGAGCATGTGGTCCACCGACGCATCGACGATCTCGCCGTCCACGCGCAGTTTCGGCCGCTCGCCCGCCGTCAGGTGCAGGTCGGACGCGTCCCGCGCCATCACCTCTTCGAGGAGGCCGCGCAGGTTCAGGGAGCTGGGGGCCGAGGCCCCCGCCGTGGTCGTTGCCGGTGCCGTCATTGTGCCGTCTCCTTCACCACTTCTTCGAGGGTCGTGATCCCGCGCTCGAGCTTCTTCATGCCGTCCATGCGCAGGGTCAGCATCCCCTCCGACACGGCGGTGTCGCGCAGCTCGGTGGTCGAGCCGCCCATCAGGATGAGCCGGCGCAACGCCGGGCTCATCGCCATCACCTCGTAGAGGCCGGCCCGGCCGCGGTAGCCGCTGCCGCTGCAATTCTCGCAGCCGGTCCCGCGGTAGAACTGCAGCTGGCGCAGCGCCGCCACGTCGGGGTCGAGGAACTGCAGCTCCTCGTCGGTATAGGTCACCGGCGCCTTGCACTTGGTGCAGATCCGGCGGACCAGCCGCTGGGCCACCACCAGGTTGACCGCGCTCGCCACGTTGAACGCCTCGATGCCCATGTCGATCATGCGGACGATGGTGCTGGGCGCATCGTTGGTGTGCAGCGTCGAGAGCACCAGGTGGCCCGTGAGCGCCGCCTTGATGGCGATGCCGCCCGTCTCCAGGTCACGGATTTCGCCGATCATGATGATGTTCGGGTCCTGCCGCAGGAAGGCGCGCAGCGCCGCCGCGAAGGTGAGCCCGATCTCGCTGCGCACGTGCACCTGGTTGATCCCCGGGAGGTTGTACTCGACCGGGTCCTCCGCCGTCATGATGTTGGTCTCGACGGTGTTGATCCGCTGCAGCGCCGAATAGAGCGTCGTGGTCTTGCCGGAGCCGGTCGGCCCGGTCACCAGCACCATCCCGTACGGGTTCATGATCGCCCGCATCAGGTCCTGCTCCGCCTTCGGCTCGAAGCCGAACTTGGTCAGGTCGAGCGTCAGGTTGCCCTTGTCCAGGATGCGCATCACGATCTTCTCGCCGAACAGCACCGGCAGCGTCGAGACGCGGAAGTCGATGACCCGCGTCCCCATCTTGAGCTTGAGCCGGCCGTCCTGCGGCACCCGCCGCTCGGCGATGTTGAGCGACGACAGAATCTTGATGCGCGAGGTGAGCGCCGCCTTCATCTTGAGCGGCGGCTTCATCACGTCGAGCAGCGCACCGTCGATGCGATAGCGGATCCGGATCTCGTGCTCGAACGGCTCGACGTGGATGTCGGAGGCGCCCCGCTTGACGGCATCGGTGAGGATGCCGTTGATGAGCTTGACCACCGGCGCGTCGTCCACCGCCGCCTGCAGCGCGTTGACCGCCGTCTCCTCTTCCTCGTCGGCCACCACCTCGACGTCGTCGCCGACCCCTTCCATCTCGCGGAGGATGGTCTGCAGCTGCTCGTCGCCGGTCTCGAAGTGCTTGTCGATCAGCGTCTTGAGCGTCATCTCCCCGGCGAGCACCGGGAAGAGGTCGAAGCGGGTGATGAACTTGAGGTCTTCGAGGAGCCCCTGATCGGCCGGATCGGCCACCGCCACCGTGAGGGTGCGCCCCTCGCGCTTGAGCGGCAACACCATCCGCTTGAGGGCCAGGTCGCTCGGGATGAGCCGCAGCACCCGCGGATCGGCCTCGAAGTGGGAGAGATCCACCGCGGGCATCCGGTACTGACGCGCCAGGACCTTGGTGAGCTCGAGTTCGGGGACCGCGCCCTGCCGCACCAGGATCAGGCCGAGCCGCTGGTGGCTCGCCCGCTGCTCGCTCAGGGCGTTGGACAACTGCGCCTGGGTGATCAGCCCCTGCGACAGCAGGAGCTCCCCGAGCCGCTCGGCGGCTTGGGGGCTGTCATCCTTGGCAGGAGGCTTGGACGTCGTCGGTGCAGTCATTCCACTCCAGAAGTGCAAAGGGAATGCCTCGCGCCGCGGCAGCCACCAGGCAGGGAATTCTCAGGGCAGGCCGAGTTGCGGGGCGAGCCGGGCAATCAGCGCCGCCGGGAGCCCAGGCACTCGGCGCAGCTCGTCAAGTTGGCGAAATGGCCCGGCGCTATCGCGAAATGCCACGATTGCACGGGCCCGGACCGCCCCGATCCCCGGCAGGGCGTCCCACTCGGCCACGCTGGCTGTGTTGGGATCGAACACCCCCGATGCCGCCGTCCCCTGAGCATCGGCGCCGACCCCGCCGAAGCTGAGGTGCGGGGCGAGTCGCGCCAGCAGGGCCGGACCGACGCCGGCCACCCGATCGAGTCCGGCCATGCCGCCGAACGCCCCTCGTTCCTCGCGATCCGCCACGATCCGCTTGGCGAGGCCCGGCCCGATTCCAGGGAGCCGCTGCAGCTCGGGCACGGTGGCCCGCTCGATGTCCACCCGCTCGCCCGTGCCGAGGGGTGCCGCCAGCGCGAGCGACCGGTCGCGATGCGCCAGCGGGTCGCCGTCGTCGGCAGAATCGAACAGGCTCACGGCCCCGGGCGGGGCACCGGCGCTTCCCCGGACCCCCAGCACCAGATGCCCGGCGAGCGCCAGGCCGGCCAGGAGGAGGAGCGAGCGACGCTCGGCGCGGGTCATGACCGGAGGGTCACCTCACCGGGGGGCATGTCGGGGCACCGACCGACGCCGGGCGGTCCCGATCAGCGCGTTACGGCTTCTGCCGCTCCGCCCGCCGGATCACCCCGACCGCGACATTGCCCACCGCGCCGAGGCTCTCGGCCGAGACCTTGTCGATGGTGTCGTCCTTGGTGTGCCAGGGCGGATAGGTGAAGTCGATCACGTCGATGGCCCGAATGCCGGCATCGATCAACGGCACGTGGTCATCGGTGATCTGCTGCTCCGTGCTCCGGACGAAGATGTGCCCGTACCCCATCTGCTGCGCCGTCCCCCAGACCAGGTCCACCACGGCGGGGGCCGCGATCTGCGAATAGCCCTCGATCGGGATGCGCAGGTTCTTGTCGCCCACCATGTCGAAGAGCACCGCGAAGCGCGGCTTGTCCGCGGTCACGGGGTTGCGGGCGTAGTAGCGCGAACCGATGAGCACGTCGGGCCCTGGCGGCGAGCCGAAGTGGCCGTAGTCCTCGCCGTCCACAAAGAGCAGGTCGACGCCAATCGTCGGCCGCTGCTTCTGGAGCGCGTCCATGACGCCGAGCAACACGGCGACGCCGGAGCCGGCATCGTTGGCCCCGGGAACCAGGCCACTGGTGTCGCGCACACCGGGCCCGTCGGTGCGGGGCCGCGTGTCCCAATGGGCCAGGTAGAGGATGCGGTCGGTCGCCCCGGGATTGAAGCGCGCGATCACGTTGACCTGCGGGATCGAGTCGCCGCGCGCCGTGACGTGCCACCAACGCTGCACCACCACGCTGTCGGCGCCGGCTCGCGCGAGCGAATCGAGCCACGAGGCCATCGCCGCGTGCCCCGGCGTCCCGGGCACCCGGGGGCCGAACGCCAGTTGCTCTTCGATGCGCGTGAACGCCTTGGCGCCATCGAACTCCTTGGCGAGCTGCGCCTCGCTCCCGTCGGCACAGCCGGCCACCAGCAGGAAGGCAGCGGAGAGGAAGGGACGGATCATCGGAAGTCCAGGGAAGAGAGGGGCATGCTGAAGGACATGCTGAGCGAGATGTTGGAGCTCTTCCGCTCGAGGTGACGAACGTCGTTGAGCACCCAGCCGAACTGGAACCCCGCCTGCACCGAGCCGCGCAGGTCGGTGTTGAGCCCCGCCCGGACATCCCACTGGCGCACATCGGAATACGGGAGGCATTCCGCATCGGTGGCCCGTGCCAGGCAGGAGGTGCTCACGGCGCGGACCACGTCCACCGAGGTGCGCAGCGGCTTCCGCAGCGACGAGACGAACGCCGGCAGCTTGACGCTCCAGTTGAAGTTGCCGGTGTACCGGACGTTGTCGAGTTGCGTGGTGTTGCCGTTGGCCTCGGTGGTGCCCTGCTCGCGCCCATACAGGCCGCGCACCTCGACCAGCCCCTTGAACGTCAGCCGCAGGTCCGGCTGCACCGTCCTGCTCTGCGTGAAGATCCGCGTGGCCCCGAGGGATTGCAGCTGCGGATTCCGCGCGTCGGACGTCTGTTCGCGAATGGTGGCACCGGCACGAATGAGCATCAGCGGGCCGCGGCGCAGCGACTGCGTGAAGGTGAGCGTGCCGCTCGGCCACTCGGTGGTGCGCGACGTCGTGACCAGGAAGCCCTGGTTCTGCAGCCGCTGGTACCGATCACTCTCGGCCTGCGTGAAGGTGAAGGTCGCGGCGAGGCCGAGCGGAAAATCGAGCGTCCCGACCGCGCTCAACTCCACGGCGTCGAGGGCGCCGGTGGCGCGCGTGCCGTCGCGGGTGAGGAATCCGTCGAAGCCGCCGAGGCCGAGCTGGTAGTCGAGGCCGGGGTCGAATCCCGCGAGGTCGAAGGTGGACTGCCGCGTGCGGCGGCGCGAGAACTCGATCGGACGCACGCGCGCGAAGGCGCGTGCCACCGTGCTGGAGTCGCCGGTGAGGCGGCGCGCGATCATCGACGGATCGACCGACACGCCCAGGTCGAAGGTCCGCGAGTTGTTGATGGTCTGCGGCAGGATGTACGCACCGGCCGTGTCACCGAGCACGCGCACCGGATTGCGGGCCGTGAGCGACCGCGAGAGCAGGAAGTTGGACGACGTGGTGAACCGCGGCCGCAACCAGCTGCTGATGCGCGGCGAGAGGCTCACCGTGCTGGACACGGTGCGATCGCGCTCCACGCCGACATCCACCCCGAACATGCTGCGTCGCGAGGCGCCGGCGAGGCGACCGAGCGAGGTCGAGTCGGCGTAGCGACGGAGGTCGCGCGTGCTCTGCCAGGAGCCGTTGACCGTGAGCATGCCGATCGGCTGCCAGCCGATGCCCACGTCGTTGCGCCAGAGATGCTGCAGCGAGGTGAGGGGGCGGAGAATGGAGTCGCTGATCCGCTCGATCGGCACGCTGAACGACGTGAAGTCGGAGACCGAGCGCGACAGGTTCGAGCCGAGGCGAACCGACGTGGGCCATGGCGAGAGGCGCGCGCCGGCAATGCCCCGCCCCGCCTCGCTCTCGGCGAGCCAGCGCGGCAGCCCGCGGGTCACCCCGGCCAGGCCGAGGCTGCGGGGACTCGGCGGCGTCGAGAGGAAGTAGGAAATCGAGGCGTTCCAGAGCGAGCTGGAGGCCTCGCTCAACTCGGTGGTGGTCGACGCCCCGGTTCGCGTCGCGAAGAGCGCGATCGGATCGACCAGCAGCTTGAGCAGGCGCGAGGTCTGCGACGGCGCGTTGCGCCGCGCCGTGATGCTCCAGCTGGTCGCGCTGTTGCGCGGCCGGCGCAGCGACTCGAGGGCGTCGCCCCGGATGTCGGTCCCGGTGAGCAGCTGCGGATCGACTCGCCCACTCGACAGGTTCAGCTGGAACGGAATCGAGAGGCCGAGCGATTGTGGCAGGAAGCGGTCGAGCTGCACATTCGCCACGGCCGAGAAGCCGCCGGTGGTGCGGTAGCTCGGCACCTGGCCGATCTGCCGGAAGCGGCCGTCCACGTAGTTGTAGGCGAGATCGAACGACGCCACGTCGCCGGCCTCGAGCCGCGCGCCGAGGGCCCCGGCAATGCCGGTCTCCGCCACGGGGCGGGCAATCCGGATGTCGTCGATCCAGAGCTCGGTCTCGGTGATCGCGGCGCCCGTGATGGTGTTCACGAAGCCGGCGCTCAGCTCCTGGATTGCGCCGAGATTCGGCGGCGAGACCCGCGGATCGCGGATGTGCACCAGGTAGGGGCCGTCACAGATCACGTAGGCGAGCGGATCGCCGCCGCACTCCGCCGCACCCTCGGGCGGATCGTTGCGCAGGATCCGCTGCTCCAGCTCGGCGCGCAGCGTGCGCCACCGCTCGAGGTCGATCACCGCCTCGGGAAGCCAGGTCGTGGTGCGCGCGTCGGCGCGGAAGTAGTAGAAGTTGGAGGCGTCGGTGCCGACCTTCACGAAGGCCTGCAACTGGCCGTTGTCCCACCCCGGCCCGCGTCCGCGGAACCAGACCCGCAACTCCTGGTACGCCTGCAGCGTCTGCGAGCCCGAGGGAAGCCGCGTGTAGGCCTCGGCGCGCTCGTCGAAGCGCAGGTCGCGGGCAATCACGCGCAGCGACTTCTCGTTGACCTGTTGCACCACCTGCGCGTTGCCGGGGGTGATGCTGGTCGGCGCGTTGCGGACGCCCGGCGGCGAGACGTAGCCGAGGTCGATGTCCTGCGTCGAGATCGACACCACCTGCAACTCGCCACGCGGCTCGGCCGTCGCGCCGGCGAGACCGAGGATCGGTCGGTCGGCACGCCGCACCCACGACGCACCGGTGAGGCGCATCCGGGCGAGCCCGAAGCGCACCACCGGATCGGCGCCGCCGTTGTCGGGCGGCGTGACGAATCCCATGCGGAGATGCCGGACCAGGCGGAGATCGGGGTTGCCGATGGTGGCGTCGGGCGTGCGGAGCGGCACGCGATAGAGGGTCCACCGCGCCGGGCGACCGAGCTGGTCCACGACCAGGCGGTCGCGCACGAAGTACTTCGGGTCGGTGAGGTCCACCACCCAGCGGAAGACGTTGTCCTCGCTGCCCTGCGCGTCGAGCACCACGTCGCCGTTGAGGTCCTCGTCGTCGAGGCCGCCATTGCCGTTGGAGCAACGCGCGCTGAGGTCGCCCCACGGATAGACCGCGACGTCGTTGGCCAGCCGCTGGGTGCAGAGCGCCAGCCGCTCGACCACGCTGCCGTCGGGTCCGATGAGCGTGTCGGGACGATCGGCGAGGATCCCGATGTCGTCGGTGCGCGCGTTGAAGGAGCCGAAGGCCGTCCGCTCGGTGTCGAGCCGACCGGTGCCGACGTACTGCCGGCCGGTGAACGTGGTGTCGGTGCCGGTGACCGTGAAGCGCTCGGGCGCGAGCGCAATCGCGTCCTCGCTCACGCTGCCGAAGTCGAAGACCATTCGCATCCCCGACTGCCGGATCGGGGTGTCGCCTCCCTCGTACACCCAGAATTCGAGCGCCTCGTTGCGCGTCAGGTCGAGGCCGGTGGGGGAGAGCGCCGTGGTCATGGTGCGCCACCGCGGCCGGAAATCGCGACGCGGCTGGCTCCAGTGCGCCCGGTTGTTGAAGTCGACGATGCCACCCGCCGTGTCGGCCTGCAGCGTGGTGTAGAGCACCGTCTCGAAGGCGCGAATCCGCGACGACGTGGTCGCGATCAGCGAGTCGATGTCCTGGGGGGCGACCTCGACCACGCCCCCGCGTCCGTTCGGGATCAGGTTCTGCCAGATCAATTGCACGGCATCGGCCGCGTCGAACTCCGCACCGAGTCCGAGCGTCTCGAGCCCGGCCACGCTCTTGGGGCGCGAGCCGGCCACCCAGGCGAGCTCGGCGAGCGAGAGCGGCCGGGCGCCGTCGTTCTCGAACTCCTCGAGATACGCCTCGCCGGAACGGTTCGGGTCGGGCCGCGAGAAGGCCAGCTCGCCCTGCAGCGTGAGCGTCGAGGGCGCCGAGGAGTTGCGCCCCGTCAGCCGGTTGATGAAGCGCGACACCGAGGGGGCGTTGAACCGGAGATCGGCCACCACGCCGCCGATCAGCGACGCCGTCGGCTCGAAGCCGAGCGGCGGGCGGTTGAACGCCGAGGCCTCGGCCTGATAGAGGCCGAGCGCGGACACCGTGCCGAAGCGTCCCAACTGCCACTTGGCGGTGAGTCCGGCAATCGTCGTCGGGGCGACGGCGAAGAAGCCGCGCTCCTCGTAGCGAGCCGTGATGGTGGACTGGCGATTCCCGAAGAGGGCGTTGGGATCGTTGAAGGTGACGCGGCCGGTGCTGTACTCGATGGTGTAGTCGGTGCCACGCCGCAGCGTGCGCCCGTCGAGCAGGATCTGCTCGCTCTCCTCGCGCAGCTGCAGCGCGTCGAGCTGCAACCCGCCCCGGTCGCCACCGCCCCGCGCGTCGTACTTGAGCAACAACTCGAACTTCGACGGCGGGCCCTGCGAATTGAGCAGGTACTCCGGCGTGCGATACAGCGAATCCGTCCGTTCCGACTCGGTGAGTCGCGAGTCCGCAAACGGTTGTGCGTTGGGGAAGACCACGAAGACATCACGGATGACCTGGTCGGCCCCGGGATCGCGCAGCCGCGGGAAGAGCCGGTTGTCGGTGTCGAGCACGGCCTGGTCGGTCGGCACCGCGAGACCGAAGAGCGACAGATACGTCCCCTCGCCACCGATCGGCCGCTCGGAACGCGCCACGCGAATGGCCAGGGAAGTTGACGTGCGCACCAAGTCGGAACCGGCGACGCGATACACCTGCCGCATCGCATGGTGAAACACCGGCGAGCTCGGCGCCCGGTTGGGCGCGCTCACCAGCAGCAACTCGTCGCCGCGGGCCGGATTGTCATCGGAGGGGAAGCTCCCGACGGTGGTGCCGTCGGCCGTGCGGTAACTCACCGCGAGAAAGTCGGTCGGGCCGATCCGCGACGAGAGCACAAACCAGAGCCCCGACGGATCGGCCCAGTAGTCCTTGCCCGCGACCAGCGGCCGCCAACGGAAGGGTCCGGCGCGCTCGGCACCATTGACCCCCAGCGCCGTGATGCCGTCATAGTTCGCCGCACCGTCGCCTGCCGCCGCCGCGATGTACTGATAGACCCGAAGTTCGGTGGGACGCTGGCTCACCGGAAGGTTGAGCGTGCCGAGGGTGAGGATGTCGAGTGCCGGGAAGCCCGGGAGCGTGCGAGGATCCACCGACCAGAAGAAGCGGCCGCTCTCGAAGTCGAGGTCGCGCGCCTTGCGGTCCTGCGGTTGCACCGTCTCGCTGCCGATGGTGAACGTCTGCTCGGCGAGGTTGCTCCCTTTCTGCGTCGCCGCGATCGCCTGCAGTTCGAGCGGCCCGACTTCGAAGGTCGCATTCACGCCGAAGTTGTTCGCGGGAATGCCCGCGGTGAGGTAGCGCGACTGCGGGGCACGGAAGGTCGTGGTGCCGACCTCGATCCGCTTGACCATCTCGTCGGGGAGTCCCTGATACCAGGCGCGGATGATGTTGTTGTTGGCGAAGTCGCGCTGCGTGTCGAGGTCGAAGTCGAGGAAGAAGCGCTGGCCGATCGCCCCGGTGGCGCTCATCGTCAGGATGTTCTCGACCCTCGGCGCCGTGAAGCCCCCGCGGCACCCCGAGAGCGGGTCCTGCAGCAGCAGGGGTGTGCAGGCGAGGTTGCGCTGCCGCGACGTCCCCAGCTCGACCCGGAGCTGCCCCTCGAAGGTGAGGTCGGCCACCTGGCGGTTCAGCCCGAAGAGGCCGCGATCCTCGTTGCGAAGCGTGGCACTGTCGAGCGCGCCGAGCGCACGCAGCCGACGGTCCGTGGCGCGCATGGCCGACAGCGCCGAGGCCCGCACCCCGACCAGCGAATCGAAGCTGGCCTGGAAGCTGGCCGAGGTCCGGCTCCAGGGCAGGATCCACGGCGCCCGCAGGACCGGCGTGCGGACCAGCGTGTCGGGAAGCGGCGGCCGTGGCGCCCGGAACCCGATCAACGGGCGCAGGGTGTCACTCGACGCTTGGGGGGGGGCCGACTCCTGGGCCGCCAACGAGAACGGCAGCAGGGTCAGCAACGCGAGCAGTGCAATCAGCGTGGCGGCACCGCGAAGAGGGGGACTGGGCGATTAGCTTGAGGACCTGACGGAAAGCTACGCCCCTCCCGCGGGGCGCCACAACCACGTCCACGATCACGGCATGCGACTTCTCTCGCGTCACATCCTCGTTTCCCTCTCCGCCCCGTTCGGGTGGGGGGTCGTGGCGCTCTCCGGCATGCTGTTGATGAACCAGCTGTCGATGCTCATCGACCGCTTCGGCGGGAAGGGGCTGCCGGCCAGCGTGATGGCCGAGGCCATTCTCCTGGCCCTCCCCGCCCTGCTGACGCTCACCCTGCCGATGGCCGTGCTGACCGCCGCGCTCTATGCCTACGGCCAGCTTGCCGCCGACCTCGAGATGGTGGCGATGTATGCCAACGGCGTTTCAGTCTGGCGGATGGCCCGCCCCGCCCTGATTGCCGCGGTCGGCGTGGCGCTGCTCAACTTCATCATCTTCGACCAGGTTGTTCCGCGGAGCAACGCACGTTTCACCACCCTGCAACAGGACGTGCTGCAGAAGCTGCCGACCCTGACGCTCCGGCCCCAGGTGCTCAATCCGTTGCAGGGCACCGAGTACATCCTGCAGGCGGCCGAGATCGACCCGATCAGCGGGGAGATGCGCGACGTGGTGATCTACGATCTCTCGTCGAATCGCGGTACCCGGGTCATCCGGGCGGCGCGCGGCGTGATGGGGGAGGCGCCCAATCGCACCGACCTGCTCCTCACGCTGTTCGACGGCGAGATGCACGAGGCCAAGATGCTGGAGCCGGGTCGGCTCGAGCGCACCGCCTTCAAGACCAACCAGGTGCGCGTGGCCGGTGTGGCCTCGATCTTCACGCGCCGCGAGGGGCGCTGGGACCGCAGCGACCGCGAGCTCACCGGCTGTGAACTCCTCGCCGGGATCGACTCGGCGTCCTGGTACCGCAAGGAAGGGAAGGCGCAGCGGGAGTTGCTCACCCGACGTGACATCCGCGGCCTCGCGGGGCTTCCCTCGCCACAGGCTCCGGCGGTGCGGCCGATGCCGGCGTTGCCGCCGCGCTGCGTGGCCTACCAGCCGGTGGAGCGCTTCTTCGAGCGGTTGATGCTGGGCCGGAACGCACCGGAGCCGGAGACCACCCCGTCCGAGGCACTCGAAGCCGCGAGGGTGGCCGATTCCATCGCCGCGGCCGCCGCAGCGAAGGCCGTTACGCCCGCCCCACGGATGGAGCTCCCCAGCGTTCCGGTGCCGGCCGCCCCCGCGCCGGTGGCACTCCCGACGCCCGCGGTGACCACGCCGCCGACGCAAGACAGCGCCAAGGCGACCGTCGATTCGGCCCCCAAGCAACGGCCGAAGCTGCGGGTGGCCCTCGACTCGCTCGCGGCCGCCGGGGATTCCGCCGCGTTGACCACGGCCGCGGTGCCGCCGACCGCGATCCCGGTCCCCGCCGACACGACCACGGTGACCAGCGTGCAGCCGCTCGATGCCGCAGCGGCCCAGCCGCTGGCCACCGCGCCGCAGGGCGGCATCGATCAGGGGATCGGGCAGGAACCCGCCTTCCTCGTCCCCCCAGAGGTGCCGTCAACCTCCACCGGCGGACTCCGCTCCACCATCGTGGACGTCAACAGCGCCCGCTATCAGGACGAGCAGAACCTCAAGACCACGCGCAAGTTCGCCGTCGAGTACCACAAGAAGTTCGCCATCCCGCTCGCGGCCTTCTCCTTCGTGCTGGTGGCCATGGCGCTCGCCCTCAAGTATCCGCGCAGCGGCATCGGCCTCGTGATCGGCGGATCGCTGGTGATCTTCCTCGGCTTCTACATCCTGCTCATCGGCGGCGAGAATCTCGCCGACGTCGGCTTCCTCTCGCCGGCCGTGGCGATGTACGCCCCGCTGGTGATCTTCACCCTGCTGGGCATCGCCGCGGTCGCGTCCGCCAACCGCGAGATGGGCACCTCACGCACCAGCGGCATCCTCCAGGCGTTCGGCGAGATGATCCAGTCCCTGGCCGGCCGCCTGCGGAGGCAGCGATGAAGCTGCTCGGCACCCTCGACCGCTACGTGCTGCGCAGCTGGCTCAGCACCTTCATCCTCTCGGCCATCGGGATTCCCGTGGTCGCGGTGCTGATCCACCTCTCGGAGCAGTTCGGGCCGCTCACCCGCAAGGGCGTGCCGGTGCCCGAAATCCTGCTCGGCGAGCTCTTCTTCCTGCCGTACCAGATGACGCTGCTGCTCCCGGCCGCGGTGCTCTTTGCCACCGTCTTCACCCTCAACGCGATGGGGCGCTACAGCGAGCTCACCGCGGTCAAGGCGGGTGGCATCTCGTTCTGGCGCCTCATCCTGCCGATGGTGCTCCTCGCCGTCATCGCCGTGCCGCTCAACTTCGGGCTGCAGGAAGTGGCGGCGACGTCGTCGGCGCGGCAGAAGTCGCTGCACCGGGCGCGTGCCTCGGCGATGTCGTCATTCGGTCGCTACAACTTCGCGTTCGCCGCACCGACTGGCTGGACCTACGCCATCAACGAGCTGCAGCGCGAGCCCGGCCTGATGCGCAACATCCTGCTCACCCCGCCGCCGGGGGCCGAGCACGCCGGCAAGTGGACCATCTACGCCGACTCCGCCACCTGGAGCGAGAAGACGCAGCAGTGGCGGCTACACAGTGGCTCCATGTACCAGATCGCCGACAGCACCGCCGATGTCCCCACCATGCGCTTCGCCGCCCTGCGCGTGCCGGCGCTGCGCGAGTCACCGACCATGCTGCTCGACGAAGGGCTCAAGTCGGAGGAGATGCGCATCGGCGAGTTCCGCGCCTACCTCGACCGACTCGAGCGGAGCGGCACCAAGCCGGGGATGCTCGCGGTGGACTACCGGCTGAAGTTCGCGCTGCCAGTGGCCTGCCTCGTGGTGGCCCTCTTCGGCGCCCCGCTCGCCGTGACCAATCCGCGCGCCGGCGCCGCCCTCGGCCTCGCCATCGCCCTCGGCACCACCCTGGTCTACCTCACCGGCACCCAGATCATGAAGGCCGTCGGCGGCAAGGGCTACCTCGACCCGACGGTGGCGGCATGGTCGATGAACGCGGTGTTCTTTTTGTTGGCGTTGGTGTTGTTGCGTCGGGTCCGATCGTAAGCGTGTGAACGGTGAACGGTGAACGGTGAACGGGAACTGCGCGTGACCAGTGACCAGTCACCAGTGACCCCGCCCTGCGCCGCCAGAGTGGGTCTCCGCGCCTGATCCAACCGATTCTGCCCGCGGCCACTTCCATTTCACTCCTGAGCGCCTCGGCCATCTGTCCGAGGCGTCGTGTCGTCGCGCGCTCGAACGGAGCGTGGAGGGTCACCTGCGCGCGCCGGGGGGTGAGGCGGAGTTGCTCCACGGCGATCCCCGGCCAATCGAGGGCCAGCGACGCGATGCGCTCCCGGAGCCAGCGGCCAAAGGGGGAACAGACCGTCGCCTCGGGAAGCCCACGGGTCAGCGAGGGTGCATCGATGGAGAGGGTCAGGGCAACGACGAGACGTGGCACGGGCGCTCCGGAGATGAGGGGTCTCCGAAGCGTGGCGGTCGGCGGTCAACGGCGCGTCAACCAGCGGGCAGTGCGGTAACGCGCGCGACCTACGGCTTACGACTTACGACCTACGACCTAACGACCAACGACTAACGACTAACGACTAACGACTCACCTCGCCCGCTCCTCCCAGAAGCGCCAGACAAAGTAGACCGGCACGCCAGCCAGGATGATGCCGAAAGTCACGCCATTGCCGCTGGGATTGGCAATCAGGGCGTTGACCACCATCCCCACCGAGGCCACCAGGAAGATGATCGGCGTCACCGGGTACCAGAGCGTGCGGTACGGTCGCTCGATATCGGGCCGCCGCTTGCGAAGCACAAAGACACCGGCCACGGCCATCGCGTAGAAGGGCCACGAGCCGAGCACGAAGCGGTCGGCGAGCTCGGCGAAGGAGTTCTGCATCACGTACGCCACGCCGAGCGCCGCGGCAAGCCAGATCGCCACCGACGGCGTCTGGTAGCGCGGCGAGACGCGCGCGATCACCGGGAAGATCAGCCGCTGTTCGCTCATCGCGAAGAAGATCCGCGGGCCCGTCATCACCGAGCCATTCACCGAGCCGAAGCAGGAGACCATCACCACGCCCGAGATGATCGCCGCACCGGCGCTGCCGAAGAGCGAGATCCGCTTGGCGGCCTCGGAGGCCACGCGCCCCATCCCTGCCATCTCCTCGGCCGAGATCAGGTAGAGGTACGCCGCGTTGACCAGCAGGTAGATCGCCACGATCGCGGCGGTGCCCGCAATGAGCGCGCGCGGGAGGTTGCGCCCCGGCTCCTTCACCTCGCCGCCGATGAACGAGAGGTTCGACCAGCCGTCGTAGGTCCACATGATCGGCACCAGCGCCGTGAGCATCGCCGAGATCGTGACGGTGGTGTTCGGTGCGATGGTGGTGAAGTTGGCGAGGTTGCCGTCGCCCGCGGTGAAGGCGAAGAGCCCCAGGCCGAGCATCGCGCCGTACTTGAGGATCGTGGTGACGTTCATCAGCATCGAGGCGATGCCGACGCCGAGGTAGTTCAGCAGGGCGATCAGCAGGATGATGCCGGCCGCGACCAGCCGCTCCTGGAAGTCGCTGATCGGGAGGAACTCGCCGAGGTAGGTGGCAAAGACCAGCGAGATGCCGCCGATGGCGGCCGCCCGGATCACCGTCAGCTCGGCCCAACCATAGAGGAAGGCCGGGAGCGGCCCCCACGCCTCCAGGATGTAGGCAAAGATCCCCCCCGAGCGGGGGTAGGCCGCCGCCAGCTCGGCGATGGTCAGTGCCCCGGTCAGGGTGATGACCCCGCCGATGACCCAGAGGAGGAGCATGGCCTGGGGGTCGCCCAGGGTGGCGGCGACCTCCCGGGGGACGCGGAAGATCCCGCTCCCGATGGTGGTGCCGACCAGAACGGCGGCGGCACTCCAGAGGCCTAGGTGTCGCGGGAGGCGCTCTTCCATGGGAATTCCTTGAGGGGGGTCCGTCAGCCGGGTAGATTGTCGGATTGGAAAACTGACACCATTGCGCCGTCGCGCCTAGGGGCGACGGCCAAGAGGAAGCCCATAGATGTCCGAAGCCGCACCGAACGCCGTCGCCGTGAACTCCCCTTCACTGGCGGCCGACCTGGTCACCCTCACCAAGCCGCGGATCATCTCGCTGCTGCTGGTGACCACCATCGCCCCCATGTACATCACCCCGGCCGGGCTGCCGAGCTGGGGCCTGGTGGGGTGGGTCACGCTGGCCGGATACCTGATGGCCGGCGGCGCCAACGCCATCAACATGTGGTTCGACCGCGATATCGACGACCGGATGAGCCGCACCAAGCTGCGCCCGGTCCCCTCAGGCCGGATGCCGGCCAACGCGGCGCTGCTCTTCGGGATCACCCTCGGCGCGATCGCGTTCACGCTCTTCTGGACCTTCGTGAACCCGCTGTCGGCGTGGCTGGCCCTCTCAGGCCTGCTCTTCTACGTCTTCATCTACACCGTGTGGCTCAAGCGCTCGTCGCCGCAGAACATCGTCATTGGCGGGGCCGCCGGCGCCTTCCCGCCGGTGGTCGGCTGGGCGGCGATGACCGGCTCGGTGGACCTCGGCGCGCTCTACCTCTTCGCCATCGTCTTCTACTGGACCCCGCCGCACTTCTGGGCGCTCGCGCTCAACAAGCAGCGCGACTACGGCAATGCCGGCATCCCGATGATGCCGAACATCCACGGCGTCCCCGAGACCAAGCGGCAGATGCTGCTCTACACGCTGATGCTCATCCCGCTGACCCTGATGCCGGCCGTGGTCGGGATCCAGGGGCTCTTCTACGGCGTGGCGGCCACGCTGCTCGGCGCCCGCTTCATCCAGCTCTGCTGGGTGATCTTCCGCGAGGACGGCGTCCAGCCGACCACCTGGAAGCTCTACAAGTACTCGCTGCAGTACCTCGCGCTGCTCTTCGTCGCCATGGCGGTGGATCGCTGGGTGCCGTTCGGCCACCGCGAGAACGTTGGCCGGGAGATCGAACTCGGGGTCGCTGCGGCGCCCGGCGCGGCACCGGCGGCAGCCGGCGCCCACACCGACCACTGAGCTGAGCGCCCCCCGGAAGCGGCCCCCCTCGCCCAAGCCGCTCCTCCGGCTCTGGCCGAGGGTGCGGCCCTACCGGCGCGGGCTGGTGATCGCCACCGTCACGCTGCTGCTCTCGTCGCTGCTCGCCCTCGCCTTCCCGCTGGTGGTCCGCTATCTCCTGGACGCCGCGTTCGAACGCCACGATCGCCACTTGCTCGATCAGATCGCCCTCGGCCTCCTCGCCATCTTCGCCACCACCGCCGTCCTCAACTACATCCAGACCTACTACCTCTCGGCCACCGGCGAACGGGCCGTGGCGGGGCTCCGGCGCGAGCTCTTCGCCAAGCTGCTCACCATGCCGCCCGGCTTCTTTGCCGACCGGCGGACCGGCGAGCTGACCTCGCGGCTCACCGTGGACATCGGCCTGCTGCAGGGGATCCTGTCGCACCAGATCGCCGAGTTCACCCGGCAGGTCCTGGCGCTGGTGGGCGGCGTGATTGTCCTGACGTGGATGCAGCCGGTCCTGATGCTCACCGCCCTCGGCGTGGTGCCGATTGTGGCCGCCTCGGCGCTGATCTTCGGCAAGCGGCTCAAGAAGATGACCACCTCGGTCCAGGACGAGCTGGCAGGCTCCACGGCGCTCGCCGAGGAGGCGTTCGGCCAGATCCGGGTGGTGCAGGGCTTTGCGCAGGAGCCGCAGGAAGAACGTCGCTTTGCCGAGCGGATCGGCCAGGTGGTGACGGCCTCGCTGCAGCGCGCGCGGGTGCGGGCCACCTTCTTCGGGGTGATCACCTTCACCACCTTCTCGGCGGTGACGGCGGTGCTCTGGATGGGCGGCCGGCTGGTCCTCTCCGGCAACCTGACTTCGGGCGAGATGGTGGCCTTCCTGCTCTACACCGTGAGCATCGCGGCGGCCTTTGGTGCGCTGGCCTCGTTCTTCTCGGCCTACCAGGAGGCCATTGGTGCGGCGGAACGGGTCTTCGAGATTCTCGAGACCACCTCGCCGGTAGCCGATCCGCCGCACCCGGTGCCGCTCAAGCAGCCGATCCGGGGTGACGTCCAGTTTGATCACATCTCCTTCCGCTACCGCACCGACACCCCGGGGATGACCATCGAGGACCTCTCGCTCCACATCGCCCCGGGCGAGGTGGTCGCGGTGGTGGGGCCGTCCGGCTCGGGGAAGACCACGCTCGCGTCGCTGTTGCCGAGGTTCTGGGACGTGCAGGAGGGCGCCATCCGCCTGGATGGAGTGGACATCCGCGAGCTCGCGCTCTCGGAGCTCCGGCAGGCCATCGGCATCGTGCCGCAGGAGCCGGCGCTCTTCAGCGGCACGGTGCGGGAGAACATTGCCTACGCCCGTCCGGAGGCCTCGGCCGAGGACGTCGAGGCCGCCGCACAGGTGGCCAACGCGCACGAGTTCATCGTACAGTTGCCCGAGGGGTACGACACCGTGGTGGGGGAGCGAGGCGTGAAACTCTCGGGCGGGCAGCGGCAGCGGATTGCCATTGCCCGGGCGGTGCTCAAGGACCCGGCCGTTCTGGTGCTCGACGAGGCCACCTCGTCGCTCGACAACGAGAGCGAGCGGCTGGTCGAGGCGGCCTTGGAGCGCCTCCTGGTGGGGAGGACCACGCTGATCATTGCGCACCGCTTGAGCACGGTGCAGCGGGCCGACCGCTTGCTGGTGCTCGACGGCGGGAGGATCGTCGAGGCGGGGAGCCACGCCGAGCTGCTGCGGCAGGGCGGCATCTACGCCCGCCTCTTCCAGATGCAGTGGCGCGACGGCGAGGACCTGGCAGCGGCGCTGGAGGCGTTGCGGCAGCGGTGATTGCTTCACAACTGCACCTGTCAGGGCGGGGTACTGTGCGCGTCGGGACGCGGTTTTCTGCGCGTGCGCCTCCGCTGACCACCTGGTCGCCAATAGCTGATTTCGCAAGACCTCGGCCTGGACCGCCAGCGGTCTATGAACTTGGGTGTCTCGTCACGGGTTGCGAGCACCTCTCGTTCGCCCAACGACTCGGAGAAGCCCTCGTTAAGCATGCCATCAGAATCGCATCGCGCCTCGTCCACTCTTCAGCCACACCCCACGTGAGAGCATTGCCCAAGTCAAGCATTACGGCTCGGCAGGAGACCTGAAGAGCATCCGAATTCTACCGAACTTGCCCGCAATTAATGCACCCGCCCACAATTCATTCCAGAATGGCCTGTGGTGGTATCGTGAAGCACGCCGGTGTTGAGTTGGGACGGGACCGCCAGCACCGTGCTCTCGTAGTCAGTCAGGTAAAGCCGACGTGGCGATTGGCGATCGGCACCAATTCTGAACGAAGGTCGGTGCCGAGTCTGCAACGAAAGACCCCACCCAGTCATCTGTCGTGGACTGACGAGCTCTCATAGCATTTCCCACGGAGGGTGCCGTGCCCCGAAGGCACGTGATCTATCTCACGACCGTTCTGGCACTTCTGCCCTTCGTCTCGATGGCCTCCCAAGCCGCACCGATCCAGCGCCTCGGTCGTCCAACGCACGCGCCGGACACTGAATTTTCGGCTGTGACCTGGGTTGTGGAGCTCCGCCCGGGGCTGCTTCTCGTCGGCGACGCGCGCAACCATCAACTGGCAAGCCTCGACCTGGCGACGGGGGTGTCGCGTCCCGTGGCACGCCCTGGGGAGGGCCCGCGCGAATACCGAACTGTTGGCGAGCAGCCTTTGGCGCGGCCTGATGGTGGAGTCTACGTGGTCGATCCCTCACAGCGACGGCTGCTTCCCGTGTCGCAGCATGGCGTCCCGTTTGACGTGATCGCCTATTCCACGCGATGGATGCCACAGGCGACCGATCGCCGCGGACGCATTTATGGCGAACTGATGCACCTGAACACATCCCGTCGATTGAGCGACTCCGTCAGTGTCGTTCGGATTGAGCCGACAACCGGGGCTGTCGATACCCTCCTTACGTTCGACGCGGGGCGCTCAGCGATGGTCTCGCGTGATGGGCAGATGCGAATCTGGGCTCCGACGGCAGCCTGGGCAGCGCTTCAGGACGGTCGCATCGCCGTGATCACGAGTCTGCCATACCAACTTCGGCTTTGGAGCGACGGGCGATGGTCCCCGCCGATTTCTCTCCCGGGCCCGAGCCGGCCGCCAACCGCCGCCGAGAAGGCATCCAAGGCGCTGGAACTATCGAGCCAGCCAGTGCGCGGCATGGGCAAGGGCGCTGCCGCGCCACCCCCGCTGCCGGAGCTCCTGTTTCCGGCTCGGCTCCCGGCCTTCGAGTCGTTCGCGAACGCCATCCAGGTGTCCCCCGATGGTGCATTGTGGATTCGGCGCCTTGATCCTGGTGCAACGACTGCCCGCTACGATGTGGTGGACGCGAAAGGCTTTCGGGGGGCCGTGGCCTTGCCGGCGAGCGGTGCCGTGGTCGGTTTCGGGGAAGGAGCCATCTACGTGAGCGAAACCGACCAAGATGACATTGCGCGGATTCGCCGCTACGCCGTCCCTCGCTTGCCGTGAGGTCGCAGTCGAACCTCATCACGCCGCGGCGACTCTGTCCTCAGCGCTCGACGCACATCGTGGACACGGCGGGACTCCTGTCGACTGAGTCCGGCGGGTGCCTGCACGACGCTCGCCTCTGCGATCTGACGTGGGCGCGATTCGAAAGGTTCGGAATGCTTGACTTTCCAGCCGCGAGTGTTCAGTATCCTTTCGAGAATAATGATACTCGGTTGTTGGAATGGCGATCAGGAGCTTGCCGGACGCACCAAAGGAGGGCGCGATGCACTATCGACGGTCGCTCGAATCGGTCGTGCGATCTTTGTGTTTATGGGGGATGTGGGCGTTCGCGTTCTCGGGTTGCTCCAACCGAGCGGAGACACTGCCCCTAACCCTGGAGGGCGCCGAGGCCGCGCCGGTTATTGCTTCCGTCGCTCTCCGTGTACACAACATCGAGCAAATGCAGCGATTTTACTCCGAGGCCTTCGGCGTGGAATTCCGGACCGTTCCGACCGGGCCTTTCATTTCCTCCTTCGGTGAAATCGGCAATGTGCTGCTCAAGCTGGTCCCCATCCGTGACGCCGAGGACTTCGTCGGCTTTCCGGTGGTGCAGTTGGGCGTCGAAGTACCAGAGATTGACAGCGCCATCGCTTCAGCGATCCGCCACGGCGGACGACTGCATGATTCTATAGTCGTCCGGGGAGATTCAGTCGTGGCTGCCGTCCGCGATCCGGATGGCAACACGATCGAACTCTACCAAGTCCGTCGCGGTTCCTGAACTGCGACGCGCGCAGCGACCCCATCGTTGGAACCGACAGACCCCCGCGTATGCCGACACTTAGCCTGCGCAACACGGTGGGTGGACTCGGGAGCATTCAAGCCGGGGTTCCCCACTTCCCTCGTTTCCGGGTAGTCAGGAGGTTGTCACTCTAGGGGTGTTGGTCGTTGATTTTTCGGCTGGGGCGCCTTCGGTGAAGGCCGTCTTGATCACTTCGCCGTCACACTGGTCGTGCGGGCTCCCTGCTGCACCTTGCTCACCCTTGCTGCTGTCGATATAAGCCCGGTGGATCCCCGTTGCAGGCCGCTACGTTAGCTACCTCAACTGCTCCCGGAGCCGTCGCACCGACTCATCCGCCTCTTTGAGGCTTGCACCGGACTTCGCGCGAAGTTCCTTGACGCGCTCAGCGTACTCCTTTGAGGAGGGACGGGGCCTGGCTTCGCCGGCTCCTATCGACCCCGCCTTGACTTCACTCTTCGATTCCATGACATCCCCTACCGTGCGAGGGTGCAAGCTGCGGAAGCGCTACGCGGTTGGCTCGGACCGTTCGCCCTTGGGGCGGGTCGGCTTGTGCGCGCCGCACTTCCGCGCCAAGGCTACCATCTCGATCTCCAGTCCCTCGACCACCGCGAGGAGCGCCACGATCTGATCTTCTGCCTCGGCGAGACGCTCCTCCTGATCGTGAATCGCGACTTGCTGTTTATCATCGACCTCGATCGCTCCGAGTGACACACCGCCAATCTTCAGTGGTCGAACCGAGGGCGGCTTCTCGTAAAATGCTCTCCAATGCTTCACATGGCAGGTGACGTACATCACCCACAGCACCACACCCCCAATCACGCCTAGCGCAAACGCCAAGACGGCGGCCTGGAGAAGAACATCCACGACTGCGTGGCTGCGAATCCAGTCCACAACGGTCCACGCTTCCAACGCCACCCCACAGGCTTACGGTAGACTGGCAAACGATCGGTGATCGTGTCGCGGTGAACCGATTACCGATCCGTCTGGCGCGTCACCCCGGTCGACCGTTCCTTATTGGAACGAAAGACTGGGAACGAATCCAACGGGGGTGTGAGGGCGGCCACCATAAGAGGCCCGCCCGGCATCGTGCCTGCTTCAGCCGAGACGGATAAAATGGACCCGGCGCGCAAGAGAAGCCCTTGCCTCCTCGGCTTGGCGGATCTGTAGCCTTGCGGCGTCGGTGACGCGCAGATCAACGGGGGGGCCAAGCTCACACAATGGCTGCTCGCCTGCGCGGCCCTGGCGGTAGACGCGGACGAGGCCGTCGACCTTTGGTTGCTGTTCCATCATGTGAACCTTGTGAGATTGTGATCAAATGTCAAGATCGGGAAGTCGACCTTGGAGCGAATGGTCTGGTACGAGGGCGAGGCCTTGAGCGCTGGGGTGCCATAGAGCCGATCTTCATTGATCGCCAACCACCCACGGTACCGAATCCACAGGCACGGCATGGCATCATAAGGACCGGCGGTCGCGTCGACGGCAACCTCCGCGACCACGGCCCCGGGACCGTCAGGGCCGCACTCGGAGATCTCCGTGATCCAGAGAAAATGGGGCAGCGGCTGGCCGAGGAGAATCTCGGTAAAGTCGTCCGCCATGCGATTCCGGTCTGCCTTGTAATTTCTCGACGAAGTGCAAAAATGGCGCCGCACGAGGACCGGAGCCTGGGAAGGGCGATCGAGCTGGTTCAGAATGTTGGTCACGACAAACTCGGCCTTTTCGGAAGTGAGGAACACCTTTCGCGGCAGCGGAATCACGATGGTGTCGACATCCTCACCCAAGGGAGCGTAGTTCGTGCTCGCTCCGATCTGATCGATGGCCAACTGTTGATAGGGGGCGTAGTTGTCGTCGTTGACGAGCACTCCAGCCATGAAGTCGGAGGAGCGTAGCATGGCCCCCTCACGTCCACTCACCGGGGTCGTGGCGTACACGGTGCCGATGGCGGTTGCGGCGTGCTCCGGAAGTCCGATGACCGAAGGCAATCCACTGGCGAGGTGCACCTCAAGGAAATGGAGCAACTCGCGCTGTGCCCTCTCCCACCGCTGAGCCTTCTTGCCACTTGAGCGCAGCGGAATCGGCGCCGGACTCGCCCACCCATTGGAGGCAGCCGAGGCCGATGCTTTGACGAGCCGACGCATCATCTTCAAATCATAGAGCTCAGCATCGACGCCGAATTCGCCGAACATCGCCGCGACCTGCCCCATGGTCAGTCCCCTGCCCGGGAGAGGACGTCCGTGCCGAAGGTCCGTGTTCGAGACGGCGATGTCGTGCGGGTATTGCTCCGGGTAGATGGGATATTTCTGCGAAAGGTAGCGAAAGAGACCCCAGACCGCCGTCTGAGCACAGATATGAACTTCCGCATCCTGACTCTGATGGGGGAAGGCAGAGACCTCGAGACGATGGCCCATGAGCGTAGCATGGAACCGCGCGAGCATGCAGGTCGTTCGGTCGGCTGACGCCCGGGGCACCTTTCTGGGATCCAGCAGGCAGCGCCCGATGCGGGAATATTCTGTCGGGCGTAATACGACATTCCCGATATAGCAGGGCGTGGTCCCCGCCGGAACCGGCACCCCTTGCTGCTCAGCGACATCGCGGAGGCGTTCGGACAACGGGCACTGATTTTCGGTCCCGAACAACTGCGCGTATGAAAGTCGAACCTGGAAGAAGTGCAGTCGCGTAGCGCGACTTGACGAGCGACTGAATTTCATCGAATAGTATGCGGAATAGACGTTCCGGTAATCCTTGTCGATATACTCGCGCTCCACCACAACCGTCTTCACACCGCGGAGCATCGCGAGGAGGATCGGCTTGTCACCCGACAATGGAACCGGTCCCCCACAGATGTCGGTCAACTGGTCATCGGTGATAGTATCCGCGTCGACATGGTACACTTGAAACGCCGTTCGAAACGGGAGCGCCGGGTGGGATTGCGTCACTGCCCAGTCCGAGGGCCGATGTCATCCATGAAACGCGCCAGGGGTGATGGAACGTTCGTGCTGCCGAAACAATGTAACGCGAAGGTCATCGGTATCCTGTGTCTCGGTGACAACGAGCGCGACTGCATCATCGCGCGGAGACTGAATATATCCTGACATGCACCACGTCATCGTCATCAACCACCAGTCCGACCAATCTGTCGCCACCGATATCCGTGAGGCGCATACTGACTGGGAGATCGATCGCGGCCGCAATGCCCCCAGCGGCATTCAGCAACATCCATCGCCGTTCATCCGGCAGCGGCAATCCGCACACGGCCGGGTATCCTGCCGTGCTGCCTTGACTGACCCAGATTCCACCCTGACCATCCCTCAGGAGACGGCCGATCGGCGGCAGTACTGTCGGCGTCCGCAAGGCGCGTATGGCCCGCCCCAGCTCGGCATCCACGGCATCTCCGCTTCCTCGGGCACAGTGCGTGAAGCGGGATGACAACGCCTCTCGCATCGCAGGCGTGACCGCAACAGGTGCCGGGACCGCCACGGACAATTCACGCACGCTGCCATCAGGACCAATGAGCTTGAGTGCGGCGCGAGTTCCTTCACTCACGACGACTCCCGACTGACCGATTCTCCATTCCGCGTTCGACGCGAAGGGAAGTTCTGCTCCGGCCAGGTGTCGTTCCTTGCCGATGGTGTAGCCAAAACCGAACACGGCGCCGGCCCGCACGATACGACCTCGCCATGCGACGACCCCGTTCGCCTTCACGGCGAGCAGTTCGACGGAGTCGGGCCGGACCTCGCCCTCACGGCCTTCGAAGGGGAAGGTCTTGGTCCGGCGAATGGTCAGCAGCAAGCCCCCGTCAGGCAGTAGCGCCTGCGGTGTGGCGCCAACCACACCTTCTGGCGGCTTGAAATTCCAGTCGCGCACATGTTGTCCGCTCGCACTGAACAACGAGAAACGACGCTGCTGCCAATCATAGGCTAGCACGCTGTCGCCAGCGACGACCTGAATCCACGTCAGTCCCCGGAATTCGCCCGGCCCACTCCCCTCCCCCCGGCGCTGCGGACACCGCGACCTCCGGGATCGAAGAAGTGGAGCCGCCCCGCCCTGCGATCGGCAACCACGAGCCCGCCCCGGCTGAGGAGCCGTGCGTCGATCACCTCGGCGAATCCGTCGGGGGCACCCGCAGCCGAAACGATGTCGGCAATCGGCGTGCGCGGGACGCTCCAGCCGGCCTGCGCCTGGATGGCGACGGGCAGGGCCATCAGTAAAACGCGGGGAACGACCAAGCGCGGGCTCACACGCCGAATTCCAGGGAGTAGCTCAAGGAGCGCGCCGGGGAATGACGAGGCACAGCACAGTCCGGCCCCCTGCGCCCCCTGGACGACGTGGCGATCGCGCATCACTCCCCGGGCACCATTTCGGCCTGAATCGACACGGGCTCAACGTGACACGCTCCTTGCGCGACCCGGACGTCACTACGCGTCCAAGGCTGGTAACCGGTGGCAACCAGCTCTACGCGGTACGTGCCGGGACGTTCCACAGCCCCGGCGAGGGAGGAAATCCGTCCCTCGAGATCCCTGAACACCCGGAGTGAATCGACATGATCTCCCTCGATGACGGCGCCCCGAACTCCTTCGGGGATCCGTTGTCGGGAGACGGCGTCGATCACCTCGACATTCACACCGAACTTCGCGATATCCGAGCAGGGCATCGTTACTGCGTCATCACAGCCGGCGATCATCACCGCCAAGGCAAGCGAAGCAGGCCACCTTCCCATGAAGCCTCCGAGGCGCCAGAATGGACACGATTATCGGCAGATTTTGTCAGCCGCGCGGAACAACCACTACCCAGGTCGCGAAAGTCAGACCAAGTATCAATGCAGAATACGGTATGCCGACGGCATGCTGTGTTCGAGGTTGGTAAGTCGGCGTGGTTGGTGGCGCGCGCCGCGCCGCGTCCTGCCCGGGCGGTGCGCCACAAGATGGTGCCGGAGGCCTGTTCTCAGGTAGCATGCCGACGGTAATATTCGCCAGCGACGAGAGACCACCCCCGCTCCGTTGCCGCACTGGTCTTTCCCGTCTTCGCGTGGGAGCGCTGGCATGAACTTGGCGCGCAACGACAGCGACCCACTCTACCGGCAGATCGCCGACCAGATCGGCTACGCCATCGCGACAGGGCGCCTGGCCCACGGGGCGAAGTTGCCCCCACTGCGCGAGGCTCAGGGGCGCTGGGGGGTGCACCTGCACACTGTCCGACGCGCCTACCTGGAACTACGCGACCGGGGAATGGTCACAATCGGGCGGCACGGGGCGGTCGTCTTGTCCGGGAGCCCCCTGCGAGAACCGGACTCACTCCGGGACGCCCTCGCGCAGTTCCTCGCCATGGTCAGGCGGGAATACGGGGCGGGCGCGACCGACATTGCAGGGGAACTCGCGCGGCAGGCCACGGAACGCCCTGTCGTCGCGATCGTCGAATGCAGCCTGACCCTCGCCACCTCGATCGGCGCACAAGTCGCCGCCGCATGGCAGGTGCAGCCGATTCCTCGCCTCGTGCACGCACCGATCCCGCCCGATGAGCCGGCGGTCACCACCTACTTCCATCGTGTCGAACTTCGCAGCCACACCCCGTGTGCCTTTGTACGCATCGCCCCATCGCTGGCCATGATCCGCGAGGTGGTCGCGCGAGTCCACCGCTCCCCGTGGGGGAGGATCATCGTTTGTGAAACCGACCCCGGATTCGCCGAGCGACTGGTCAGCGACATTTGCAGCCTGGCGGGCGGCAAGCCCTCGGTGACCCACCGTACGCCCTCTGACATCAATCGCTTCCTCACGCACGGTGACGTCCACGCGCTCAAACTGGTCTCCCCCCGTCACTGGGATTCCTTGGACCCCATGCTCCGGCAACGCCCCGACGTCATGGCCCTGCAGTACGTGGTCTCCCCCCCAGACCTCGATGCCTTGGGGGGGCACTTCGGTTGGCGGCCAGCTACGCCTTCGAGTCCGGCATAACAGCCGCCTGTGTGTTCTAGTTCAGTTGGCATCTCTCGGAGGCGGCTGGTAACGTACGACTTCCCCATGACGGAGTCGTTCACATGTCGTCGTCGCGCCCGGCTTCCCAAGCATTGCTTTCCTTCATGCTCGCCGGACTCGCCGGCTGCTCTCCCGGGCTACGCGAGACCTCCATTGGCGCCGTGAGCACAGCCAAGGCCATCACGGCAGGAGACTTGCAGCAGCGCGTCGAGTACTTGGCCTCGGATGCCCTGGAGGGCCGCTTTACCGGCAGCAACGGGCATCGGCTAGCGACGAATTACATCGCTGGTGAGCTTCAGCGACTCGGACTCGAACCGGCGGGTGACGCAGGGTCGTATTTCCAGACCGTTCCGGGGATGATCCGCATCCACCCGTTGAACCACCGCCTGTCGGTTGGCACCACGGCACTGGTTCCCCTGCGTGATTTCGTGGCGGTCCATCCTGGCGGGACGGGGCGGCACTTCACAGATGCCCCGGTGATCTTTGGTGGATTCCTTGACGATACCACTCGGCGTCCCACGCGCGAGGAGGCCGCCGGCAAGTTCGTCATCCTCATCTATCGAAATCCGCGCAACAACGCGGGAAACGTGCGGAGCGCCGAGTTCGACCCGAGACTCCGCGACGCGGCCGCGATTGCAACCGTGAATCCCGCGCGAGCAATGGCCGCATGGGCCCGCGAGGCGACTCGACCGGGGCCGGAGCAGCTCGGCACCATCGGTTCCTCCGTGGCAGCCGTCCCGTCGGTCCTCGCCATTTCCGCCGAAACAGCCGCTCTCCTCTTCGGGCGACCAGTTGACTCGCTCGTATCGATCGGCGCGGGCGGGCAACGCGCCAGTGGGGCGTTCGACTTTCGAATCGAGACGTTGGAAGTACGGAATGTGGTCGCCATCCTTCGCGGAAGCGACGCAGTCCGCGCGCGGGAGTATGTCGCGCTCGGTGCACACTCCGATCACCTGCCCTTCCGAGATCCACCGGTTGATCATGATTCGCTGCGCGCGTTCAGCATCGCCGGGGAAACTCGAGCGCGAGAATTGGGCCGGCGCCTCACCGCCGACGAGCATTTCGCCATCAGAGTCAACACCGACTCGCTGAGAGCCATCGCGCCCACGCGGCCGGACTCGATCCACAACGGCGCAGATGATGACGCCTCCGGCACGGCCGCCTTGCTCGAGATCGCCGAACAGCTGGCCGCAGGTCGGAGGCCCGCGCGGTCGGTTCTCTTCGTGTGGCACGCGGCGGAGGAACTCGGCCTCCTCGGATCGAGCCACTTCACGGACCACCCGACCGTGGAGCGCAAGGCGATCGTGGCGCAGTTGAACCTGGACATGATCGGTCGAGGCGGGGTATCGGATATCGCCGAGGGAGGCCCTGGATACCTCCAGGTCATCGGATGGCGCCGGCTCTCAACGGGCCTTGGCGACGCGATCGAACGTGTCAATCGCTCCCAGCCCACCCCCTTCGCGTTCGATCTCCAGTTCGACGCTCCTGGACACCGAGAGCGCCTCTACTGTCGAAGTGACCACTTCGCCTACGCCCGGTTCGGCATCCCGGTCGCTTTCTTCACCACCGGGGGCCATCGCGACTATCACCAGGTGACGGATGAGGCGCGCTACCTCGACTTCGACAAGATGCGCCGCGTGACATCACTCGTGCACGACGTGGCAACTGAACTCGCCAACGCCGAAGCTCCCCCTCGCGTCGACGGACGCGTGCCAGAGCCGGGGGCCCTCTGTGTACAGTGAGGATTCGTGGCCATCTGGGGGCCATGGGACGCGACCTCGGAAGGTCGAGAGGCGGGAAGCCGACCGTCGGAGACGGACACCTCGTTCACCGGGCATTGGCAGCACGGGATGCGCCCCCAGTAGGGACCCTGCGATTCCAAGTGGACCTCAGATGGGGGAAACGTCAACTCCCGTCAGGCAGCGCCCCCTGGAACGTCGTACCAGAATTGCCTGACACACCTAGTTTGAGCCCGTGCAGGTGGCTGCGAGGGCAGCGGCAAGGGCGGCGTCTCGGCCCGCGAGGAAATCGGAGGCCGTTCGAGTTGCGAGGATGTCAGGCCGAACGGCGCCTAAGTTGGCCGACGTCGCAATCTGGGCCACGCCACCGCCCGGAAGGGCGAAGGCGAGCGGATCGCCGGTACTCCCGCCGGTGGGTTCTCCGATGATTGTCGCGCGTTTGGAAAGGCGAAGGGCTTCGACAAAAACCTCGGCGGCCGAGAGGGTTCGCGGGCCTGTCAGGACCGCTACTGGAACTGTGACCGCCCCGCGGCCAGGCCAGAACTGAAGCCCCGGAGACCACCACGTTCCGGCCTGACCCCAAGCGCGGCGAGTCGCGATATACTGTCGTGATGCCAGCTTCGGGAGCGGAAACGAATCCGGGATAAGTTGCCCGACCAGATTGTATGCCACCACGCCACTTCCACCCGAATTCTGCCGAACATCGATGACGAGGCAGGTACTCGCCCGAATCTCAGGGAGCCAGCGCTCGACGTCCCGTTCTATCGAGTCGCTCGCGAAGGAGTGCAGCGCCAGGTATGCCATGCGGCCGGGAAGCACCCGAAACTCGGCCCGCGGGTGCGGGACGACGTCCTGGTAGCCACCTCTCGGAAGGTCACGCTCCATGATTGCGCCATCAACGGTCCGCAAGGTCAGCCCCACAGACGAATTCGCCGGCCCCTCCAGAAGCTCGTGGGAATAGTGTAGCACCTCGCGGTGTTGCGCGGTGTTGCTTCCCATGAATGGCAGCCGCGTCCGGGTAACATAGGAATCCACCGGCTCACCATCGACGCGAAGCAATTCCATTCCAGGAACGATACCTTGCGCAGTGAGTCGACCGCTCATTACGCCGGTGATGAAGACCCGCCCCTCAATGCGATCGATTCGCAGGGGAGGTGCGGCCAGCTGTGCCTGTAGCTGGGGCGGCAGGAACACGGTGGAGTGACCATCATTCAGCTTCGCGACGACTCGCCGCAATTCGCGATAGTATTCCGCCGTATTCTGCGTCCCGGAGACCAGTGGAATGGATGCAATATAAATTGAATCCCACTCTATCGTACTCACGTCGGCGAAGTTGGGGAAATTCCACTTACCTTCTGCCCAGATCCTGCTGAGTCCGGCAATCTTCGCCTCCTTCGAAAGCTCCGTCGCGTAGGGAACCAACCAAGCCTTCGTCTCCCAGATCACGCCATCTCGCGAGAGCCTCGCCTGACGTGGCGTCTGCATCTGTGCGGGCGCCGCCGTCCCGCACGGGATCAAGACAACGGCGACAAGTAGCGGCAGCAGCCGCCAGCTGGGACAAAGTGACGGGTTCACGTTGAGGCTCCGAGGGTGAGGGAGGGAGGGAGGAAGGGCCTGACCACTGCAGATAGACACGCGGTGCAAGGAAAAGGTTGCGCAACCGGCGGCCGCGCGAAACGCCACACGCAGCTGGCCTGTCGGTCGCAAGGAGAATGGAGCGTGTTTCAGCCCCTCTCCGATCTGAGATCCGGTTGGGAGAAAACTGACGCCGGCCGCGCTCGTCGCTACCGGGAACCCCTGCGGCATGCGGTCGACAACCCATCCCTTCGCGGCCCCCCCCCCCCGTGACGTGACACCGATCTCTGAGCCATCGATGATGACTGGATCCCATGGGTTGATGTAGTCCAGCGTGTCGACAAATCCGCCGGTGTCGGATCCTGCAAACTGCCGTTACGCCGGTCCGAATTGTGCGCTGCCCGCCGTGCGCGATCATCCGCCGAGCATCCCGCAGTGACGCGAACCAGCTCTCGTTCGGGCACTCGTCCTGGTGGCGGCCGTTGAAGCTCTTGATGAACGCGTTCTGCATCGGCTTTCTGGTGGCGATGAAGTCGAGGAGGAGCCGGCGGTCGTGCGCCCGCTGATCTAGTGCCTGGCTCGGGAACTCCGGCCCATTGTCACGCATGATCGTGGCGGGCCAAGCGCGGCCCGCGATGGCCCGATCGATCGCGTCCCCGACATTCGCCGCGATGAAGCTGTGCTGCACGTCCGGTGCGACGCTTTCCCGCCTGAAGGTGAAACACCGGAACTTCCCGCCACTGCCGTGCTCGTCGCTCACGAAGTCCATGCTCCAGCGCTTATTCGATCCCTGCGGCCGGGCGATCGGCTGCCGTGGCATGGCGACCCGCTTCCGCCGGCGACGGCGCACCACCGGCCCGGCCTCGAGGCACAGGCGATACACCCGCTTCCGATTCACCGCGAGGCCCTCGCGGCAGAGCCGCCAGTGCAGCCGCCAGTAGCCCCAGCGCGGCCTGAGAGTCGCCAGCGTCAGCAGGCGCTCGCGCAGGGCCACGGGATCGGCTCGACGGCTGGCGTAGCGCTGCGAGCTCCGGCTGAAGCCGGTATGGCGGCAGGCCTGGCGCTCGGTCAGGGCAGCGGCGGTCATCGCGAGCGTGACCGCCTGTCGCCGCTGGCGGGCGGTCACCACTTCCTTCCCAGCAGGTCCTTAACGACCTGGAGATTGAGCGCTTGATCGGCGACCAGGCGCTTGAGGCGCCGATTCTCTTCCTCGAGGGCCCGCAGGCGCTGGGCCTCGCTGGCCTGCAGGCCGCCCTATTGGCGGCGCCAACGATGGAAGGTGGTCTGGGTGATCCCGTGCCGGCGACAGATCTCTTGGATCGTCCCCCCGGCCTCGACTTCGTGCAGGACCCCGATGATCTGGTCGGGGGTGAATAGGCTCTTCCGCCTGGTGACCTCCGCAGGCGACCCGATCAGAATATCTGGATCAGCTTACGGGTGTCACGTCAAGGCCACGCCAGATCGCAACGCAAAGGAGATCGGACACCCAGAGCTGATTCGGGTGCGTCGCCGAGAAATTGCGCTGCACGAGGTGCTACGGGCCACGACACGGCCTTCGCGAGGCAAGGCTCTTGCCAGCATAGCGCCGCCGCGTGGCCTACCAGATCCACCTTATCTCCTGGCGCAGCGCGGCATCACGCTGGGCGCGGGCACGGATTTCAGGCGAGTAACGGCTGGGCCATGGCATGACTCCATCCTCTCACGGAATGGAGCCTCCGGCAAGTCCGGGCTGATTCACCGGACGCTGCGTGCAGTAAGTCGGTCGACGCGAGGACCTCGTCGCGGGCTGTGGGCGGCAGTCACGCCTTCCGCCCCGTGGCGAGCTTTGTGCGAACTTCGCGCGTGATGCGTGCGTCCAGCTCATGCTCGTGGGCCTGAATGAAGGCGCCCACCGCGTGTCGATCCGACCCGATCAGGGAGCGCAATCCCCAGGAGACCGCCTTCACGACCATGTCGTCGCGATCCGCGACTGCGCGTGAACACACGGCCAAGGTACGCTCCACATCTCCAGAACCACCCCTGGCACGGACATTCAAGGCAACAGTACACACAACGGCAGTACGTCGCAGCCACCGGTCGGATGATGACAACCACGCCCAGATCTGTCGGGACGGAAGTCGTCGCTCCCGCCAGGCGGGACCCGCGACGTAACACGCAAACGCATCGACATCGCCCCAGTGGGCAAGTCCTCGACTCAGCGCCCGGACATCCACCGGTGTGAGCGCCCGGACCGCGGTCGGGTGAGACGCGATCAACTCGTACGCCGTCAGACGAGCCCAGGGTACGTCGAAATCCAGACAGCGGACAATCCGGATGACGAGTTCGCCGGACGCCGATCGCAAGCGCCGCGACCAGGCCCGGCGGTGTACCCGCCACGCGGACACCCCGGTCAGCCCGGCGTCGGATAACTCGGCCTCGATCTCCGCGGCAATCTTGCGTGGTACCATGGGAAAAGACTTGACGGGATGTGGGATTGGAACGGAAGCGACGACCCCCTCAAGAAGGAGGCGTCGGCGGCCGGACCGGCATCAGCACCGGGCCGGCTCCACAGTCGACCGGGCGGGAGGACCATGCCGCACGCCCCGGGCGGCTCAGCTGCAACGCACGGGAGTCGTGCCTTCGCCAGCGCACTGCATCTGAAGGCGCCACGCTAGCGTCCCCCATCGGATCGTCATCGCGACAGCGGCCCCATCGGGAACGAGACGGATCTCCAACTGCTCGACCGGCGGGCCGGGCGTGAGGGATTCGAAGGGCGCCTCGAGAATCGTTCGATCCGCCTGGTAGGCCGTGCCCCAGACGTTCACCTGCGAACTGAGGAGCAACGTCGCCCCGACCGGCGTCGGCCGGGTCCAGAAGGCATAGCGACCGGCCTCCAACCGTTGCCCGTTGATCAAGAGCGGCACAGTGGTGGTCAGATGCGTCGCCCCGTTGGCGCCGGTCCGCCAGACTTCGCCGTACGGCACGAGGCCCCCCGCCACCACCCGCCCGCGTGCCAGCGGACGGCCATAATCCACCGCCAGATGACCGGTGCCCACGGCCAGGGAAGTCGTGTCGCGACGACTCAGGGCGGTCATCGCTCCCTCACGTTCTTCGCGCACCCGCCACGCGTCCCACACCGGTTCGATGATTGGCGGAATCTGCAGACGTCGCAATTCGAATTTCACTGTTGTCTCGCGACCGGACAGTGCGGTCAGGCGACCAGCCGCATCGAGGACGCCGTGATACCGATAGTCACGGCCATACGGAAATACGAAGGTGGTGTCCGTCCCCCTCAGCATGCTGATGTGGGCCAATCGCACCATGTTGCTACTCATGTTGGCGACGGGCAACGAGTCGCCGCCCCGGAGGCGAAGCGTCTGTGCCATCAACTCGAACGTGGCACCACTCGTGAGCAGCCACGGCAGCACCTCCTCCGCCACGAGCGTATCCGTCTGACGCAACAAGGAGTCGCCCCTGAAATTGCGGAGGGAATATCGTGCCGGGCCACCGGGAATGGCATTGCCGACCAGTTCGACCACCATCCGGTCGGAGGCTCGGGGGGCACTCGCCGCCGTTCCCTGAAGCACGATTTCGTAACGACGCAGACGCCGGGTGCCGGGCTCAAGTTCGACCTGGAAGCGCGACCGAGCCACGCGCGGCGACCGCTCAAGCAGATCAGCAGTGAATCCGTTCGGTGTGGGGGTCACCCGCTCGAGCGCCAGCGTGTCGTGGCCCAGCAAGGTCAGGAACCCATACCCTTGGCCGTCCGCCTGAGACGGAATCACAACCAACGCCACCGCGATGGCCAGGTACTGACCCAAGCTGGTGAGCGACGTCTTCCGCAATGCTTCCGATGCAGGATGGTCCATGCGCACCTCTCGACTGAAAAAGAGAATCACCGGGTGGAAGTCCCAGGCCAGTCGGCCTCGGTTTCCGCGGGGTCAACGACTCAAGGCAGGCCGGTCTTGCCCTTGGTCGCGCGCGTGAGCAGATCGAACGCCGATGCGATCCGTGGTGGAAAAACCTCGGTTTGCCATTGCGGCACGACCGCATCCAGGGCGAGATAGAGCGCAATACCATACTCCTGGGACCACCATTTCCGGTTGCCGCGAATCCGATCTACGGCCACCGGTGGCGTAGGCCGACCGGGTCCGAACTGCAGTTCGTGGCGGAACGACGCCCATTGGGCCACTCCTTCCATGTCGAGAAATCGCGTTTCGAGCTCGGCGAAACCCGAGTCGGCACCGGTAAAGAACCGGGCATGGCGGTCGGCGCGCGATACCAACGCCCGCCTGATCAAGGTCAGACGCTCGTTCGACGTGCGAGCCGAGGCCGCCGCAAGCAAGAGATCTCGCTCCGCCAGGACGGCGCGACTGAACGCTGAATCGGCGCCGAAGCGGGGCTGCAGAATGTCATCATCGACTGCCTTCAGGCGCAAGGCGATGGCCGCAGCCTTGATGGAAGGCAGGATTGCACGCATTTGCCGCGTGTGCGTCAACTCGTGAATCGTGACCGGCAGCAGGAACTTCTCCCAGTCTTCGGAATCGTCACGGTATGCGGGATCGGCGGCCCACACTTCGGGCAAGGCGGCGAAGAAGAATGCCGAATCGGCCGGGGAATAGAGACTCGCGAAGGCCATCCCCGCGAGCGGAAGGCGGGCCCCATTGGGGAGTGCCAGCTCGCCGTGGTGGGCCCGAGAGGTCATGCGCAACCGAAAACGCCCAAGACGGAACGGGCCGCGTGGCGACACCCGAAGGGTGTGGTGGCACTCGGCATCCGCAAACAGAATGAGCGGCGGAGGCGCCTCTGCCAATCGGAGTTCGCGGGTGCGGGTGAACTGCCATCCGGCCAGAGCCCGGTGCACCAACCGCGTGTTCGATGGCGACAGCACACAGGCGGCCATGGCGAGACTGATCAGCATTGAGATCTCTGGAAAATGGGACCGGCGAGGCGGACCCCAGGAAAGCTCTCCGTGCGGGGGAAGTTCGGCAACAACGCAGTCCGATCGCAGACCACCCTGACAATTTCCTGACATAGGCGGCGGGTTGTATCCCGCACGCTCGCGACCGTCCTTCTGGTGATCCGGCTGGTCCCCCCTGTGTTTCGGCCCCGCCGCCACCTGCACGCTGCCCACCGCGCGGATCGCCGGCGCCCGCACCTCCCCTGGAGTCCGCACGCCTGACGGCATCAGCACCGCGCGACACATCGTGCGGCCATCAGCGCACATGCAACGGCGCGGACCCTCGAAGAGGTGTAGGCGATCGGCGCGTCGGCGCGCGACCGCTGCAGCCCAGCGTCCGGTGCGACTAGCGCCTGCACCGCCAACGTCGTATCGTCCAGCATCGGGTGTACTCGACGTCGGAATGGGCTGCGTCACCAGCCCCTGGTGAGTGGGTTTCACCAACGAGGACGCTCCAGTATTCCATGTTCTACCGCGTGAGGGACATTCCCGAGCATCAGGTCTGTCTGCAGAACGGATTACCACCGTGTCCAGAGGTGACGACAGCAGCTGGATTCAGAGGTGCACGGCGCCACTTCACCGGTTTCGCGAGGGGAGACAGTTGGAAACTTCCTGGCATTTCCCATTGTTTGGACTCGCTTCCCTGATCGTCTTCGCCTGACTCATCGCGTTTACGACTCGCAAGAGGCAGGCACGCCCTAAAGCAACGGTCGTTGCCTGGCTGTCGCTCACCGTTGTCCTTGGGGGAATGGTGTTTGCGCGTTATGGTGAAAATGCCGGCTTGCCCTGGTGGATATATTACGCCGCACCCGCCCTGCTTACCTTGCTGCTCCCCCCCGTCGTTTTTCGATTCAGCCGCGCCGAGACGCTCCAATACCTGATACTCGCATACCTGTCTTCGCCATTCATCCACGTGCCCTCATTGCAATCCTTGTTCGCAAACGGCACCGGCCCCTAACGATCGGTTCGCGCGAGCCCTATGGGGGTGGGTCCCGCAAGCCGTTGATGCGTAGGCTACCCGTCAAGGATACAGTCCGAAGCTGGACTCTCATGCCGATCTGCCGACGAAGGGCCGCCGTCGAAGTCCCACTCTCGGCCGCGCGCGGAGCCCTTACTAGCCGCGCCCGTTCCGTGGGAGTCGCCCGGCCGCTCGCCATACGGCGAGGATGGCGACCCCAAGCCAGAAACCCACTGCCCGGGGGAAGATGGAGTCAGGTGAGGCCACGCCTGAGGAGCGCACCCCGGCGAGCAGCGCTGAACCCAGCCCCCAGGGGCCATCGACTACAGTGTCCTGGACCCACTTCGCCAGGGATGCCACCCAGGCGTAGCGTTGCCCGAGGATGGAGACGGCCATTGAACCGAGGAGCCCGTAGACCCCCACTCGCATCAGGTTGCCGAGCGCCGACCGAGTGAGTAGCCCCCCCAAACTGACCAGCAGGTAGGCGATCACCGGTGAAACGATTCCAAGGACGAAGCTGCGAAGTGGGGGTAGCGGCGTGGCGGGTGGCAGGAGTCGGAAGTGAAGTAGCAAGGCAATGACGTCGAGGACGACGATCGAGGCCAGGAGCAGCCCCACCCCCGCCGCGATCCTGAGGAGTTCGTGTCGCGACCGATCGACGGGATGCGCGTGAAAGACTGCACGGCGGTCCGGAGGAAGCCCGGCCCACACGGCACCCGGCAGGAGAAGGCCGATCGTGAGCGCGATCGCATGGGCGATTGTGAAGAAGGGCAGCAGTGCCCACCCGATGGCGCCCTCGTTTTCCGTGATCACGTTGATCGCAATGAGGAACGCGACGAGTACCATCGCAGCGAGCGCCACCGCGACCGTGAGCAGCCCGATCCGCCCGAGGATGGATTCCAGTTGCAGGAGCAGAATCCTGGCGTCGGCAGGTCGGGCCAAGGCTTCGGCCGGCGCCGGCTCTCGCGCCGCCGGCGCGGACGAGAAGGAAGTGTTCATCCGGCCCTCGCAGAATCAGCCGCTTCGAGGAGCAGGATCGCCGCTTCCTCGATCCCTAACGACCGGACCTCGTGGATCGTGGCGCCACCTGCTTCCAGCCAGCGTCTGGTGACATCGACATTTCCCACCATGGTCCAGCGGTGCTCCGGTCCACGCCTTTCTCGACGGGCGAGTCGCGCCGGGATGTCCGCCTCGGGTGGCGCCTCGTCCGCGCTGGTGAACACGAATTGACGAACCGACCGGCAAAGCTCATCACGATCCATGGCGTCGACGACCCGGCCACGGTGGAGCACAGCCATCCGATCGGCGAGGCCATCCATCTCCTTCACCTGGTGGGTGGAGACGATCACAGTAGCCGGCGATTCCGTCAAGTGCGCCGCCAGGATCTCGATGACCCTGGATCGGATCAGCGGATCCAGTCCATCGGTCGGCTCGTCAAGAACCAGAGCGCGCGGCCGGTGGGCGAGGGCGCAGACCAGTTGAGCCCTTCGGAACTCTCCTTTCGAAAGCGCCCCCACGCGCCGGTCCAACTTCAGCTCAAGCGCCCGACAGAGACGCTCGGCGTAGGCATGATCCCAGCGTACCCGGTAGCCCGCGTGCTGCGCAAGAACCCGGTGAAGCCGCATTCGAGGGAACGGCCATTCACCGGTCTCGGGCACGTAGCCGATCTGGGCGCGGATGGCGCCGCCGTGACACACCGGGTCCATCCCGAAGACGCGGACCTCTCCCTCCGTCGGAGCGAGCAGGTCGAGCCACAGATGCAGCAGGGTCGTCTTTCCTGCGCCGTTCGCGCCGACCAGGAGAAGGAATGAGCCGTGTGGCACCTGAAGGTCAACGCCTGCGACGGCAGCGTCGGCGCCAAAGCGTCGCCAGACGCCGTGCGCCGCGAAGGCCGCGGTGCCGAGCACCGGCGCGGAAATCATGCGACATTCCTCGACTCGATGGTGTGTCGGTCCGGTCCATCGGCGAGGCCTTCGAGCTCGGCGATCAGGTCGCCAATCGACAGCCCGACGCCGGCTGCCGCGCGTACCGCTTCACGAGCAATGGCACTGCGTACGGCAGCGCCGACCGCGACCGCGGCGTTTGGGGCTATGAACGATCCCATGCCCCGACGGACCTGGACGAGACCCTCACGTTCCATGACAGAGTAGGCATGTTGAACGGTGTTCGGGTTTACACGCAGGTCGATCGCGAGCTCGCGGATCGACGGCATCTGGTCGCCAGGACGCAGTCGCCCAGACACAACGGATCGTCGAAAGGAGTCGACGATCTGCTGATAGATGGGTCGAGGGTCCGTCGAGTCGATCGTAGGAAAGGCAGTCACCCTGTCGGCTCCGTGCACCAGTTACACAGTACACTAGAACACTAGGTCTCCGAGCGCAAGACCCCAGGTGCTAGGAACGGCCCACGATCGGCGCGATATGCCAGTGCCTGCATGACAAGGCTCAGACGATCGTCGGATACCCGAACCGCGGCCGCCGCAACCAGGAGATCTCGCTTCGCAAAGACGGCGCGATTGATTGCCGGATCGGCTGGCGAATAGGGCCTCGCGAAGGCCATCCCCGCGAGCGGAAGGAGGGCGCCATCGGGGAGTGCCAGCTCGCCGGGGTGAGCCCGAGGGGTCATGCTCAACCGAACACTCCCAAGACGGAAAGCGCCGCCAGGCGACACCCGCAGGGCGTGCAAACACACAGCGTCCGCAAACAGAATGAGCGGCGGAGGCGCAGCTGAGGGAAGCTCTCCGGGCGGGGGAAGTTCGGCAACAACGCAGAGCGACCGCAGACCCCCCTAACAACTTCCTGACGTTGCGCCGCACGCCATCGACCCCATTGAAGCCCGATTAGCGGTATGCTCCGGATTGCATCGACCCGCCACGCGATCCAGGAGCCCGCTCATGCTGCGTCGTTTCAGTCTGCTGTCGTGTCTGCTCGCTGCGCTCGTCCGCCCCGAGCCGATGGTCGCCCAAAGCTCACCGTTCTTCCTGAGAGTCGAGGGTTCATGGACTGGACAAGGGTCACTTGCCGGGCAGGCGATGACAACCACCGCAGCGTGGATTCTTGCGGCTGGCGGGAGTCAGGCGCTCCTGCTGACGGCGTTGATTCCGTCGGGACAGAAGAAGCCGACCTTTGAGGGACTCCTTCGCATCCGAACCGGCCTCTCGCAGATCGGGCATTGGCACGATAGCCAGATGGAGGATCACGTTGTGAGTAGGGCCACGTTGACGCCGGATTCGATGGTCACCCATTGGACCAACTCTGCCGGCGCGAACGGACGAAGCCACTACCGCCTCGTCTCGACCGACTCCCTTGAGATTCTGGACTATATCCAGCCGCCAGGCGCCGCCACGTATCGGCTCTTCGGTCAGTATGGGCTTCGTCGGATCCTGCTCCTGCCAAGGCCGATCGACTGAAATAGGGCACCACGCTCCGACTCCCGATGCAAGTGCCGGGAGCGGTCTCAGACTCAGAGGAGATCCGGCCATGCCAACGCTCGCTGCTGCGTTCCGAACCACACTTCGCGCCCTCGAACGAGATAATTCCGCAGAATGGATGCGCGCGCATTGCGAGGAATACAAGCGTCACGTCACCGAGCCCTTCCGATCGCTGGTGGGCGAACTGCTCGACACCCTCCGTCCACTCCATCCGGAGCTCATTCGTGAGCCAGCGGAGGCGATCTTCCGACCGCAACGCGATGTTCGATTCAGCGCGAACAAGGCCCCCTACCAAACCTACGTGGCGGCGAACCTCTCGCCATTTGGCAAACGGGACAAATCATTTCCCGGTTTCTACCTGCAACTCTCGGAAGGCGGGGGATGGTCATTTCCGGCGTGTACCACGCTGAGCCACCCCAGCTGGCGCAGGTGCGCCGCCTGGTAGTCAGGGAGAAGACTCGACTCGCCGAATTGCTGGGCACCGCCAGCTTCCGTAAGCACTTTCCCGACGGGCTCGAAGGGGAAGTCGCCAAGCGCCTCCCCCCGGAATTCCAGCCGGCTGTCGCAACGCAGCCGCTCGTGGCACATAAGCAGTTCTACTGCTCTGCCAAGCTCCCGGTTTCCGAGATCACTACCCCGACGCTAGTCCGCACGCTGCGAGAGCAGTATGCAGCCACGCTGCCACTCTGCCGGTTTCTTGCCGCGGCATACTGAACGCCTGGAACCAGCGGTGCGACCTGCCCCTCCTCGTCGCACTGCGACCCTGCCGAAATGGTGCGCATCCTCCCCCTGCAGCGACTTGAATCTCCCCATCGGGGGTGATTCAGGTCGGACACCTTCCAACCGCTTCGGAGGTCGATGTGTTCCACGTCGTGCTGGCCTTGGTCCTCCCCGTCACCCCACCGCAGTACCCCAGACCCCTCCCGGTGGCCGGCATGGTCGAACATGCAACCACCGTGACAGCGATCAAGTCGATCGTCGAGCTTCCCAACGGTCGAGTCGTCGTGGCGGATCCGAGCGAGAATCGCCTGGTGGTCCTCGATTTCAAGACGGGAACCGCCCGCGACTTGGGCCGTGCCGGCGAAGGCCCGCGTGAATTCAAGGCCCCCGGGGGCGTCTACCCGGCGCTCAAGGGTGGGGCGGTGCTCTATGACCAGAACCTGAGGCGATTCCTCCCCGTACTGCCGGACGGAACCGTTGGCGATGCCATCGCGCTCCCATTCAAGGTGACCAGCATGAGCTCCTCGACCGGCGAGCCGGATCAGTTCGTGCCGGACACGCTGGGTGGCTTCGTGACCGTCAACAAGTCCAGTTTCATCCCGGGCGTCGGCACGTCGACGTTGACCCGGATCGGAAGCGACGGAGTCTCGACGGCCTTGACGACGCTGCAACAGGCGCAAATTCGCGAGCTGCCCAGCGACGATCCGCAGGTCCGGCGGACCCAAATGATTCTCTTCTCGCCCGTCGACATCTGGGCATTGGCTCCCGATGGATGGACGGCCGTCGTCTCCGCCGCGCCCTACCGGGTGCGCTGGTTTCCGCCGACTGGCACTCCGCGGGATGGGCCAACACTGCCCTTCACTCCCCTCCCCGTGACAAAGGCGGATCGGGATGCGGTGCTCACTGGCAACGGCTCCCCTTCCCGCCTCCCCCAGCTCGGGAGCACCGGCAGTAACGGTCGGACCGTCACACCAGCCAGGTCCACGCCACTGTTTGCCGATGCCAAGCCACCGTTCGCCATGCAGATCCCCAGGATGGATCGCGCCGGACGCATCTGGATCGCACGACATGTCCCCCACGGCGAGGGGCCGGTGTACGATGTCATCGATCGCCGTGGCGTGGTTGTTGATCGGCTGCGGATCCCCAAGGCCACCCAAGTCATCGGATTCGGCTCCAAGGCCCTCTATCTCCTCCGACTTGATGAGGACGATGTTGGGCACCTGCAGCAGGTCCCCTGGCGATGACGATCCATGCGATCATCCAGGAGACAATGCCGTTCGCCGGCCCGGCGCCTCGCTCCGTCTCCACCAAACAGCATTCGCGCGTTGTCGCGATGCATTGGCTTGGGCTATGTCGCAGCCTCCCTTGCACCAAGGCGTTCTTCACAGACGTCCCTGCTCTGGCATTGGCACGGAACAATTTCGGGCCGATCTCCGGCCAGGCGACGCGTCCGCTGAATCAGCCGCCGGATGCCCAGGTGAGCGGAACAGGCCCCAGGCGGGTCGTGATCTTGACCGGGCGCATCCATGGACCGGAATATGTCGAGTTCATGAGGCCGCGGCTCGGACCACCCGCGAGCACGTGGCACGGTATCACACTTCCGGGGATGGACAAGGCACCTCCTTCACCGACCCCGACCATCGCGCCGCCCGCGATGAACAACCAACACCACCGTTCGTCACGATCCGCCGAGGACCTGTCATGATGATGTCTTCCTCGCTGCCCGCTGCGCTGCTCCTCGCCTTCGGCGTCACGCTGCCGATCGTAGCCCAGGGACCGGCGGCGCCCCGGACGCTCGGGAAGCCGACCGCAACCTTTGATGCGGAATTCTCGCGGGTCGCCGGCCTCGTGGAATTGCCCGATGGCAGAGTTGTCATCGTGGACTCCAAGGATCATTTGCTCTTCCTGGGAGATCCCGCCACGGGGCGTGTCAAACAACTCGGCCGGCAGGGAGCGGGACCGAACGAGTACCGGGCCATCTACCAGGTGAGCCGCGTACGCGGCGACACGCTGCTTGTCCACGACACTGGCAACAATCGACTGCTGCGGGTTGCCCCGGACGGTACACTCGCCGGTTCGATCCCCTTTCCGCAGCCCACCGGCCAGGAGATCAGAGTAGGAATGGCCCCGGCGCGGGGCGCGGACGCTCTGGGACGCCTCTATTGGGACCATCCGGAGGTCAATCGTGGGGAAAACGGGCAATTCAAACGGCAACTCGAGTCCAAGGTGTTCCGGTGGCTCCCCGGAAGCGATTCGATCGAGCTCGTTGCCACCATGGCCGATCATGCTCCGTCGATGCATACCAAACGGTACTTCCCCTTTGCGGAGCGCGATGCCTTCGTCGTTGCACCCTCAGGGCGGGTTGGGGTGCTCCGCGCCGCCACATATCGACTCGACTGGATCGAGCGTGGCGTCGTCGTCGCGTCGGGACCACCCATCGGCTTCACCCGCCTCTCGGTGACGGCAAGGGATCGCGAGCGCTACCGCGCGGATCGCGCAGCCAATCCCGTAACGGCGAGCTTCCGCGGTCCACCGGGCCAGCGCGCGGCCCCAACGGAAGAGGCCTTGCGCGAAATGCGGTCTGCATACCCGGACGACATGTTTCCGCAATTCCTTCCACCATTCGTGGAGCAGGGTGCCCACCTGTCTCCCAGCGGGGAGATTTGGGTGATGCGGTCCACCACGACAGGCCTGGGTGAGCAACCCGTTGATCTCCTCACGCCGGACGGCAGAAGACGGGAGACGCTGGCGCTCGCGGCGAACACCAGGATTGTTAGCCTCGCTCGTCGAGGGATATACGTTGTCCGTGAAGAGGAGGACGGGATCCAGCGGATCCTGCGGTACGCGTGGCCCACGGGCCTACGGTAGCCACAAGTGGGCCGTCACCTCTTCGTCGCTGCACTATTGAGTCTTCCGGCTGGAGCCACCGCGCAGGACGCTCCGGCTGCGGCTATCCTGCGCGGCAAGGTCCCGTCACAGCCGTACATTGCCTACGAAGTCCGTGATGCCCTCGGTCGCGCCATCAGGGGGTATCTCTCGGAACGCCAAGGGACGACCTTGCGACCGTTGATCGTGTATGTGCACGGCTCCGGGCACCAGTCCCACTTTCGACGGGTCGCGGACCGCACCATTCCCGCAAACGGCCATGCGACGCTGACCGATGTCGCGCGGGGTGTGGCGCGTGTCCTGATCGTCGAGAAACCGGGCGTACTGCAGTACGATGACGGCAGCCTCCCGCCCTCGGATGCCTTCCGAAGAGAGCATACGTTGGATCGCTGGGTCGAGGCCGTCGTCGCCATGACTCGCGCGATTCGACGACTCCCCGATGTGGATACCACCCGCCTCCTGCTCGTCGGCCACTCCGAAGGGGGACTCGTCGCGGCGAGAGTCGCGGCACGACTCCCCGAGGTCTCACATGTGGCGCTCCTTGCCGGCGGGGGGCCAACCCAGCTGTTCGACATCATCCAATTCGCCCGTCGCGGAACCTTCTTCAGCCACGTCGCGCCGGATCCCGCCACCCGGGTAGCCTATGTCCTGGCCCAGTGGGATTCAATCCGCGCCGATCCGGAATCCGCGACACGTGACTTTTTCGGACATCCCTATCGTCGCTGGGCGTCCTTCCTAGGCGATTCCCCGATGGCGGCTCTCCGCGCCACCAGGGCCGCCGTCTTTCTGGCGCAAGGAGAGGACGATCAGGCCGTCACGCGTGAATCCTTCGACGTGCTGGCGGCGGAGCTGCTCGCGGCGGGGCGCAATCCGCATCTTCATCTGGTCGCGGGCGCCGACCACAGCTTTCACGGAAGCACTACCCCACAGGATGGCTGGAGCGAAATCCTTGTCCGCATCCGAGACTGGTACCTCTCCGAGGTCCCCAGTCGGGACGGCGCGGTCATCCCTCCCACCTAGTTGATCCGGTAGACCTCGATCCAGCTCCCGCCATCAATCGCCAGACCGGTGCCTGCCGCGTCGCCGAGCAGGCTACGGCGGGACGGCCTTAAGTCCACCGGGTGTGAGACGGTATGGCTGGAGTCCCGCAGATCCCCCCCAGACCTGGAGCTTCAGGCTCAGAGCGGACTCGTCAGCGCCGGTGTGAAACTCCAGCCACTCCCCGCGGAGCGAGGCGCCGGATCCGGTATCCCCGGCTGCGCCTTGTGCGCTAACCCCGGTCACGGGACAAGTTGCCAACACAAGCACCGCCCCCACGAGCAGCCCGTAGTGCATCTCTCCTCCCCTCTCAGGATGACCGCGTGCCTGTCGCCGCCCCGTTCCTGGGCGGCACACAACAGAGGCTGCGAGGAACGTGTTGAGCCACCGACTTCCTGCCCTTTTCCGACCACGTACCGGAGCTCGGGTCTGCGTTCGCCCCCAGCAGCGCCTGCGCCACATCCTCCTGCGACACCCCCGCTCATCCAAGCTACCGCCGAACAATCCCCCGCACCACGATCCGGCCACCATACTTCACATGGGGATGGCTGCGAGCCAATTGGATCGCCGCCGCGGCGTCCGGAGCCCGCACGATGAAGAGCCCAGTGAGCGGCCCGAGCGAGCTGGAATCTCGGAGGCCGTCGGTGCTTGCGGCGCGCGGATCCAGCTTATCTGCCAGGACCAGCGCCCCGCGCCTTGCCAACTCCTCCGCCCAGGCAGTGTGTTCGCGGACCAGCTCGTCGCCGGAGGCCGTCGGCCGGAACGCCTCATCCTCCTGGAGGAGCAGGACGAAGTTCTGCGCGCGCTCGGCGCGCGTCACACCGAACCGGGCCCACTGGACGCCCGCCACAAAGAACGCCAATGCCGCCGCCATGGCGAGCGGCACACTTGGCCGGCGAGGGCGAGGGCGAGGGCGAGGGCGAGGGCGAGGGCGAGGGCGAGGGCGCAACATGCCACCAGCGCGGAGGGACGCAAGGACTTGCGTCTTGAGCACGGCCGGTGGCAGTGGCCGAGGGTCAACATCGGTCATCGTGCCCCCCGGAGGTACCCGCGGTCAAGTGCATTCGCGCCAGCGCTCTCGCGCGTGACAGCTGGCTCTTGCTGGTGCCGACATCGAGCGCCAACTGTTCCGCAATCTGGGCGTGAGTCCACCCTTCGAGATCGTGCAGTACCAGAACCTGTCGTGCTCCTGGTGGCAGCTTGGCCAACACCCGCTCTACGTCGATCCGAGCCAGCACGGCCGCTTCAAAACCTGGCACCTCCGGAGGCTCATCGACGGCCGTCCGCCTCCCGGCCTCGCGCCATTCGCGGCGGGCCAAGTTGATCACGAAGCCGGCGAGCCAGGTACCAAAGGCAGAGGCTCCGGCGAATGCAGTAAACCGACGCGAGGCCTTCACCCATGCGTCGTGCACAAGGTCGGCCGCGGCAGGAGAGTCTCCACCGGTCAATCGGAGCGCAAGTCGATGGAGGTATGGGGTGTGCCGGTCGTAGAGCACTTCGAACGCCTGCTCATCGCCCAGTCGTACCACGCGATCGACCAGCCATTGATCGTCCCGGGAGGTCTGCGTCAGGGAGACTCCGGTGCGGGGTAAACGAATTCCCCGGCGATAATGAGCAGCATGGCCTTCGGGGAACCGCATCTACGACCACGACCCCACCCGCCTCGACGCCAGTCCGGAGGCCAAGATCCGCCGGGGAGAAGCCGGGCGAGTAGAGCATCAGATGCGGACGCCATGCGCCAACGCTGCGGCCATCATCACTGACGAGTTGCTGCGCTCCGGATTGGATCCAACTCACGGCCACCCGTGATGGGAGCCGGATCTCGCCGCGTTCCAGAGCGGCCTGCACGCCGAGTTCGGCCTCAGCGACGCTCCGACCAGCGTGCAGCAGTTCCGTGCGGACGATTTCCATTTTCATGATCGTGGCCGCGCCTTCGGGGTCGAAACACACCGGCTCGAGGGAATGGACCCATCTGCGGGACACCATGCATGCGGCCCCGGTCGTGACGGGCACAGCCAGTCGATATCCGGAGCCGCAGCACCCAGACTGCCGCCGCCGCCGACACACTCGCCGGCCCGGTGCTCCGCGCCACGGCGATTTCCCTCGACTTGGCCAGGAGGGGTCGGCGGCCTGACTGACCAGCAGCGGAACCCTGTGCGGCAAGAGCGACCGGCACTACAGTACCGAACCACGGGAACCCATTGAGCCGGGTCGCGTCTGCATGCCTCTCGAAGATAGGCGGACGAAATCCTCACCCTTGGAGGCCTCCGGGAGGGGGCTCAGCACTGAACGCCGAGCAACGACGAGGCGGCGGCGCTGCTTCCTCGAAGCAGTCGCCGTCCAGCAGCGAAACGCCCCCTCCGGCGCTCCCGCCGTCCTGGACTGGGCGGCCCCGGAAATACCCGTATCCTGCCGGGCCGTTGGCTCAGAATCCCGCATCTCGGCCGTAAGAAAGACGCTTTGATTCCCGACGGCTGGCGGAGCGTCTGGCTCGAGCAGGCCGCCGTGCCCAGCGATGCTAGCGCGTCATCCGCGCCGAGCCTATTCTTGGCATGCCTCTTCTGTGTCGTCCCTGCAACGGCGGATTGTCATGTCGACTTTGGGCTGGTTGCGCCTCGCCTCCGCCTTGGCGCTCTTTCAGGCGTTGGGCCACACCTTCGGCTCCGTACTTCCATCGCCGGTTGCCGGGAGCCCTGAAGCCTCGGTCCGGGAAACGATGGCCGCCTTCCGCTTCTCAGTCGGGGGCATGGAACGGAGCTATTTGGACGCGTACCTCGGCTCGGGCTGGATCATCTCGGCGATGCTGTTCGGGTCGTCGATTCTGATCTGGCTCCTCGCCCGCGAGGCCGATTTGGCACCCCAGAGGGTTCGACCGCTACTTCTCACGCTCGCCGCATTGTATGGTAGCATGACGGTCGTCGGCGCGGTCTACTTCGTGTTGCCACCCACCCTAGTCGCAGGAGCCGTCACCGGGTGCCTGTGCGTCGGCGTCGCTCGGGTGGGGCGCCACTAACGGCGAGGAGTCCCCCGGCGCCTCCCCCTGCCCTCCCGCGCCGGTGGGGATCGGCCTCCACTCTGGAGCACACCCCTTCCCCGCGACCTCCAGCTTCGTGCGTCGACTCTTGGTGCATGGTTTCACCACCGAAGTCCTCTGCCGAGATTCAGCCGCCCGACCGATCACCTGCGGCCACGGCTGCAGCGAAGGCCTCGGGCATTTGAATGCCGAGTTGCAGGAAGAGCGTGCAATCGAATCACATGCGCAGCCATCTCGAAGATCGGTCGATGATCGCACAACATGGGAAGGCCTCGGGGAGGGGGCTCAGCGCCGGATGCCGATCACCGACGAGGCGGCGACGCTGTCTCCTCGAAGCAGTCGCCATCCCAGAAGTGAGCCGCCGCCTTCGGTGGCCCCGCCGTCCTGGAGCGTCCGGCCCGCAAAATACGATTCTCCTGCAGAACCATAGGCCCAGAAGCCCGCATCCCCACCGTCAAAGAGCGACAGTCCGATTCCCTCGCGGCCATTGGCACCGTCGAGGCCCAGCACCACCCGGTACCGGCCGTCCACCGACAGCAGACTGTACCCTGAGCGCTCGAAGCCGCGCGCATCATTGATCTGCATCCCGGTCCCCGGACCGAGGCGCCGACCGACGTTGGGATCGGGCGTCGAATCCCCAATCGCGAGCCGGTCGAAACCGTTCTCATCGAGGACCAGCATGCCGTGGACAGCATGGCGGTACTCGCGGTAGTAGCCCATGAAGCGATCGCCGCCCATCTGGGCTCCCCAAGCACGACGCACCTTCGCGGTATCTGTCCGGACCCGGTGCGGCACGATCGGGATAGGGGCGCCGATTAGAATCCGCTCGCGGCCTACCGCGTCCTCGATGATAATTCCGCGAGTCCGGATCACCTCGGCGGAGTCGTGCCGCATCCCGCTCACCAGCAAAGACACCAAGGCGATCGAGAGCCCGACTACCATATTCCGAAGCCGGTCAACCGAGCGGCGCAACTGCTCAAGGTCATGCGAAGGATCACGGGCCACGATGTTCTCCAGGAGGGGACAGTGACAGCATCGACGGCGCGGACCGCCATTGCGGGCCCGACATAGTGAAACAATAGTCAAGAATAGGAAACGTCTACCAGCGCCGCAAGTAAGCGGAAATCGGATGCACCTTTGTCGGAGAATGCCTCGCGGCGCAACGGTTCGCAAGGCGAGAACGATGTTGTTCAATGATCCGGGCGAATCGCTGTTGAGGCATCGGTCGGCCCTGCCGTTCGTCCGGTCGCGAGCGGGTTGCGATCATCGATGCCCGATGCCGTCGGTCGCCAGGATCACGGCGACCTCGAGACTCCAATCGCCCCCGACGGTGTCGGTCAGGATCGGATCCAGTACGATCCCTGCGGCGAAAACCAGCGCAGCACCGGGAGTTTCCGGCAACTCCAGACTTCCACCTGTCAGGATGGGGGGCGTGTCACGCGCGCCCTGCCAACATGCCCCAGCTACCTGAACCCAGGGGTCACTTTGAACCGCGTCACTGCTGGCATGTCATCGGAACCTAGCACGACCGCCCAGACCTCGTCTCCGACGGCCTGGCCAAAGCCGGCCCGCGGAGGAAAGGCCACGCGGCCGAGGAATCGTCCACTGGGTTCGAAGACTTCGTACACCGCCGGTGTCCGGTGCCTGCGCACAGGGGCAAGTGAGTCCTCCGACACGGATCGCTCGGCCAGCGGGATCACTTCGGATGCCTGCGCCACGCGCACCCAGATCCGGCCGTCACGAGCGACCCGCAATCCCATCACCGGTGCCTTTTCGATCGGCAGGGCCGGACCACTCCAGAGCCACCCAGGATCGGTGGTCCGGAGTTGATAGGTGATTTCCGCCCTTTCGACCTCGCGTTCCTCATCGGTCACCGGCACCGGGGACGAGGTACGCCGGATCACCACCGGCTTGGCGTGCTTGCGCGCGAGAACAATTTCGTATTTCCCGCCGTCGGCAGCAAGGAAGTAGCCTTCCGGATGCCAGGCCCAATGGTAGGACGCCGCATAGCGTGCCGACGTGGACGACTGCGCATCCTTGGTTCTGGCTACGTACGGCTCGCGAGGCACCCGCAGATCGGGTGCGACACTCGAATCGGCGAAGGCACCACCCTCCTTCAGGCGCACCAATCCCATCCGACCAAGGATCTCCCCGTCCCGCGGCGGGGTCACCGGCCGCTTGATGAACAGCGTGCCGGTCAGGTCGGTGACGAGACCCGCCGTCGTGCTGAAGCCGCCCGGTGTCGGCCATGAATGGGTGTAACTGCCATTCCCATCGATGAAGCTGATCCGGGAATTCTGTGAGTCCCACAGCGCGACACCATTCCCGCCATAGACCACCATTCCGCTGCTGCGCGCGAACTCACCAGGCCCTGAGCCTCCTCGTCCGATGCGCTTCACCAACGTTCCTGTCGGACTAAAGAGAAACAGCTGCTTCAGTCTCGGATCATAGACCCACATCCGCCTCTGATCGTCCACGGCCAGTTCACGGATTTCGCTGAACAGCAACGTATCCTCGGGGCCAGGGGCGATGGAGAGCGTGCTAACAAGCGTCCGCAAGGTGGATGGTGCAACGTCACCGTCCGTCTGCGCGAAAATGGTATCGGCCGTCGAATCGATGATCGTGGCGAGGCCGGCAGGATCGCTGGTCGCGTTGATGCCGTCACAGCCGCAGGCGACAATCAGAGCGATGGATAGCAGGGGGAACGTGAGACGAAACACAGCGGGCTCCGCGGATGAGAGTTCAGCACCCCTTTGATGTGAGTTGGGCCGGAAAGGTTGTAGCGATCAACTTTCCTCCTCGGGCATCCTGTCCGCTCGGGACGGCCGGCAGCCGCTCTCAGAGGGGGCTCGTCTTCTGGTCTGCCGCCCCAACTACTTGAAGACTACGCAGGGGGCGAGAGCGTCGCCGGAGGAGCGCCGAGAGAGAATGCTGCGCGGCGGCGGAGAGAATCGCCTCCCGACCGAGCGATGGCTGTTGCGGCGACGCTCCGCAGAGACTCCAGTGCCTCCGCCCTTCCGCCCGCACGGGGGCGTCAAGGTCGTTGGAGCGGGGTATGGAGAACCATTCCGGCTACCTGCCTCCGAGTTTGACAGGTCGCAAGCACTCTTCTTGTCACGGAATCACGATCATCGACTGTCCTCCTTTCCGGAGCGTCAGCATCACGGGCCTCAGCGTCGTCGCCGTGAGCGGATCCTCGCCGGTCCCCGGATTCCGATCAAAGCGGGGAAAATTGCTCCCGGAAACCTCCACCCGGAACGCGCTCCCTGCCGGAAGCGTGATCGCGGTGGGTGTCAGGGGGACCCGAATCTCCGTTCCCCGTACTGCGGTCGCGACACGAAGGTAGCCGTCAGTCAGATGCCGAACTTGTCCATCCGGCATGACGGCCGAGAGGGTGACCGACACGTCGAAGGTGAGGGCCTCGCTTTCGATCGCCAGGATTGCTTCGGGACGTCCGACGATCTCGAGGGGGACTCGCGAGATCGGTGCCGTGTAGACCAGGACGTCACGCCGCGACTGGACCGGTCGACGGTCTCTGGGACCGATCCACTGGGGGAAGAACTGCGGCGTCGCGCCGGCGATCGTCGGCACCGGCAGCGCGGGATCGGAAGTGAAGGTGTCGATCGCCGCCGCTTCAGGTCTCAGAGCAAGCAAGCCCCCTCCATCGCTACCGTTGGCGGCCTTTCCCGCTAGGTACCACCTGGTGCCCTTCCCTTCCGGTCGCCAGGAGGCAGGTGTCGTCCAGCGGTTCGCTCCCTGCATCCAGAGTGTCACGGGGGCACGCCGCCATGCCCCTTGACCGAGAAGATGCACCCGAAACCAGTCAGCGGCGAAGATGCTCGCAGAGTCGCTGAAGATCGCCGAGGGCGGGAGCGAATCGCTCCCAACCGTACGGCTCCGACTCATCAGTCCGTTATGAGCCCATGGGCCAATAACGAGCGCGCGCGCCGTCTTCGGGTGCTGGGTGCGAAGTCGCTCGTAGGTCAGCAAGTCAGCATCAAGGGTGTAGTCGTTCCAGCCGGCGATCTGGAGGAGTGGAATGGCCACCTTGCCCCAGTCGAATGGTTGCTTCGCGAAACCGATGACGCGGTCCATACCGGGCATCGCTGCGGAAAGAGGGAGTGTGCGGAAATCCGGGGCAAACGGATCCGCGGGAGGACGCCCGCCCTTGGCGAAGGTGGCCATCCATGGCAGCGCGAGGCCGAGCTGCAGCGCGCCACCAGGTGTCACGAAGGCACCGAGATCCGCCCATGCATTGATCGTCACCATGGCGCGGACGGCCGGGTGCCCCGTCTCCGCAATCGCATAGGCCGCATAGCCAAGGTAGGAAATGCCCCAGAGACCGATACGACCATCGGACCAGGGCTGCCCGGTAATCCAGTTGACGGTCGCCAGTCCATCCTTCTGTTCAGCAACAAAGGGGATAAACTGCCCGGTCGACTGGCCCTGGCCACGGACATCTTGCGACACCAGGGCAATCCCGAGGGGAAGCAGGTGGTTGGCGAGCTTGGCCTGCGCAGCGGCCCCATACGGCGTACGGACGAGGACGGCGGCATGGCGGTTCCCGTCGTCGGGGCGAAAAATCAACGTGTGGAGCTGCGTTCCGTCCGCGAGCGGAACCTTGACCGTATCGACCCGAATCGCCGCCTGGGGTCCGCCCACAAGCGACGCCAATACCGAGACCAGCGCGAACATTGAACCTCCCGATGGTAAAGTTAACGGTCGTTAACTTTACGAACTACGAAGGCCGCCGCGTGGAGGTTTCACCCCGCAACCGAGTCACCAAACGCACCAGCATCCGACCCTGTTCGAGGTACCCACGGTCGCTGGCCCCCAAATGGCCTGACAGATGAAGCGCAGTCAGTCCGTGCACAGACGACCAGAGTGTCAGAGCGATCATGTCGGGGTCGTCGCCGGGTAACGCCCCGATGCTCTGGCAGTCGGCAACTCGTTCGCGCAGGATCGGGTACCCCCCGTCGCGACCTCCCGGCATTCTAGCCGGTCCGAGAAAGAGAGCGTGGTACATGACCGGATGCTCAATGGCAAAACGGAGGTAGCCATCCCCGGCGGCGTGGAGACGATCCAACGCATCAGGAAGATCTGCCCCATCGGCAAGGTACCCTGCGAACCGTCGGCGACCGTCGGCCAGGACCGCGTCGTACAGCGCCTGGAGGTCCGTAAAGTGGCGGTAGATCGCGGTCGCACTGACGCCTGCGCGGGCCGCGACCGCACGCGCGGTGAACCGGTCCGGGCCACACGAGTCCAAGACCGCGATGGCGGCCGAGAGGATCGCCTCACGACCGCCCCGCTCCTTGGGCACCACGGCAGCCTTGGACATACCGGAGCTTCGGGGAAGAGGGCACCGGACGCAAGGGGTGGGCAGCGCTACGGTATCACGGGACGGGAGTATCGGAGCTGCCCAAGCGACCGGTGTGCGGTGGCGGGTGTTGCTATCTGACCGTACGGTGGCTGCTGCCAGGCGGCTCAATTTGCGGCCGGAATTCTCCATCCCTCTGCGACCACGAAGCCCTCATGGTCAGAGGAGAGGGTCACGAAGATCGTGCCGGTGATTGCCGCATGTCTTGCACGTGCCGGGAGCCAGAGCGTACGACTCCATTGTCCCCTCGGGTCGAATTCATACCACGCACAATGGCGAGCAGAGGCAGCGCACTCGGCGGCGACAATGAGTCGGCCATCAAGCGCTGCGGTCAACTGGCCAGTCGCCGGCATGCTCGCTGGCCAGGTGGCATGAGCGAGCCATTCCTCCAATTGGATCTTCCGGAAGGAATCCATCGGCCTGGACCGTTCGGCCTCGGCGTAGGCAACACGATCCGCTTCGGTCACAGCCCGCGGCGCAAGAGACCAACGCAGGATACGGACGAGCCTTCCGGTGACATCTCGATGATGGACTTCGGGCAGTACACCGTCGGCATGATATAGGCCCCCGGCATTCGAAGTGACAGATCCCGTCGGACCGTATGCCTGCGGGCGGATATTCGGCCCCGTGGACTTCATCACGAAGTCAAAGTTGCCGTAGCGAGCGCTGCCTTGCAGGGGCGCGCCGAGTCCTCCATCGGTATCCAACCAAGCCAGGGCCACGGAATCTCGATTGATGCCCGGCTCAGGGCCCAACAGGTGGCGCGAGGCGAGCAAGAGTCTTCCATCATCGGACGATCCGGCTAGCGTTACATTGGGGGCGTTCCACGTGACGGGCACGACGCGGAGCAGCTTCCCTTCAGGGCCGATCGCGGTCAGGCGGCGGGTACCAAATTCGAGGACAAAAGCGGTGTCGGCCACGGCCGCAATGCTGAAGGATCCCTTGAATTCACCTGGCCCCTCGCCTTCACGACCGAAGCGCCAGCGCAGCTTCCCTCTGCTGTCCAGAGCCACGACGACATGATTCATCGGGTCAGCGAGGAGGATCAGACCCGTGCTGGATGCGACCACGTCGTCGAAATTCTGCAACGACGCGGTGACGCCGTCAGACGTCGCGCCATCCCCGAACCGCCAAAGAGGCCCAGTATCAATCGTATCCTCCCCTGCGGGCGCAGGCGAGTAGACGATCTCGATGCCTGCGCTGTCGGTTCGCAGGACCTGCGGCTGCGGATTATCTTGGCCACCACATGCAATGGCCGAGGCGGCCACCGACAGGGAGAAGATGACCCGTGCGGCGATCCACGATTGGGGCTCCTCACGCATCGCGGTCATCGGAACCTCCTGCTGCTGAAGTTATCGGCCGGCATGACGGTCACCATCCGCGTTCCAGGGACGGTACCTGGTTCGAACGGCGCTTCTACAACTCCGGAATCAACCGGATCTGGAATTCAGACACGCCGCCGGTCGCGCGCGTCAGCACAGCAGTCCAGACTTCGCCGGCGGCGAGCGGGGCCTCAAGCTCCGCGAGGACCGCCCCGGAACTCAGAGATGTAGCGGTAATGACATACGTAGCCGGCGAGCGGACGGCGTAGGCATGAGCGCGTCCCTCCTCGAACCGGAAGACCGGGAGAAGCCCTGCGGAAGAGTCCATCGGCGCGCCAACGCGACGCAGCCACAACTTCATCGGTTCGGCGCCGCTCGCGGCGTGGACCGGCCTGATCTTGACCGCATCGGGCTGCGGGACAACACCCGTGGTGGCCGAGTCACTGAACGCATGAACTCCAGCTGCGGCCTGCTCATCGGGAGTCACCACGAAGGTGCGCCGCTCCCCTGCACTGAGCGAGAATGCCAAGGAGGTCGTCGATTCTGAGCCGACCGAGCGGACCTGAATCCGGTGGGGGCCTGCCGACGTCAGGACCTGCCGCGCCGGAGCACCGGCCCGGATCGAAAACACCTCGCCGTCAAGCGTCAGTTCGACCGAGGTGCCGGGCTGCATCGCGTTCAACAGGGCCACGCCGGACGCGCGATCGGTCCCGGCCCCCGTCGGGTCCCCTCCGCAGGCTTGCGCCGAAGCCCCAACCAAAAGCGCCATCACCCATCGACGAGACATGATCACCCTCCTTCGAGTAAGAAGATCGCCGCAGGCCGCGCCCGCGGACTCATCCGCCGGATGGCAGATACAGGACGCCGTGTACGGTTCGAATGGACGCCGGGGTTAGGTCGGCGTCAACCATGCATCGCGCTTTCGAACCACTCCCTGACAATGTCCGGCGGACCAGACTGGACAGTCACCACCGTCAACGCAATCAGCGCGTACCTCTCCAGGTACCAGAGGTCGTCATCGGGATTCTGTCGCGCCACGTAGACCACTCCGTTCCCGAACCCGACCACGCGTGAGTGTGGCTTCAACCGGGCGCGCGCGATCAAGCGCCTGCTGTCCTCAAACACCGCGTAGGCGGACGTCACGTCCGAAGCCGGCCGCGTCCGTAGCAGCCACGAATGCCCTTCGGGCGTGACGACGGGCGATGAAGGGTGGTGAAAGGTGACATCGTCGCCGGGAAGTCCTCGTCGGCGACCTCCATGGCCGCGCGAATTGCAGACGAACTGATGGTGGCGCCGCTGGCGCCCGCCGCGCCGGCAAAGGCGGTCGTCGTCGTCGACGCCAGGTCTTCGGCAAGGTTGAGCGGCCGGCCCGTTACCTCGAGCAAGCCATCAGCTCTGCTGACACCTCGAGAGCACCCTTTTCGATCTACGGGCCGGATAGGCGGCACCACGCTGTGCCGAAAGGGAACATGCCGCGAGCACAGTCCGGCCAAGCGCGACCGGATTGTCCCGAATCAGCATGACGACTCCCGGGATGCGCGCTGCACACCTATCGCGTCAAGACCGGATGCGCGGAATGGTCGGAGCGTCGCCGTGGCACTCCTGTCGATCGATGAGGAAGGCGGTCGAACCCGCATCACTCGCGCCTAATGCCGGGCGCCGGCCAGGAATACAGCTCAAGTGCCGCCAGGCCGTCTTGATCCGCGGCCTCGAGGAGGATCCCCCCGCGAGAAGCTGCGAGAAGACGTCGTCCGGCCGGCAACGTCACCTTCGTCGGAATGTCTGCGCCCATCTGGTAGACCTCCACGGTGTCCTGACCAACTCCGAGCCGGTGGAGCCTTGTCACCCAGACGCGGTTCCAGGGATCGATGACCACTGGCGATCCTTCCGCGGGAAGCGGAGGCAGCGTCTGAGGATACAGCGCGGGATCGATCCGGCTCGTGGGTGCGCCGACCGAAGCCCCGGCTCTTCCCATTCCGACACTCGGCAGGTTGGCCCACCAGCGCTCATAGGCGCGTCGATCACCGGGCCCAACCGGGACGCGCGGATACGAAAGAACCGGGGTACTGTCCACCAGGCGACCGCTCCTCCACCACCAGATCCGGTACGGCTCGGCACTCACATGGGCGACTACGCCGTCGTCGGAAACAGCCCAACCATCACGAAACGGATAGGGGCGAGGACCGGTGCCGACCTGATCCGGCCGACGGAAGTGCAGCAGACGGACCCGGTGCTCGTCGCTTCCAAGGAGTGGTCGGCGAAGGAGCATCCCGACAGCCGCGAGGCCACGCCGATCGAGATCAAATTGCTGCGCGTCGTAATACACCATTCCAGCGCGGTCATGCCCGGCAATCGGTCCGCGGATCCATGCATCCGGAGGCGGTCGCTCCACCGGGATGGTTCGCCCGACGCGCCCGTCGGCGGCGAGCAAAAGAATCCGGCGACCTGGCGGATCGACCACCGCGACCGAATCACCAGCGAACGGCACCAACGCGCTCGGTTCGCGATACTCCCCGGGGCCCGCCCCATTGCGACCGATCGATCGGATGGTTGCCCCGGCGGGATCGACCCGGCGAACCGTCCTGGCGAGCCCTTCGACATCGATGACGAAAACACTCCCGTCCGAATGGAGGTAGACTCGATTGATCTCCGAAAAATCCGCCGTCGTGCGCCAGCGACGAACACCGAGGCCGGCGTCGGGAGGGGCCTGCGCCCCCAGATTCGTTGTCCCGATGACGACGGCTACGAGCCACAGGTGACGCTCAATCGCCGCTGCGAAGTGTCGGGGTGTGCTCACCCGTCGGCGCTCGTTGCCGTACCGCGTTCCAAGCCACCCGAACCGCGTCTGGGCCGCGAGGTCTCGGCGCGCGGGGTCTCACGCCTCGATACGGTCGCCTCAGCGGGTGTTTGGGCCGGGGCCGCGGCCGGCGGCAAGGTGATGAGCGGACCAGAGCCGCACAGGAGCACATCGGTGGCCTCGGCCGCCCCCTCAGCGTGGACAAGGTCGGCCGGAATACGAAGGGAACTCCCTGCCAGCACGTCGATCGGTGCGCCGTCGCCCTCCCCCGTACGCAGTTGGAGGCGACCAGTCAGCACCGTGAGTCCCTTGTCCGCAGGATGGCGATGGTGTCGGATGCCGCCTCCGGGCGAAAATCGGAGCATTACGGTGTAGGGCCCATTGCTCCGATGATCTCCCTCGATCGGCAACAGAGCCACGCCGGGTGCCACCTGAATCGGACCCTGGGCGGTCGTTGCTGTGTTCTTGCAGGGCAACGACACGGGAGCAGGAGCGGCGCTTTGCGCGGCAATGCCACCGGCGAAGGTCAAGGTGACCACCAGTGGAATTATGACGAGACGAAATTGCGACATTCTACGACTTCCGAGGAGAGGAGGGAAGGTTGGGAGACGCCAACGGAGCAACCTCACGGGGTCAGGTCTCCGGACACCACCCGGCGCACGCCCTGGCATCACTCGTTGGCTGGGCGCGGCGACACCGTCAGCGTCACGCCAGGGGACACGATGCCATCCACCCCGGCATGCAACTGAATCGTCCCGGCTCCCGAGGCGGTCACCTGTCGTCCGGACAAGACGGCAACCACCTTCGGGGAGACAAGCATGCCAAGGCCCGGGTTGATCGTCAGCGGCAGCCCCTTGGCGCCCGTGTCGGCCTGATCCCGAACCCGACGCGTAAGTCTTGCCGGCTCCCCAGCCACGACGAGGGGGCAATTCAGCGCGTTCAATGACGACCGAGCCAACGTCGGACCCCGTCGCGAACGACGAACAGCCCTTCCAGAAGGGCATCCCGATGGCCAGAATCGGCGCCGCCAACCGCTGCGAACCATCATACCCACGGAACTGTCGCCCGCCCAAGCCTTCTGTCGACACTCCATTCAGTTGCCAAGCCTCCGCCGAATTCTCATATGATCATGGGCGCGGCGCGCTGTACTGGCAACAGACCTTAACCATTTCCTGACGGCTAGTTTCCGCGATCGGGAAGCTGTCCCGTACCTTGAGACCACCTACGCTTTTTCGCCGCCGGGATCGCGTTGCGATCGAGACTCACGTCCCCCCCAAAAAGTTGGGCAGTTCAAATCTAGAATAGATTGGCTTCGTGGTCCTCAGCACTCATGAGGAGAGATCCATGAAGCGCTCCAAGTTCTCCGAAGAGCAGGTCGCCTGCGCCCTGCTTCAGAGCGAAAGTGGGACGCCGGTGGCGGACATTTTCCGGCAGCTCGGCGTGAGCGAGGCAACCTACTACCTCTGGAAAAGAAGTACGCCCATCTCGGCGTGAGCGAGCTCCGTCGGCTCCGCCAGGTGAAGGTCGAGAATCGGCGGCTGAAACAGCTCGTCGCCGATCTCACGCTCGACAAGCAGATGCTCAGCGAGGCCCTCCGAAAAGAAGACTGATGCCGACCCGCCGCCAAGAGTTGGCCGAGTGGTTCCAAGCCACGTATCAGGTCAGCACCGTGCGGGCGTCTCGGCTGGCTCGGTTGAACCGTACGGAGTGGTACCGACGTCCCCAGCGCGACCCGCAGGCGGTCCTGCGAGCGCGCATCCGTCGGGGGCCCTGCACCGCGGGCCGGCCCCGGCCCCCGTGGGGCCGCAGGATCGTTGGAGCATGGATTTCGAGCATGATCAGTTGCCGATGCGCGGCCGTTTCTGGTGCTGACGGTCGTCGATCAGTGGAGTCGAGTCAGCCCATTGCTGAGTCACGGTATTTCGATTCGCGGACAGGATGTCGCCGAGGCCCTGGACCGCGTCGCGGTGACGACGCCGTTGCCCCATTCGATCACGGTGGATCACGGGACGGAATTCATGCCCCGAGCGCTCGAGGAATGGGCCTATCGACGCGGGGTGCCGCTGGATTTCACGCGCCCCGGCAAGCCCACGGATAACGGGCACATCGAGTCGTTCAACGGGCGGTTGCGGGACGAATGTGTGAACGTGTCGCAGTTCGTGTCGCTGGCCGACGCGCGGGAGCAGATCGAAGCCTGGCGAAGTGATTACAATCAAGTGCGACCGCACAGCTCACTCGGGCACCTGACCCCCAGCGAGTTCCTCATCCAAGGTCAGGACAACCGGATCACAGAAGCCGCCGTGCTCTTGCATGGAACTGTGTCCAAACGGGACCAACGTCACTTGACGGGTAAGCCTACGCGCTGCCCAGAGCGGCCATAGCGCGTACTCGAGGTTTCAGCACACTCGGACTAGAGAACAACCAGACCGACCAAGCCTCCGAATCCATCCGCCAGCACGGGCATCCCCGGGGGCGCAATCCAGCGTCCTCCATCTAGTGACACATTTAGACGGTAGGTCCCAGGGTCGATGTCGAACCACGCCTCCCAACGCCCGTCGATCCGTAAACTTAGTTCGAGTGGACTCCACCCAGTCGGGTCGCCAGTGATTGATGCGCGCTTGGCGGGCGGCAGTGAGAGGATCACGTGGACCCGCCTTTGATTCAGGCGGACGGCCTCGAAGGGCGCGCGCGCATGCTCAGTGGATCGGGGGCGATTCGGGATGGCGAATTCGAGGCCGACAGTGGATTTTTGCCTTCCCTCCATGCCAAGAAGGAGGTCCGCGGCGAGTCGCTCATTCTTTAGCACAACCTCCGCCGTCGAGGTGAGTCGTATTCCTACGCGATTCCGCCACCATAGGACCGGTACTACACCGAACCCACTGCGCCTACCCGCCTCAACAGCGAGCTCCACGCGGGGCCTGCGCCAGCGAGCGGCGATGGAGACATCCTGAAACTTCCGAAGCCGCCGGACGGGTGTCCCACTGTCTCGTGGCGCCTCCAAATCGAAAAGGAAGAGGCTCCGCAGTGCGGTCCCACCGACCGTCGTGACCGTGAAATTCGAGAAGAGTCCGACCGGGCCGAGGTCGGCCGAAATTCGTCCGTTCCGCTCGCTCCAATTTGCAGAGCGGAGTCCATGGCCAGCCGATGCTCCCGCCTTCGCCCCTACCCCAGCACCCAAAAATCCGAAATGAACCTCGGTATCGATGGCTGCCGCTAACGATGTGCCTGACTTCCCACCGACGCCAGCGGCAGTCCGGATCGCAGGGCCTGCAGTGAGTTGCCAGCCTCCACGCCGCGCGATGACCGATGCCGCCGCCGAGACCGACGCAATGGCGCCAATTCTCCCGAGGTGCTCATGGGCGCCGGTTGCGATCAGGTTGACTCTTCCTCGCTCCCACCGGAGACGGCCCTCGAACGCAGCGAGTCGACTCGGCTGGGTGAGGTCGACGGCTGAGAGGCCGCCCGAGGAGCCAATGGTCAGTTGTGCCGTCGCGCGCGAGCTCACCAGCAGCAGGGGGAGTAGAAGAGCAGGCCTCATCGCTGCCTCGGTTCTTGCGCCAGGCCGGGTGCGAGACGGATGAACTCCGAATCCCCAGCTCTCCGTCGAGCCAGGACCGAGACTTGTCGCCACGCGGCGTCTGGGGCAGCGCCTCCGGCTACCATGTCCAAGTACGCTCCGAGAGGCACGGTCATCGAACGGCTCCCAAGGACCGACCTCAATTCGCGCAGGCGGGAGATGGGTACGGCGGAGAGTAGAGCGGCGGCCGCTGTCGCGAGTTCCGTGGCATCACTGCTACGCCCGAGTATCTCGCGGGATTGCATCATGGCGTCGCGGAAGCGTGCAAGGACTGCGCGCACTTGTGGACCGGGGACCCCTTTGGCAGCCCCTTCCAGCGCACGAAGGATCAATGGCTCACGGGGCAGGCCGCCAACAACAGCCGAGTCCACAAGCAAAGAGATCGCGACGGCTTCCGAAGGGGGGAAGCGAGCCGCAAGGCGCGCGTCCTGTGCGCCGAGGGCGAGAACGGGAACCAGGACAAGCATTGCGGTCTGGAGCGTGATCATGGACTGGACCCTCAGTTCGCGATCGTGACAACCGAAGTCAGGTGTCCGAAGCCGTCGGACATGGTCGCCGCCCGAGCATCGGTCTGCCATACTCGCCCGTCAATCAGGTAGCCGAAGCGGTATCGACCCGGAAGGAGCGGAACGGTCGCCTCCCAATGACCATTTTCCCCTCTCTTCAGGCGAACCGCGTCGAAGCGCCATTCGGTAAAGTCCCCGACCAGCGCAACCTCTGCGGATGCAGGAGCATCGACTGAAAATGTAACTCGCTGAGCGCCTGAACTTGCCACTCGATCGATAACGAAGTATGCCGTGAAAGCGAGCGCCGCGGTCCCAAGGACTCGAGCCTTGAAGCGTCGAGCTCGCCGCCGAAGGGTCCGCTCAAACAACCCGGGACGAACTGAGGACGACGCATTCAGAGCAGCAACCACCTGCTCGAGCACCGGCTCGGCATTGAGCCGTCCGGTCTGACTAGGACTCTTCTTCACCGGAGATCCTCAAGTCGAAGTCGAAGCTGAAGCCGGGCCCGCGCTACCCGCATCTTCAACGCGGGGATCCGCGATCCCGTGACGCGCGCCATCTCCTCGTAATCCATTCCCTCCACGTGTCTCAACAGAAATGCCTCCCTCAACACCGGGCTGAGTTCTGTCAGCGCCTTATCTATTTCCTCTCGCCACTCAAGGTCGCCGGCGGTCGGGGGGGCCGACGCCCCGGCGAGTGCCGACTCAGCACGCGTCCCGCCGACGAAGGGCCACCACCGCCGCTGGCGTGTCCGACACCGGTTGACAGTAACGCGGAACAACCAGCCCGCCAACTCGTTCGGTCGGGCCCCACGCCGAAAGGCGCCTCTCGCTCTCAGAAAGACGTCCTGGAGTACCTCATCCGCATCGTCGGCGGAGCGCAGATAACTGGCGGCGAACCGCATCAAGGGGGCTGCGTGCCGCCTCATCAAGAGCGCCAGCGCGTCATCCTCCCCCTCAGCGATCCTTTCGACGAGCTCATGGTCCGAAGGCCTCACTTCCAAGAGACCCCTCGACGAGAAAAAAGGTCACATTCCGATTGTGATGTGACGCGATCCATGATCGGAGGGTCTCCTGAGCATGCCCGCCAGCCTCCAATTCGTTCCGGGCAGCATTCACCCTTGCGAGGAGCATCCCATGCGAAAGATTCAATCAGTGGCCTTCCTCCTGGTACTTGCAACCGCCTGCAGCGACATGTCCGGGCCGAGTGGCAGCGACGGGCAAACCGGAGAGGCCTCCCTGATCGTCATGAATGCTCTCCACTCGGGGCGAACCGCGTCCCTGCGTTTGGACGGCGCACGCCTTTCCCTGCCGACGTCAGGATCCTCCCTCCATCAGGCCATCACCGCCGGTCCCCACCGCTTGGAAGTGAATGGGCCTGACGGCGCGGTTCTCGGTACGCATGACTTCACAGTATCCACTGGGCTGCGGCGCACCGTGGTTCTTGGGGAAGGGCTCGACGCAATTGTTGCGCTCCTTGGCGCCACGATGGACACGGCTGCCGTCCCTCTGCCCGACGCGGTCAGGGTTCGCTTCGTGCACACGGTGGAGGGGGTAGAGCCTGCGGACGGGTACCTACAGTCTCTGGTGTCTTCGGTCCACGACAGTACGAACGGTCGGTTCGTATCGCCCTTTGCGTTTGGCGTTGGCTCCGATGCCATGTTCCCGGGATATGCCGTCCGTCCGCCGGGAGTCTTTCGGGTTGCCGCTATCTCCCGCGCACAGCCAGCCCGCGTCTTGGCCGAGGAAACCGTATCGCTCAGCGCAGGTGACGTTGCTAGTCTCGTCCTGGTCAGGGGGGTAGATGGCGCGTTGGTCTGGCGGCTCGTTAAAGAGTGACTGGGCGGCTCGCCCATTAGGGTAGACCTGCCGGCTCACCGGGGCCGTGATCACTTGAGTAGTGGTCACGGCCCGCTCGAGTCTTCGACGGGGCCATTCAAGATAGAAATGGGCTTCGTGCGTTGCTAACTTTCGTCTACGGCGCCCTTCGAGACGTAGAGATCGATCCCACTCCCGCTCGTACCCTCGCCCGGCGGGGATTGAAGGATGGAAACGCCCACCGCGCCGCCATACCCGACTCACACAACCCTTCGCGGCTCCGAGCCACTCATCGCTTCGAGGGTGAGGTTCGCGGAGGACCGGCCTCAAGGATAACGGCGAGCAGAGATCACCTGCGGTTGTTTGCACTCGCCCCGCCGCTTGAAGTTCCCGATGTCTAGCGGAGACACCGCCGTACTGCTACATGGGCCGCTTCAAATTGTACCGAACTGTACGCCTTGATCCGGGTGGATGAGGGTACCGAGCGGGCGGCGGTGTCGGACGGCCAGCAGCAGGGCATCGAGGACCAATTCTGGGGGAATCATCGGCCGGGCGGCCCAGCCACTGATGCGTCGGGGGAGTGATCCAGCACGACGGCGAGTTGGAGCCACCCCTCAGACGTGCAGATGCCGGTGATGTCTACGACCCAAGGGACATTCGGACGAGTGGTCGTGAACCGGCACTTCAAGAAATTGGACATCAGCACCGCTGGGGTCCCGATCGTCCACTTCCGAGGTCCGTAGCCCTGGAGGGCGTGGATCCCTTTCTATCGCATCATTCGCGCGATCCGGTGTTTACGGCGCGTCTGGCCCGCGTCGCGAAGGTCGAGCGGGATCCGAGGAGTCCGAGATACCCCCTTGGTCGCGGTGTTCAGTCGGAGCAGGCGTGCATTTTTCTGGGCGCGTAGGGACAGTGGCTCCTTCGACCGGGCGAAATAGCCACTCGGTGCGCGTCTGCCGACACTGCAGAGGACGTCAACGTGCTACTGTCGCCGGAGATCCTTGACAAGCTTGCAGGCCTGACGGACCCGGGTGAGTTGCTTCATGACGGACTCATTGTCTAGGAGGAGCCTGAATCTACCCGGTCCACCAAAGGCGCAAGACTCCCGGGATCGCTTTACGCCCCGCGAAACAAACCGCGTCCTGAGAGGCGCTTCGTCGAAGCGAACCTGATCGAGGATGCCCCCAGCGCCGTCCGACTCGCCGGTCGTCGACGATGGAACGGTCCGACCCCGGGCTGCGTCTCAGGCATCAACCGGCGACCTGGTCGTCAACGATGCGTCAGGGGGAATCCACTCGTACGCCAATTCCGCGCGGTCGAGGGGTAGATCCGCGCCAGAGGCAACGGATACGCCCGACCCGGGTCTTCACACATTCCCGCGCAGATCAAGCCCCGGGAGCTGTCGGTCCTCCCGTGAGCCCTTGGCCAGCCCGCGAGACCGCCGGGGTGTCGTCAGCACCGACGTCGGGGGCAGTGCGTATATTTATCGAAACCACGCCCTCGGAGCCCGGAAACGCCGCCCTGCCGGTACGCCGCCATCCGCCGGGATTGACTGAAGGGAAGGTCCATGGCCGATCAATCTGAATCGCTCGCGCGCGACGCCTTGCAGTCGGCGCTGGGCGCCGGAATCATCCTAGAAGATCAACTCCTCGGCGGCGGGATGTCGACCGTCTACCGGGCACGTGACGTGGCCCTCAACCGGTTGGTGGTAGTCAAGGTTCTTCCTGCTGAGCTGGCGGCCGCCGTCTCGGTGGAACGGTTCCGGCGTGAGATTCTGGTCTCTGCCGCCCTGCAGCATCCTCATATCGTCCCGGTGCTGAGCGCCGGCGAGATCGACGGCCTGCCGTACTTCGTCATGCCCTTCATCGACGGAGAATCCCTGCGAACCCGACTCACCCGCGGCCCCCTCGCCGTACGGGAAGCCGTGGCAATCCTCAAGGACGTCGCCCGCGCCCTGTCGTATGCCCACACCAACGATGTGGTGCACCGGGATATCAAGCCGGACAACATCCTGTTGACCGGCGGATCGGCCGTGGTTACGGATTTCGGTGTAGCCAAGGCGCTCCAGGCCTCACGCGCGTCGCGACGCCAAGGGCACATCAGCGGTGCGCATGGCGCAGCAATGACCGCTTCCGGGATCGCCATCGGAACACCGGCATACATGGCTCCCGAACAAGCCGCCGGCGATCCCAACACTGACCATCGTGCCGATCTCTACGCCTTGGGTATTGTCGCATGGGAGATGATGACCGGCGCCGCCCCGTTCCACGGCCTTTCACCGCAACAGGTGATGGCGTCCCATGTGATCCGCACCCCGCCGGGCGTCACGACGCGGCGCTATGACGTGCCCCGCGCCTTCGCGGCGGTGATCGACCACCTGCTGCAAAAGGAACCCCGCGATCGTCCACGCTATGCGGCCGATGTGGTGCGTGCGCTCGAAGACCCGGCGGTCCTGAGCGGCGAATTCGGCGGCCGTCCCGCAGGCGCCTGGAGGCGTGCACGCCGATTCGCACTCGGTGGGGCTGCGATCACCCTGGCCCTCGCACTCCTCAGTTACCTCCTCCTCCGCGAGTAGAGTCAGTCCTGCTCCCGCTCGACCGACCCGGTGCACCGCCGCGTGTTATGACTTGGTTGCTAGCACGCCAACCGGAGCGCCCCATTTCGCCCCCCGGCTATATCGCCACGCACACGCAGAGCCCTTCCGGCGGGTTCGGAAACTCCGGCGCCGTGCGGGCGTCCTACGCCCTTGGTCTTGTTAGACCTGAGAGTCTGATAGAGGCGGATCCATAGACCACCCTCCGATGACGCGCTTGAAGGCCACAACTGGATGTCCTGACCCTCAAGACCCTCATCTGGGGACCACGCAAACTAGCGGGGGATCAGACAGGTCACTCCTGACGACTTCTCCATCGAGGAGGGGGCACTCTGTCCGGCCCTGCGACGACTCGGCGAGAACGGCTGCTGGTCGAATCGCCGTGGGAAGTCACCGCCACGGGACGGGAAGCCCGGGTCTTTCGCCTGACACCGCGGGGGCGGCGCAATCTGCGTGGAGAACTCAACAGCCGGAGCCGTTGCGTGGCCGCCATGACACGGATGCGCGAAGCCCGCCCGAGTGGATCGATCGATGCGCATCCGCACATCGGCGGTGTCGGCCGATTTCTTCAGCGTCCTAGCCGTGACGCCGAGTCGCGGACGACTTCCCTCCCCGATCACCATCGCGTGGAGGTGGCGCCGGTCGCGGTCGTCACCCATCGATTCTGGCAGAGCCACCTCGGCGGGACCACAGACTTCAAGAACCGCGGATTCCGCACCGAATTCGATCGTTGGGTCGTGGGCATCATGCCACCTGAGATGGGGTTTCCGGACGAGATTGACCTCCGGTACCTGGTCGAGCTCCGCCCCCGGGGGGGGGGGGGGGGGGGGGGCCGCGACCAGCAAAC